>NZ_VFNV01000001.1:0-1243131 GCF_006715765.1 Rarobacter incanus
GCCTCGGCGGTGGCCAGGGTCGATGCCCATTCGGCAAACGATTCATTGAGCCACAGGTCGTTCCACCACTTCATCGTCACCAGGTCGCCGAACCACATGTGGGCGAGCTCGTGCAGAATCGTCACGACCCTGCGTTCGCGGATCGCGTCGGTGACCTTGGAGCGGAACACGTAGGTTTCCGTGAACGTGACGCATCCCGCGTTTTCCATTGCCCCCATGTTGTATTCGGGCACGAAGAGCTGGTCGTACTTTTCGAACGGGTAGGGAACATCGAAGCGCGCCTCGTAGAACTCAAATCCCGCGCGCGTGATGTCCATGATGTAGTCGGCGTCGAGGTGCTTGGCCAGGGATTCGCGGCAAAAGACACCCAGCGCGATGGTGCGTCCGTCGCGGCTAGTGAGTTCGCCGCGCTCGACGTGGTAGGGGCCCGCGACCAATGCGGTGATGTACGTCGAAATCTTCTGGGTTGGCGCGAAGGCCCAGGTGGCGGTGCCGTCCGCGTGATCCTGCGGGTCGGGGGTGGGTGAATTCGATACGACCTGCCAGTTGCTCGGTGCCTTCACCGTGAAGGTGAAAGTCGCCTTGAGGTCGGGCTGCTCGAAGGTTGCGTACATGCGGCGCGCGTCGGGCACCTCGAACTGGGAGTACACGTACGCCTGGTCATCGACGGGGTCAACGAAGCGATGCAGTCCCTCGCCGGTGTTGGTGTAGCCGCAGTCTGCGACGACCCGCACGGTGTTGTGCGCGTGCAGGCCGCGCAGGGCGATACGCGAGTCCGCGAACGCCGCGGCTGGGTCGACGGGTTCCCCGTTGAGCTCAATCTCGCGCACGCGCGGGGCGACCAGGTCAAGGAAGGTTGCTTGCCCCGGGGTCGCATCGAACTCGATGACCGTGGTCGAGGTGAACGTTTTGGGCCCCACCGTGAGATCGAGCGAGACGTCATAGGTCTTGACGTCGACGACCTTGGCGCGTTCGATGGCTTCTGATCGGGTCAGGTTTTCCCCAGGCATTGTGCTCCTTGATGTGGCAGCGAAATGGGTCATCGGTTTAGTTCCCTCAATCAATCTTTCCATGCATTTGCGTGGGGTGCCTAAAAGTTTGCGCCACTTTCGCTCTCGGCGTGCATTAGCGTTGAGTCATGACTGAAACAACCCAAGCAGGCATCGCCGACTTCTGGTTCGACCCTTCGTGCCCGTGGGCGTGGATGACGTCACGATGGATGGACGAGGTCACCGCTGTTCGGCCGGTTACGGTCCGGTGGCACGTCATGTCGCTTGCGGTGCTCAATGAGGGGCGGGACCTGCCCGAAAAGTACCAAGAGCTGATGAAGCGCGCCTGGGGCCCGGTCAGAGTCGTTATCGCGGCGCAAGCGGGCCACGGCGACGGCATCGTCAAGCCCCTCTATGACGCGCTGGGAGAACGCATCCACCTGGCCGGGCGCACCGACTTCGACGCCGTGATCGCCGAAGCGCTTGACCAGGTGGGCCTGCCCGCGTCGCTCGCCGCCGCGGCGCACACAGACCGTTTTGATGAGGCGCTGCGTGCCTCGCACGGCAAGGCGATCGAGTTAGTCGGGGACGACGTGGGGACCCCCGTGGTGGCTTTCGGCGGCGTTGCGTTCTTTGGGCCCGTCGTAACTCCCACCCCGCACGGGGAAGCGGCCGGCCGGTTGTGGGACGGCTGCGTCCTGGTCGCCTCCACGCCGGGCTTCTACGAGCTCAAGCGTTCGCGGACTCAGGGCCCGATCTTCGACTGACCCGGCCGCGGTACCCGGTTGCGCGCCGTCACTTTGGCCACCGCCACAGCACCGCACCGCAGTGGTCGCGGATCGATGCCGCGCCCTCCCCGGTCGCATCAATGGAGGTTTCGATCCAACGGTTTTCGGTGGCCTGCGCTGCCCGGGAGCGGTACACGATGGTGGTGTTGGTGAGTTCCGTGGTTTGGGTGCGTGCCGTGTGGAGCCACGGGTTGCGGCGGCGAATGGCGATCAGATCCTGGTAGGCGCGGTGGGTCCTGGCCCCCAAATCCGAAAGCTGCGCGGGCGACTGCGGAAACGGCGGCCTGATATCGTCGTCGCCCCCCTCGCGTTCCTGCTTCAGCCCGGTGAATCCCTGCTCGTCCCCCGCGTAAAGTGATGGGACGCCACCTACCGTGAACAAAATGGCGGCGGCCAGCACCGCGCGCGACTGCCCGATCCGCGATGCTATCCGGGTCACGTCGTGGTTGCCCACGAACGTTTGCGGTACAAAGGTTTCGAGGAATTCGTTATGCCGGCCCAGCGTCCAATCCAACTCGAATAGGTTGCGTTCGAGCAGCGACGACCACACCGCCTTCCACAACTCGTATTGGGTCAAAGAGTCGGCTCCGGACCCGGCGATGAACGCCGCATAGTCGCCGTGAATCACCTCGCCGAGGAACCAGGCACGCGGGTGGGCTACGCGCACTCTCGCCAGCGCCCGCGCCCAAAAGGAAACCGGGACGGAGTAGGCGGCGTCCAAGCGCCATCCATCCGCGCCGCGGTCCAGCCAGTAGTTCATGACCGAAACGACGAAGTCGATCGTCCGCGCCGACTCGTGGTTCAAGCGAACCAGGGATCCGTGCCCCTCAAACACCGCCGCGCGCGGGCCCCCGGGCGCATCCCAGTCGATGTCGAACAACTGGGCCGCGGGTGAATTGCGGCCTGCGGCAAGAGCCTGAAGGAATAGGGGATGACGATCCCCGACGTGGCTGAAAACCCCGTCGAGCACCACGCGCAACCCGCGGGCGCGGCAGCAAGAAACCAGCCGCGCGAAATCCTCTTCATCACCAAGTCGTGCATCGATCGCGAAGTGATCCGTCGTGTCGTACCCGTGCGACTGCGATGAAAAGACGGGCCCCAGCAAGAGCCCCGAGGCGCCCAGCTCAACGGCGTAGTCAAGCCACGCATCGATGCGGGCGAGCCGGTGATGCGGTCCCGGGCCCTGGTCGGGAACGCGGATCGGCGCTCCGCAAAAACCCAGCGGGTACAACTGCCACCAGATCACGTGATCGGTCCAGCCCGTATCCGAGTGCATGAAGAAGCCTCCTGCCTCTTATACCTAAGACGCCCAAGGTGCGCGTGGGCGCTACCAGATCGTCACGCGCGCTGCGGGATCCAGGTACAGGGCATCGGTGGGGGACACGTCGAAAGCCTCGTAGAACGCATCGACGTTGCTGACAATGCCGTTGCACCGGAACTCGTTGGGCGAATGGGGATCGACGCTGATTCGTTGGACGAGGGCCTCGTCCCTGATCTTTTGTCGCCATACCTGCGCCCACGAAAGGAACACCCGCTGAGCGCCGCTCAATCCATCGATTACGGGTGCCGAGTCGAGCGACCCGCCCAGCGCGAGTTCATACGCGCGCAGGGCGATGGACAGCCCGCCCAGATCGCCAATGTTTTCCCCGATCGTCAGTCCACCGTTGACGTGCGGGCCGTCAGGACCCAACTGGCGCGGAACAAACGCATCGTATTGGGCAATCAGTGCCTTGGTGCGGGACTCGAATTCCGCGCGGTCATTCTCCGTCCACCAATCGACCAGCCGTCCCTGCCCGTCGTACCGCGAGCCCTGGTCATCGAAGCCGTGGCCGATCTCGTGGCCGATAACGGCCCCGATGCCACCGTAATTGGCTGCATCGTCGGCGTCGATGTCGAAGAACGGCGGTTGCAAAATGGCGGCGGGGAAGACTATCTCATTCATGCCCGGGTTGTAGTACGCGTTGACGGTCTGGGGCGTCATGAACCATTCGTCGCGGTTGATCGGTCCACCCAGCTTGCGCAGTTCGAAATCGAGGTCGAACAGGTTCGAGGCCCGCACATTCCCGACCAGGTCCGCGGCGTCGAACTCCAGTCCCGCATAGTCGCGCCACACTGCCGGGTAGCCGATCTTCGGGGTGAAGCTGTCAAGCTTCGCGAGCGCACGCTGGCGGGTTTCGGCGCCCATCCACTCCAGGTTCGTGATCGATCGGCGGTACGCCTCAATCAGGTTCGCGACCAACTCATCCATGCGTGCCTTGTGCGTCGCGGGGAAGTGGCGTTCGACGTACAGCCTCCCGACAACCTCGCCCAGCGCGCCTTCCACCAAGGAAACCCCGCGCTTCCAGCGGGTCCGCACCTCGGTTGCCCCCGTGAGGGTGCGCCCGTAGAAATCGAAGTTGAGGTCCACCGCGGCGCCGTGCAGGTACGGCGAATACTTGCGCAGCACGTGGAAGACGGCCCACGCCTTAATGGTCTCCAGTTTGGCCTGCTCCCACACCTGGCCCAGGCCGGTAAAGAAGCTCGGCTCGCGCACGATCAGGCGCGGGAAAGCGGTTTGCGGAATACCGACCGCGTGAGCCCACGCCGACCAGTCGAAACCGGGCGCCGAGACGACCAGGTCCCCGAGCGACATCGGGTTATAGGTCGCCTGCGCGTCGCGCTTGCGCACCGCATCCCAGTGGTGTGAAGCGACCTCAGTTTCGAAGTCAACGATCGCTGCGGCCGCGCTCGCGGCGGCGGGGACCACATCGCCCAAGGCAGCCCCCGCTTGGGTCAGCACCTTTTCGATGTGCGCGCGGTAGGCGGCCAGGGTCTGTGCGTGCTGTTCCTCGCGGTAGTACGCCTCGTCGGGAAGGCCCAAGCCGGCCTGCATCAGGTAGAGCGCGTATTCATCCGGGTTCACGCGGTCCGTGTCGACCCAGAACCCGGCGAGGGCGGGCCCCCCCGCGCGTTGCAGCCTCGCGAGGGTGACAAGGGCCTCGTCCTTAATTGTGCATGCGGATATCGCCTCCAGGTCGGCCCGCAGGGGTTCGTAACCGGCCGACTCCAAGGCTGCCTCGTCCATGAAGCTGCCGAACAGCGCGGCCACCTTGCGCAAGTTGGGATTCGAATCTTCGCTGGAAGCCCCCGTGATGATGTCCCGCACCTGCTCCTCGGCGCGGTCGGCGAGTTGCCGGAAGGGGCCGTCGGCGGCGCGATCGGCCGGGATTTCGTAGGCATCGATCCACGGGCCGTTCACGTGCCGGTACAGGTCGTCCTGGGGGCGGATGCGGGGGTCGAACTGGCCGGTTGCTATGCCGCTTCGCTGCTGGTTGGGTGTGGATGTCGACTCAGTCATAGCCACAAGCCTACGTGTCGATGCTGAACGGTGACGCGCGCGCTCAGTTGCGGTGCCCGGCCCGGTTCCGCAGTTTGCGCATCGATGGGGCAAAATGGTGGCCATGCGCGTTCACATTGCCACTGACCATGCCGGATTCGAGATCAAGGAGCAGCTTAAGGCCGACCTGGGTTCCGACGGGCACGACGTTGTCGATCACGGCGCATTCGTTTTCGATGCCGAAGACGACTATCCGTCGTTCTGCTTCGCCGCAGGCGAGGCCGTCGTGGGCGAGCCGGGGTCCTTGGGCATCGTTATCGGCGGGTCGGGCAACGGCGAGCAAATTGCGGCCAATAAGGTGCGCGGCGTGCGCGCGGGCTTGGCCTGGTCGATCGAGACGGCGCGGCTCGCTCGCCAACACAATGACGCGAACATCGTCGCGGTTGGTGCAAGGCAACACACCTATGCCGAAATCCTCGAAATGATCCGGGTCTTCTTGGCGGAGCCGTTCACCGGTCTTCCGCGGCACCAGCGCCGCATCGACGAGGTCGCCGCCTACGAGGCGTCGCGCTGACCATCGAATTTTCACCGACGAGTTCCCCGCCTCCCGCCCGGCTGTCCACTGTTGTGGCGCCCGGTCGCTGGTTTACCCTGCGGTCGGTCGGGTCCGGAGGAAGCGATGCCTGAGGGGCACACTGTTCACCGGCTCGCGCGAGTCATCACGGAGCTGTTTCGCGGGTCCGCGCCAATAGCTTCGAGCCCGCAGGGCCGGTTCGCGGGCGGCGCCGCGCTGATTTCCGGGCGCATGTGTGCGGGCGCGGAGGCGTACGGAAAGCAGCTATTCGTCGCTTTCGAGTCCGCCGATCCCTTGTTCATGCAGGTGCACTTGGGCCTTTACGGATCGTGGACGTTCGCCGGAGACGGCACGGTCGCCGTTTCGCACGCCATTGGTGCGCCGCGCAAACGGGTAGGGGAGAAGGACACGAACCTGCCCGCGGGGGTCGCCTTTCCGCCGCCGCCGCGCGGGCAGGTGCGCGTGCGATTGTTGGGGCAGCACGCCGTGGCGGATCTGACGGGGCCCGCGGTGTGCAAGGTCATCACTGATGCCGAGCGGCAAGCGGTGATCGCGCGACTGGGACCAGATCCCATCCGCCCCGACGCGGATCCGCGTCGGTTCTTTGCCGCGATCGACCGGCGGTCAACGCCTATTGCGGTTGCGCTGATGGATCAGTCGGTCATCGCCGGGGTTGGCAACATCTACCGGGCGGAATCGCTTTTTCGCGCCGGGCTGGACCCGCATACGCCAAGCCGGAAGGTCGCAGCGGCGAGGGTTCTCGCGCTGTGGTCAGATCTTGTCGAGACAATGCGCCGGGGCGCCGCGACGGGAACGATCGTGACGACGCACGATCGGGATTCGGCGGGCGGTCCGTTCTACGTCTACCGCCGCCAGGGCTTGCCCTGCCTGGTGTGCGGCAATGCGGTGCGGGCGGAGGAATTGGCGGGTCGAAAACTGTACTGGTGCCCCTCATGTCAACGGGGGTAGGGGCCAGTTCGACGCTGCCGATTTTGCCGTTGCGCTGCCGATTAGATCACGTATTCAACGAGGAGCGCCGGGTCTTCCAAAGGTTCACCGGCGGTTCGCCGTCTTGCCGCCCGCGTCTTAGCTGGCACGCCGATCGCTACGGTTCCGGCCGGGACGTCTTTGACGACCACAGCGTTCGCCCCGATCTGCGATCCGTCGCCGATCCACACCGGTCCAAGGATTTTCGCGCCCGAGCCAACAACTACGCAGTCGCCGAGGGTTGGGTGGCGCTTGCCGCGGGACATGGAGCGTCCGCCGAGCGTGACTCCGTGAAACAGGACAACATCGTCGCCGATTTGGGCTGTTTCTCCAATGACAACGCCCATGCCGTGGTCGATGAACAGCCGACGTCCGATACGTGCACCGGGGTGGATCTCCACGCCGGTCAGCGTGCGGTTGAGCTGAGATACCAATCTGCCGACGAGCCTGCCCCCGGGCCGGCGCCACAGCGCGTGCGCGACGCGGTGCCCCCACACGGCGTGCAGGCCCGGGTATGACAGCACGATTTCCGCGGTAGTCCGGGCCGCGGGGTCCCCGCGTCGCACGGCATCAACATCCTCGCGGATCGTTTCCAGGATGCGTCCCAATCGGCTCATGCAAGCGGTTCCTTCTGCGGTGTTCTGGCGAGACTGGGCGTGGTGCCCGGGAAAGTGGCTAAGGCGCGGTTCGCGGTGCGACCATTGTGGGGCCGCGCCGCGAACCGCGCCAAACAGCTGCGCTAACAGGTGAGATCAGTCGGACAGGCCTTCGAATAGCGGGGTCGACAGGTAGCGCTCGCCGAAGTCGGGGACGATCACGACGACGTTCTTTCCCGCATTCTCGGGCCGGGCGGCAACATCCAGCCCGGCGCGGATCGCCGCGCCGGAGGAGATGCCAACCAGCAGCCCCTCGGCTGCCGCGGTCTGCTTGGCCGTATCGATTGCGACCTGGGAAGGAACCGCGATGACCTCGTCATAAATGTTGGTGTCAAGCACCTCTGGAACGAAGTTGGCACCAATCCCCTGGATCTTGTGCGGCCCGGCCTGTCCCTCGCTGAGCAGCGGAGATTCTGCGGGCTCCACCGCGACGATCTTGATGTCCGGGTTGTGTGCTTTGAGGGCCTCGCCCGCACCGGTGATGGTCCCGCCGGTGCCGATGCCTGCGACCAGGATATCGACCTTGCCGTCGGTGTCGTTCCAAATCTCTTCACCGGTCGTCTTGCGGTGGATCGCGGGGTTGGCGGGGTTGGCGAACTGGCTTGCCAGGATCGCGCCGGGGCGTTCGGAAGCAACCTTTTCTGCTGCCGCCACAGCGCCCTTCATGCCCTCCGATGCGGGAGTGAGGATCAACTCGGCGCCGAAGGCGCGCAACAGGGCACGGCGTTCCTTCGACATGGATTCGGGCATGGTGATCACGACGTTGTAGCCGCGGGCGGCCCCGACCCATGCCAGGGCGATCCCGGTGTTGCCGGAGGTTCCTTCGACAATCGTTCCGCCGGGCTTCAGGGCCCCTGATTCCTCCGCCGCATCGACGATCGCGACACCGATGCGGTCCTTGACCGAGTTGGCTGGGTTGTAGAACTCGAGCTTCGCAAGGACGTTGGCGTCGATGCCATCGGCTAGCTTGTTGAGGCGAACAAGTGGAGTGTTGCCGACCAATTCCGTTGCGTTGTCGAAAATGCGAGACATGTGTGGTTTCTCCTCGTGAGGTGTGTGCATGCAGAGGTACTGTGCGCGTGTGCCCGAATGGCTTTGCGGGGTGTGTGGGCGAGCGGCCGTGTCGCTCGGTTGCGGTGGTGCCGCAGGCATCAACAACAGCGACAACATGCGCGGGCAGTGAGGCAAGTGCCTGCCATCTGCGTGCGCACGATTCGAACTCCTGTGTTGGCTTGTGAGGAGGCGCTCCTTGGTTTGCGCCTTCGTCGATCATACGCGCTAGGTGCCGACGTAGCGCTATACGACGTCGCGATTCGTCTCACGATGTGGAACGGGGCCTACCTTACGATCATTGCCACCCACAGCAGCGTGGAGGCGGCGAGGCAAGCGGCGATGAAAACCCGAAGGAACTGGAACCAGTCGAAGCGGCCCTGTTTGCCGTCGTGCCCGCCATCGCCGCGCCCGGGGCGGCTCACGCGTCCGGTTCTCTTGGCGGCCCTGATGTCCGCGCGAATCGCGCGCCTATCGCGATGGGACAGTCCGCGGGGCCCGTTTTGTCCGCCGGGGAGCTGCTTGCGCGAATCGCGAACCTTGTATTCTTCGGGCTCGTGAGAGCCTGTCCCGCCCATGCGGTTCGAAACCCAGGGATCCAGTGGCGCCATGAAACCATTGTGACAGTTCTTTATGGATAGGTACCAAAGAGTGCAGGATGCTTGCGTCCGCCGACCGCCTTGCGGCCGCGATTCGTGCGGAAGCTCGCCGGGTCGGCCCGGGTTTGCGTGGAGCGGACGACGGGAATCGAACCCGCGTAATCAGTTTGGAAGACTGAGGCTCTACCATTGAGCTACGTCCGCAGGGCGCACTTTGGCGGTGCGTCCGCGTAGAACTATACCAATATGGGGCCCCGTTGCAGAATCGTTGCGATGGTGGGCGTTCGTGTAGGACGGGTTTCGTGGAGCGCTGCCGGGCGCCGCGTTTGGACTACTGACGATTCGCCATCCTTGGCTTCGCACGGCTACACTTGCCAGCGGTCGCGGTTCGGGCAAATGCCCTGAGCGAGCGGGGTGTGGCGCAGGTTGGTAGCGCGTCCGCTTTGGGAGCGGAAGGTCGCAGGTTCAAATCCTGTCACCCCGACAAATAGGAGGTCTGGCGTTTGCCGGTCGACCAGCGCGCGCTCTGGCCGGTTGAGTCGAGCGCGATGCGGTCGTAACGATCCCGCGCGCCTTGTCATTGATCTCGATACGCGCCTGCGGCGCACTCGATCGGCGGGGGGCGGCGCACTCGGTCAGCGGGGGGCGGCGCACTCGATCAGCGGGGGGCGGCGCACTCGATCAGCGGGGGGCGGCGCACTCGATCAGCGGGGGGCGGCGCACTCGATCAGCGGGGGGCGGCGCACTCGATCAGCGGGGGGCGGCGCACTCTATCAGCGCGCCCGCGGCCACTTGCTCAGCGGCTCGACCGAATACCCCGCCGCCCGCAAAGAGCGATACAAAGTTTTCACACTGAAGCCTCACAGGAACGACCTGGGTCGGTGCCCCCTAATGGATATCAACAGGAATCCACCGACGTTAGGAACCGGCCATGGCTACCCTCACCATGATCGCTGCAGACATAGTTGCGATCACCGTTTTGACATTCGCGATGTACTTCCGCCGCCACCGCAGGCGCGATCTGGTGGTCGCGTTCCTGGGCGTCAATATCGGCGTCTTGGCCGTCGCGATCGAACTGGGCCAAACGTCAGTCGGAATGGGTCTGGGCCTTGGCCTGTTCGGAGTCCTGTCAATCATCCGGCTGCGCTCGACGGAGATATCGCAACGCGAGGTCGCCTACTATTTTTCGGCCCTCGCGCTCGGCCTGATCGCGGGCTTGACCACCGCGGTCAATCCGGTCACGCTCGCACTCATGGCGGCGATAGTCGCGGTCATGTGGATCGGGGACAGCCCGAAGATGTTGCGCGGATACCGTTCGCAGGTCGTCGTCCTCGACCATGTTTACTCGGGCAGGACCCGCATCGCGGCGGCACTCGAAGAGCTGCTCGACGCGGACATTGAGGACTTCACGGTGCAAAAGACCGACACGGTCAACGATTCAATGATTGTCGAAGTGCGATACCGCACCAGGCCCGAACCCGCACGGGGAAGCCTAAGCGATCCCGAGGAAGCGGCGCTGGCGCGCCTGGCCGGGAGGCCGGGGGAGGTGGCACGGTGAACTCGTCCATAATTTCCGATTTGGCCAAGGACCTTCCCCTCATCGGGCTGGATCAATTGCCGCCCGAGGCCGCACTACTGTCCAGGATCGACCGCAAGTACGTGATGGAACACGATCGCGCGATCGACCTTCTAAGAGCAGCGCAGCGGCGAGCGAACCAGCAGGCGGCAACCTACGGTTCAATCGTCGCCGGCGCGCAGGCGATCGCGCGATATCAGTCGCTCTATTTCGACACGCAAGATCGCGCGAGTTACCAGGGTGCCGCCGCCCGACGCAGGCGCCGTTTCAAGGTGCGCACGCGATCGTACCTGGATACCGGCACCAGCTTCCTCGAGGTGAAGACCAGGCAAAATCGCGCCGGGTCGGTCAAAACCAGGATCCCCATCGCCTTTGCCCCCGGCATGCACCAACTCACCGCCGTCGAACGCAACTTTGTCGATGAGCGCCTGCAGGACGCTCGGATCACGGCCACGGATGTGGGTGCGCTGGCGCCGGTCATCTCGACGCGCTACGACCGATTGAGCCTTTTGCAGCCGGACGGAGCCAGCCGCGTCACCATCGACACCGACTTGCAGTGGGGGGCGGGCGGCCAGATCACGACGGCCGGCGGGTTGGTAGTTGTCGAAACGAAATCCACAACGGGACGCAGCGAGTTCGACAGGCTCCTGTGGGAACGCAGGATCAGGCCCACGAAAATATCGAAGTTTGGCACCGGATGCGCACTGATGTGGCCGGAACTGCCGGGAAATGCTTGGGCTCGCGTCGTGCGGACCATCAACGGAGGGAAATGAAAATGGCTACGAAACTGAAGAAGACACGCAGGCGCGTCGGTATTGCGGCGGGTGCCGCAGCGGCGCTGATCGCGCTGGCCGCGTGCGGATCGGGAACCAGCGGGACCACCAATGCTGCGACGTCAACGCCCGCAGCCCAAACCGTCGCGGCGGGCCAAACGGCCGCGGAACTGATCGCTGCGAACGCGGATGTGAACGTCGTTGATTCTTCTGCCTGGGACGGGGCAACGCCAACGGAAGTGTCCTTGTCGGGGACGAATGCCACGGTTACCGGCGACAACGCCACCTCAGTTTCCACCTCGTCTGACGGGGTCACAACGATCAGCGCCGCTGGCGTGTACCGGCTTGGCGGGGACTCTTCCGGTCGCGTTGTGATCGATGCGCGGGACGAGGCCACCGTCATCCTGATCCTGGACAACGTCACAATCGACACCGACTTGGGCCCAGCTATTCAGGTTGATTCCGCTGACGCGGTTGCACTGGTGACCGCGGCAAATTCGCAAAACACCCTCAGCGACGCTTCGTCGTACGAAGAGGACGCGGATGCTAACGCGGCGGTCTATTCGCAGGCGGATCTGACGATCGCCGGAACCGGCGAACTGACTGTCAACGGGCGCGGGAATGATGGCATTTCGTCGCGCGACGATCTGGTGATCGCTTCGGGGACGCTCACGGTCACGGCGGCCGATGATGCGCTGGTGGGCAAGGACGCGGTGAAGATCGTTGACGGGACCATCACGCTCAATGCCACAGGCGATGGCATCAAATCGAGTCAGGACGAGGACGATACCAAGGGATTTGTCTGGCTGGCCGGTGGCTCGGTGAGTGTGACAGCCGGAGACGATGGCGTGCAAGCGGCCACGGATGTGGCGGTCACCGGCGGCACGTATTCCGTCGCGGCCACCGACGATGGCATGCACGCGGACGTCGCCTTGAGCGTCGACGACGGGACGATCGACATAGCCAAATCCGAAGAGGGGCTTGAGGGGTTCGCGGTCACCCTGGGCGGCGGCGCCACATCGGTTGTCTCAAGTGACGACGGAATCAATGCGGCGGGCGACGCCCCGGGCACCGAAACCGATAGCACGGACGAGGCCACCGACGAATCTACAAACGCCTCTTCAGACCCCGGCAGCGCGAGCTATTCCGATGTGTCCGCGCAGACCGTAGCAACCGAGGACTCCACCGGTGATTCCGCGAGTCAGCAGGCAACCGCCGATTCGTCGAACGGGCAGGTGCAGGCGGACGGGCAGGCGCAGGCGGACGGGCAGACGCCGGCAAATGGGCAAGGCGATGGCACGCCGCCTGCGGGGAGCGGCTCCGACAATGGCGCCGGCGGGGGGCAAGGCGGGCCCGGCGGTGGACCTGGTGGCGGCGGCGGTGATGAAGCGGACGGCGGACAGTCCTTGACCATCACCGGCGGAACTATCACCCTGCAAGTCGGCGGCGATGGGCTCGATTCGAACGGGTCCTTGAACATCACCGGGGGGACAACCACGATTTCGGGCCCGGCTGGTTCCGGGAACGGGGCACTCGACGCCAATGGTGATTTCACGGTGTCGGGTGGGACTCTGGTTGCCGCATGGTCCGGCGACATGTCGATCAGTCCGACGGGACAGGCGTTCGTGCAAATCTCGCTCGATTCGCAACAGGCCGCCGGATCCGAGATCGAGATAGTGGACGAGGCCGCCGCCACCGTTGCCTCCGTCACCCCGACGGAGGCTGTGAAGGCCGTATTCGTGTCGACCCCGGACATTGCGTCTGGGACGACGTATACGGCAAAGGTCGGTGACACCACTGTGGGTAGCGCATCCGCGTAAGCCATCGGTCGACCGCGTAATCGACCCCCGGTTTCGCGGCTGTTGGCCGATAGGGCACCGGCGCCGCAGGCGCGCAACGTGATCCGTGCAAGTTGCTGGCGGGATCGCGCTGCGCGCCTGTTCTTTGTTGCGCAGGCACCCTGGTAATTACGTGCGGCGGACCGGCCCACGACGCAAACTTGGTCGTGGTCTGCAATTTCCAGAAATGGATAGGGGAGAAAGTCCATTGATCTTGCTCATGATGCATGAAAAGCTGCCCGCGTGGAATCGGTAGTTGAGCACGAGCTGCGAGGGCGCATCATCGAGGAGGTTTTGTCGAATGCTGGTGCGAACGGCGGATTTCTACACCGTGATGAATTACTGAATTTCAGCGTCGACGGCCGCAAGTTCCCGCTCATCGACTTTTCACGTGGAATCCGCAACCCACGTGACTTTGCGTCAACATTTTCGGTTGTGCAGTCCGTCCACGGACCCTACGAAGATCTTGAATCCGAAGACGGGCTATTGCATTACGCATACGAGAAGGGGGATCCGTGGGGCGGATCGAACGTCAAGCTCCGCAATGCAATTGAAACCGGGGTCCCGCTTGTCTTGTTTCGGAAAGAGACCGTCGGGATCTACACGCCGATCGCTCCGGTGTACGTTGTGGACGAGTACCCAGAGGATCGTGTCTTTGTGATCGCGCTTGATGAGGCATTCCGTTTCATGGGCGACGTGCGGCAACTCACGCCACCCCAGCGGGACTATGCGCGGCGGTTGGCGAAGGTTCGGTTGCACCAGCCCGCCTTCCGGACGCGCGTTCTCACCGCATACCGCATTCGCTGCGCGATCTGCTCCCTTGCTCATGGATCGTTGCTCGATGCAGCCCATATAATCCCGGATTCTGAACCTGATGGGTCACCGACAGTTTCAAATGGCCTGGCGCTATGCAAGATCCATCATGCCGCTTACGACCAGGATCTCATTGGGGTATCTCCCGATCTACGCGTAGTTGTCGATGCCGAACTGTTAGCGGAGCGGGATGGGCCAATGCTCCTTCATGGTCTTCAGGAAATGCACGGCCGTTTGCTGACGACGCCTAGTAGATCGGTTCACCACCCTGACCGCGAAAAACTCGAATGGCGGTACAAACGATTCCTATCCTTTGCGTAGTTGGGAGGTACCGAGTCCTTAACATTGTCGGATGCGTGCCTACGGGGCGCACTTCGATAGCGAAATATCTTCCACAGGTTGCCCGCGCGGCGGGCCCGGGGCGCGGGCAACCTGACAGAATCGGTTTATGGAAGGCATCCTCGCGGCAGACTCGGGCCTCGTTCTTGGCATAGATGGTTTAGCGCGCCCTGGCTGGGCGGCGACCGACCCGCTCATGCGCGACTATTACGACCGTGAATGGGGAAACCCCGTGCGCGACGAGGCCGGCCTCTTCGAAAGACTATCCCTGGAGGTCTTTCAATCCGGGTTGGCATGGGCGACTATTCTGCGAAAGCGTGAGGCATTTCGCTCCGCGTTCCGCGGGTTCGCGCCCGACGCTGTGGCGGGGTTCGACGACCGCGACGTGGACCGCCTGCTTGCGGACTCGTCGATCGTGCGCAACCGCCGCAAGATAGAGGCGACAATAGCGAATGCACAGGCGACCGTGGCGTTGCGTGCGGAGGGCGGGTTATCGGCACTCATCTGGGGATTCGCTTCGCCGCAGCGGTACACGCCCCGCTCCGTGACGGAAATCCCCACCGAATCCCCGGAATCGGTGGCGCTCGCGAAGCAATTGCGTGACCACGGTTTCAGGCATGTTGGTCCCGTCACGATGTTCGCGCTCATGGAGGCGGTGGGCGTCGTAAATACCCACGTCGTTGGCTCGCATCGGCGCGCTTGCTGAAGCAGGCGCGAATCCGGTCCTTGGCGGTCCGCTTGCTGGGGTGAATCGTGGATACGTGTGTGGGACCATGGTGCGGTGCCAAATCGAGTGAGGGTTCCCAGGTGGTTGCTGTGGGTTGCCTTCATTGGTGCGGTCGCGGTCCAGCTCTATGGCTTGTACGCGCCTGACGCCCCGGGGCCCGACGCGGGAATACCCCATTTCGACAAGGTCGGTCACTTCTCGATTTTCGCCGCGGTCGCTGTTACGGGGACATGGCTCTGCTTCAGTTCCTGGTGGCTGGGTCTGGCATTGGTCATCCACGCGGGAGCCTCGGAAGTGCTCCAGACAGCTTTTCTTCCTCACCGCGCCGGGGATCCGGCGGACTTCGTAACGGACCTCATCGGCATCGCTGTCGGACTATGGGTGGGTCACCTCACCCGAAGAATGGTCGCCCCGCGCACCTCAGACTGCTAGCGCGGGGGCGCACGTCGTTGTGGCAATGCGACTCGGCGACGCCTTGCGGAGGTGGGGGGATTTTCGCGGGTTGTTCTCTCGGGTTGTTCTCGCGCGGTGCTTTCGTAGGGCGTTCTGTGGGGCCTTCTGTGGGGCGTTCCTCGAGAGCCTCCGCGCCGATACCAAGGTGTCTCGGACCACACCCCCACGGCCGCCCGCTTGGCAGCCGAATCGAAGAAAACGGACGCGTCCATGGGCGACGACGCTCATCGGCCGGAGCATGTGTATTAGACTGTTGTGGTTGCGCCTGTATCGATGCAAAATTCAGTGAAATTCGCCGGAGCGAACATCGAAACGCGGTGCCACAGGCAATCCATCATCCATAGCGCCGGTCGCGGCGCGTCAACCCGTTGGAGTACACCGAAGTGAAGAGCGCTGTCGAAACCCTTGAACCCACCAAGGTCAAGTTGACCGTTGAGGTCACCTACGACGAGCTCAAGCCGAGCATCGACGAGGCGTACAAGGTCATTGGCAACCAGATCCAGGTTCCCGGTTTCCGCAAGGGAAAGGTGCCCGCGCGCATCATTGACCAGCGCATCGGCCGCGGTGCGGTACTTGAGCAGGCCATCAATGAGTCGCTGGGCGGCTTCTACGGGGAAGCGGCACGCGACGCGAAGCTGCGTCCGCTGGGTCGCCCGGACGTGGAAATCACCCGCGTACCCGACACCGATGACCCCACCGGAGAACTCCACTTCACGGCCGAGGTCGAGGTTCGCCCCGAAATCGAACTTCCCGAGCTAGAGACGATCACCGTCACGGTCGGCGATATCGAGGTTGCCGACGAGGACGTCGAGCAGCGACTAACCTCGCTGCGCGAGCGCTTCGGCAGCCTAGTGGGAACCGATCGCCCGGCCGCCGACGGCGACTTTGTTGTCATCGACTTGGAAGCCAAGACCGATGACGAGGTCCTTGACACGGTCAAGGGTGTCAGCTACCAGATCGGCTCCAACACGATGCTTGACGGTCTAGATGAGGCGCTGGACGGGCTGTCTGCCGGCGAATCGACAACGTTCGAATCGTCGTTGGTTGCGGGCGAGCACGCTGGCGCTTCCACGCAGATCACGGTGACGGTTGAGCAGGTCAAGGAGCGCCAGCTCCCCGAGGCTGACGACGACTTTGCCCAACTCGCGAGCGAGTTCGACACCCTTGCCGAACTGCGCGATGACTTGCGCGAGCAGATCGCCGAGCAGAAGAAGCAGGGACGAGCAACCGAGGCGCGCGACCTGCTGCTCGAAGAATTCAAGGGCATCGAGGTTCCGTTGCCGCAGGGAGTCATCGACGCGGAGGTCAACAATCACCTCGAGGGCGAGGGACGCCTTGAGGACGACGAGCACCGTGCCGAGGTGACCAAGGAAGTCAGCGAGGGCTTGCGCAACCAGATCGTTCTCGACACGCTGGCCGAAAAGCTCGCGGTCAAGGTTGGCCAGGGCGAATTGATCGAATTCTTGCTGAACGCGGCGCGTCAATATGGGCAGGACCCCAACGAGTTCATCAAGAACATTGACCAATCGGGCCAGATCCCCGCGGTCGTCGCCGAGGTTGCTCGATCGAAGGGTGTAGTTCTTGCCCTCCGCGAGATCAAGGTCGTCGATGGTGCGGGAGAGGCCGTGGATCTGTCCGAGTACCTGGTTGTTCCGGAGGACGGCGAGGGCGACGACGAAGACGAAGCCGAGACCACCGAAGACTGACGCATACGCACGTTTCGAGGGACGCTTTCACGAAATGCCGTGAAAGCGTCCCTTTTGCGTCATCCATGTCCAATGGTCACCGCGGCAAATGGGTGCGCCGTCAGCGAAACAAGGTGCGAAAGTGCGCATTCGGTCTCGTGATCGCGCTAGTGTCTCAGCGTGGGCCGAACTTCGGCCGCTATGACAGGCCCGGACCATCCGGGGTCCGAACGTGTGAGGAGAAGGCGTGAGCGATTTTGTGCCTGAGGCAGCCCGAGGCGAAGCCGGTGGGTTCGGTCTCAACGACAGTATTTACAACAGGTTGCTCAAGGAGCGCATCATTTGGCTCGGCTCGGAGGTTCGTGACGAGAACGCAAACGCGATTTGCGCCCAGTTGATGCTGCTCGCAGCGGAGGACCCCGAAAAGGACATCTACCTGTACATCAATTCGCCGGGCGGATCGATTACCGCCGGTATGGCGATCTACGACACCATGCAGTTCATCAAGCCCGATGTGGCCACGGTCGCCATGGGCCTCGCCGCTTCGATGGGACAGTTCCTCCTCTCGTCGGGCGCTCCGGGCAAGCGGTATGCCACCCCGCACGCGCGGATCATGATGCACCAGCCCTCCGGCGGCGTTGCAGGCACCGCCACCGACGTTCGCATCAATGCGAAGCTGATCATGCACATGAAGCAGGTGCTCTCCGAACTGACGGCGGAACAAACCGGGCAGTCGCTCGAGAAGATTCTTGCCGACAACGATCGTGACAATTGGTTCACGGCCCAGGAGGCCCTGGAATACGGCTTCATCGACCAGGTTGTGGAAACTTCGCAAGCCGTCGCCGGTGGCGGCGGAACCGCCCAGTCCTGACCAATCGCCCATCTCTTAAAGGAGTAAAACGTGAGTATCGAATCACAGTATCGAGAGACTGCAAGGCGATTGGCCGGCGACGGGGGATTGATGACACCGTCAGCGCGCTACATCCTGCCGCAGTTCGAAGAACGCACGGCCTACGGAGTCAAGCACCTCGACCCGTACACCAAGCTCTTCGAAGACCGCATCATTTTCCTCGGGGTCCAGGTTGACGACGCATCCGCGGATGACGTCATGGCGCAGATGCTCGTCTTGGAGAGCCAGGACCCGGATCTCGACATCAAGATGTACATCAATTCGCCTGGCGGTTCTTTCACCGCAATGACCGCGATCTACGACACGATGCAGTTCGTCAAGTCCCGGATTCAAACAGTCTGCCTTGGGCAGGCGGCCAGCGCCGCATCCGTGCTGCTCGCCGCCGGGCACCCCGGCCTGCGACTCGCTTTGCCGAACGCGCGCGTGCTGATTCACCAACCCGCGATCTACGAGGGCTCGTACGCGCAGGCGACTGACATCGAGATTCAGGCGAACGAATTGGACCGGATGCGCAGCTGGCTGGAGTCAACGCTTGCCGCGCACACCGGGCAGGATATCGAGCAGGTTCGCAAGGACATCGAGCGCGACAAGATCTTGTCGGCTCAGCAGGCCAAGGAGTACGGCCTGGTCGATCAGGTCCTGGAGAGCCGCAAACCCATTGCCGTCTCGCTCTGATCAAGGTTGCCCCGTTTTCGGGGCGGCATGCTGACTTTCGCTGCGAGTTAGTGTGCAATGGGTAGACCAGATGAGTGGATTGATCCCCGCGTTTGATCGGTCGGGGCAACGGTGGACGCCGTTTCCCCGACCGGCGGCATTGGAAGGAAAGTGATGACTCGAGTTTCGGACGGCTCGGACTTGCTGAAGTGCTCTTTTTGCGGAAAGACGCAAAAGCAGGTCAAGCGCCTGATAGCGGGTCCGGGCGTCTACATCTGCGACGAATGCATCGAGTTGTGCAACGAAATCGTCGAAGAAGAACTCAACACCGACTCCGCCACGCAGGACTTGGAGCTACCAAAACCGCAAGAGATCTTCGCTTTCCTGGAAGAGTTCATTGTTGGCCAAGAATCGGCGAAGAAGGCACTCTCCGTCGCCGTCTACAACCACTACAAGCGAGTGCGAGCAGAAAGCGCGGCGCGGGGCGTGGGCGATGAACCCCCCGTAGAGATCGCGAAGTCGAATATCTTGCTGCTAGGCCCAACCGGCACCGGCAAAACCTATCTGGCTCAAACCTTGGCAAAGCTCCTCAACGTTCCCTTCGCGATCGCGGACGCGACTGCGCTGACCGAAGCCGGATACGTCGGCGAGGACGTTGAGAACATCCTCCTCAAGCTGCTGCAGGCCGCTGATTTTGACGTCGAACGCGCCCAGCGAGGCATCATCTACATCGACGAGATCGACAAGATCGCGCGCAAGGCCGAGAACCCATCAATCACCAGGGACGTGTCCGGCGAAGGCGTTCAACAGGCGCTTCTCAAGATCATCGAGGGAACCGTGGCATCGGTGCCGCCGCAGGGCGGACGTAAGCACCCCCACCAGGAGTTCATTCAGATAGACACCTCGGGCGTGCTGTTCATATGCGCCGGCGCATTTGCGGGCCTTGAGGACATAGTCGCACAGCGCGCACGCAAGCGGGGAATCGGCTTCGGCGCCCCGCTGGTATCCAAGGACGAGGGCGATCTTTTCGCGGAGGTGAAACCCGAGGACCTGCACAAATTCGGGCTGATCCCCGAATTCATCGGTCGACTCCCCGTCGTTGCCAATGTCGCAAAGCTGGACCGCTCGGCCCTCATTGCCATCCTGACGGTGCCACGTAACGCCCTGGTGCGGCAATACCAAAAGATGTTCGAGCTCGACGGCGTCGAACTGGAATTCACCGACGACGCGGTCGGCGCGATCGCGGACCAGGCGCTCGAACGGGGCACTGGCGCGCGCGGACTGCGGTCGATCATGGAAGACGTATTGCAGCAGGTCATGTTCGAGGTTCCGAGCCGCGATGATGTCGAGAAGGTCGTTGTCACGGAGCAGACCGTAGCCGACCGCTCGTATCCGACGATAGTGCTGCGCACCCGCAAGCGCGCTCATCAAGAAAAGACAGCCTGACCGGCTCGTCGATTTACCCCCTCGGGGCGGGGGCCGGCTTCTTGGGTTCTAGTGATCGTTGCAGCACCTGCCCGACCGGAAGGTTCCCGGGCAGATGGAATCCAAGGAATACCAAGGCGTTTTCTACGCCACTGTGAGGCAAGCGCAAGCCGCACGATAGGCGCGCAGAAGTCACTGGTCCCTCACCGCTGCTCCCAAGAAATGCCGTCGGCGAATAATAGGCGCCGCCAACGAGTCAAACCGGTTTGATTCCTGCTATGCTCGATCACGACACGGTTACCCGGGGAGCGGGAGTGTCGCAAGAGGCGCGCGACGATGCGGGCTAATGGTACGGACGCGATGGAGCGGTGTAGTGCGTGCGAGACGTGTGATTTCAACAATAGTCGTGACAATTCTGGCGGTGGGAGCGGCAATGACGCCCAGTGCCCACGCGTCCTCATCGGTGCAGGCATCATCGTGGAGCATCGACGGTTTCACGACCAATCCAAGTCCCAGCTTCGGCGACTTCTCGTGGCAGGATCGGGCGAAGGCGTTCGACGATTTTGCATACGACTGGACCGATCGAGGCGTCTACTCGACCATCCGGACCGACTCGACGGCACTGAACATGCCGGCCGGGGAAACCACCTACAAGATGCCCGCCTACTACGGTGATCAGCGCGTCCAGAGCGCCGGCCCCAACGGTGGGGACGGTTACCAAGAATCGGTGACCCAGCTCGCCTCCGTCATCAGCGCGACGCTGGTCGGCATCGACAAGTCCGATCAAGCCTGCGACCAACCGGGCAATGCGGCGAAGCGCTGCGACTACGTGCGCATGCTGCAGACCTTTTTCCGAGGTGCTTCAACCCAGGTGGCTGGGAACACTCCGATCGCAGGCGGCGATGGTGTGCCCGGGACGCTAGACGGGTGGTATCAATTCCTCCCCAACGTGCTCTACTCGATGGTCGGCGAGCAGTACCCCGACTCGCAGAACATGGATGCGATCCAACGATCCATCGCGAATAAGTTCTACGACATGGTCGTGGAACGAGGCTCCGCCAACGCAAATTTCAACATGTGGGACTACGACTTTGTCGCAATGAAACCGTACTTGAAAGGTAACTCGTCGGCCGACAACAAGTCGCAGGCGGCGGAACTGGCCGTTGCCACCGCGTTCGTGCTGGTCAATGCGCACGAACGATTCGGTGACCAGAAGTACCTGACCGCTGCCAAATGGGCCATGGACGCCATCGAGCGATCACAGGTCAATACGTACTACGAGGTCATGACGTTGCTGCAACCGTACATGGCGGCCCGGATGAACGCCCTGTACGGGACCCATTACGACGTCGCCAAGGGATTCCGCTGGCTCATGGAGGGCTCGGCGGTGCGCGGCAATTGGGGCACGCTCGGGTCGCGGACGGGGCAGGACACCGTGTGGGGAGGAAAGACGGTTTCCGGGCTGCAAGGCAGCCTATCGGATAAGGGACCCGGCGACGGCACCGACAGGGAGAGCGGATACGTCTTCGCGATGAACTCCTTCGCGAGCCCGTGGTTCGCCGCGACGGCGAAGTACGACACGCAGTACGCCAATCTCGTTGGAAAGTGGTTGCTCAACGTCAACAGCGCCGCACGCTTCTTCTTTGCCGACCAACTCGCCGCGAGCGAACAATACTACGGCGCGGACTTCATAGACGGCTCATCTACGGGCGGGGCGGGCTCGGCAACCGGTTGGGACAAGGACGACCGGGCCGCGGCGATCGCGTACGAATCCCTACAGTCTTACCCTAACAAGGGAATCCGGGCGCTCTCTGATGTGCCGGAACGATCGGGCAACTGGGGGGTCGGATCCGCAGCAAAGGGCCTCGGTATGTACGGGTCAGCCTGGATCGGCTTCATGTCCGTCATCCACCCAACGAACGTGTCGAATGTGCTGCGGATCGACCTTAACAAGCTGGATACGTACGGGGAGACAACCTACCCGACGTCCTTGATTTATAACCCGACATCGACTCCGCAGCAGATCGAGGTGCCGGTTCAAGGCAAGGGCAAGGACCTGTACGACTCCATAACCGGCAAGGTCGTGGCACCGGGCGTCGACACAACGGCCCGCGTGCAAGTGCCGGCAGGGAACTCAGTAGTCCTCGTCGAAATCCCGAGCACGGCGACGGTGGCCTCGTCGGGGATTATGACACTGGCAGATGGCGCGCCGATCGCATACGACGTCGCCGACACCGGCAACATCGCTGAGCACAAGGCGGTAACCACCATCCCCGCCAGTGCCGCGGCAAGCGCGCTGGTCGATGGCGACCGATCCACCGCATGGAAGAGTGCGGGGGGAATCGAAGCGAGCGCCGTGGTGGACACCGGGTCCGTGCGCGGGCTGGGACGCGTGACCCTAGCCTGGGGTAGTACACACCCGCGAACCGTTGCGATCGCGACTTCGACGGACGGGTTCACGTGGACCGAACCGCAATCGTATGCCTCGTTGGGCGGCACCGAGACCATCACTTTGGCGGCCCGCGATGCCCGCTACGTGCGAGTCGCGGTGAGCGACGACGCGTTCGAACTGGGGGAGATCGGGGTGTCTATAGCCGATGTGGCCCGCGGTGCGCGGGTGAGCGTGGCGGGGACGGCGGGAGCCGGCGTCAATGCCGCTCAGTACATCACGGATGGTTCACGCGGGACGCGCTGGGAGTCGCGTACGTCCGATGATCAGTGGGCGGTGGTCGACCTCGGCTCGCGGCAGGCCCTCGGCGCGGTCAACATCGACTGGGAGGGCGCCTACGGGAAGGATTACTCGATCGAGACGTCTATCGATGGGGTCAACTGGTCGGTGGCGGCCGTCGAGGTGGGCAATAGCTCGGCGGGCGTGCGCACCACCTCGTTGGCGCCGGGCAGCAGCGGACGATACGTCAGGTGGGCTGGCACGAAGCGGGGCACCTCCTGGGCCTATTCGATGTGGTCGCTTGAGGTTTACGGCCGCGAAGGGGTCACCCGCGTGGGGCAGGCGTACTTCCCCGCTGGACAGGTCGTAGCGGGCAGCGAGTTCACCGTGACCGGGGCCGGATACGACCCGGGGGAGGCCGTGCGGATCTCCGTTGGCGGCGTGCTATCCACGCAGGTCACGGCGGACGGCAATGGCGGATTCGCGGCCACGCTCACGGCACCTGCGGAGGCTGGTGACAAGGAAATTGCCGCATTAGGGACGAGTTCCGGGTCCTCCACCGCCGGCTCGATCCACATCGTTGCGGCGCCCGTGGAGCCGGGCGATCCCGGCGACCCCGGCGACCCCGGAACGCCCGGCGCTACCACGACGACCGTTAAGGTGTCCGCGGGCACGATCGAGGCCGACGGCCAGGACGGGTCGGTGCTGGTGAGCGTGAGCGGGACGGGCGACACGATCCCGGTTGGGCAGGCAGGCGTGTCCATCGACGGCGCTGCATCGCAGGTTAGTGAAATCCGCGAGGACGGAACAGCGCGGTTCACGATTCCCGCCACTCTTTCGGTAGGCAGCCACCGAATCGTCGCCACCTTCACCCCCAGCGACGACGAAGCTTGGCAACCGTCCCAGAGCGCGGCCGCCACGGTTGTGGTCGTGAAGGCAAACGCGACCCTTTCCGTCAGCACGGGGACCGCGTGGGTCGGTGAGGCCTTGACCGCGACCGTGCGCGTGAGCACAACGAGCGCCTGGACCCGAGGTCGCGTGTGGGTGACCGCGTCGTCCGGGGGTGGAACCTGGGTGAGCGTCGGGAGGTCTAAGACGGCGGTCGTGCGGTTGCCCGCCCCGCGGCGCGCCGGAAAGATCACTGTCAGCGCCGTGCTACCGGTGCAAGATCGCATGGCGCAGGCCTCGGCCGTGGCGAGCACGCACGCGGCCAAGGCGCGCGCGAAGGTCACGGCGAAGGCGTCCAAGAAGCGGGTCAAGTGGGGGGCGAAAGTGCGCATCCGCGTGCGAGTCACGTCCAAGGTCACGCTGCAACGGGCGGGCACCGTCACGATCTCGGTCAATGGCAAGAAGGCAGCGCGAATCCGCGTGCAGGCCAATGGCAAGGCGACGGCGACGATCCGCATCCGGGAAAAGACACGCGTCGCAAAGATCCGCGCCGCATACAGCGGGTCGGCGAACGTGCAGGCGGCGAAATCGCGGACGACGAAAGTCAAGGTGCGAAAGGGCTAGCCAAGAACAGCAGGGCATCCGATCGAGATCGGAAAGGCGACGGTGAGCGGCTAGTTCGCTGATCGCTTCGCCGGCGGCTCACCGAGCTCAACCGCTAGAACCGCGATGCCGCCCTGCGTGGAAGCATCCACTTCCGCATCCGGAACGGTTGCGATGTCGACCGGGCCCGTGACGCGACCGGCAGAACGGACATCGTCAAGTACCGCCGCTAGGGCAGCATCTGCCGACGTGGGCACTGCAAGCGATACATCAAGAATCGGCGTCTTCATCGAGACCTTCGCTTCGGACTTGGTTCGGCGCAACGCGGCCAGCGCGTGACCGGCAACGGAAAGCAGCGCGGGATCCGTGTCCCGGGCCGCAGCCCGAAGGTGATCGGACGTCGGCCACGCGGTTGCGTGAATGGAACCTTGCCGCCACCATGACCACACCTCGTCCGTAGCGAACGGCAGGTACGGGGCGAACAATCGCAGCATCGTATCGATCGCCAGGGCAAGGGCCGTGCGGGCCGACTGCGTTAGCGCCGAAAGCTGCTCGTCACCCGCGCCGTAAGCTCGGTCCTTGACCAGTTCGACGTAGTCATCGCAGAACGCCCAGAAGAATGTCTCAGCCAGTTCCAGGGCGCGGGTGTGATCGTAGGCGCGCAGCGCGGCAGTCGCCGAGTCTACGACATCGGCCAGACCCGCCAGCATCGCCCTGTCGAGAGGGACAGTGACCGCTGCGGGGTCCAAATCGATCGTGCTGATGCCTTCCGCATCGGCGCCGTAGGAAAGGGCCAGCTTCGACGCGTTGAGAATTTTGATCGCCAGGCGGCGTCCAATTTTCATCTGACCGACCTCGAACGCGGCGTCGGTGCCGAGCCGCGCGGATGCGGCCCAGTATCGAACGGCGTCCGAGCCGTGCTCGAGGAGCAGCCCCATGGGGGTCACAACGTTGCCCTTCGACTTCGACATTTTCTTGCGATCCGGGTCCAATATCCAGCCAGAGATCGCGGCATCGGACCACGGCAGTTCGCCGAACTCCAGGTGAGAGCGCACGACAGTTGAGAAAAGCCAGGTGCGGATGATGTCCTGACCCTGCGGGCGAACGTCCATGGGGAAGACCTTGGCAAAAAGCTCCGGGTCATCGAGCCACCCACCCGCGATCTGCGGGGTGAGAGAGCTGGTCGCCCACGTGTCCATGATGTCGGGGTCCCCAACAAATCCGCCGGCCTGTCCGCGCTGCTGTGCCGTGTATCCCGCGGGCACGTGGCTGGAGGGATCGATCGGCAGCTCATCCTCGCTGGGTACGATCGGCGCATCCCAGTGCGTTTCGCCCGCGGCGTCCACCGGGTACCAAACCGGGAACGGCACGCCGAAGAAGCGCTGGCGGGAGATGAGCCAATCGCCGTTGAGCCCGGAAACCCAGTTGGCGTAGCGCACCCGCATGAAATCGGGGTGGAACTCAAGGTCTTCGCCCGCGGCCAGAAGTTCGCCCCGCAGATCGCGGGCGCTCCCGTCGGCGCGCACCCAGTCGCGGCCTCCGTTGCGCAAGTACCACTGGCGGGAGGTCACGATTTCGAGTGGCTTGTCGCCCTTCTCGAAGAAATTGGTCATCCGCTGCGTTGCCTTGGGTTCGCCGTCTAGATCGCCCGCGTCGCGCAGCGCATCGACGACGATCTTGCGTGCGGAAAACGTTGTCTTTCCCTCAAGCTCGGAGAAAACCGCGCGGGCGGCCTCGTCCTTGATCCACTCGGGTATTTCGGCCACGATGCGCCCGTCGCGGCGAATGATTGAACGGGTAGGCAACTGCAACTCGCGCCACCACTGCACGTCGGTCAGGTCACCGAAAGTACAGCACATGGCGATGCCTGCGCCCTTGTCGATCTCGGCGCCGGGGTGCGCCAGGACGGGAACCTCGACGTTGAAAACGGGCGACGTCACCGTGGTGCCGAACAGGTGCTGGTAGCGCTCATCGTCGGGGTGGGCAATGAGGGCGACGCACGCGGCCAACAGTTCGGGCCGGGTCGTTTCGATGTAGACGGGTGTGCCATCGCTCTGGTGGAAGGCGACCCGGTGATAGTGGCCGGGGTATTCGCGGGCTTCGAGTTCGGCCTGCGCAACCGCGGTCTGGAACGTCACGTCCCAAAGGCCCGGGGCCTGCGCCTGGTACGCCTCGCCGCGCGCGAGATTCCGCAAGAATGCGGCCTGCGCAACCTTCTGCGCCCGCTTGCCGATCGTCTGGTAGGTGTGCTCCCAATCCACCGAGAGCCCGAGCCTGCGCCACAGCGCCTCGAACTGCTTTTCATCCTCGACGGTGAGCCGCTCACACAACTCAACGAAATTGCGGCGCGAGATGGGTTGCTGATCGGCCGCCTTGACGCTTTTGCCTTCGGCGCCCTGCAACGGCGGCTCGTAGCCCTCGACGTAGGGAAGAGACGGGTCGCAGCGCACGCCGTAATAGTTCTGCACCCGCCGTTCGGTGGGCAGGCCGTTGTCGTCCCACCCCATCGGGTAGAACACCTTCTTGCCGTTCATCCGCATGAAGCGCGCGATGACGTCGGTGTGCGTGTAGCTGAAGACATGGCCGACGTGCAGCGACCCCGAGACCGTCGGCGGCGGCGTGTCGATCGCGAAGACCTGTTCGCGCGTCGCTGTGCGGTCGAAGGCATAGGTGCCATCCTGCGCCCACTGCGCGTCGAATTTTTCTTCCAGTCCGTCCGTGCTCACCCTGTCCGGGACGCCCGCGACCGTGGCGGTCAGCGGGTATTCGGGCACGGCCAAATCATTGTTTGCAGGGGAGGTGCTCATGGTGTCCTATTCTTCCACAACGCTGGGGTGCACAATCGATGGGCGGGCGCGGGGCCTTTGGTTGTCATTTGATCGACGAGGCCGCCCATTGTCCGCATAGTGAGAATCGCTGGTGGTGCGGTTGCGGCCGGGGTGCCCCCGCACCACCATGGACGGTATGAGCGAATCACACACGACGAATGCGCGCCGCACGCGCCGCCGCGTCGTTCTCGCTCGAATGTCCTGTTGTTGTTGATGCGGCCCGCGCGGCGCTGATCGAGCCGCCGCCACCCCGCACGCGCCGCCGCGCTGCCAGCGTCCGATCCGGGTGATCCGCTGGCGTTTCCGGCGGGGCGGGAATCCACTATCGACAAGAACTATTCTTGAGGACCCCGACATGACACCGGCAGCACACCTAGAACGCTACCTTTCGAGTCTTATTCAATCGGTTCGTTCCGAGACGCTTTCCGGGGAGGAAGGCACGCGCGCCGCATCCGCCGTGATCGTCAGCATCGAGCACCTGGTCGCGCAGGATATTGAAGCCTACACGCGCCGGCGCAGCGCGTAGAGATCGCCCCGTCGCTTGGCGTTAGGCGCCGAGCGTGTGGTGTTTAGGCGCCGAGCGTGTGGTGGTTGGGCGCCGGGCGTGTGGTGTTTAGGCGCCGAGCGTGTGGTGGTTGGGCGCCGGGCGTGTGGTGTTTAGGCGCCGAGCGCGCGATCCTTGGCAATGGTTGCGCGCACTCCGGCGACTACGGCGCTATAGAAGCCCTGGTCTTCCATCGCGAGCAGTCCCGCGACCGTTGTGCCGCCGGGGGATGACACCACGTCTGCAAGTTCCCACGGGTTCTTGCCGGATTCGAGCAATAGTGTGGCGCTTCCCAGCACGGCCTGCGCGGCAGCTTCCGTCGCAAGCGCTTTTGGCATGCCGGCTTCGACTGCCGCGCGCGCCAGGGCATCAATGAAGACGAAAACGAATGCAGGCGACGATCCCGCAATTGCGGTGAATGCGGAGAACTGGGCTTCCGGAAGCTCAATGACCCGGCCGACCGCGCCGAATATGCGCAATGCGGCCTCCTTGTGAGCATCCGTGACCAGGTCATTGTGCGCGATCGCCGACATTGCGGCACCCACGGTCGCGTTGACGTTCGGCATCACGCGGACCAACGGCACCTCGATTCCAGCCAGGTGCCGTAGTCGTTCCAGCGTCAGCCCCGCCGCTATCGAGACGATGACCGCGCCTGCGTCGCTGGCTGCGGCTGCGACCTGCGGCAAGACCTCGGGGACCACGTTGGGCTTAACTGCAATCACGACCACATCGGCGCGGGCCGCCGCTTCCAGCGAGGCTGCCACATTTGCCCCGCCGATCTCCTTCGCTAGATCGGCGGCCTTAGTCGCGGTTCGGTCGAAAAGCGTGACATCCGAAGCCGCCACGAAACCCGATCCCGTAATGCCCCGCACTATCGCGCTCGCCATGTTTCCGGTGCCGATGAATCCCACAGTAGTCATAGGAACAAGGCTACCGCGACGTGCGGATAAGGCGGCCGCGGTAGCGAGCCGGAGCCTTAGACCGCCGGATTGCGGACCGCCGCATAAAACAGCGGCCACCCGGTGTCCGCTTGGTTGATCGTCAGCAAGTACGGCCGATCGAACTCGATGGTTCGAACGGGATCGACCGCTGCTCCAGCCGCATCCATGCCGAGTTCGGTGACTGCCGCAGCTTTGGTCCCGTCTTCACTGACGTGGAGCGCTACCTGCTGAGCGACCTGCTGTACGCAAAGGTCGCCCGGCGAACCGGCGATGCCTGACAAATCGGCGTCGGGAGCATCGCATAGCGCGGATCCGAGGCCGAGCGCTTGCAGCGTCTGCGGCGAGCTCAGATCGACCGTGCCCGTGAAATCTAGAATTGGGAGCGCGACTTTTGTGGGTCCAGGTGTGGCAGCGGCCAGTTTGTCCGCGGCCTGCGCAAGCAGGTCGGCCGTCGCAGTTGCCGGGTCCGTCCCCTTCGGTGGCAACAAGAGATCGGCGTATGCCCCCTCAGAATAGGGAAGCCGCAATGCCACCCAACCGCCCGTCAGGTCAGCATATGCGGCGGATTCGTCATTCCAGCCCATCATGGGAACGGTGACTTTGGAACCGTCCAACAACGTGAACGTGCGGTCGGTGGTGTCCCGTTCAAGGAACGGGACCGCCCACTTCGCGGCAAATACGATTGCGCTTTGCAATACGACACGGAGCGAATCGTTGGCTTCGATCGCGGACTGCTTGATCAGCCCGCCGGTGTTCTTCTTCACCCACGAATCCAGGATTTTCTTGCCGGATGCATCGGATAGTTCCGCCTGCTGCATGTTGGCTCCAAACCCGTCAGCCAGGGCGTTCAGGTAGGAGTCGTTGACTGCGAAACCGGTATCGATGACGACGCGATCCGCCTGATGAATGAGGGCGCTATCCGGGAGCGAATCCTTGCCGGCCAGTGCGGGATCGCCGTCGTACTTTCTCATGGCGCTCAAGATCGCGGCGAACGCGTCGCGGCGATCCTCGCCGCTAGCCCCCAACGCGGAGTCGAGATCGCTGAGCGTCTTTCCTTTGGCACCCTCCGCGAGCATCGCCAGTGCGACCGCGAAACTCGAAGGCGAAGAGACCGCCGTCGGGTCTGTGTCACTTCCCAGCGTCGCAAGGCCCAGTGTTCGCGCGGCGGCAACAACCTTGGGCAGCGACGACGCATCCGCGATCGCGACGGTGCGCATTGTCACGTCCTTTGCCGCGAGCGTGCCGCCTCGGGCCGGATCGTATGGCCTGGCGCCGCAGGCGGTCATCGCCAGCACGCTCAGCGCGGCGGCCGTCGCGGCGATGACGCGCCACGAAGGAGACGGCTTGTATGGGGCATCCGGAGCTTCATCGCGTGGACTCATCGCCTCATTCTACGGTCATTTCGTTGTCTCCGACAGTGTTGCTTCTGTCGGATCGCGGCAATGTGAGCGCGGCGAAGTTTGTGCATTGTTTGCGCAAGGTTTGGTGACCATCACCCGCGACTTAGTCGCCTATCCACGTTTCCTTGGTTGCGTTACACCGTGCGCACCACGGGGTGCGTTGTCCGGGAATCTCACGAGGAAAAAGGGACACATATGCGGAAGAAAGTCAGCTCGTTGCGCGGCATGGGTACGGCGGCAGTCGCCGGCGCCATGGTCGGCGCGTTAGCGGTCGGCGGCGCGGTTGCGGTTGCGGCGCAAACCTCCACACCGGCGTCCGTCGCCGATCACGGTGGCGCCCGCCGCAACACCGGCGACAAGACGGCGCAGATCAAAGCATCGCTCGACAATTCGAAGGCAAAGAATGTCATCTTGCTCATCGGCGATGGCATGGGCGATTCCGAGATCACCGCAGCGCGAAACTACGAGTACGGCGCAGCGGGCACGCTGCCGGGGATCGATGCGCTGCCGCTCACGGGCCAGTACACGACTTATTCGGTTCAAAAGGGAACTAACAAGGTTGACTACGTGCCGGATTCCGCAGCGACGGGATCAGCGTGGGCCACAGGCACCAAGACCTACGACAACGCCATCTCCGTGGACACATACGGGAAACCGCAAGCAAGCCTGCTTGAGCTTGCCAAGGCCGCAGGGCTCAAGACCGGAAACGTTTCGACGGCAGAGATCCAAGACGCCACCCCTGCGGTCCAGGCCGCGCACATTTCCGCCCGCTCCTGCTACGGGCCCGAAAAGACCACCGCTTCGTGCACCTCAGAGGCGCTGGAGAACGGTGGCCTCGGCTCAATTTCCGAGCAGTACCTTGCGACTCGCGCGGATGTGACGCTCGGCGGCGGCGCCAAGACATTCTCCGAGAAGGCGAAGGCGGGCGAGTGGAAGGATAAGACGCTGCAGGAACAGGCCGTCGATCGTGGATACCAGATTGTCACGAATAAGAATGAACTCGCCGCAATCAGCAAGGCCGATCAGACCACTCCCGTGCTCGGATTGTTCGCGAGCGGGAACCTCGAGACGCGGTGGAAGCCTGCGATCGCAACCGCGGGCGGCGCGGACAGCACCGTGACGCCGCAGCGTTGCGAGGACAACCCGTCGCGTGACAAGGAAACCCAGCCCACGCTTGCCGAAATGACCACCAAGGCGATTGACCTGTTGGATAACGACAACGGGTTCTTCTTGCAGGTCGAAGGCGCCAGCATTGATAAGAAGGACCACGCCGCTGACGCGTGCGGCCAAATCGGGGAAACCATTGACCTCGACGAAGCTGTGCAGGTGGCTTTGGCCTTCGCCAAGAAGCAGGGCAACACCACCGTGATCGTGACGGCGGATCACGCGCACACCAGCCAGATCGTTGATGGTGCGGTTCCCGGGCTCGGGATCGCGCTTGAGACAAACGAAGGATCCGTCATGCGCATGTCGTATGGGACATCGCCGGCGGGCGGCTCGCAGCAGCACACGGGTTCGCAATTGCGAGTGGCCGGTTACGGACCGGGAGCTGCCAACGTCGTGGGCCTGACAGACCAGACGGACCTTTTCTACACGATTCGCGACGCGCTCGGGCTGCAATCCACCGCCGATCCGACGGCCGCGCCGACATTCCTCACCCAGCCGCAATCGACACAGGTTGCCGAGGGAGGGACCGCATCATTCGCGGCGAGCACAAACGACGCGATCGGATCGATTCAATGGCAAATAAAGCGGAGCAGCGACAAGGAATTCTCGTCGATCGTCGGTGGCACGGGTTCGTACCTCAGCCTTCCTGCGGTGTCTGCGACCGATGATGGCGCGCAAATTCGCGCGGTCGTGACGAATGCGAAGGGGAGTGCAACCTCCCAGATTGCAACCCTGAGCGTGGTGAAGACGAATGCAGGCAAGATCGCATCGAGCAACCAACCCGTCATCGCCGGAACGGTTCGGGTCGGCTCTACGCTTACCGCCACGGCAGGTTCATGGAATGCCGCGGGAGTAGCAACGACCTATCAGTGGATGCGTGCAGGTAAGCCCATCGCCGGAGCTATCCGTTCGACGTACGCGGTGTCGAAGTCAGATATCGGCACGGCGCTGAGCGTAAAGGTGACGGCGGCGAAGGCAGGATACGCCCCGGGAACGGCTAACTCGCTCGCGACCGTCACTGTCCCGATGCTGGCCGTGTCAATCTCGGCGAAGGCCAAGAAGGGCAAACTGACCGTGCGCGTGACAGGGGCTGACGGTGTGAAGGCCGCGGGGTCGGTAGCTGTTACGGCCGGCAAGATTTCCCTGGCATCGGCCAAGAAGCTCTCGCAGGGTAAAGCCACGATCTCGTTGAAGGCCCTGCGGAAGGGCAAGAAGGCGAAGATTACGGTGCGGTACTTCGGGTCCGCGACATACGGCGCGGCAACCAAGAAAGCTACCGTGAAGCGGTAGTAGCGTCGGCTTTCGCCGAATGGCGGGTTGGTCTCCTCACGCGCTGGGGGGACCAGCCCGTTTTCCTTTTCGGTGGTCGACGCACAGGGGGACTGGCCCATTCTCGTTTGGGCCCGGCGGGTAAGACCCGGATGGCGTCCCAGCGGTGTAAAATTGTGGGCAAACGACGTCGATCCGGCTATCACCGGGGAGTCTTCGGAAGAAAAGTGCGACGCGCAGTGCGCGGCACCCAGTAGACCCGAACGGGTGGGCCCGTTATCGCCCATAGTGGAGTGGTTGCGGAGCCTCGGTCCAGATTCTTGGAGCGAGCGAAGCGGCAAGCGGGGTGGTACCGCGGGATTCCGGACTGACTGGGAACTCGTCCTCGCAATGATTGGCCCAGCAACACTCACTTACTCAGGAGACACCAGAGCAATGGTTTACCCTCGCCATCGCGACGATTCGCCCATCCCCGCATCACCCCGTTTCCCCGCCATCGAGGAAGCGACCCTGAAATTCTGGGCCAAGGACGACACATTCAAGGCCTCGCTCGAACAGCGTCCCGCAGGCGAAAACGGTTCGAACGAATTCGTGTTCTACGACGGTCCGCCGTTCGCCAATGGCCTGCCGCACTACGGGCACCTACTGACCGGGTACGTCAAGGACATCATCCCGCGGTTCAAGACGATGCGAGGCCAACGCGTTGATCGCCGCTTCGGTTGGGACACGCACGGGCTCCCGGCGGAGCTCGAGGCGGAGCGCGAACTGGACATTCAGGGTAAACCCGACATCGAGCGCATTGGCATCGATACGTTCAACGCCGCCTGCCGCGCCTCGGTGCTCAAATACACGCGCGAGTGGGAAGACTACGTCACCAGGCAGGCACGCTGGGTCGACTTCGAAAACGACTATAAGACCCTCGACGTCACGTACATGGAGTCCGTCATCTGGGCGTTCAAGACCCTCTATGACAAGGGGCTTGCCTACGAAGATTACCGGGTCCTGCCGTATTGCTGGAACGACCAAACACCGCTGTCCAACCACGAGCTTCGCATGGACGACGATGTCTATCAGGACCGGCAGGACAACACGGTCACGGTCGGTGTTCGTCTCGAAACGGGAGAGTTGGCGTTGATCTGGACAACGACGCCGTGGACGCTGCCATCGAATCTGGCCATCGCAGTGGGACCGGAGGTTGAGTACGTCACCGTCGAACCCGTCGCAGGTGCCCTTGCCGGTGAAAAGGTGATTCTTGCCAAGGCGCTCGTGAGTTCCTACGCGCGTGAGCTTGGCGAGGACGCCCGGATCACCGCCACCTACCCCGGTGCCGACTTGGTGGGCCGACGTTACGCCCCGATTTTCGACTATTTTGCTGACAGGGATCCCGCGGAGGCCCCCGGCCCCCATGCATTTACCGTCCTCGCCGGCGATTTTGTGACAACTGAGGACGGCACCGGGATCGTCCACATGGCACCGGCGTTCGGTGAGGACGACATGGCCGTTTGCCGCGCTGCGGGAATCAGGGCGGTTGTCCCGGTCGACGACGGCGCAGTGTTTACCGCTGAGGTTCCCGACTACCAGGGCTTGCAGGTTTTCGAGGCCAACAAGCCGATCATCACCGACCTGCGTGACGGTTCCGGGCCGCTCGCTCAGCGTCCCGCGGCCGAACGGGCGGTGCTTGTGCGCCAGGCAAGCTACGTCCACAGCTATCCGCATTGCTGGCGGTGCCGTAAACCGCTGGTCTACAAGGCCGTCACCAGCTGGTTCGTCGCCGTCACCAAGTTCCGCGATCGGATGGTCGAGCTTAACCAGCAAATCGATTGGACCCCGGAAAACGTCAAGGACGGGCAGTTTGGCAAATGGTTGCAGGGCGCTCGTGACTGGTCGATCAGCCGCAACCGCTACTGGGGATCGCCCATCCCCGTTTGGGTTAGCGACGATCCGACTTACCCGCGCACCGACGTCTACGGTTCGCTTGCGGAATTGGAGAAGGACTTCGGGCGACTGCCGCTGAACCACGAGGGCAAGCCCGATCTGCACCGTCCTTTCATCGACGAGTTGACCCGACCCAACCCGGACGACCCGACCGGAAAATCGACAATGCGGCGCATCCCCGATGTTCTGGACGTGTGGTTCGATTCCGGTTCCATGCCCTACGCGCAGGTTCACTACCCGTTCGAGAACCGTGACTGGTTCGAGCACCACTACCCGGGCGACTTCATTGTCGAATATATTGGGCAGACGCGCGGGTGGTTTTACCTGTTGCACGTCCTTGCAACGGCGCTCTTCGACCGCCCGGCGTTCCGTTCGTGTGTGAGCCACGGCATCGTGCTTGGGTCCGACGGGCGCAAGATGAGCAAATCGTTGCGCAATTACCCTGACGTTTCCGAAGTGTTCGATAGGGACGGCGCGGATGCCATGCGCTGGTTCTTGATGTCCAGTCCCATCCTGCGCGGCGGCAACCTCATCGTCACCGAAGAGGGTATCCGCGAGGCCACTCGGCAGGTGCTGTTGCCGCTGTGGAGTACCTATTACTTCTTCACGCTGTACGCGAACGCCACGAACGGCGGTTCCGGTTACGAGGCGAAGCGTTTGGAGGCGGAAGCGGTAGGCGACCTCGGTGCGATCGACCGCTACCTGCTGGCGCGCACGCGCGCGCTTGTCGAAGGGGTGCAGGGCGACCTGGACGCCTACGACGTCCCCGCGGCCTGTGAAAGATCACGCGAATTCATGGATGTGCTCACCAATTGGTACGTGCGCACGCAGCGCACGCGATTTTGGGACGAGGACCCCGTCGCCTTCGACGTCTTGTTCACCGTTTTGGAAACCGTCACGCGCGTGATTGCGCCGCTGGCGCCCTTGGTGACCGAGGAGGTTTGGAAGGGTCTTACCGGGGGACGGAGCGTCCACCTCACCGATTGGCCGGACCTGAAAGGAGCGCTGGGGGAGATCCTGGTGGCCGATGACGATTTGGTCGCCGTCATGGATGAGGTGCGGCAGGTGGTTTCCGTGACGCTGTCTTTGCGTAAGGCGCACCACAGGCGCGTCCGCCAGCCGCTTTCCGCGCTGGCTGTTTCGGTGGCCAACGCCGAACGCCTACAGCCGTACATTGAGCTGCTCAAATCGGAACTCAACATCAAGGACGTCGTATTGGTCGAACACACTGCGGCGGCGGAGACTGAGTACGGCATCTCTCGGCGCCTGACCGTCAATGCCCGCGCGGCCGGACCGCGCCTTGGGAAGAATGTGCAGGTGGTCATCAAGGCGGCCAAAGCAGGGGCTTGGCACACCAGCGCAGAGGGGGATGTCGTGATCGATACCGACGGCGGTCCGATTGCGCTGCAAGAGCCCGAATATAAGCTAGAGACCGTTGTCGAGGTGGACGCAACTCAGGACGAGCCAACGCGGGCGGCCGCGGTACTTAGCGCCGGCGGGTTCATCGTGGTAGATCTGGAATTGACTCCCGAATTGTTGGCGGAAGGTTACGCCCGCGACGTCATCCGCGAGGTGCAAGAATCCCGCAAGCAGGCGGGCCTGGAGGTTACCGACCGCATAGTCTTGACCCTTGAGGTGCCGAAAGAACATGCCGCGGCGGTTCACGCGCACAAGAGCATGATTGCCGAGGAAACGCTTGCCACGGCTGTTCAGGTGATCGAATCCGAGGCGGCAAACATCAGCGCCTCCGTGGCGAAGGCGGCCAAGTGAGCGGACCCGATCCCGACGCCGTCCACGACAGGCTGGGCGTCGTATATGCGGAAATACTCTCGCGCGCGCCCGAACATGATATTGACCCGACTCTCGACCGGGTCCGCGACGTCTTGGACCTGCTGGGCAACCCACAGCGCGCCTACAAGGCAGTCCACGTCACCGGTACCAACGGGAAGACATCGACGTCACGCATGGTTGAGTCCTTGGTTCGCGCGCACGGGTTGCGGACAGGGCGGTTCACCTCGCCTCATTTGACAAGCGTGACCGAGCGAATCGCGATTGACGGCGAGCCGATCAGCGCCGAGCGATTCATTGAAACGTACGACGATGTGATCCCATACATCTCGATGATCGACGAACGGTCGGTTGCCGGTGGAGGCCCCAGGCTGAGCTTCTTTGAGGTGCTCACGGTCATGGCGTATGCGGCTTTCGCGGACGCCCCCATCGACGTCGCTATCGTCGAGGTGGGCATGGGGGGACGCTGGGATTCGACTAACGTCATAGATGCGCAGGTGTCTGTGATTACGCCGATTGCGCTTGACCACGTCCGTTGGCTCGGTTCTTCGATCGCGGAAATTGCGGCCGAAAAGGCCGGCATCATCAAATCGGGTGCTACGGCTATAGTCGCCACGCAGCCGCCCGCCGCTCGCCGGGTCATTGAAGCCCGCATCGCAGAACTAGGGGTGCTGGAAGTCAGCGAACCGGACGGCTACTGCGTGATGGACCGCACGGTCGCGGTTGGTGGCCAGGTCGTCACTGTCCGCACGCCCGCAGCAGTCTACGAGGACGTCATGATTCCGCTGCACGGCCGCTATCAGGCGCACAATGCCGCCGCGGCGCTCGCGGCTACCGAGGCGCTTATGGGTTCCGGTCGCGCGCTCGACGGCGCCGTGGTGCAAGAGGCCTTCGGCACCGTTACGTCGCCAGGGCGATTGGAATTGGTGTCCTCGTCCCCTGTGGTTATCGTTGATGCCGCACACAATCCTGCGGGCGCCCAAGCGCTTGTGGAGAGTCTGGACGAGGCCTTTGCATTGCGGAGGGTGGTCGCCGTTGTGGCGATGATGTCCGATAAGGAGGCCGAGGGGTTCCTTGCCGAACTGGAGCCGCACGTCAGCGACGTTGTGGTCACGTCGATGCCCACGGATCGTGCGTTTGAGATAGAGGAACTCGCCGAGATCGCCGATGATGTCTTTGGCGACGATCGGGTCTACCGCGCGTCGACACTGGCCGACGCGATCGACGCGGCTGCTGCGCTCGCGGAATCGGACATGGCGGAAGTCTCCGGTGTCGGCGGTGGTGTAATAGTCACCGGCTCGGTGGTCCTGGCGGCACATGCCCGCACGCTGTTCGGGCGCGACACCGCGTGAAGCAAATCGGCTGGGCATTTTGTTGGCCCGCGCCGACGTGGAGGGGAATGACAGATGAGCGGACAACGCAGGCCAGCGCCAATTCCAGTGCCCGGCGACCGTATCAAGGCCAAGCAGAGCGCCAAGAAGCAGTTCACGCAGAGCACCTTGTTGCTTGAGGCGTTTGTGATGCTTTTCGCGACATTGGTGGTCAATTCGCTGCGCTCGGTGCCGACCCTGTGGCAGGGCGATCCCCCGACCGCCGCGCGTGTTTGGGTTGCGGGCGGCGGACTGGTCGTGTTCCTGATCGTCATCTCGCGGATGTGCGGGACGCTGGCAGGGGACGTCGCCGGGTCTGTGGCACAGATCCCGGTGCTACTCAGCGCGCTGGTGGTCGAGATGATGCTCATTTTGGCGGTGATTTTCGTGATCATTTGGATCGCATCGTTATATTGGGGCGCCAAGATCGACCGCGAGCGTGCGCAGTATGACGCAGCGCACCCCGAAACGGCCCCGAACGTCTAGCTGTCTCGGGCCCGGGGATCGAGGCTCCAGGCATCTGGTCGGCGCGGACGGGGCCTGGTCCGGGGTGGCTAGTCAGCGCCAGCAACCTGTCGCGCAGGCGTGCGTGCGATACCTGTTGTGGAGGCGTGCGGGCGATACCTGTCGTGCAGGCGTGCGTGCAATAACTGTCGTGCAGGCGGGCGCCAACAACTAGCCAAGGAACTAGTCACCGAATACCTTACGGCTCAATCGGCAGGCCCTGACGTTGCTGGTCGGCTTCGCTGACCCGCCTCACCCTCATGCTGTAGTCAGCCTCCTTCGGATTGGCCTAACCTCTTAGGTGGACCACGCGATACCCCCTACGGAGGCAGCGGCGGCTGCGGTTGCTGTGGCTGTGGCTGCTGCAACATCCTTGACTGCGGTTGCTGCGGTTGCTGCGGTTGCTGCAGCATCCCTGACTGCAGTTGCTGCACCCGCATCCTTACATACGACCCAGGTCGTGACAGTGGCTCTGGCACTACCGGTGAGCGCGCATACCGCTGCCGCTCCATCGGCAGCCCCGGCGACCCCGGTCGCGCCCCCGACGCTATCGGTGACTGCGCATACGGCTGCGGTAACAGTGGCGATCGCGTCCGCCACTGTGATCCCGGCTCGACCGGTGACTGCGCATATGGCTGCGGTGAGCCCGGTTCCACGGATGGTATCTGTATTTGCGCGTGTGCTTGTGGCCGTGTTCGCGCCAGTGGCCGTGACTGCGCCCTTGGCGATACTCGCACCTGCGCGTCCTGCGTCGATGCCCGCGCCCCCCACGCTTCTGGTGACTGCGCCCGTAATCCCGGCGATCCCGGTGGCGTTGGTGGCCGCGGTGGTCTTGCTGGTCCGGGTTGTTGGGGTGGGCGTGGTGGGTTGTTACCACCTGCGGGGGACCGCGGGTGGAAAGAGCGTATCGCGTGCGTGATCACGGGTCTGCCGTGACGCATAGTGATGGCCCAATACCCATTCTCGATCGTGCGGTGGTGCGACCAACACAAAAGCACACCGTTATCGACCACGGTCTTACCACCCAACGCCCACGCAGTCACGTGATGGGCCTCACAAGCCAGAGCCGGGATAGTGCAATGCGGAATCACACACGTATTACCATCACGAGCCGCGATCGCTCTTCGCTGATGCGCAGAAAAAACCCGCGAGGGGGTCTCTAAAACCACAACCCGCCCACCAGGCTCCGTCCACACACGCTGAATACCACCATTACAAGCCCACTGCTCAATCATCGAGCGAGGAACAGACTCATCCCCAATCAAACCCGCCGGCGCCAACACATCACTACCCCGGTCAGCCGCAATCGTCACCAACACAGGCACAACCCCACCAAACCTGCCCGACCCCACCGAGCGTGGTCCACCCTCAGACCACTGACCCGACCCCACCGGGTGTGGTCTACCATCAGGCTGTTGACCCGACCCCACCGAGCTTGACAGGTCCTGGGGTTGTTGACCCGACTCGTCAACACACCCAAGCACTGTTGCCGGGCGTGATAGGTCCTCGAGTTGGTGGGCCGCCAGACACTGCGTCACAAGAGCAGCAAACAAATCCGCACCAATTTGGCGAAGCGTCCTACGATCATCACGCGCCCGCACAACATCACCACCCACCACCACCCCCACACCAGACGCACCACCCGCCGTAGACACACCAGCCGCACCACCCGCAGTGGACGCCGTGGACGCGGTGGACGCGGTAGACGCGGTGGACGCGGTGGCCGTACCGCCCGCGGTGGTCGTACCGCCAGCGGTGGCCGTACCGCCCGCGGTGGTCGTACCGCCAGCGGTGGCCGTACCGCCCGCGGTGGTCGCGTCGCCCGCGGTGGCCGTCAGCCCGCCCGTGCTGGTCGTGTTGGTGGGGGTGGGTGGTTCTTGAGGGCCTGTTTCGCGTGTAGTAACCAGACGGGCTCTTTGCGCATCCATCATCGCGTGGAAACGAGCAGCAACATCCGAAGGCACCCCACCACGAACAGCATGCAACCCCCCAACAGCACGCGTCGAGACCCACAACTGCCGATTCTTATGCGCTACATCCCCACGCGGCTCAACACCATCAGGATCAATCCGGTCTTTCCACACCCTAGCCGCACGAGCAACAAGATCACACGAATACGCCACACCAGCACCCGGACCATCCTGAATACCACCAGTAGCCATATCAACCAAACCACGCTGCGCAGCCACAAAACTACCCTCATCAGCCCGACCCCACGCATCCGACAAACCCACCACAATCGCATTCGCAGTCTCTAAACCAACCCCACCCCGACCCACCACACCAGCCACAACACTAAACCGCGGCTCCAACACCTCACCGGTAAGCATCACCCGATCCGCCGTAGCCCCCGCAACACCAACCAACATCCGAGCACACCGCGCACTAACACCAGTCACACCCTCAACCAACGACACCGCATTCCTATACCCATGCCGAACCGCCACATCCTGATCACCATCACCAACCCCACACCGGCCAACAATCTGACCAACCAACCCCACCGCCTCACACTCCAACACCCGAATACGCTCATACACCCCCGCCAACCGCCCCACCAACACATCACCAACATCAACACCAACACCAACGGCATCGGCAGTGGAGGCGGCAACGTCGGCGGCAACGTCGGCGACAGCAGCAGTGGAGGCTTTGACGGCAGCAGCCGTGGCGGCAGCGGCAGAGGCAGAGGCGGCAGAGGCAGAGGCGGTGGGGGCGTCAACGGCAGCGGATGCGGCAGCGCCAGCCGTGGCGGCAGCGGCAGAGGCAGAGGCGGCAGAGGCAGAGGCGGTGGGGGCGTCAACGGCAGCGGATGCGGCAGCGCCAGCCGTGGCGCTAGCGCCACCGCCCGCAGGAACGCCAGCGCTCTTGCGGGCTCGCACGCCGCCAGCACCCGCGCGGTCACCCCCGCCGGGCGCGACCGCGCGGGCCGAGGGTACGTCGGCCCTTGTTACAACATTCTCCCCATCCATGAAACAAGTGTTGCATGAGCCTGTGACATTGTCGCGCCCAAAGCCCAACCAAACCAGCCCACCCCACGACCAATCGCCACCGCGACCAGCACTTTCAGACCCAACAAATTCACCACAAAACACACGCCACGACACCCCGAGACGACGCCACAGCACACAGCCGCCAGCCACCGCCCCACCAGCCGCCCAGCCGCCCAGCCGCCAGCCACCGCCCCACCGGCCGCCTACGCGCCCACGCGTCCACGGGCCACGCGCCCACGGACCGCGCCACACTGAACCGTTCCTCCAACGCAGGCAAAGGGACGCCACAACCGCCCCAATCCGACCCTCGCGCCGGCCGGCGCGCCGACCTTTATGCTGGTTGGTATGACTTTTGAACAAGAACGCACACTGATCCTTGTCAAGCCCGACGGGGTTGAGCGGGGACTCACTGGCGAGGTGGTGCGCCGCATCGAGGCCAAAGGCTACCGTTTGGTTGCTGTAGAAATGCGGACCGCACCCCGCGACCTCTTAGAACTGCACTACGCGGAACATGCGGGCAAGTCGTTCTTCGAACCGCTAGTTGAGTTCATGGCGTCGGGGCCGGTCGTGGCCATCGTCGCCCAAGGTGACCGGGTGATAGAAGGATTTCGTTCGCTCGCTGGGGCGACGGACCCAACCAAGGCCGCACCCGGCACGATCCGGGGCGATCTCGGGCGGGCCTGGCCGACCGCCGTTACGCAGAACATTGTCCACGGGTCGGATTCTCCTGAATCCGCGGAGCGCGAAATCGGGATCTGGTTCCCGCTGCTCGGCGAATGAATGGGCGCGGTTGCGCCCTGCGGCGCCTCGCGCGCGTAGGCGGCTAACACCATGTATCTCAAGACACTCACGCTGCGCGGGTTCAAGTCGTTCGCTTCGGCGACAACCTTGCAATTCGAGCCTGGTGTCACGTGCGTCGTTGGACCGAACGGCTCGGGCAAATCCAATGTCGTCGATGCACTCGCGTGGGTTATGGGGGAGCAGGGCGCAAAGACACTGCGCGGCGGCAAGATGGAGGATGTCATCTTCGCCGGGACGGCGGGGCGCGCACCCTTGGGGCGCGCTGAGGTTTCGCTCACGATCGACAACGGCGATGGGGCGCTGCCCATCGACTTCGCCGAGGTAACTATCTCGCGCACGTTGTTTCGCAATGGCGGGTCCGAATACGCGATCAATGGCTCACCGTGCCGCCTCCTTGATGTGCAGGAATTGCTCTCCGACACCGGTATGGGTCGACAGATGCATGTCATCGTCGGGCAGGGACAATTGGACGCAATCCTGCGTGCCACCCCCGAGGAACGCCGCGGTTTCATCGAGGAGGCCGCCGGCGTGCTCAAACACCGTCGCCGCAAAGAAAAGGCACTGCGCAAGCTAGATTCGATGGCAGCGCACCTGACGCGCCTGCAAGACCTGACGGCAGAGGTACGGAGGCAATTGGGGCCGCTCGCCAAGCAGGCGCAGGTCGCTCGCAAGGCAACGCTCATCCAGGCGGACTTGCGCGACGCTGCCGCACGGCTCCTCGCCGACGACCTGGCGCAGGTGATGGCAAGTCACGCCCGGGAGGAAGCCGATCTCGCCGAATTCGAGCGGCAGCGGCGCGAAGTTGCGGCCGACCTCGATGCGTTGGAGACCGAGATTCAACAGGCCCGCGAACGCATCTCGCGGGCCGCGCCGGAAGCCGACGCCGCCGCCGAAACCTGGTACAGGCTATCGTCGGTGCGGGAACGGTTGCGCGCGCTGCGGGCGCTCGCAGTGCAGCGGGTGCAGTTGCTGTCGGAGGTGAAACCCGAATCCCTGGGAACCGATCCGCAGGATCTGGTCGATCAGTCCGAGCGTGTCCGTGCCGCGGAGAGGGCACTTGGCATCGAGGTCGCCGAAGCGGAAGAGACCGTGAGGATCGCTGCGGCGGCCACTGCTGCCGCGGAGACGTTGGCGCGCGCAACCTCCCAAGAACTGCGGGATCTGCAACGCGCCATTGCCGATCGTCGCGAGGGCGTTGCGAAACTGGCCGGGGCCGTTGACACGCACCGCGGCAGACTCGAATCAGCCCAGGCAGAAATCGCGGCAGACGACCAGCGGCTCGCGGCGCTGGCGGCATCCATCTCGTCCCTGGAGCGTGAGTACCGTGCCGTCGAGATGGAAGTGGCGGACGTCGAGGCCGGTGAAGTAGATCTCGATGAGGCCTATGAGCGTGCGAGTTCGGAGCTGGACAGGGCGAAGGCCGTGCGGAACCAATACGCCGCGGAAATCCGCGAGTGCGAACGCGAGGTCGCATCGACCCGCGCGCGGCGAGAGGCACTCGACATGGCGCTGACCCGCCGTGACGGCGCGGGCGCCCTACTCGCTGAAGAATCCGGGGACCTTGTTCTGGGGTCGTTGGCCGCTGCCATCTCGATCACAGCGGGGTACGAGGCGGCCGTGAACGCAGCGTTGGGCACCTACGCGGATGCGGTTATCGTTGCCGATGCGCAGCGGGCGACCGCTGCCCTCGCGTGGTTGCGCTTGGAGGAGGCGGGCCGCTCCGCGATCATTATCGACGACGGCGGGCCCAGCGCGGAGCCACCGGCATCCGTCGCGGGGACTGCCCTGCTCGACGTGGTTGCCCCGGCAGATCACGTGCGTGCCGCCCTCACCGCATTGCTGGCCGACGTCGTGGTCACCCAAGATATGGACGAGGCCCGCCAGGTTCTGGCGGAACATCCCCAGGTGCGGGTCGTGACGATGCAGGGGGACCTGCTGTCGACCACCCACGCGTGGGGCGGATCGGAATCCGCGCCGTCGGTGCTGCAACTCCAGGCCGAATTCGATGCAACTAATCGTCGCTTGGACGAGACCGAAAGGAGGTTGGCGGCGCTCGTCGAAAGGAAAAATGAAGCCGACCGCGCCGTTGCTGCCAACCAATCCGCCTACGATATTGCGCTTTCGACGCTGCACGAGTCGGACGCGAAAATCAGCGGGGTGGCGGCGCGCCTGGCGCGTTTGGGAGAACAGATCCGCACCGCGAAGGCGGGCGTGGCCGATCGCACCAAGGCGCGGGAGACCCGGATCGCGCAGATCGAGATCCTGAACGCCGCGCTGCGCGGGGCCGAAGAGAGGCTGGCCGCTGCAGACCTGGACCCGCGAGAATCGAATGATCGCATCGACCAGCTCGGGCGCCGGGCCGCCGAGCTCGAACGCGATCTGGCCGCTGCACGTGCGTCGGAAACCGAGGCGAAACTGGTGCTGCGCACCAGCCAGGAGCGCGCGCGGGCGCTGGCGGGCAAGGCCGATTCGCTGTTGCGGGCGGCCGATAAGGAACAAGCGCGGCGCCGAGAGATGAGGGCGCAGGCCGCCGCACGGGAGAGCGGAATTGCGCGGGCTCATGAAGTCGTGGACGGCGTCGACATGACGCTGCAAAGGATCGAGGGATCGCTGGAGCAGGCGGCGCAGGTACGCGACGCGCTGCAATCCGAGCGCAAGAAGCTCGACGCTGACGTGATCGCGCTGCAGCAACGCAAAGAGGAACTGCGTACGCGTGGCGCGAGGATTATTGATCGTGCCCACAGGGAAGAAATTGCGCAGGCGCAACGCCAGGCGCAGCTGGCCCAGGTGCGGGCGCGCGCGGGCGACGAACTGGGCATCGACCCGGACGTGCTGATCGAGGAGTACGGCCCGCACGTGCCGGTGCCGACTCCCGCGCCGACCGATGACGACCCCGATGCGCTGGCATCGCGGCCGTATGTCCGCGCCGAGCAGGAAAAACGGCTGAAGGCCGCCCAGCGGGCCATGACGTTGCTGGGGCGGGTCAACCCGCTGGCCATGGAGGAACACGCGGCACTCGACGAACGGCACCGTTTCCTCACGGAGCAGTTGGCGGACCTGAAGCGGTCCCGTGCCGACCTGCTGCACATCGTCGCCGAGGTGGATGAACGCGTTGAACGGGTGTTCACGGAGGCCTTCGCCGACATGCAGGAGCAGTTTGCACACGTCTTTTCGCGGCTCTTTCCCGGGGGCGAGGGCAAGCTCGTATTGACCGACCCGACGGACATGCTGGCGACCGGCATTGAGGTCGAGGCCCGCCCGGCCGGTAAGAAGGTCAAGCGGCTCTCGCTCCTGTCCGGTGGTGAACGGTCGTTGGCGGCGATCGCGATGCTGGTGGCGATTTTCAAGGCGCGCCCCAGCCCGTTCTATGTGATGGACGAGGTCGAGGCCGCCCTTGACGACGTGAACCTCGGGCGATTGCTGGGGATCTTCCGCGAACTGCAACACGACTCGCAACTAATTGTGATCACACACCAGAAACGAACCATGGAAATCGCAGATGCCCTGTACGGCGTCACCATGCGCGGCGACGGGGTGACCACGGTCATCTCGCAGAAACTCACCGAGGCCGCCGAATGAGGTGACGCGTTCGTGCCACACTTGATGCGTGAATGAACTGACTTCGACTCCAGGCCTGATCGTCATCGCAATCGCTCTGATCGCGATCGTCACCGTAAGTTTGACGTTGGTGCGCCAGCGCCGGCGCCCCAGCGACACGATAGAGACCCCGCCCACCGCCCCGAGGGCGCAGACGGCGGTCGACCAAGAGATCGAAATCGTAGATGAGGGGCTGGCTCCGGACGCGGTTGCCGGGCCGCCCGCACCCGCAATCGAAGAGCCGGAACCCGTCGTCGGCCGGTTCCGCCGACTCAAGGCGCGCTTGGCCCGCTCGGGTTCGCCCCTGGGCGCGAAGCTGCTAGAGGTTTTGAGCAGGGATTCGCTCAGCGAAGACGACTGGGATGAAATCGAGGAACTACTGCTTCTTGCCGACATGGGGGCGGGGCCTGCCGGGGAACTCCTCGACGATCTGCGCACGGAGGTGCGGGTGCGCGGGCTTGCCGATCCCGCGCAGGTGCGCGACCTACTGCGCGAAAAGCTCGTGGCCCTGGTCAACCCGGATCTGGATCGTACGCTCAACCTGGCCGGGGGCACTGACGAACAAGGGGAGCCCTTGCCCGCAGTCGTGCTCGTGGTCGGGGTCAATGGTGCCGGGAAGACGACAACGGTGGGGAAGCTGACACGCGTGCTCGTGGCTGAAGACAAATCCGTGTTGCTCGGCGCTGCCGACACTTTCCGCGCCGCGGCCGCGGACCAGTTGCAAACGTGGGGAGCCCGAGTTGGCGTCGAGACCGTGCGATCGCAACGCGACGGCGCCGATCCCGCCTCGGTTGCATTCGACGCGGTCAAGGAGGCGAAGGCGCAGGGCGTCGATGTGGTGCTTGTCGATACTGCCGGACGATTGCAGAACAAGACCGGACTCATGGATGAGCTCGGCAAGGTTTCTCGCGTCATCCAAAAGGAAGCGCCGCTGAGCGAGGTGCTCTTGGTGCTCGACGCCACCACCGGACAAAACGGATTGACGCAGGCGCGGGTGTTCACCGAAGTTGCGGGGGTGACCGGAATCGTTCTAACAAAACTGGACGGCACCGCAAAGGGCGGAATCGTCGTTGCCGTGCAGCGTGAGCTCGGGGTTCCCGTCAAGTTGGTGGGATTGGGCGAGGGGCCGGACGATCTAGCTCCGTTCGATCCGGACCAGTTCGTCGACGGATTGTTGGGCGACCAGTAGGCGGCGGGCTCCCATGTGAGGGCGCCGCGTAACGCAGTGTTTACTTTCGCTGCGACAGCGATACAAAGCTGAAACGTGGATGCGCGCCAAATGAAATCCCCCTCGACCAGAGTTATTGCTGAGGCCAGCCACAAGGCTGGTCAAGGTCCAACAAAATCCTGCTAGCAATGCTGGCGAGGGGAGAGTGAACTACATGGACGCGCTCAATACGGGCAACACCGCATGGATGCTCACATCAGCGAGTTTAGTGCTGCTCATGACGCCAGGCCTGGCCTTCTTCTATGGTGGCATGGTCCGCAGCAAGTCAGTCTTGAACATCATGATGATGTCGTTTGGCGCGATGGGCGTCGTCGGTATCATCTACGTGCTGTGGGGCTATTCGATGTCCTTCGGCTCCGACATCGCCGGAATCTTCGGTAACCCAGCGGACTTCTTCGGCCTCAAGGGCATGGACGACAACGCGAACGCTCTGTTCTCGTTCGAAGACTCTGGGGTTCCCGCTTACGTGTGGGTAGCCTTCCAGGCCACCTTCGCCATCATCACCGTCGCACTGATTTCGGGTTCCATCCCGGAGCGGGTGAAGTTCGGTTCGTGGATGGTGTTCGTTGCAGCATGGGTAACGTTCGTCTACTTCCCCATGGCACACATGGTCTGGGGCGGCGGCCTGCTCACCAAGGGCCCCTCGACCCCGCTGGACTTCGCTGGAGGTACCGTCGTTCACATTAACGCCGGTGTCGCCGGTTTGATACTCGCGCTCATCATAGGCAAGCGCAAGGGCTTCGGTAAGGAGCCGATGCGCCCGCACAACCTGCCGTTCGTCATGCTGGGTGCCGCGCTTCTGTGGTTCGGCTGGTTCGGATTCAACGCCGGTTCGGCCGGTGCCGCTAATGACCAGGCGGGCCTTGCCTGGATCACGACTACGGTTGCGACCGCTGCCGCCATGGTCGGATGGCTCGCAACCGAGAAGATCCGTGACGGCCACGCCACTTCGCTGGGCGCCGCATCGGGTATCGTCGCCGGTCTGGTCGCAATCACCCCGGCCGCGGGATTCGTTTCGCCTGTCGGTTCGATTTTCATCGGCCTCATCGCCGGTGTCGTGTGCGCCCTTGCGGTGGGCCTCAAGTACAAGCTCGGCTATGACGACTCGCTCGACGTGGTCGGCGTCCACCTCGTCGGTGGTCTGTGGGGAACCCTTTCCGTAGGATTCTTCGCAACGGCCGACGACCTGTGGGAGGGTTCGAAGGCGGGGCTGTTCTACGGCGGCGGCCTGACACAGCTAGCAACCCAGGCGATTATCGCTATCGCAGCCATCGCCTTCTCGGCAGTGGTGACCGCTATCATCGGCTACATCATCAAGGCCACAATGGGATGGCGTGTAAGCGAAGAAGTCGAGGTCGGCGGCATTGACCTCGCGGTCCACGGTGAGTCGGCCTACGAGAACATCTCGTCCGGTCGCATTGTCTCGGAGGTGAAGTAATGAAACTAGTGACTGGGATTATCCAGCCGCACCGGCTCGACGACGTCAAGTCCGCCCTCGAAGCGGCAGGCGTGCGCGGCATGACGGTCTCGGAAGCCAGCGGCTACGGCCGCCAGAAGGGGCACACCGAGGTGTACCGCGGTGCCGAATACACGGTCGATTTGGTTCCGAAGATCCGCATCGAGGTGCTGGTCGATGACGAGGATGCCAACGCGGTTACGGACGTCATCGTCAAGGCGGCACAAACCGGAAAGATCGGCGATGGCAAGGTCTGGACGGCTTCGGTCGAAGACGTTGCCCGCGTCCGGACCGGGGAGCGCGGAGAACAGGCTCTCTGAGCCCAACGCTCGCAGGTCAAAGCAGAACAGTTCGTCAATACCGTGGGGGGAAGAGTTAGGTCATGAACCGGATTGAAACCCCCGGTAGTGATGAGCCTGAGGCCCTGCACACCGATGGTGTGCAGGGCCTCAGGGCTGCGATGCTGGATGCGGCGTGGCGCATCACCCGCGAAGGGACGGCCGGGCCCGACAACCACAGTGTTGGCGAGCGACGCCGTTCCCACCTGGTCGCATTGGTCACAGGTCGCCTGCAAGAGCTTTGGGATAAGGCGCTCGAGGGGGAATCCGCGCAGGGGATAGCCCTCGCGGCCGTTGGCTCCCTGGGGCGCGGCGACCTTGGCCCGGTTTCAGATTTGGACCTTGTCTTAGTGCATGACGGGCGCGCCCACGGCTCCGACGCCCTGCAAAGCATCGCGGAACGCCTCTGGTACCCACTGTGGGACGAAGGCATCGATCTAGATCACTCGGTGCGCACCTACGCGCAGTGCCGCAACGTTGCCAGCAAGGACGTGCCAGCCGCCGTCGGAATGTTGGACGTGCGCGCGATCGCTGGCGATCGAGTGGTAGTGCATCGGGCCAGTTCCGACGTGCTCAGCGACTGGCGTTCATCGGCGCGCCGCAGGCTCCCCGACCTGTTGGCCTCGATTAAGACGCGCGCGGAGCAGTTTGGCGAACTCGCCTACCTGATCGAACCCAATCTCAAGGAAGCCCGCGGCGGAATCCGGGACGCGGTTGTCCTAGACGCGCTCGCGGCCACCTGGCTCACCGACCGCCCGCACGGCGCCGTTGACCATGCGCGCGGGGTGCTTCTCGACGCGCGCGACATGGTGCAACTAGTGACGAAACGGCACACCAACCAGCTTCTGCTCGCCGACCTTGACGAGGTCGCAGAATTATCCGGGTACCCCGACTCCGACGACTTCTTGGCGACATTGGCAGAAGCCGGCCGTGAGGTCAGCTACGCGCTGGATTCGACAATCAGGCGCGCTCGGCAGGCCCTGCAACGACCGTCGCCGATCGCGAGACCGTTCATCATCAGGGGGCGGCGCTCTGCCCCGCGACTGCGTGCAGTTGCGGACGGCCTTGTCGAGCACGACGGGGAACTCGTCCTTGCGATCGATGCCAAACCGGAGGGCGACCCGCTGCTGCCGTTGCGGGCGGCGGCGACGGCGGTGCGAACGGGGCTGGTGATGTCGCCTGTCTCGGTGGCGAGCCTCGCGAAGTGCCCGCCATTGCCGACCCCGTGGCCCAAGCAAGCCCGCACCTACCTACTGTCTTTGCTGGCCGCGGGGCCGTCGCAGATTCCGGTATGGGAAGCGTTGGACCTGGCGGGCGTCGTCACGCGGTGGATACCGCAATGGGAGGGAATCCGCAACCGGCCGCAACGGGCGGCGGCGCACAGGCATACGGTGGATCGGCACATCATCGAGGTGGTCTCGCGTTGTCACGGGCGTGAACCGGACGGCGGCAAGCCAGAGGTGTTGCTGCTGTCCGCGCTGCTCCACGACATCGGCAAGCGCGCTGGGGCACAGGATCATTCGGTGACCGGAGCCGAACTGGTGGGACCGATCCTGGAACGCATGGGGTTCGAGCCAGACGTGCGCGAGGATGTCGAACGGATCGTGCGGCATCACTTGACGCTGTCCAGGCTGGCGCTCGGGGCGGATCCCGACGATCCGCAGACGGTCCGGGAGTTGGTTGCGGCAATCGACGGACGAGTTTTTCTCCTGCGAGTGCTGCGCGAACTGACGGAGGCGGATTCTTCTTCGCTCGGCAAGCAGGGGTGGACCGCGTGGCGCGCCCGCCTGGTAGATGATCTGGTCGCGCGCGCGCAGCGCGCTATCGAGCTGGGAACCGGTACCCTGTAACCAGACTGTTGCGCGCCTGCGGGCGCGCTTTCTTCTGGAAGTACGGCTGAAGGAATCCATTCGTGTTTGCCACATTGTCCGACCGTCTCACCTCGACGTTCAAGAACCTGCGCAACAAGGGACGTCTCAGCGAAGCTGACATAGACGCCACCGTCCGCCAGATCCGGCGCGCGCTCTTGGATGCTGACGTCGCCGTTCCCGTCGTGCGCGAATTCACCGGTCGCGTGCGCGAACGCGCGCTTTCCGCGGAGGTATCGGGTGCGCTGAACCCGGCCCAACAGGTCGTGAAGATCGTCAACGACGAGTTGATCTCGATCCTGGGTGGAAGCGCGCGTCCGCTCAGCTTCGCGAAGGTCCCCCCGACGGTCATCATGCTCGCGGGCTTGCAGGGTGCGGGCAAGACCACGTTGGCTGGCAAGCTAGCGCTGCACCTGCGCGAGCAAGGGCACACTCCGCTGCTCGTGGCGGCCGACCTGCAGCGTCCCAATGCCGTCACGCAGCTTTCGGTGGTTGGCGAGCGCGCGGGCGTTCCCGTATATGCGCCGCACCCGGGCGTCGCGTCCGAGCTGGAGGTCCCGACCGGTGACCCGGTGCAGGTCGCTATCGACGGCGTTGCCGAGGCGCGCGCGAAGGTGCACGATGTCGTAATTATTGACACCGCCGGCCGGCTCGGCGTTGACGGGGAATTGATGGCGCAGGCGGCCGACATCCGCGCGGCCACCAACCCCGACGAGGTTTTGTTCGTCATCGACGCGATGATCGGTCAGGACGCGGTGACGACCGCGAAGGCGTTCCTGGACGGGGTCGATTTCACCGGCGTCGTCCTGTCCAAGCTCGATGGCGATGCGCGCGGCGGCGCCGCCCTGTCGGTCGCATCGGTTACGGGTCGGCCGATCATGTTCGCGTCGACCGGCGAACAACTGCGGGACTTCGAGGCGTTCTATCCCGATCGCATGGCGTCGCGCATTTTGGACATGGGTGACATCCTCACCCTCATTGAGCAGGCCGAGAAGGCGTTCGATGCCGAGCAGGCCGCCTCGATGGCGAAGAAGATCGTCTCCGGCGACGGCTTCACCCTCGAGGATTTCCTGGTGCAGATGCAGCAACTGCGCAAGCTCGGGTCGATGAAGAAGATGCTCGGCATGCTTCCCGGAATGGGACAGATGCGTGAAGCGATCGATAACTTCGACGAACGTGAGGTCGACCGCGTCGAGGCGATCGTGCGGTCCATGACGCCGATGGAGCGCGCCAACCCGAAGATCCTCAACGGATCGCGCAAGGCGCGCGTGGCTCGCGGCTCGGGCGTCACCCCGGCAGAGGTGAACCAGCTTCTAGTCCGCTTCGAAAGCGCGCAAAAGATGATGAAGCACATGGGAAAGACCGGCGGACTGCCCGGAATGGGCGGCATGCCGGGCATGGGGTCGCTGCCGGGATCGGGCAAGCGGGCGGGCGCGCGCGCGGCGGGCGGCGCAAAGAAAAACAAGGCCGCCCAGCGCAAGGCGTCCGTGCAGGCGATGAAGGCGCGTAAGGCGGCGCTTGCCGCGAGCGAAGAATCCGCCCAGCGGCCCAATGGCAGCGCCTTCGGGATCAACCAGCGGGCGGATGCGACCACCAACGTCGACGACCTCAACATCGATCTCAGCAAGTACTTGGGCAAGTAGCGTGGCAGTACTGCACCTGACCGGAACGATCGCCCTCGGCGATGGCGAGGAGGTTGGGCAGGCCTGGGTGGTCGGTGATCGGCTCACCTTGCAGCGGCCGGCAGGCATCCCGGATGCCACGGCGGCCGGGTTCTTCTTTCCGGGTTTGGCCGATGCGCACTGCCACATCGGGCTCGGCCCAGGTGGGGCGGTGGATCGCGCCGAGTCGCTGCAGCAGGCGATCGCCGATCGCAGCGCGGGGGTCTTGGCGATTCGCGATGCGGGTTCGCCCGCCGATACCAGGTGGCTGGATGAGGATACGCGGATGCCCCGCATTATCCGCGCGGGTCGGCACCTGGCGCTCCCGAAGCGGTACCTGCGCCACTACGCGCGCGAACTCGCCTCATCCACGCAGCTTCCGCAAGCGATGGCAGATGAGGCCAGTCGCGCCGATGGGTGGGTGAAGCTGGTCGGTGACTGGATCGACAGGTCCATGGGCGCTCGCGCCGACTTGCGGCCGCTGTGGGGCGGCGATGACCTGGTTGCTGGGGTGGATGCGGCACACGCGCTCGGCGCGCGGGTGACAGTGCACACTTTCGCCGCCGCAACCATTGCGGACCTGCTGGCGGCGAGTGTCGATTGCATCGAACATGGCACCGGGCTGCGCGAGGCCGATCTGCCCGTTCTCACCCAGCGTGGCATCGCGGTGACTCCCACCATGTTGCAAATCGCGCAGTTCGACCGGATCGCGGCACAGGGGGAGCTGAAGTACCCGGTCTTTTCCGCTCACATGCGCGCCATGCACGCGCGACGCTACGATCACGTGCGCATGCTCTACGATGCCGGGGTCGCGCTGCTGGTCGGCACTGACGCGGGGGGAACCATCGGGCACGGGCGAATTGCCGACGAGTGCTCCGAGCTCGTGCGAGCGGGCATACCAGCGCAGCAGGTGGTGGCCATGGCGAGCTGGCGCACCCGGGCCTTCATCGGGGCGCCCGCGGTCGCGGAATCGGCCCGTGCGGACCTGGTGGGATACGACCGGGACCCGCGTCGCGACATAGGGGTGCTGAGATCGCCAAAGTACGTCATCGCGGCGGGCACCGTGGTCGGGCCGGGACCGGCGCGCGGAGCGTAATCGGGTTCAGCGCCGAATCATCCCACGGGGCCGCACCCGGTCGTGTTTGCGGGCTTGCATCCTTGCCCACAAGCCTGGCATAATTTACCGCTGTACTCGGCATGCCCGACCCCTCTCATCGGTGCGTTGCTGTGTCCCGAACTCGCCGAGCGGTGGCCCCACCACCTGCGACCGCCATGTTCACCTCACATAGAACCAGGAGAGACCACACAAGTGGCCACCAAAATTCGTTTGAAGCGCCTCGGTAAGATCCGGGCACCCTACTACCGTGTCGTTGTTGCGGACTCACGCGCCAAGCGCGATGGCCGCGTCATCGAAGAGATCGGCAAGTACCACCCCACCGAGGAACCGTCGCTGATCGACATCGACTCCGAGCGTGCGCAGTACTGGCTGGGCGTCGGTGCGCAGCCGAGCGAGCCCGTTCTGGCGCTGCTCAAGGTCACGGGTGACTGGCAGAAGCACAAGGGCCTGCCGGGTACCGAAGGCACGCTGAAGGTCAAGGAAGGCGCCTACGACGCGCAGGCCGCGATCGAGAAGGCGAACGCCGAGGCCGAAAAGATCAAGGCCGACGCGAGCGCCGCCAAGGCGGCCGCTGCGGATGAGTCCGCCAGTGAAGAAGCCGCCGGGGACGAGCAGGCCTGATGCTGGCCGACGCACTCGAGCACCTAGTGCGCGGTATCGTCGATCACCCAGATGATGTCTCCGTCACCACGAAGCGCACGCAACGTTTGGAGATCCTGCAGGTTCACGTCCACCCGGACGACCTGGGACGGGTCATCGGACGTTCGGGCAGGACTGCCCGGGCGCTTCGCACCGTCATCACCGGAATCGCCCCGCGTGGGAACGTGCGCGTCGACGTCGTCGACGTGGATCGCGCCTAGAAGGTATTCATAGTTGAGCGAGGTGGCCCGGACCCGGCAGGGTTCGGGCCACCTCGCTTTGTCGCACGGCGTGCCGCACCGCGGGTCGCCCGGGTTGGAAGGACCCTCGATGGAGCTCATTGTGGCGCGCATCGATCGCGCGCAGGGACTTCGCGGAGAAGTCGCAATTACGGTTCGCACCGACGACCCGGATCGCAGATTCGTGCCCGGACGCGCGCTGCGCGTGGAGCGGGCGCCCCTCAAATCGCTTACGATCGCGGCGGCGCGCACGTACAAGGGCCGCTGGTACTTGCGATTCGACGAGGTCTCGGACCGCGATGGGGCCGAGCAACTGCGCGGTGCGGTGCTCAGCGCGGACATCGAGGCGCTCGACGACGGCGGTGACGAGGACGCCTGGTACCCCCACGAACTCATCGGGTTGCGGGTCGAACGCGTCGATGGCCGCCAGGTGGGTACCGTGACGGGACTCGAACACATGCCCGCCCAAGATTTGTTGGTGGTACGCGAGCCGGGGGGCTCGTCACTGATCCCGCTGGTACGCCAGATCGTGCCCATCGTTGATACTGCGGGCGGCCGCGTCGTTATCGATCCGCCCGGGGGGCTGCTGCACGCGGATGGAGAGGACGGGGAATCCGCTTCGTGAAAATCGACGTCATTTCGATCTTCCCGGCCTATCTGGACGCCCTCAAACTGTCGCTGGTCGGAAAGGCGCAGGAATCGGGCCTATTGGACGTCAACGTCCGCGACCTGCGGGATTGGACGACCGATCGCCACCGCACCGTCGATGACACCCCCACCGGTGGCGGCGCCGGGATGGTGATGAAACCGGACGTGTGGGGGAACGCCCTGGACGACGTGTTGCAGCGGGAGTCAACCCTGGTTATTCCTACACCGTCGGGCGAGGTCTTCACCCAAGCGCTCGCGGCGCGGTTGGCGCAGCGTCCGCACCTGGTGTTCGCGTGCGGCCGCTACGAGGGCATCGACGCGCGGGTGGCCCAGCACTATCGCGCCGCGGGAATCGCGACCGTCGAGGCGTCAATCGGAGATTATGTGCTCAACGGGGGCGAGGTGGCCGCCCTGGTGATGATCGAGGCCGTCGCGCGGCTCATACCGGGCATGGTCGGCAACCCGGAGTCGCTGGTGGAGGAGTCGCACGGGGAAGCGGGGCTGCTTGAGTATCCCGTGTATACAAAGCCGGTGTCCTGGCGCGGAATCGAGATACCCGCGCCCTTGCTCAGCGGTCACCACGCCAACATCGCCCGGTGGCGGCGCGATCGGGCGCTGGAAAAAACGGCAGCGATCCGGCCGGACATGCTCGCAGCGCTGCGCGACCGTGGCGGACTGTCGCAAACCGACGAGGCAGTCGTGCGCGCTGCGGACGAGGTTCTCCGCGCGGGCGGCGTCCCCGCGACGGAAGGCGAGGGCGGGGCCGACTTTTCATAGTCGCGGCCCTTGGGGTAGTATTTTTTGTTGGTCTGTGTCGCCTACCTGCCATGGGGGGAATCGGCGGCGCGCGGTTGGATACCCAACCGCGGATTGCGGGCCGCTTATTGATCGCGATTGCCGAGTTTCGGCCCGACCCTGTCTGACCCGTGGCAGGCAATGGAGAAAAAATGCACACCCTAGACCACGTAGACGCAGCCTCGCTGCGCACCGACATCCCCGAATTTCGCGCCGGCGACACCGTGCGTGTCAACGTGAAGGTTATCGAAGGTAACCGCTCGCGTATCCAGGCGTTCCAAGGCGTCGTTATCGCGCGCCAGGGGTCGGGCGTCCGCGAGACCTTCACCGTTCGCAAGGTCAGCTTCGCGGTTGGCGTTGAGCGGACGTTCCCGCTGCACGCGCCGACCATCGAATCGGTCGAGGTCGTCACCCGCGGTGATGTCCGTCGCGCCAAGCTCTACTACCTGCGCGAGCTGCGCGGCAAGAAGGCGAAGATCAAGGAAAAGCGCGAGTCGGTTCCCACCAAGAAGTGAGCGACTCAGTGATTGACTCGGCGGCGGACAACCAGGATGGGGGTTCGTCGCCGAGTTCGCATAGCGACGATAACGGCGCGGGCAAGGCGGCCCGTACGCCGTGGGGGCGCGCCTTCGACAGGTGGCGTTCCGAGCATCCGCAGGCGGGGCACGTCATCGACTTCGCCGTCGTCGTGGTCATCGCGCTGGTGCTCTCGTTCATCATTAAGACCTTCCTCGTGCAACCGTTCGTCATACCGAGCGAGTCGATGGAGGATACCTTTCTCGAGGGTGATCGGGTCGTCGTGTCGAAACTGTCGACATCGGTTTCGCACGTGCGCCGCGGCGACATCATCGTGTTCCGGGACACGGACGGTTGGCTCACGGAGTCCAACGAACCGACCAGCAATCCCGTCCGCAAGGGCCTGGAGATGGTCGGACTGCTGCCCGAAACCGGCACGCAATACTTGATTAAGAGAATCATCGGGGTCGGCGGCGATCGCGTCGTTTGCTGCACCGATGATGGGCGCGTGAGCGTCAATGGGACGGCCATATCCGAGACGTACCTCAAACCCGGGTCGATCCCGAGCGAGAAGGAATTCGATGTCACCGTCCCGCAAGGCAAGCTGTGGGTGATGGGCGACAACCGGCAACATTCGGGCGATTCGCGGTACCACATGGGCGACGCGGGGGGCGGATTTGTCGACGACGATCAGGTCGTCGGAACCGCGTTCGCGACGGTGTGGCCGCTCAATAGGCTCTCGTGGCACACCAACCCCGAATCGGTATTCGGCACGGTCGATGCGCAATCCGCCGCCAAATAGGGACTCCCTACCTGTACGCGCGGTGCAGCCCGCATCCGCGCAAGAGGGGCGGGGCGTTGGCTCCGCCGGCTAGGGAACGACGAGCCGCGAAGCCGGTGCGGCAGGCCACGCTCGCGGTCGAACGATCGATCGGTGCCGATTCGGTGCTCCTGGTGGGCATGGATGAGGTGGGTCGCGGGGCGCTCGCCGGTCCCGTCTGCGTCGGCGTCGTGGGCGTTTTTGATTTGCGGCGAGAGGTCCCCGCCGGGCTCACCGATTCGAAGTTGCTGTCGGCCGCCCGCAGGGCGGAACTCGTCGATCCGATCAAGGCTTGGGCCGACGTGTGGGCGATTGGGGAGGCCAGCCCCGGCGAGGTCGAACAGTGCGGGATCATCGAGGCTCTGCGCAGGGCGGGGCGACGAGCGCTCCTGGCGGTCGCGGGCGGTGGCACCTGCGCGGATGCGGTCTTGCTTGACGGCAGCCACGATTGGCTCTCGGCGCCCGCGGCGCGCCAGGACTCCCTGTGGGAAGCGGGTTTTGCCGAGCAGAGCGGCGAACCCTGGCCACCAGTGGTGCCAAGGGTGACGACTCGGGTGAAGGCGGACGTGGAATGCGCGACCGTCGCCGCCGCCTCGGTCCTTGCGAAGTGCTATCGCGATGCCCTGATGGTCGAACTTGCCCGGCAACACCCGGAGTATGGCTGGGATTCCAACGTCGGGTACGGTTCGGCGGCACACCGGGCGGCCATCGCGGCATACGGCGTCACGGATCACCACCGCGCATCGTGGTGCCGGCGGTGACGCATCGCACCGGGAAATGGTCCATGATGGATGCGTGAGTGGAGATGATCTAGAGCAGTACGAAACCGACATGGAGCTGGCCCTCTACCGCGAGTATCGCGATGTGGTGCGGCTGTTTTCCTATGTGGTCGAGACCGAGCGCCGGTTCTACCTGGCGAACGGCGTTGACCTGCAGGTTCGTTCGGCGGCCGGTGAGGTGTATTTCGAACTGCGTCTGCAAGATGCGTGGGTCTGGGACGTGTATCGCTCCAAGAGGTTTGTGAAATCGGTGCGCGTGGTCACGTTCAAGGACGTCAACGTCGAGGAATTGACCAAGACGGACATCGATATCTGACGGCGTGAAGTTATCCACAGTGGCATAGATCGACGAGTTCCCCGCCTCACTTTCTTGCAGATTTGAGTGCGTGAACCTCATACATGAAGCGCAAGCAATGCCACCGCGTTCCAGGCGGAATCTGGGACGAGGCGGGGAAGATCACGTGGCCATGTACCTTGCAGAGCGAGGGTGGGTCATCGTCGAGCGCAACTGGCGCTGTCGTTACGGCGAATTGGACATCATCGCGCTGGACGGCGCAACGCTCGTTGTCGTTGAAGTCAAGACAAGGTCATCGCTGACTTTTGGGCATCCGGCCGAGGCCGTCGATGGCCGAAAGCTCGCCCGGATACGCCGGTTGACGGGCCTGTGGCTGGCCCAAGCGGAGCATCCGGCCTACGACGCGGTCCGCATCGATGTGGCGGCAGTTATTGCCTCCAGCGATGGCCTGGCAGTGTCGATGGTTACGGTTGGGCACCGATGAGCGCCGCGCCGAGCGCGCAGACGCTCAAGGTGACCGATGCGGGCCAGCGCGGGTGGGCCCGGGCGCAATCCGTGGCGCTGGTGGGCGTTGTCGGGCACGTAATCGACATCGAGGTGCACCTGGGGTCGGGCATACCCGGCCTCACCATAGTGGGGCTACCCGATGCGTCCCTCAGCGAGGCAAAGGACCGCGTCCGGGCCGCGATGGCGAGCACCGGCGTGCCGCTTCCCCAGCGCAGAATCACGGTCAACCTCGCTCCCGCATCGCTGCCGAAGCGCGGCAGCGGATTCGACCTTGCGATAGCGCTGAGCGTCTTGATCGCCGCGGGGATGATCCAGCCGGAGGCTTTGCGGGAGGTCGTGGTGATCGGGGAGCTGGGGCTCGACGGATCGGTTCACGGCGTGCGTGGAATCCTGCCCGCGGTCGTGGCGGCCGCGAACGAGGGCATCGCAACCATTGTCGTGCCGGCCGAGAACGCGGCGGAGGCTTGCCTGGTCCCAGGTATGCGCGTGATCGGTGCGCAGTCGCTGGGCCAGGTAGCGAGCGAGCTAGGGGTCAGCGTCCCGCTGCGGGCACCGGCATCGCGAAGAACCCGCGAACACGCCGCTGGCGGACCCCAGCGCCACGGGGATATGGCGGATGTCATCGGGCAACCCGAAGCGAAGCTAGCGATTGAGGTGGCGGCGGCGGGCGGTCACAATCTGCTCATGACGGGGGAGCCCGGGGTGGGCAAGACCATGCTGGCATCGCGTTTGCCCACCCTCCTGCCTGACCTCACTGACCAGCAATCCGTGGAGGTCACCTCGATCCACTCGCTCGCCGGTGAATTCGATTCATCGGCGGGTTTGATCCGCCGCCCGCCCTTCCAGGCACCGCACCACACGGCTACCGCCGCCGCAATAGTCGGCGGGGGTTCGGGTATTCCGCGACCCGGGGCGATCTCGTTGGCACACCACGGGGTCCTATTCCTCGACGAGGCGCCGGAGTTTTCCGCGCGGGTCCTCCAGACGCTGCGGCAGCCGCTCGAGGCAGGCGAGCTTACGATCCACCGCAGCGGTGCCATCGCACGGTTTCCCGCCTCATTTCAGCTAGTCATGGCCGCAAATCCCTGCCCATGCGGCAAGCCAGGTGACCAGTGCGGATGCACGTCCCTGACCCAACGCCGCTACTTTTCACGCCTGTCGGGGCCGCTCTTGGACCGCGTGGACCTGTACACGACGCTCACGCGGGTGTCGGGGGTCCGCACCGATGTCGCGCACGAGTCCAGCCGCGTCATCGCGGCGCGGGTCGCTCGCGCGCGCGACGCTGCCGCTGAAAGGCTGCGTGGGACTCCCTGGTCCGTCAATGGGAACACCCCCGGCAGTTGGCTAAGAAGCCGGTGGAGGCCGGATCCGCGCATCACCCAGCCCCTCGATCAAGCACTGACACGGGGCCACATGTCGCTGCGCGCGGCAGACCGGGTCGTCAAGGTCGCCTGGACGCTCGCGGACCTCGACGGCGAGCAATCCCCGAATCGAGCGCACATAGCGCAGGCGGTCGCTATGCGAACGATGGGACCAGCCTGATGAACAAGCTAGTACAGGTGGAAGGGGAACGCCAGGCGCGCATGGCGTGGTCCTGCGTCGTGGAACCTGCCGAGACGGCGGCAATCGCATTTGTCGAGACCATGGGAGCGGTGGATGCGTGGTCATGGCTCGATGAGCAGGGCGGACGTCTTAGCGATGGTCGAACAAGTGAGGTGCCTAAGCGATTGCGCAAGTCCGTGCTCCGCTGGCACGCAGCGGCGTCGCATGTGACCGCGAGCAGCCTCGAGGGGCGCCTCGCCCGATGCGGTGAGGTCCGGGTGGTGATACCGGGCGATGCCGATTGGCCGGTGATCCTCGACGACTTGCAGGGCACGCGGCCGTTGGCCCTGTGGGTGCGGGGAAACGGGAACCTCGCGGAGCTCTTCGCCAGGGGAGCGTCGGTGGTGGGAGCGCGGGCGGCGAGCGCATATGGGATTGCCGCCACCACGGAAATCGTTTGCGGGCTGGCGGCGCGGGGCCACGCGATCATATCCGGCGGGGCCTATGGCATCGATGCGGCCGCGCATCGGGCGGCTCTTAGCGTCGGCGGTGGAACCGTCGCGTTCATGCCCGGGGGCGTTGATGTCGATTATCCGGCTGCCCACGGCGCGCTTTTCCGCAGGATCTGCGAGCAGGGGGGCTTGGTGATGGCCGAAATGGGGCCGTCGGCGCGCCCCTGGAAGTCGCGCTTCTTGCACCGCAATAGGCTCATCGCCGCGGCCGGCCGGGCCGCGGTGGTCATCGAAGCCGGGATTCGGTCGGGCGCCATGTCGACCGCGCGCCAGAGCGCGCTGCTGTCGCGACCCGTCGGCGCCGTGCCCGGTCCCATCACATCGCGCGTGTCCCAAGGATGCCACGAACTCATGCGCACGGGGGTCGCAACGTGCGTCTACGACGCCGACCACGTCGTCGAGATGATTGCGAGCTTGACCGCGCAGTGGGACGAAGGCCGGGCAGCGACACAGGGAACGCTGGCGATCGGAGCTTACCGCGGCCGGCCCCGGTGGTTGGAGTCCGCCGCGAGAGGCGTCGCGGCATGCGTCGAAAGCAGCGCGCACGGTGCGCGTGTGGGCGACGTAATCGCTGCGACTGGACTCGCCGCGAACACGGTGATGACCGCACTCGGAGAACTTGAGGCGGCCGGATTGGTTGCGTGGGACAAAGGCATGTGGGTGAGCACCCGGCAGTGAGATCGAGCCCGCGAAGCGGCAGGCGGACCTGTGGGCCGCCATTTTCGGAAAAAATCTCAACGATACGGCAGGTCCACTTGCGCTCGGCGGGATTGTGGACCACGGTAAAGACCATGACCGCGAGGCGCACGTTCGAGCCCAATGCCGACGGACCGCATTGCGCCGACATGTGCGCCCAATTCGAGAGCTACCTCGTCGGGCGCAAAGGCCTCAGCGTCGCCACCGCCCGCGCCTACACGGCGGATCTGCGCGGGTTCGCGGCCTTCCTTGGCACGGATTGCATTGAACCGGCGGATCTAGGCGTGGCAAACGTCCGTCGGTGGCTCTCCGACATGGTCTCGCGGGGATTGGCCAAGTCAACGCTTGCGCGCGCTAGGGCGAGCCTGCGCGCCTACGCCGCCTGGCTTACGGCAACCCAGGGCGCCGACGATATCGGCGTCGCAAGGATCCAATCGCCGCGCATCCCCGCCCGGCTCCCCGCGGTCGTGACACCCGGCGAGTCGATCCGATTGCTGGACGAGGAGCGCGCGGCCGCGCAGGACAAGGAGCCGCATCGTCTGCGGCGGTGGGCCCTACTTGAGCTGCTCTATGGTGCGGGGGCGCGTATCGCAGAGGCTCATGCGGCAAATCTGGCGGATATCAACGTCGCCTCCGCCACGATTTTGCTGCACGGGAAGGGAAACAAAGACCGCGTGGTTCCGCTCGGCGAACCCGCTCGCGATGCGCTCGCGATGTGGATCGAACATGGCCGTCCTGTCATCGCTGCGAACCTCGAACCGCCACACGCCGAGGCGCTCTTTCTCACCCCGCGCGGGCGCAGGTGGGGCGTGCGCCAGATGCGCGAAGCCGTCCACCAGGCATGTGCCGCGGCGGGAACGCCCGACATTTCTCCGCACGGGTTGCGCCACAGCGCCGCGACGCACCTGCTCGAAGGCGGGGCGGACTTGCGATCGGTGCAAGAAATCCTCGGTCACGCCAGCGTCGCCACCACCCAGCGTTACACGCACGTAACGGCGGCACGACTACGGTCGTCGTATAGGCAGGCGTTCCCGCGTGCGTGACCGTAGCGTGGGTAGCGACGCGCCGACCGGAGGTGAATCCGTAGCCGCGATGAGGGGACCGACATTGCCAGGACACGACCGTGCGCTTTCTGGACTGGTGTTCGCGCGCCGTGATCGTGCTGACGATCCAACCGCGGCGGGAAGCGCCGACGACCTTGCCCACCCCGCGGCAGCTGCACGCGGCCAAGTCATCGACTTGGAAAACGGGCCGATCGATGCTGTGTGGACCTATTTCCGGATGACGGCGGCCAGCGCCGCGCGAGAGAAGCTCATACTGCATTACGGGTCGATCGTGAGTCACGTCGCCGCGCGCGTCGCCACGCGTTTACCCAACAACATTGAACAGGCGGATCTGGTCTCATGGGGCATGTTCGGTCTCATCGACGCCATTGACAAGTTCGAGCCGGATCGCGATGTGCGCTTTGAAACCTATGCGCAGACTCGCATCCGCGGAGCGATCATTGATGGCCTGCGGTCCATGGACTGGGTCCCGCGCTCGGTCCGCTCGAAGGCTCGCTCGGTCGAGCGCGCGATCAGCGATCTCGAGTCGGCGTTGCTGCGCGAACCAACTCGCCAAGAGATTGCAGATCATCTGGGGATCGCTGCAGCTGAACTATCCGCAATAGAATCCAACAATTCGACGACGTCAGTCGTCGCCCTCGACGAACTGCTGGCCGTCGGCGACGCTATCGAACAGCGGCTCGCGCCCAACGAGCCCGCACTGCACAACGACGACCCCGCGCGCTCGATCGAGAACGCCGAGCAACGCGAAATCCTCTTTCAGATGGTCGGCACTCTCGGAAACCGCGATCGCCTGGTCTTAATGCTGTACTACTTTGAACGCATGACTCTCAGCGACATCGGCAGGGTTCTGGGAGTAACGGAATCTCGCATCTCGCAGTTGCATTCGAACGCCATGAAGCAGCTGCGGATCCGGGTGACCGAATATGGGCTGCGTTGAGGTCCCATTGCCGCTCGTCGGCCTACTCTTCGTTGCGCGGCAGCAAGACGATCTTTCCCCCGCGAATCAGCGAGATCGGATCGATGTAGTCACCGGCCGACGTGCGGACTCCCCAGTGCAAGCATGCGGCTAGGCCCCGGCAATCGTGTCCCGCCGCGACCTTGCCGACGGCCTGCCCGCTTTCGACCGCGTCCCCCCGGCTGAGCGCGGTCGAGACCGCTTCGAGGGTGGAGCGAAGGCCGTCCGGGTGGCTGATCACCAGGACCCCGCGACCGGCGACTTGCCCGGCAAAGGTGACGGTTCCGGATCGCGGAGCGAAAACGGTGCGACCCTCATCGGCAGCGATATCTACCCCGCGATGCCCACGCGAGTACGTCGTCGCGGGCGGTTCGAAACGGCGAACGACATCAGCAATCGCGGCACCGGCGAGCGGGAGGCTATATGACGCCCGGTCGCGCGGGACCGCGCCGAAAGTGGTGTGCTGATTCACCGGCGCGGCGCCAGCGTACGGAATGCCGCTCCCCGTGGCTGCAGGGCCGGCGGCCTGGATGCCGGTGATGAACGGCGCCACCAGGACGATCGCAACGAACACGGAGAACTCGTTCATGGAAATATCGTGGCAGCGGATCCGCGCCCCGAAACGGCGTATCGCGGTGGTGTGGAAAACAATCTCGGTTGGCTCGGGTAGTATGGACACAGCGGCCGAACCATTTCGGCTGACTTCGCGTGCCATCTTGCACCCGACAGGGTGCGATGAGTCGCTTCGGTGTGCGCCTAGCGCACTGCGACGAACCTGGCACCAGGGGATCGCCCCCACGGCGGTCCGACAACCGATTGCGGCGCTCACGCGCCGCCCAAAGATGCGCCCCGAGGGGCGCGAAGGAGGACAGTCATGGCCGTCGTGACCATGCGTCAACTGCTCGAGAGCGGTGTCCACTTCGGACACCAGACCCGTCGTTGGAACCCGAAGATGAAGCGTTTCATCTTCACCGAGCGTAACGGCATCTACATCATCGATCTGCAGCAGTCGCTGTCTTACATCGACAACGCCTACGAGTTCGTCAAGGAGACGGTGACCCGCGGCGGGACCGTCCTGTTCGTCGGTACCAAGAAGCAGGCCCAGGAAGCGATCGCCGAGCAGGCAACCCGCGTCGGCATGCCCTACGTCAACTACCGCTGGCTCGGTGGTTTGCTGACCAACTTCTCCACCGTGCACAAGCGCTTGCAGCGACTCAAGGAACTGGAGCAGCTCGACTTCGACAACGTTTCGGGTTCCGGCTACACGAAGAAGGAACTGCTGGTTCTGCGCCGCGAGAAGGACAAGCTTGCCCGCACCCTCGGTGGCATTCGCGACCTGAGCCGGGTTCCGAACGCGATTTGGATCGTCGACACGAACAAGGAGCACCTTGCCGTCGACGAGGCCCGCAAGCTGGGTATTCCCGTTGTCGCTATCCTCGACACCAACTGCGACCCCGACGTGGTCGACTTCCCGATCCCGGGGAACGACGACGCGATTCGTTCCGTCGCGTTGCTCACCCGCGTCATCGCGGACGCCGTTGCGCAGGGCGTCATCGACCGGTCGGCCGGCGCCGCTAAGAGCGAGAACGCGGAGTCGGGCGCGGCCGCCGAGCCGCTTCCCGACTGGGAGGCCGACCTGCTTGCCGGGGCCGATGCGCCAGCCGAGGCCGCCGCTGCGCCAGCCGAGGCCGCCGAGCCCGTGGCCAGCGAGCAAGCCTGACCCTAATTTTCACTGAACTTCATTCACTCAAGTAAGGAACGGACAGCATTATGGCGAAAGTAAACGCCGCTGATATCAAGGCCCTGCGCGAGCGTACGGGCGCTGGTCTGCTCGATGTCAAGAAGGCTCTCGAAGAAGCCGAGGGTGACGTTGACAAGGCACTCGAAATTATCCGCGTCAAGGGGCTCAAGGGCGTCGCGAAGCGGGAAGGCCGATCCACCTCGGAGGGCCTGATCGCCCTGAGCGTGCGGCAGTCAGAGGAAGTCGAGGGCGAGGTCGCCACGATGATCGAGCTCAACTCTGAGACCGACTTCGTTGCTAAGTCTGACCCCTTCATCAACCTGGCGGCGCGGGTTCTGGACGCAGTCGTTGCTGACGGAGCTGCCAACGAAACCGATGCGCTCAACGCGGACGCGGATGGCAAGACCGTGCAAGAGGTTATCGACTCCACCGCCGCTACGCTCGGCGAAAAGGTGCAATTGCGCCGCGTAGCGCGCGTCTCCGGGGAGCGCGTTGCCAGCTACGTGCACCACACCGCGGCCGACCTTCCGCCCACGATCGGTGTCCTGGTTGCCACCGATGCGGCCGGCGCCACCGTTGCCAAGGACATCGCGCAGCACATCGCGGCGCTTTCGCCCGAATACTTGAGCCGTGAAGACGTCCCCGCTGACGTCGTTGCCAACGAGCGACGCATCGTTGAAGAGACTGCTCGCAACGAGGGTGGCAACAAGCCCGAGCACATCATCGCGAAGATCGCCGACAACAGGCTCAACAAGTTCTTCGAGGACACGGTTCTCCTTGAGCAGCCCCTCGCGAAGGACCCGAGTAAGACGGTCGGTCAGCTTCTCAAGGAAGCCGGCGGCAGCATTTCCGAGTTCGTTCGGTTCCGCGTAGGCGCCTGATCGACTCAATCGGCCCGGTTCACCCCTGCGGTGAGCCGGGCCGATCCACACCCACTTGCCCGCAAAGGAGAAACCCCGGTGCCACTAACGCAAACTACGCCACGACGAGTTCTACTTAAGCTGTCCGGTGAGGCCTTCGGCGGTGGCACGATCGGAGTTGCTCCGAACGTTGTGCGCCGGATTGCGGAGGAAATCGCGGTCGCCGTCGACCGGGGGGTACAGGTGGCGATCGTTGTCGGCGGGGGAAACTTTTTCCGCGGCGCCGAACTCGCGAACAATGGCATGGACCGCGCGCGCGCCGATTACATGGGCATGCTCGGTACAGTGATGAACTGCCTCGCGCTGCAGGACTTCCTCGAGCAATCGGGTGTTACCACCCGCGTTCAGACGGCTATCGCAATGGGGCAGGTGGCGGAGGCATACATTCCGCTGCGGGCCATTAGGCACCTCGAAAAGGGCCGCGTTGTCATATTCGGCGCCGGTGCCGGAATGCCGTACTTCTCCACCGATACGGTGGCGGTGCAACGCCTCCTGGAGACCGGGGGGCAAGAGGTCCTCATGGCGAAGAACGGGGTCGATGGGGTCTACACCGCCGATCCGCACAAGGACGCGACCGCAACCAAGATCGACGTGCTGGGATACAACGAGGCGCTGGTCAAGGGCCTCAACGTTGTTGACTCGACCGCATTTAGCCTGTGCCGAGACAACGATGTCCGGATGCGGGTGTTCGGGATGGACGCCCCCGGCAACGTGACCCGGGCCTTGCTCGGTGAGGAAATCGGCACGCTAGTTGTCGCCGACTAGACTGAACCCAACGATTGGAGCCCCTGTGATTGACGAAATACTCCTCGAAGCTGAGGAAAAGATGGACAAAGCGGTTGACGTGGCAAAGGAAGAATTTGCCGCTATCCGCACCGGACGTGCTAACGCGGCGCTCTTTGCGAAGATCACCGTCGATTACTACGGCGCTCCGACTCCGTTGCAGCAACTGGCTTCGTTCACCGTTCCAGAAGCCCGCACCATCATTCTTTCGCCGTTCGATAAGTCTGCGATGGCGGGAATCGAAAAGGCCCTGCGCGAATCCGATCTCGGCGTGAACCCGACCAACGACGGGAACATAATTCGCGTCACGCTTCCCGCGCTCACCGAGGAACGCCGCAAGGAATACGTCAAGCTCGCCAAGACCAAGTCCGAGGAAGCGCGCGTCTCCGTGCGCGCCGTGCGTCGCAAGGCGAAGGATGGACTTGACCGGCTGGAGAAGGACGGAGACGCGGGCGAGGACGAGGTCGCACGCGCAGAGAAGGAACTCGAATCCCTGACCAAGGCGCACGTCGAGCAGATAGACGTCCTGCTCACGCACAAGGAAAAGGAACTGCTCGAGGTCTGATGCCCGAATTAGACGCCCCCGTGGTCGCCGCCACCACGAAGAAGCGGGGCGGCCGCGACCTGCGCGTAGCAGTCCCCGTTGGGCTTGGCCTACTCGCAATCGTCGGCGTCTCGTTGTTCATCTCGAAGGCATACTTCATCATCGTTGCGGCGCTGGCCGTGGGCTTGGCGATGTGGGAATTGGACCAGGCGCTTTCGCGTAAGGGCATACGGATTCCGGTTGTTCCGCTCGCCGTCGGCGGCGCGGGAGTGTGCATCTCCTCGTACCAAATCGGCCTCGAAGGCCTGCTCATCGCCTGCGTGCTCACGATCGTGGCGGCAGTGGTGTGGCGCCTGATGGAGGGCGGCGGTCAGGGCGCGGTGCGCGACCTGACCGGCATCGCGTTCGCGGTCGCCTACTTGCCGTTGATGGCCGGATTTGTGGTGATCATACTCGCCGAACCGGGCGGGCAGTATCGCGTGGCCTTGCTGCTGCTCCTCGCGGTTGCCTCGGACGTCGGTGGGTTCTTCGCGGGCGTGTTTTTGGGCAAGCATCCGCTGGCGCCCAGCGTCTCTCCCAAGAAGACGTGGGAGGGACTGGCCGGTTCGTTTGCCCTGGCAATTGCCGTCGCCTTGGTGGGAGCCAAGCTCATAGGGATCGATCCGATTTCCGCAGCGATGCTGGGGATCATAGTTCCCGTCACCGCGACGCTGGGCGACCTGGGAGAGTCGCTATTGAAGCGGGATCTGGGGCTCAAAGACATGGGGAGCCTCTTGCCCGGCCACGGCGGAGTGCTGGATCGTATCGATTCGATGCTTCTGACGGCTCCATTCGTATACGTGGTGTTCGCTGTAGCGGACCGCATGAGCGCGGTTGCGGGAGGATAGAAACATGGCAGTAAGGCCACAGCCTCTAGGGCTACCGCTGGATTTTTCGACGCGCACAAAGGGGCGCCGGGGCAAACCACCCCGGCACTTCGCGGACATCGCGGGAGCGGACCTGGTCGCCGAATTTGCGGAGATTGGCCTCCCTAAGTACCGCGCTAGCCAGGTCGCCAAGCACTATTACGAACGATTCAACGCCGATCCATCGACCATGACCGATCTGCCGCAGGGCGTTCGCGATGACGTCAAGGCGGCGTTCTTTCCGGACCTGTTGCGGCCGGTTCGCGCTCTCAAAGCTGACGGTGGCACCACCGTCAAGACACTGTGGAACCTGTTTGATGACGCGAAGGTCGAATCGGTTCTTATGCGTTACCCCAAGCGCACAACCCTGTGCATTTCGAGCCAGGCCGGATGCGGTATGGCTTGCCCGTTCTGCGCGACGGGGCAGATGGGTCTGACACGCAACCTTTCCGCCGCCGAAATCATCGACCAGGTGCGCAACGCTGAGCGATCGCTCGCCGCGGGGGAGATTCCCGGCGGGCCAACGCGCCTATCCAATATCGTGTTCATGGGGATGGGTGAGCCGCTGGCCAACTACAAGGCGATCATGGCAACCGTCAGGGCTCTTACAACCGAAGGACCGTGGGGGATGGGCATGTCGGCCCGCAACGTAACGGTTTCGACGGTCGGATTGGTACCGGCGATGCGGAAGCTGGCCGACGAAGGCATCCCGGTGACGTTGGCACTATCCCTGCACGCACCCGATGACGATCTGCGGTCCGAACTCGTGCCCATCAACACCAGGTGGTCGGTTGGGGAGGCCCTTGACGCCGCCAGGCACTATTTCGACGTCACGGGCAGGCGCGTGTCGATCGAATACGCGATGATCAAGGACATGAACGATCATGCATGGCGCGCCGATCTGCTTGCGAAGAAGCTCAACGCGCGGGGTCGCGCCTGGGTGCACGTGAATCCCATTCCGCTGAACCCAACACCCGGGTCGATTTGGACGGCGCCTGACCTCGACGTCGAACGCGAATTCGTGCGTCGCCTTCGTGCCCAGGGGATTCCCACAACAATTCGTGATACTCGTGGAAGCGACATCGACGGGGCGTGCGGGCAACTCGCTGCCGCCAAAGAGGAGCAATCGGCATGACAGCATTCAAGAAGGTGCGACTTTTTGCGTATGGCTACGATCCCGAGGAAGTGGATGACTTCTTCGACCTGGCACGGGCGACCTACGAAGGGCAGCCGGGAGCGGAGCTATCGGTTGACGAGATTCAGCGGGCCTCCTTCGACCTAGTGCACCGCGGATATCAGTGTCCCGCAGTGGACGCGGCGCTGGACCGGCTCGCCGCGGCCATGGTTGCCAAGGATCGGGCGGAGATTGCCGCAACCCGGGGGCAGGCCGAGTGGAACGCGCAACTCGCCGCCCAAGCCACAACCCTTTACGGCCGCCTGACACGTCCGCGCGGCGAGCGTTTCAAGCCCGGTAGCGGCGGCTACTCGTACGACACGGCGCAGGTCGATGACGTTCTGGATAGGCTCACCGCATTCTTCGACAACGGCGTGCCGCTGACGGCCCGCGACATACAGCAGGCGGTGTTCCGCCGCCGCCGGGGCAAAAAGGGCTACGACGAGGCGTCGGTGGATGCCTTTATGCGCCGGGCCGCGCGGGTGCTGCTGGGCGCGGCCTGATACGGCATGCACCCGATCAGTCAATCACCAGAATCGGCGCCCAGTGACGGCGTTCACCGGGTGGCAGCGACCGGGCGTGCGCGCGCCCTCGCCATCATCGGGTCCACGGGATCGATCGGCACGCAGGCGCTCGATGTCGTCGCGCGCAATCGTGCGGCGTATCGCGTGAGTGGGTTGGCGGCGACGGGATCGCGACCGGACTTGCTCGCACGCCAGGTGGCGCAGTTCGAAGTGCCCGCCGTCGCAATCGCTGACCCCGATAGGCTCGCAGACGTCAAAGAGGCGTTGGAGGCGCACGGCGTTGGCCACGTGAGCGTCGAGGCAGGTCCCCGTTCGCCCGCTGACCTTGCCGGCGGGGGCCACGACATCGTCTTGAACGCGGCCAACGGCTCGATCGGGCTCGGCCCGACGCTCGCAGCGCTCGAATCCGGGGCAACGCTCGCCTTGGCGAACAAGGAGTCCTTGGTGGCGGGCGCGCCGCTGGTCAAGCGCGCGATTAGGCGCGAGGGGCAACTCGTTCCGGTCGATTCCGAGCACTCGGCGATGGCGCAGGCCATGCGTGCGGGGCGCCGAGATGAGGTCAGCCGGTTAATCCTGACGGCTTCCGGGGGCCCGTTTCGCGGGTACACGCGCCGGCAGCTCGCCACCGTCACCCTCGCGCAAGCGCTGGCGCACCCGACGTGGAGCATGGGGCCGGTGGTGACGATCAACTCCGCGACGCTCATGAATAAGGCGCTCGAATTGATCGAGGCGCACGCGCTCTTCGACGTTCCCGCGGCCGACATCGAAGTCGTGGTTCACCCCCAATCGATCGTGCACTCCGCGGTCGAATTCTTCGATGGTTCCTCTCTTGCGCAGGTTTCGACTCCCGATATGCGCCTGCCGATCGCGGTGGCGCTGGCGTGGCCCGACAGGATCCCGGGCGCGATTGGAGCTTTCCCCTGGACGGATGCGGGAGCCTGGACATTCGAGCCGCTGGACGGCGAGACTTTCCCGGCCGTATCCCTGGCGCGCGAAGCCGTTGCGGAATCCGCGTGGCACACCGCGGCGATGAACGCGGCCAACGAGGTCGCGGTCGATGCGTTTCGCTGCGGACGCATAGGGTTCCTGAAAATCACCGAAACGGTCGAAGGCGTCCTAGAGTCCGTCGGAAACGTCGTGCGCGGATCGAGCGATCCCGCAACGATCGATGACATCGCGGGAATCGAGCAGTGGGCGCGGGCCAGGGCCAGGGAATCCACAGGCGGATAGCCGAAACTGACGTGCATCGTCGTAACGCTGGGAGGGGACACGTATGAGTTCGGTCGTGGGCATCATTGTCATCGTCGTCGGAGTTTTGGCGTCGATAGCGCTGCACGAGGTCGGCCACATGGTTCCCGCCAAGCGGTTCGGCGTCCGCGTTCCGCAGTACTTTGTGGGATTTGGCCCGCGGATCTGGTCATTGAGACGTGGCGAAACCGAGTACGGCATCAGGGCGATTCCGCTCGGGGGATACGTCCGCCTGGTCGGCATGTACCCGCCTGCGGACCCCGACGCGAAGCCGCGGCGGGGACGAATCGCCGCGCTGATCACCAACGCGCGCGCCGCCTCGATGAGCGAGGTATTGCCGGGGCAGGAAGGCCGCGCGTTCTACAACCTCGCGCCGTGGAAGAAGATGATCGTGATGCTCGGTGGGCCGGTCATGAACCTGTTCATCGCGATCGTGTTGCTCACGATCACCCAAGTCGGTTTCGGGGAACTCGCGCTTTCGACGACTATCGCGCAACCGGCCGCGTGCATCACGGGCACCGCAACAAGCGAAACAGCCGCGGGTGATTGCCCCAGCGGGCAGGTTGCGGCACCGGCGTATCAGGCGGGTTTGCGTGCCGGAGACGTGATCGAAGCGGTTGGGGGCACGCAGACAAAAACATGGGACGAGGTGGCCTCATCCCTGCAAAAACTCGATTCCGCGACGGTTTCCCTCACCGTCGAGCGCGATGGGGCGCTGCGCGAGGTCCAAGTCGCCCCCGTGACCCTGTCCCGCGAACAATCCGATGGGACAAGGACGACGCGATCCTACATCGGCATATCGCCCACCTACCAGTGGCAGCCCCAATCGATCGCCACCGTGCCGGGCGTGGTGTGGGACCAGGTGGCGGGCACGGCGCGAATCATCATCGACCTGCCCCAAAAGGTCTACCAGAGCGCCAAGGCCGCCTTCGGCCACGAGGAGCGCGGGACCGACGCGGTGGTCTCGGTCGTCGGGGTCGGTCGCATTGCCGGCGAAATCACATCGATGCCGACAACCAACATTCCCGCGCAGGCCACCTGGGTGAGCCTCGCGCAGCTGCTTGCCGGGCTGAACATCGCGCTGTTCGTATTCAACCTCATCCCGCTTGTTCCGCTCGACGGCGGCCACGTCGCAGGTGCGATCTACGAAATGCTCAAACGCGCTCTTGCGCGGGCGCGCGGCAAGGTGGTCCCGCGCCCCGCGGACACCGCGCGAATGGTTCCTGTCGCCTACGGGATGTTCTTCGTTCTGCTTGCGATGGGTGTGGTCATGATCTACGCGGATATCGTTGCGCCGGTGCAAATCTAGCGCTGCGTTCGATTCCCAGCGTCAGTGGGGGATAATTGGCGGGTGAGCACTACAATCAACCTCGGCATGCCGGCCGCACCCGCGACAGTTCTAGCCCCGCGCAGAAAGTCGCGGAAGATAAAGGTTGGGCGCGTCGACGTCGGCGGTGATGCGCCCGTCTCGGTGCAATCGATGACCACCACTCCAACCACCGACATCAACGCGACTCTGCAACAAATCGCGGAGCTGACCGCCGCCGGATGCGACATAGTGCGCGTTGCCTGCCCCTCCCAGGACGACGCAGACGCGCTGCCGATCATCGCGAAGAAATCGCAGATTCCCGTCATCGCCGACATCCACTTTCAGCCGCGATACGTCTTCGCTGCGATCGACGCGGGGTGCGCGGCGGTGCGCGTGAATCCCGGCAATATCCGCAAGTTCGATGACCAGGTGGGAGCGATAGCGCGCGCGGCCAAGGACGCCGGGGTTTCGCTGCGCATCGGAGTCAACGCGGGCTCGCTGGACAAGCGGCTGTTGGAGAAGTACGGCAAGGCGACTCCGGAGGCGTTGGTTGAATCCGCCGTCTGGGAGGCATCCCTATTCGAAGAGCATGATTTCCATGACTTCAAGATCTCCGTCAAGCACCACGATCCGGTCATCATGGTCCGCGCCTACGAACTGCTCGCCGAACGCGGCGATTGGCCGCTCCACCTCGGCGTCACCGAGGCGGGACCAACATTCCAGGGAACGATCAAGTCGGCCACCGCGTTCGGGGCGCTACTTTCGCGCGGCATCGGCGATACCATCAGGGTCTCGCTGTCGGCGCCGCCCGTCGAAGAGGTCAAGGTCGGTATCCAGATTCTGCAGAGCCTGAACCTGCGCGAGCGCAAGCTCGAGATCGTATCGTGCCCATCGTGCGGGCGGGCACAGGTGGACGTCTACACCCTCGCGGAGCGCGTCAGCGCAGGTCTCGAGGGGCTCCCGGTTCCCCTGCGGGTCGCCGTCATGGGGTGCGTCGTCAACGGTCCAGGGGAGGCGCGCGAGGCCGATCTGGGTGTCGCATCGGGCAACGGCAAGGGGCAGATCTTTGTCAAGGGGGAGGTCATCAAGACGGTTCCCGAGGCTTTGATCGTGGAAACCCTCATCGAGGAGGCGTTGCGGCTAGCCGAGGACATGCCGCACAATCCCGACGCCGCCCCCGTGGTCACGGTCGGCAAGTAGGCCGCGGAACGCGATGGCCTGGCTGGTCGGTCGGGGCAGGGCTGCGCCCGCGCCCGCGATGAGGCCGCTGGCCGATGAGGACTTGGCTAGCGCGCGGGCGCTGTGCGCCCACGATCCCGTGGGAAGCATGCTGGCCGCCGCGAAGATTCAGCAGGCCTGCGCCCGCGGCACGCTCACTGATGCGGGCGGCGCGCTGTGGGGCTTGCCTGCAACTGGGGATCTGCGCGCACTGCTGTGGGTGGGCGGGAACGTGGTCCCGGTCAACCCGCACCGAGCGTCCGGATTCCACGCCGCGGCCGCGGCAGTGCTGCGGCCCATCCGCGCTCTCGCGTCGATGGTCGGCCCCGCCTTGGACGTCCTGCCCGTGTGGCGCACGCTCGGCCCCGGGTGGATCACGCCCCGCGCGGTGCGCGAGCACCAGCTCTCGATGGTGATGCGCGGGCGCGCCAAGGTTCCCGCGCATCCGGCGGCCAGGCAGTCTCAGGCGGCCGATTTCGCTGACCTGTTGCCCGCGTGCGTGGAGATGTTCACGGGGGAGATCGGTTACTCGCCCCTACAGACCGCCCCCGTCGCGTACCCCGCGCGCGTGCGCGCCCTGATCGGCGCAGGCAGATCGTGGATGATTCCGCTGGCGGCGATCGTACCGGGGAGCCGGGGGATTGCCTTCAAGGCCGAAATCGGCGCCTACTTCGAGGGCGTCGCGCAATTGCAAGGCGTGTGGGTCAATCCCCGGGTGCGAGGCCAGGGCATTGGCACGGCGGGCGTCGCCGCGATCGTCAACGCGCTCGCGGAGCGGCAGATGGCCTCGTCCCTGTATGTCAATGACTTCAACGCGGCGGCGATCCGCGCCTACGAGCGCGTGGGGTTCAGGCAGGTCGGCGAGTACGCGACGGTGATCTTCTAGCGTCAGTGATAGGACAAACGAGGCCCGCGCACCCCCGGCCGGCGCCGGGGCCGACTGCGCGGATCGGGGTGAGCGTGGCCTCGCGCGCAAAAAATGTTAGTAGGCTGGAGGCATGCTCATGCGGATGTCAACACTGTTCCTGCGCACTTTGCGCGAAGATCCGGCCGAGGCCGAGGTAACGAGCCACAAGCTCCTGGTGCGGGCGGGGTATATCCGCAGGGCGGCTCCGGGGATCTACACGTGGTTACCGCTAGGGTTGCGGGTGCTGGCCAAGGTGGAGGCCATTGTGCGCGAGGAGATGCAGGCCGCGGGCGCGCAAGAGGTGCACTTCCCGGCACTGTTGCCGCGCGAACCGTACGAGCTCACCGACCGGTGGACCGAGTACGGTCCCAACCTGTTCCGGTTGAAGGATCGCAGGGACAACGACTACCTGCTGGCGCCGACCCACGAGGAGATGTTTACGCTCCTGGTCAAGGACTTGTACTCGTCGTACAAGGACCTGCCGCTAACGCTCTTCCAGATTCAAACGAAGTACAGGGACGAGGCCCGCCCGCGGGCGGGTTTGCTGCGCGGGCGCGAATTCATCATGAAGGACGCGTACTCCTTCGACGTCAGCGACGAGGGCCTGGAAGCGTCCTACCGCAAGCAGCGCGACGCCTACGAACGCATCTTTACCCGGCTCGGCCTGGAGTACGTCATCGTGGCGGCAACATCGGGCGCGATGGGCGGGTCGCGCAGCGAGGAATTCCTGTCGCCGACCCCGATCGGCGAAGACACCTTTGTGCGCTCCGCCGGTGGTTACGCGGCAAACGTCGAGGCGGTCACCACGCCAGTTCCAGCACCGCTTGACTATGCGGGCGCGCCGGCGCCACGCACGATCGATACGCCCGGGACACCCACCATCGACTCGCTGGTCGCGCGGCTCAACGAAACGGAGCCGCGCGATGACAGATCGTGGAACGCCGCCGACACGCTCAAGAACGTCGTGTTCGCGTTAGTTCATCCAGACGGCGAGCGCGAACTTGTTGTGATTGGAGTTCCCGGGGACCGGGAAGTCGACATGAAGCGGCTTGAGGCGGCCTTGGCGCCGGCAGAAATCGAGCAGGCTGGCGACAAGGATTTCGAAAAGCACCCGTACCTGGTGCGTGGATACATCGGGCCGCAGGTCCTGGGCGTCCGCAACACGGGCAGTGAAACGGCGGTGCGCTACCTGGTCGACCCGCGAGTCGTCGATGGCACCCGCTGGGTGACAGGCGCGAACGAGGCCGATCGGCACGTCGTGGGCCTGGTGGCCGGGCGCGACTTTGTGGCCGATGGCGTGGTCGAGGCGGCCGAGGTCCGGGCCGGGGACCCCGCGCCGGACGGATCGGGGCCGCTCGAATTGGCGCGCGGCATCGAGATCGGGCACATCTTCCAGCTGGGGCGCAAGTACGCCGAGGCGCTCGGTTTGAAGGTTCTGGATGTCAACGGCAAGCAGGTGACCGTCACCATGGGGTCCTACGGCATCGGGGTGACCCGCGCGCTGGCGGCCCTGGCCGAGGCGAACAACGACGAGCGCGGCCTGGTGTGGCCGCGCCACCTGGCCCCCGCGGACGTGCACGTGGTGGCGACGGGACGCGACGAGGCCGTCTTCGCGGCGAGCGAGGATTTGGTCGGTGAGTTCGAGGCGGCGGGCCTGGACGTGCTATTCGACGACCGCCGCAAGGTTTCGCCTGGGGTGAAGTTCGCCGATGCCGAGTTGCTTGGCGTTCCCGTCATCGTCGTGGTCGGACGCGGCCTCGCCGACGGGGTCGTCGAAGTCAAGGTGCGTGCCACCGGCGAGACTCAATTGGTTTCGCTCGGCGACGCGGTCGCCGTGGTTCGGGGCGACTTGTCCTAGGCGTTCGCGGGGTATTCGGGCATTCCCGGGTAGCCGGTGCGATGCGCTCCCTGCGCGAGCGCATCGGCATATGCGGATGTCATCAGGTCGAAGGCCGCGATGCGTTGGTCGGCGTCGACAACAGAAATGGCGGCCGATAGGCGGTGGGTCTGGTCTTGTTGGACGGATGCGATAGCCGCGGTCAGTTGCTTGGAACTGGTCGGGTCTTTCACCAGGACATAGAACACTTCCCGCGGGTCGTCGCTGGTTCCATCAAGGTCGTATTGCTGCGCCCACTTCGTTGCCTGCGAGCGGTAGTCGCGGGAAAGCGAGAGGATCTTTTCGGATTTGGACTTCGCGGCGCGCAGGCCAATGTGTTCTCTGGCGTATCCGATCGCGTCCTGCGCGGCGATCAGATCCGCCGCCTGCCGGTCCGAAAGGCCCTGCGGTAGTGCGGCGGAGAGTGCCTGCGCCCGCGCCTCGACGATGTCTATATCCGGCAGCGATTCCTTGGTCGCCTTTGCCAAACGGGTGGCGGCGTCCAGCTGATTGACCGCGATGGTGGCGTACAGCCTTGCCCGCAGCGGGTCGGCGACTGTGGGCAGCGAGGATCGAACCCGGTTCGCGTACGTTGCCAGCGCGGTCGCGAGCGATTGCGTCGAGACGTTTTCGGCGTCGAACGAAGTCGTGGGCGCGGGGTCTGCGATGTAGTCAGGACCCGGATCGTACACGCTGCCGAGGGCGGTGTAGTGGTCGCGCGCATCGGATCCGATATCGGTCACGATCCGCGTGACGGCATCCGGAAGCTGGGCATCGGCCGCGAGGGTGTCCGTCATCGCGACCGTGGCAAGCGCATCCGCAACCAAGGATTGACGAGTGGCCTCGGCCGCGTCGGGAGTGGGTGCCGCCGCGGGAGGCGAATCGATGCGCAGGCCGCAGGCTGTCACAGCGATCAACGACAACAAGACAACCGCGATCGTGGCGGCGAGGCGGTAGGGCGCACTGTCGCGTGAACGTTCGGATGGGGCGGTCGGTGTCGCGGGTGTAGATAGCATCGTGATGATCATTCCATGGTGTGCGGGCGCGGTGGAAGCGGACACCCGCGCAGCGTTTCCATTGATAGTACGGTTACCCTTGTAAGCCGAACGTGCGCCGCCGCGTCGGCACGCGGAACTCACAACGGTAGAGAGGCATTCCCACATGGCCCGTGGTCCCAAGGCAAAATCGAAGGCCCCTAAGCGCACCTACCGGGAAGAACCGGTAGCGCCCCCCGCAGATCCCGATGCCGTGCTGGCCGTCGCGCGCGAAGCCGCCGCCGCAGCGGGTGCGGATGTCGAGGACGTACAGGTCAAGCGCGCGGGGTCGCGCACCTTGGTGCGAGTCACGGTGGATCTGCCCGAGGACGCGATCGGTTCGATGCCGCTCGACGACGTGGCCGCGGCCTCCAAAGCCGTATCGAAGGCGTTGGATGCGGCCAATCTGTTCGCCGGATCGTATACTTTGGAGGTTTCCACCCCCGGGACAGGCCGTGAATTGCGGGAGCTGCGGCATTTCAAGCGGGCTCGCACGCGGATGGTGCACTTGACGCTCAACGATGGCCGGACGGAAACCGGAAGGCTGACTAAGGTGTCTGACAGCGAGCTCACGCTCGTGAACGAAGACAGCGGTGCCGCCCGTTTGGTGCCGTTGGCCGACGTTGTGAAGGGCAAGATCGAGGTGGAACTCTCGAAGGCGGCACTGGCTGACTTCGGCGATGAGGACGGAGAGGCTTGAGATGGATATCGACATGACTGCATTGCGCGCGCTCGAACGCGAGCGCGACCTCAGCTTGGACATGATGATCGAGGCCATCGAGCAGGCACTGCTCCTTGCCTACCAGAAGAATCCGGGCGCGCAGCGCAACGCGCGCATCGAGGTGGACCGGGCATCCGGTCACGTCGTCGTGTGGGCTCGCGAAACCATCGAAACCGAGGTTCCCATCGATGCCGACGAGTTGGACCGCGACGACCCGGATGCGCCCACCACGCGAATCCAGCGCACGTATGGCCCGGAATTCGACGACACGCCGAGTGATTTCGGACGCATCGCCACGGCCACGGCCCGGCAGGTCATTGTCCAGCGGTTACGCGATGCCGAGGACGACCAGGTGCTCGGTTCCTTCCGGGACAAGCAGGGTGAATTAGTAGCCGGCGTAGTGCAGCAGTCGCTCGATCCGCGCACGATCAAGGTGGATGTCGGAGGCACCGAGGCGATCCTGCCGCCGCACGAGCAGGTTTTCAACGAGACGTACCGGCACGGCGACCGCCTGCGGACGTACGTCGTCGAGGTGGCCCGCGGGCCCCGCGGGCCACAGGTGGTGTTGTCTCGGTCGCACCCGGAACTCGTCCGCAAATTGTTCGAACTCGAGGTCCCGGAAATTGCTGACGGGAGCGTTGAATTGGTTTCGATAGCGCGTGAGGCCGGTCACCGGACCAAGGTTGCCGTGCGGTCGACGGTCGCCGGGCTGAACCCCAAGGGTGCTTGCATCGGACCGATGGGTCAGCGGGTGCGGGCCGTCATGGCTGAGATCAACGGCGAGAAGATTGACATCGTCGACTTCGACCAAGATCCGGCCACATTCGTCGCGAACGCGCTGTCGCCCGCGAAGGTTTCGCAGGTGCGGGTGTCGGAAGACGACGCCAAGACCGTGCAGGCGATCGTCCCCGAATACCAGCTGTCCCTCGCCATCGGCAAGGAAGGGCAGAACGCCCGTCTGGCAGCCAAGCTCACGGGATTACGCATCGATATTCGGTCGGATGCAGAGGGCCGCAACGAGGCCGCGAACGACCGAGCGTAGAATCGCGATAGACTGAGGGACGGTGCAATGCCTGACAGTGGGTCGGTAGGGCGGACGCGTTCGGGCCGTCAAGCGATCCGCACGTGTGTGGGATGCCGCCAGCGCGATGCCCGTGATTCGTTGATCCGGCTCGTCGCTTCGGTCGGTGGCCCGGACGGTGTCGTCGTTATTGATACCAAGAAATGCCTCCCGGGCCGCGGCGCGTGGGTGCACGCGGCATGCGTGCGCCGTGCGCTCGACAGGCGCGCACTGGGTAGGGCGTTTCGCCTGAGAACTGCGCCCAGCGTCTCTGCGGAGGTGCTGCGGAAAGCACAAGAGGGGGCCAACAGGTCCTCGATCGTCGATATGGAAAGCGGGTTGGAAGCCGATGGGCACCCGATGAGCACCCAGCGATGAGTTTCTAACGACGGTCCACCCTGTCCGGGGCGGGCCGAGACAGGAGAGAAGTGGCTAAGGTCCGCGTATACGAGCTCGCGAAAGAGCTCGGAAAAAGCAGTAAAGAGGTCATGGCGAAGCTGACCGAACTCGGGGAGTTCGTGCGTTCTGCCTCGTCAACGATCGAGCCGCCGGTCGTGCGCAAGCTCAAGGACGCGTTCCCGTCCGAGGCTCCGGCGCAGGCAGCGGCGACCCCAGTCGTTCAGGCCGCGAGCGAAGCGAAGAGCCCGGAGCGCGCGGCGGCGGCGCCGCAAGCCGCACCCGCGGCTCCGCAGCCCGCCACGAACGCGGCTGCGACCCCCGCGCAAAAGGCGGCGACGCCCGCCCCCGGCGTGAAGCCCGGCCCCGTCAAGCCGGCGCCGAAGGCACCGGCCAACAAGGCGGCGGACGCAAAGGCGCCCACCGGGAAGGAAACGCAGCCCAAGGCGCCTGCGGCCGCCAAGGGGCAGGAATCCGCGACCGGTACGCCCGCGCCGCGCCCGGCCGCCACCCCCAAACCGCGCAACGCTAGCGGGCAGGGCAACCGTCCCGCGCCGCGCGCCGGAAACAACCCGTACGCTTCCTCGCAGGGGATGCCGCGCGCGGCAGGCCCGCGGGCCGGGAATAACCCGTACGCGTCCTCGCAGGGGATGCCCCGCCCGGCGGGATCATCCGAGCGTTCCGCCGGTGGAACCGGTGGGCCTCGCCCCAGTGCCCCGCGTCCAGCGGCTTCGCCGCGTCCCGCGGGTGGCCCCGGGCCGCGTCCCGGTGCACCGCGGCCCAACCCGGGCATGATGCCCGGTAAGACGTCCTTGCGTCCCGGCGAGAAGCAGGGCGGCGGCAACGCGCCAGCCGGCGGCCGCGGCGGTGGTCGCGGTGGTTTCAACGCTAACCGCGGCGGAGCGCCGGGTGCCGGAGGCGGTGCCGGGTTCGGCGGTCGCCCCGGTGGCGGCGGTGGCGGTCGCGGCGGCGCTGGCCGCGGGACCACGCAGGGGGCCTTCGGGCGCCAGGGCGGAAAGCCTGCTCGCGGGCGGAAGTCGAAGCGCGCGAAGCGGCAGGAATTCGAGGCAATGCAGGCGCCGTCGCTTGGCGGCGTGCAGGTTCCTCGCGGCGATGGCTCAACCATCGTGCGTTTGCGCCGCGGCTCGTCCTTGGCCGACTTCGCAGACAAGATCGATGCGAACCCCGCGAGCTTGGTGACTGTGCTGTTCCACCTCGGTGAGATGGCAACCGCCACCCAATCGCTCGATGAGGACACGTTCGGCACGCTTGGCGCTGAACTCGGTTACCAGATCGAGATGGTCTCGGCGGAGGACGAGGATCGCGAACTGCTCGAGGCGTTCGACATCGATTTGGAGGCCGAGGAAGCGGCGGAATCGGACGAGATGCTAGAACCTCGTCCGCCGGTCGTCACGGTCATGGGTCACGTCGACCACGGTAAGACCCGCCTGCTCGACGCGATCCGTCACTCCGACGTGATCGCGGGCGAGGCCGGGGGGATCACCCAGCACATCGGTGCCTACCAGATCCGCCACGAATACGAAGGCGAGACGCGGCCGATCACGTTCATTGACACCCCCGGTCACGAGGCGTTCACGGCCATGCGTGCACGCGGCGCCCAGGTAACTGACCTGGCGATTTTGGTTGTTGCCGCGGATGACGGCGTCATGCCGCAAACCATTGAGGCGTTGAACCACGCGCAGGCCGCTGGCGTGCCAGTGGTGGTAGCGGTCAACAAGATCGATAAGCCCGAGGCAAACCCCGCCAAGATCAGGCAGCAACTGACCGAATACAACCTCGTTGCCGAAGAGTACGGTGGCGACACGGTATTCGTCGATGTCTCGGCGCGCCAGGGCAAGGGCATCGGCGAACTGCTCGACTCGGTGCTGTTGGTCGCCGACGCGGAATTGGATCTGCGGGCCAACCCCGATAAGGACGCCCGCGGTGTGGCCATTGAGGCGAACCTCGATAAGGGCCGCGGAGCCGTGGCGACCGTCCTGGTTCAGTCCGGAACGCTTGCGGTCGGAGATTCCATCGTCGCCGGTACGTCCTACGGGCGGGTGCGGGCGATGTTCGACGAGCATGGTGACACGCTCGATGTGGCCTTGCCTTCGCGCCCGGTGCAGGTCTTGGGTCTGACCTCTGTGCCCCGCGCGGGCGATACGTTCCTTGTCGCCCCGGAGGACCGCACGGCCCGCCAGATCGCCGAGAAGCGTGAGGCCGCCGAGCGTGCCGCCACGCTGGCCAAGCGGCGTAAGCGCGTATCGCTGGAGGACTTCACGCAGGCGCTTGAGCAGGGCAAGGTCGAGACGCTCAACCTTGTCCTCAAGGGCGATGTGTCGGGTGCCGTCGAAGCGCTCGAGGACGCACTCGTCAAGATTGACGTGGGTGACGAAGTACAGTTGCGCATCATTCACCGCGGCGTCGGTGCGATCACGCAAAACGACGTCAACCTCGCCACCGTCGACAATGCGATCATTATCGGCTTCAACGTGAAGCCGGCCGAACGCGTGACGGAACTGGCCGACCGTGAGGGCGTTGACATTCGCTTCTACTCGGTCATTTACCAGGCAATCGACGATGTCGAGGCGGCCCTCAAGGGAATGCTCAAGCCGGAATACGAGGAGGTCCAACTCGGTACCGCTGAAATCCGGCAGGTATTCCGCTCCTCGAAGTTCGGCAACATCGCCGGTTCGATCATTCGCTCGGGCACCATCAAGCGTGGTTCCAAGGCGCGCGTGCTGCGTAATGGCGTTGTGATCGGCGATAACCTCTCGGTTGAGTCGTTGCGCCGGGAAAAGGACGATGTTACGGAGGTCCGCGAGGGCTTCGAGTGTGGTATCGGTCTCGGGTCGTTCAATGATGTCACCGAAGGCGACGTCATCGAGACGTTCGAGGTCCGCGAGAAGCCGCGCGACTGACGAGATTGCGTGGTGGTGGGGCGCGGCCGGTTAGGTCGCGCCCCACCACACGGCATCCGCCCCGCGTGGGGCGGCAAGGAGGAGATAAACATGGCTGAAAACCCCCGTGCCATCAGGCTGGCCGAGCGCACGCAACAGATCGTGGCGAGCCTGCTGGAGTCGCGCATCAAGGATCCGCGCCTCGGTTTCATCACGATCACCGACGTGAAAATGACGGGCGACTGCCAGCACGCCTCCGTTTTCTATACCGTCTTCGGTTCCGATGAAGACCGTGCCGGTACCGAGGCGGCGCTGAAGAGCGCGAAGGGATTGATTCGCTCAGAGGTAGGCAAGCAACTGGGAATGCGGCTTACCCCGACAATTGAATTTCACCTGGATTCCGTACCGCAGGAAGCGCAGCACATCACCGATGCTCTGGCTGAGGCGCGCCGCCGAGATGAGGAACTGGCCAGGCTGCGCGAGGGGGCAACGCCCGCAGGCGACGCGGATCCGTACCGCAAACCGGCCGACCCGACCCGCGCGGAGGACTGATCGCGCCGCCCGCCGGGGCGTGCCTGGCGGCGCGTTGAGCGGAGTGCGGGCGGTCCCGGTTGGTGCTTGCCCGCCGCCGGAATCGCGAGCTCGGGTGCCCGCTGTCACGCATCAACCTGGTAGCGTGGCACGCCGTGAACACCAAGCGCATCGACACCCGACCGTGGGCCAAGACCGATAACGGCGTCATCGTCGTCGATAAACCGCAGGGGTGGACCAGCCACGACGTGGTCGGCAAGATCCGCTCGCTGGCGAAGAATCGCCGCGTGGGTCACGCAGGAACCCTCGACCCGATGGCCACCGGCGTTCTGGTCGTCGGCATCGGCCGCGGAACCAAGCTGCTGCAGTACATCGTCGACGCGCCAAAGGAGTACGTTGCGACGGTGCGGTTGGGGGTCGCCACTTCCACCGAGGATGCGGAGGGCGAGGTGACGCTCGCACCGGGTTGTGGCGGCGTGGACGCGGACCACCTCGCGCGGGTGGTGGAGCGTTTCGTGGGCGATATCCAGCAGGTGCCATCGGCGGTGAGCGCCATCAAGGTGGACGGGAAGCGCGCGTACGCCCGTGTGCGCGCCGGCGAAACCGTCGAACTGGCGGCCCGCCCGATCACGATCCACTCGATCTTCGTTCTCGGATACGAGCCGCAATTTCACCGCGATAGCGAAAGGCCCAACGAGGCCCCCGTCCCCGTTATGGACGTGACGATCGCGGTGCGCTGCGGCGCTGGAACCTACATCCGGGCGCTCGGCCGCGATATCGCCCATGCGTTGGGCACCGTCGGCCACCTAACGGCGCTGCGGCGCACCAGCGTCGGCGGCTTTTCGAGCGCGCAGGCTCGCACGCCCACCCAACTCGAGGGCGAGACGATTAGCGCCGGCGCACTGGCCGTAACAACGCTCGCCGACGCGGCCGCGAAGGTGCTTCCGGTCCGACTCATTGACGAGAACGAGTCCGCGGAGCTGGGCTACGGGCGTTCGATCGACCCGAGCGATACACCCGGCGTCGTGGCCGCGATCGGTGGCGACGGGGAACTCGTCGCTTTGGTCAATAACCAATCGGAGCGGGCGCAGGTGCGCGCAAGGCCGGTGCTCGTGGTGATGCCCCGCTAGCGTTCCCGCGCTCGTCGCGGCGCGAGCGAAGCGAACGGTCCGTAGTGCGGCGCGATATCATCGTGAGGTTGCGCCTATGCGCGCCGCAACTGCCACTGCCGACTCGAAGGAATCCGCATGTCCGCCTACGAAGCTGCTCCCGCCGCCGGATCGACCGCCGCTGTCCCGACGCACTGGTACAACATCGCCGCGGACTTTCCCGAGCCCATTCCGCCTCACTTGCACCCCGGCACCAAGGAGCCGGTGACGGTCGAGGACCTTTGCGGGCTCTTCCCGCGGGCACTCGCCGAGCAAGAACTCAGCACCGAGCGATACATCCAGATTCCGCGGGAGGTCCGCAGCGTTTACGGGATCTGGCGCGGGACGCCGCTGATCCGCGCATCTCGCCTCGAGAGGGCACTGGGCACCGCATCCCAGATTTTCTTGAAGTACGAGGGCGTGTCGCCCGTCGGCAGCCACAAGCCGAATTCCGCGGTCGCGCAGGCGTACTACAACCGCGAGGAGGCGATCACGAAGCTGACCACCGAGACTGGTGCGGGGCAGTGGGGAAGCTCCCTCGCCTTTGCCGGATCGCTTTTCGGCATCGACGTCGAGGTTTGGCAGGTGCGGGCCAGCTACGAATCAAAGCCCTACCGGCGGTATCTGATGGAGCTGTACGGTGGCACCGTGCACTCCAGCCCGTCCGAATTGACGGAGGCCGGACGCGCGATCCTGGAATCCGACTCCGAGACAACCGGATCCTTGGGGATGGCGGTTTCGGAGGCCGTGGAGGTTGCGCTCAAGGATCCCGCGGCGCGGTACGCGCTTGGCAGCGTTTTGAACCACGTCGCGTTGCACCAAACCGTGATCGGGCAAGAGACCATCGCGCAGCTGGCCCGGCTAGGCATCGGCCACGCGGATGTCGTGTTTGGTTGCGCCGGGGGTGGCTCTAACCTTGCGGGCCTGTCGTTCCCGTTCCTGCGCGAGGTGTTGATGAACAAGGCGAAGACCCGGGTCATTGCCGCCGAACCGGCCGCGTGCCCGTCGCTAACGCAGGGCGAGTACCGCTACGACTTCGGTGACTTCAGTGGCATGACCCCACTGCTCAAGATGTACACCCTGGGCAAGGATTTCGTCCCGGATCCGATCCACGCCGGCGGGTTGCGCTACCACGGCATGGCGCCGGCATTGAGCCACGCGGTCCACCTGGGGCTCGTTGACGCGGTCGCGATCGAGCAGACTACCGCCTTCCACGCCGGCATATTGCTGGCACGCACCGAAGGCATAGTCCCGGCTCCCGAATCGACCCATGCGCTGGCGGCCGCGTTCCAGTACCTGGCCCACAGCGACCGCGCCGAGACCATCGTCATCGGGGTTTCCGGCCACGGACAATTGGATCTGCCGTCGTACCAGGGATTCCTGGAGTCCTACCAACCGCCCGTAGGCTAGGGCGCTCAAGGTCTACTTGCATAAGGACATAGGTGTGCTCGTTTTTTCCGATATCTCGGAGGTTCCCGCTGACTTCGGCCCGAGCGTGGTCACCATCGGCAACTTCGATGGGGTCCACCGGGGTCACCAGGAGGTGCTGCGGCGCGTAGTTCACGAGGCGCGGCGCCGCGACCTGACCGCTACCGTGATGACGTTCGACCCGCATCCGGCGCGCGTGCATCGCCCGCTCACGCCGCTTGCGCGCCTGTGCTCGCTAGACGAACGCCTCGAATTAATCGCCGCTGCGGGCATCGACGCCACGCTGGTCGTTCCGTACACCCTTGACTTTGCTAGGCAAACGCCGCAGGGGTTCGTGCTGACCTATCTGCTTAAGGTGCTCTCGATGCGCGCGATCGTCGCCGGGCACGACATCCGATTCGGATGGGACAACGTCGGGAACTTTCAAACCCTGCAAGAGCTCGGCGCCGAATACGGGTTCGACGTCATCGCGATCGACGACGTGGGGCACAAGGAGACCGGTGCGCTCAGGTGGTCGTCCACGTTGGTCCGCGACGCTCTGCGGGCGGGGGACGTCGCTTCGGCAGGGGCGATGCTGGGACGAGAGCCCAGTGTGCGCGGCACCATCGTCGCGGGGGACCGGCGGGGCCGGGAATTGGGATTCCCGACCGCAAACCTTGACGTGCCCGCGGGCGCAATGATTCCTGCCGATGGCGTGTATGCGGGGTGGCTCACGGTCTCGGAGGAGCTGAGCCGGGTCGCGGCGGCCATCTCCGTCGGCACGAATCCGACCTTTCACGGCACCGAGCGCAGGGTGGAAGCGTACGCGATTGGCCGCTCGGGGCTCGATCTGTACGGCAAGGAGGCGAAGGTCGAGTTCGTGGAGCGGGTCCGAGGGCAGGCCGTTTTTTCGGGCGTTGCCGAACTCATCGCGGCGATGCGCGACGACGTCGCACAGTGCGAGCGGATTTTGCGAGGCACGGCCGGGCGATGAACGCGAATGCGATGCGCCCGGGAACTATCTTTGGTAGACTTGAGCGTTGCCGTTTGATCGGCCGCGGATGAGTAAGAGCCCGGGTGAACAGGCCCCGGCGCACCGCGCAACGGAAAATACAAGGAGAACCGTGCCACTCGATACTGCCACGAAGGCTGAAATCATCAAGCAATATGGGACCAGCGAGGGCGACACCGGTTCGCCGGAGGTGCAGGTCGCGCTGCTCACGCAGCGCATCAAGGACCTCACCGAGCACCTCAAAGAGCACAAGCACGACCACCACTCGCGCCGCGGGCTCTTGTTGCTGGTCGGTCAGCGTCGTCGCCTGCTGGGCTACCTGCAAAAGATCGACATCGAGCGCTACCGTAGCCTCATTGAGCGACTTGGCTTGCGCCGATAACCGCACATCTTTCGCTGCCAGCCCGGAACGGTCATCGTTCCGGGCTGGCGGTCGAAATGGGGAATGATGCGGGCGCGATGGGCGCCCGCAGGCCCCGAGCCAGCTTGTCTGGCTAAACCGACAACCCGTCCCTGATGGTTCTGGTTCGGTCCTCGGTAGTGGCCTCCGCACTAGGTGCGTGGGCCTCGATCGAAGACCGCCGAAGGACGAACGGGACACTTCGAGAAAAGGAGGGAACCTGTGTCAGGTTCCGAATATGCAGTGGAGGCCCGCATCGACAACGGTCGATTCGGCGTCCGCACCATCCGCTTTGAGACCGGCCGTTTGGCGAAGCAGGCGGGGGGAGCCGTTTTGGCTTTCCTCGACGGCGAAACCGCGCTGCTTTCCACCACCACCGCCGGCAAGCACCCCAAGGACCAGTTCGACTTCTTCCCGCTGACGGTGGACGTGGAAGAGCGCCAGTACGCTGCCGGTAAGATCCCGGGCTCCTTCTTCCGCCGCGAGGGCCGTCCTTCGACAGACGCGATCCTGGCCTGCCGCCTCATCGACCGCCCGCTGCGCCCGCTCTTCGTCAAGGGTCTGCGTAACGAGGTGCAGGTCGTGGCGACCGTCATGGCGATTCACCCCGACGATGCATACGACGTGCTTGCTATCAACGCTGCGTCGGCATCGACACAGATTTCGGGCCTGCCGTTCTCCGGCCCCGTTGGTGCGGTTCGCCTGGCGCTGATCGAGGGCCAGTGGGTCGCCTTCCCGAAGTACTCCGAGAAGGAAAAGGCTGTCTTCGAGATCGTCATCGCCGGACGCAAGATCGTGGACCGCAACGGCAACCCCGACATTGCGATCGCGATGATCGAGGCCGAGGCGACCGAAGCCGCCTGGAACCTCATTAAGAACGAGGGCGCCCAGGCGCCAACCGAGGCCGTGGTCGCCGAGGGAATCGAAGCCTCCAAGCCCTTCATCCGCGTCCTGATCGATGCGCAGGAAGACTTGGCGGCCAACGCCGCCAAGGAAGTACAGAACTTCCCGCTGTTCCCCGACTATCAAGACGACGCATTGGCCGCCGTCGAGGCCGCGGCCTCGGAGCGCCTGGGTGAGGCGCTGTCGATCGCAGACAAGCAAGCCCGCGAGAGCCGCCTTGACGAAATCAAGGATGAGGTCTTGGGCGAGTTCGCTACCAGCTTCGAGGGCCGCGAGAAGGAAATCTCGGCTGCGTACCGCGCGGTGCAAAAGGCCATCATCCGGCGTCGCATCCTCACCGACGGGTTCCGCATCGACGGCCGCTCGCTCACGGACATTCGCTCTTTGGCGGCAGAGGTGGATGTCCTGCCGCGCGTCCACGGTTCCGCGCTGTTCGAGCGCGGTGAGACACAGATCCTCGGTGTGACGACGCTCAACATGCTCCGCATGGAACAGCAGATCGACTCGCTGAGCCCCGAGACGCGCAAGCGTTACATGCACAACTACAACTTCCCGCCGTATTCGACCGGTGAGACCGGCCGTGTTGGCAGCCCCAAGCGTCGCGAAATCGGCCACGGGGCGCTGGCGGAGAGGGCGCTCGTTCCTGTCCTGCCATCGCGTGAGGAATTCCCGTACGCCATCCGGCAGGTGTCCGAGGCGCTCGGATCTAACGGTTCCACCTCGATGGGATCGGTGTGCGCATCGACCCTTGCGCTGCTCAACGCGGGTGTGCCGCTGCGGGCGCCCGTCGCGGGTATCGCGATGGGGCTGGTTTCCGGTGAGATCGATGGCGAGACCAAGTACGCCGCGCTGACCGATATCCTCGGTGCCGAAGACGCTTTCGGTGACATGGACTTCAAGGTGGCCGGAACCTCCGAGTTCGTCACCGCAATCCAGCTGGACACCAAGCTCGACGGCATCCCCGCCTCGGTGCTGGCCGGTGCACTGAGCCAGGCGAAGGAAGCTCGCCTGGAAATCCTGGACCTGATCAACGAAACGATCGACGCCCCCGACGACATGGCGGACACCGCTCCGCGCGTGCTCGCGGTCAAGATTCCCGTCGACAAGATCGGCGAGGTCATTGGCCCCAAGGGCAAGATGATCAACCAGATCCAAGAGGAGACGGGCGCGGACATCACGATCGAGGATGACGGCACGGTCTACATCGGCGCCGTCGATGGGCCGTCGGCGGAGGCCGCTCGTTCGCAGATCAACGCGATCGCCAACCCGATGGTTCCGGAGGTGGGCGAACGCTACCTCGGAACGGTCGTGAAGACCACCTCGTTCGGGGCCTTCATTTCGCTCACCCCCGGCAAGGACGGTCTGCTGCACATCAGCCAGATCCGCAAGCTGGTCGGTGGCAAGCGCGTGGAGAACGTGGACGACGTCTTGACGATCGGCCAGAAGATTCAGGTCGAGATCGGCGAGATCGATCCGCGCGGCAAGCTGTCGCTGCTGGCGGTCACCGATGCAGACGGCGACAAGGAAGCTCCCGCCGGCGAATAGTTGAACCGTCGCCGCGGAGGGCGTCCCGCGGCGCAACATATGACGCCCAATGGTTGTGTAAGGCCGCGGGGGCGGCGCGAAGAAATTATCGCGCCGCCCCCGCGGCCTTCCGTCGTTCTCGGGTGCTTGCCGCATGGGGGCGCCGCGTCGCGGCGAAAACTGAGGTCGAAGCCGCTACTTTGATGCGCGCTTTTGGGCGTATATCCGCCCAAAATGGGTAATGCTGTAACCTCTCAACGCGGGTAACCCGCCAACCATTTGGACCTTGAAGGTTCATTTCACGATGACAATAGTTGTGGTAGCCGTCGGAACTCTGGCATGATAGCGGCATGTATTGGTCTTCCATGGCGGAAGGCCAATCGTCAGGGGCATCCCGCCCAATCGATTGTCATCAAAGGAGAGACAATGCACAGACGCACGCGCGAACGTACGGTCGCGCTCGGAGCCGGCATTGCTGTTGCATTCGGGGGCTTGGCCACGTCGGTGGCTGCACCCGCGGCGCAGGCGCACGAGGTATCATCGGCGGCCGCATGCCAGTCATCGCCAAAAACCGGGCAGTACTCGGACGGGGTTGAGACGGCAACCGTCAAAATCCTGGCGACTGATCCGGTCACCTGCCTGCGCACGTATTCGCTGAGCAGCGACCGCAGCAGTGCCCAGACCTTCACCGAGTCGGCGGACGACCCGATCGTGCGGACCGGGTCCACGGTGCTCGACGGCCTGTACGCATTCGCGCTCCACGAGGAGAAGCTGCTGCGCAAGGACTCGATCACCACCGATAACTACAACGGTGGGCAAACCATTTCGTGCAACCCGTCGGATGTCGACGAGAGCGAGCAGGTGGGTTGCTACATCACGGGTAAGAACTGGACCTACATCTGGACCCGCGACCTGTCGTACGCATCGGATCTGGGAATGGCATCCATCGACCCCATTCGCATGCGCAATACACTGGAATTCAAGCTCTCCGAACGGCGCACCGACGGCTTCAAGCGATCCGGAGAATCGGTCACGACGCCGTTCGCGGACGCAACCGGTTCGGACCTGCAGATCATTCAGGACACCGGAACCGGCGGCAGCTACCCGAACTCGACCGACCGGGTTTCGTGGGCGCTGGGAGCCGAAGAGCTGCTCAAGTGGCTGCCGCAGGAGCAGCGCGAGGCGTTCGCTGCAAAGTCTCTCGAAGCGGTCAAGAACACGATCGACCACGACAGGCAGGTTGTTTTCAACACATCCACCGGCCTCTACACGGGTGAGACGTCCTTCCTCGACTGGCGCCAGCAGACGTACCCGGACTGGACGGGCTCGGACGTCATTGACATCACGGATTCGCAGTCGCTGTCGACCAACATCACCCACTGGTACGCGATCGACCTGGTGGCGAAGCTGTCGCAGGCGGCGGGCAACGAGGCCGACGCGACGAAGTACCGTGGCTGGGCCGACACGCTGGCGCAGACAATCCGGGACCGATTCTGGCTCGCCGAACGCGGACAGTTTTCTGCTGTCGTGGGCACGACCCTCAACCCGGTTGCCGACGATCGCTACGACGCGCTCGCAACCTCCTTCGCGGTCCTCAGCGGAATAGCCACACAGGAGCAGGCGGCACAGGCGATCGCGAACTACCCGCAGACCTTCACCGGCCCCTCGGTCATATGGCCGCAGCAGCAATTCGACGGTTCGTACCACAATGACGGATCGTGGCCGTTCGTGACGGTGTACATGCTGCGCGCCGCTGCGGCGGTCGCAAACGACACTGCCGCAACCCGCCAGTTCGAATCCATGCTGCGGACCCCGGCGATATTCGGTTCGAACTACGAGAACATGAACATCACGACGACCGAAACCAACACGCGGCTCAATTCGAAGTATCAGACCTGGTCGGTTGCCGGATTCCACGGGATGTTCCAGGACGTACTCTTCGGCGTGCACGCTCAGGACGACGGCCTGAAGGTAAACCCGTTCGTGACCGCCCAAATTCGCGACAAGTACTTCGCCGACAGTGACTCGATCACCATGTCGAATATCATCTATCTCGGCAAGAAAGTAACCATAAAGGTTGACCTGCCCGAATCCGCGGCGACTGCGGGTGCGTACGCCGTCACCGGCCTCGAGGTCGACGGTGCAACAGTGGCGGTGGACTCGACCATCGCGGCGGGCGATCTGAGCGACGACTCGACCATCGAGGTTTCGCTGGGCGACGCGAAGGCGAGCAAGTCGGCCGCCCCGATCACGGACACGAAGGACGATGAGGCGCTTTACGGGCCCAAGACCCCGAGCGCGAGCGTTTCGGTTGCCGAATCTGGCTCCTTGCAGTTGACAGTCGGGCTTGCGGGCGAGAAGCAGAACGCGCTCGGAATGGACATCGTCCGCGACGGCAAGGTCATTGCGCGCGGCTTGGATGCGAGTACCCAATGGGTCGATCAGACGTCGAATGGGAAGGAACAGAACTCCTACTGCTACGTGGTGCGTACCTACTACAAGTCGAGTGGCAACGCGTCGCAGGACTCCAAGCCCGCGTGCTATTGGGGCCCGGAAAACGACCGGGTGATCACCGTGGACGCCGCCGACTTCACGAACGTGACCACCGGCGCAGTGGCAGCGGACACGACTTCCACCAAGTGGGGCGGTGACCACTACTACGATTTCGGCAACGACCTTGCCGACGAGGTCACGGCCCAGGTAACGCCAACGGTCTCGGGTGATTACCTGCTGCGCGCCAACTACGCCAAGGGCGGGGATCTGCGAAACGGAGTGGATTCGGGAATCAAGCGCGTGAGCGTCACCGAAGACGGATCCGATACCGCAGTGTCGACCGGGTTCTTCATGATGCCGCGCACCGACGGCTGGAGCAACAAGCGGGACTCAACGTTCGTCAAGGCGCACCTGGAGGCGGGCAAGACCTACAACATCAAGGTGTACCAGGACGCGCTCTCGGTCAACATGAGCTACTTCGAGGCGAACCGTTGGCACAACGAGCAAACGGGCGGCGCCTCGAATGTCATGGACATATTCAGCGTGTCTGCCTCGCTGAAGACAGCGGACGAGGCACCCGCGTTGGAGGCAACCGACGGTGGGTCGCAGACCTTTATCGAGCAGGGGAGCGCGGCACTCGTTAAGGTGCAACTGGCCGGTACCGAGGCGGCCGCGGCAGCTTCCAAGGCCGTAACGGTCACCTCCCAGGACGGTACCGAGGCAAACCTGGATGTCACGAAGGATGAGGGCGCCGACACCTATACCGCGGCGGGATCGATAGTTCTCGGTGCGGTCGGTCGGCAAACCCTCACGGTCAAGGTCGACGGGCAGCCGGTTTTGACGCTGCCGGTAACGGTGCGTGCACTGCCGACGGCAGTTGTTGCGCCAACCGACCCCGACGGCGAAGCCGGTTGGTACACCACGACACCCACCGTTACCGTGACGCCCGCCGCACTAACTACGGCGCAGATTCGGTTCAACGGTGGCACGTGGCAGGCGGCCGAAGGCGCCGTTGCTGTACCCGACGGCGAAGACGTCAATGTCGAGGTGCGGGCCGTCGATGCGGGCGGATCGGTCGGTGCCGTGACGACCGTCGCCACACTCGATGTCGACGCGACCGCGCCGACCCTGAGCACAGATGTAACGAACGACGGCGTCACCGCGACCGTGGTAGCGAATGCCACCGATGCGTCGTCGGGGATCGCCGCGATCGAATACCGACTGCCAGGATCCAACACGTGGGTTGCGGAATCGGCCGGTGTGCGCCTCGCGCTGAAGACAACCAAACAGAAAGTCGAAATCCGCGCTATTGATGTCGCGGGCAACGTCTCGCAGGTGTTCACGGTCGCCGTTCCCTTGGCGTCAAAGAACCCGGCGGCCAGTGGATCGGTCTCGGTGGTTGGCATTGTTGCAGTCGGCTCCCAGGTTGTCGCTTACGCCAAGAATTGGGGCTCCGGCACATCGCTGCGCTACCAGTGGTACGCGGACGGAAAGGCGATTGCTGGTGCCACCGGCGACGTGCTGACCATCGCCGCAGCCCACCAGGGCAAGCAACTTAGCGTCACGGTGACCGGCACTGCCGGCGACATGGCGGCCGTTACTAAGACCGCCAAGGCGAGCGCCTGGAAGATCAGCGCGGGCACTGTGAAGATCACGGGCAAGCGCAGGGCGGGCGCGAAGCTCAAGGCGGTCGTCAAGGACTTCGATCCGGCAAAGGTTACGTACACCTATCGCTGGTACGCGGGCGGAAAGGCGATCAAGAAGGCGACCAAGAAGACCTTCAAGGTCAAGAAGGCCCAACGCGGCAAGAAGATCATCGTCAAGGTGACCGCGAAGCGGGCCGGGTTCGCCTCGGTCACCAAGAAGTCGAAGGCCGTGAAGATCAAGAAGTAGCCGGGGGCAGGTGGTGCGGTGCCGAAGGGCGCCGCACCACCCCTCCACCTCGAAATATCAGTGTAGGCGTAAAGGAGCGCAACCATAATGCAGGGAAGAAGAGACTCCCGGGTCGTCAGATCCGGTGCGAGTCGCGGGCTATTCGCCATTGCGGCCGCAGCGTGCGTAGCAGTGACACCGTTGTTGGCGGTGGGAGCGGGCGTGGCCTACGCGGACCCCGCGCCGGTGACTGTTCCCGGCGAAGCGACCACATCACCCGACGGAAAAACCGCGCTGGGGGTAACGGTCGATGATGACGGCAACCTCTACTACGAGGTGGTCGCCCGCGGAGAAAAGCTGGTAAAGAAATCCCAGCTTGGGCTGGACCTATCCGACGTTGGTGTTCTGGGCGATAACTCGGAAGTGACCGCCGTGAGCGATCCGACGACAACGGACGAAACGTGGGAATCGTACGCAGGCACCGACAAGGAGGTGCGGAACTACTACACGGAGCGGACGTATTCCGTAACCGATGACGGGATCAACTTCCAGGTCATCGTGCGGGCATACGACGATGGCGTTGCCTTCCGCTACAAGGTGCCGAACCAGACGGGGCTCAGCGAACTGAAGATTAAGGACGAGGTCACCCAGTTCCAATTGGAGGGTAACCCCACGGCGTGGTGGACCGGCCAGAACTTCAACTCCGACGAGGGCGAGTGGAAGTCCACGAGCTACGCCGAGATGGGCAGCGCGAACGCGCCCGCGACATTCAAGTTCGCCGATGGTGACAACTTCCTGTCGATTCACGAAGCAGACCTCGATAACTACTCCGCGATGACGCTGAAGAAGGAAGATGGCCACCTGCGCGTGGAACTCGTCCCTTCCCTGACTCGCACCGAGGCCGTCATTCGCGACACCGCGGCGATGGCCGACGCGACGCCATGGCGGTCGCTGACGATTGCGTCGTCGGCAGCCGGCCTAGCCAATTCGCACCTGCTCGAGAACCTGAACCCGGCCCCGGACGAGGACCTCTATGCGGATGCCGAGTCCTGGGTCAAGGGTGCCACCTACGTTGGCGTTTGGTGGGAGCTGCAACAAGACCAGGCATCCTGGGAAGAGGGGAGCAAGCACGGCGCAACGACGGCCCGCGTCAAGCAATACATCGACCTGGCCGCCGCCAACGGAATCCAAGGCGTGCTTGCCGAAGGCTGGAACAAGGGATGGAATTCCAAGGAGTGGAAGCAACAGACCTATTACGTGACGGCCGATGACTTCGACGTCGACGAAGTGACGGCCTACGCCGCATCCAAGGGCGTGCAGTTCATTGCGCACGCCGAAACGGGGGGTAACCCCTGGCGCTTCGAACAGCAGATTAAGGGCGAGCTGGGACCGGAAAAGGAAGTCGGCAGCGACACGATTCTGCCGGGTCAAAACGGCAAGCCGCTGTTCGAGCAGTACAAGGAGTGGGGAATCCACTACGTGAAGACCGGCTACGTGGGCGACACCCCCAACATCCCCTCGAAACAGGACGCGCTTTCCGACGATTTCGATCCCAACAACTACACCGCGGCCCACAACCGATACGACCAAGATATGGTCAACCACTACCGGTATGTTCTCAAGGAGGCAGCGAAGTACCAGGTCAACATTAACTGCCACGAGTGCGTGCACGGCACCGGCGAGACACGGACTTTCCCCAACGCGGTGGCCCGCGAGGCCGTGCGCGGGCAGGAATATGACGCCTTCACAGGCACAGGGAACAGCCCCGAACACACGCTGATTCTGCCGTTCACGCGGGGGTTGACCGCACCCATGGACTACACCCCTGGCGTCATGGACGTCTTGAACAACAAGCGCGACAGCTCCTGGCGTGTACACACCACCGCCGCGAAGCAGCTGGCCATGACCGTGAACTATCACTCGGGTGTCACGATGGCTGCAGACATTCTGGAGAATTTCAAGGTCAATAAGGGAATCACCTGGTACAACGGGTTTCCATCGCAGTGGGACGAATCGCGGGTGCTGCAGGCGGAAATTGGCGATTACATGATCACTGCGCGCCGCAACGGCACCGGTTGGTGGGTCGGGGCGATGAACGGCGAAAGCCCCAGGAACTTGACCTATTCGCTTGACTTCCTCGGGAGCGGGGAATTCGTTGCGGACGTGTTCGAGGACCCGGCGTCAACGACCTACACCGAGAACCCGTCCGCGCTTTCGATCAAGTCATACCGCGTCACGAGCGCCACGCAACTGGTCGCCTCGCTCCCGAAGTCCGGCGGGCAGGCTGCGCGCATCCGCCCGGCCACGGCCGCGGACGCGACGCTGCCGCAGTACGTGTCGCCTCTCGCGCAGGTCACGTCCATTGCTGCCCCGTCCAGCATCGCCGCCGGTGACATTGTCAATGTCAGCGCGGTGGTGACGAACCCGGGGACGGGCGTTGCTTCGTACGAGGCCGTGTTGAAGGTCAACGGAAAAGAAGCCGCCTCCAAGACCGTGCGTGTTGCGGGTGGCGACAGCGAAACCGTTACCTTCCAGCAGCGTATTCTCGCGGCCGGAACGGTCCAATTCGCGATCGGCGACAAGTCGGTCAGCGTGGTTGCGGGCAGTGCCGTGGCCGCACCGACCGGACTTCGCCTGGTCTCGGTCGGCACCAGCAAGCTGACGTTCGAATGGGATGGCGTCGACGGCGCCAGCTACGAAATCTATCGGCGATCGGATCAGGGAACGTATCCCACGACGCCCATGGCAACCGTTGCCGCGGGAACCACCTCCTTTACGGACATCATCAGGTCGAACGGAAACACCTACGTGATCAGGGCGGTTAAGGACGGGGTGCGTTCGGCCGCCTCCGCCGAGCTGAGCCAGCACGGTGCGGTCGTCGCGTCGTTTACCGATCCTGCCGGTGATGACAACGGTCCGGGCACCTACACCTATCCGACGAACGGAACGTTTGTCGCGGGTGCGTACGACATCACGGGAGTCACCATCGCTGATACGGGGAATGCCTACACCTTCGTGACCAAGATTCGCGGCGAAGTGACGAACCCGTGGGGCGGCGATGCGATCACGCTGCAGAACATTCACTTCTACCTCGGAGAAGGGGACGCAGAGCCCACGACTCCGGCTCTCGCCGGGACCAATCTCTACACGACGAACACCTGGCAGAAGGTCATTGTCGTTGACGGTCGCGGCGCGGCGGGAATCTACGGCACCGACGGAAACAAGACGGCGGACGTGTCCTTGGGCGCGAGCGCCACCGATCACACGATCAGCGTCACCGTGGCGAAGTCCGACCTGCCCGCGGGCTACGACGCGGCAACGGGCAAGATCGCGGTCGCCATGTTCTCTGACGCCGATTGGGGAGAAGGGATCAACCGGATTCGACCCGTGTACGACATGACTTTGGCCTGCAACAGTGGGTGGATCCCCGAGTGGCGTCCGGGCGGCGGTGCTGGCTGCATGGACGATTCGCTTCCGGCGAAGGACACCGACACGTCCGACGGCAACGCGTTCGACATTCTGGTTCCGGCCGGCCAAACCCAGGCGGCGGCACTGGCGTGGACAGGCGATGCGACCCCGACGCTCCCGTTCGTGGAGCCTGCTGCCCCCGAACAGCCCACTGTGGCCGGCTTGCTGGCAAATGGCACAGCGTCCAGTGCGAAGCCTGGAGCAACGGTCGATTCCGTTCTCGGTGTGTCGGCGCTTGCGGCTTCGGGTGCGCCGATCGAGGGCACCGCGGTCACTTTCACGATCGAAGGCCCCGGGTCATTCGCGGGGGGCGCGAAGATTGTCGTGGTGGAGACGAATAGCGCCGGGTATGCCGCAGTTCCCGAAATCACCGCGGGGACAACCGCGGGGACGATTGTCGTGACTGCGACGGTTGGCGATTCGACGGCCGTTGTGTCGTCCATCACCATTGAGGATGAACCCGCCACCGAACCTGTCGTAACCGTGGCCGCGCCCGTCTTCTCAAGCTCCGTGCAGACATACGGCTCCATATCTGCCACAGTGACGGCAACGGTGCAGGGCGCTGCAGCGGGCGTCGTGACGTTCACCGCAGGCGGGACCAAGCTGGGCACGGCGACCGTTCAGGCGAATGGGTCTGGTGGCAAGGCCACCTTGACGCTCCCGAAGAAGCTCGCGGCGGGCACATACACCAACGTGATCGCAACCCTGGTTGACTCTCGTGGCGAGGTCGCTGTTTCCAAGGCCGGGCTGCCAATCACGATCCTGAAGGCCAAGGCCAAGAAGGTGACCGTCAAGGCGAAGCGGTACAAGAAGGGCAAGAAGGTCAAGGTGACCGTCAAGGTCTCGAAGGTACCCGCCGGAGTGGGCGCCGTTGGCAAGGTCCGCCTCTACGTTGGCAAGAAGGCCGTGAAGACCGCGCGCCTGAAGAATGGCAAGGTCACGGTCAAGCTGGCCAAGAAGTATTCGTCGAAGAAGAAACTCAAGCTCAGGGCTAAGTTCATTGCGGCGGATGCGAAGAACGTGGCATCGTCGAAGTCAGCGCGAGTCACAGTGAAGCGAAAGTAGACCGTCGCTGCACGAGCGGGGTGGGAGTCACCGGTTGGTGGCTCCCACCCCGCTTGCGTTGGTCGAGTTGCCCGCTTGCGTTGGTCGAGTTGCCCGCTTGCGTTGGTCGAGTTGCCCGCTTGCGTTGGTCGAGTTGCCCGCTTGCGTTGGTCGAGTTGCCCGCTTGCGTTGGTCGAGTTGCCCGCTTGCGTTGGTCGAGTTGCCCGCTTGCGTTGGTCGAGTTGCCCGCTTGCGTTGGTCGAGTTGCCCGCTTGCGTTGGTCGAGTTGCCCGCGGAGCGGGCGTATCGAGACCATGCGCCCAGTCGAGTGGCGTGAGTTGCACGCTTGCCGGGGCTATCTTGTCTTGATCTCGATATGCGCCTTCGGCGCACTCGATCGGCGGGGGATGGCGCATTCGATCGGTGGGGGATGGCGCATTCGATCGGTGGGGGATGGCGCATTCGATCGGTGGGGGATGGCGCATTCGATCGGTGGGGGATGGCGCATTCGATCGGCGGCGTTGAGCCCGGCAACCACTAAGCAAGGATTGGTAGGGTTTTACCCGTGAATGATCAACGCGTGAAAGAGCCACAAACGGACCCTGCCGGCATTCGGGTGGCGGTGATCGGAGCGCGCGGTCGAATGGGATCGACTGTGTGCAAAGCGGTGGCGGATGCGCCCGACATGGCCCTCGTGGCGGAAATCGATCAGCACGATGACCTGGCGCGGACGCTCAGGGATTCTCGCGCCGACGTGGCGGTGGACTTTTCGGTGCCCTCCGCGACCGAGGCGAACGTGATGACAGCGATCGACGCGGGAGTCCATATCGTCGTCGGCGCAACCGGCTGGGACGACGATTCGTTGGGACGCGTGGCCGCTCGGCTTCGGGAGGCGGCGAATGGCGCCGGCGTTTTGGTCGCCCCAAACTTCTCGTTGAGCGCCGTGTTGACGATGACATTTGCCGCCAAGGCCGCGCGATACTTCGAATCGGTCGAGATCATCGAACTCCACCACCCCGCCAAGGTCGACGCCCCGTCAGGAACGGCCAAGCACACGGCTGCGGCAATCGCGAGGGCGCGCCGTGATGCCGGACGAGGCCCATCACCCGACGCCACCGAGTCGGGCTTCGAGGCGCGCGGCGCCGTGGTCGATGGCGTCCACGTCCACGCGGTTCGCCTGCGCGGGCTGGTCGCCCACGAGGAGGTCCTGCTCGGCAACCCCGGCGAGCAGTTGGTGATTCGCCAGGACTCTTTTGAGAGGACCTCGTTCATGCCAGGAGTGCTGCTGGGGATCAGGCAGATAGCCTCCCGGCCAGGCCTGACGGTGGGGCTGGAACACTTCTTGGATTTGGCCTGATGCGCAAGTTGAAGGCGATTTTGCCCGCCGCATTCGTGACGGCGCTGCTGGCAATCTACCTGTGGGCGGTTCAGGCGCGCGCCATGACTCTCATCCAGACCGGCAACTGGGCGGGGATAGGCATCGGCGTCGCGGCGCTGGCGTTGCCCGTCATCATCGTCGTCTTCGTCGTGCGGGAGATCGTTTTGGCCATCGAAGTGCAACGGATGGCCGATCAACTTGCCGCCGCCGGCGAATTGCCGACCGACGACCTGCCGCGGTCCCCCGGCGGGCGTATCGATCGTGATGCTGCCGATGCGGCCTTCATCGCGGTGCGCGAACAGGTCGAGCGGGACCCGGACAACTGGAAATGCTGGTACCACCTGGCTTTTGCCTACGAGGCGGCCGGGGACAAGACGCGAGCACGTCAGACACTACGAAAGGCAGCCGGTATGTGGCGGGTCGCCAGGCGCGCCAGCGGCCGTTCGGGCGAAAAGTAGGGCATGCGCCCCCCGCGCAACACCGCACCGCTAGGGCCAACGGTGCGCCCGGAGGGCGGGGCTCGTCCCGGCTCTTAGTGCTTTGTCTGGGACATCTTGTCGATCAGCGCAAGCGCCAGCGCCGAGACAACAAACGTCAGGTGGATCAGGGTCTGCCACAGCATCGTTTCCGGCGAAATCCGGCCGCTATCGGATTCGATGAACGTTCGCAGCAGGTGAATGGACGAGATTCCCACGATGCTCATCGCCAGCTTCGTCTTGAGGACGTTCGCATTCACGTGGCTGAGCCATTCCGGCTGGTCGGGGTGGTCCGCCAGGTTGATGCGCGAGACAAACGTCTCGTATCCGCCGATGATCACCATGATCAACAGATTTGAGATCATCACCACGTCCACCAGGCCCAATACCAGGAGCATGGTCGAAGATTCGTTGAGGGCCTCGCCGTGCCCGAAGGCGCCTTCGACCAGGTGCCACAGTTCCTTGAGGAACTGCCATACGTAGACGGCTTGGGCAACGATGAGGCCAAAGTAGAGGGGCGCTTGGAGCCAGCGAGAGGCAAAAATGGCCATGCCGATCGTCGATCGTTGGCGTGGTGTGGGCGAGGCCTGTGGCGTTGTGGTCGTTGTCGTTTCGGGCATCAGAACTCCTAGCGTCGTCAAAGGGATCGACACATGGTACCGGTCAAAAGACGGACATTCCTGAACGTATCCGGCGACGAAAGCGCGCCAGTGGTGCCGCTCACCGCCGCGACTTCGTCCCATGCCGATAGAATTGGCGGGTGCATGCTGAATCGAACACACCGGTACCCACGCCGTACGAGGACCTGCTTCGTTTAGTCCTCGAAACCGGGACGCCAAAGGCCGATAGGACGGGGGTCGGAACTCGTTCGATCTTCGGACACCAGATGCGATTCGACCTGCAAAAGGGATTTCCGCTGGTCACTACCAAGCGGGTCTTTGTTCGCGGCGTCGTCGGCGAACTGCTGTGGTTCTTGCGGGGCGATTCCAATGTGACCTGGCTGCAGGACCACGGTATTCACATTTGGGACGAGTGGGCGGATAAGGACGGCGAACTAGGCCCGGTCTACGGCGTGCAGTGGCGCAGCTGGCCGACGCCCGATGGTGGGCACATCGACCAGATTCAGGCAGTTGTGGACCAATTGCGATCCGATCCCAATTCGCGCCGAATCCTCGTCTCCGCCTGGAACGTGGGAGAGCTAGACCGCATGGCGCTGCAACCATGCCACGCCTTTTTCCAGTTCTACGTCGCGAACGGGAAGCTCAGCTGTCAGCTGTATCAACGCAGCGCCGACCTGTTCTTGGGGGTCCCGTTCAACATAGCTTCGTACGCATTGTTGACGCACATGGTCGCGCAGCAGGTGGGGTTGGAGGTGGACGAGTTCATCTGGACCGGGGGAGACTGCCACATATACGACAACCACACCGACCAGGTCTTAGAGCAGCTTGACCGCGAACCCTATCCGCTACCGCAACTCAAGCTTCGCCGGGCCGCAAGCCTGTTCGACTACGATTTCGACGACGTCGTAATCGAGGGATACCGGCACCACCCGGCGATCAGCGCGCCGGTTGCCGTATGAATCCGGCCACCGGGCCGCGGATCGGACTAATCTGGGCGCAGGCGCGTGATCGTGTCATCGGTTCACAAGGGAAAATGCCCTGGCATATTCCGGAGGACTTGGCATATTTCCGCACGGTGACCACGGGCAGTCCCGTCATCATGGGACGCCGCACGTGGGAGTCGTTGCCGCCGCGGTTTCGCCCGTTGCCGGGTCGCGACAACATCGTCGTTTCGTCGACTATTCGCGCTTTGCCCGGCGCCCGCGTGGTCGGTTCGCTGGCGGACGCGTACAAGGTCGCGCAAGCGGTCACATCTGCCACCGGTCGGCGCAGCGGCGCGGGTGCGGGCAGCGGCGGGCAGCGCGGGGCCGCCGAGGAGCATTGCGCTAAAGACGCCACGGTCTGGGTCGTCGGTGGCGGGCAGCTGTACGCGGCATCGATCCGCGACGCCGCGGTTATTCACGTGACCGAAATCGACGCCACGATCGTGGGCGACACCCGTGCCCCGCAGATTCCGGCGCACTGGGTCCCAAGCAGCGTCGGCAGGTGGCAGGAATCTGCATCCGGGCAGCGGTTTCGGCACGTCGTGTACGAGCCTGCCGATTCCGTCGATCGGTTAGCGGTACCGTAGGATCATGCGTGTGATTGCTGACTCCACCCCGCCCTTTGGTCAACTGTTGACCGCGATGGTTACCCCGTTCACCGACAAGGGTGTGGTTGACGTCGAGGCGGCAGTGTCACTCGCGAAACACCTGGTCGATCAGGGGAACGACGGTTTGGTGCTGCACGGCACGACCGGTGAAGCGCCAACCACGCACTCGCCCGAGAAGTCCGAAGTCATAAGCGCGGTCGTCGAGGCCGTGGGCGAACGCGCCGTCGTTATCGCGGGCGCCGGATCGAACGATACCGTGCACGCGGTGCGCATGGCCGAACAGGCCGCGGCCGCCGGGGCGCACGGTCTGCTGGTGGTCACCCCCTACTACTCGCGGCCCTCGCAGGCTGGCGCGGCTGCCCACTTCAAGGCGGTTGCGGGCGCCAGCGACCTACCGGTCATGCTCTACGACATCCCTGGCCGCGCCGGCCTGCGTATTGCGCCGCAGACGTATGACGATGTCGCGCAGTTGGACAATGTCGTTGCGGTAAAGGACGCGACCGGGGACGTATACACGGCGGCGCTGAACCAAGCCCGGACGGGTCTTGCGCTCTACAGCGGCGACGACGGGTTGTACCTGCCGTTCTTGTCGGTCGGGGCGGTGGGCCTGGTTTCGGTCGTGTCGCACATCGCGACACCCAGCTTCGTCAAGATCCGCCAGGCATGGGAACGCGGCGACCACACCGCCGCGATAGCGGAATTCCACGCGGTGACGCCGCTCATTGAGGCAATCATGGGCGGCGGAATTGGGGCGGTCATGGCTAAGGAGGCCCTGCACATCATGGGCCTGCTCCCGTCGGCCGCCCTTCGTCTACCTCAGGTTGGCGCTGAACCTCAACAGCGCAAAGAACTAGAAACTACGCTGCGCGCGTTTGGGCTGACATCCTAGTGCACCGCGCGGCATCGACCTCAGGAGGGTCATGAGCGCATTACCAACTGATCTATTGCCGCCGCCACCACTGGAACCGGGGACGCTTCGCGTTGTCGCGTTGGGCGGGCTGGGCGAAGTCGGACGAAACATGTCCGTTCTCGAATACGACGGCAAACTGCTCCTCATCGATTGCGGAGTCCTGTTTCCGGAAGAACACCAGCCGGGCGTCGACGTTATCCTGCCCGATTTTGACTACATCGCCGACCGATTGGGCGACGTGGAAGCCTTGGTCCTCACCCACGGCCACGAGGACCACATCGGGGCCGTTCCGTACCTGCTTGCCTTGCGCCCAGACATACCAGTGATCGGGTCCAGGCTGACGCTAGCGTTTGTGGCGGCCAAGCTAAAGGAACACCGGATCTCTGCCACAACCCGGGAAGTCAAGGAAGGCGAACGCGCGGCGTTCGGCGATTTTCACTGCGAGTTTGTGGCGGTCAACCACTCCATACCCGATGCGCTTGCGGTGGCCGTCACAACGCCTGCCGGAACGGTGCTGAACACCGGCGACTTCAAGATGGACCAGCTTCCGCTGGACGGCCGGATCACGGATTTGCGTGCGTTCGCGCGGCTCGGAACCGAAGGCGTCGACCTGTTTATGGTCGATTCGACCAATGCCGAAGTGCCGGGATTCGTCACGCCCGAACGCGAGATAGGCCCCGTACTCGATCAAGTGTTCGCCGAATCGCAGCAGCGAATCGTGGTTGCCTCGTTCGCCTCGCACGTTCACCGCGTTCAACAGGTGCTCAACGCCGCCCACGCGCACGGCCGCAAGGTGGCCCTGGTGGGGCGGTCTATGGTCCGCAATATGGGGGTCGCGGTCGACCTCGGTTACCTGACGCTTCCCGGTGACGTTCTTATCGATCTGCGCCAGGTCACCGATTTGCCGGATGACCAAGTGGTCCTCATGTGCACCGGTTCCCAGGGTGAGCCGATGGCGGCGCTCAGCCGCATGGCGAACGGGAATCACAAGGTGTCGATCGAACCCGGCGATACCGTGATCCTGGCCTCGTCCCTGATCCCCGGAAACGAAAACGCCGTGTACCGGGTCATCAACGGGCTCATGCGGCTCGGAGCGCGGGTCGTCCACTCGGGCAACGCAAAGGTCCACGTTTCGGGCCACTCGGCCGCCGGCGAACTGCTGTACTGCTACAACATCCTGCGGCCCAAGAACGTCATGCCGATACACGGGGAGACGCGGCACCTGATCGCCAACGGGGCGCTCGCGGTCAAGACCGGCGTACCGCCGGAACGCGTGATGATTGCCGAAGACGGCGTGGTCGTTGATCTGCGGGACGGTAAGGCAAACATCGTCGGTGCGGTTCCTTGCGGGTTCGTCTACGTGGATGGTTCATCCGTGGGCAAGCTCACCGACGACGAACTGCAGGATCGGCGCGTCTTGGGCGAGGAGGGATTCATCTCGGTATTCGTCGCGGCCGATTTCGCGGCGAAGACGATTGTGGCGGGCCCGACCATACGCGCGCGCGGGGTGGCCGAGGATGACGCGGTGCTCGACTCTCTGGTGGAGCAGGTGCGCCAGAGCGTCGAAACCTCCCTCGCCGAGGGCGCCAATCCGCATCAGGCCCAACAAGCCGTGCGCCGGGTGGTTGGTCGCTTCGCCTCCAACCGCCTCCGTCGGCGCCCGATGATCGTCCCCGTGGTGCTAGGCGTGTAGAGGATCCGCAGTCTCTAGGTGGTGCGGGAAGTCCAACGGGACCTCCCGCACCACCCCGAATTGCCGTCTTTGCGCGCGCCACAGCGCTGTGACCGGGGCAACCTGCGGTAGCTTTAGCAACGAGTGCTGTTCGTATCTCGCGCCGCGGACACCAGTGAAGCGGTAGTGGGCCAGTGGGGAAGGAACTGATGGCATCCTCGTCTAGCACGCGCAACCCAAGGAAGGGCTCCGCCGCGCCCAAGGCGCCCGCCGCGGGAGCTAAGAGGGCCGCAAGCGCAGCCAAAATCCCGGCGCAGCAGGCCCCCACCGGCCAAGACCAGCACCGCGCACCGTGGATTATGCGGGCGGTGGGCGCGTTCTTTTCTTCGATCGCTCACGTCATCGGCGCGGGCGTGCGCCGGATCGGGGCAGACGCCCGCGAACTGGATCCCGCACACCGACGAGACGGAACCGCTCTGGTGCTCTTGATCCTGGCGCTCCTGAGCGGTGCCGCGGGTTGGTTCCACGGGGGAGGCCCGGTCTCGGCCTGGGTCTATTTCGGATTCGCTTTCGTCATTGGACTGCTCGCGAAAGCCGTGCCCGTAGCGCTGGCGGCATTCGCCGTCGTGCTGATGCGGCGCCCCCAAGACGGGCAGATGCGTGGCCGGATCTCCATCGGGTTAGGTGCGATCTGCGTTGGGCTAGCCGGGATCGTGCACATAGCTCGCGGGACGCCGTCGATCAAGGGAACCTCCACCGGATGGAGCAGCACCATCGACGCTGGTGGCGCACTCGGGTGGGCGGTCGGAACTCCGCTCAATGCCGGCCTGACGCCCTGGCTCGCCATTCCCGTTCTGGTGCTCGTCGTCGTATTCGGGGTGCTGGTGGCGACGGCAACGCCGGTTTCCCAGATCGGAGCCCGTATTCGCTCCGGGGTCGATGAACCGCAACAGCTAGAGCCCGAAAGTGACGATGAGGGACTCGTTTTCGCGCAGGGCGTCGATCCGCACGACGGGACCGGTGAAGTCGCCTCCACCCCGGTCAGGCGCCGGCGATGGTGGCGCGGGCGCCGTGATCAGCATGGCCCCGCCACTTCCGACGCTGCCGCCACAGGTTTTGCCGGAGACGAGGCTTTCGTCAAGGCCGCCGTGGTCGAAGCGCCGACCGCCGTGGCGGATGGCGCTACCGCGTCCTCACCTTTGACCGCGATGAGCCGCGCGGAAGAAGACGCCACCCAGGTCTACGACCTCGATGACGACCCCATCGACCCCGCCGCGGTCCCACGCGACCCGCAAGACTCGCTGTCGCAAGCGGCTGCGACCACTCGGATTGTCCAGGATGCGAACTCGACATCTGTAGTCGTTACCCACGGGGAGACGGAGGCCTCGTCCTTAATCGACCCCGCGCCGCCGGAGCCCCGCGGGGTACCCGCGGGCGAGCAACCGGTGTTCGGCGGGGACGTTGTCTACGAACTGCCATCGACCTCTCTGCTGGTGGCGGGGCCACCGCACAAGGCGCGTTCGGCGGCGAATGACCGCGTCGTCGAGGCGCTCACGGGTGTCTTTGAGCAGTTCAATATCGATGCGAAAGTGACCGGTTTTAGCCGCGGGCCGACGGTTACTCGTTACGAGGTCGAGGTCGGCAACGCGGTCAAGGTCGAACGCGTCACCGCGCTGGAAAAGAACATCGCGTACGCCGTGGCGAGCGCGGACGTCCGCATACATTCGCCCATACCCGGCAAGTCCGCGATCGGCATCGAGATCCCCAACACCGATAGAGAGACGGTTGTGCTGGGCGATGTTCTGCGATCGGCGCCCGCGCGGCGAACCGACCACCCCATGGTCATCGGCGTGGGAAAGGACGTCGAGGGTGGCTACGTCGTGGCCAACCTGGCCAAGATGCCCCACATCCTGGTGGCGGGGGCCACCGGTGCCGGAAAATCGAGCTTCATCAACTCGATGATTGTCTCGGTGATGATCAGGGCGACCCCGGACCAGGTGAGAATGATCCTGGTCGACCCCAAGCGCGTCGAATTGACCATCTACAACGGCATTCCCCACCTGATTACGCCTATCATCACCAATCCGAAGAAGGCCGCGGAGGCCCTGGAGTGGGTCGTCAGTGAGATGGACGCCCGCTACGACGACCTCGCAACCTTCGGGTTCAAGCACATCGATGATTTCAATGCCGCCGTGCGGTCCGGGAAGGTCAAACCGCTGCCGGGCTCCGAACGAAAAATCGCCCCGTACCCCTATCTGCTGGTTGTGGTGGACGAGTTGGCCGACCTCATGATGGTTGCCCCCCGCGATGTCGAGGCGTCCATTCAGCGCATCACGCAGCTTGCGCGTGCCGCGGGCATTCACCTGGTGCTCGCAACGCAGCGACCGAGCGTGGACGTCGTGACAGGTCTGATCAAGGCAAATGTGCCCTCGCGGCTCGCTTTTGCGACGTCGTCGGCGACGGATTCGCGGGTCGTTCTCGACCAAGTCGGGGCGGAAAAGCTCATCGGGCAGGGTGATGCGTTGTTCCTGCCGATGGGAGAGTCGAAGCCCCGCCGCGTGCAGGGAGCCTGGGTCAGCGAATCCGAGATACACGAGGTCGTAGACCACGTCAAGAAGCAGCTCAAGCCGGTTTACCGCCAGGACATCGCTGTTGCCGCGGCGAAGAAGGTCGTCGAGGAGGACATCGGTGACGACCTGGACGTGTTGCTGCAGGCAGCGGAATTGGTGGTAACCACGCAGTTTGGGTCGACATCGATGCTGCAACGAAAGCTGCGTGTGGGCTTCGCCAAGGCGGGCAGGCTCATGGACCTGCTGGAATCCCGCGAGATCGTCGGGCCCTCCGAAGGATCGAAGGCCCGCGAGGTTCTGGTGAGCCCGGAACAGCTGCCCAGCGTGTTGGCTTCGCTGCGGGGGGAGCCCGACCCGGCGCCCGCTGACGATCCGAATGACCAGGTCTTCGACGGGCAGACGCTCGAAGAGGAACACGCCTCCGAGGACGCGTGGGAGCTGACCGGGCGGCAGTAACAGTGGCGTCGCTGGGGTCAGTTGGCGCAGGAACGGCGCGGGTGCCCCTTACAGCGGGGCCCGCGCGCACGGAAGCGGCGCGCGGGAATGCCCCGATCTCATCCGGGCGTGACCCGGCGCGGCGGTGAACCCCGCCGCTCACTTGGCCTGCGTGCGCTCTTCCACCGCCGGCGGCTCACCCGTGGCCGTCGGCGGCTTCTGGATTTCCGCCACGTCGTCGCCGACCTCGGTTGCAACCCGCTGTTCGCGTTGTTTCAACGTCGCCGAGCTCAGCGTACCGACCGCGGAGTTCTTTTTGGTGAACGGGTAGACATGATGCTTACCGCCCTTATCGACGGTGATACCGTGCCAACGAATCTGCGTCACCTCGGCGGGTCCATCGACTGGCTTGGTCACATCGGCGACCATCATGAGCCCCGATTCGGTCCCGGCCACGCAACACGACGCATCCTGATTCGAGAGCATATTGCCGAGCCCGTAGGCAACCCACATGCCGTTGCCGCCCGGGCCGCCGGCGAGTTTTGTCATGGGTTGGGGAATGTGGGCGTGATGCCCGATAACCAGGTCAACCTGCTGTGACTTCGCCAATTCTTGGGTGACCGTTAATTGTTGCTCGGTCGGGGCCACCCGGTATTCCTGCCCGAAGTGCAAACTGACGAGGACAAGATCGGCACCGTTCTCGCGTTCGCGTCTTGCCTGTTCGATGATGGCGTCGGTGTCGATGATGTTCACCGACCAGGGCTTGCCGGCAGGCACCGGCAGGCCGTTCGTGCCGTAAGTGGCGCCAATGTGCGATACGTGGATGGTCTGGCCGCCGCGTTCCAGCACGTAGCGCTGGGGAGTCTGCTGTTCCTTCTTGCTCGTGGCGGTGCCGGTGTAGCCCAAGCCGTTTGCCTTGAAGGCGTCGATCGTGGCCTGGATCCCCGCGAACCCGCGGTCGACCGAGTGATTCGACGACGTCGAGCAGCCGTCCCACCCCTGCTTGGCCAGCGCCTTAACGATCTGCTTCGGCGCACCGAACATCGGATACCCGGACGGCTGGGTCCCCGCTGGAGCAACGGGGGTTTCCATGTGGCACAAGGCAAGATCCGCTCCCTGGACCCACTCGTCGATGCCCGCAAGCAGGGGCGAAAAATTGTACGAGCTTCCCGACCGGGCCGAGGACATGACCGGGCCGTGAATCAGTACGTCTCCGGCGGCGAGGATGGTGAAGCGCGCCGGTTCGCTCTCAACTTGGTCCGGAGTCACCGTTGCCGGGGTTTGGGGCTCATTCGCGGGCTCACTCGTCGATGAAGCGGGGGAGGTCTGGGTGTTGGGCGCGGGGGCGCTCGTCGATTCTGCGACGTCGTGGCCGGACGCCTTGCGCAGGGGCCAGCCGCCCGCGGCTACCGAACTCCCCGCAAATGCCACCGCGAAAACAAGCAGCGCAAGGGTGAGTGTTGACAAGGCGGAGGCAACGCGGCGGCGCTGCGGCTGTTGATTCGCGTGGTGAGGCACCATTGCACAATACCGAGGTTTGGTCCCGGGTGGCGATGTCGTGGTTTGCGGCTCAAGCGCCTAGGCTGGTGTTGTGAGCGCGACGAACCGGGAAGCCAGTCAGTGGAATCTCGCCAACTTCGTTACGCTCGTTAGGATCGTTCTCGCGCCCGTACTCGGGCTGGTGCTCTTTGCCTTTGTGGGTCCGCACGATTCGTTAGTGCGGTGGAGCGCCGCGGTGCTGTTTCTTGCCACGGCGCTGACGGACAGGCTCGATGGGCACCTCGCCCGGAGCCGAAACATGGTGACGGATCTGGGGAAGATCCTCGATCCCATCGCCGATAAGCTGCTCATCGGCGTCGCCTTGTGTTCGCTGTCGATCATCGGCGACGTGTGGTGGTGGGTCACGATCGTCGTGCTCGCCCGCGAACTGGGTATCACCCTGGTGCGCGTGGCCCTTCTCCGCGTGGAGGTGATGGCCGCATCATGGGGTGGCAAAATCAAGACCGCGCTGCAGGTGGTGGCGATCACGTTGTGCCTCTTGCCGCTGTGGACGCTGCCGACTTGGGTGGCCGCAACGGCCCATGTGCTGCTCGGCGCGGCGGTGGCCGTAACGATTGGAACCGGATTGCAGTACCTTGTTTCCGCCTGGTGGATTGTTCGTCGCAAGCGCCGCAATGGCTGACCGATCCAGTGCAGTAGCCCGCGGGATCATTGACCGTGCTCGCGCAATGTCGCTGACCGTGGCGGCGGCAGAATCGCTCACCGGCGGTTTGGTCGCCGCGGCGTTGGTGGCTGTCCCCGGCGCATCCCATGTATTCCGCGGCGGGGTGGTTGCCTATGCGACCGACCTCAAACACTCAGTCCTGGGCGTCGATGCCGAGCTGCTGGCCAACAGGGGTCCCGTCGATGCTGAAGTGGCGCGACAGATGGCGGTCGGCGTTGCGAAACTGATGGGCGCCGATATCGGGATCTCAACAACCGGTGCGGCCGGACCCGAACCGCAAGACGGACATGCGCCGGGCGAGGTCTACATTGCCGTTGCCGCATTTTCGCGCGGCGTGGGTGTCGTCGATGTCACGCGCCGCCTTCGCCTATCCGGCACTCGAGACGAGGTCCGGAGCGCCACTGTTGCCAGTCTATTGTCAGAGGTGCTGGCTACCCTGGAAACCGCCAGCCCGCCGGGACCGGAATAATACCGGAACCGAACGGGTTGTAAACACCAGAGAAATAAGTGGCCGGTAGGCTGGAGCTCAGCGCGGGTGGGGACACCGGGCGATGGGCGGGCCGTGCGGGCCGGAGTTGTTGCGAAAGTGAGCGAGTGAGTCTTTCGGGAATGGGAGGAACGAAATGATCGTTTTACGCAGGGAAATTGGGGATGTATTGCGCGATTTGCGGCGGCGTCAGGGACGCACTCTCCGTGAAGTTTCCTCCCAGGCGCGGGTGTCCCTTGGATACTTGAGCGAGGTTGAGCGAGGGCAAAAGGAAGCATCGTCGGAGCTGCTCGGTTCGATTTGCGAGGCTCTTGACATCCCGATGTCGTCGGTGTTGCACCGCGTCGCCGACCGCCTCGAGATTGCGGAGGCACTTGCTAACTCCGATCTCGCCGCAGCCGGTCTGACCATGGACGATCTGCGGGACCCGGCTCGGGAATTGAGCGCCGCCGGATCGCGCTACTGAGCCGGCGTGGATCTTCGCGAGTTCCATCGGTGCGTCGACCACGTGTTCGGTGTTGGCCACGGGCGCACGATCATCGAGAGTCACGTGATCGCAACGCTGGGGAGTGCGACCCCTGCACAGCTGTTAGCGGATGGCGTACGACCGGACCACGTGTGGGGCGCGTTGTGGGCGGAGTTTGAGATTAGCGACGAGTTCCGCTGGGGCCTGCCGGAGCCGCGCGCGAAGTGACTGTTCTACCTAGAAATGCCTGGTGGGGTTGTCCTCCACCAGGCATTTGTGCGCGCGCAGGCGCGCCACTGCGCGCGACACGCGGGGTAGCGGTTCGAACATGTGTGCGATATTAGGCTATGGTTGTCAGCAGGAAAGTTATCCACAATTGCTCGTTCGCGCTTCGGCGCGCAAGTGAATCTGGTGATGTCAGAGGTGGCACGTACCTTTGGGGAAGTCCCCGGTACGGACAATGACTTTGGCGTAGACCAATAGAAAGGCAAGTAACATGGCGGCTCCCGTAGATCGTGAAAAGGCGCTTGAGGCGGCGCTTGCGCAAATCGACCGCAGCTTCGGTAAGGGCTCGGTTATGCGGCTTGGCGCGGAGGATCGCGCCAAGGTTGCAGTTATTCCCACGGGTTCGATAGCGCTCGATGTGGCTCTCGGGATCGGTGGTCTGCCACGCGGGCGTGTCATTGAGGTCTATGGCCCGGAATCTTCCGGAAAGACGACGGTTGCGTTGCATGCCGTCGCGAACGCGCAACGGGCCGGCGGAATCGCGGCATTCATCGATGCGGAACACGCGCTCGACCCCGAATATGCCAAGAAACTCGGGGTCGATACCGACGCTCTCTTGGTGTCGCAGCCGGATACTGGCGAACAAGCGCTCGAAATCGCGGACATGTTGATCCGCTCCGGGGCGATCGACATTATCGTGATCGACTCTGTGGCAGCGTTGGTTCCGAAGGCGGAAATCGAAGGCGAAATGGGCGATAGCCACGTGGGCCTCCAGGCGCGTCTTATGTCCCAGGCATTGCGCAAGATCACCGGAGCCCTATCGGGATCCGGTACGACCGCCATCTTCATTAACCAGTTGCGCGAGAAGATCGGCGTGTTTTTTGGCTCGCCCGAAACGACTACTGGCGGCAAGGCACTGAAGTTCTATGCGTCCGTGCGGTTGGACATCCGCCGAATCGAAACGCTGAAGGAAGGCACCAATCCCGTAGGCAACCGGACGCGAGTCAAGGTCGTCAAGAACAAGATGGCTCCGCCGTTCAAGCAGGCCGAATTCGACATCCTCTACGGGATCGGAATCTCCCGCGAAGGCAGCCTAATTGACCTGGGGGTCGAACACGGGATCGTCCGCAAGTCCGGATCGTGGTTCACCTACGACGGCGACCAACTCGGACAGGGTAAGGAGAACGTCCGTGCATTCCTGCGAGACAACCCAGACTTGGCCGCCGAGATCGAAGACAAAATTCGCACCAAGCTTGGCATAGGTGACGTCCCCGAATCAGAAGATTAGAAAGATGCGGGGGGCGCGGGCGATGACGGCGGGCACAAAGAGCAAGGAACCGGTGGACGCAAGCGACTACGATGGCGCGCGCGAGCGCGCTTTGAGGATTCTCACCGCCGCCCCGCAGTCGACGGGGACGATACTGCATCGCCTCGTCGAAAGTGGGTACAGCGATGACGTGGCCAGGTGCGTGACGCAGCGTTTGGTCGAGGTCGCGCTCATCGACGATTGGGCGTATGCCGCTGCCAGGGTGCGTTCGCGGCGCGATGCGTCCGGCTGGTCGCGGCGGGCGGTATCCCAGGAGCTTGCGCAAAAGCGAGTCCCGGCTGACGTTCGGGCAGCGGTTTTGGATGCGGAATACCCGGCGGATCTGGAGGCAGACGTCGCGGCCAAGGCGGCGCTGGCGATGGTACGCAAACTGGCGGGCCGCGAAGCGACCGAGGCGGCCCGCGCGATACACGCGCGCCTTATGCGCAGGGGATTTGGGTCTGGTGTATGCCAAGATGCCGTTAGGCGCGCGGGCTTCGATCGTTACTAGCCGGCGGGGCCTAGCTCGGTGACGCGCGGCACATATAACTCGCATCCTATTCCCAGGAATTGTTAGGCCTGGTGGCGTAGGCTTCCGTAGAGGACGGTCTTGGAGGCGAGCGATGTTTGGCGTACTGGAGTGGGGCTACGTGCTTGCGCTCCTGAGCGCCTGTCTCATCGCTCTAGTGCTTGTATTAGTGGCTCGCCGCGAGGCGGCGGCGGTTAGGCGGCGAGCGGCCGACGAGACCGCCGAACAGCGTCAGCGTCTGCGCGAACGCGAGGCGGAACTGGCCCAGCGGCGTCAGGAAGTGCGATCGCTCGAACACGAGTTGTCGGATGAGCGCAGGGCTTTGCGCAAGCAGCGCGGGCGGATCGCGCGGCGCGAAGAGGAACTTGTGGCGGAACGCGCGAGGCTCAGCGAGTTGCGGGCCGAACACGTTGGGCGGATGGCCAGGGAGCTTGAATCGCTGGCGGGCATGACTTCCGACGAGGCACGGCGCCAGCTAGCCGAGCAGCAGATCGAAGAAGCACGGGCCGCTGCGGCGGCCGTGATTCGGTCCGTTGAGGATGAGGCCCGCCGCACCGCGGACGAGCGTTCCCGGCAGATCGTGGTCGAGGCCATGAGCAGGGTGGCCGTCCCGGAGAGTTCCAGCAGCGCGACCGTCGTGATCGCGCTGCCAAACTCCGAGATGCGTGGTCGTATCATCGGAAAAGAGGGGCGCAACATCCGCACTTTCGAGGCCAGCGCGGGCGTCGACGTGCTGATCGAGGACACCAGTACGCACGTCATGGTGTCAACATTCGACCCGGAACGACGTGAAATCGCTGCGGTGGCGCTGCAATCCTTGGTCGATGACGGCAGGATCAACCCGCAAAGGATCGAGGATGCACTCGTGAGCGCGCGGGCGTCCACGGCCGAACGCGGTATGGAAGCCGGGCAGGCCGCGGCCCGCGACGCTGGGGTGCGCGATGTCGATCCGGCGATAATCGAAGTGATGGGTAGGCTGCGGTTTCGGACCTCGTTCGGGCAAAATGTCCTGCGGCACTGCGTTGAGGCGGCGCATATCGCCGCCCACGTCGCCGAACAGGTGAACGCCGACGTCGACATTGCCCGGCGGGCAGCATTCTTTCATGATATAGGCAAGGCCTTCACGGGAGAGGGCGGCGGCACGCATGCCCTCCAGGGCGCCTGGTTTATCGAACAGCACGGAGAATCGGCCCCGGTGGTTGCAGCCGTGGCGGCACACCACGACGAGGTGCCGCACCACAGTGTGGAATCGGTGCTGGTGCAGATCGCGGACGCCGTCTCCGCGTCGCGTCCTGGCGCCAGGCGTGACGAGCAGGAACACCTAGTGCAGCGGATGCAGGACTTGGAGAACGTGGCACTGACGGTTGGCGGTGTGCAGAGCGCGTACGCGATGGCGGCCGGCCGGGAATTGCGCGTGGTGGTTGAGCCGACTGCGGTGGCGGACGGCGACATGGGATGGATAGCCAGGGAAGTGGCGCGGCGCATCGAATCCAAAGCGGAGCGCAGTGCTGTGGTGCGGGTCACCGTCGTTCGCGAGGTGCGGGCAACGGCCACAACCGACGGGCTGTCCCATAGTGAACCGGAGAACGCCGCGGACCGCGGCGGGCAGGCCGGCACGCGAGTCTCCGTCAACGAGAGCGTTGCCTAGAGTCGCTCCGGTTCGCAACCCGCAGCGATTAGAATGATCGGCGATGTCTACCTCCACCCTAGAAAACGCATCGAGCAAGCCAACCTACGTCGTCAAGACGCTCGGCTGCCAGATGAACGTCCACGATTCCGAGCACCTAGCAGGAATGCTTGAACAGGCCGGTTACGCCGCCGCCGACCCGGAGCACGCAGCGGCCTCGGACGCAGACGTCGTCGTGATCAACACGTGTGCCGTCCGTGAAAATGCGTCCGGCAAACTTTACGGCATGCTCGGGCACCTGGCCTCGACAAAGGCGGCTCGCCCCGGGATGCAGATAGCCGTTGGCGGATGCTTGGCGCAAAAGGACCGCGGGACGATTGCCAAGCGCGCCCCGTGGGTTGACGTTGTGATCGGCACGCACAACCTCGATGCGCTGGTTCCTATGCTCGAACGAGCGCGACACAATCGGCGAGCGGAGGTGGAGATCGCAGAGTCGTTGCAGGTCTTCCCCTCGACGCTGCCTACCAAACGTGAGTCGGTCTACGCCGGGTGGGTCTCCATATCTGTTGGCTGCAACAACACCTGCACCTTCTGCATCGTCCCGCATCTGCGCGGCAAGGAGCGCGACAGGCGTCCCGGGCAGGTTTTGGCCGAGGTCCAGTCCTTGGTCGAAAACGGTGCGATCGAAGTGACGCTGTTGGGTCAGAACGTCAATTCCTACGGCGTCGAATTTGGGGACCGCGGCGCATTCGCAAAGCTGCTTCGCGCCTGCGGCGAGATCGCCGGGTTGGAACGGGTCAGGTTCACCTCGCCGCACCCCGCCGCGTTCACCACCGACGTGATCGAAGCGATGGCGCAGACCCCCAACGTCATGCCTAGCCTGCACATGCCGCTGCAATCGGGATCCGATCGGGTCTTGCGCGCTATGCGCCGCTCGTACCGGTCCGCGAAGTTCCTGCGGATTCTTTCCGAAGTGCGCGAGCAGATTCCCGACGCGGCGATCACTACCGACATCATCGTCGGTTTCCCGGGCGAAACTGAAGAGGACTTTCAGCAGACGTTGGACGTGGTCCGGGAGGCGCGGTTCTCGTCGGCATTTACGTTCCAATACTCCCCGCGCCCCGGAACTCCCGCTGCCGACCTGGCCGACCAAATCCCGAAGGAGATCGTCCAGGAACGCTACAACCGGCTGTTGGCGCTCCAAGAGGAAATCAGCGCCGCGGAGTCGCAGTCGCTTGAAGGCACCGTCGTCGAAGTGCTCGTCGCCGAGCACCAGGGCAAGAAGGACGGCACTCGCGGACGCATATCGGGGCGTTCGCGAGACAATCGGCTGGTCCACGTTTCGCTGCCGAAGGAAATAGGCCACGCCCTGGGGCGCGACGGGCTAGACGACCCGCGCTTGGCGCACGACATCGATTCGCGCCTCCCACGGCCGGGCGACCTGGTCAGGGCGCGCGTGACTCGCGGGGCGCCGCACTTCCTGGTCGCCGATTCGGCCCTCGAGGGTGGGATTTTCGAAGTGCGCAGGACTGCCTCGGGAGACGCCTGGGCGCAGCGCGAGCGCGCACGGTTGGGATCCGACCACGACCATGGCGGCGCGCAGGCGACGCCGACCGCCGTGACGCTGGGCATGCCGATGGTGCGCTCGGGCGCAGCGACCGCGTAGGCGTCTATGTCCTTCCCACTGCCCGTGATCGGTATCGTCGGTCCGACCGCTGCTGGCAAGTCCGACCTGGCTCTCGACATTGCTGAGCAGCTGGGTGGGCCCGATCGCGTCGAAATCGTGGGCGCCGATGCATCGCAGCTGTATCGCGGCATGGATATCGGAACCGCGAAGCTGCCACTTGCGCAGCGGCGCGGTTACGTCCATCACCTCATCGATGTGCTCGATGTGACACAGGATGCGTCGGTTGCCGCCTACCAACGAAACGCCAGGAACGCGCTGGCCGACATCGCGGGGCGCGGCAAACGGGCGATCCTTGTCGGCGGATCGGGACTTTACGTTCGCGCGGTGTTGGATCACATTGACTTCCCGGGCGTAGACGCGCAGATCAGATCCGCTATCGAGGCCCGCGCGGAGCGTATCGGGACCGCGGCGTTGTATGCGGAACTGGTCGCGAAGGACCCGGCAGCCGCCAGCGCGATCGGGCCCGCCAACGTGCGCCGAATAGTGCGGGCTCTCGAGGTGATTGAGCTGACGGGCAGGCCTTTCAGCGCCAATTTGCCGCGCCAAGAGTACGTCGTGCCCGCGATCCAGATTGGCGTGGATATGGACCGCGCCGACCTTGATGCGCGCATAGCGCGCCGCACCGAATCGATGTTCGAACTCGGATTCGAGGACGAGGTCCGCGCCATCGTGGAAGCAGTCACTCCTTCACGAACCGCGTGGCGGGCAGTCGGGTACCGCGAGGTGCAGGATCTAATCGGGGGCGCCCGCACGCGCGATGAAACCGCGGCCTCGATCACCGCCGCAACGAGGCGTCTGGCGCGAAAGCAAATGGGATGGTTCGGACGCGATCCCCGCGTTCACTGGATCCGCGCCGATCGGATGGGTCTCGCCGAGTCCCCAACCGGGCGGGGCGTCATTACTGCGGCGCTCGACATCATCGCGGCGGGCGACGCGGCGCCGCAAGAAACCCTCACCCGGAACGTGGGGAGCGTGCCTTCGGCAATGGAACCGACACGTCGTACGCTTGGTTCATGACGCGCATTCAGGCAGCCAAGGGGCACGGCACGAAGAATGATTTTGTACTAGTTTTTGACCCCCACGGCGACATCGAAATCGACGAGTCCCTGGTGCGAAAGCTCACCGACCGGCGGGCCGGAATCGGCGGAGACGGTCTTATACGCCTGATCCGCACCGACGCTCTGGGCGACGAGGCCACCTTGCAGGGCGATGCCACCTGGTTCATGGACTACCGCAACGCCGATGGCTCGATCGCGCAGATGTGCGGCAATGGAGTACGCGTGGTGGCGGCGTTCTACGAGCACCTGGGTCTCGGCGACGTCGCGCGCGAACCGCTTGCGGTCGGGACTCGGGCGGGTGTGAAGACCGTGACCAAGGACTCCCAGTCCAGCTGGTACAGCGTCGACATGGGGCCGGCCTCGCTGACCTATGGGGATGCGGCCCGGAGCCGGGGCGCGGATAGCGAGGTCGTTGCCGACGGGCTTGGGATGGCGCCGCGCGCCGCGCTGAGCGTGGACATGGGGAACCCGCACACGGTGGTCGCGCTCGCGACCCCGCACGAGCTTGTTGGCCTGGATCTCGGTTCGCAACCGGCCGTCACGCCGGTGCCGAAGGACGGAAGCAACGTCGAATTTGCAGCAATACTCGACCCGCCGCGTGCGGGCGTCGGACATGCGAGCATGCGCGTGTTCGAACGCGGCGTGGGCGAAACCCAGTCGTGTGGAACGGGAGCCTGCGCGGTGGCCGTCGCCCTCCACGAGTGGGGTGGGCCCAGCTCGCCGCGCACCTGGCGCATCGACGTGCCGGGAGGCAGCGTCGAGGTTGACCTCTCGAACCCGGCCACGGTTGTGCTGTCCGGTCCGGCGAGGATCGTTGCCGACCTGGATATTGACCTGACTCAGCTGGGCTAATCACCCCGCTGCCGCCCGCGGCACCGGCCGGTCTTGGTCTCGTGCCGCCCGGTCGGTGCTCATGGGAAGCTAAGCGGTGCGATGCACGTGCAGGACGCGGAAACCGCGTCCGTGTGCTGCGCGGTCCACCTCGGCGATGAAGGGCCGCCCGGCGACGTCTGCGAGCGCAGTGTCCCCGGGGATACCGGAGCCGTTGGTGAGAGCGGTGAGCCACGCCTGTAGCGATTCGGCACCGAGCTTCTTGGCGACCACGAAGAAGGCGTCACCACCGACTGCGAGCCGTGACAACCATGCGCGGATGAGGTCGTGCAATGCCGCCTTGCCAATGCGAATGGGAGGGTTGCTGGCTATCAGGTCGAAGGTGACCTCCGCGGGAACATCGTGGGGGAGCGCCGCCAAAACGCTTCCACCGACCGCATTGATCTCGGCGTTGTGGCGGGTGAGGCCTAGGGCGCGCTCGTTCACGTCGATGGCCCACACCGTCGAATCCGTGCCAGCCGCGAAAGCGATGGTCAACGCGACCGGGCCCCAGCCGCAGCCGAGGTCCAGGGCACTAACCGTCCTGCCGGATGCGTGTTGCGCGATGACGGGGAGCAGCACCGAAGTCCCGGCATCGAGGTGCTCGCGCGAAAACACGCCCGGCGCGGTTGCGATGCGGCGAGGCGCGCCCCCGAGCTGCACCTGATGGTATTCGTATGCGGCGGGGTCTATCTCGTCCTTCGAAACAAAATAGTGGTCGGACTTCGGGGCCTCGCGGGGTGCTGTGCTCACCGCGTAATGGTATCGCTGCCAGCAAAATAGTTGGTGCCCGTTCGCGCAGGCGTGGGATCATTGGGGGATATCGACAACCAATTGCAAGGATCCCATGGTCAATCAGCGCGAACAAGGCAACCCCATCGAAACCGACAACGCGGCGGTCGGCGACGGCTCCGCACACGGCACACCGGGAAGCCACGAAGCGGAAAAGGACCGCATGGCGCGCGACGTCGTGGCGCGCGTGCTTGCCCGGGCGGGGACGGCAGTCGATGACGGCGCGACCCAGCACACCGCCAACGACGGGGAGCAGTGGGAGCTTGCGGAGCGGTCGGCGCTGCGGCGCGTCGAGGGGCTATCCACCGAGCTGAGGGATGTCACCGAGGTCGAATACCGCAAGTTGCGCCTGGAACGAGTCGTTCTCGTCGGTATATATCCCGGCAGGCGAGCGCAGGAGGCGGAAGTGTCCCTGCGGGAACTTGCCGCGTTGGCGCAAACCGCCGGGTCAACGGTCCTTGACGGCGTCTTGCAGCGGCGCGATACGCCTGATCCCGGCTCCTACCTGGGATCGGGTAAGGCCGCGGAGTTGGCCGCCCTGGTTGAGGAAGCGGGCGCCGATACCGTCATCGTCGACACGGAGCTGGCGCCGTCGCAGCGCCGCGGCCTTGAGGACATAGTCAAGGTCAAGGTGATCGACCGTACCGCGCTGATACTCGACATATTTGCGCAGCACGCAAAGTCGCGCGAGGGAAAGGCGCAGGTCGAACTCGCGCAACTCGAATACCTGCTGCCGCGCTTGCGCGGCTGGGGTGAATCGATGTCGCGGCAAGCGGGTGGACAGGTAGGCGCGGGCGCTGCGGGAATGGGCTCGCGCGGGCCTGGTGAGACCAAGATCGAGTTGGATCGTCGCCGCATCCGCACCCAGATGGCCAAACTGCGGCGCAGCATCGATAGGATGGCACCAGCCCGCGAGGCGAAGCGGCGATCGCGCCGCACCGCGCGCATCCCCTCGGTCGCAATCGTCGGATACACGAATGCGGGTAAATCTTCCATCCTGAACGCCATAACAGGCGCCGGTGTACTCGTCGAAAACGCCCTCTTTGCGACCCTAGACCCCACCGTGCGTCGCGCCCGGACCAGCGAGGGGCGGGAATTTACCATTGCAGACACCGTCGGATTCGTGCGGAACCTGCCAACCCAATTGGTCGAGGCGTTCCGCTCCACCCTGGAAGAGGCGGCGGAGGCGGACGTCATAGTGCACGTCGTGGACGGTGCCCATCCCGATCCGATCGGTCAGATCGCGGCGGTGCGCGCAGTGTTGGCCGACATCGATGGGTTGCCCGACATCCCGGAACTGTTGGTAATCAACAAGGCGGATGCGGCCGACGCGGACGCGCTGGCCATGATTGCGGGCAAGGAACCGGCCTCTATCGCGGTGTCGGCCCACACCGGCCAGGGAATCGGCACGCTCATGGATGCAATCGCTGCGGCCCTGCCACAGCCGCACGTGCGCATCGACGTCGTCGTTCCATACGATCGCGGGGACCTCGTCTCTCATGCCTATCGCGCCGGAACCATCGAAACCATCGAGCATGTGGAGGCCGGTACGCGACTCGTTGGCAGCGTCGACGATCAACTTGCCGCACTGCTGCTTGCCAGCGCCGCCGACGCGGCAACTAAGATCTGAGCGTGCCCCCTCTTACCCCGCCCGCCGCCGAACCCGTGCCCGAACCCGATCAGCGGATCCTGGCGGCAGTGGTGGGTGCGCTGGGCGGATCACCTCGCCCCGGGCAACAACGGATGGTTCGAGAAGTTGGGGCGGTTATGGACGCCGGCGGCACGCTGCTGGTGCAGGCCGGTACCGGTACGGGAAAATCGCTCGGGTATCTGGTTCCGGCCGCGGGGCGCGCGGATGCCAACAACCGGGTGGTGATCTCGACGGCAACCATCGCCCTGCAACGTCAATTGATGAGGAAGGACGTTCCGCTGGTCAGCGCCGCCGCGCGGGCGACGAATGGGCGCGAAATCACGGCTGCCGCACTCAAGGGGTGGCAAAACTACGTGTGTCGCAACAAGGTCGACGGCGGCTACCCGGACGAGGAACCGACGCTGTTCGATCTGGCCACGCAGACCGATGCGGGCGCACCCTCCAGCGAGCTCGGTTCCCAGGTGATGAAGCTGCGGTCCTGGGCGCAGCAGACGGACACGGGCGACCGCGATGACCTGGAATTTACGGCCTCCGACCGGGCGTGGCGACAGGTCTCTGTAACCAAGAACGAGTGCTTGGGATCGCACTGTCGGTTCTTCGAAGAGTGCTTTGCCCGGCTCGCGCGCGAGCAGGCCGCCGAGGCGGATCTGATCGTCACAAACCACTCCATGCTCGGGCTCATGGCGACCGGCAACGAGGGACTTATTCCGCCGCACGGCGTTGTGGTCATCGACGAGGCCCACGAGCTGGTCGATCGCGTCACCTCGGCCGCCAGCCAACAGATTTCCGTGCGCTCGCTGATGACAGCGAGCAAACGCGCGCGGCAGGCGGGAGCGGCCTCGATCGGGTCGTTCGATTCGACCGTCGATGCATTCGCGCAGGCGATAGTTGCGGTGCCGGAGGGCAGGATAAGGGACGAGTTCCCCGCCTCCCTTGCCGCGGCCGTCGAGGCGGTGCGCGATGGCGCGCGCCAGGTGCTGAGCGATCTTCGCGGCGACGACCAAGGAAATGCTTCCACGCGCCTGGCGCGCGCGTCGCTCACCGAGGTCTTCGAGGTCGCGGAGCGGGTGGCGGCGGCCAGCGGCGCCGATGTCTTGTGGGTATCCCCAGCGGGCCCGGATTCGGTGCCCGCGCTCAACGTTGCGCCCCTGGACGTGTCGAGCGCGATAGCGGGCCGCGTCTTGCGCCCTCGCAGCGCCATTCTCACCTCGGCGACGCTGTTTCTGGGCGGAAAATTCGAGCCGTTCGCACGGGGCATTGGGCTTTGGGACCCGCAGCAGAAGGCACCGTGGCCGCGCGCGAGTTCGCGCCTCGATGATGAGGGCAGGCCTTTGGAACCCGCCGCCCTGCGGTGGCGGGGAGAACGGGTCGAAACTCCATTTTCCTATAGTCGGCAGGGAATCTTGTATGTCGCGCGGGAACTGCCGCCACCTGCCGCCGGGCCAGTCCCCGCAGGCCACATCGATGCGATCGTGGAACTGATGCTGGCGGCGGGCGGCCGTACGCTGGGACTGTTCACGTCGCGCCGGGCGGCGGTGGAGGCCGCGCAGGCCGTGCGCGCCCGCGTTCCCTGGCCGGTGCTTTCGCAAGACGAGGGGCACTTGGGGGAGCTGGTCCGCACGTTTGCGGGCGACGAGGAAACCAGCTTGTTCGGCACGCGCTCCTTATGGCAGGGCATCGATGTGCCGGGTGATTCTTGCAGGCTCGTCATCATCGACAAGATCCCGTTCGCCAGGCCGGACGATCCGATCGCTTCCGCGCGCATTGAACAGGTAACGCGGGCCGGTGGCAACGGGTTCCAGGTCGTTTCGCTGGCATCTGCCGCCCTGGCGCTTGCGCAGGGGGTGGGACGGCTAATCCGCTCGGATAGTGACCGCGGCGTGGTCGCAATTTTGGATCCGCGGGTTGCCTCCAAGTCCTACGGGAGCTTCCTAGTGCGTTCACTTCCCGACTTTTGGCGCACCGATGACCGCCGGGTCGCGGTGAGCGCGCTTGGCCGGCTACAGGCAGCGGCTCGCACGGACTAAAATTCATCCATCCGACGGTATCGACGCGCGCAAAGGACTTCGAAATGAGCCAACCCGAAATCGACAAAAACCCGGCACCAGGCGCGGATCCGCTAAGTGCGTTGCGGCGTACCAAAGTCTCCATTGTTGGCGCCGGCGCGGTCGGATCGACCATGGCGTACGCCCTCCTGATGCGCGGGGTTGCGCGCGACGTGACGCTGTTTGACATCGACAAGGCGAAGGTTGAGGCAGAGGCCCTCGACCTGGCACACGGAATTCAGTTCATGAAGCAGGCAGAAATTGTCGGCTCCGACGATGTGCAAGCGATTGCTGGCTCCGATGTCGTCCTCGTGACCGCCGGCGCCAAGCAGAAGCCAGGGCAGAGCCGCTTGGAACTGGCCGAGTCCACGACGAATCTCACGAAGAAGATTCTGCCGCAGTTGCTGGACGTTTGCCCCGATGCAACCTACGTCATGGTCACAAATCCGGTGGACGTCGTTACGTATGCGGCGGTAAAGATCTCCGGGCTTCCTGCCTCCCGGATTTTCGGTTCGGGCACCGTCCTGGACTCGTCGAGGCTTCGCTATCTTGTCAGCCAGCACACCGGGATCGCGGTCCAGAACGTGCACGCGTACATGGTTGGCGAACACGGTGACTCAGAGATTCCGCTGTGGTCATCCGCCACGATCGGGGGAGCCCCGCTGCTTGAATGGGACGGGCTGGACGCGAACGGTCCGCTCTCCGATGAGGCGCGCGCGGCGATTGCTTACGAGGTCGTGAACTCCGCATACCGGATCATTGCCGGTAAGGGCGCCACCAACTATGCCGTCGCGGCGGCGGGTTCACGCATTGTGGAAGCCTTGCTGCAGGACCAGCATGCGGTGTTGCCCGTGTCGTCGTTACTCCACGGCTATTACGGAATCGATGACGTGTGCCTGTCAGTTCCGGCCGTGGTCGGAAAAGCGGGCGTTTCGCGCCACATCGAATTGCCTCTCTCGGCGGCAGAACTGCGGGGCCTGCAGAATTCGGCCGACCGGCTGCGGTCGGTGGTGCGAACTCTCGGATTCTAGTCAAATCGGAGTCGAGGGGGCCGGGAAACGGCGTTGTTTCCGGGCCCCCGCCGCGAATTCAGATGCTTCGAAGGACTGCGACGACGATACCGATGATCGTCGCCTGATCGCCGTTGATGGGTAGGTACTGCTCGTTGTGCGGGATGAGCCACACGTGGCCGTCGGCGCGACGCAGCGTCTTGACGGTCGCTTCGTCATCGAGCAGGGCAGCCACGATTTGCCCGCTTTCAGCAACAGGCTGGCTCCGCACGACGACCCAGTCCCCGTCGCAGATGGCAGCGTCGACCATAGAATCCCCGGCCACTTTGAGCATAAAGACTTCGCCATCGCCCACCAGCTGCTTGGGCAAGGGGAACACGTCCTCGACCTGCTGATCGGCAAGAATTGGCGAGCCCGCCGCGATGCGTCCCACCAGCGGAACCGGCGTAACCTGGCTCGCGATCGATGCGGTATCGACACCAGCGGTATTCGAAGGTGCCTCCTGCGGTGCCGCGGCGGCAGGTCGCGGTGCATCCTTGCCCGTCGTCACCGAGAGCGCCGCGGCCGTCAGCTCCATCGCGCGGGGACGATGCTTGTCGCGTCGCAGATACCCCTTGTCTTCCAGCGCTAGCAATTGGTACTTCACGCTCGAGGGCGAGACCATGCCGACTGCAAGCCCGATCTCGCGCATCGAAGGCGCGTAACCGCGAGCGTCGAGGGACTCGCGAATGACCTGCAGTATCTCGCGCTGGCGTTCGGATACATCGCTATGGGTTTGACCCGCACTGAGAACGCTTCCTTGCCCGCGCTTCTTGGCGGTGCGGGACCAGGACACGTCTGGTGGTCTGTGCCTCGGATTGACGCCTTTGCCGGATCCCTTCGACTCGTTAAGGGCCACGATCGAATCCCTCCCTCGTTCCAATGTCACACGGTCGTGTTGCACTACTTGTGCGATTGATCGTACAAGTCTACGACACTCAGATTGTCGATGCCACGGTTGTATGAAACATCGCACAAGGGTTGCAATGCGCGCGCACCAAGCGTACGGTTGTAGGCATACAGATGTTCTAATGGGAATTGGGAGGCTTTCATGGCTGTCACGGGCGATGGATTTGGCGGAATCGCCGGCGGGTTTGGCGGACGGGCGGCCGCGGGTGTGGGCGGGACCGATGGTTTTGGCAAGTGGGTGGCCGCGGGCGTCGGCGGGGCCGGTGGTGGATCCGTCCGCTTGCGTCGCCGTGCGTTGGGTGTAGTGGTAGCGCTGATCACCGTGCTCAGCTTCCTCATCGGCTGGTCGGGCGCCTTTGCCGGAGATGCGCAATCTCCAGTTCCTGTGCGCGTGCACACCGTGATGTCCGGGGAGACTCTGTGGCAAATTGCGGCAGGCGTAGCCGAGCCCGGTGAAGACGTGCGCGACGTATTGGTTACTATCGGCGACCTGAACGATCTCGATGGATCTCACATCGAGCCGGGGATGCTCATCCTCTTGCCGCGCGCGGTGTGAGCTAGGTTGCCCATTGCGTCGTCGTGCCGAATCCTGGTGGCCGCCCCGTGGCCCGGGTGAGGCACTGGGAGGGATTAGCCGCCCGCTTTTCGGTGGTGACCGCACATGAAGCCGTCGGTGGACCTTCTTCGCGGTGTGTCAATTCGGTGCCGTTCGCGGCCGCGGGAAATGTTGGCGCTAGCCGGGTTGGTCCTCGTCCAGTATCTGGACGGACGCTTGCGCAAAAGGTTAGGCTAACCTAAATTGGTTGTGGTGCTGGACGACTGGGGGTTCGAAGGTGCTGATGTCAGGCGGTTCGCGGCTTGGAGGCTGCGCCGCGCGTTGCGGGGTCGCTGTGGTATCGAGATCGCGCAGCGGGGACGGGGCGTCCCGGTGGGGAGTGTCCACATGGACACTCCCCACCGGCGGTTCCGTCGCTTCCCGGTGCGCGAGCGGTGTCCGGGCACCTTCGCTCGCGCCCTTGACGAGACCAAGACTCGCGCTTCCCGGTGCGTGGGCGGTGTCCGGGCACCTTTGTTAGTGCCCCGGGAGCGGGGTCCGCGCTAATGCTTGGCGTCCGAGCGTGCGAGCTGGGCCTGCTTCGCGGCCTTGGTGCCAAGGACGCAACTTCCCGCTAACGGGCAGGGACCGAGTAGCATTCACCTCAGGGCATCCAGTCGCGATGCCTGCGTTAGCGAATTGAGGAGAGCCGTTGCACTGCCCGTTTTGTAGGAATCCCGACTCACGAGTCGTCGATTCGCGGACCTCGGATGATGGCTTATCAATTCGTCGCAGGCGTCAATGTCCGGCGTGCGGGCAACGGTTCTCAACGCTCGAGACGGCGAGCCTGGTGGTGGTCAAGCGATCCGGTGTGACCGAGCCCTTCCGCCGAGAAAAGATTGTCGGCGGGGTCCGCAAGGCTTGTCAGGGCAGACCGGTCAGTGACGACGATCTCGCGCTCCTGGCGCAGCGGGTAGAAGAGACCCTGCGAGCGTCGGGAAGCGCGGAGCTTGATTCCCACGACGTGGGTCTGGCAATTCTGGGCCCGCTCAAGGAACTGGACGAGGTTGCCTACATGCGGTTCGCCAGCGTTTATCAGGGTTTCGAATCGCTCGACGATTTCGAATCGGCCATCAATGTTTTGCGCACCGAACACGGTGACACCGCGCCCTAGGTGCATTTGGCTTCCGTGGGTGCAATTGCCTTGCAGCGGGATCGAGGCCCACACCGCCGCCAATAATGATGAGCGCAGAGTGGGCGCCAAAGTGGCCGTGCCGCGAATACCCCAGGGGCATTCGCGGCACGGCCACCTTAGATCCAGTCACCGGTGTCTTGCCTTAGCGGGTCGTTCCCTTGAGCACCCGCAGGCGAACGGTTTGCTCGATAGCTTCCAGCGCCGCCACGGTTTCCGGCTCGATCGACGACCCGATATCGGTCACCACGTAACCGAGGTCGCCGCGGGTAGCCAACAGCTGGCCCTCGATGTTCTCTCCGTGCTCGGCGAGGATGTTGTTGACGCGGGCCAGCACACCAGGGGTGTTGCGGTGAAGGTAGGCGATCCGAGCCGCCCCGGTGCTCTGCTCCAAGGCGAGGTTGGGCAGATTGACGCTGAGCGTGGTCGAACCCGTGCTGAGGTAGTCAAGGATCTTGTGCGAGACGAACTGTCCGATCGCCTCTTGGGCTTCCTCCGTTGAACCGGCCGTGTGCGGGCTCAAGATCACGTTTGGCAGCCCCTGGAGGGGGGACGTGAAGGGGTCGCCCTTGCGTTTGGGCTCCGTAGGGAACACATCGACTGCTGCTCCGGACAGGTGGCCGGTTTGCAGGGCGCTAGCCAGGGCGTCGACGTCGACAACGAACCCGCGCGAAAGGTTCATGAACACGGCACCGGGTTTCATCGCGGCGAAGTGTTCCTCGCCGAAGATTCCGCGGTTGGACTTGCGCCCGTCAACGTGCAGGGTGACAACGTCCGCTTGCTTGAGTAGGTCGTCGAGGCTTTCTGCCTTACGCGCATTTCCGAGAGCGAGTTTCTCGGCTATGTCGTAGAAAACGACCGACATGCCAAGGTTCTCGGCGAGGACGGAAAGCTGCGTGCCGATGTTCCCGTAGCCCACAATTCCGAGCGTCTTGCCGCGCACCTCGTGGGCGCCGATGGCCGACTTGTTCCAGATGCCAGCGTGCATGTCCTTGTCGAACGTCGGCTGGCGGCGCACCAAGGAGATCATGTTGGAAATGGCAATTTCCACCACCGACCGGGTGTTGGAGAACGGTGCGTTGAACACCGCAATTCCGCGGTTTGCAGCCGCCTGTAGGTCGATCTGGTTGGTTCCGATGCAAAATGCGCCGATCACCGCCAGTGAGGATGCGGAGGAAATGACCCGCTCCGTCAACTGGGTCTTGGAACGGATCCCGATGATGTGGACGCCGGCGAGGGCCTCGATCAGCTCGTCCTCGTCTAGGGCGCCCGTGCGGGTTACGACTTCGATGCCGCGGCTAGCGAGAAGGCGAGCGGCGTCCGGATGCAGGTTTTCAAGTAACAGGGCTTTTAGCACCGTTCCATCGTGCCCCTAAATGCTGCGGAATCCAAAACGGTCGCGGCGCGGACGGAGGGCGGCCTATCGGCCGGGGTGGGGCAGCGCAAACCCGGCCGGCAAGTCTGCGCTGTGGCTGACGACCAGCCTTCGCGTAGCTCGCGTGAGCGCGACGAACAGGTCAGCGGCGCCGCCCGGGCCCGAAAGGATCGCGGCAGGCTCATCGATGACAACGACGTCATATTCGAGCCCCTTGACATCCTGGGCGCTCGCCACCGAAATTCGCGTCAAGTCATGCAAGCCGGCGTTCGTCTTTGCATACTGCGCTAGCCATTGGCGCGCGCTTGGTGCCTGGGAGGTGATGACGACGACGGTACCGTCGGCGAGTTTGGCCGCCTCCGCAACTCCCAACCGAAGCGCCGCCGTCAGCGAAGCCCCTGGTCCGGTGGGTTCGATGCGTATGGCATCGGGCACGTCGCGAGCGGGCGTAAGCGTGCTCACCCGCAAACCGGCCGCACGCGCCACGCGGACGGCCAGGTCGCTGATCGCAGCGGGAGTGCGGTAGTTCACAGTCAGGGTCTCGATGTGCACGTTATGCCCGAAGGGCCGGGCGAGCCTGTGCTCCCAATTTCGGGTGCCGGCGGCCGAACTGGTTTGCGCGGTATCGCCCACGATGGTGAACGACCGGGTGGGACAACGGCGGATCAACGAGCGCCACGCCATCGCCGAGAGCTCCTGCGCCTCGTCGACGACGATGTGGCCGTACACCCAGTCGCGATCGTGGGTGGCGCGATCCGCGGTCGACCCCCCGACCCGTCCAGCGCTGAACCGAGAGGCGAGGGTTTCGGCGTCGACGATACCTCCGCCGGCCCCAGAACCATCGAGCACGTCCCTGGCGAATGCCACCGCTTGTTCTCGCTCGCGCTCCGCGTCGCGATCGCGCGAACCATCATCGATAGGCCCAAGCAATTGCCACGCGTGATCGACCAGCGGAACGTCGTCGACGGACCAGCCCGCACCTCGTTCGCGCCTGACGGCGTCTCGCTCCGCTGGGGAGAGCATCGGGGCGGCCTGCTCCAAGCGGTGCGGTTTCGCGAAGAGATCCGCGATGAGGTCTTCGGCCGTGATGGGGAACCAAGCAATATTCAATGCCCGGCGCACGTTGCGATTTGTCCGCAGGTCCTCGCTGACGACCCCCCGAAACTCCGAGTCGGGGCTCTGCCCGTCGGCAACGAGGTATTGGTCCGTCAGCACCCTCAACATCTCCTTGACAAACGTCAGGCGGGCCTCGTTATGGGGCTTGTGGCGCCTGCGTGCCTTCGCGATCGCGCCTGCGATGTCATCGCGGCGGATGACTACCTGCACGCCATCGATGGAGATCACCTCATCGGCGGCGGGCACTCGTTCGCGGGCTCGTACCGCATTTTCGATGATGCGCAACCAGGCAGTGCTGCCCTTGACGCGTGCGGCCTGGGGCGTGTCCACGGCGGTGATGGCCATGCCCGGCACCAATCCCGCGATCGTCGTCGAGACTACTCCTGTCTCGCCTAGTGACGGCAGGACCTGGTCGATATACCGCAGGAATGTGCGCGACGGACCGACGATGAGAACGCCGGATTTGGAGAGCCGGTCGCGGTGGGAATACAGCAGGTACGCCGCGCGGTGCAGCGCCACCGCGGTCTTGCCCGTCCCGGGCCCGCCCTGGACTACCAGCGCCCCGGGGACCTCAGAGCGGATGATGCGGTCCTGCTCGCTTTGGATGGTCGCAACGATGTCGTGCATCTTGCCGGTGCGCCCCTGCGACAGCGCGGCCATGAGCGCACCCTCACCCGCCAACTCGACGCCTGCGGGCCGATCCACGTCGAGCAAATCGTCCTCGAGCGCCACCACCTTGCGTCGTTCGACGGTCAGGTGGCGTCGCCGCCAAATCCCCAGGCGGTGCGCTGCCGTGGCGCGGTAGAAGGGAGCCGCCGCCGGCGCCCGCCAATCCGTCAGGATCGGTCGATGCTCCGCATCCGTCAGGCCGATCCGGCCAATGTAGGTGGTCGCGCCGTCATCGGCATCGAGTCGACCGAAGCAGAGCCGGTCCTCGATCGCATCCAATTGATTCGCACGATCCTCGTACAGCGCCGCGAAGGCGTCCCGCTCCGAGCGATTCTGCGGGGAACCGCTGGGGCCGGACTTTCGCACGGCCGCGAGCCGGGCGCGAAACAACGCGCGCAGTTCGTCGAGCCGATCATAGAACCTAGATACGACGGCTTGTTCGGTCGCGATCTCGTGTGTCTTCGTCATCGTGTGAGTCTCCAGCCGATCGACGGTCATGGCGCGGAAAACGGCATACCATTATCGCGCACATGCGGTGAAGCGCGGTCGGTGAACTCGCCGGAAGCATTTTTGGCCCATCGGCGTTATAAAGGGCGAGAGCTTGGCGGCCGGGTGGGCGCCGCGCGTACAACACAACGGAGGTCACGATGACTCAGGCAACCCCTTACTACACGGTCGACGAGGCTGTCGCCCAGGAACTCATCGAACGTGCCGCGGGGCGCCCGGTCACACTCCTCGTGGCGCTGGAAGGATACCTGGACGCCGGACGCGTCGGGGAACTGGTGAGCGATACGGCGATCGTAGGTGCCGAGCGTTTGGTGACTTTTAACGCCGACGAGTTCATCGACTACCGGTCCCGGCGTCCGCGGATCACTTTCGCGGAATCCCGATTCACCGATTACGAGGCCCCGGAAATCGCCGTCGACGTCGCTGCGGACGCCCTGGGGGCGCCGCTGCTGGTTCTGCACGGTCTCGAACCGGACTATCGGTGGGAGCGATTCGTGACTGCGGTCTGCGCGATCATAGAGCGCTTTGGCGTCGCGCTGACGGTAGCTATTCACGGCGTACCTGCGGCGGTGCCCCACACCCGACCCCTGATTACGACGATATCGGCCACACGCGACGATCTGATCCCAAATGAGCCATCGTGGCTCGACACGCTGGTGCTTCCCGCGGGGGTTATCAACACCTTGCAGGTGCGCCTGGGGGAGTCCGGCCACGATGCGATGGGAATCGCGGTGCACGTCCCGCACTACCTGGCGCAGTCCGCGTATCAGCCGGCTGCGATCGCGGCACTGGACAAGCTCGACCAGGCGGCCGGGGTGCACGTGGATCCGTCCGGACTACAAAAGTCGGCCGTGGAAGCGCTAGATGAACTGCGCGAAAGGCTGCAAGAATCACCGGACATCGCGAAGGTCGTAACCACCCTGGAGGGGCAGTACGACACGATTCAATCGGGGCGCGCGCAGGCGCATGCGTTGACCGAGCGCCCCGGGCAGGCCGGTGAGGATCTGGCCGCCGAATTGGAAAGGTTCCTTGCCGACCAGGGCGACGAGTAGCGGCGAAGGTCGGCGGTTCATGGGGTGGCCGGGACCGCGTGAATTGCTGGCGCGTCGATGGGTTGCGCGCCCGCGATGAAGTCCGTCAGCACGGACCCGGTGAGCAGGGAAACGGATTGCGCATGGGAACGTAGCGTGCGCGAAAGGGCCGGCGCCGCGGGGTCGTTTCCGCTGTCGAGTTGCCCGGCGAGCACGACGTTTCCGTACCGGCGCCCCTTGAGCACTCCGGTTTCGGCGGCGACGCCCACCCACGCGTGCGGGCCGATCTCCCGCAGCAGGGTTGCCGCTTCGCGCTTAGTTTGTGTGAGGGGCGGCCTATCGCCAATGTTCATCAGGACGAGGCCGCCCGCCCGTAACTTGCCTATTGCGGTGCGGTAGAACTCGTCCGTTGTGAGCGCGCTGGGTGTAGTCGCGCCCGCGAATACGTCACGAATAATCACGTCGGCGCTTTTGTCGGACAGTGCGCGCAGCCCCGCGAAGGCGTCGGCGGTGCGCAGCCGAAGGCGCGGCGCGCGGGGGAGCGCGAACCAGGTCCGGGCGTGGGCCATGAGTTCGCCGTCGATGTCGATCGCGATATGAGTCGATGTCGGCCTGGAGGCGCTAATCGCGCGAGCGAAGCCGCACGCGGCCGCGCCCAGGTGCGTGAAACGTTCCGCGAGCGGCGCCCGGTCTTCGATGATGTCGCGGAAGACTTCGAGGTATTCGAAACCGAGGTTCGCGGGATTTGCCGTATCGATGTAGGAGCTTGGAACGTCGTTGACGTACACGGTGAGCGCGGCGGGGTTGTCCCGATCGAGTTCCAAGCGGATCCGCGACGCTGCGGTGGTCGCGGTCGTATCGGCCAATGTCAGAGGGTCGGGTGACGATGAATTGGAGGTCCCGCGCGGTTGCTTGGATTGCTTGCGCGGTTGGCGACTCTTGGACATGAAACTACAGTAGCCTGTCCCGCTTGACTATGTAGAACATGTGTTCGATACTTGGGTAAGGAGGTGGTCCACGTGGTTATAGATATCGCATCGAGGATTGCGCCCGCTGAGGGGCCGGGCGTGGTTGCTCGGCCCGTTCGCGAGCTGGTGGCTCGCGCGCAGCGAGAACTGGCAATTGCCCGCGGTGCTAGCGATCCCGATCAGGCTTTCGTTGCTGGTCACATGGCCGCACTGAAGTTCGCCGCCGCCGCGCTCGTGGTCGCACCCGCGGCTACCCGGCGCGGCCTGTCGAAGTCGGTATGGGTGCAAATAATCAACCGCGCACCGGAGTTGGCGGGGCTCGTCTCACGGTTCGAGGAAAGCGCGCGGGTGCGGGCCGGAATCGAAACTGGAGTCGTCGTTGGAATTCCAGCGCAGGCCGCCGCTGATCTCGCCGATGACGCGGCGCGATTCGCCGTGGCCGTCTTGGACTACATCGACGCGCAAGGTACCCCCGGTCCCAGCGAGCGACGGCAAGCATCGTGAGCAACGCGCCGCGATCCGCTTCCGTTCGTCGATACTGGGGCCCGGCGGACGCTTCTTGCAGCATCCTCCACGTGGACATGGACGCATTCTTCGCCGCAGTGGAAATCGCTGATGATCCGCACCTGCGCGGAAAGAAGTTGATAGTGGGTGGTCGGGAGCGTTCCGTTGTGCTGGCCGCCTCGTACGAGGCGCGCGGAAACGGCGTGCACTCCGCTATGCCGATGGCCGCGGCGCGAAGGCTGTGCCCGGATGCCACGATCGTAGCGCCCCGGATGGAGCGCTATAGGGAGGTCTCACGGCAGGTCATGGCGATTCTGCATGACATCACGCCGGTAGTCGAGCAGGTCTCAGTCGACGAGGCCTACCTCGATGTCACATCCGTGCGCAAGCATTGGGCGGACGTCGAGTCGATGGCGCGGGCGATCCGCGAGCGTGTCAGCGAACAACTCTCGATTACGTGTTCGGTCGGGGTGGGGCCGTCGAAACTGATCGCAAAACTAGCGTCGACCCATTCCAAGCCGAACGGCTTGCTGGTGATTCCTGCCGAATCGAAGATCGAATTCGTGCAGGCGCTGCCGGTCAAGGCGTTGCCGGGGGTCGGCGATCGTACAGCCGAGATACTGCATTCGCGCGGAATCGATACCGTCAGGGAACTATCGGCCACGAATCCAGATGCGCTTCGTTACTGGCTCGGGGTCACCGGCAGCCTCCTGTTTGATCTCTCGTGGGCGCGCGACCTGCGGCCGGTCGAGCCGTCGCGGGTGGAACAGAGTATTGGAGCGGAGCGGACGTTCGCTCAGGATCTCGTTGCGTCCGCCGAGCTAGACCGCCACTTGGTGGATCTGGCGCATCGAGTTGCCGCTCAGCTGCGAGATAAGGAGTTCGCGGCAACTTCGGTTACGGTCAAGGTGAAATCGTCCACCATGGCGGTGGTCAGCAGATCGCGGTCGTTACCCGCGCCCAGCGATCGCGGCGGTGACATCGTGGAGGTGGCGCGCAAGCTTCTGCGGGCTGCGCGCGAGGGTGGCGCGGCGGTGAGATTGATAGGCCTGCGTGCCGAGGGGCTGCGGTCGGCTAGGGCCGTTGGCCGGCAGGGAACTCTCGACGAATTGCAGCCGGGTAGCATCGTGGATTGCACCGACTCGCCCGCTCGTTCCTTTGCGGTGCCTCCTGCCTCCACCGATGTGGACGATGGTCCTGCCAAGGCGCTCGATCACTCGGTCGATGCGATCGACCGCTCGATTGAAGCGCTCGATCGGGTGCGCCGCAGATTCGGTGGCGGTGCGCTGGCGCCCGCAAGCTCGATCTTGCACAAAGGGAAGTAGCCGGGCTCCCGATGGCGGTGCGGTCCGGCGTGTGAGATGCAAAACGCGGCGTAACTATCCTCCCTCAGGAATCCCGACTATCCTTGACTCACTGATCCGGTTTTTCCAGCCAATGGGGGTGTCTCGTGCCGCTTTCCGAACACGAGCAGCGCGTGCTCGAGGAAATGGAGCGCGCGCTTAGGGGCGAGGACGCGGAACCCGCCGAATCGTTCGATCCGGTCCCCAGCGCCGACCGCACTCGCGGGGCTGGGCGCTACAGCGTGGCAATTCTCGGGATCATCGTTGGCCTGGTGCTGGCCGTGGTCGGCGTCGCGACCTCCCTGGTCGCGGTCGGTATCAGCGGATTCGTCGTGATGTTGGCGGCAACGATTTACGGGTTCGGCATGTCGCCCCGTGGCGCTGATGGAAGCCAGTCGGCAAAGTCCCCGCGCGGCCCCGAAACAACGCGGACAACGCCCGCGCGGCAGTCCTTTTCGCAGAAGCTGGAACGTCGTTGGGAGCGTCGGCGGCGCGGTGATCTTTAGGAACTGTTTCGCCGGTTCAGGCGCGGTTTGATCAATCAATGCCAGTCACGCGGCGGTCCCTGGGGTCCGCCCGTGTCGTAGATGCCCCAATGTCGGTAGTGTCTGACTGCGCGCGCAATCCCGGCTGACTGTTAGGCGGACCCACCATACGCCTTGCGTTCCTCGCGTCGGTCGGTGGGCATTTTCTCTGCGCCCGCGGTGGTCTTTTTCTCTGCGCCAGCGGTGGTCTTTTTCTCTGCGCCAGCGGTGGAGGCGTGCCATAACCCAGACCCGTTGGCGTTGTTCCCGCCTCCCCACCTTCCGCCGAAAACGCGGGCGGGTTCTGGATTCCTCCACTTTGCTCCACCTGTGGCGCCGTTCGACGCGGATCGGCGCGGCCTCTCGCGCAATTCCACCTATGCTGCTCGTCTCCGCGCGTCCTGACACGCCAATGCTTCGACGACGGCAAAAACCCACCACCATTTTTTACGGGTATTGACCTGCGTATTCGCATTCGGCAGCCGGGCAGGAGGGGAAATGTAGGAGCGTCGTGGAGGAAAGTGGAGTACTGTGGGGGAGTCTGGAATAGAACGGAGGTGAACCGCTGTGACTCAGCCGCTGTCTGCGCTACCCAATTTGCTCTTGGGTACCTACACGCCGCGGCTGGACGACAAGGGGCGGCTCATCCTTCCAGCAAAGTTCCGCACGCAGCTGGCGACCGGACTCGTCATGACTCGCGGCCAAGAGCACTGCCTGTACCTGTTGCCACTCGACGAGTTCCAGCGGATGTACGACAAGATCAGCCGGGCTTCTATCAACAGCAAGCAGGCCCGCGACTACATGCGCGTGCTGATGTCCGGTGCAAGCCAGGAGGTTCCAGACAAGCAGGGCAGGATTTCGATCCCGCCGCTGCTGCGAAAGTACGCAGACCTGGAGCGCGATCTCGCGGTAATTGGCGCGGGAACCCGCGTGGAGGTATGGGACCTTGCCGCTTGGGAGGAATACCTTGCCAACACCGAGGGCGCCTACTCGGACACGGATGGGGAGGTGCTTCCAGAAATATCGTTCTGATTTCGCCAACTTCGCTACACTTCGCGGCCTCCTCCCGCAAATCTGACGCACTTCCCCGGCGCCAGATACCCGCGGTGGGAGACCAGGGAGTGGAAGCAATCAAGGCGCGAAGCTCGAACACGATGTGTCGAATGAAGCCGCCGACCCCAGATCCAGGTAAGCCCGCAATGACCGAGCGTGCGCCGCTGCGCACCGATGCGACCATCCGCACGAGAGGAGAGCCAGCATGAGCGAGTCGTCGATCGATCGGGACGACATCACCGGCAAGCACGTGCCGGTTCTTTTAGAACCAACCCTTGAGCTGCTAGCGCCCTCTCTCGATGCCCCGGGAGCGATCCTTGTCGATGGCACGCTGGGCCTCGGCGGTCACACCGAAGCCGTCCTGCGGCGTTTTCCGGGTGCGAGCGTCATTGGGATTGACCGCGATCCGCGTGCTCTCGAACTGGCCAGCCAAAGGTTGTCGCCGTTCGGAAACCGGTTCACCCCGGTTCGCAGCACCTACGACAACATCTACGACATTCTCGCGGACCGTGGTATCCCCGGTGCGCAGGCAGTGTTGCTGGATTTGGGCGTCTCGTCGATGCAAATTGACGAAGCCGAACGCGGCTTTTCCTACCGGACCGACGCGCCGCTGGACATGCGCATGGACCCGACCCTGCCAACCACCGCTGCGCAGATTCTGAACACCTACTCTGTGGGAGAGCTAACTCGAATACTGCGCGAGTACGGCGAGGAACGCTATGCCAACCGGATCGCGAATCGCATCGTGGAGAGGCGTGCGGTGGAGCAGTGGGTGTCCAGCGGCCCCCTGGTGGATCTGATACGCGGTGCCATACCCGCAGCTTCCCGCAAGACAGGCGGCAACCCCGCCAAACGGACATTTCAGGCGCTGCGCATTGAGGTCAATGCGGAACTGGAAATCCTTTCGAATACGATCCCCGCCGCGGTTGATGCGCTCGCCGTCGGCGGGCGGATCGCCGTGATGTCGTACCACTCGCTTGAAGACAGAATCGTCAAGCGAACGTTTGCGCGCGCAGCAACGTCGAATGCGCCGCGCGGAATCCCCCTCGAGCTGGCCGCCGACCAGCCGTACTTGCGTCTCATTACGCGGGGTGCGATGAAGGCCCCCGCCGACGAAGTCATGGAAAACCCGCGCGCCGCCTCGGTGCGCTTGCGGGTCGCTGAACGCACACGAGAAACCTCGCCACAACGCGAAAGGAAAGACGCATGAGTTTGGCCCAGCCACTCCCGCCCAGCAGGCCGACACCACGACGGTCGTATCGCGGCGCGCCGGTTGCGGCGGAGCAGGCGGTTCGTGCCCCCGAACTCACCGTCGTTCCGACCCGGCTGGCGTCGCGCAGCCAGGCCGCCTTCTTGATCGTGTTGATGCTTGCCCTGGTCGCGGCACTGGCCGGATCGCTTGTTCTCAACACCCTCATGGCGCAGGGCAGCTACGAGCAGGCTGCGCTGCAAAAGCAGATCTCGCAAGAGGCCAGCCAAACCGACATTCTCCAGACGCGGCTCGATGACCTGAATACTCCGAAGAACCTGGCGCGATCCGCCAAACGGCTGGGCATGAAGCAGCAGCAGGCACCCCTGATGATTCGATTGAGCGATTCGTCGATCGTTGGATTGGCGAAATAACGTGGGTAGCGATCGCCGGGGTGGTGACCGGGATCGGCGGCGCAGCGAAACACGAGGCGTCGAGGGTGCTGGAGCGAACCGCGGACCGGGCGGCCAACGTCCGCGCCCCGCGCGCACCGAGAAAACGCAGCCTCGAGGTGCTGCGCAGCGTGCCGCAAGCAACTCGCGAAGTGGGCAAGGCGGCATCGGTGAACCAAAGCCCGTGCGTCCAGCAGCCGACCAGCGGGCACGCGGACGGTCACCGCAGGGCGCGGGGAGTGCCTCCGGGGATGCTCGCATAGGAGCAGGACGCACGGGCGCGCGCGCCACATCTGGACCTGGAGGCGGGACAACGGCGCCAGCCCGGCGATCGATCTGGGCGCGCATTACGAAAGGGTCGTGGGGGACCGCTGCCAAAGCGCGCACCGGCATTCGCGTTAACTGGATGGTGGTCGCGTCATGCCTTGTCCTGCTTTTGTTCATCGGCCGACTCGTCTATATCCAAGGAATCGATGCCGCGGCTTTGGCGGCCGAGGCGCGCAAGCAGATCACGGTCACGAAGACACTGTCGGCCAACCGTGGCTCCATCACCGACCGTAACGGCGTCGTGTTGGCGTCGTCGGTCACCAGGTATAACGTGACGGTCAATCAGCGCGAAATTGCCAAGTGGTCGCACACGAATGCGGCGGGCGAGAAAGTCGGCGGACCGACGGAGGCGGCGCGTCTCACCGCCGAGCTTCTCGACATGTCGCAGACCGAACTTGCTGCCATTTACACCGGTGACCGCATGTTCAAGTACGTCAAAAAGGACGTGTTGCCGGAAACCTGGCAGGCAATCGCTAGTTTGCGGATCGACGGCATCTATTCCGAAACCACGACGAAGCGCACCTATCCGGCGGGATCGGTTGCGGGCAACATCGTTGGATTCGTCGGGTCGGATGGCAACGGGCAGGCAGGCATTGAGAGCGCGTACAACCAGCAATTGACGGGAACCGCGGGGTCGATCACGTACGAGCGAGCTTTTAGCGGTCACGTCATTCCCGCCGGCGAGCAGGTAACCGTCGACGCCCAGCCCGGCGACACCGTCGAACTCACCATTGACCGCGACATTCAGTACGTGGCAGAGCAGGCCCTGGCGGATCAGATCAAGGCCGTCGGTGGCAGCGGCGGTTCGGTCACCGTCATGAATCCCACGACGGGGGAGCTGTACGCGCTCGCGGAATACAAGTCGGTCGATCCCAATGCTCCCGGCAAGTCCGACCCGGCGGACCGCGGTTCCAAGGCGGTATCGGACGTATTTGAGCCGGGATCGACGGCAAAAGTAATCACGATGGCGGCGCTGCTGGAGACGGGGCTTGCCACGCCCAAGAGCCGATACAAGGTCCCGGACCGCTACACGACAGCAAACGGTCAGACCTTCAAGGACTCGCACGATCACCCGACGGCGAAATGGACGCTGACCGGCATTCTTTCCAACTCGTCGAACACCGGAACCGTCATGGCGGCAGAGGACCTACCGCTGCAAGTGCGTTACGACTATCTGCATAAATTCGGTTTCGGTGAACTCACGGGGATCGAATTGGCGGGCGAATCTCGCGGCATATTGCACCCCGTCGATAAGTGGGATGGGCGCACAAAGTCAACTGTTCTATTCGGGCAGGGTGTATCGGTCACCGCGCTCCAGGCCGTGGACGTGTTCGCGACGATCGCGAACTCCGGTAAGAAGGTCAACCCGCACCTTGTCAAGCAGGTTTCCGGGAGCAAGGTGACGGACGACATCAACACATCCGGTGCGGATACCGGGGCAGCGGATGAGGGAACGCAGGTTATCAAGGAATCCGTTGCCAAGGATTTGCTCAAGATGCTCGAATCGACGGTGATCGACGGCACGGGGCAGGCCGGCGCCATCACCGGATACCGCGTTGCCGCGAAGACGGGCACGGCGCAAGCCGCGGATGCGAGCGGGCAAATGAACGACATCGTGGCGTCGTTCATCGGAGTCGTCCCGGCAGAGGACCCCCAGTTGGTGATCTCGGTGGTGGTGAACAACCCCAGCGAGAAGGTATCGATCTACGGTGGTGCGGTGGCGGGGCCCGTCTTTGCGAAGGTTGGCACCTACGCGCTACAACGCCTCGGGATTGCCCCCAGCACGACCAAGGCCAAGCTGTATAAGGAAGAATGGTGAGCCTTGCCGGGGTTCACAACTCGCGAACGGTAGATTGACAGGTATGACTTCGCAGCAAGGACTTATGCGGCCCCGTGCCGTCTTCGGCAAGACCCTAGGGGATGTGGTCGACAGATTCGGCGGAGCGCTCGTCCTTGAAAATTCCGCTCATCGCAGCGTAACTATCACGGGTCTGGCCGTCGGAACTGGGGACCTGGAACCGGGTGACCTTTTCGTCGGTTTGCGCGGGCTGAAGACGCACGGCGCGAAATTCGTCGATAGGGCCGTGGCCGCTGGCGCGGTCGCAGTTTTGACAGACGACGAGGGCGGGGGTCTCATTGGTGCAGACCCGGCCTACAGTGACCTCCCGCTGCTGATATTCCGTAACCGTGACGAGCAACGCGAGGTGACGGGGGAAATCGCGGCCTGGTTCTACGACTACCCGTGCTCCAAACTGGTGACGATCGGCGTCACCGGCACAAACGGGAAGACGACGACCACCTACTTTATCGATGCGGCCATGGCGCGCGGCGTCGGCACCACCGCGTTGCTCGGAACCGTGGAACTGCGTGTCGGTGATGTGGCGATCCCGAGCCCTCGCACGACGGTGGAAGCGCCCGTGCTCCAGTCCGTCACGGCGATGGCCGCCGAGCGCGGCGCTGGCGCCCTGACCACGGAGGTGTCCTCCCACGCGCTTGCCTTGCAGCGGATCGCCGGGGCGCAGTTCGACGTCGTCGGGTTCACGAACCTGCAACGCGATCACCTCGATTTTCACGTCACCATGGAGAATTACTTCCACGACAAGGCACGGCTGTTTTCTGCGGGTGTGGCCCGGCGCGGCGTGGTCTGCGTCGACGACGAGTGGGGCCAACGACTGGCCGCGGAGGCGAAAATTCCCGTCGCCACCGTTGCCACGCACCCCGAATCCGCAGGGTATGACTCAGCGCAATGGCGGGTGACCGACGCGCACGTGACGATGGGAAAGATCGGGTCGAGCTTCACGTTGCGAGGTCCGGACGGCATCGCGATCGGCGTGCACTGCCCGCTGCCCGGAATCGTCAACGTTGCAAACGCCGCATTGGCGATGGTGATCGCCCACAGCGCCGGGGTCTCGCTTGCGGATGCGGCCGCGGGAATCGAGAGCATCACGGCGATTCCGGGGCGCATGGAGCGTGTCGTGGATGACCCGGATCGGCCGCTCGTCATCGTGGACTACGCGCACACACCCGACGCCTTGGCGCTCGCGCTGGAGGGCGTACGGGCGATAACTCCCGGCAAGCTGGTTATCGTTTTCGGATCCGATGGGGACCGCGATCGCGGCAAACGCCCGATCATGGGGGAGATCGCGGCCCGCTTGGCGGACGAACTGGTCGTCACCGATGAAAACCCGCGGTCGGAAGACCCCGCGGCGATACGCGCGGCCATTCTTGCGGGAGTAGCATCCGTGCGTCCCGGCGGCGAGCTGGTGCACGAAGTATCGCCGCGCTGGGATGCGGTTGCAGTTGCGATCGCACACGCAAGCGCCGGCGACACGGTGATCATTACGGGTAAGGGGCACGAACCGACGCAGGAAGTTGCGGGCGTATTCACTCCGTACAATGACCGGGATGCCGCCCGTGCCGCCCTGGGTGCAACAAACTAGGTCTGGGGGCACCGAAATGCTGATGGAGGAGATTGCGTGATTCAACTGACTGCTGCCGAAATTGCCTCGATGGTGGACGGCGAGGTTGTGGGTGAAGACGCAACGGTGACCGCGGATGTGGTCACCGACTCACGCGAGGCGGTTCCCGGCGGCGTGTTCGTGGCGATTCGCGGCGAAAGCAACGATGGGCACGCGTTCGCTGACGCCGCCGTGGCGCGCGGGGTGGCTGTCGTCATCGCTGAGCGCACCATCGCTAACGTCACGAGCGTCGTCGTCGCCGATAGCGCGGCTGCGCTTGGCGCCCTTGCGCGCGGAGTGCTCAAGAGGCTGCGTGAGCGGGCGAAGATGAGCGTCGTGGCCATCACCGGATCTGCGGGGAAGACCACAACAAAGGATCTGCTATTGCAGATCCTGGGTTCGCACGCGCCGACGGTGGCACCGATTCGTTCCTTCAATAACGAGATCGGCCTGCCATTGACCGTATTGCGGGCGACGGAGGAAACTCGTTTCTTGATCCTCGAGATGGGCGCCAACCACCTCGGTGAATTGACCTATCTCACTTCGATCGCGCCCCCTGACATCGCCGTCGAACTGATGGTCGGGCAGGCCCATTTGGGAGAATTCGGCGGCATCGAGGCCGTTGCGGAGGCCAAAAGCGAATTAGTACTGGGGCTGGCCGCTGGAGGCACCGCCGTGCTGAACGCCGATGATCTCAGGGTGCGAGCCATGTCGGCCCTCACCGCCGGGCCCGTTGTGACCTTCGGACATGTCACCGATGCCGACATCCGGGCAAGCGACGAGATCGTCCGCCCCGATGGGGGAGTCGACTTTACGGTGACGGATCACCGCACCGCTCAATCGGCCCCGGTCAGCTTGCAACTCATCGGCGCGCACAACGTCATGAACGCGCTGGCGGCCGCGAGTGTGGGAATCACTTTGGGGCTTGCTGTCGCCGCCGTGGCCGGGGCGCTGAGCTCCGCGAAGGCACTTTCGGCGCACCGGATGCATGTCACCGAACGCCCCGACGGGGTGACCATCATCGACGATTCTTATAACGCGAATCCGGATTCGATGAAGGCCGCGTTGCGCACGCTCGCCCAACGCGCGGCGCGGCGGCGCCGGACGGTCGCGGTATTGGGCGAAATGCTTGAACTCGGTCCCGAATCGCGCGCCAAGCACGACGAAGTCGGGCGATTGGCGGTCCGCTTGAACATTTCGCGCACTATTGTTGTGGGGGCGGGCGCATCGGGTATCTTCGACGGCGTGACGCAGGAGGGGTCGTGGGGCGATGAAGCAGTCTTTGTTGACACAATTCGCGACGCGCGTGACCTGCTCCAACATGAGTTACGCGAGGGAGACGTAGTTTTGCTGAAGTCATCGCACGGGGCCGGCCTGTGGGAACTGGCCGATGAACTGGCCGCGGGCGGTGTCGCCGAATGATCGCCTTGCTTACCGCTGCGGCCGTCGCTTTTGCGGTCGCCATGCTGGGAACGCCACTGTTCATTCGCTTCCTCGTTCGCCACCAGTATGGGCAGTTCATACGCCAAGACGGCCCTGCCACGCACATGGTCAAGCGAGGTACCCCGACGATGGGTGGTGTCGTCATCATCGGCGCAACCGTTGCCGGTTGGCTGGTTTCGGCACTCATCGTCGGGCGCGTTCCCGGTGTATCGGCGATTTTGGTGATAGGCCTGATGGTGGGCCTGGGCCTCGTCGGATTCGCTGATGATTTCACGAAGATCAGGAAGGAACGAAGCCTCGGCCTCTCCCCAACCTGGAAGGTCATTGGGCAGGGGATCATCGGTATTTCGTTCAGCGTGCTAGCGCTGCAATTTAGGGACCAGCACGGGCGCTACCCGGCATCGATGCGAATCTCGTTCCTGCGAGACACATCCATCAACATGGCGGCGTGGGGGATCGGCATTGGCGTGGTTCTCTTCATCATCTGGGCCAACTTTCTGATCACCGCCTGGTCGAACGCGGTCAATCTCACCGATGGTCTCGATGGCCTGGCGACGGGCGCATCGCTTATCGCCTTCGGCGCCTACATTTTCGTGGGCCTGTGGCAGGTCAACCAGGACTGCGCGGGCGCCATGGCACTACCCTCGCGCTGTTACGACGTGCGCGATCCTTACGACCTGGCGATCGTCGCGGCCGCAATCGCGGGGGCGTGTTGCGGATTCCTGTGGTGGAATGCCAGCCCGGCAAAGATCTTCATGGGAGACACCGGTTCGCTGGCATTGGGCGGCGCGTATGCGGCCATTTCGATTCTGTCGCGCACCGAGGTTCTTGCGGTCATTATCGGCGGGCTGTTCTTCATCATCGTCATGTCCGACGTCATCCAGATCGGGTTCTTCAAAGCGACCGGCAGGCGCGTCTTCAAGATGGCGCCGCTGCACCACCATTTTGAGTTGCTGGGGTGGCCCGAAGTCAATATCGTCGTTCGTTTCTGGCTGATCGCGGGGCTGTGCGCGGCACTGGGGCTCGGACTCTTCTACGGGCAGTGGGTGGTCGCATCATGACGTGGCAGGCCTCACTCGATACCGCGCGGGTACTGGTGGCCGGGGCGGGGGTCACGGGCCTGGCCGTTCGCGACGCGCTCAGGGGCAGATGCGGCAGCGTGCGCACGCTCGATGCGCGCAGGGATGCGGATTTCGCGGATGCCAGCCAAATCGACGTAGGCGCGATTGATCTGGTCGTCGCATCGCCCGGTTGGCATCCCGACGCCGACATATTCAAGCGCGCCGCGGCCGTTGGAATCCCGGTCATCGGAGAGATTGACCTGGCCTGGCACCTGCGCGTGGCGACGGCGGCAACGGGGAAGCCCGCGCCGTGGCTCGCCGTCACAGGCACCAACGGCAAGACGACTACCGTCGAGGTGCTGTCCTCCATTCTCGCGCGCGCTAATGCCCGGGTGGCCACCGTGGGCAACGTCGGGTCGCCGTTGGTGACGGCCGCTCTAGATCCTTCCTACGACGTCTTCGCCGTCGAACTATCGAGTTTTCAGCTTCACTACGCGCGGGACATGCAGGCCCTGGCGGCGGTGGTTCTCAACGTTGCGCAGGACCACTTGGATTGGCACGGTTCCATGGACGCCTACGCGCGAGCCAAGGCGCGCATCTATCAGGGCGTCACGGGAGCGTGCGTGTATCCGGTGGGAGACGTCGCGATCACCTCCATGGTTCAGCAGGCCCACGTCGCGCCCGGCGCTCGAGCCATTGGGTTCACGCGCGGCGCGCCCGCTGCCGGGCAAATCGGGGTAGTGGACGCTCTCATCGTCGACCGTGCTTTCCACGCGGGAATCGATGACGTGACCAGACAGCGTTTTGCGCAAGAACTGGCCACATTCGACGACATGGCCGGGCTGGCCATCGATGGAATCATCCCCCCGCATTCCGTGTTGGACGTCCTTGCGGCAACCGCTCTGGCCCGCGCATACGGGGTGAGTGCGGATGCGGTGCATTCTGGGTTAGCGGCATTTCACACCGGCGCGCACCGCATACAAAAGGTGGCGCAGGTGCGCGGTGTGGCCTACGTCGACGATTCGAAGGCCACGAATCCGCACGCAGCCGCGGCTTCGCTGGCGGCGCAGGCCGATGGATCGGTGGTCTGGATCGTCGGAGGCCTGACCAAGGGCGTCAGCTTCGACGACCTGGTGACGCAGGTTCGCCCCAAACTCGCCGGGGTCGTTGTCATCGGCCAAGATCAGTCGCTCATTCGCGAAGCACTTGGCCGACACGCGAGCGATGTCCCGACCGCGGTGGTCGACCCCAGCGAGCATGAGGCGGTGATGTTGCACGCCGTGCGCGCGGCGGCAGCCCTCGCCCGACCCGGGCAGACGGTCCTGTTGGCTCCCGCATGCGCGTCAATGGATCAGTTCGTTTCCTATGCCCATCGCGGTGAAGCATTCGCTAGCGCGGTGTCGGAACTGCGGGGCGAAAGGGAGATCGACGAGGAATGACACGTATCGGCGCCAAACCGTCGACCGTGTCATCGCCCGCCCGCAAGCAGGCGCCCACGCGGGGGGCCGGCACCAGCCGGTGGTTCGCCTCCGTGTGGGACTCCCCGCTGACCAGCTATTACATGGTGGTCGGATCGTCTGCGATGCTCATCGTATTCGGGCTGGTCATGGTCCTTTCCAGTTCCTCGATAGAGGCGCTGGCCGACGGCGAATCAGTGTTCGCGGAATTCCTCAAACAGGGAATGTACGTCGTGGTGGGTCTTGCGCTGATGCTTGTTGCCAGTCGGATACCCATCGCGGCCTACATGCGACTAACGGGCGTCATTTTGGTCGCCTCCTTCCTCATGCAGATGCTCATCTTCACCCCGCTGGCTCGCGGCAAGGGCGGTAACACGAACTGGGTTCACATCGCGGGACCCGTGACTATTCAACCGTCGGAATTCATCAAGATTGCCCTGGCGCTGTGGCTCGGTTTTGTGATGTACCACAAACGCGATCAACTCAACGACGTGCGCGCGGCCATTTTCCCCGCGGTGCCCGTGATCTTCCTGGCGCTCCTCTTGGTTGTCGCAGGCAACGACCTGGGGACCGCGGGAATTCTGATGCTCCTGGCCGCCGGGGCGCTGTTCGTGGCGGGGATTCCTCTTCGCGTGTTCGTGGTTGCCGCAACCGGATTCGCGACATTCGCGGTCGCATACGTGCTCGTAGCGAGTAACAGGATTTCGCGCATCAAAGCCTGGCTGGGACACGATGACGTCAGCGATCCGCAGGGCCTCAATTACCAGACTAAGCACGGCTTGTGGGGACTGGGGTCCGGGGGAATCACGGGAGTGGGCCTTGGCGCCAGCCGCCAGAAGTGGTCCTATCTGCCGGAGGCTCACAACGACTTCATTTTCGCGATAATTGGCGAGGAACTCGGGCTGCTCGGCACCGTCGCCGTACTGCTGCTCTTCGCCGCCCTTGGCTTGGGGATGATCAGGATCATTCGCCGTCACGACAATATGATGGCGCGCGTGACCACTGCCGCGATCGCGTGCTGGATCATCGGGCAGGCGCTCATCAACATCGGAGTCGTCATCGGGTTCCTGCCCGTGATCGGCGTCCCCTTGCCGCTCATCTCCTCCGGTGGATCCGCGTTGATCTCGACGATGCTGGCGCTTGGCGTAGTTATCCAATTTGCGCGCACGGAGCCGGGCGCGGCGGAACTGCTGCGAACGCGCCCCTCGGTGGTGCGCAAGTCCGTGAGCGTCATCGCGCACTCAGTCCGCACGGGGTTACCGACCCGATCCAACAAAAAAGGCCGATCATGAACCAACCGTTATCGCTGGTCTTGGCGGGCGGCGGCACCGCCGGGCACGTCAATCCGCTGCTGGCAGTCGCGGCGGAACTCCGCCGCCGGTACCCGAGCGCACGCCTCACCGCGTTGGGGACCGCGACCGGGGTGGAGGCGGAACTCGTTCCCGCAGCAGGTCTTGACCTGCGATATATTCCGCGGGTCCCACTGCCCAGGCGCCCGTCGGCAGACTTGGTGACACTGCCGACTCGCTTCAACGCGGCGGTCAAGGACGTGGCCCGGATCATTCAGGAGGTCGGCGCCCAGGGGATCGTCGGCTTCGGTGGGTATGTGGCAACGCCGGCGTACTTGGCGGCGCGCAAGCTGCGGTTGCCGTTGATCATCCACGAACAAAACACCCGCCCCGGTCTCGCCAACCGGGTGGGAGCGCGGTGGGCCTCTGTCGTCGCCACGACGTTCGCCCACACGCCGCTGCCCGGGGCGCAGCAAGTCGGGCTTCCCCTGCGGGCGCCCATCGAGGAGCTCGCGGCGGCCAATGCTGCGGGCAGGGGCCGCGCGGCCCGGTGGGCGGCCGCGGCAGCAGTCGGGATCGATCCGGAGCTTGCGACTCTGCTCGTAACCGGTGGGTCGCTAGGGGCGCAGAGCATCAACGAAGCGGTCGCGGGCAGCGTGCACCGGCTCGTGCGCGAGGGCCAAGTCGTCCACGTCACCGGTCGCGGAAAGACGGAGGCCGCGCTGCGGGCTCGCTCTATGCTGGATGCGGCGCTGCGAGATCGTTACGTGGTTATCGAATACGCCCACAACATGGATCAGCTTTTCGCGTTGGCGGATATGGTCCTGACCAGGGCGGGCGCCGGAATGGTGTGCGAATTGGCCGCGCTTGGTCTGCCTGCGGTCTATGTTCCGCTTCCGATCGGGAACGGCGAGCAGGCGCGCAACGCCCACGATGTCGTTGCCGCGGGGGGCGGGGTGCTCGTCAACGATGCCGATCTCACGGCGTCCTGGCTCGAGGACAACGCGATTCCCTTGTGGCAAAGCCCCGATCGGCTCGCGAACATGCGCACCGCCGCGCGCTCCGTCGGGGCGCTCGATGCAACAAAGACACTCACCGATCTGATAGTGAAGGCGATAGTGCGGCAATGACCTCTCAACCAGTTTTTGATCGCAACGATCCGCGGACGTGGGGAACGGTTCACCTCATCGCGGTCGGGGGAGCCGGCATGTCGGTCGTTGCCCAGTTGCTGGCGGACCTGGGGCTGGACGTGCAGGGGAGCGACGCCCACGACTCCGCGAATCTCAAGAGTGCGCGCGCCCGCGGGATCCGAGTGTGGGTCGGTCACGATCCGGCGCACGTGCAGGGCGCCGATACCGTCGTCGTTTCCAGCGCGATCGGGGATACCAACTGCGAACTTGTGGCGGCGCGCGCGGCGGGGCTGCCCGTGCTGCACCGGTCGGAGGCGCTCGCTGCCGTGGCGAATCCGCGGCGCCTGATCGCGGTCGCCGGCGCCCACGGCAAGACAACGACGACGGCGATGATCGCGGTCATGCTGCGCGAATTGGGAGATGATCCCTCATTCGCGGTGGGTGGATCCGTCAAGCTTGCGTCGGGGACGGTGAGCGGCGGGCATTCTGGCACAGGCGAGTCGATGGTTATCGAGGCCGATGAGTCCGATGGTTCGTTCCTGAACTACCGCCCGGCGATTGCGGTCATCAATAACATCGAACCCGATCATTTGGACCACTACGGAAGCGCCGCGGCCTTCGACCGGGCCTTCGTGTCGTTCGCCGGGTGCGTGCGTCCCGGCGGTCTGATCGTCACCAACAGCGACGACCCCGGCACGCGCCGTCTCTTGCGCACCCTCGCGGCACCTGGGAACGGGACCGCGCGCTCCCCGCGAGTGGTAACCGTCGGATTCGATCAGGCCGCAGACTATCGCATCGGCAACGTCGAGATACCGGGCAAGGATGCTGTTACGAGCGCGATCGTGCGGCCTCGCGGCCACGGCCCCGTGCCCCTCGAATTGCAGGTTCCCGGTGAGCACAACGTGAGGAACGCGGCGATGGCCCTTGCGGTGGCGGCGGAGCTGGGATTCGACGTGAATGATGCCGCGCGCGCTCTGCATCAGTTCATCGGAACCGGGCGCCGGTTTGAAACGCGGGGCGTCGTTGGCGGTGTCCGCGTGATCGATGATTACGCGCATCACCCCACGGAGGTGGCCGCGTTGATTACCGCCGCGTCGAAGGTGGCGGCCCCGGGGCGCGTGCTGGTGATCTTCCAGCCGCATCTTTACTCGCGTACGCAAAATTTTGCCGACGAGTTCGCCCGCGCCCTTGAGCTGGCCGACCACGCGCTGGTCACGTCCGTGTACCCGGCCCGGGAGGCCCCGCGTACCGACGTCGGCGGATTCACTATCGTGAAGGCTGCCGGTGCAAAATCGCGGCTCGAATCGGTCGACGACATGCATGCTGCGGCCCGCCGCGCGGCCGCGATGGCGCGACCCGGTGATGTGATCGCGCTCGTGGGCGCCGGCGACATTACGACGGTTGCCGATGAAGTGCTGGCGGCCCTAGCCGATAGCGCCGGCGTCTCGTGAAGCCTCCAGCCCGACCGATCGCGGGACCCGGCCGCTTAGTCCGCGCGGCTGCCGGGTCCCGCGCGGCGAACCGCTCTGGCGGCGAGGCGGTGGGGGCCGCGAACCGCGCTGGCGGCGCAGAAACGCCCGAGCGAGAGGCGGACGAATCTGCCCTTCCCGAGGCCATCGACCCCACCCCCGGCTATATCCGCCCGGCTACCGGGCCTCGTTCGGTAGTATCGACCGGGCTCCAGGCGCGGATCGAGGAGCGCGCGCGCATCCAATCGGCACGCAGGCGGCGGCGCTGGTGGTGGGCCGGCGCGGTCTGCGCGATCCTGGCGGCCGTGGTATGGACCATCTTCTTTTCCCCGATTTTCGCGCTGCAACCCAATCGGGTAACTATCAAGGGCACCGAGCAAACCGTGGATCGGGCCTCCGTCGAGGCTCTGGTGGCCAAGCGAACGGGGACCCCGCTGCCGCGGCTCAATACAACGGCTCTGAGGCTAGCCATCAAGGACGTGCGCGGGGTCCAAGATGTCAGCATCAAGCGCGTGTGGCCGCGCGGTATTGCGATTACGATCCTGGCTCGCGAGCCCGTCGCGGCCGTCAAGGATTCCGCATCGGGCGGATACGTATTACTGGATGCTGAGGCCGTCCAGGTGGGACGCGTGGCGAAGGCCCCGAGCGATCTGCCTGAGATTTCGATTCCCGTGGCCGGGGACAACAAGGTGGTGCTCGAATCCGTGCTGGTGGTTTTGGCTGCCATCCCGCAGTCGCTGGCTAGCGACATCACCACCGTGCGGGCGACGACGCAAGATGACATCACGCTGGTTCTCGACACCAAACAGCAGGTGGTGTGGGGCGACTCCACCAACAATGTGCTGAAAACAAAGGTGTTGCGAGTGCTGCGCAAGGATTCCGGCGCTGCCGGGGTCAAGGTCTTCGACGTGTCCGCACCGACCGCGCCGATAACCTCGTGAATCGGCAATTTCGTGAATCGCCGGGTGAATCGCCCGACACGCACGCAATATCGTAGGTGCGCGGGCAGATGGCGTTTAGCGTCTGGGTGGCAGTTGAAACTGACATAACTATAACTCTCAAGTAGAGGGTTAAGGAATATCGAAGGGTTGGGCCATGGCGGATCCGCAGAACTACCTGGCAGTCATCAAAGTCGTCGGCATCGGCGGCGGCGGTGTGAACGCCGTGAACCGAATGATCGAAGTCGGATTGCGCGGCGTCGAGTTCGTTGCGATCAATACCGATGCGCAAGCCCTGCTGATGTCCGATGCCGATGTCAAGCTGGACGTGGGCCGCGAACTCACTCGCGGTCTGGGGGCGGGGGCCGACCCCGAGGTGGGCCGCAAGGCCGCCGAAGACAACGAAGAGGACATTGCCGACGTCCTGCGCGGAGCGGACATGGTGTTCGTGACCGCGGGTGAGGGCGGCGGCACGGGAACCGGTGGTGCTCCCGTGGTGGCCCGCATCGCGCGCAGTCTCGGGGCCCTGACGATCGGTGTCGTGACGCGGCCGTTCGGCTTCGAGGGGCGCCGCCGGTCGTCGCAGGCGGACGCCGGAATCGAAGCGCTGCGCGACGAGGTCGACACCCTCATCGTCATCCCGAACGATCGCCTGCTACAGATGTCCGACCGCAACGTGTCCGCGCTCGATGCCTTCCATTCCGCCGACCAGGTTCTCCTCTCCGGCGTCCAGGGCATTACCGACCTCATCACAACGCCCGGCCTGATCAACCTCGACTTCGCAGACGTCAAATCCGTCATGCAGGGCGCCGGTAGCGCGCTCATGGGGATCGGAGCGGCTCGCGGTGAGGATCGATCGGTGCAGGCTGCCGAGATGGCGATTTCCTCGCCGCTCCTGGAGGCCAGCATCGATGGCGCACACGGCGTGTTGCTTTCCATTCAGGGAGGCAGCGACCTTGGTCTGTTTGAGATCAACGAGGCCGCTCGCCTGGTGCACGAAGCGGCGCACCCCGAAGCGAACATCATCTTTGGAACCGTCATCGATGATGCGCTGGGCGATGAAGTGCGCGTGACGGTGATTGCCGCGGGCTTCGATGCGCCCGATGCCAAGCCGGCACCGGCCCCTAGCCACGCGGTCGCGTCGGCCCCCGTGGCCCCCGTCGCTGCCGCACCGGCGCCGGCCCAATCGTCGGCGGGCGGCGCGCCCGCGGCCGCGGGCGAGTTCCGCACGCGCCGTGCCGAGCGCCAGGCGGCTACGGCGACCGGTGCGCACGCGGTGGTGCGCCCGGTCGTGCCCCTTGACGAGGAAATCGACGAGACGGGCTCGTCCGCGCAACCTCACGCGCAAGCCGAGCCCGCTGCCCCGCAGCGTCCCGCAACGCGCCCGACCCCCACGACGTCCCCGGCAACGGGAGCCATTGAGGTCCCGCGAATCTTCGAGGAGCAGGCACCCCGGCAGCGTCCCAGTGATGACCTGGACCTTCCCGACTTCCTGAGGTAGGGGATCCGCGGTGCGCGCGCGGCTGCTGCGCCGGGTCGAAATCGGCGACGGTTTTGTCGGCGGATTCACGGCGACTTGCGGGGGCGTTTCCCGCGAACCGTGGGCAAGCCTCAACCTGGGTTCCCACGTCGGTGACGACCCCAAGGACGTCGGCGCGAACAGAGATCGGCTATCGCGCGAGTTGGGGAGCCCGGTCGCCTACATGAATCAGGTCCACTCGAATACCGTTGCGGCCGTCACCGACCGGTTCCCAACGGGTGAGGTCGGCACCGCGGATGCGTTGATCACGCACCGCGGCGGCTGCGCCGTCGCGGTGCTGGTGGCCGATTGCGTTCCGGTGCTCCTGGCCGCCCCGGCGACGGGCCATGCGGCCGCCGTGCACGCGGGCAGGGCAGGAATGCTCTCCGGGGTGATAGCGGCCGCGGTGGGCCAACTTCGTTCGGGCGGCTCCGATCTCATCCTCGCGGCGGTCGGTCCGCACATTTGCGGGCGATGCTACGAGGTCCCACCGGACTTGCGATCGGCCGTGTGCGAAGCGGAACCGGCGGCGTTCGCCACAACTCGGTGGAATAGCGCCGGGCTGGACATCGGCGCCGCGGTGCAAGCTCAGTTACGCCGACTCGACGTGAGGATCGTCGCGGTTGATCCAGCGTGCACCTATGAACACGACGATCTTTACTCCTACCGTCGGTCCTGCCACGAGGGCAGCGGCGTGACGGGGCGCTTCGCCGGGGTGATCGTGAGCAAGTGAGTTGCGGCGTGTCGTTACGGCCCCCGATTCCGCATCGCGGTTAGCGTTTAGAACACACGCGACGACACGGCTCACTTCCGCGGGCCGACCACCAGCAGGAACGGAGTATCAAATGGCCTCAAATGCCATAAGGAAGACCATGCTGTACTTGGGCTTTGGGGACAACCGAGACGAGCAAGGCGACCTGGACTACGACGGTGGCGACCAATACTACGACGATCCCGACCAGGGGCAGCAGGACGTTGCGCAGTACGAGGCCCCCGTCACGCACCTGCGTCCGGCCGTTCAGGAAACGAACAGCGGAGCTGGCGAATTGAAGCGAATCACCACCATCCACCCCCGGTCCTACAACGATGCTCGCCTCATTGGCGAGGCCTTCCGTGAGGGTACCCCCGTCATCATCAACCTCTCGGATATGACCGATGCGGACGCCAAGCGCCTAGTGGATTTCTCCGCGGGCCTCATCTTCGGTTTGCACGGGCACATTGAGCGCGTCACGGCCAAGGTGTTCCTTCTGTCGCCGGAAACGGTAGAAATCGACAGCGAGGGCGGCGCGAGCGAGGGCACGCGGGCTGGCTTCTACAACCAAAGCTGAGCCGTGACATTCGTTTGGCAACTCCTGTCCTGGATTCTCATCGCCTACATTCTGATCCTCTTCGTGCGCGTGGGGATTAGTTGGGTTCAGGTCCTCAACCGGGACTGGCGTCCGCGCGGCGCGATGCTCGTGGTAGCCGAAGTCACGTTCAGTGTGACCGATCCGCCGCTCAAGGCGATCCGCAAGGTGATACCTGACCTCCGACTGGGCGCGATTTCGCTCGATCTGAGCTTTATGGTGCTTTTTTTCGCGTGTTCGATCGCCTTGCAATTCGTCAGCTATCTGGCTGCCGCCTGACCCCAAATCTGCACGATGATGCCGATTTTTTGGACGCCGCCGCTTCCGTGGGTGCGCGATCCAGCACTTATCGGCTAACGTAGTCCCAGCGTGTGGTTGTATATCCGCGCGATCCGAACTCTATTGTCCGAGGTGAAACGATGGAACTGCTGACACCAGATGACGTCCTGAACAAGACGTTCCAGACGACGAAGTTCCGAGACGGCTATGACATCGAGGAAGTCGATGACTTCCTGGATCTGGTGCTCGGTACGTTGCGTGAACTGTACGTGGAAAACGAGTCGCTGAAGTCGCAGGTCGACGCCGCTCAAGCGGCACCCGTCGACGACGGCAAGGCCGCCGCGCTCGAGGCCGAACTCGGTGGGGTGCGCGAGCAACTCGCCGCCGCGGAAGCCCGCCTCGCCGCGGCGGAGGCTAGCGCCACCGACAACAGTGGTTCGCTCGCGGCAGTGCAGGCCGACGCAGAGTCCGCGAAGAACGAGGCCGCCGCGCTCAAAGAGCAGCTCATTTCCCTCCAGGAGCAGGTAGCGGCCAAGGACGGTGAATTGTTGGCCGCGCAGCAGGCGGCGGCCGCCAAGGACGCGGAACTCGCTGCCAAGGCGCAGGAACTGGAGAACGCGCAGCAGCAGGCGGCCGCAACGCCCCAGGCGGAATCGGATGCGGCATCGGGGATCATCCAGCTTGCGCAGCAGTTGCACGACGACCACGTTCGTCAGGGTCAAGAGGAAGCGGCGCGGCTAATCTCCGAGGCGAAAGCGGAGAGCGACCGGATTGTTACCGAGGCCAAGAACACGTCGGCGCAGGTTCTTTCCGACCTGGACCGTGACCGCTCAGCGCTCGAGGGCAAGATCGAAGACCTCAAGACCTTCGAGCGGGATTACCGCGGACGCTTGGAGTCTTCGCTCAAGGGCCTTCTCGAGGACCTGCAGACCGGTCCATCGTCGAACGCGTAAATGTAGCGCGTCTTTTTCGGCGAGGGGGTGGAGGCTGCGTGCTTAGACGCGGCGTCCGCCCCTTCGTTTTTTCATCCTCCACGCAATCGTATCGGCGGTCCCGCAGCTTGCGGCGTCCCAAAGCGTGTATCCTTTCCCGACGTGGCTAAGCGCGAAGCGTTGCAGCCGGAAGTTCAGACCGATCCAGCGAACGAGAGTTAGGTGCCATGACCACGGACGAAAAGACGGGGCCACGCGACACGGAAGGGCGTTTGCGTGGCCTGACCAAGGAGGCGTCGAAGTTCCCGGTTCGCGATGGCGAACAGCCCTGGACGGGCAAGGAACTGGGGGCCGTGGTCCACGACCTGGTGGCGGCAAGCTCGCGACTCGCCACTGAGTTGGGACAGGCCGACAAGTCGCTGTCCGAACTGTTGCGCAATTCTGGCGACGGTGCGGGGGACGACCAGGCCGATTCCGGATCGTCGGCACTCGAAAGAGAACACGAACTGTCCATGATCAACAACCTGCGAGCCCTGGCTGCCCAGAACGCGCGAGCGATCGAACGGCTCGAGGACGGAACGTACGGGCAGTGCGAGAACTGCGGAAACGCCATCGGGAAGGCCCGCCTCATGGCTTTCCCCCGGGCAACACTGTGCGTGGCGTGCAAGCAACGTGAGGAGCGGCGCTAGGTGAAGTCTCGCTGGGGGGCATCCCTGACGCTTTTTGGGATTGCCGCGATTACGGTCGTCATCGACCAGCTCACGAAGGTCTGGGCGCTTGCCGCGTTGTCGCACCGTGGCGAGAGAATCTCGCTCATCGGCGACTTGCTCGGGTTGCGGCTGGTCTTCAACCCCGGCGCGGCGTTGTCCCTGGGCGCATCGAGCACGTGGATCATCACCGTCATCGCCGTGGCGATCACCGTGGGCGTCGTCCTGACGGCCAGGCGGGTGGGGAACCGTGCCTGGGCAATAGCGCTCGGCCTCCTGCTCGGGGGGGCGCTGGGTAACGTCATCGACCGGCTCTTTCGCGCGCCGGGATTCGGCCGCGGCCACGTGGTTGACTTCATCGACTACGGGATCTTCGTGGGTAACGTCGCCGACATCGCCCTCGTCGTTGCGGCGCTCGCCGTGGCCTACCTGAACCTGCGCCGCGTACCGTTGGGGCGCAGTCCGCAGCAATGACCAGGAGCTATTTCGTTCCGGACGGGTTAGAGGGCGACCGCGTCGACGCGGTGATGGCGCGGATGCTCGGATTCACTCGCAGCGCCGCGGCAGACCTCATCGCGAACGGCGCGGTGCGAATCGACGGATGCGCGGTCAAGAAATCGGACAGGGTCGTGGGCGGCGCATTGCTGGAGGTGGACGAGCCGACTCGGCCAGCCGCGCCTGCGGAACCGCGGTCGGACCGGATCCCGGGGATGTCCATCGTCTACGACGATGAGGACATCGTGGTCGTAGACAAGCCCGCAGGCGTTGCCGCGCATTCGTCGCCGGGGTGGGACGGCCCCACCGTGCTGTCGGGTTTGGCGGGTGCCGGATACAGGATCGCAACATCCGGACCGCCCGAGCGGCAGGGCATCGTGCACCGCCTGGATGTGGGAACGTCCGGGCTGATGATCGTCGCGAAATCGGAGCTTGCCTACTCCGTGATGAAGCGCGCTTTCAAGCAACGCCGGGTCACCAAGGTGTATCACGCGCTGGTCCAAGGACACCTGGACCCGTTCGCGGGCACCATCGACGCGCCGATCGGCCGCCATCCCGGGCGCGACTTCAAGTTCGCCGTCACCGCTGACGGGAAGCCATCGATCACGCACTACGAAGTCATCGAAATGCTCCCCGGCGCGTGCCTCGCGCAGGTGCACCTGGAGACGGGGCGCACGCATCAGATTCGGGTGCACATGTCCGCCCTGCGACACCCGCTCATCGGTGACATGACCTACGGCGCCGACCCGACGGTGGCCGCACGCTTGCACCTCGAACACCAGTGGCTGCACGCCGTGGAACTCGAATTCGAGCATCCGCGCACCGGCGCGCCGATGCGCATCACCTCGGATTACCCCGCCGGCTTGCAACGGGTTCTCGACAACCTGCGCGAAATCCACTGACAGGGCGGGGCGGCCTCGTCGGTCCCTAAACGCTGCGCAAGGCGAACTAGGATATGGGGCATGCCCGCCGCCTCTGACTTCGCTCATATGCACTGCCACACCGAATACTCGATGCTCGACGGAGCAGCGCGCATCGACGATTTGGTGAAGGAAGTCGCGCGCCTGGAACAGCCCGCGGTGGCGATGACGGACCACGGCTACCTGTTTGGGGCCTTCGAATTCTGGCAGAAGGCGACGGCGGCGGGGGTCAAACCGATTATCGGCCTCGAGGCGTACCTGACCCCCGGCACCAGCCGACACGATCGCACGCGGGTCCGCTGGAGCGAGCGTCCGGACGACCCCGATGATGTCTCGGCCCGCGGCGCATACACGCACATCACCTTGTGGGCCGAAAACAACACCGGCATGCACAACCTGTTCCGGCTGGGGTCCGAGGCAAGTCTCGACGGGCAAATGGGTAAGTGGCCGCGCGCTGATCGGGAACTGCTGGAGCGGTATTCCCAGGGGCTCATCGGCGCCACCGGCTGCCCGTCGGGGGAGGTCCAGACCCGGTTGCGGCTCGGTCAGTGGGATGAGGCGGTGCGGGCGGCCGGGGAGTTCCAGGACATCTTCGGCAAGGATAACTACTACGTCGAACTGATGGACCACGGAATCGACATCGAGCGCCGCACCTTTTCGGACCTGATCGAGCTGTCAAAGGCGATTGGCGCGCCCCTGATCACCACCAACGACCTGCACTACGTCAAGAAGCAGGATGCCTATTCGCAAGAGGCCCTGCTCGCGGTCAACTCGGGCGATCCCCTGACGGAGCCGACAAAGGCGCAGGGCGGCAAGCGCTTCGCGTTCGACGGCGAGGGCTACTACGTCAAGACCACCGAAGAGATGTACGCGCTGTTCCCCGACCATCAGCAGGGGTGCCGCAACGCGCTCGAGCTCGCGCTGCGGTGCGAGGTCTCGTTCGATACCGACGCGAACTATATGCCCGACTTCCCGTGCCCGCCGGGCGAGGACGAAACGAGTTGGTTCATTAAGGAAGTCGAAAAGGGGCTGCACCTGCGCTACCCCCAGGGAATCCCGGATGCCGTGCGCAAGCAGGCTAACTACGAAACCGAAGTCATAGTCCAGATGGGTTTCCCGGGCTACTTCCTTGTTGTGGCGGACTTCATTAACTGGGCCAAGGAGCACGGCATCCGCGTCGGTCCGGGGCGCGGTTCCGGTGCCGGGTCCATGGCCGCCTATGCCATGCGCATTACGGATCTGGACCCGCTGGAACACGGCCTGATCTTCGAACGGTTCTTGAACCCGGAACGCGTCTCCATGCCCGACTTCGACGTCGATTTCGATGAGCGCCGCCGCGGCGAGGTCATCCGGTACGTCACGGAAAAATACGGCGAGGACCGCGTCTCGCAGATCGTCACCTACGGCACGATCAAGACGAAGCAGGCGCTGAAGGACTCCGCGCGGTTGCTGGGAATGCCCTTTGCGATGGGCGAAAAGCTCACCAAGGCGCTTCCCCCCGCCATCATGGGTAAGGACATTTCGCTGGGCGGAATCTTCAATCCCGAGGACAAGCGATACAAGGAAGCTGACGAGTTCCGCCAGCTCCATACGGCGGACCCCGATGCGCAGCGCGTCGTCGAGCTGGCTCGCGGTATCGAGGGGCTCAAAAGGCAATGGGGCGTGCACGCGGCCGGTGTGATCATGTCGAGTCACCCGCTGATCGACATTATCCCGATCATGCGCCGGCCGCAGGACGGCGCCGTCATCACGCAGTTCGACTACCCGACGTGCGAGCGTCTGGGACTGATCAAGATGGACTTCCTGGGCCTGCGGAACCTGACCATTCTCGACGACGCGTTGGACAACATTGTCCACAACGGCAAGGCGCCGCTAGTTTTGGAGGAACTGTCACTCGACGACCCCGATACGTACCAACTGTTGGCACGCGGGGAAACGCTCGGCGTCTTTCAGCTCGATGGCGGGCCCATGCGCTCGCTGCTGAAACTGATGAAGCCGGACAACTTCGAGGACATTTCCGCCGTCCTCGCGTTGTACCGCCCCGGGCCGATGGGCGTGAACTCGCACACGAACTACGCGCTGCGCAAGAACGGGCTGCAGCCCGTCGAACCGATCCACCCGGAGCTCGAAGAACCGCTCGCCGATGTGCTGGGCGGCACCTACGGGCTCATTGTCTATCAGGAGCAGGTGATGGCCGCGGCGCAAAAGCTCGCGGGCTTCACCCTGGGCCAGGCCGACGTGTTGCGCCGCGCCATGGGCAAGAAGAAGAAATCGGAGCTGGACAAGCAGCAGGCCGACTTCTTCGCGGGCATGAGCGCCAACGGGTATTCCTCTGAGGCCCAAGAAACGCTCTGGAAGGTTCTTGAGTCGTTCGCGGACTACGCCTTCAACAAGGCGCACACGGCCGCCTACGGTCTGGTTTCGTATTGGACCGCCTACCTCAAGGCACACTATCCCGCCGAATACATGGCCGCTCTGCTCACCTCGACGCGCGGGGACAAGGACAAATCCGCGATCTACCTGTCCGAATGCCGGCGCATGGGCATCACCGTGTTGCCACCGGACGTGAACGAATCAGTTGCCCTGTTCACGGCGGTTGGCAAGGACATCCGCTTCGGCCTCTCGGCGGTACGCAACGTCGGACAAAACGTTGTCGCAGAGATCGTTGCCGCGCGCGAGCAGCGGGGGCGCTACACGAGCTTCACGGACTTCCTGGACAAGGTCCCGGCCGTTGTGTGCAACAAGCGCACCATTGAATCCTTGATCAAGGCGGGGGCCTTCGACTCGCTGGGCCACGTGCGGCGCGCGCTGGTCAACATCCATGAGCAGGCGGTTGACTCGGTTATCGGCGTCAAGCGCAAGGAGGCGGAGGGGCAATTCGACCTGTTCGCGGATCTGGCGGGGGACGGCCAGGACGCATCGTCCTTCGCGCTGGATATTCCGGAAGTCCCCGAATGGCATAAGAAGCAGTTGCTGGCCTTCGAACGCGACATGCTGGGACTGTACGTGTCGGACCACCCGTTGTATGGCCTGGAACCCCTGCTCGCGCGGGAGGGCGAAACCTCGATTGTCAACCTCACGGCCGACGAGGAACGCCCCGATGGATCCCACGTCAAAATTGCCGGGCTGATCACGCAGATTCAGCGAAAGATGTCGAAAAAGGGGGACGCGTTCGCAACCGTCACGATCGAAGACCTGGAGGGTTCGATCGACGTGATGTTCTTCGGGGACACGTACCTGGCGTATTCGACGGCGCTGGCCGAAGACCAGGTTGTGACGATCCGTGGCCGCATTCGCCGCCGCGAGGATGAGGTGTCGTTGCAGGCGTTCGAGATGACAATCCCGGATGTGACCGTGGGAGACGATGCGCCGCTGGTGCTGTCGGTGCAGTATTCGCGATGCACCAGGCCGGTGGTGGAGGAACTCAAGGCGATCCTGCAGTCGTATCCCGGGCGCTCCGCGGTGCACATGCGCCTGGCGCAACCCGGACGCACGACGGTGATGAAGCTGGGGGACGGCCTGCGCGTGGAGCGCACGGCGGACCTGTTCGGCAGTATCAAGGCCCTGTTGGGGCCGCACGCGGTGTCGTGATGCGGCTCGCTCGGCTCTCTGGAGGGCGCACGGGCGGGCGGCCCCGCCGCACCTAATAGAATGGACGATGTGATTCGACGTATTGACCTGCGAAACAAGCCCCTGAGCAACAGCGAACTGCGGCAAGCCCTTCCACGCCCCGAGGTGAGCGTCGACGATGCGGCCCAGATCGTTGCACCGATCATGCACGAGGTCAAGGAGCGCGGCGCTGCGGCGCTGCGCGATCTTTCGCAGAGGTTCGATAGCACGAGGCCCGCTCATCTGCGGGTTCCCGCCGCCGCCTTGCAAGCAGCGCTGGAACAGCTAGATCCCGACTTGCGGGAATCGTTGACGGAAGCGATTGCGCGCGTGCGTCAGGTGCACGAGGCGCAGGTGCCGCGCGACTTTACGGTCGACGTTGCGCCGGGGGCCCAAGTGCGCCAGCGATGGATTCCGGTGCAGCGCGTGGGGCTCTACGTGCCCGGCGGGTTGGCGGTCTACCCGTCGTCGGTGATCATGAACGTTGTCGCCGCGCAGAGCGCGGGAGTCCCTTCATTGGCGGTCACTTCGCCGCCCCAGGCGAGTAACTCCGGCTTGCCGCACCCGACCATTCTCGCGGCGTGCGCGCTGCTTGGCATCACCGAGGTGTATGCGGTGGGCGGAGCGCAGGCCATCGCGATGCTTGCTTATGGCGCCGCAGGAGAAACAGCGGACGACGACGCCGTCCTGTGTGAACCGGTGGACGTGATTACCGGACCCGGCAACGTCTACGTCGCCGCCGCAAAACGCCTGGTGCGAGGCATCGTGGGGATCGATTCCGAGGCCGGTCCGACCGAAATCGCCATTGTGGCGGATTCAACCGGCGACCCCGACTTCATCGCAAGTGACATGATTTCGCAGGCCGAGCATGATCCCAACGCCGCCGCCGTACTCGTCACAAACGACGTGTCGCTGGCGGATGCCGTTGAGGTGCGCGTTGCGCGCCGCACCGAGGTGACGCCCAACCGCGAGAGAGTCGAGATCGCGCTCGCCGGCCCGCAATCGGCGGTAGTGGTGGTGGACGACATGGAACAGGGCCTGCGCGTGGTGGATGCATACGGCGCGGAGCACCTGGAGATTCACACTGCGGACGCCCACGACTTGGCGCAGCGGGTGACGTCGGCCGGGGCGATCTTCGTCGGGCCGTACTCGCCGGTTTCGCTCGGCGACTACATGGCCGGCTCTAACCACGTCCTGCCCACCGGCGGGGTTTCGCGCTACGCATCGGGCCTCGGCGTGCACTCGTACATGAAGGCCGTCCAGGTAATCGAATACTCCGCTGCCGCGCTGGACGCAATAGGCACCAAGATCGTGCGGTTTGCCAACGCGGAGCACCTGCCAGCCCACGGGGAAGCAATCACGGCCCGCCTCGATCAATCACGTGGCACTGCCACCGATACGGAGCGCTGAACAGTGACGGATTCGCAACCGGCATGGCCGGTTCCATTGCGTCCGGAACTGCGATCGGAACGGCCCTATGGGGCCCCGCAACTGGACGTTCCCATCTTGCTGAACGTCAACGAAAACCCCTATCAACCGTCCGCCGATGTCGTCAGCGACATCGCCGCAGCGGTTGCCGCGGCCGCGACAACCCTCAACCGGTACCCGGATCGCGACTTTTTGGCGCTGCGAGCCGACCTGGCGGGCTACCTGCGCGCGGAATCGGGCGTGGACCTTGCCGCGCAGAACATGTGGGCCGCCAACGGATCGAATGAGGTCATGGCGCACATATTCGGCGCGTTCGGCGGGCCCGGTCGCACGGCGCTTTCCTTTGCTCCCACCTATTCGATGTACGCGGAGTACGCCCGAGATTCCCACACCGACTGGATGGTGGGTCAAAGAGATGGCTCGTTTGCCATCGATCCCGCGGTGGCCGCGCGGACGATCACGGATGTTCAACCGTCGATTATCTTGCTCACCAGTCCAAACAACCCGACCGGTACCGCCCTCGAGCCGGAGGTGCTGCGCGCAGTCCTCGCCGCAGCCGCGAAGGTGCGTGTCGACGACGCGCCCGCGGTGGTCGTGGTCGACGAGGCGTACGCGGAATTCCGCCGCGAGGGCGTGCCCTCCGCACTCGAGCTGCTCGGCGACTACCCGAACCTCATCGTCACTCGGACCATGTCCAAGGCGTTTGCGGCGGCGGGCCTGCGCCTGGGCTACGCCGCTGCGGATCCACGGGTCGTTGACTGCCTACAAATTGTGCGCCTTCCCTACCACCTCTCCGCCATCACCCAGGCCGCGGCCCGGGCGGCGCTGCGTCACCAATCCGAGCTGCTATCGAAGGTCGCGGATCTTCGCGCCGAGCGGGACGCCTTGGTGAGTTGGCTGCGCGGGCGCCGACTGGATGGGAAGCCGCTGACGGTCGCGGATTCCGACGCCAATTTCGTGTATTTTGGACTGTTCCCGGACCGGCACGCCGTGTGGCAAGGCCTGCTTGACCGCGGCGTTCTAATCCGCGAGGTCGGACCAGACGGCTGGTTGCGGGTATCGGTGGGGACCCCCGCAGAGACGGAAGCATTCAAGCAAGCACTGATAGAGGTGGCAGGAATATGAGCGAGGCCAACGACCGCACCGCCAGCGTGGAACGTTCCACATCCGAATCGACGGTAAGCGTTGCCATCAATCTCGATGGGTCGGGAACCGCGGACATCGAAACCTCGGTGCCCTTCTTCGACCACATGCTCACCGCGCTATCGCGGCATTCGCTGATCGACATGACCATCAGGTCAAGCGGTGACACGCATATCGACGTCCACCACACCGTCGAGGACACCGCGATCGTCCTCGGCGAAGCACTGCGGATCGCCCTTGGTGACAAGGCGGGTATCTCCAGATTCGGTGACGCCACGGTTCCCCTCGACGAGGCTCTCGCCCAGGCGATCGTGGACGTATCGGGCCGCCCCTACTTTGTGCATGAGGGTGAGCCTGCTGGGCAGGAATATCACCTGATCGGGGGGCACTTCACGGGTTCGCTGACGCGACACGTCTTGGAATCCTTGGCGTATCACGCGGGGATTTGCCTGCACATGCGGGTGCTGGCCGGACGCGACCCGCACCACATCGTGGAGGCCCAATTCAAGGCCCTAGCAAGGGCGCTGCGGGCGGCCGTGCAGCCCGACCCGCGCGTCCAGGGAATACCCTCGACAAAGGGAGCACTGTGAACAACGCACCCACCACGCGCGCGGTGTTGATGACGCAGGTCGCAACCGCCGAAGCGCTCGCGGCCACCTGCGCGATTCACGGCGTGCAGGCGACGGCCCTGCCCAGCGAGATCGGTGCGTACATTCCGAGCGACGCCGCGACGGCCGAGCGCCTGGCCACGTCGCTGAGCAGCGCAATCACCGCAGTCCCGTTCCTGCTGCTATCGGTGGCCGACGACCGGCTCAGCGTCCACCGCTACCAAGACGGGGAGCGTGGCGAGGACGTGCCGGGGGCGCTCGTCCTCGATTCCTTGCCTGCGGACGTGGAGAATTTTCTGCTCGGCACGGTCACCATCGGCGACCTCGCGGGTGGCGTCGATTCAGGTTCGATCGGGCGCTGGAAGGCGCTGCGAATCCTTGCCAGGACATCGCGCGCGCTCAAGGCGCAGGCGAAGGGACGCACCGAATGAGCGCACCTGGGGTCGTTGTATTCGATTACGGATTCGGAAATGTCCGCTCCGCGGTCAGGGCTCTCGAACACGTCGGCGCGAGCGTTAGTTTGTCCGGTGATTTCGATGAAGCGATGCAAGCGCAGGCGCTGGTCATCCCCGGGGTTGGCGCCTTCGCCGCCTGCGTGGATGCGCTGCGCGCCAAACGCGGTGACTGGATCGTCGAGCGACGCCTGGCCGGGGGACGCCCCGTTTTCGGGATCTGCGTCGGAATGCAGATCATGTTCGAACGCGGAATCGAGCACGGCCAAGACGCGCTGGGTCTGGGGCAATGGGAAGGCACGGTCGATCGCCTCGAGGCGCAGGTCGTCCCGCACATGGGATGGGACACCGTGACGGTCCCCGCCGGGTCGGCGCTGTTCGACGGGATCGCCGATGAGCGGTTCTACTTCGTCCACTCGTACGCGGCGCGCACGTTCCCGCTGTTGGATGCGCCGCCGACAAGCGGGGCCTTCACTCACCCGCTCGTTACCTGGTCGGACCACGGGGGGCCCTTCGTGGCGGCCGTCGAGAATGGGCCGCTGATGGCGACCCAATTCCACCCCGAAAAATCCGGGGACGCGGGCGCCCACCTGCTGCGCAACTGGTTGCGCAGCATCTCCTGACCTAGTTGTACCTCCCGTCCCCACACACCTTCACGAAAGCGAGCCAGGCCATGACCGGTCCGACCCTGCCCCCACTCACACTTCTGCCTGCCGTCGACGTGGCAGAGGGCCAAGCCGTCCGGCTAGTACAGGGAGAGGCGGGATCTGAGACGTCATACGGCGATCCGCTGTCCGCGGCGCTGGACTGGCAGCGCGGCGGTGCGAGCTGGATCCACCTCGTCGATCTGGATGCCGCATTCGGGCGCGGAAGCAACGCCGAATTGCTTGCCGAGGTGGTGGGGCGCCTGGACGTCGACGTCGAACTCTCAGGGGGAATCCGCGACGACGAGTCGCTTCGTCGCGCGCTTGCCACGGGATGCCGGCGCGTGAACATCGGCACCGCGGCGCTGGAGAACCCGGAATGGACCGCGCGCATCATCTCGGAATTCGGCGATCGCGTCGCGGTCGGCCTGGACGTTCGCGGGACTACCCTTGCGGCCCGGGGGTGGACGCGCGATGGCGGTGACCTGTGGGAGGTGCTTGCCCGTTTGGACGCCGCCGGATGCTCTCGATACGTGGTGACCGACGTTACCAAGGACGGGACGCTGCGCGGCCCCAACCTGGAACTACTCGCCGAGGTGGCGGAACGTGCCAACGCCCCGGTGGTCGCGTCTGGAGGCATTTCGTCGCTTGACGATTTGGTCGCTCTGCGCTCCCTGGTGGCGCAGGGCGTCGACTCGGCAATCGTCGGCAAGGCGCTGTACGCGGGCGCGTTTACCCTGCCAGAAGCGATCGCGGTGGCCGAGAAATAGTGGTCGCGCCTGATCCGGCGAGCGGCGCCGGCGGTACGGACGTCGGCGCTCACGCGTGCGCCCCGCGTGGGGTTGGCAGGACGCTGCCGCCCACCTCCGCATTCGCCGGGGACGACGGGCGCCCGGATCCCGCGCTCGCCAGCGCGCTGGAAGAGTTCCGCGCGGGCGCCGGCTCCTTGACCCGGGTCGTGGCGGCATTGCGTCACGCGCGCGTCCTGATACCGATGCTTCCCGAATTGGTTTCGGAAGGAAGCGACGAGTCCGGCCACCGCGTCGAGAAGGAGGCCGCGGCGGGCATCGTGGCCGTCGATGGCGGCGACGGGCGCACCGCGCTCCCGGTGTTTTCTTCGATGGCTCAACTCACCGCGTGGCATGCCAGGGCCCGGCCCGTGCCGATGCCGGGCGAATTCGCGGCTCTCGCCGCAATCGAGCAGAACTGGTCGTTGCTGGTGATCGATCCTTCATCCGCCCGCGCAGCGGTCATTCCCCGCACCGCGATGTGGGCCCTGGCGCGCGAACAGCCTTGGGAGCCCGCGGCGGAGCCGGGCTTTGTCGCTGCGGACGTGGCAAAGGAAATGGTCTTTGTGGCGACGGGCGTCGACCACGTGGCGACGGCCCGCGTCGTGGGCACGCGAACCGATGGCGTGCGGGTCACTCTCGGCCTCGATGCGGGGCTGTCACGCGCGCAACTCGAAACCGTGGTGGCCCGCGTCAATCGGGCCTTTGCTGCCTCGCACACGGTGGCGTCGCGGATCGATTCGGTGAGCCTCAAGATCACTTCGGCATAGCCGCGGCCGCAGGCCCGGGTGCGCCGATGCGGTCTCAAGTTGCGCGACCAACCCGTGGGCGCGGGGCGGTGGTGGCACCGTGCTGTTCCGAGGCGAACGGGGCGGGGCGGTTCCTTGAATTCCCTAGCGAACCGGGCCGGTCAGGTCCTCGCCCGGCCCCTGGCCGACGGGGTCCGGGAATTCGGAGGCCTCCCTGAAGGCAAGCTGGAGCGAGCGGAGTCCATCGCGCAAGGATCGAGCGTGCTGAGATCCCAGATCGGGCGCCGAAGCCGTGATGAGTCCGGCCAGCGCCACAATGAGCTTGCGGGCCTCGTCCAAATCTTTTTCTTGTTCGGACCCCGGCCCCTCACCCAATCCGCACTTGACTGCTGCCGCGCTCATGAGGTGCACGCTTGCCGTGGTGATGATCTCGACGGCAGGGACATCGGCGATGTCGCGCAGCGCGGATTCGGCATCAAATTCGGGTGCATCATTCCTAGTCACAGTCCCATTGTCTCGTATATTCTCGGAATGTACGAGCCCGCCCGGCTCGGGCGTTATGTCCGGATCGTGCGGTGCGTTTGCTCAGGGTCGAGCATTGTTCGCGACGAGGAAAGAAGTTCATCGGGTGGGGCGCAATAATGAGACGTTGACCACCCGGGGCGGTGCCGCACCATTGGTGAGGCCGGACGGCGCCGTGGCTGCGCCGGGCAATCCGGTTCCGGGCGGCCGAGAAACTATGCGAAAGGCTTGCAGATGGGACCAAGCGTGATTCCCACCGGCGTTGTGCGGGAGCTGCCGGCGGGTGAAATCCTCTTTTCGACTACGTCGAGGGAAGGAATCATCACCGGAGCGAACAGCGCCTTTACCGCGGCCATGCGGTACAGCCTCGCGGAGCTCGTTGGCGAGCCCCACAGCGTGGTCCGGCATCCGGATATGCCCGGCGGCATATACGCGCTGTGGTGGTCCGAGCTGCTGGCCGGCAGGCCGGCATCGGCGTACATGCTGAATCTTGCGGGAGATGGCGCATCCTCATGGGCATTTTCCGTGGCGGTTCCCGTCGCGACCGACAAGTTTCTCTCGGTGCGCATCGAAATATCGTGTGCCGAACACCATCAGGTTCTCCGCCACGCGTACGACGTCGCGCGCGCGTCGGAACGAAAGATGCGCAATGGGGGATTGAGCAGGGACGAGGCCGCCGCGGAGTCGGCCACCATAATCAATAGCTTGCTGGCCGAAGCGGGGTACGGAAGCTACCGCCAGATGGCATCGACGGTGGTTCCCCAAGAGGTCGCGCGGTGGCATCGGGCTCCGCGGCCGCCGCTGCCGGCAGCCGTGATGCGCGAGGGGCACGAAATCGGCCGGGTGCTGTCCGCCACCAAGGAAATCGATGAGGAACTGCACCAGATCCGTGCCAGCGCAGCGAAATACACGCAGCTCATCGACAGTCTTTCCGCCGCGTCGCAGCAACTGGTTGACGGTCTCGAAGACCTTGTGGACGCGGTGCAAAGCGCGGCGCACGCGTGCACAGAGCATTCGGACAGTGCGCCGGTGCTTGTCGGAACCAGTAAGGCAGCGGTGACCATTGCCGCGACAGCGCAGGAGGAATTGGAGGCTTTACCCGTCGGGCTTCAGGGTGCGGCCGCCGACATCGCGCAGCTGAGCTTGGTCGAGGCGATAGGGGAGTTGCACAGTGCGGCGGCCGAATCTTTCGCCGTCGAGATCGCTCGCGGTGCTGCGGGCGGCGATGCCATGGCCAGTCTCGATACGCTGGTCGTTGCGCTCACCGACACCGTCAACGGAATCGATTCGCTGTGGCGTCAGGTCACGGCGAGCACCTTCGATGTGGCGGCGCGCGTGGAGGCGTCGACGGCGACGCTCGCGGAGTTTCGGCGGATGCTCTTGAACTGGCGAAACCTGGTCGTGAGGTTCCGCAGGTCTCACGCCGTCGCGCAGTACCTTTCCGAGGTGGATCGACGAGAAGCCGCCACCCGGCGGCAAATGGCAGCACTGCTGGAGCTTGCACAGTCGGCACATCAACTGGGGGCGGCCGTTGACGTGGATTCGATGCGCTCCGCAATCGGGAAGCTCGATGCTCGCCATTGAGCAAGGCTGTGGTACTATTTTCATTACGTCTATGGCCGCGGATGCAAACCCGTGGCAAGGACGCGTAAAGAGGAGTCCTGCTCCCACCTAGTCCGCAATTGTTGCTCAGGCACTTCAGCGTTCAGGTCAGTGCGAACCACCATAGTGGTGTGTTTTCGCGCGCTTGCAGGCCTCCGCTCTACGGCAGCGGGGGCCTTTCTCGTTGCCGCGAAATGTTTGATTTCACATGTGAGGAGCACACCATCAGCGAGCCGCGTATCAACGATCGCATTCGCGTTCCGGAGGTTCGACTTGTCGGTCCGGGTGGCGAGCAAGTTGGGGTAGTCCGCATCGAGGTTGCACTCAACCTTGCGCAAGAGGCCGACTTGGATCTTGTGGAGGTTGCGCCGGATGCCCGCCCACCGGTTGTCAAACTGATGGATTATGGCAAATTCAAGTACGAATCGGACATGAAGGCTCGCGAGGCAAGGCGAAACCAGGCCAACACGCAACTTAAAGAGATTCGGTTCCGCCTCAAGATCGACGACCACGACTATGAGACCAAGAAAGGTCACGTAGTGCGGTTCCTTTCGGCAGGCGACAAGGTCAAGACGATGATCATGTTCCGCGGCCGCGAGCAGTCACGTCCGGAAATGGGTGTACGGCTATTGCAGCGCCTCGCCGACGACGTGGCTGAGTTCGGGACCGTTGAATCGATGCCGAAGCAGGACGGACGCAATATGGTGATGGTGATCGCCCCGACCCGCAAGAAGGCAGACACGAAGGCGGAGCAACGCCGTGCGAAGCCGACCCGCGAGATGGCCAGCGGGGCCGAATCGACCCCCGCCTCATAGAGAGTTTTACCGTAGCGTCGATCGCAAACGATCGAGCGCAAACACGTTCCCGGCCGCGGCCGGGAACCTGACCCGAGGAGAGACGGCAGCCATGCCGAAGAACAAGACGCACTCCGGTGCCAAGAAGCGGTTCCGTACGACCGGTAGCGGAAAGATCATGCGCGAGCAGGCGAACAAGCGTCACCTGTTGGAGCACAAGTCGTCACGCCGCACCCGCCGCATCAGCATGGACCAGGTAGTTTCTGCAGCCGACGCCCCCAAGATCAAAAAACTGCTCGGCAAGTGAGACTCGCGGCTTTGCCGCACAGCTAACAAACGTATTGAACCCCTAACTGCAAGGAGCATCACGTGGCACGCGTGAAGCGGGCTGTAAACGCCCAAAAGAAGCGTCGTTCAACCCTCGAGCGGGCAAGCGGATACCGCGGCCAGCGCTCGCGCCTGTACCGGAAGGCGAAGGAGCAGGTCACACACTCGCTCGTTTACGCCTACCGCGACCGCAAGGCGCGCAAGGGTGACTTCCGCAAGCTGTGGATCCAGCGCATCAACGCCGCAGCTCGCGCCGAGGGCCTGACGTACAATCGTTTCATCCAGGGCCTGAAGGCCGCCGAGGTTGAGGTCGACCGTCGCGTCCTGGCCGAGATCGCCGTTTCGGACCCCGCCGCTTTCAAGGCGCTTGTCGAGGTCGCGAAGAAGGCTCTACCCGAAGACGTGAACGCGCCGAAGGCAGCCTGATCGTCCACGGCATGCGGGGGTCGCACCGATTCGGTCGGTGCGACCCCCGCATGCGTTGGTGAAGCAGCGCTGCTGTCTCCCGTCGGGTAGCGCCGCTGTCGTGGGTCGAGTAGCGACGTGGCGCGTATCGAGACCAGTGGCCGCCGGCTTGCCAGGAAGAGAGACTATAGATGCCCACAAATCACGATCGCCCCGAGATAACCAACGTCAATAGCGACCGGGTGCGCGCCGTTCGGCATTTGACCTCCAGGTCGGGACGACAGCGCGCGGGCCTATTCGTCGTCGAAGGTCCCCAGGGCGTGCGCGAGGCGATTGCCCACGCCGCAGATCGCGTCCGGGACGTCTACATCACCGCGGAAGCCGCGGGCAGGTACCCGCGCATGGTGGCAGATGCGCGGGCCGCGGCGGGGGTGTTTGTTCACGCCGTTTCGACCCAGGTTGCCAATGCCATGAGCGCCGACGCGCAGGGTGTCATCGCCGTCGCGGACCGTGCTCCCTACACACCCCGGCAGGACGCATTGGCAGAGCTGGATGGGCTCGCACGCGGGGGCGCGCGCATGATCGCGATACTCCATCAGGTTCGCGATCCCGGCAATGCCGGTGCCGTCATCCGGGCCGCCGACGCGGCAGGTGCGGACGCAGTGGTGGTGACCGAACACTCGGTCGAGTTGACGAACCCGAAGGTGGTCCGCTCGACCGCCGGCTCCCTGTTCCACGTGCCGCTGGTGGCGGGCGCACCCCTTGAGGCAGCGGTCGATGTGCTGCGCGCCGCCGGCATGTCGATATTCGCCGCCGACGCCGCGGGAGAACGCCTTGACGGCCCTGACTTTGCGTGGCGCCTCGCGGCCCCGACCGCCTGGGTTTTCGGCAATGAGGCGCGCGGGTTCTCGGATTCCGAGCGCGACTTGGCGGACCGCTGCGTTGCGCTTCCGATCTTCGGCGCCGCGGAGTCGCTCAACCTCGCGACCGCCGCCGCGGTGTGCCTGTACGCATCCGCGTTCGCCCAGCACTAGGTGGGCGCGCGCCGTGCGGGATTGTTTGGGCGCGGCGTTTGGACCATCGGCACCGATTGTTAGCGGCCCGCGCGGCGCTCAAGCGCGCGCTTCATGAGCGGGTATGTTCCGATCACCGCGACAAGCCCACCCGCCGGAATGGCCAGCGCGAGGGTGACGGTTGACGCCTGCGCCGCCCAGCCGATTACGGCCGGACCGGCCAGCTGTCCCACATAGCCGAAGCTGAGCACGCGCGAGATGGTGATTCCGGCGCTGGTGCCGGGCAGATTTCCGGCAGCGGTGAACAATTGCGGCACGCAGCCCGCCAACCCCGTCCCCAACAGCGCCCATCCGGCCAACGTCAGGGGCAGCGCGGGCGATGCCACGACCACGGCAAGGCCCGCCGCCCCCACACCAGCGCCACCGATCAGGACGGGCAACGCCCCGAGGCGCGCGACGACCGCATCGGTGGCGAATCTTCCCAGCGTCATGGTGCTCGCAAACGCCGCATAGCCCAGTGCCGACACCGCATCCGATGCGCCAAATCGGGACGCAACTTGCAGGGCGCTCCAGTCGTTGGCTACCCCCTCCGCCAGCATGAGCAGGAACGCGGCACCGCCCAACAAGAGCACGGACGAGGACACGCGCCACTTCGATGCGCGGGGGCCGCGGGAGGTGGCCTCGTCCTTGATCGCGCCACCTGCGCCGTCACGTTCGGGCGCCGGACTCAGTAGCCGCAGGCAGGCCGCGATCATGACGGCGGCGCCGGCAACGACTGCGAGCAGGATTAGCTGCCACGGCGACCATCCCGCGCGAAAGGAAAAGAACCCGGCCACCGCTCCTGCGGCCCGCCCACCGAGAACATCGCGTGAAACGCGGCCAGAATCGGGCGCCGGTACGCGCGTTCGACGGCGAGCGCGTGCGTGTTCATCACGGCATCGAGGGCCCCCATGAAGAACCCGAAGACAGCAAGGGACACGGCCAGCGAGGCGGGCGTGGTGGCGGTCACCGGCAAGAATACGCAGCTAAGCAGTGCGGCGCCCGCCGCGATGATCAAGGGACGCGAACCGAGCGATCGGCCAGGCCGCCGGCGGCTTGCATGCCCGCGAAACCGGCGCCGCCAAGGAGCAAAAGCAACGTCCCCAGGCCCCCATCGGTAACGCCGGTGACCTGCTGGACGGCGGGGATGCAAACCACCTACAGCCCCAGAATCAATCCGTTGACCGCGAAGACGGCGAAGGTCGCACCGCGCGCGTGGCGCAGTACGTCGGGGATCTCGTGCATGGATCTCCCTTGCTGAAGGCCGTCTCGCGGGACTTTCATTAGGCTAACAATCGCGCGTCGGGAAGGGGGCGGCTCGTCGGCGATTTAGAATGGTGAATTGACGCCTTGACGCGTTAGCCCACCTCCCCTCGATCTGGAAGGCAACCATGCCCCCCGTCGATGACATCTCGCCCTTGGACGAGTCCGCCATCGCCGGTGCGGTTGATACCGCACTGGCCGATATCGCAGCAGCAACCACGCTGGACGAACTCAAGGACGTCCGCATCGCCCACACCTCGGACCGCAGCCGACTCGCGCTCGCAAACCGCGCGATCGGCAAACTCGATGGCAAGGATAAAGCCGCCGCGGGAAAGCTCGTGGGGCCGGCCCGGGGGCGGATCAACAAGGCGATCGCTGCGCGCCAAGCGGAACTTGAGGCGGAGCGCGACGCAACGGTGATCCGCACCGAAGGCGTGGACGTGACGCTGCCCGTGGATCGGCGCGCGCGCGGCGCCCGCCACCCGCTCGAAACGATGCAAGAAAAGGTCGCGGACTTCTTTGTGTCCATGGGTTGGGAGATCGCGGAGGGACCCGAACTCGAGGCCGAGTGGTTCAACTTCGATGCCCTCAACTTCGTGCCCGATCACCCCGCGCGCCAGATGCAGGACACGTTTTACGTTGAGGCGCGCGACGCGGCCAGGCCCTCGAACCTGGTTATGCGCACGCACACGTCGCCCGTCCAGGCGCGTACGCTCATCAGCCGCGATCTGCCGGTGTACATTGCCTGCCCCGGCAAGGTGTTCCGCACGGACGAACTCGACGCGACCCACACCCCGGTATTTCACCAGGTCGAGGGCCTGGCCGTGGACAAGGGCCTGACGATGGCGCACCTCAAGGGCGTGCTGGACCGCTTCGCGCAGGCGCTTTTCGGTGACGAGGCGCGCACGCGTTTGCGCCCCAGCTACTTCCCGTTCACGGAGCCCAGCGCGGAGATGGACCTGTGGTTCCCGCAGAAGAAGGGGGGAGCCGGGTGGATCGAATGGGGCGGATGCGGCATGGTCAATGCCAACGTCTTGCGGGCGGCCGGAATCGACCCCGATGTGTACACGGGATTCGCCTTCGGAATGGGGATCGAACGATCCGTGATGCTGCGACACGGCGTAACGGATATGCGGGACATGGTCGAGGGCGACGTGCGCTTCTCGCAGCAATTCGGGATGGAGATCTGATGCCCTACGTAATCAAGGAATGGCTCTCGCAATACGTGCCCGTTCCCGCGGACGCCACGATGGAACAGATCGCGGCGGATTTGGTGAGCGTCGGTTTGGAAGAAGAGGCAATACACACCTCGGGTGTGACGGGGCCGGTGGTTTTTGGACGAGTGCTCTCCCTTGTTCCGGAGCCGCAGAAGAACGGCAAGACCATCAACTGGTGCCAGGTCGATGTCGGCGTCCACAACGTCACCGACGAAAGCGGCGTCCCCTCGATCCCGCGCGGGATAGTGTGCGGCGCCCACAATTTCGCCGCGGGCGACCTGGTTGTGGTTTCGCTCCCCGGCGCAGTGTTGCCCGGTGGCTTCGCGATAGCCGCGCGAAAGACCTACGGGCACGTTTCGGACGGCATGATCTGCTCCGCCCGCGAACTGGGGATCGGCGAGGACCACGCGGGGATCATCGTGTGGAGCCGGGGCGCGGAGCCATCCGATTCCGACCCCGCGCCCGGTTCGGACGCGCTGGGGCCGCTGGGACTGGCGGATGAGGTCCTGGAAATCAACGTCACCCCGGACCGCGGGTATTGCTTCTCGATGCGCGGGATTGCGCGTGAATACGCCCTCGCGACCGATCGCGCATTCGCAGATCCGGGCTTGGCCCAGGCGCCATTGCCGACTGCAACCGCAGACGGTTTCGACGTGCGCGTTCTCGATGATGCGCCGATTCACGCAACGGTTGGGTGCGACAGGTTCGTTACGCGGATTGTGCGCGGTATCGATCCCCACGCGCAGACGCCTGAATGGATGGCCAAGCGCCTCAAGCAAGCCGGGATGCGACCAATTTCGTTGGCTGTCGATGTCACCAACTACGTGATGCTGGACCTGGGGCAGCCGCTGCATGCCTACGATCTGGACCACGTAAGCTCGCCGATCGTTGTGCGCCGCGCGCTGCCCGGCGAGGTTCTTACAACTCTCGACGATGTCGCCCGCAAGCTCGATTCCGAAGACCTTCTCATAGCGGATTCCCCCGATGGCGACGAAGGGTCGAGAGTACTCGGGATCGCCGGAGTCATGGGGGGAGCGTCCAGCGAAGTCACGGACAATACCCGTGACATTCTGATCGAAGCGGCGCACTTTGACGCAGTTTCTGTGGCGCGTTCGTCGCGGCGTCACAAGATCCCTTCCGAAGCGGCAAAGCGCTTCGAGCGCGGTGTGGATCCGCAGCTGGCGCCGGTGGCCGCGCAGCGCGTGGTCGACCTACTTGTCGAGTATGGCGGCGGTGTGGCCGATAGCGCGGTCAGCGATTTGGACAACGTCGCCGCCACCGCGGTCATCGAAATGGCAGCATCCGAACCGCAACGACTTACCGGGGTGGCTTACACCCGGACGCAAATCACCTCGGTTCTGGCGGCGATCGGATGCTCGGTAGAAGGGGACCGGGACTCGTCCTCCGTGCTGCTCGTGACGCCTCCCTCGTGGCGTCCCGACCTTGCTACCCCCGCCGACCTGGTCGAAGAGATCGCCAGGATCGTCGGCTACGACGCGATCGAACCGGTACTCCCGACAGCGCCCGCGGGCCGCGGTCTCACGCCTGCGCAACGACTCCGCAGATCGGTGGCGCGCACGCTAGCGGAGCGTGGACTGACCGAGGTCCTGACGTATCCGTTCGTGGCCACCGAGGTGCACGATGTGCTGGGAGAGGACCCCGACGATGGGCGTCGGTCGGCGGTGCGCCTCGTTAACCCGTTGGCGGACGACCGGCCCGAACTGCGAACTTCCATCCTCGCCACGCTCGTGGAGGCCGCGAAACGCAACATCGGTCGCGGCATCGACGACCTGGCGATCTACGAATCGGGCCTGGTGTTCCTGCGGGGGACCAGCACCCTGGAGGCGCCTTCCTTGCCGGGGGCGGCGCGGCCAGGCGACGAATCGCTTGAGGCACTCGCGGCAGCCGTGCCCGCACAGCCGCGGCACGTAGCCGGGATCTTTGCGGGGAAAATCGAACGGGCCGGATGGTGGGGCCCAGGTCGGGTCGCCGACTGGACGGATGCGCTGGGCGCGGCCCTCGACGTTGTCGACGCGGCGGGGCTAGCAGTCCAGGTGTCAGCGGCCGAGATGGCACCGTTCCACCCGGGCCGTTGCGCCGCGCTGGCAATTGACGAGGCGACCGGCGCGGGTGCCACCATCGTTGGCTATGCGGGCGAGTTGCATCCGAAGGTGTTGGCGCGGCTCGGGCTGCCCGCGCGATGCGTAGCGTTCGAGATCGATCTCGATGCGCTGTGCGCGCAAGCCGATGACTCCGCGGTGCAGGCCGAACCCGTATCGACCTTCCCGGTCACCAAGGAAGATCTGGCCCTGGTGGTCCCGGAGGACCTGCCCGCGGAGGCCGTTGCGGCGGCACTGCGTGTGGGCGGCGGGGATCTGGTGGAGTCGGTGCGACTCTTCGATGTTTACCGCGGGGAGCAACTGGGCGAGGGCAAGAAATCACTCGCCTTTGCGCTGCGGCTGCGGGGCACCGATCGGACCCTGACGGCGGAAGATGCCGCCAGGGTGCGAAACTCCGCGATCAAGGCGGCAGGGGTCATCGGCGCGGAGTTGCGAGCCTAGGGAACCTAGGCCTCACCTCGATGCGGGCGTATAGCGCGTGCACTTCAAATCCATTGGTGGTGATGTCCGTACACTGTGGTGCATTGGGACGTTTGTCCCGCTTTCGCGCCGTGGTAAAGGAAGTTTCCGATGGGGTCACGAGTTAGTGCAAAGATAGCTGGTTTTCGTGGCGTGCGAGCAGCTGCGGTTGCTACCGCTCTCGCGATTGTGGCGACCGCGGGCGTTGTGCTTGCTCCCGCCGCGCAAGCGGCTGCGGTGGTAATTGACGACTTCAACGGATCGACGCTCGGCACTCGTAACGTAACCGCGTTGCCCGTCCCGGACACGTCCACAACCGCGCCCGGGACTTTCTCGCAAAGCGGGGGTTTCGGCACCGCCGTCATGGGTGGAAATGGAAACGGAATCGGGGGAGTGCAACTCACCTACGATTTCCCGGCGGGCAAGGACCTGACCAGCGGTGGCCTGAACAAGCAGTTCTACCTGGAGTTCCAGAGCATCCAACGCCTTCCCAACCCCACCAACTATTCGACGGCGCTGACGGTATCGATCAGCGCCCGTGACACCGCGGGCACGACCGGCACCTACAACACGGGAATCAACTCCGGTGTCGGCCAGAACGTGGCGCTGAACCTCGATTGCTCCGTGAACTCCGTCTGCTTCTCACCGCAACCGAACTTCGCCGCGATCAACCAGGTCACCGTGACGCTCAAGTTCCCGCAGAACAAGGAGTCGGTATCGACGACGACGGCGATCCTGGACGTCATCCGCACTACCCCGCTGGGCGGCGCCACGCCCGACGCCCCGGCGGTGAGCTTCGTCGTGCCGACGGCAACCCCGACCTACGGCACCCCCGCGACCCCCATCAGCGTCTCCATCCCGGTCTCGACCACGCAGACGATCACCGACCACCTCGCGGCCTCCGAGATATCCCTGACGACGACCGGCACGGTCAACACCACCGTCGGATCTGTGACGTGGAACTCGTCCACGAAGACCTACGCGGTGTCCCTGACCAACACGACCGGCAACGGGACCATTCAACTCAAGGTGCCCGCCGGCGCGATCGTTGATTCGTGGGACCAGGGGAACGCGGCTGCTCAATCGACGCCATTTGAATACCGCACGGTGACGCCTCCCGTGTTCATCGGACCGGCCAGCTTGATCCTGCTCAAGGGGCAGGCATCGACGGCGGCCGTGACGGCCACGAATAACGGCCCGTCTATCGAATACGCAGTGAGCGGCGGCTCGCTCCCGGAGGGGATCGCGCTCAATACGGCCACCGGCGCGCTGACGGGAACCCCGACCACGACGGGAATCTGGGCGGTTCAGTTCAGTGCCACGAACCTTGGCGGCATCACAACGGCTAACTGCGTCATCATGGTGTACCCCGCGCCGACGTTCACCTCGCCGGACACGGCCGACTTCGCCGTCGGCGCTCCTGGAAGCTTTGCTATCACGGCAACCGGGCAACCCGCCCCCACCCTCACGTTGGTGTCGGGGTCCGTTCCCGGCCTGACTTTCTCCCCGGGTTCCGGCGGCGCGACGCTATCCGGCACGGCGACCACCCCTGGGCTGTACACGCTCACTGTCAACGCCGCGAGTGCCGGCGGAGTCGCCACGCAAACGCTGGCGGTCAGCGTCACGAGCAAGGCTCAGTTCATCGCGCCGCCGGCGCAGGTGAGCGCGCAGGTGGGGGAACAGACGTCGATGCAGTTCCCATTCATCGGATACCCCAAGCCGACCCTGACGATTGGCGGCGACGGTTTGCCCGCCGGACTGACGGCCAGCGTCAGCGATAGTGCGGTCACCATCTCCGGCACCCCTGAAAGCTCCGGGGCGGGGATTCGCTCGGTGACGCTGTCGTTGACGAACAGTTCCGGTACGGCGACGCACTCCTTCCAACTCACCGTGGGTAGCCCCGCGGCGATCACCTCCGCAGCGGCCACGACGGTGACGGTGGGGCAATCGCTGAGTTTCCCCGTGACGGCGACGGGCGTGCCAACCCCCGTGGTGACCGTAACGAATCTGCCGATGGGCTTGACCTACAACTCCGGCACGGGAGTCATCGGCGGAGCGGTCGCGACCCCCGGCACCTACACCGTGACCGTCACCGCGTCCAACGCCTCCGGGCCCGCGGCAACGCAGACCCTGACGATCAGGGTGGTGCAGGGTCCGGCGTTCACCAGCCCGGCGGAGGCGCCGTTCCGCACCGGCACGGCGGGCAGCTTCACCGTGACCACCAGCGGCTACCCGGCCGCGGCGATTTCGTCAGCCGACCAACTGCCCGCCGGGCTCACTCTGACCGACAACGGCGATGGCACGGCCACGATATCCGGCACGCCGACGCAGTTCGGACTGTTCATTGTCATGCTCAGCGCCGACAACGGCGACTTCCCGAGCGCGTCGCAGTGGTTGGCGCTCACCATCAACAGAGCCCCGACCGTCACGGCCTCGGATCAAACCGCGCAGGTCGACAAGGCGACATCGTTCACTATCAACGCCAGCGGCTATCCGGTGCCGACGCTCACGGTGACAGGGCTGCCCGCGGGGCTGACTGCGTCGACCACGGGATACGGCGGGGTCACCGTGTCGGGGACGCCGGCCAACGGGACGGGAGGGGTGTACACCATCGACGTGACGGCGAGCAATAGCGTCGACTCGGTCTCCACCTCGCTGACCCTGACGGTGGAACAGCCGCCAGCATTCACCAGCGCTGACGGGGTCACGTTCACGCTCGGCCAGAGCGCTTCCTTCGCGGTCGCATCCACGGGATACCCGGCCGCCGCGCTCAGCATCAGTGGCACCCTGCCGCAAGGCGTGGACTTTGTCGATGCCGGTGACGGCAGCGCCACCATCGCGGGTGCGCCCAGTGAGGACGGCGTTTTCCCCATTACGATCACCGCCGACAACGGGATTGGTGACAAAGTCTCCCAATCGTTCACGCTAACGGTGTTCGGCGACGCGCCGTACACCGGTGATCTGAGCATCGTTGGAGACGGCACGGCGGGCGCGGAGCTGTCGGTGTCGTCGTCGATAGCCGGAACCCTCACGGGGTCGCAGGTTACGGGGCAGTGGCTGCGCGACGGGGTCGAAATCCCCGGCGCCACCGCGGCTACCTGGACGCCGACCAACGCGGATGCGGGCGCGACGATCACCTACCGGGCCTTCGTCGCGGCGCCGCAGCACGTGACGGCGACGGTGGATGCGCAAAACTCCGTGGCCGTGGTCGGGAACATCTCGGTCGGTGAGCTGACGGTGTCGGGCAGCGCGGTCGTGGACGGGGTGTTGCAGGCGAACCTCGCGGGCGTCGATCCGGCCGATGCCGACGTTACCTACGCGTGGAAGCGCGGGGAGACGACGGTTTCCACCGAGGCCGACTATTCGCCCGTAGCGCAGGACGTCGCGAACAGCCTGACGGTTACCGCAACGGTCACGGCCGCGCACTTCCACACCCGCACCGTCACGAAGAGCGTCGGGCCGGTTATTCTTGCCGACTTCCTTGCGGCACCGACCGTAGCAATCGTGGGAACCGTGCAGGTTGGTGACGTGCTTGAAGCCTCGGTAACCGATGCGGTTCCCGCCGCGACAGGGCTCTCGTACCAATGGTTGGCCGATGGCAAGGAAATCGCCGCCGCCGATGGTGCAACCCTGCAACTGAAAGCTGCCCAGAAGGGCGCGGCGGTCTCGGTGCGGATCACCGCAACTCGCCTGGGGTACGCCCAGGCGGTCGTTACCTCATCGGCTACCGCCGCGGTCGCGACGAATGAGGCACCGCGCATTGACTTCACAGCTAGTCGGTCGCAGTTGCGGCGCGGGCAAAGCGCCACCTTGACGTGGAAGGCAACGGACGCAGTGACCGTGCGGGCGACCGGTGCCTGGGCGGGTGCGCGCGGCGCCAGCGGTTCTGTGTCCGTTGCTCCCGTGGCGATCGGTAGCAACGTCTACCGAATCGCAGCGACCAACCACATCGGGACCACGACCGCGCAGGTGGTCATCGGTGTGCGCCGCAGCGCCGCAGCACTCAAAGTCAAGGTGTCGAAGCGAAGGGTCGTGACCGGGCGCAAGGCTTCCGTGCGGGTGTCGAACCTGGACGCGAACGAACACTTCACGGTGCGGATCGCGGGGCGGGTCGTCGGGAAGGGCCGGGCCAAGGCGAACGGCACGGCACGCATTACGGTGCGCGTTCCCAAGACAGCGAAGTCGGGCGCGAAGGTCGGACGCCGGGCCACCGTCAAAGTCGTAGGGGAGATTGCCGACCGCAAGGGGAAGGCAAAGATTGCGACCCTTCCCGCTTCGTCCGGCAAGAAGCTGCGCGTCTCGGTATCCAGCCCGTATGTTCGCGCCTCCTCACGGCAGACGGTGACGATCCGCAACCTTGCGCCGCGCGAGCGGGTTCGTGTGAGGGTCGGGGGAACCAAGGGATTCACCCGCACGGTTCGTGCCCGCAAATCCGGGACCGCGAAAGTGACCATCAAGAACGTCGGGATCTATTGGGGCAAGCGCACGGTGAAGGTCCGAGCCGTCAAGTCGAAGCGTACGGGTTCGGGGTCGTACACGGTCGTTTCGCGCTTCTAGCTCGGGTATGTGCCATCGAGGTGCGGCGCCACCGCGAGCAACACCTTTCCGGTGGTCTTGCGGGACTCCAGCGCCTCGTGAGCCTGCCTGGCGCGGGAGAGGGAGAACTCGTCGCCAATGCGTATCTCAAGGTCGCCGGATTCGATCCAGGTGAACACCTCGCAGGCGCGGCGAGCTAGCTCCGCGGGCGTCTCGATGTAATGCCACAGGCTTGGGCGCGTGATGTACAGCGAGCCGCCCGCGTTGAGGCGTTGCAGGTCGAAGGGTGGGACGGGCCCGGAGGATGCGCCGAATAGCACCATCATTCCGCGGGTCGCGAGGCTGGCCAGTGAGCCGTCGAATGTCGTCAAGCCGACGCCATCGAAGACCACCTGCACGCCCGCGCCGCTGGTGAGCGCGCGCACGGCAGCGGGCAGATCGGTGGCGATGTCCTCGAATTCGGAGTAAATGAGGGTGTTGGTGGCCCCGGCCTGCCGCGAAAGTTCGGCCTTTTTCGGCGTCGATGTGGTGGTGATGATAGTACGAGCGCCGAGTAGGCGTGCCATCTGTGTGGCCAGCAGGCCCACGCCTCCGGCCCCCGCGTGGATCAGTACGTCGTCGCCGGGCCCGACCGGGAATGTCGATGTCACCAGGTAGTGGGCGGTCAGGCCCTGCAACGCGGCCGCCGCCGCTTCGCGCAGCGTTATCTCGGCGGGGACGCGGATCGCGCGGTCGGCGCTGATCACCGCGTACTCGGCGTAGGACGATCCGCCGTCGACCCACGCGACGCGGTCACCTGTACTAAACCCGTCGACTCCGTCGCCCACGGATTCGACCACCCCGGCGCCCTCCGTGCCGGGAATGTGCGGGAAGGCCATGGGGTACAGCCCGGCGCGGCGGTAGGTATCGATGAAGTTGACCCCCGCGTAGGCCACGCGGACCAGCAACTGGCCGGGGGCGGCGGTGGGCCGGGGGCGGTCGGCGGGGAAAAGGACCTCGGGTCCTCCGGCGTGGATTGCTTCGATGGTATGCATGTCTCTAGCCAAGCACACTTGGCACCGCATGTCAGGGTTGGGTTCGTCCACGAATGCACGACCAATTTGCCCCGGGAGCGCGTGGCAGGTTCACTTGTTCGGCGAGTTCGAGGGCTCATCACGTATGAGCAGTGCTCGCCGTCGGTTCTGGACAATCCGTCTCTGCCGAATTCGACACTTGACGCATTCCTGAAGCGCCCGGCCCGCCACCGTGCCGCGTGGTACGCCCAACGGGTCGGCCCCCGGCGTGTTGCTAGGTGCGCGGTCGGCGCGCGTGGGGCTGTGGGATCTTGTCGAGTGCGGGGTTTTGGTTCGGGTGCGATGGTTTGTGCAGGGGTTCTGACTGAAAGGGGCGCGGTCGGCGCGTGTGGGGGTGCTCGTACTCGTCGAGTGCGGGGTTTTGGTTCGAGCGCGGTGGTTTGCGCAGGGGTTTTGACTGAAAGGGGCGCGGTCGGCGCTTGCGGGGGTGTCCGGGGTCGTCGAGTGCGGGGTTTTGGTTCGAGTGCGGTGGTTTGTGCAGGGGTTTTGACTGAAAGGGGCGCGCTCGGCGCGTGCGAGGGTGCCCGGGGACGTCGAGTGCGGGGCTTTCTGCGGGGGCGGTATCGATACGCCAGCTGTGCTGGCCACTCGCCCTGCGGAACCGGGCGCCGCTCGACCGGCGCGCCCAGTGACCCGACCGTTATGCGCCCTGGTGTATTGTTATGCGCATGAGCTATTCGGTAGCAGTCACTGGTGCGAGCGGTTACGCGGGCGGGGAATTCCTGCGGCTCGCCGCGGCCCACCCCGAACTTACGATCGGTGCTCTCACGGCGAACTCGAGCGCCGGCACGAAGCTGGGCGACCACCACCCCCACATTCGCTCGCTCGCCGACCGCGTCATCGAACCGACGACGCCGCAGCGACTGGCCGAACACGACATCGTGGTGCTCGCGCTCCCACACGGCACCTCCGGACCGATCGCCGACCAGCTGCCTGCTGACACCATCGTTGTCGACCTTGGGGCGGATCACCGGCTCGAACGCGCGGGGGACTGGCAGGAGTACTACGGCGGGGACCACCCCGGCACGTGGCCCTACGGGATGCCGGAGCTGATTCGCGCCGCCACCGCCAGCAAGCAACGCGAATCCCTCACCGGCGTGCGGCGGATCGCGGTGCCCGGCTGCAACGTCACCGCGGTTTCGCTGGGGTTGCAACCCGGCATCGCCACGGGGATAGCCGATCCCACCGATATCGTCGCCGTTCTGGCGGTCGGGTACTCCGGTGCAGGCAAGGCGGCGAAACCTAACCTCATGGCGGCCGAAGCATTGGGGAGCGCCGCGCCGTACGCGGTCGGCGGGACGCACCGGCACATTCCGGAGATTGCGCAGAATCTGCGTGCGGCGGGAGCCGCCGAAGTGTCGCTGTCTTTCACCCCGGTACTGGTTCCGATGAGCCGCGGGATTCTGGCGACTTCGACTGCGAAACTGGCCCCGGGCGCCGATCCTGTCACCACCGCGCAACTGCACGCGATATGGTCCGCGGCATACCAGGACGAACCGTTTGTTCAGGTGCTTCCCCCGGGGCAGTGGCCAACAACCGCCATGACGCTCGGCGCGAACACGGCCCTCACGCAGGTTGCCTTCGACCAGCGCGCCCAGCGGATCGTGACTGTCACAGCCATCGACAACCTGGTCAAGGGCACCGCCGGCGGCGCTATCCAGTCCCTAAACGTTGCGCTTGGCCTGCCCGAAACATTAGGACTCATGACGGACGGAGTAGCACCGTGACCGATTACTTAGGCGAAGCCGTCGCACGCACAGCCACCAACGGGCAGGGCCCGACCGCGGCCGCGGGTTTCCGCGCGGCTGGCGTCACCGCCGGCCTGAAGGCATCCGGCAGGCCCGATCTGGCTCTGATCGTCAATGACGGACCGCGCCACGCGGGCGCGGCGGTGTTTACCACCAACCGCGTCGTGGGAAACCCGGTGTTGTGGTCGCGCCAGGTAGTCAGCGACGGGACGATCCGCGCCGTTGTGTTGAACTCGGGCGGGGCGAACGTGTCGACTGGTCCCGAAGGATTCCAGGACACGCACGCGACGGCAGAACGGGTCGCCGGCGGACTCGGTATCGGGGCGGGCGACGTGGTGGTGTGCTCGACGGGCCTGATCGGCGAGAGACTGCCGATCGAAAAGCTGCTGGCGGGCGTCGACGACGCGATATCGAAGCTCCACCACGATGGCGGTCGCGATGCCGCCCAGGCAATCATGACCACCGACACCGTCGTCAAGGTTGCCCAGGTTAGCGTCAACACCGCGGAAGGAAAGTTCACCGTCGGCGGCATGGCCAAAGGCGCCGGGATGCTGGCACCGGCGTTGGCCACCATGCTGTGCGTCATCACCACGGACGCCGATATCGCGGCGGAGGCCTTGGACCGCACCCTGCGGGCCGCCACATCCGTGACGTTCGACCGCGTGGATTCCGACGGGTGCATGTCCACATCCGACACGGTCGTGCTGCTGGCCTCCGGCGCAGCCGGCGTGACGCCTGCGGAAGATGCGTTCCTTGACGCCGTGCGCACCGTATGCGCGTCGCTGGCGCGCCAACTCGTTGCCGATGCGGAAGGAGCGAGCCACGACATCGCCGTGCACGTGGAAGGAGCCAGCGACGAAGACGCGGCCGTTGCGGTCGCGCGATCCGTCACGCGGTCGAACCTGTTCAAGGCTGCGATCTTCGGCAACGATCCCAACTGGGGGAGGGTTCTCGCCCAGGCAGGAACAGTCCCGACAGAAGTAGCGCCCTTTGAGGCGGACAACATCGATGTATCGATCAACGGTGTCATGGTGTGTCGCGGCTCTCGTCCCTACGAAGAACGCGGCAAGGTCGACATGGCCGCCGCACGCGACGTGCATGTCACCGTGGATCTGCACGCCGGGGACGCGAACGCCACCATCTGGACCAACGACCTGACCCACGCCTACGTCGAAGAGAACAGCGCCTACTCAACATGAGCGAAAACACGAACGACACCGCGGACGACTTCGTATTCAACACCCGCACCGACCTGCGCCCCGACCAAAAGGCAGAGGTTCTCATAGAGGCGCTGCCGTGGCTCCAGCAGTTTCACGGCGCGCTTGTGGTCGTGAAGTACGGCGGCAATGCCATGGTCGATGATGAACTCAAGGCCGCATTCGCGCAGGACATGGTGTTCTTGCGGCAGGTCGGGCTCAAGCCGGTCGTGGTGCACGGCGGCGGCCCGCAGATTTCGGAAATGCTGACCCGGCTCGGCATCGAGTCGGAATTCCGCGGAGGTCTGCGCGTGACCACCCCCGAGGCGATGGACGTGGTGCGCATGGTCCTCACCGGCAAGGTGTCGCGCGAACTCGTGGGGTTGATCAACGCGCACGGCCCGTTCGCGGTGGGCATGTCTGGGGAGGACGGCGGGATGCTGCGGGCGCGGCGGCGCCGGGCGATCGTCGACGGCAAGTCGGTCGACGTCGGGCTGGTGGGCGACGTGGTTGAGGTCGATTCGCGGGCCGTGCAGGATTTGCTCGACGCAGGGCGCATCCCCGTGGTCTCCACGATCGCGCCGGATGTTGAGGACCCGACCCAGGTCCTGAACGTCAACGCCGACACGGCTGCGGCCGCGCTCGCGGTTGCCCTCGGGGCGCGTAAGATCATTGTCTTGACCGACGTCGAGGGGCTGTACCTGAACTGGCCCGACAAGTCGTCACTGGTTCGGCAGATCTCAACGGCCGCGCTCGCGGACCTGCTGCCTAGCCTGGAATCGGGCATGGTCCCGAAGATGGAGGCGTGCCTGCGCGCCGTCCATGGCGGTGTGCGGCAGGCGCACATCATCGACGGCCGGGTCGCGCACGCGGTCTTGCTGGAGGTTTTCACCCGACAGGGCGTCGGCACGATGGTGCTGCCCGAATCCGATGGTCGGCTCCAATCGCGGCACGGCATCGATACCACCGGGGCCCTGCGCACAGTTGAGGATTTGGTATGAGTAACAACGATGTCCAGGCGGCACATTGCGCACACGTAGCCAGCGTTGCGCAGTGGCAGGACCGTTACAACAGCGCGCTGTTGGGGGTCTTTGGGACGCCGCAGACCGTGCTGGTTCGCGGCGAGGGGCCGTGGGTGTTCGACGCGGACGGCGGGCGCTACCTGGACCTCTTGGGCGGCATCGCCGTCAACGCACTGGGGCACGCGCACCCCGCACTGACCGGCGCGGTGAGCGGCCAATTGTCGACGCTCGGGCACGTCTCGAATTTCTTCGCCACCCCGACGCAGATCTCCCTGGCGGAAAAGCTCTTGGAGATTTCGCAGGCACCCGCCGGGTCGCACGTGTTCTTCACCAATTCCGGCACCGAGGCCAACGAGGCCGCTTTCAAACTCGCGCGACGCAACAACGGCGATGGCACCCGCACCCGGATACTTGCCTTGACGCAGTCGTTCCACGGGCGCACCATGGGCGCGCTGGCACTGACATACAAGGACGCATACCGGGCACCCTTCGCCCCCCTTCCCGGCGGCGTCGAATTCATACCGGCGGGCGACTTGGGTGCGCTCCAGGAGGCGTTCGCGGATGGTGACAGCGTCGCGGCCGTGTTCCTTGAGGTCATCCAGGGCGAGGGGGGCGTGCGTCCGCTTCCCGCGCAATACTTGCGCGCCGTTCGCGACATCACCTCCGAACACGGCGCATTGATGGTTGTCGATGAGGTACAAACCGGCATCGGACGCACGGGTGCTTGGTTAGCGCATCAGAATCCCGCACTCGCGACCGGCATCACCCCGGACGTCGTGACCCTGGCCAAGGGGCTTGGCGGTGGCATCCCGATCGGTGCCATGATCACGTTCGGTGAGCGCATTTCCTCGCTTCTGAGCCCGGGGCAGCACGGCACAACATTCGGGGGCAACCCCGTTGCGTGCGCGGCCGGGCTGGCAACGCTGCACGTCATTGAGCGCGACGGCTTGCTCGATCACGTCAGCGAACTTGGGCGATGGTTGCAGGACGAGGTCGCCGCGCTGATCGCGCGGCGAGACTCCGTGGTCGCATCCGTGCGCGGGCAGGGTTTGCTTGTGGGGATCGAGCTGCGCGGACCATGGGCGCCCGCGGCCGTGGATCGGGCCCGAGAGGCCGGTTTCATCATCAACGCCGTAACCCCCACCACTATCAGGTTGGCGCCTGCGCTCATTATCACGCGCGACCAACTCGCATCATTCGTCGAATTCTTGGCAACCCTGGAGCCACACTCACTTTCGGAAGGATCGCATCAATGATTCGCCATTTCCTGCGCGACGACGACGTGACGCCGGCAGAGCAAAGAGAGATCCTCGAACTTGCGCTCGCGTTCCGGAGGGACCGGCACGTCCGCACCCCACTGGCGGGACCGCGTTCGGTGGCGGTCATCTTCGACAAGCCGACCCTGCGCACCCAGGTGTCCTTCACCACGGGGATCGCGGAATTGGGCGGATACCCGCTTCTCGTCGATGGCAACCTAGCGAAGATCGGCGCACGCGAATCGATTTCGGACGTCGCAAAGGTGCTGGGTCGGCAAGTTTCCGCCATCGTGTGGCGCACATTCCACCAGTCCGCACTCGAGGAAATGGCGGCGATCTGCGGGGTTCCGGTCGTCAATGCCCTGACGGACGATTTCCACCCGTGCCAAGTTCTGGCCGACCTGTCGACGCTGGCCGAGCACTGGGGCGGCGTCGATCGCCTGGCCGGCAAGACTCTCGCCTACGTCGGTGACGCGGCCAACAACATGGCCCATTCGTACCTGCTCGCCGGCGCGACGGCGGGCCTCCACGTGCGCATCGGCGGACCCGGCGGCTACCAGCCCGCCGGCGATATCGTGAAGGCGGCCTCAAGAATCGCCGCCGCCACGGGCGGATCCGTCACCGTGACCGAAGACGCCGTCGCCGCGGTGACCGGCGCTGACGCGGTTGCCACGGATACCTGGGTTTCCATGGGAAGGGAGGAGGAATACGAGCAGAGGTCTCGTCCGTTCATCCCGTTCCGCCTCGATGCTGCACTTTTGTCCAAGGCCGCGCCAAACGCCCTGGTGCTGCACTGCCTGCCCGCCTACCGTGGCCAGGAAATCACCGCCGAGGTCATCGATGGCCCGCAGTCAGTGGTGTGGGATGAGGCCGAATACCGATTGCACGCCCAAAAGGCGCTGCTGACCTTCCTGCTAGATCGATCGGCCGCAGCGGCGTGAGCCGAGACCAAGCCATCCCCGGCACCAGAGCCGCCCGCCACGGCCGCATCCGGCAGCTCTTGGCCCACGGCGAATACTCGTCCCAGGGGCAGATTGTGCAGGCCCTGGCCGATGAGGGCATGACGGTGACCCAGGCGACGCTGTCGCGGGATCTGGACGAGCTGAAGGCGTTGCGCGTGCGCGGGGCGCGCGGAAACCTTGCCTACCGGATCCCCGACCCGGCCGAGCGCGGACAGGACCGCAGCGAGGTCGTCGAGCAAATCGCGAACCGACTGGCGCGGGTCTGCACGGAGCTCTTGGTGTCGGCGCAGGCGGGCGGCAACCTTGTGGTGCTGCGCACGCCCCCGGGAGCGGCGCAGTACCTGGCCTCCGCGCTCGACGATTCGGTTTTCGCGGGCGTGCTGGGTACGGTCGCGGGGGACGACACCGTCATGGTCGTGGCCCAGGACGCGGAGGGGGCGAGGGACATCGCTCGCAAGCTGCTGGTCTTGGCCAACGGCCAGGACACCTAAGACGAGCCAAGTTTTTACGATTGACTATGCAAGACCAACACAAAAAGGAACGATGAAAGATGACTGAGCGGATCGTTTTGGCCTACTCCGGGGGCTTGGACACGTCAGTGGCTATTGGTTGGATCGGTGAGGCGACTGGCGCCGAGGTCGTGGCTGTGGCCGTCGACGTGGGCCAGGGCGGGGAGGACCTTGAGGTCGTCCGCCAGCGGGCGTTGGACTGCGGCGCGGTCGAGGCTTACGTCGCGGACGCCCGCGAGGAATTCGCCGCGGAATACTGCATGCCGGCGCTCGCGGCCAACGCGCTCTACATGGATCGCTACCCGCTGGTGTCCGCGCTGTCCCGACCCGTTATCGTCAAGCACCTGGTGCGCGCCGCGCGCCAGTTCGGTGCGACCACCGTTGCCCACGGCTGCACGGGCAAGGGCAATGACCAGGTCCGTTTCGAGGTGGCGACCACGTCGCTGGCCCCGGAACTCAAGACGATTGCACCGGTCCGCGACCTGGCACTGACCCGGGAAAAGGCGATCACTTACGCGGAGCAGAACAATCTTCCGATCGCCACGACCAAGAAGAACCCGTTCTCGATTGACCAGAACGTGTGGGGGCGCGCGGTGGAAACCGGGTTCCTGGAGGACATTTGGAACGGGCCGACCAAGGACGTATACAACTACACGGACGACCCGACGTTCCCGCCCGTCGAGGACGAGGTTACGATCCAGTTCGTGCGCGGTGTACCGGTTGCCATTGATGGGGTCGCGGTAACCCCACTGCAAGCAATTCAAGAGATGAACCGCCGCGCCGGAGCACAGGGCATCGGCCGCATCGACATCGTCGAGGATCGCCTGGTCGGTATCAAGTCGCGCGAAATCTATGAGGCCCCCGGGGCGATGGCACTGATTGCCGCCCACTCGGAGCTCGAGAACGTGACGGTCGAGCGCGAGCAGGCGCGTTTCAAGAAAATCGTCGACCAACGTTGGACCGAACTCGTCTACGACGGCATGTGGTTCTCGCCGCTCAAGAAGTCTCTCGACACGTTCATTGCCGACACGCAGAAGTACGTGACCGGTGAGGTTCGCATGACGCTGCACGGCGGCCGCGCGACCGTGACCGGCCGCAAGTCCGATGCAAGCCTGTACGACTTCAACCTGGCGACCTACGACGAAGGCGACTCGTTCGACCAGTCGCAGGCACGCGGTTTCATCGAGATCTACGGATTGTCGGCGAAGCTCGCCGCGGCACGCGATGAGAAATTCGGCAACGGTGTCGATTTTGGCGTAGGGAGCCTGTGATTTCATGACGAACGCTTCGGATTCCGCGGCATTGTGGGGCGGCCGGTTCGCGGGGGGGCCGTCCCGAGCGCTGGCCGCGCTGAGCAAATCAACGCATTTCGATTGGCGGCTCGCGGCGCTGGACATTGCCGGTTCCAAGGCTCATGCCCGCGTGCTGCGCAAGGCCGGTCTTCTCACCAGTGACGAACTGGACGCGATGGAAGCAGCGCTGGATTCGCTGGCTGGGGACGTGGAATCCGGGGCGTTCGTCCCGCTGGAATCGGATGAGGACGTGCACACCGCCCTGGAGCGGGGGCTGATCGAGCGCGCGGGCGCGGAACTGGGCGGCAAGCTGCGGGCCGGGCGCTCGCGCAACGATCAGATCGCTACCCTGATCCGCGCTTACCTGCGCGAACAGGCCAAGGAAATCGGGCACCTGACCCTCAACGTGGCTGATGCGCTGATCGGGCAGGCGGATCGGGCCGGTACCGCGATAATGCCGGGACGCACGCACTTGCAGCACGCGCAACCGATTTTGGTGGCGCACCAGCTCTTGGCGCACGTGTGGCCGCTGCTGCGCGACGTTGACAGGCTCCTCGACTGGGATGCGCGCGCCGGGCGTTCCCCCTACGGTTCGGGTGCCCTGGCGGGATCGTCCCTGGGCCTGGATCCGGAGGCTGTTGCGCTGGAACTCGGCTTCGACGGTCCCGTCGAGAACTCGATCGATGGAACGGCATCTCGCGATGTCGTCGCCGAATTCGCCTTCGTGTGCGCGATGCTCGCGATCGACCTTTCGCGCTTCGCCGAAGAGGTGATCATCTGGAATACCAAGGAGTTCGGTTTCATCACTTTGGCCGACGAGTTCTCAACGGGTTCCTCGATCATGCCCCAGAAGAAGAATCCGGACATCGCGGAACTCACCCGCGGCAAGGCCGGGCGCATCATCGGTGATCTGACGGGGCTCTTGGCAACGCTCAAGGCGCTGCCGCTGGCATACAACCGTGACCTGCAAGAGGACAAGGAACCGGTGTTCGATCAGGTCGATACGCTCGCCGTCTTGCTTCCGGCGATTGCGGGCATGATCGAAACCGCGACGCTAAACCTTGCGCGGATGGCCGAACTAGCCCCGCAGGGTTTTTCCCTCGCGACCGACATCGCGGAGTGGCTGGTAAAGGCCGGGGTTCCCTTCCGCAACGCCCATGAGATCTCGGGGGCGTGCGTGCGCGCGTGCGAACAGCGCGGAATCGAACTGTGGGATCTCAGCGATGACGACTTGGCAGCCATCGATCCGGCACTGACCCCGCAGGTCCGCGATGTGCTGAGCGTCGAGGGATCCGTTGCTTCCCGCGACGGCGTGGGCGGAACTGCGCCGTCGCGCGTCGCCGAACAACTGGAGCAGGCTCGCGACAAGGTTGTCGAGTACCGTGTATGGGTGAACGGTTAGGCGCGCCACCGACGGTGCGACCTGCGAAAAGATACGACGAAGGGGAATGGGTCGTGAGCGGCGACATTGTGGACGAACTTGAGTGGCGCGGATTGGTTGCGCAGGCGACCGACATGGACGCGCTGCGCGAGCGTTTGGCCGCGGGGCCGATCACGGTCTATGCGGGGTTCGATCCGACGGCACCGTCGCTGCACCACGGCCACCTGGTGCAGCTCGTATTGCTGCGTCACTTGCAGCGCGCCGGGCATCACGTCATCGCGCTCGTGGGCGGGGCAACGGGCCTGATCGGCGATCCGCGCCCGACAACGGAACGCGCGCTCAATACCCGCGAAACCGTCAAGGAATGGACCGAGCGACTCGGCAGGCAGATCTCGTCGTTCCTCGATTTCGGCGGCGAAAATCCTGCCCGGATGGCGAATAATCTCGATTGGACGGCGGACCTTACCGCGATCGATTTCCTGCGCGACATCGGCAAGCACTACCGGCTGGGAACAATGCTCGCGAAGGACATCGTTGCGCGGCGACTTGCCAGCGACGAGGGAATCAGCTTCACGGAGTTCAGCTACCAGATTCTGCAGGGCATGGACTTCCTGGAACTGAATCGGCGGTACGGCTGCGAGCTGCAAACCGGCGGCAGCGACCAGTGGGGGAATCTTCTGTCCGGCGTTGAACTGGTGCGCAAGGCGGACCAAAAGCGCGTCTTCGCGATGACGACGCCGCTGATTACCAAGTCGGACGGGACCAAGTTCGGCAAGACCTCCGGTGGGGCAGTCTGGCTGGACCCCTCGATGATGTCGCCGTACGCCTTTTACCAGTTCTGGTTCAACACTGCCGATCAAGACGTGATCGGATGGCTCAAGACGTTCACGTTCCGCAGTCGCGACGAGATCGCGGAGCTCGAAAAGGCGATGGTAGACAGTCCGTTCGCGCGGGCGGCGCAGCGGGCGCTTGCCCACGACGTCACCGCGCTGGTGCACGGCGAAGAGGCCACCAATCAGGCAATTTTGGCCGCGCAGGCGTTGTTTGGTCGCGGAGACATCGCCGAACTTGACGAATCGACCTTGCTCGCGGCGGTGGCCGAGCTGCCTCATGCGTCGGTCCGCGTGCCAACGCCGCTGGTTGACGCGCTGGTTGCGGTTGGGATCGTCAAGGGCAAGAACGAGGCCCGCCGCGCGCTTTCCGAGGGCGGCATCTACATCAACAACGTCAAGGTCGAAGGCGGTCCGGACGCGGTCCTGGATTCCGCGCAATTCTTGCATGGCAAGGTAGCGCTAGTGCGCCGCGGAAAGAAGTCGTTGGCGGCGCTTCACCGCGATGATTCGCCGGCCACCTAGGTTCTCCTGAAGGTCCCCGCCGGCGGCTCTAGGCGGGGCGCCTTACGCACCTGAGTGGAGCGCCGGGCGTCGCTCTGCCGGGTCCCGCGCGAGTTCGCCGGTCAAGTCCGCTGGCGGACTTGACCGGCGAACCGCCTTACCCTATCGCTTCACCCTCTTCGCCGCAGACTTCACGACCTTGGTGGTGTAGCCGGATTTCTTCCCGGTGACGCGCACCTGGATCTTCTTGCCGCGCTGCTTGGCCTGGACGCGCAGCGTCTTCTTGGTGGCTCCCTTGATGCGCTTGCCGTTCGCGTACCACCGGTAGCTCAATTTGACGGGTGCGGGGCCCCATGCCTTGCTGACCGCCTTGATCTTCTTGCCCACGCGCGCCGAGCCGCGCACCTTGACCTTCTGCGAGACGAGTTCGCCCCGCAGGACCTTCGCGGTGGCGGCGGACGTCCGCACGACGGTGACCAGCCCAGCCTTCGTCCCGGAGACGCGAACCGACACTGCCTTGCCCACGTGCGCGGCGCGCGGCACAAACGTTGCGGCATTAGCTCCCGGCACGGGCACGCCGTTGGCAAGCCATTGGTAGGACAGCTGCACCCCGGTCGGGGTCCAAGATCCCGCCTTAGCACTAAGCGGACGTCCGACCTGTGCCTTCCCGGATATCGCGGGGACGGTGCCGGCTATCTTGACCGCCGGGTGATCGTCGTCATTGCCGCCGGCGGGCGGGTTGTCGTCGCCGCCGCCGGGGGCGGCGGTGACGGCGGCGGTCGGAATCGAGGTAAGCCTGGCAGGTTCGTAGCCGGACTTCGATCCGGTGACCACCACGGTGATCGTCTTGCCCAGCTGGGCGGAGGTGAGGACCAGGCTGTCGGTCGTGGCCCCGGCAATCGCGTCGCCATCGGCCTGCCATTCGTAGGTGAGCGCGGCTCCGGCCGTCCAGGTGCCGGGCTCGGCAACCAGGGTCGAGCCAACCTGGGCCCTTCCGGACACCACCGGAACCGCGCCAGCAACAGTGCGCGGGTACGCGGCTAGCATACCGAGAACCCACCACGATCCCTGCTCCTGGTTACCCACGTCGGACGGGCCCTGGGCATAGTAAAACTCGCCCAAGACATCGCCGGGGGTGTGGACATCCAGGAAGTGCGCGATCGTCGCCAGGCGGTCTTCGCGAGCGAGCTTGCGTGCGGTCATCAGCTCCCAACCCACGCCCTTACCGATCACGGCGTATCGTTCGTAGTACCACACAGCCGGTGGATCGGCAGGCTCCCAGGTGTTTTCCTCCGTATCCATCAGCAGCATCCGATCGACCTGGCTGTCGGTGGTGTTAGTCCATTCGATAGATCCGTGCTCCAGGTAGGCATCGTAGGTGTCCGCCATGATGCTCCAGTCCAGGGCGTACCAGTCGGCGGCCACCGGGGCGAAGTTCACCCATGAGTAGCCGGGAATGAGGGTCCGCTCGGAGTAGTCCTTGCCGGCATCCCAGATCAGTTCGCCGTAAATGGTCTTCCGCTGGCCTCCCACGGTGACCTGCGTGATCAGGTTTTGCTTGATCCCCTGCTCCAGCCACGCTGACTTCTGCGCCCAGTTCTCGGCCCGCGTGCTTTGCCCCGGCAGGTCGGCGGCCAGCTTGGACAGTTCGTGCAATGCCTGCGAGGCGAACACATTCGTCATCAGATCGAACGTCGGGATGTGGTAGTGCCGACGGGAGTGTTCGAAGTCCTTGTTGAACATGAGTTGCAGATCGCTATCGAGGTAACCCGCGGTGAGGTAGTAGTCGGCCCAAGACGCAATTGTCGGATACGTGTCAGCGAAGAACTGGGAGTCCTGCGGGTTGTTCTGCACATATCGCGCCCACGCGTCGATAAGCATGTAATTCCCGTCGGGCTGATCCGTCATCATTTCCCCGGAGTACACCAAAGACAGCGCCTGGTACCCCATTTGCGAGCCGACTCCGTATACCCGGACGGAGTCTGCCGCCGATGACGGTGCGGAGACGGAAATCTTCAGTGTCCCATTGCCTCCACGACCCACGGTGGGGAACCGGAACCGGTGCCAGGAACCCGCTGCGGAAAGCTCAGCGGCAGGGATGGAGGCGGCGCTCGTTCTTCCAACGGAGTCGGTCACGGCCACCTGCACCTCGCCGGATGCGCCCGCTGCGGCGCCGAGGTAGAGGTCGAGCCCGCTGATCGATCCCGAAGCTGATATGGTTCCCTCCACGCTGGCGGCGGATCCGGCGCTTCCCACCAGGTCGGTCGCGGGCGCCGTGAACGCGGGCAACGATGTGGGCACGGACGACGCATTCAATGCGAATCCGAGGCTGTGGCTTTCCGCGTGCCAGCCGCCGTAGGCGGTCGTGTCGTAGTTCCATCCGGCGCCAACCGCACTCGCCACGCTTGCCGCTCCGTACCACACGACTTGCTTGCTCGCATCAGGCACCGTTGCGCGCGGCACGATCCAGTAAGTGGCGCCGACCGTCAGGGCAGCGCCCTGATTGACGACGAGCGGCACGTTGACCCACGTGCGTGATGTCCGCGCGTGCGCAAGATCGGCGGTCCCGATGGCTACGGTCGTGCCGGCGTTGGTGTAATCAGTCTGGATGCTGACGGTCACCTGTCCGTTAGGGGCGGCCGATGTCAGCGGCAACCACACGTTGGACAGCGAATTGTCTCCGAGCCGGAACGACTGAGCTGCCTGATGCGTTTCTCCCTGTATCTGGAAAAGCGCCTTCGCTGCGTCGACCTGAGTCTGGCCTTCGGCGACGGGCAAGCCGTGGACCGTATACACCTTAAACAAGCCGCGTCCGGGGATCGGTCCCGATCCCCACCCGCCGTCGTAGTTATAGGTGCGCTGGACGCCGCTGCCACCCTGCTGCGCACCCCACAACTGCATGACGGTGTCGGGTTCCGCACTCGATTGGACCAAAACGTAGTACGTTGACCCGGCCGGCAGCGTCGCGGGGGAGTCGAATGCGAAGGTCTGCCAGCTCGGTGTGCCGTCCGCACTGTACGAGTCCGCGGACGGCCTGGTCGCCGACGCGAGCACGGGAGCATCCCAATTGGCGGCAGCGCGGATGGTGACGGTCGTCGTACCTGCCGCATTGCTCAATGCCTTGAGTCCGAGTTCCACCTTCGTCACTGCGGAACCGTCCGCGACGAATGCCATTGCCGCGCCGTGGTTCGGGCCATTGATCTTCAGCAGTGCCGTGGAGCTGGCCAGGTCGCTGTATGACGCGATGGGCGCAGCGGGATTTCCGGCGGACAGCGGCAGCGCTGCCTTTGCCTGGTACGCCTCTGCAGGCAGGTAGCGCGGGGGCCGCGCCAGTTCCTTCTCGGTTCCGTATCCGATGAGGTACTGCAGAATCGAACGCGCCGATTCGGTCTGCCCGGCAGCCAACATGGCATTTGCCTGGATGGCGGAATCGCGCACAAACATACCCTCATACGCTCCAGTCAGTGAAGTGGGCGTGTAACCGGAGGGCTCGAGGCGGTCCGACAGGCTGGCGTACGTGCCATCGAGCATGTCGGACATCCGTGACGCCAGGGCGCGATCTTCGGTGAGATTTAGTGCGTCGCCGAATGCACTCGCCGGGGCAACAGCTCCCAGAGTAATTGCGGCCGCAGCGACACCCGCGACGGCACGACTGTACCGCCGCGCGAGGGATGGGATAGGGGACATCGGTATACCTCGATGCTTGTTCATAGTTGTTACCGGCGTGCCTTCTTGGCCGCAGAGACCCTGACAATGTCGGCGTAGCCGGGCTTCTTGCCGACGACCCGAACGGTGATCTTCTTGCCGTGCTGCTTGGCCTTGATGCGCAGCGTCTTCTTTGTGGCGCCCTTGATGCGTTTCTTATTCGCGTACCAGCGGTAGGTGAGCTTGACGGGTTTGGGTGCCCACGCTCGTGTCACAGCCTTGACCTTCTTACCCACGCGAGCCTTCCCGCGAATGGTGACCTTGCGTGATGTCAGTTTGCCCTTGGCAACCCTGGCCGTCTGGCTCGATTCGCGGCTCACCGGCCGCGCGCCAGCGAGCACGCCGGTCACAGTAACGGAAATTCGTTTGTTGACCTGTCCGGGAGCCAAGACGAGGCTGGACCTTGTCGCGCCCCTGACCGCGTGCCCGTCTTGGTACCACTGATAGGTGAACGTGATACCGGTCGGGGCCCATTTTCCGGTCTGTGCGGTTAGGGTCTCGCCGACCTGCGCGGTTCCGGCGATAGTGGGGATCGATCCGCTGATCTCCTTGCTAGGGGTTGTGGGCGGTGCGCTGACGGCGGGCGTTTGCGTGGACTGGAGCGTGAGTGGGGTAAAACCATCCTTGCTGCCGGTAACTTCGACACGGATCTTCTTTCCCGTGTGGTTAGCGGTCAGCAGCAATTGCGATGACGTCGCCCCGGCGATGGGGGACTCGTCCGCAAACCACTGGAACGCGAGATCCGCACCCTGCGTCCAAGTGCCCGCAACCGCTGTCAAAGTCTCGCCGACCTGCGCGGTTCCGGCGATAGTGGGGATCGATCCGGCGACAGCGGTTGGGCCGACGGGTTCGGTCGCGGCCGACTCCCTGATGAGATGGTCGTGCCCTGCGAGTGAACCCACAATGCGTATGCTCACACGCTTGCCGATGGCCGCGGCCGGTATCACCAGACTCGACGACGTGGCACCTGGGATCGCGACGCCGTCGGCGTACCACTGATAGGCGAGGTTGACACCGCTGGGCCCCCACGCGCCGGAGTCAGCGGTGAGGGTTTGCCCGAGCGCCGGGATGCCCTCGATGGTCGGGGTTGCGCCGGTGACGGAAGCGCGCGGATACGCTGCCAGCGCCCCCCAAATCCACCACGAGGTCTGCTCCTGGTTGCCGGCGTCCTTAGGGCGGCCATCTGGGTAGAACGATTCCTGCAACAAGCCGCTGGGAGTCTTGGCCACGACAAAGTCCGTGACAACGGGGAGGCGCTGCTGCTCGACGGCGCCCCCGATCTTCTTGATCATCGCGAACTCCCAGCCGAGCCCCTTGCCAATCACTTCGGCAGCGTCATTGCAGGTGCCGCCGGAATCGGGGCCGGCGCTTGAGCACGCATTGAGCATCTGCCATGCGCCGCCGTCCGGCTTTTGCCACGTGTAGGAGCCCTCCTCGAGGTAGGCCTCGTAGGTGTTCGCCATAATCTGCAGGTCGAGGTCGTACCAGCCGGCGGCGATCGGCGCGAGGTTGACCCACGTGAAACCGTCATAGGCGCTGAGCGCCCCCAGCTTTTGGGGATTCGCGCCGTCCGCGACCGCGTAGAGTTCGCGGTAGATCTTCTTGGATTCGCCGTTGACCGTCCTGGTGACGATCAGGTTGTCCTCTATGCCCTGGGTGATCTTTTTCGACCACCCATCCCAATCGGCAGCGGCAGCCTCCTTGCCTGGCACATCGCGCGCCACGATGGCAAGATCGTGCAGTGCCTGAGAAGCAAAGACGTTGGTGATGAGGTCGTACGCGGGGAAGTGCACCTTCTTGCGGGAATGCTCCAGCAGGGGGTTGAACAAGAGGTTCAGCGGTTTGTCTGTCTTCGGGTTTATAGAGTCGTTCCAATACTCGTCGGTGAGGTAATAGTCTGCCCACGACGAAACGATGGGAAAGGTCTCGTTGCGGAATGCGACGTCGTTGGGGAACGCCTCGATGTAACGCGCCCACGCGAGTAGATACATGTAGTTGCCATCAGGCTGGTTCTCCATGCTCTCGCCTTCATACACCAAGGAGAGCGCGTTGAAGGCGATGGTGGCATCCTGCGTCGTGGCGGTGCTCGCCGCGTCTAATGTGAGCTCGATAGCTGCGCCTTGCCCAGCCTGGTTAACGCCGAACACCTCGATGGAGCCTGCCGACGACTTCGGCGCCGCAATAGTGACCTTGTAGTGATCGTTTCCGCGGACCCCCACGGTCGGAAACTCGACGCGGTGCCACGCACCGCTGGTCGTCAGGTCGCTTGCAGCGATGACGGCTGTGCGCGACCATGATGCGTCGTCCTCGATGGTCACCTGGATCTCTCCGGTTGCACCGGTCCCTTTAGCGAGATACACGTCGAGTCCGCTCAGGGGGGAGCCCACGGCCAGCGTCTGGGTGAGGGAATCTGCCTGCCCAACCCGGGCAACGATGTGCGATGGCTTCGGTGCAGTCTCGGCTTGTTGACCATCGGAATTGATAGCGAAGGCCAGTGTCTTGTTGGATTCGGACCACTTCGAGTTCTCGTAATTCCACATGGCGCCCGGGGCCGCTACTACGTGACTTGATCCATCCACCGCTATTCGAGCCGATGAATTGGTGGATTCGACATGCAAATAGTAGGTGCTTCCGGCAGTGACGCAATCCTTGTCGGTGACGGTTAGTGGAACTGATGTCCAGGCGGCGTTGGGCTCAGTACCGAGTGCGGAACCGGCGAGTATGCCGTAGGCCACCTCGCCGCCATCGCGCGACGTGCGGATTGAGACGCGGGCCGTGCCTGTCTCACCGGCATCTGCCCATGCATGGAGGGCCACGGATGAAAGCGTCGAGTCCGTGAGTGTGAAGGGCTGCGCGACCCGGTTGCCGGAACTGACTCGAAACGCCGACCCATCGAAATCGAGTTGAGATTGGGCGCCTTCTACGCTGCCGCCAGAGGGAGTGAAAATGCGGAATGCGCCGCGGTCTTGGGTGCTACGCCAGCCGCTGTCGAAGTTGAGCGAGCTTGACGAGGCCGTCGAGCCGCCAACTGAACCCCAATACTGTACGTCGCCGGCCGCTGCCGCTGCGGCTTGGATCACGAGATAGTAGGTGCGTCCAATCACGAGGTGTTCCGCTGCGGGGAAACTGAAGGAGACCCAGGAGGGCGCCGAGCCGCTGGGGGCCACGCTGGCCTCCGACTCAGCGACCGTCGAAGTGTCGTCCGAGTAGGCGCTGCGCAAGCTAACTGCGACTTTGGCTTCGGAAGGGCCCAGGTTAAGTAGAGCGAATTCAGCTTTGCTGATGTTGTTATCCGTTGCGACAAACGACTGCGACGCGCCATGGCTTGGCGCATTGAGTTTGAAAAGGGCTGTGTCAGTGGATTCGTACCGGAGCGTCGGAATGTCGGGGTTTCCGCTTGGCACTGGGACGGCTGCTCGGATCTGGAACTGTTCGTTCGGCAAGTAGCGAGGTGCTCGTTCGAGTCCCTTCACAGCGCCGTATGAGGCGATGTATTGCAGGACTGAGCGGGCTTTGTCTGTTTCCCCGGCCGATTGCATTGCCATGGCCTGTATTGAGGAGTCCCGCACGAACATCCCTTCGTAGCCGCCGTTGACCGAGGTCGGAGCGTACCCGCTGGGACGGACTCGGTCCGACAGGGATTGGTATGTCTTGTCGATGATGTTCGCAAGAGCGCCGACTCCCGGGCGCCCGTCCGACAAGGATCCGCCGGGTATGCCCTCCCATCCGGATGCGGGGGCGGCCACGAGCGTGACCAGGAGTGCTGATGAAGTCATGGCGGCTGCGAGGCGCGCACCAAAACGGCGTGTGAAGTGTGCCACGGGAATTGTCCTTCTCGGTCTACTCATTCCGCCGGAGCGGGTGACAACGTTGTCAGTGAGTTGGACGAAACCATAGTCCGCCGCTGAGGGGCGCGTCAACGCGCGGAAACGTTTCGGTGATGATGTTCGTGACACTATTCACCTGAATTTGCGGTGAGATTCAACTGAGAACTTATTTAGGGTGGTTGGCGCGCCCCGAGTGCTTCCGCGTGCCACGGGTGGCTAGCTGCGGCGTCAGCATTCACTAAGGGGGCAGGCTGGCCAACGCCGGCCACACCATTCGGCCATGCGCGCTTTGTCGCGACGGCCACCCTCGGCTCCGTTGTGATGGACCTGCGTGTTTTGTCTTTCCCGATCGCGAGTTTGCAGGCGTCGACGTCGTGGTCGTGATGACCCACGCCCGAAGCCGCGCCTGCACTCGTTCTCGGCCCCGCGCCCGTTCGCGCACTGGCCCGGGTTGCGAGTCGATCCTTGCAGGCCGCATCTCCCCGCAACTCGGAGAACGCCGCGGGGGTCGATAGCGCCATGCCTGGCAACCCGGAAGCGCCCAGCGGCGCAAATTAGACCGACGGGATCGAAACGAACTGTATGCCGCGCCGTGCCTTGCTGAGCAAGGTCACGCGCGGCCCGTAGTCGAACGGCGTGGATGCGGTTGCGGGCAGCGAACGTGCGTGGTGGGTGGGTTTGCGTTCTGTGTTGGGGGTGTGTATTGTTTTATCTCGTTGCCCCGGGAGGTTGGCGGGTGGGAACGTTGATTTATCAGGGTTTCTGGCCGTTTTTTGGTGGTGATGTGACCGGTTTGTTGGCGTGTTTTTTGCGTTGATGGGCTAGCTGTTCGTGTCTTGTGGGTGCGGATGGTTCTTGCTGGTTTTGCCTGGTGGTTTGACTGGGTGGGGTTGGTGGGGTAGGGTTGTTAGGTTGCCTCGTGGCTGGTTGGGACTGTTTGGTTCTGGTTGGTTGTGGGTGTGGTGGTTGTTTGAGAACTCAATAGTGTGTTTGATAGTTGATGCCATGATGGTTGGATGGCTGGGCTGCTTTTGTGGTGGTTTGGTTGTTTGATTGTCTTTTGTTTGTCCTGGCGCTCTTTTTGGGGTGTTGGGTTTTTTGGAGCTTTGGTTCCTTCGTATTGTTGTTACACCTGTGGGTGTGGCGATTTGTTTTTTACGGAGAGTTTGATCCTGGCTCAGGACGAACGCTGGCGGCGTGCTTAACACATGCAAGTCGAACGATGAAGGAAAGCTTGCTTTCTGGATTAGTGGCGAACGGGTGAGTAACACGTGAGCAACCTGCCTTTCACTTTGGGATAACAGTTGGAAACGGCTGCTAATACCAGATATGACCTTCTTCCGCATGGTTGGGGGTGGAAAGTTTTTCGGTGGAAGATGGGCTCGCGGCCTATCAGCTTGTTGGTGGGGTAATGGCCTACCAAGGCTTCGACGGGTAGCCGGCCTGAGAGGGCGACCGGCCACACTGGGACTGAGACACGGCCCAGACTCCTACGGGAGGCAGCAGTGGGGAATATTGCACAATGGGGGAAACCCTGATGCAGCGACGCCGCGTGAGGGATGACGGCCTTCGGGTTGTAAACCTCTTTCAGTAGGGAAGAAGCGTAAGTGACGGTACCTGCAGAAGAAGCGCCGGCTAACTACGTGCCAGCAGCCGCGGTAATACGTAGGGCGCAAGCGTTGTCCGGAATTATTGGGCGTAAAGAGCTCGTAGGTGGTTTGTCGCGTCTGGTGTGAAATCTCACGGCTCAACCGTGAGCTTGCATTGGGTACGGGCAGACTAGAGTGCGGTAGGGGAGACTGGAATTCCTGGTGTAGCGGTGGAATGCGCAGATATCAGGAGGAACACCGATGGCGAAGGCAGGTCTCTGGGCCGCTACTGACGCTGAGGAGCGAAAGCATGGGGAGCGAACAGGATTAGATACCCTGGTAGTCCATGCCGTAAACGTTGGGCACTAGGTGTGGGGCTCTTTCCACGAGTTCTGCGCCGTAGCTAACGCATTAAGTGCCCCGCCTGGGGAGTACGGCCGCAAGGCTAAAACTCAAAGGAATTGACGGGGGCCCGCACAAGCGGCGGAGCATGCGGATTAATTCGATGCAACGCGAAGAACCTTACCAAGGCTTGACATACACCGGAATCGCTCAGAGATGGGTGCGTCTTCGGACTGGTGTACAGGTGGTGCATGGTTGTCGTCAGCTCGTGTCGTGAGATGTTGGGTTAAGTCCCGCAACGAGCGCAACCCTTGTCCTATGTTGCCAGCGGGTTATGCCGGGGACTCATGGGAGACTGCCGGGGTCAACTCGGAGGAAGGTGGGGATGACGTCAAATCATCATGCCCCTTATGTCTTGGGCTTCACGCATGCTACAATGGCCGGTACAAACCGTTGCGATCTCGTGAGGGGGAGCGAATCGGAAAAAGCCGGTCTCAGTTCGGATTGGGGTCTGCAACTCGACCCCATGAAGTCGGAGTCGCTAGTAATCGCAGATCAGCAACGCTGCGGTGAATACGTTCCCGGGCCTTGTACACACCGCCCGTCAAGTCACGAAAGTCGGTAACACCCGAAGCCGGTGGCCTAACCCTTGTGGGGGGAGCCGTCGAAGGTGGGACTGGCGATTGGGACTAAGTCGTAACAAGGTAGCCGTACCGGAAGGTGCGGCTGGATCACCTCCTTTCTAAGGAGCTTTTGATCGCCCCGGTTTTTGGGGTGGTGGCTATCTTTCGGTGCCGAGTGTGTGCCGGGGTAGTTGCTCATTGGGTGGAACATCAACTATTGCTGTTATCGCGTTGTTCGAGTTTCTAGTACCGGTCCTCATTTTGGTGGGGGTTGTGGAGGGTGCTTGGGTGGTGTGGTGGTGGTGTGGACACACTATTGGGTCCTGAGGCAATCACGTGTGGTTGTTTCTTGGCGGCGTGTTGGTCTTGCTTCCTTTGTTTTTGGGGGTGGGGCTGGTTGGTTCGTTGGTTGTTTGAGAACTGTATAGTGGACGCGAGCATCTTGTTTTTGTGTGATCGAGTTTGATGACATGTTTTGTTGTTGTTTTCTTGGTTTTGTTGAAGTTTTTAAGAGCACAGGGTGGATGCCTTGGCACTAGGAGCCGATGAAGGACGTTGTAGCCTGCGATAAGCCTCGGGGAGTTGGCAAACGAACTGTGATCCGAGGGTGTCCGAATGGGGGAACCCAGCTAGGGTTATGCCTAGTTACCCTTACCTGAATATATAGGGTAAGTGGAGGGAACGTCGGGAAGTGAAACATCTCAGTACCGGCAGGAAGAGATATTCCGTGAGTAGTGGCGAGCGAAAGCGGATCAGGCCAAACCATGCGCGTGTCAAGTTGTCAGGCGTTGCGTGTGTGGGGTTGTGGGACTTGATTGGGTGATCTGACAGTTACCCGTGGAGTGAGAAAGTCGTGTTGATAGTTGAACGGTATTGAAAGGCCGACCATAGAGGGTGGTAGTCCCGTAAACGAAATCTCATGGCCTCCTTTTGAGGATCCCAAGTAGCACCGGGCCCGTGAAATCTGGTGTGAATCTGCACAGACCACTGTGTAAGCCTAAATACTACCTAGTGACCGATAGCGGACTAGTACCGTGAGGGAAAGGTGAAAAGTACCCCGGGAGGGGAGTGAAATAGTACCTGAAACCGTGTGCTTACAATCCGTCGGAGCCTTCTTAGTTGGGGTGACGGCGTGCCTTTTGAAGAATGAGCCTGCGAGTTAGTGCTCAGTGGCGAGGTTAACCCGTGTGGGGAAGCCGTAGCGAAAGCGAGTCCGAATAGGGCGTTATAGTCGCTGGGTCTAGACCCGAAGCGGAGTGATCTATCCATGGGCAGGTTGAAGCGCGGGTAAGACCGCGTGGAGGACCGAACCCACCTAGGTTGAAAACTGGGGGGATGACCTGTGGATAGGGGTGAAAGGCCAATCAAACTCCGTGATAGCTGGTTCTCCCCGAAATGCATTTAGGTGCAGCGTCACGTGTTTCTTACCGGAGGTAGAGCTACTGGATGGCTAATGGGCCTCACCAGGTTACTGACGTCAGCCAAACTCCGAATGCCGGTAAGTGAGAACGTGGCAGTGAGACTGCGGGGGATAAGCTTCGTAGTCGAGAGGGAAACAGCCCAGATCACCGGCTAAGGCCCCTAAGCGTGTGCTAAGTGGGAAAGGATGTGGAGTTGCATAGACAACCAGGAGGTTGGCTTAGAAGCAGCCACCCTTGAAAGAGTGCGTAATAGCTCACTGGTCAAGTGATTCCGCGCCGATAATGTAGCGGGGCTCAAGTACACCGCCGAAGCCGTGACATTCACGCGTATGCTAGGCCTTTGTGGTCCAGGTGCGTGGATGGGTAGGGGAGCGTCGTGTGGGCAGTGAAGCTGCGGGGTAACCCAGTGGTGGAGCCTACACGAGTGAGAATGCAGGCATGAGTAGCGAAAGACGGGTGAGAAACCCGTCCGCCGGATGACCAAGGGTTCCAGGGTCAAGCTAATCTTCCCTGGGTAAGTCGGGACCTAAGGCGAGGCCGACAGGCGTAGTCGATGGACAAGCAGTTGATATTCTGCTACCGGCGAAGAACCGCCCATACCAAGGCTTGTGATACTAACCACCTCACCGCGTCAGGTACTTCCCTTCGGGGTTGTTCTTGTTGTGGTGGGCTGGGAACTGAACTTGTAGTAGGTAAACGTGTTAACAGTGGTGACGCAGGAAGGTAGTCCGTGCCTGGCGATGGTTGACCAGGTCTAAGGTTGTAGGGCGAATGGTAGGCAAATCCGCCATTCATGTGCCTGAGAACTGATGGGGAGCCCCATTGGGGGGTGAAGCGGGTGATCCTATGCTGCCTAGAAAAGCCGCGACGTGAGGTTCTAGCCGCCCGTACCCTAAACCGACACAGGTGGTCAGGTAGAGAATACTAAGGCGATCGAGAGAATCGTGGTTAAGGAACTCGGCAAAATGCCCCCGTAACTTCGGGAGAAGGGGGGCCCGGACCGTTACCATCCATGCGGTGGGAAGCGGGTAAGGGCCGCAGAGACCAGGGAGAAGCGACTGTTTACTAAAAACACAGGTCCGTGCGAAGTCGCAAGACGATGTATACGGACTGACGCCTGCCCGGTGCTGGAAGGTTAAGAGGACCGGTTAGCTCTCTTGAGAGCGAAGCTGAGAATTTAAGCCCCAGTAAACGGCGGTGGTAACTATAACCATCCTAAGGTAGCGAAATTCCTTGTCGGGTAAGTTCCGACCTGCACGAATGGCGTAACGACTTCTCTACTGTCTCAACCACGAACTCGGCGAAATTGCATTACGAGTAAAGATGCTCGTTACGCGCAGCAGGACGGAAAGACCCCGGGACCTTTACTATAGCTTGGTATTGGTGTTCGGTCCGGTTTGTGTAGGATAGGTGGGAGACTATGAAGCGGCCACGCCAGTGGTTGTGGAGTCAATGTTGAAATACCACTCTGATCGGGCTGGGCTCCTAACCTCGGACCATGATCTGGTTCAGGGACAGTGCCTGGTGGGTAGTTTAACTGGGGCGGTTGCCTCCCAAAGAGTAACGGAGGCGCTCAAAGGTTCCCTCAGCCTGGTTGGCAATCAGGTGTTGAGTGTAAGTGCACAAGGGAGCTTGACTGTGAGACTGACAGGTCGAGCAGGGACGAAAGTCGGAACTAGTGATCCGGCCACGGCAAGTGGAAGCGTGGTCGCTCAACGGATAAAAGGTACCCCGGGGATAACAGGCTGATCTTGCCCAAGAGTCCATATCGACGGCATGGTTTGGCACCTCGATGTCGGCTCGTCGCATCCTGGGGCTGGAGTAGGTCCCAAGGGTTGGGCTGTTCGCCCATTAAAGCGGTACGCGAGCTGGGTTTAGAACGTCGTGAGACAGTTCGGTCCCTATCCGCTGCGCGCGTAGGAAACTTGAGAAGGGCTGTCCCTAGTACGAGAGGACCGGGACGGACGAACCTCTGGTATGCCAGTTGTCACGCCAGTGGCACGGCTGGTTAGCTACGTTCGGAAGGGATAACCGCTGAAAGCATCTAAGCGGGAAGCCTGCTTCAAGATAAGGTTTCCACACCAGTAATGGTGGAAGGCACCCAGCTAGACCACTGGGTAGATAGGCCGGACGTGGAAGCAGGGACTAACGACCTGTGGAGCTGACCGGTACTAATCAGCCAACAACCTCAACACAACACAAAACAAACGTAAGCGTCCACTATACGGTTCCCAGAGAACCACCAAACCAAACACAAACATGGTTTGCTACACTCTGACAAATGTTACGGCGGTCATAGCGAAGGGGAAACGCCCGGCCCCATTCCGAACCCGGAAGCTAAGCCCTTCAGCGCCGATGGTACTGCCCCTAGGGGTGGGAGAGCAGGACACCGCCGAACACTAACCAAACACGAAGGCCCACCACACACTGGTGGGCCTTCGCGCATCCCACAACAAAACACACCACCCACGACAGGCACCAACATGGCAGATAGAAATTTTGAGCACCGAGATGAATCGCGTGATCGCGGTTCATCTAAGGGCGGACGCCGTGACGGATCACGTCGGGACGGGGAACGTCGGGACGGGGAACGTCGGGACGTTGGCCGCGGGTTCGAGCGCCGCGATGGAGAGCGTCGGGATAATAACCGTGGGTTCGACCGTCGGGACGGGGACCGTAGGGATAGCAACCGTGGGTTCGAGCGTCGCGATGGGGAACGTCGGGACGGGGAACGTCGGGATAGCAACCGTGGGTTCGACCGTCGGGACGGGGACCGTAGGGATAGCAACCGTGGGTTCGAGCGTCGCGATGGGGAACGTCGGGACGGGGAACGTCGGGATAACAACCGCGGGTTTGAGCGTCGCGATGGGGAACGTCGGGATAGCAACCGCGGGTTTGAGCGTCGCGATGGGGAACGTCGGGATAGCAACCGTGGGTTTGAGCGTCGCGATGGGGAACGTCGGGACGGTGGCCGCGGGTTTGAGCGTCGCGATGGGGACCGCAGGGACAACAAGCGCGGGTTCGAGCGTCGCGATGGGGAACGTCGGGACGGTGGCCGCGGGTTTGAGCGTCGCGATGGGGACCGCAGGGACAACAAGCGCGGGTTCGAGCGTCGCGATGGGGAACGTCGGGACGGTGGCCGCGGGTTTGAGCGTCGCGATGGAGAGCGTCGGGATAACAACCGCGGGTTCGAGCGTCGCGATGGGGAACGCCGGGACGGTGGCCGCGGGTTCGAGCGTCGGGACGGTGGCCGCGGGTTTGAGCGTCGCGATGGGGAACGTCGGGATAGCAACCGTGGGTTTGAGCGTCGCGATGGGGAACGTCGGGACGGTGGCCGCGGGTTCGAGCGTCGCGATGGGGACCGCAGGGACAACAACCGTGGGTTCGAGCGTCGCGATGGAGAGCGTCGGGACGGTGGTCGCGGGTTCGAACGCCGGGACGGGGACCGCAGGGACAACAACCGCGGGTTCGACCGCCGCGATGGGGACCGCCGGGACAGCAACCGCGGGTTCGACCGCCGCGATGGGGACCGCCGGGACAGCAACCGCGGGTTCGACCGCCGCGATGGGGACCGCCGGGACAGCAACCGCGGGTTCGACCGTCGGGACGGGGAACGATCGTTCGGCGGGCCAGAACTTGACCCGGAATTTACTATTCGAATGCTTGACCGTGATGCACGTGAGCGCCTGCGCGCTCTATCCAAGGAGGGCGCAGAATTTGTCGGCGCACACCTGGCGGCGGCGGGAGCACTCGTCGATATCGATCCCGAACGCGCGTACCTGCATGCCCAGGCGGCCGTGGGGAAAGCGGGGCGGGTGGACATTGCGCGTGAGGCGCTCGGTATTGCCGCGTATCGAACGGGGCGTTACGCTGAAGCTATCCGCGAGCTGCGCACTTTCCAACGAATTTCAGGCTCCGTCGAACACCTGCCTATCATTGCCGACAGCGAACGCGGCCGCGGCATGCCAGATCGCGCGATCAAACTCTGGGGTTCGGAAGAGGCCGGACGGTTGCGCCCGGACGCGCTGATCGAACTCGGGATCGTGGTCGCTGGTGCGCGTGGCGACCAGGGGCAGTACGACGCCGGCCTGGCTATCCTCAGCGATTTTGCGCACGCACGTAAGCTGCCGACACAGTACGCCGTGCGAATCGCGGAGGCTCGCGCTGGTTTGCTGCGTCTCGCGGGCCGCACCGACGAAGCCGAGCAAATCGAAGCCAAGTTCGAGCTCGATCGGCTCGCAGCGGAAGATGACGAAGAGATCATCGTCTTCGAGGTGCCCGCGGATGATGATGAAATCGATGCGGGAGCGGCTGAGCCGGACCCCGTATCAATCGAGGACGAGGCACCTGCCGACCAATCGGCCGGGACGGCTGATGAGGGCGGAGCCTGCGAAGACCCGGCCAGGGAAGACGACGAGACGGAGTAGCTGAAACGTGCGGTGGACTGAATTCGACCTTGACGGCGGCCTGGTAGCGATCGATCGGCCAATCGCTGACGTGTGCGACATAGCGTTGATCGACCTTGACGGTGTCGCGTATCGCGGGCACGAACCGGTCGAGGATGCGGCACGCGGCATCGGTTACCTGCGCGAGCAGGGAGCGTCGACGATATTCATCACGAACAACGCCTCGCGCCTACCGCAGGACGTGGCCGCGCAGCTTTCTTCGCTCGACATCCCCACCAGGGCTGACGAAGTACTCACGGCCGCGCAGGCCTGCGCCAGATTGCTTGGCACCGTTGTCGAACCGGGTTCCAACATTCTTGTAATCGGGGCCGAGGGCTTGCGGGTGGCCGTCAGCGAGGCCGGGTACCGCGTCGTCGACAGCGCCGACGACGCGCCGGCGGCTGTTGCACAGGGATTCGGGCCCGAACTCGGATGGAAAGACCTGGCCGAGGCGGCCTACGCTATCGCCAGCGGCGTTCCCCACGTCGCGAGCAACCTTGACCTGTCTTTACCGACCGCGCGCGGGTTCGCTCCCGGGAACGGGTCGTTGGTGCGCGCCGTTCAGTCCGCAACCGGTGTGGTTCCTCTGTCCGCAGGCAAGCCTTCTCCCGCGATGTACGACATGGCGGTTAAGGCGGTCGGCGCGCGCCGACCGCTGGTAATTGGCGACCGCCTCGACACTGACTTGGCCGGGGCTAGGTCGGGCGGATACCTGGGGCTGCTGGTGCTCACGGGTGTATCGACTGGGCGCGAAGCCATACTCGCACCACCCGAACTGCGCCCGCACTTAATTGTCGGCACCCTTGCCGAACTGGCTGGACCGCACCCCGCACCACAGCTAGGCGCCAACGGTTGGTGGGAACTTGGTGCGTCTGCCGCGCGAGTCATTGACGGCGTCCTAGAAGTATCGGGGGCGGCTCCTGGCAAGGAGGTCGAGTTGATTCGCGCCTGCGCCAGCGCTGCTTGGGACGCCAGCGATCATGGAATCGACGTTGATCCGGCCTCGGTTCCCGATATTAGGCCAACCCGGTAGCTACCGGTGGCTGCGTGGCTCGCATGCCTGTGGAAAACACCGCATTTTTCAGCGCGTGGCGGTAGCGTGTGAGACAGAAGCGTTCGTCGACACGATAGGAAGACCATTGACCGCATCGGACCGGACGTCCCGGGCCGCAATTGGCGAGGCCCTCGACGAGTTCGACAAACTGGATATTCGGGACCATGCCCCCCGGTATGAGGCGATCTACGAGGACTTGACCCGGATCCTGCAGGGCGAGACCGGCCGTGAGCAGTAGCGAGCGGCTCGACGTAGCCATCGTCTCGCGGGGCCTAGCGCACTCGCGCACGCGAGCCGCGGATCTGGTCAAAGAGGGGCACGTTCGGGTCGATGGGGAGGTTGCCACCAAGCGGTCGCTGAGCGTTTCACCCGAGACGGTGATCGAGGTCGCTGCCGGGTCCGACCACTGGGTGTCTCGCGCCGCGCAAAAGCTCGCAGGCTATTTTGCATCGCGGCCGCGGGCCGCGGGGCGCGTCGACGACCGCAATTGCCTCGATATCGGTGCATCCACGGGGGGATTCACTCAGGTTCTGCTGGAACACGGCGCGCGCCGCGTGGTCGCATTGGATGTGGGACATTCGCAATTGGACCCGCGTATCGCGACGGACCCGCGGGTGACCGTCCTAGAAGGCGTCAATGCGCGATTCCTCGACAAATCTCAGGTGGTGGTGACCCCGGACATCATTGTCATCGACGTCTCTTTCATCTCACTGCGATACATCCTGCCGGGGCTGGCGGCGGTGGCCGCTGCGGGCGCCTCAATCGTTGCTCTGGTCAAGCCGCAGTTCGAGGTCGGGAAGGAAGCCCTTGGCGCGGGGGGAATTGTGCGCCGCGCCGCGGACCGCAGGTGGGCTGTCGAATCCGTGCTGGCTAGCGCGTTTGATAGCGCAATGAATCCGGTCAACATCGCGCGCAGCACAATCGATGGGGCGAACGGGAACGCGGAGTACTTCGTTGAATTTGAACTGGGCTCATGGGCTGTATCCGGGCGCGAGCGGGACACCGCGATGGCCCTCGTGGATGCGGCATTTCCCGACACAGATCGCGCGCAGTCGCCGTCCGCAACTTCGGCCTACCAGACGCCGTCACGACAAGGAGCTTCCCAAGAATGACTCGAAAGATGATGGTCATCACCCACCGCGGACGGCCCGAGGCCGTTCAGGCCGAGGCGCAGACGGTACTGGAGTTGCGGCGTTCGGGAATCGAGCCGGTGCTGGACTTAGACGCCGATATGGCAGAGATTGACGCGGTGATAGTGCTGGGTGGGGACGGCACCATACTGCGCGCGGCCGAACTGACGTGGGGGACCACGATCCCCATCTTGGGCGTCAACTTAGGGCATATGGGGTTCTTGGCAGAGGCCGAGATGACCGACCTTGCCTCATCGGTAAAACGCCTTGTCGAGGGGGCATTCTCCGTCGAGGCACGCGCGTGCCTCGACGTGTCGATCTCCACCCCGGGCGACGAACCTACGTATCGCGGTTGGGCGCTCAACGAAGCTACCATCGAAAAATCGAACCGGCGCCTCATGATCGAGGTTGCGGTCGACGTCGATGACAGGCCCCTGACCGCGTACGCCACCGACGGAATTATCTGCGCGACGCCTACCGGATCCACCGCCCACGCCTTTTCGGCGGGGGGGCCCGTTCTGTGGCCAGATCTGGAGGCAGTGCTTGTCGTTCCGCTCGCGGCGCATGCGTTGTTTTCGCGGCCGTTCGTCATCGGGCCACAATCCACCGTTGGCATCACGATTATTTCGGCCGCCCAAAGCAACGCGATCATCACAATGGACGGGAGAAGAACCCTCGACCTTGCGCCGCGCACGCGTATCGAAACCAAGGTGTCGGAGCACAAGATTTACATGGCGCGGCTATCGACGGCCGCTTTCGCGGATCGCCTCGTCAACAAGTTTTCGCTTCCTGTCACCGGGTGGCGGGGGCAGCACCGGGACAGCAACTCAGGTGAGAACGCATGATCCGCGAGCTCAGGATCGTGGATCTGGGTGTGATCGCGGATGCTAGCCTCGAACCCGGCCCGAATCTGACCGTTATCACCGGAGAAACCGGTGCTGGCAAGACGATGCTGCTGCGCGGCATCGACCTGATCCGAGGCGCGCGTATCGACACCGGACTGATCCGTGCGGGAGCCAAGGAAATCGTTGTCGAGTGCGACATTGAAATGGCGGATCCGCAGGCAGCCACCCGCGTTGAGGAAGCCGGGGGCCGGTGCGAAGAAGACGGTTCCGCTCTGATAGTTAGGCAACTGAAGGAATCCGGTAGATCGCGCTACCTCGTGGGCGGACGTAGCGTGCCGCGGGCCGTGATCGCGCAAGTAGTTGACAACGAGTTGGCGGTTCACGGGCAATCCGATCAGTTGCGCCTTCGCGATGCGGTGACGCAGCGACGCACGATTGATGACTTCGCCGCGAACGCCCTGCTCGCGCCGATGAACAGGTACACGGACGCCTGGGAGGAACGTAATCGCATCGATGCCGAGTTAGCCGAAGTGGTCGCGCACGCCGACGAACGCGCGCGCGAGGCAGACATGCTTCGCTTCGGCCTGGAACTCATTGAACGAATCGATCCGCAGCCCGGCGAAGACCAACACCTGGCGGAATTGGCGAATCGGCTAGCAAACGTCGAGGATCTGCGCATCGCGGCATCGGGTGCCCTGCTGGCGCTCCAGGGCAACGATCTGGACGACACCGGGGCGATTGGCCGACTGCAGGCAGCCGGTGAGTCGCTCGCACGCGGGGGACGCGACGACAGGGAACTCGACGCTCTGCAAAAGCGACTCACTGACCTCACCTTCGCCATCGCGGATATCGGTTCCGATCTCACGCGGTACATAGATTCGTTGGAGGCAGACCCGGCGCGCCTCGAGCAGGTCGAAGAACGCCGCGCCGAGCTTGCCAAACTGACCCGCACCTACGGCGAGGACATCGCCCACGTCCTTTCCTGGGCGCAGTCGGCGGTCGCGCGCCTCGCGGACGTGGGCGACGACGGCGAGAGGGTGGCCGTTTTGCGGCGCCGACGCGATGAACTCACCGCGATCCTGCAGGATGCGGCGGCAGACCTGCGCCGCATCCGTACCGATGCTGCCGCCCGCCTGTCGAAGAATGTCACCGCGGAGCTTGGCGCACTGTCCCTGCCGCACGCGGTCTTTACGATTTCTGTCACCGAAACCGAGGAATTTCATCGGCACGGGGCCGACGAGGTCGAAATCCTCTTTGCCGCTCATCACCAGGCGCCGCTGCGACCGTTGTCCGTGGCCGCGTCCGGCGGGGAGCTTTCCAGGGTGATGCTTGCCATCGAGGTCGCGGCGGCAACTACCGGCCCCGCAGCAAATCTGCGACGCAAGAAGGACCAGCCGCCGAAGCGACGCACCACCCTTGTTTTTGACGAGATCGACGCCGGGGTCGGTGGCAAGACTGCCACCAGCATCGGCCGTAGGCTCGCGCAACTGGCCAAGTTCCATCAGGTCATCGTCATAACGCACCTGGCGCAGGTCGCGGTGTTTGCCGACACCCATTTGGTCGTCGAAAAGTCCGAGAACAAGTCTTCCGTGACGACTTCGGTTCGCCACATCACCAAAGACGATCGCGTCACAGAGATCGCCCGGATGCTATCCGGGGAGAAAGAATCGGATGTGGCCAGGGCGCACGCCGCTGAGCTACTTTCCAGCGCTCGCGTGGAAGAATTGCGCGAGTGAACTGGACTCGGCGCAAGGCGGCTCAAGCATCATTGCCGCACGGAAAGAACGGTGCCGCGCGGGTCGACGGCCGCACAAAGGACCTCGTGCGCCGGCTCAAGCCCGGCGACGTTGCGATCATCGACCATGTCGACATAGATAGGGTTGCGGCCGAAGGGCTGGTGGCGGCGCATCCGGCGGCCGTGCTCAACGCCGCGAAGTCGATTTCGGGCAGGTACCCGAATCTCGGTCCCTCCATCATCGTCGAGGCAGGCATCCCGCTTATCGATAATCTTGGTGGGGACGTCATGAATATCCGCGAGGGGGCGACGGTGACCATCGACGCAAACGCGGTGACGGTCAACGGGGAACTCGTCGCTGAAGGCGAAATCCAAGACGAGGATTCGATTGCGGACAAGTTGGCGGGGGCTCGCGATGGTTTATCGACGCAACTCGAACTGTTTGCGGCGAACACAATGGAGTACCTCGAAAAGGAACGCCACCTGCTGTTCGAGGGCGTGGGCGTGCCGCAGGTGCGCACCCCAATCAAGGACAGGCATGCGCTCATCGTGGTTCGCGGGTATCACTACCGCGAAGATTTGATTGCGCTCCAGTCGTACGTGAAGGAATACCGCCCCGTCCTGGTTGGTGTCGATGGCGGCGCCGATGCGATCCTTGAGCAGGGGTGGAAGCCGGACCTCATCGTGGGCGACATGGATTCGGTCTCGGATGCGGCCCTGCGAAGCGGTGCGGAACTTGTCGTCCACGCGTATCGCGATGGCCGCGCGCCGGGGCTCGAACGCGTCAAGAGCCTGGGATTGGATTCGGTCATATTCCCCGCCATCGGCACGAGCGAGGACGTAGCGATGCTGCTGGTGGACGACATGGGTGCGGACGTGATAGTCGCCGTTGGAACGCACGCGACCTTGGTGGAGTTCCTGGACAAGGGGCGCGCAGGCATGGCCTCGACGTTTCTGACGCGCCTGCGCGTCGGCAGCAAACTGATCGACGCCAAGGGCGTTTCGCGGCTGTACCGCCACCGCATTTCGAACCTGCAGATCATCATTTTGGTACTTGCCGGGCTATTCGCAGTGGGCGCGTCCCTGGCCGCGACCAGCGCCGGAAGCGTTCTTTGGGAACTGCTCGGTGCACAGTTGGACGACATCTCGTCATGGATCGTGAGCATCTTCGCTGGTGGCTAGCCTGCCGGATGCACATCAACCAAGGCCCTGACCACACAATGGGAGAATCACCGTGATCGACTTCCGATACCACCTGGTATCACTAATCGCAGTCTTCTTGGCGCTCGCCACCGGCGTCATCTTGGGCGCGGGACCGCTCAAAGAAGCCATCGGCGACCAACTGAGCGGGCAGGTATCCCAATTGCGAACCGACAAGCAGCAGATGCGCGAGGAATTGGACGAGGCCAACGCCGACGTCGCTGGCGCATCCGCGTACCTGCTCGGCGTCCAGGACACGCTGCTCGCAGGCCAGCTCAACGGCCGACGGGTCGCGATTGTGAGCGTGGGGCAGCTTCCCACCGACCAGCGCGATGCGCTCACCGCCTCGGTGACGGCGGCCGGCGGGACAGTGGATGCGGCGGTCGTCCTCAAGGACGGTTGGTTCTCATCGCAACTTGCCGACGCGCGGGACTCCTATGCGGAAAACCTCGAGGGCTACTTGGCGGGATCGACGGGAGGCGGCTACGACGAGATTCTTGCGCGTTCGCTCGTGGTTGCATTCTCCTCGGCCGCGGACCAGGTCGGAAGCGGGTTCGCGCCACAGGCCACCCTCGTGCGCGACATACTCGTATCGGGTGAACTGATCGAGGTCACCCAGGCGCCCACACGACCGGTTGACGATTACATTCTTGTGCAGGCTGAACCCGACTCGGCAACGGCGGAAAACGACTCCGACGCCACCAAGGAGATCCAGGCGCAAAACGGTGTCCTGGCTACCACGGCGCGGGCCATATCGCTCAGCGCGGAGGCCGCGGTGGTCGTCGGAGAGCACGCTTCGGCGCTCAGCGTCGTGGCAACCATTCGCGCGGACGAATCGACGGCTAAGACCGTCTCCACGGTGGTGGGGGGAGGCTCGGCACTAGGAAATATACTTACCGTGCAGGCGCTGTCGGCGGCCGTGGCGGGCGACGTGGGACATTACGCGACCAACTCGACCGACCAGGGTCCCGCCGCGGACAAGCTTGCGGAACCATCGCGGGCGTGGATGAGTCAAATAGTTCAGGCGCAGTCGTCGTCTTCCACCGGGGCAAGCGCGCAAAACTCCGCGTGGAATGAGCACGCCGCTCAACGCGTGGCCAACGCCGGTGCGGGTTTCGCCGCGTGAGCAAGGGCCGAACGCTAGCGGCCGCTCTCGGCGCCGCAGCCACGGGCGCTGCATGCGCATGGGGAACCCGGGCGATCATCGCACAAAGAGCGCGGACGAGCGCTCCGCTTGCCCGCGCCCTGCGCAGGGAGAACTATCGCGGAGAGCAGGTGACGCTGGCCGAAGGGCCGGCGCTCGCCGTTGCCCTCACCGCCGCACAGGCCGTCAACGCGCGCATGCGGCGCGACCCCGGCGCGGCCGCATGCGCCCCGGTCGTGGCCGCCGCCGGCCTGCTCGGGGCCCTCGACGACTTCGCCGACCCGGATCCGAAACGGGCCCGCGGCCTTCGCGGACACCTGCGCGCGCTGCGCGCGGGCACCGTCACCACGGGCGCCGTGAAGCTCGTCGGGATAGCGCTCGCCGCGGGGGGCGGGGCGCTCGTTCTGGAAAAATCACGATCGCAGGCGAACCCGGCCGCCCGTTGTGTCCGCGTCGCCACCGACACGGCACTGATCGCCGCGACCACGAACCTAGTCAATCTCTTCGACTTGCGTCCCGGACGCGCTGTGAAGGCAGCCTCACTTTTGGTGGCGCCGCTGGGCGCACAGTCGCTGGTGGTGTTGGGACCGATCGCCGCTGTCGCGGTCGACGATGTGCGGGGGCGGTCGATGGCGGGCGATGCGGGGGCGAACGCCCTGGGAGCATCGGTCGCAATGACCTGGGCGCGGCACCTGCCCACCGGCGTCAAGGTTGCCCTCACCATCGTCGTGGTCGGTCTCAACCTCGCCAGTGAAAGGGTCTCGTTCAGCGCCGTGATCGATGCCAACCCGGTACTGGCGTGGATCGACGCCCTGGGCCGCGCGAGCGCACGCTAGCAATTCGACAGGACAAGTCATTGTGAGGAAACGGCCACTGGTTGCGTCCATCGCGGGCGGCGCGCTGACGATGACGCTCGCGACGCTGGTCGTTAGGATCCTGGGGCTTATCCGCTGGGGTACGCAGGCAGGGCAAGTCGGCTCCGTGGGCGTGGCCGAGGCTTACGCGGCAGCCAACCTGGTCCCCAACGTACTCTTCGAGGTCGTAGCTGGTGGGGCGCTCGCGGGCGCGTTGGTGCCGCTGCTCACCGCGCATATCGTCGCTGGGGCGATGCGCAAATTCGATGCGACGATCAGCGCGATTCTCACCTGGACCGTGTGCCTGCTCGCGGCGCTCGGTGTCCTCTTGGCGGTCGGCGCACCGTGGATCGTGCAGCTCATACCGCGGGTTAGCGACCCGGACCTCTACGCGCTCACGGTGCTGTTCTTGCGGGTGTTCTCGGTGCAATTGCCCCTGTATGGGGTTTCCATCGTGCTCACCGGCGCGTTGCAGGCGAAGAAGCTCTTTGCCTGGCCCGCCATGGCTCCCGGGCTGTCCTCGTTGGTGGTGATCGCCACCTATGTCCTGTTTGGGCACATGGCCGGCGGCACCCAGGGGAACGTCGGTGTGGTTCCGCACGCGGCTGTGCAGGTATTGGCGTGGGGGACCACCGCTGGGGTGGCCGCGCTGAGCCTGCCGCTGCTCATTCCTGTGCGCGCAGCCGGGATATCGTTGCGCCCGCGGTGGCGGCTGAGCGCCACCGATCGGCGCCGGTTGGCGAAGTTCGCCGCTGCGGGGCTGGCCGGACTTCTATTCCAACAGTGCGCGGTGGTCGTGACGATGGTCGTGCTCAACGCCGCGGGGATTGCCGGCGCGTACCCGACCTGGCAGTACGCACAGGCGGTGATCATGGTCGTCTACGGGGTCCTGATCGTCCCCGTTGCCACCGCTGCCTTCCCCGCGCTTTCCCGCTCTTGGGCGGGGAAAGATCGCGACGAGTTCGCCCTTGCCGGCGCGGCGGGCCTGCGCATGATCGCTGCGATCGCCGTCGTGGGCGCGACGACCATGGTCGCCGCCGCCGAACCCGTGCAGGCCTTCTTCGGATTCACCCGCGGGGGAGTTGCCGGGATGTCGCAAGCCGTGGCCTGGTCGGGGATCAGCCTGGTTCCTTTGGCCCTCAACTTCTATCTTGGCCGGGTGTTACTGGCCGCGCATCGGACACGTGCCAGCGGCATCGGCACCGCATCCGGGTGGGCGGCGGCGGGATGCTTGGTGGTCGTTGCCGGCGTCGTGGGCGGAGCCGAGGGAGCGTCGGCGGGTGGCGCCGCGGACGTCTTGACTCGGGTGGCCATGGCAACCGCCGCCGGCCAGGTCGTGGGTGCCATTGTTCTAGGCGGCATGGTCCGCCGCTTGCTTGGCTCGCCCATGTTCGCGGGTTCGTGGCGTGGGATACTTACCGTAGTCGCGGTCACCGGGACCCTCGCGGCGCTGGCGCGGTTGTGTGGCCCGTCGGCCGCCTCATTGTCGATTACTTCGGGGCTGATGTGGTCCGCGCTGTACGCGTCGGTCATCGGCGTCGCGGCGGCTGCGGTGATCGCCCTTTGGTGCCGAGACGACGTGAAAGTGCTTCTCCGAAGCGAACCGGAAGGACACGATGGCCCATGAACAAGCGGGTGCTTTTCGTCGCGGCAGTGGCTAGCGGCGGGGTCGTCGATCAAGTTATCGCCGCCGTGCGTGCGGTAAGCGAGGCCGGGTCGCGCGCCGCCGTGTGGGCACCGCAGAGCACGCTCGACAAGCTCGCTGGTTTGCCTGCCGATGTGGACACGCGCGTCCTTGACATCGGCGAACGCCCGGCGCTTTCGGATCGCCGCGCGCGCGAATCGCTGCGCACTGCGTTCGAGTCGTTCGATGTCATCCACGCGCACGGCGCGCGAGCCGGGGCGCTCAGTGCGCTGGCCCGACCGCGCGGCGCCCGGCCGCGTGCGCGGTTGGTCGTGACGCTACACAATCGGCCCGTGGGTGGACGCACGGTGCGCGCGATCGGCGCGGCGCTCATCGGTGTGTGCGCGGCGCGCTGCGATGCCGTGCTGTGCGTGAGCCCGGACCTAGTTCGCAGCGTGCGGTTGTGGGGAGCGGGGCGCATCGCACTTGCGACATTGAGGGGAAGACGCGACCCGATTTTCGATCTAGCAGTCGTTTGCGCGCCGTCCGATCACACCGCCGCGCCCGCATCGGTCCACGACGCGGAGCGCCGCAGGGACGCGGCACGGTACATCCTGGGAATGCCATTTTCGCGACCGACAATCGTGACGGTCGCCAGGCTGGCGCCGCAAAAGGGGCTCGCGGTGGCGATCGAGGCCGCCGCGCACCTGCGGGCTGCCGGTTGCTTGGGCGAGACCTGGCAGTGGTTGATCGTCGGTGATGGCCCGCTGCTTGACGATTTGCAGGCACGCGCGACCGTAGCGGGCGTAGGCGAGCAGGTGCAGTTCCTGGGGCGGCGGATGGATGTCCCCACCATCATCCATGCCGCCGATCTCGTGGTTGTTCCCTCCGTCTGGGAGGGGCAATCGATCGCGCTCATGGAAGCGATTCAGGCGGCCGCTCCGATCATCGCGACGAAGGCCGGAGGCAACGCGTACACGCTCGGCGGCGCCGGTCGCCTGGTTGTCCCGGGCGACCCTGCGGCCCTGGCCGACATGATTGCCGCCCTGTGGCGCTCACCCGAGACCCGCCGGGAATTGCGCGCACGCGCGATTGCGCGGTCCCGTGGCCTCGCGGGGCCGGCAGATCTGGCCCGTCAACTCGCTTCCGTCTACAGTGGGGGAAAGAACTGAGTCGCGGGGCTGCCGCGCTTAGTTCTCCCGCAACTGATACAGTGGAGTTCCGTGGCTAACGACTCGCAAAGCACTAACAGGTCCACCAAACTCGATGAGGTCTTGGGCCTAGTCCCGGGGCAGACCCAACGGGTTATTTCCTCAGCAAACCGCGGTGATCACATCACTCGCCAGGTTTTCGTCACGGGCGGCGTTGCCTCGTCCCTCGGCAAGGGATTGACTGCCTCCTCGCTCGGCCGCCTGCTTCGGTCGCGTGGCCTGCGCGTGACCATGCAGAAGCTCGACCCCTATCTCAACGTCGATCCCGGGACAATGAACCCGTTCCAGCACGGGGAGGTGTTCGTCACCGACGACGGCGCCGAAACCGACCTGGATATCGGTCACTACGAGCGGTTCTTGAACGTCAACCTCGGCGCTTCGGCCAACGTGACCACCGGGCAGGTCTATTCCAACGTGATCGCCAAGGAACGGCGAGGAGAGTACCTGGGTGACACCGTCCAGGTCATCCCGCACATCACCGATGCGATCAAGGAAAGAATGCGCGCGCAGGCGGGCGGCGACGTTGACGTCATCGTCACCGAGATCGGCGGAACCGTCGGTGACATCGAGTCGCAGCCGTTCCTGGAAGCCGCGCGGCAGGTCCGTCACGAGCTGGGGCGCGAAAACGTGTTCTTCCTGCACGTTTCGCTGGTCCCGTACATCGGCCCCTCGGGAGAATTGAAGACGAAGCCGACCCAGCACTCGGTCGCGGCGCTGAGGTCCATCGGCATCCAGCCGGATGCGATTGTCCTGCGCGCCGACCGGGACGTTCCCGAATCCACGAAGAATAAGATCGCGCTGATGTGCGACGTCGATCAAGAGGCCGTCGTGACGGCCAAGGATGCCCCGAGCATCTACGACATTCCCCGCGTCCTGCACGCGGAGGGCCTCGATGCGTACGTAGTGCGGCGCTTGGATCTGCCCTTCCACGACGTCGATTGGGATGGCTGGCGGCAACTGCTAGAGCGCGTGCATTTCCCCGAACGAACCGTCGAAGTCGCGCTCGTGGGAAAGTACATCGATCTGCCCGATGCATACCTTTCGGTCACCGAGGCGCTGCGGGCAGGCGGATTCGCGCACAACACCAAAGTCAACATTCGGTGGGTGCCGTCGGACGAATGCCAGACCCTTTCCGGCGCACAGGCTACGTTGGGTGGCGTCGATGCGATCTTGATTCCCGGTGGTTTTGGCGTGCGCGGTGTGGACGGCAAGATTGGGGCGGCCCGCTGGGCGCGCGAGAACAACATTCCAACGCTGGGCATCTGCCTGGGTATGCAAGTGATGGTCATGGAATATGCAAGAAACGTTCTCGGGCTAGAGGGGGCCTCGTCCTCTGAATTTGATCCGGATACGAAGTATCCGGTCATTGCCACGATGGAGGAACAACTACAGATCGTTGATGGGGAAGGCGACCTGGGGGGCACCATGCGCCTCGGGGCGTACGACGCGGTGCTGGCGGCGGATTCGGTGGTGGCCAAGACCTACGGATCCACGACGGTTTCCGAGCGCCACCGCCACCGCTACGAAGTGAACAACAACTTCCGCGCCGACCTGACCGCGGCGGGGCTGAGCATTTGTGGGACCTCGCCGGACGGCGATCTCGTGGAGTTTATCGAGCTCCCGCACAGCGTCCACCCCTACTACGTCGCGACCCAGGCGCACCCCGAGTTCAAGTCTCGCCCCACGCATGCGCACCCGTTGTTCGCGGGCCTAATCAAGGCGGCGCTGGATGGTCAGGGGCTGCTGCTTGACGACGATGAGGTCGAGTCGCTGGCGGATGAACAGCTGTGAGCGCAAGCGTTGACTTGGTTGGTGGGGGAACCGCCGATTTAAGGGACGAGGTCCATCACGCACCTGTCTTGGAGCGCGACCTGATTTATCGCGGGCACGTTTGGAACCTGGTGAGCGACGTGATCGATCTGGGTGAGGGCGGGCGCGTGCGCCGCGACGTTGTCGACCACCCGGGCGCCGTGGCGATCGTCGCGTTAGATGAGCAGGACCGGATGCTTGTCATCCAGCAGTATCGGCACCCCGCGCAGCGAAAGCTGTGGGAGATTCCCGCCGGGCTGATGGATCACCCCGGCGAGGATCCGCTCGCCGCCGCCCGCCGCGAGCTCATGGAAGAGGCTGACGTATCCGCCGATATGTGGCATGTCCTAGTCGATATGTACACCTCGCCCGGTGGTTCCACGGAACCGATACGGGTGTTCCTGGCGCGCGGGTTGTCCGAGGTGCCCGTTGCGGACCGATACCAGCGCGGCGAAGAGGAATTGGGGATGGCGCGCGGCTGGGTCGGCCTTGCTGACGCGGCCGCCGCTATCTTGCGCGGGGACATACACAATCCATCGATCACTGTGGGCGTGCTGGCGGCCGTCGCGTCGCGCGCTGGCGGTTGGGCGTCGCTGCGCCCCGCCGACGCGCCCTGGCCGGAGCAGATTCGCACGCGGTTGGTCGCCGGCTGACCGCTCGGCTGATTGGTCGGTTGCTCGCCTGCCGCGCGATTGGCCGACGGCCTGCCGACTACGCGCGAGTTCGGGTCGCGGTCACCGCGAAGATGGCGGCCGCCGTCAGCAGGGCGGCCAGCGCCATGTGGACGGCGACCAGCCCCCAGGGTAGTCCCGTGAAATACTGGGTGTAGCCGACGGCTCCCTCGACCAGGACAATTACCCAGATCGCCGCCACCGATTTCCGCAGTGGCCCGTGTGGAGCGGCCGGGCCGCGCAACAACCGGATGCTCAGCATCGCCAGCGCAATAATAAGGATCCAGACAGTCCCGGCGTGGGCGCGAGCCATCGCTGCCGGGTCCAGCGCGAACCGATACGCCACCTCGTCGTCGCCCGAGTGCGGGCCCGAACCGGTGACAATGACGCCCAGGCACACGACCACGCCCAGCCAGGTGGCCACGGCTCGGGTGATTCGGGCGGTGACGATGTCCACGGTCGCCACCGGCCTGCCATCACCCTCGTTGTGGCGCGCAACCAGGTACGCCGAGAAGGCGACAAGGGCGATCGAGATGAACATGTGGAATCCCACGATCGCCGGGTTGAGGTGGGCGAGCACCGTGATGCCGCCGATGATGGCCTGCGCCAGCACACCAATGAGGGGAACCAGGCCGAGCATTCGGTACGCGCGGGTGCGCGTCGAATCGGTCCACACCGCCAGCAGGACGGCGAGGGCGATCGCGACAAGAACCCCTGAGATCGTTCGGTTCCCGAATTCAACGAACGGGTGATAGGTCGTGGCCTGGTGCGCAACTGGCGTGAATTGCCCGGGTTCGCACATCGGCCAGGTGGAGCATCCCAGTCCGGAACCAGTCAGGCGGACGAGGCCACCGGTGACGATGATGAGCATTTGCCCCATGAGGTTCGCCCACACGAATACCCGGCCGTGGCGTTGAAACCAGCGCACGGGGGAGGGGTGAACAGGGCGCTCATTCGGGGCAGCTATCTTGGCAGTCACGCCTCTCATGGTATCGGCATGACCTGCGTTGTCCGGCCGCAGTTCGCCCCCAACCGGGGCATAAGGGACATTCGGTGCTGCCCGGAGTGCTGGCGGTTCGAGGGCTCACGCGCGCAAAGCGTGCGCACGGCCGGCGGTCCGACTGGGACCAACGGCCTAATTTTGCGCCTTACCCCTAGCAAACTGTTGGAAATTCAAGCATGATTGAAGAGGGACCCGCGGAAATGTGACCCATATCGCATTGCCATTACGTCCTATTCGGGCCATTGGTCCCACGGTGAATGTCGCCGGTGGACGGTAGCGTTGCTACCAGATCACATCCGATCTACCGAACCCAAGGAGAGGGTCATGACCATTACGTCAGTACCGTCCGAGCAAGGCTCCGCTACGAGCGATGCCTGGCGCGGCTTTGTAGGTGGCATCTGGCAGGAGACTGTCGATGTGCGGGACTTTATCCAACTGAACTACACGCCGTACACGGGGGACGCTTCGTTCCTTGCGGGTGCTACAGCAAAGACCCTCGCGGTGTGGGACTACCTCGAGAAGAACTACCTGTCGGTGGAGCGCGAGCGTCGTGTTTACGACGTGGACACGCACATCCCGGCGGATATCGACGCATTCCCCGCTGGTTACATCAGCAAAGACGATGACGTTATCGTGGGTCTGCAAACCGATGTGCCGCTGAAGCGCGCGATGATGCCGAACGGCGGCTGGCGCATGGTCGAGACCGCCATCAAGGAGGCCGGTAAGGAGCCCGACCCCGAGGTCAAGAAGATCTTCACGCAGTACCGGAAGACTCACAACGACGCGGTCTTCGATATCTACACCCCCCGTATCCGCGCCGCTCGGTCGTCGCACATCATCACGGGTCTGCCGGACGCGTACGGCCGCGGTCGAATCATCGGTGACTACCGCCGCGTCGCGCTGTACGGCATCGACTTCCTCATCGCCGAAAAGCTCAAGGACAAGGACAAGGTTGCCGACCAGCCGTTCAGCGAGCACTGGGCACGGTACCGCGAAGAGCACTCGGAGCAGATCAAGGCGCTGAAGAAGCTCAAGCACCTCGGCGAGCAGTACGGATTTGATCTTTCCCGCCCCGCCTCCACGTTCAAGGAAGCGGTCCAGTGGACCTACTTCGGATACCTGGCCTCGGTCAAGAGCCAAGACGGTGCCGCCATGAGCATCGGCCGACTGTCTGCGTTCTTCGACATCTACTCGGAGCGTGACTTCAAGGAAGGCACCCTCACCGAGGAAGAAGCACAAGAGATCATCGACGCGCTGGTGCTGAAGCTTCGCATCGTTCGCTTCCTGCGGACCATCGACTACGACCAGATCTTCTCTGGCGACCCCTACTGGGCGACCTGGTCGGACGCCGGTTTCGGCGAGGATGGCCGTCCGCTCGTGACGAAGACCTCGTTCCGACTCCTCCAGACGCTCCGCAACCTGGGTCCGGCCCCCGAACCGAACATCACGATTTTCTGGGACCCCAACCTTCCCGAGGGCTACAAGGACTTCTGCGCGGCCATCTCGATCGAGACGTCGGCTCTCCAGTACGAGTCTGACCCGCAGATCCGCGAGCACTGGGGCGATGACGCGGCTATCGCTTGCTGCGTTTCCCCGATGCGAGTCGGAAAGCAGATGCAGTTCTTCGGGGCGCGCGTCAACTCCGCGAAGGCGTTGCTCTACGCGATCAACGGCGGCCGCGACGAGATGAGCGGCAAGCAGATCGTGACTGGCTTCGAGCCGGTCAAGGGCGATGGGCCGCTCGACTTTGATGATGTTTGGCAAAAGTACGAGGACATGCTCGACTGGGTCGTTGGCACCTACGTTGAGGCACTCAACATCATTCACTACTGCCACGACAAGTACGCCTACGAGTCCGTCGAGATGGCGTTGCACGACGACGAAATCGTTCGCACGATGGGTTGCGGCATCGCGGGACTCTCGATTGTCGCCGACTCGCTGTCTGCCATCAAGTACGCCAAGGTCACGCCCGTGCGCGACGAGACCGGTCTTGTCGTTGACTACATCACGGAGGGTGACTTCCCCGTGTATGGAAACGACGATGACCGCGCCGATGAGATCGCGGCCACCGTGGTCCACACCGTGATGGCGAAGATTCGCGCCATCAAGCTGTACCGCGACGCGGTACCGACGCAGTCGGTGCTGACGATCACGTCAAATGTCGTCTACGGCAAGGCCACGGGCGCGTTCCCGTCCGGTCACGAAAAGGGCACGCCCTTCTCCCCGGGTGCCAACCCCGAGAACGGCATGGACACGCACGGCATGGTCGCGTCGATGCTGTCGGTCGGCAAGCTCGACTACAACGACGCACTGGACGGCATTTCGCTGACCAACACGATCACCCCGACCGGACTGGGTCGGGACAAGGGCGAACAGGTCGCAAACCTGGTCGGAATTTTGGACGCTGGCTTCACCGGCACCGAGGAGGCATGAGAACAATGGCAACAAAGACCTATGCAGAGCGTGTGGCCGACATGAAGGCGAAGAAGGAGCAGGACGGCGGAGGCCAGGGCCTATACCACGCCAACATCAACGTGCTCAACAAGGAAACCCTTGAGGACGCAATCGAGCACCCCGAGAAGTACCCGAACCTGACGGTGCGCGTCTCGGGTTACGCGGTGAACTTCGTCAAGCTCACTAAAGAGCAGCAACTGGACGTTCTCTCGCGGACGTTCCACCACTCCGCGTGAGCCGCATAGACTCATAGCAGGAACCTGCGATGGCCGCTAGCGCGCTTACAGGGCGCTAGCGGCCATCGTGCTACGCAAGGAACACATGAGGGCGGCTTGTGCCCACGGGAAAGGTGACGACTGATGGCATACGACATGCAGGGCGCTTCGGACGGAAGCTCGATCTACCTCGGAATGCCATTCGACCTGGACCCGGACGCACCCGAACGGCGCGATCAGGACTTTGAGGCGCCGCAACGCCGGACCATGGGCGCCGGGACAACGGGTCTTGCCGTGACCGATGTCGACCACAAGGACCGCCTCAACATGATGCGAACCGGCCAACTCGGGTCGGTGCACTCCTGGGAGCTAGTTACAGCCGTGGACGGCCCGGGCACTCGCATGACGGTCTTCATGGCAGGATGCCCGCTGCGCTGCCTGTATTGCCACAATCCGGATACCTTCAAGATGAAGGACGGCGAACCCGTTACGGCCGACACTCTCATCAAGAAGCTCAAGCGATACCGCCCGGTTTTCAAGGCCACCGGGGGCGGGGTGACGCTTTCTGGCGGCGAGGTGTTGATGCAACCCCGGTTCGCCGCCACCATCCTCAAGGGCGCGCACGATCTGGGCATCCACACATGCATCGACACCTCCGGTTACCTGGGCGCGAACTGCACCGACGAGATGCTGCAGAACATTGACCTGGTCCTGCTGGACGTGAAATCGGGCATCCCCGAGACCTATAAGGCAACCACCGGCCGGGAATTGCAGCCAACGATCGATTTTGGGGACCGGCTCGCGGCCGCGGGCATCGAGGTGTGGGCGCGGTTTGTGCTGGTCCCCGGCCTGACGGATGCCTACGACAACGTCGAAGCGGTTGCCGACATCATCGCGCGGTGGCCAGATAACGTGTCCCGCGTCGAGGTACTTCCCTTCCACCAAATGGGGCGCGACAAGTGGGAATCTCTCGGATACAAGTACCAGCTTGAGGACACCGAACCCCCCGAGCCGGAACTCGTGGAGCGAGTACGCGACCAGTTCCGGGCGCGCGGCTTCTACGTGAAATAGGCGCCAGGTGAGGCGACTACCGGGTTCGGTTCCGGCGATAGCAACGGCTCGCGCGAAGATCTAATTGGGCTAGAGGTTTTTCGCGATGATCGGGCCAGCCTGCTCGATCTGCCAGGGACGCGCCCCGCGCGCAGCCAGGAACTCGGGAACGAGGTCGGCTCCAATCGATTCGTCCCAGCACAGCCTTCTAAGCGTATCCGGCTGCAAGAGGTTCTCTACCGGCAGGTTCAGTTCCTCGGCGCGAGCAATCACGGCCGGTCGGACGGATTCCCAACGCTCGGCCGCATGCGGGGCGCGTTCGGCCCAGGTGCGCGGTGGCGGCGGAGCATCCGAAGCGGGGCCGCGGCTCGATGGCAGGGCATCTTCTGGCAGGGCCAGCGCGCGCCCAATCACTTCAAGCCACAATGGAGCCCGCGTGCGGGCCGCCTTCGTCGTGAACTCCCGGATGCGCAGCAGGTCCGGCACCGTTCGAGGTTGCTTGATGGCGGCGGCGACGATTGCGCGATCGGGCAGAATCCTCCCGGCGGCGACGTCTTGCCTGCGCGCGATTGAGTCTCGCGCCTCCCACAGTTCCCGTGCGACGCCGAGCGCTCGTCGGCCCTTGACATCGGTGATGCGCGAGGTTCGCCGCCACGGCTCGGGGCGCTGTTCGTGGGGTGGGGCCGCCAACTCGTGCGCAAATTCCTGATACGCCCACTCCAGCTTGCCCGCCGCGGCGAGCCGCTTTGCAAGTTCGTCACGCAACTCGATGAGGACCTCGACATCGAGCGCTGCATACACCAGCCAAGAATCCGGCAGCGGGCGGGTGGACCAGTCTGCCGCCGAGTGTTCTTTGGCAAGCGAGAGCCCGAGCAGATCGGCAACGACCGCGGCGAGGCCTACCCGCGGCATTCCCAAGAGGCGGGCGGCGAGCTCCGTATCGAAAATGCGGCGGGGCTCGATTCCCTGTTCGCGCAGCGGCCACAGGTCCTGTGTAGCTGCGTGGAAAACCCATTCGGCGTCGCCTGCGGCGTCGGTGAAGGAGTGCAAATCCGGGAGAGCGATCGGATCGAGCAAGACGGTGCCGGCTCCCGCTCTGCGCATCTGGACCAGGTAGTTATGCTGGCCGTAGCGGTAGCCGGAGGCCCGCTCAGCGTCGATCGCGATCGGGCCGGTGCCTGCGGCAAAGTCGGCTACCGCACCGCGCAACTGATGGGGGAGAGTAAGGACCGGCGGTACGCCGTCGGCGGGCGCGGTCAGCGGTGTAAGGCGCGGTTCGGCGGCGGTTTCGCTCATGACTTCACCACCGAGATCCGTTCCCGGCCGGGTTCCAATCCGGCACACATACACAATAATTCCGTCCAGGCCGTCAGGTGGGAACTGAAGTCATCGCCCTGCGGCGTCCACGACGCCCGCAGTTCAACCTCCACGGATTCGTGGGGGTCGTCAAGCACCCCGAAGCTGTGGGAGAGCGCGCGGGTCACCGTGCCTGCCCGCATGTGGTTCTCCGCCCCGCACATTTCCAGGGCATCATCGAGCCAATCCCACATGACCTGCGGGAGCAACGGATCCGCCGCCAGCTCCGGGTCCATGGTGGAACGGGCGAGCACCACAATCCGGAAGGACCCTCCCCACGACCCGTTGCCGTCGGGGTCGTGAAGCAGTACAAATCTGCCATCGCCGTGGTGTCTGTCTGCTGGACGCCCCGGACCGTGCACAACCCCGTCTGGCAGAATGTCTTGGACATCGCCGCTCAGCGCGACGGCAAACGGGGCAATGAGTTGCGGAGCACGGATCTCGGCTAGCTCTATCTCAGGCCGCGCCGCTGCCCCACGCAATGAATGCAGAGCCGCCATGAACTCTGCAGGCGTTTCGCGTGGCTGTGGTTCCCTCACTTTCTCAGCATAGGGTGTGCGGTCGCGTGGGTTGCGTAGGCGCGCGGATGCGAGGCGGTTGGGTCGCGGTGCGTGATTTTGCCGCCGGGCGGACTACGCTTGTGGGGGTGTTTCCGCCGTGGCGCTGCGACCGGCGCCCTTGGCGGGTGGAATCTGCACGATCAACGAGGGGAAGTAAACGGAATGGCTGAATTGGCACAGATCGGTGTGACCGGTCTTGCGGTCATGGGGCGCAACCTTGCGCGTAACATCGCACGACACGGATACCGGGTCGCCGTCCACAACCGGTCCTATGGGCGCACCGAGTCCCTCATCGCCGATCACGGCGACGAGGGAACATTCATTGCGTCCAAGGAAACCGCTGATTTTGTTGCGTCGATCGAACGGCCACGCAAGATCATCGTCATGGTGAAAGCTGGCGCTGCCACTGATGCCGTAATCGAAGACCTGCTCCCGCACCTGGATGAGGGCGACATCATCATCGATGCCGGAAACGCGCACTTCCCCGACACCATTCGGCGCGAGCACGACCTCGCGCAAAAGGGAATCCACTTCGTCGGCATGGGAGTTTCGGGTGGTGAGGAGGGTGCCCTCAACGGGCCTTCCATCATGCCGGGTGGAGCCAAGGAGTCGTACACGACGCTGGGGCCGATCCTCGAGGACATCTCCGCGAAGGTTGATGGTGTTCCTTGCGCGACGTATGTGGGTCCAGACGGCGCGGGGCACTTCGTCAAGATGGTCCATAACGGCATCGAGTACGCAGACATGCAGCTGATCGCCGAGGCGTACGACCTGCTGCGCCAGGGTCTCGGCCTCGAGGCGCCGGCCATCGGTGACATCTTTGCGCAGTGGAACAGCGGTGATCTGGAATCGTTCTTGATTGAGATCACCGCCGAAGTCTTGGGGCACACCGACGCCAAGACTGGCCGGCCGTTCGTAGACATCGTGCTCGACCAAGCCGAGCAGAAGGGGACCGGTCGCTGGACGGTTCAGAACGCCCTCGACTTGGGCGTTCCGATCACCGGCATCGCGGAAGCGACTTTCGCGCGGGCGCTTTCGGGGTCGGTCCCCCAACGCGTGGCCGCGCAGGCGGCGTTGCCCGCCAACGCGGGGCAGTGGGATATCTCAGACCGCGACGCGTTTATCGAGGACGTCCGCCGCGCACTCTACGCGTCAAAGGTGGTCGCATACTCCCAAGGGTTCGATCAGATCGCTGCCGCGTCGGCCGAACACGACTGGAACATCGATCGCGGTGCGATGGCGCGGATTTGGCGGGGCGGATGCATCATCCGTGCCAAATTCCTGAACCGCATCACCGAGGCGTACGAGCGCCAGCCGGAGCTACCGCTGCTGTTGGCCGATGAGTACTTCGCGAAGGTCGTCGGCGATGGCCTGGAATCGTGGCGCCGTATCGTTGCGCTTGCTGCCTCGAACGGGGTCCCCGTACCGGCCTTCTCCTCATCGCTGTCGTACTACGACGGCGTGCGCGCAAATCGCCTGCCCGCCAACCTGATCCAGGCGCAGCGGGACTTCTTCGGTGCGCACACCTATCACCGCACGGATGCCCCGGGCGTCTACCACACCGAGTGGTCGGGCGACCGTAGCGAGACGCAGGAGTCATGATGCAGGCGAGTGCGGCGCCGGTACAGCCGGTTATCTTGGGCGCGGACATTGGCGTGTATGCGCTTGCGCGCGCCTTTCACGCGCAATATGCCGTGAAGTCGATAGTCGTCAGCGGCGCCGTGCTCGGCCCCATCGCCAATTCGAAGATCATCGACAATCGGGTCGTCGCCGATGGGCACGATCCGCGGCAATTGGTGGATGAACTACTGGCTGTTGCCGACCAGCACGCGGGCGCTCCGCTGCTGCTGCTCGCGAACAGCGACTGGTTGGTGCGGCAGGTCGTCGAGCACCGCGACGAATTGGCGCCGCACTATCACCTGCCGTTTCTCAGCTCAGAACTCTTGGACCTGCTGAGCGACAAGGCAAGCTTTACGGAGGTGGCCAGGCGGCACGGTATCCCGGTGCCGGGCACCGTGGTGCAGGATTTCGGCGTGCCCGCGACGCAGTGGGTGCGCGCCGATGTTCCGTTCGACTTCCCGGTGATTGCGAAGGCGGCCAGTAGCGCCGACTACCAAGAGGTGGAGTTCCCCGGAAAAGCAAAGGTCTTCGAGATCGGGTCGCAAGCGGAGCTCGATGATCTTTGGGCGCGGCTGCGAGCCGCCGGATACGCGGGGAAGTTTGTGGTCCAGGATCTTATTCCGGGTGATGATACGGGTATGCGGTCGATCACGGCATACGTGGACTCGCATGGCAAGGCGACGCTCCTGTGCTCCGCCCACGTCCTGCTTGAGGAACACACCCCGTCAGGACTGGGTAACCCCGCGGCGATGTTCACGACCGAAATCCCGCAGATTCTTGAGCCCGCGCGCCGGATGCTTGAAGCAATCGGGTACCGCGGATTCGCAAACTTCGACGTCAAACTCGATCCGCGTGACGGGCAGTACCGCTTCTTCGAGGTGAACCCACGAATCGGGCGCAACAACTACTACGTGACAGCGGCGGGAGCCAACCCGGCCAGGTTCGTCGTGGAAGACCTTGTGAACCGCCAAGCGGTTGAACCGGTGACGGTGACTAACCAAGTTCTGTATTCGATCGTGCCGGTTAGGTTGCTTTTGCGGTACATCGTCGACCCGCAGCTGCGGTCTACGGTGTCCTCTCTGGCTCGGTCTGGTCACGTGGCCCGCCCCCTGTGGTACCGCGCCGACCGCAGTTTCAAGCGCGGGCGATACGTTGGGCTTGCGCTGATCAACCAGGTCAGAAAGTTCCGCAGGCACTATCCGCAGGTATCGACCACGGGATTCTGACGTCCACAGTGGCGTTGCTCTCGACATTACGAGTAGATTTGGCACGTGACTTTGGTCCCATTTGAGTCGTTGACGACGCGGCACCCCGCCGTTCCTGCCTCCCGGTTGATCGCTGAATTGGTTCCGCCCGCACACTTTCGCGGCGAGAATTTCGGGACGTATGTGGCGAGCCCTAACCACCCGTCGCAGGCAGCGGCTCGTGACCGCCTGACGCAATTGGCAAAGTCCCTGAGCGTGCCGCAGCGAAGGGGCATTGGCGCCCTATTCGGGCGTAAGCATGCAACGCCAGCGTTCTACCTCGACGGGGGTTTTGGCGTCGGTAAGACGCACCTGCTCGCCTCGCTCGCCCACGAAGTGGGTACGGGAGGCGCCGCATTCGGAACATTCGTGGAGTACACGAACCTGGTCGGCGCGCTGGGCTTCGCGGCCACCGTCGAAGCGCTGAGCGCATATCGGGTCGTGTGCATCGATGAGTTTGAGCTCGATGATCCCGGCGACACGGTTCTCATGGCCCGATTGCTGCGTGAATTGGCGGATCGCGGTGTTGCATTGGTTGCCACATCTAACACTCTTCCCGAGGCGCTGGGGGAGGGAAGATTCGCCGCCGACGACTTCATGCGCGAGATCCAGGCGCTCGCGGGGCGGTTCGAAGTGCTGCGGATCGACGGCAACGATTTTCGGCACCGCACCGCGCTTACGAGCGCTCTCGTGGTTGCCGACGGCGAGGGGGAGCAGCGATTGGCCGACCTAGCGGCGGCGGGGCTTGTCGTGACGAAGGACGCGTGGTCCGGTGTCATGGATCACCTCGCGCGGGTTCACCCGAGCCAGTACGGCGCGATGCTCGACGGCATTGGCGCGCTGGGGATCACCGGCGTGACGCAGATCGCCAATCAGAATGATGCACTACGTTTTGTCGTCTTGGTGGACCGGCTCTACGACCGCGACGTCCCGGTCGTTCTTTCTGGTCCAACAACGGATGCCGAGCTATTCACTCCGGCAATGCTGCGCGGCGGCTACCGCAAGAAGTACTTCCGTACCCTTTCACGACTGGGGGCACTAGTAGCCGATGCGCAGCTGGCGCGCGTTCCGCACGCCTAACGCCGATCGCTTGCTAAGACATCGCGCCCTGCTGAGGCATATTGCGCAGCTGGCGCGCGTTCCGCACGCCAGCTGCGCAATCGCGATGCTTACGGAAACGGCCGCACGACCACCGATTTTGCGGTCCCGGATCCGGTGCTCCGCGAGAAGTTCCTGACCACCGGCCCGCCGGGCAGCAACTCAATGATCTTTCCGTTTCCCAGGTAAAGCGATACGTGGGATATGGGGGCGCTGCCGTGCGCATAGAAAATGATGTCACCGCGACGGCGTTGCGATAGCGGGACGTGCTTGAAACGCTTGAGCTTCATGAGCTCCCGGGAGGACCTGTACAAAGGCAGGGAATGCTTGACGGTGGTGATCGGGCGGGGATCTATCCCCGCCGCGTAGAGCGCTTGTAGGATCATCCCTGAGCAATCGGCTCCGTCCTTTACGGAACCCGCGCCTCCCCACACGTAGTGCGATTTGCGGTACTTTAGCGCGTATCCGACCATGGCTTCAACGCGCTGCTTGCGTGTCGCGTCCAGCCCCACCTGCACGGGGGCATGCCACGTGTCGAGACCGTACCAATCGCTCTTCTTGAGCCCCAGGGCGAGCCAGGTCTTGAGGTTCACAACGCCATTCGCCCGCAGGCCATGTTTGCGTTGAAAGGCCTTGACGCGCGAAATGGTGGCGTAGTCCATGGTCTCCCACCGCGATCCCATTCCGAGAGCCTTCTGCACCTTGGAGACCTTCATGCCGTTCATACCGCGGGTGAGGTTATATCCGATCCCGGGGCTTTGCGCGATCGAAGTTTTGGGCTGGTAGTAGCGCTTGCTGGGTGCGTAGCGCGGCCTGACGGTGAGTTTGAAAACGGAGCCGGTAGCGGCAGTCGATTTCGCTGCGTTGCGCAGGACAACGCGCCATTTGGACGAGGCCAGCGCGTACCAGAACCGGTCGCGCTGACGCATGGTGAAGACAACGGTCGCGACCGCTTGTTTGCCCGCCACGGATTGCCTTTTTCGGGTGACCCATGCGCCGTTCTTGCGTTGCTGTAGCTCGAGCTTGCCGGCGACAGGGTTCTTCACCTTCACGGACACCTTCCACGATTTCCCGGCGGTGGCCTTCCGGTTCGCAATCTTTGCGATAGCCGGCTTGGGTTTCGCGGGGTTCGTGCCTGTGTCGGTGCCGGGGTTCGTGCCTGTGTCGGTGGCGGGGTCCGTGCCCGCATCCCCATCCGCGTCAGCGGCCGTGACATTGCTCGGCGCTGCGGGCTCCGAGCCGTCCGCGCCCGCGAGCGGTGTGGCCTCGACGGCGACCGGGGCAACCGTGACGGACGGATCGCCCGTCGTTGGTGCGGCGACGGCGACGGTCCCCGTCGAGGACACCGCCGCGACGATTGCGAGGCTGACTAGAACGCGTGGGGCCGGCAGGCGAAGCATCATCATCTTTCGTATGGGTCGCGCCGCATGGCAAGCCCACGACGCCGGAGATCGATCCATGCCCCGGGATTGGAGCACCGTACGAAACTTGGAGCCTAATCCGTCTTCGCACCAAAGACAATTTCATCCCAGGTCGGCATTTGTGACCGCTGGCGCCGGTTGCCCTTTGCCGACCGCGCCTGCTCGGCCGGTGGAACGCTGTCGCCGAGCTCGAGTTCCGGCTGCGCCTCGGGGGACGCGTCTGCGTCGGCCGTCGCACGCGCGGTCGGTGCCGCAGCGGCGCCCGCGCCACGCGCGACGGTGTCGGATTCCGATCCGTGAGTATCGGCCACGTCCGCGGCACCGGCGGCGTCCGCGCCGTCCGTCGCGCGGACGGGGATAGCACCCGTCAGCGGTACGACGGCAGAGGAACCGCCCGCGGAAACATCGCCTGCGGATTCGTCACATGGCCCCTCGACCGGTTGTCGCACGCCGCGCCGCGCGGCCAAATCATCGAGCAGCGCCTCGGTGTCGACCACCGCCTTGATTTGCCCGGTTTCGAGGGAATAGACGGGAGCGACGCTGTCTGCGCCGGCAGGCGCAGCGCCGTCCGGGAATGCCTGCACGTCGAACGGTTCGTCGCGCACCGACGACAGGTGGCGGCGGCGCGGAATGGGCTCGTCGATGATCGCCGTTTCGGAAAGCCAGCGGGCCTCGTCGTCAATTGCCGTGAGAACCATGGTTCGTGGATCGAACGTCCACGTTGCCGCGGTCGGCTCCGCGCCGACCATGTAGCGAGCAATCACGCGCCATCGACCGCCCGGCGGCTTGACGGCATCCCATTCGATCGATGCGATGTCGACCTCGCGCGATGCGAGCCGGTCCGTGACCAGATCGCCGAGTTCGGGGGCGTCCGATTGCGTTCCGACCGTTGCGGAACGCGCCTGGCGGGCAACGAAGGCCCGCTCGTCCAAAACTGGGCGCTCGTAGCGGTGAATGTGCCCGATAGGTATCCCGGATTCTTGCGAAATTTTGTCCGCGCTGTCGCCCGCGCGCACCCGTCCCTGAATCTCGCGGGGGCTGATCGTATCGGCATTTTGCAGCAATTCGAGGCGGGCGCGGTCGCCGCGGACTGCCGCCAGCAGCTCATCGTTGATCGGGAGCAGGAAGCGCGTGTTACCCGCGGCCTTGAGCACCAGGTGTTCGCCGTCCGTATGCAATCCGACCAGTGACAGGTCAATGATCGTCCCCGTTTGCGACGCATCGGACGATCCACTGCCGCGGTTCACAGACATTGAGCCTCCTTGTCGTACCCGCACCCACGCGGGTGCTATAGGCATGCCGTGCAACTAAGGGTGCCACGCGGGTTGCGGTGATCGCGGTTGCCATGCGGAGTGGCGCCAACATTCACCTGCCGTTCACGCTGCGCGGATACCATCGAAGCCATGGATGAAGATTCGCCAGTTCGGGCACGTGAACTTGAACGCATCGCCGTCGACATCGCGCGGGAAGCGGGCGAGTACATTCGCGCGAATGCCCCGGCCACAGTGGAGGTCGCGGCGACCAAGACAACCGACACGGATGTCGTGACGGCCATGGATCGCGCGGTCGAGGCGCTAATCAGGGACAGGCTCGCCCGGGTGCGCCCAGGGGATGGCTTCTACGGCGAAGAATCCGATCCCGACACGAGCGATACGGGAATAACCTGGGTGGTGGACCCCATCGACGGGACCGTTAACTATCTGTACGGGCTCGGATCGTTTGCCGTATCTATCGCTGCGGTCGCCGGGGAGATGACGGTGGGCGGCTGGACGGCATTGGCCGGGGCCGTGCACGACGTTCCCGGGGCGATTACGTGGCATGCGGCTCGCGGCAACGGCGCCAGGCGCGAGGGAGTGAAATTCACGATGCCGGGCGCCAAGGAATTGGGGCATTGCTTGGTGGGAACAGGGTTCGGATACGACCCGCGGCGCCGGATCGTGCAGGCGCAGACGCTGGTCACCGTCCTGCCGCGCATCAGGGACATCCGCCGCATCGGGTCGGCAGCTTTGGATCTTTGCAGGGTCGCCGCGGGCAATCTCGACGCCATGTATGAACGCGGCTTGTATCCGTGGGATTTCGCGGCCGGTGGCCTGCTGGTCGAGGAGGCGGGAGGCCAGGTGATTGGGTTGCGCGGGAAGGCGCCGAGTGGGCAAATGCTTGTCGCGGGCGCGCACGTGGTTGCGGACCAGCTCGCGGGCCTGCTTGCTGCCGCCGGTGCGGATCGCGATGCGGAGCCGCTGGATTAGGCAAAGGTCGTGGTCGATGTGCATTTTCGCCGCCAATGAGCAACAATGCTGGCGCGGCCGGGAACAAAAATGCTTCGCCGGTGCTTGAGTAGGGCGACAGTTCAATTATCATTCTCGCAACTGCCGAGATGGACGGAGCGTGAGATCACTAATGGCCACCGATTACGACGCACCCCGCAAGACCGAAGAGGACCTCTCCGAGGACTCGATCGAGGAGCTGAAGGCGCGTCGATCAGACAAATCATCCGGCGTCGTTGACGAAGACGAGACAGAAGCCGCGGAAGGATTCGAACTCCCCGGCGCCGACCTGTCGGGTGAAGAGCTTTCTGTCCGCGTTCTGCCGCGCCAGGCGGACGAATTCACCTGCACCAGCTGCTTCCTCGTGCATCACCGCAGCCAGCTTGCATACGAGAAGGACGGCCAGCAGGTGTGCACAGAGTGCGCGGCATGAGCTGCACCGAGGTACTGGTAAAAATCCTGGACGAGGCCGCCTCGCTCCCGGCGTACGCACACCCCGGGGATGCGGGTGCGGACCTTGTCACGACGCAAGACGTGGAGCTTGCTCCACTGACCCGTGCGCTGGTTCCGACCGGGATCTCGATCGCGCTGCCCGACGGCTATGTGGCATTGGTGCATCCGCGTTCCGGATTGGCGATAAAGCAGGGCCTCACGATTGTCAACGCGCCGGGCACCGTCGACGCGGGGTACCGCGGTGAGATCAAGGTCGCCCTGTACAACTCCGACCCCACGACACCGATCGTCCTGCGTCGCGGGGATCGGATCGCGCAACTGGTCATCCAGGAGGTAACCAGGGCGCGTTTCATCGCGGCTCAGGAACTTCCCGGTTCGGATCGTGGGGATGGCGGATTCGGTTCTTCCGGCAGGTGATGAGGGCGCGGTATTGCCGCGTCGCGGTACCCGTGTCAGCGCGGCCGCGGTGGGGTGCGGATGCGCGGACAATTCAGAGTAACCTTGCAATGATGTGTACGGCGTGGGACCGGGCGAAGGCGCGCAGGCGTAGCGTCCGATCAACAAAGGAGATGTGACCGGCGTGGGACTCTTTGGTCGAAAGAAGTCAGCGGAAAAGCCCGCGGTAGCGGGCGACGAGGCGACCGGGGACGGCGCCGTCGACACCGTAGCGGACGCAACCGCAAAGAGCGGGCCCTACGACGTCGCGGAGCGGCCGGAACTTGGCAACCTGATTGATTTTGGGGTCTTGCGGGTGCCCGGAATCGACGGCATGAACGTGCGGTTGCAGTCCGACCCCAACGATGTCATCGGGGGCATCGCGATCGAGGTCGGCAAGACGAACCTGCAACTCAACGCTTTCGCCGCGCCCAAGAGCGCGGGGATCTGGGACGAGGTGCGCGACGAGATCGCGGCGTCACTGACCGCTGACGGCGGATTCGCGGATGTGGTACAGGGACCGTTCGGCAAGGAACTACAAGCCCGCATTCCGGTGCGCACTGCCCGCGGCGGCAACCACGGCCATGCTCCCGCGCGGTTCATCGGAATCGACGGGCCGCGGTGGATGCTGCGCGCTGTCATCACAGGCGAGGGCGCGACCGCGGCGGCGGCGGCCGAGCAGGTGGAATCCCTGATCGCCGGCACGGTGGTCGTGCGCGGCTCCGAGGCGCGCCCACCGCGAGAGATACTGCCGCTAACCGCACCGGTGGTCGCCGGGCAACGGCCCGCTGCGCCGCAAGGTGCAACGGATAAGGACTTCAACCCGCTCGAACGCGGACCCGAAATCACCGAGGTGCGATGAGCCTGGCCACCCGCGTTCGCGGTTACTTCACGCCGCGCGAGCAGGCTGCTGACGCCGACGGCCTCGATCAGTTCCTCCACGGTGGGCCGGTCGCGACGTGTAAGCAGGCTTGCGGGCGCGGGCGCACGGTGATCGTCGGGCGGATCCGCTCGATCACGGTGCAGCCCCACTCGAGCGCGCCTTCGTTCGAGGCCGAGGTTTCCGATGGAACCGCCTCGATTCGCCTCGTGTGGTTGGGAAGGCGGACACTGGCCGGGGTCGTCCCCGGCGGAATCATCAGGGCGCGCGGCTTCGTTAACACGGCGCAGTCGATCCCGACGATCTTCAATCCGAGTTACGAGTTGTGCGCAAAGCAGGGACACGACAGTGGCGAATGAGTCCGGGATAAAGTCGCTGACTGCCGACGAATTCGACCCGCTGGCGGCGGTGGGGGGCATCCGCGGGCTGATCGAATCGATGCTGCCGGGCACGTTATTCGTCATAGTGTTCGTTCTCACTAACGAGCTGCGACCCCCCATCATCGCCGCGGGAGCCGCGGCGCTTTTGGCGGTGGTCGTCCGGCTGGCGCAGCGCTCGTCCCTGACACAAGCGCTCTCCGGGGTGGCAGGCATCGCAATCGGCGTCATTTGGGCGTGGAGATCGGGCAAAGCTGAGAACTACTACCTGTGGGGCCTGCTGACAAACGCCGGCTACCTGGCGGTCATCTTGATTTCGATCATGGCGCGGTGGCCGGCGGTCGGGGTCGTCGTCGAGCTCTTCAAAGCCGGATTCCACGATGCGAAGCGGATCGAATCAGGGCAGACCAAGGGATGGAGCAAGTGGCGCGGGGACCCGCTTGCCCTCAAGGAATACAACCTCGCGTCGTGGCTGTGGGTTGCGCTGTTCGGCGCTCGGCTTGTCGTCCAGCTTCCGCTGTACCTGACGGAGCAGGTGGGCTGGTTGGGAACCGCGCGATTGGTTATGGGGCTGCCGCTGTGGGCCGCCACGCTGTGGCTCACGTGGATCGTCATCAACGGGCGGGCCAAGGATCGCCCGGTGCCGACCCAGGAACCTGCCTAGTCAGGTTCGCCGCGAGGCGTCGTCTGCGCCGCGCTCGGTGGCATCACAGCGTTGGGGCATTGAGGCGTTGGGCTGTTAGTCTTCGTCGGCGGTGCGCTGCCAGCTTTCCTCCGCATGATCGTTGCGGGGTTGGGTCATTCCTCTTCGTCGGCGGTACTAACCAAAAGGGCGCGCAGGGCGCCTTGGTCCGCCTCACTTGCGCACACAAGCAGCAGTTCGTCGCCGACTTCCAGCGTGTCGTCACCCGTGGGCGAGAAAGGGCGCTTGTCGCGTACCACCGCCGCCAGGACCGTATCGGCTGGCCAGGTGATCAGGCCCAGCCGCACCCCGACGACGGGGGAGTCCGCCGGGAGGTTGATCTCCAAAATGTCCGCACCGGACTGGTTGAACGTGAAAACACGCACCAGGTCCCCGACCGATACAGCCTCTTCGATCAAGGCGGTCATGGTCCGCGGCGTCGACACCGCGACGTCCACGCCCCACGCGGCGTCAAACATCCACTCGTTCTTGGGATTATTGACCCGCGCAACCGTGCGCGGCACGCCGAATTCCGTCTTGCACAGCAACGAGATGACAAGGTTGGCTTTGTCGTCGCCCGTCGCCGCCACGACAACGTCTGCTTCGTCGACGCGGGCCTCGTTCAGCGATGAGAGTTCACACGCGTCCGCAAGCAGCCAATCGGCCTCCGGGACCTGGGCCACGCGCATCGCCGACGATTGCCGGTCCATGAGGGTGACCTCGTGGCCGTTCCCGATCAGCTCGCGGGCTATGGAGCGGCCAACCGATCCGGCACCACACACGACGATTTTCATTCTGCCCCCTGCGCGCGCGGATTTGCCAATACTCGTTCAACGCGGCTGGCGTCCGCGGTCGGGATGATCATGTGAAGCGTGTCGTTTTCCTGCATCACCGTCAGCGCCGTCGGCAGTACGCACGCGCCCGCACGGATGATGTAAGCGGCGCGAGCCCCGGCGGCCTCTTCCAGATCCGCGACGGCTACGCCGAGCCATGAGCGGTGCACATCGACCTGGCTGAGCGCAACCGCGCCCGAGGGATCTACATAGTCCGGTGTCGCCCCCATCGGCAGCATGCGCCGCAAGACCTGGTTAGCCGTCCACTTGACCGTCGCGACCGTGGGGATTCCGAGCCGCTGATAGATTTCGGCGCGGTGGCTGTCATAGATGCGAGCCACGACGTTGTCGATGCCAAACGTTTCGCGGACCACCCGCGCCGCCAGGATGTTGGAGTTGTCGCCGTCCGAGACCGCGGCAAAACCATAGGCGTCGTCGATCTCGGCCTGTTCCAGGGTGTCGCGGTCGAATCCGATACCCGTCACGCGCTTGCCGGAGAAATCGGGGCTCAGGCGGCGAAAGGCTTCGGGACTCTGGTCGATTACCGCGACGGAATGCCCGTAGTCTTCCAAGGATTCGGCGAGCGTCGCGCCGACGCGCCCGCAGCCCATGATCACAAAGTGCACAAGAACAAACGCTATACCCCTTTGCGGTGTCCTGTCGCCCCGAGTGGTACTAGGCTTTCGCTGTGCCAGATTTCGGTGCCGCACTAAAGCGGCTCATTGTGGGCCGACCCATGCGATCCGATCGCGCGGGCGGCGCCCTGCTACCCAAGCGGCTCGCGTTGCCGGTATTTGCCTCGGATGCGCTGTCGTCGGTGGCATACGCGCCCGATGAGGTCCTGCTCACGCTCGCCATAGCAGGCGGGTCGGCCGTGATGATCTCACCGTGGATCGGCGTGGCGGTCGCCGTGGTCTTGATCACCGTGGTCTCGTCCTATCGGCAAACGGTGCGCGCCTACCCATCGGGCGGTGGGGACTACGAGGTGGCGACCACCAACCTGGGCGGTAACGCCGGTTTGGTCGTCGCCTCGGCGCTATTGGTCGATTACGTCTTGACCGTGGCTGTCTCGGTGAGCGCGGGGGTTCTGTACGCGGCGAGCGCCATCCCGGCCCTGCGCGATCACGAGGCCAGCGTTGCCGTGGGCGTCATCGTTGTCCTATCGCTCATCAACCTGCGGGGCCTGCGTGAATCGGGCCGCGTGCTCGCGGTGCCGGTCTACTTCTTCATGGGGGCCGTCGGGCTCACCGCCATAGTGGCGTTGGCGCGTCTGGCCCTCGGCACGCTGCCGGCAGTGGAAAGTGCGGCGTTCGACGTGGTAGCCGAGCCTGGCTACGAGCACGGGCTCGTGGGCGCCGTTGGGGCGTTCCTCATAGCACGCGCGTTTGCGTCGGGTGCGGCCGCCCTCACCGGCGTCGAAGCCGTCAGCAACGGCGTCCCCGCCTTCAAGAAGCCAAAGTCGAAGAACGCGGCGACGACCCTCGCTTTGCTTGGCGGCATAGCGGTAACGATGATCGTGACGATTCTGTTCTTGGCGAACAAGACCGGGGTCCGTTACGTCGATGACGTCAGCCAACTGCGGCTCAACGGTGCCCCCGTCCCCGCCGACTACGTCCAGCACCCCGTGCTCTCGCAGCTGGCGGAGGCGGCCTTCGCCGGGGTTCCGGTGATGTTCTACATCGTGTCGGCGGCCACCGGCGTCATCTTGTTCCTGGCGGCGAACACCGCATTCAACGGGTTCCCGATTCTCAGCTCGATACTCGCCCGCGACGGATACTTGCCGCGCCAACTGCACACCCGCGGGGACAGGCTCGTATTGTCGAACGGCATCATCATCCTGGCAGCCTTCGCCGCCGTGTTGGTGCTCTCCTTCGATGCTTCGGTCACGCGGCTGATTCAGTTGTACATCGTCGGCGTGTTTGTGTCCTTCACCCTTTCTCAGCTGGGCATGGTGCGGCACTGGTCGAAGGCGCTGGCCACGGAGGTGGATCAGGTAGAACGGCGCCGAATGATGCGTTCGCGCGTCGTCAACTCAATCGGGTTGAGTTTGACGTCGGCAGTGTTGGTCATCGTGTTGGTGACCAAGTTCACGCACGGTGCGTGGATTGCAATCGTCCTTATGGCCTGCATGTTTGTTCTCATGAAGGCAATTTCTCACCACTATTCGGTTGTTGCCGAGCAGGTGAGGTACGTCCCGACGGACGAATCGTCGCGATCGCTGCCCAGCCGGGTGCACGCGGTTGTGCTGGTGGCACGCATCCACAAGCCGACCATGCGCGCGATCGCCTACGCCCGCGCCACCAGGCCCTCGGAGCTGGAAGCGGTTACGGTGGCTGTTGATCCGGCGGAATCGGCGCAGATGCTGCGCGAGTGGGAGGAACTGGGAATACCGGCGCCGCTGCGAGTCCTGGATTCTCCCTACCGCGAGATTACGCGTCCGGTGATGCAGTACGTGCGCTCAATCCGCAGGCGTTCACCGCGCGATTTGGTCGTGGTCTTCATTCCCGAATACGTCGTGGCGCATTGGTGGGAGCAGGTTCTGCACAATCAGAGCGCCCTGCGTCTCAAGACGCGCCTGCTGTTTGTCCCCGGCGTCGTGGTAGCCTCCGTCCCGTGGCAGATGGCAGCGGCACCAGGGGTGCCAACAAAAATAAGCGGACCCGTAACAACCCACGGCGACCGGCAGCGCAACGCCCGCGCGTAGCCGGGCGCGACGGCGAGCACGAGGTGGCAAACAGAGCCGCCCTAGCCGATCCCAACGTCGGCACGATCGTGGAGTTGCAAGTCGGTGCGCCCGCGCACGGGGGTCACTGCGTGGCACGGTTGGAAGGTCGGGTGGTGTTTGTGCGTCACGCGATTCCCGGGGAAACCGTGCGCGCGCAGATCACGGAGGCAGGCAGCAAGGGGTTTTGGCGCGCCGACGCGATCGAGGTACTCAGTGCCTCCCCGGACAGAGTCGCCTCGCCGTGGCCCGCCGCAGGACCGGGCGGAGTCGGCGGCGCGGAGCTTGCGCACCTGAGGGGACCCGCGCAGCGGCGCTGGAAGGCGAGCGTGCTGAACGAACAGTTGCGCCGCCTCGCCGGCCTTGACATTGCTGCGCCGGTGGTCGCGGCGAGCGGTGACGACGATCGGGCGGCCATGGGATGGCGCACTCGAGCCTCCTTCGTTGTCGGACGAGATGGGCGCGCCGGTATGCGCCGATTCCGCTCGCACGACGTCGTTGCGTTGGATTCCATGCCGCTCGCAACCGAGGGGCTGCAGGCATTGCTGGAACAAGAAGAGGTGTTCTCCAGGAAGTGGAAGCCTGGCACGCTTATCGACGCCGTAGCGCCTGCCGACGGCAGCCCCGGCCTGATCCTGGTCAACGGCGTTCCGTGGCACCACGGTCGCGCCGATCACCGTGCTGGCACCCGCAAGACGGTCCAAGAGACCTTCCAGGTGCGCGGCCGCACCCTCACGTACCGCGTCACGGCCGCGGGCTTCTGGCAGGTTCACCGCATGGCGCCGCAGATTCTTGTCGCCCATGTTCTCAACCTGCTGGAACAGGGGCTCACGGCCGAAGGCCTGCGGGGAGCACGCGTCGCTGATCTGTATTCGGGTGCGGGACTGTTCACCGTGCCGCTGGCCGCCGCCGTCGGGCCCGCCGGGTCGGTGGCTTCAATCGAAGCAGGCGCGCAGGCGGTGCGAGACGCGCGGCGCAACCTCAAGAACTACGACACCGTCCAGTTCCACGAGGGGAAGGTCGAGTCGGTATTGCCGGGCCTCGGCGGCCCGTTCGACGCGATCGTGTTGGATCCGCCACGCACCGGGGCCGGCCGCTCGGTCGTGGAGGCGATCGCGGCGGTGGCGCCCCAGGTCATCGTCTATGTCGCCTGCGACCCCGCCGCCTTGGCCCGAGACATCGCGCTCCTGGCCGATCACGGGTACAGTGCCGAATCGGTGACGGGTTTCGACCTGTTCCCAGCTACACACCACCTGGAATCTGTAGCGTTGCTCACCCGCGCGTAAGCAACCTCGCTGGTATGAGCCAGCGCCTTGCCGCGAGATCGCGAGACACGACCCGTAGGGAGAACTGCATGACGAGCCTCGAAGGCCTCAACGCCGAGCAGGTGAAAGAACGGGTCGCTGCCGGGCGCACCAATGCCGTCGACGATTCGACTTCCCGGTCGATTGGCACGATCCTACGCGCCAACATTTTCACGCTCTTTAACCTGATTCTGACCACCGCCCTAGTCCTGGTCTTGATAACGGGTCGGTGGCCCGACGCCGTGTTCGGGTTCGTCATGCTGATCAACATCGCCATCGGTGTCTTCACGGAGATCAAGGCGAAACGAACCCTCGATCGGCTGTCCATCCTGGCGGCCCCGCACGCGCTGGTCGTGCGCGATGGTCAGCGCAAGGAAATCGCTCTCGGCGATGTCGTGATCGACGACATCGTTATCATCGCCACCGGCGACCAGGTTCCGGCCGATGGCACGTGCCTGGAGGTAACCGGCCTGGAGGTCGACGAGTCGCTCCTGACGGGGGAATCAAAGCCCGTTCACAAGAGCATCGATGACGAGGTCCTGTCCGGTTCGGCCGTCGTGGCCGGATCGGGAACCTACCGCGTCACGCGGGTCGGTGCCGATGGATACGCGAACAAGCTCACCGCCGCCGCGAAGCAGTATTCGCGGGCGCGCTCCGAACTGCAAGAGGGCATCAATAAGATCCTCAAAGTCGTATCGCTCATGATCGTCCCCATCGCTTTGCTGCTGGCCAACAGCCAATTGCAGGCGAAGGGCGGTTGGTCCCAGGCGCTGGCCGGCGAGCACTGGAAGGACGCCATCGTCGCCGCCGTCGCGGGCGTGGTCGGAATGATTCCCGACGGACTCGTCCTGCTGACCTCCCTCAACTTCGCGCTCGCGGCGATGCTGCTTGCCCGCAGCAAGGTGCTTGTGCAGGAGCTGCCGGCGGTGGAGGTGCTGGCCCGCGTTGATGTGCTGTGCCTCGACAAGACCGGCACAATCACCGACGGGTCGATTCGCCTGACCGAAATCCGCGAGCTCGCCGTCGACGCCAACGCCCGATCGGTGCTCGCCGCGCTTGCCGGTGTCGGGGGCGGAAACGCCACGTCATCCGCTTTGGCACAGGGATTAAAGGACGAGGCCCCCGCCTCCCTGACGGATCAGGTTCCTTTCTCGTCGGCGCGCAAGTGGTCCGCGATTGCCACGCGAGAGGGCGCCTGGGTCCTGGGTGCACCAGAAGTACTACTGGCCTCCCGCACGGACGGTGCGGCCCAGGGGGCGCTCGACCAGGTGAAAACGATCGCCGACACCGGGGCGCGCGTGGTGCTACTGGCGCGCAGCAGCAACGGAGCACTGCCGTCCGCTCGCCAGCCGCTCCCCGGTGACCTGATACCGGTCCTCATCGCGGTGTTGGGCGAGCACATCCGTGAGGATGCGGCCGAAACGTTGGCCTACTTCCGCAAACAACACGTCAGCGCGAAGGTGATATCGGGAGACAATCCCGACACAGTAGCCGCAATAGCCACCCGCGTGGACCTGCACGGCGACGGCAGGCAGCTAGTCGGCTACGACGCCCGCGAACTACCCGAAGACCTTGACGAACTGGCGGCCGTGCTGGAAGAACACGACGTTTTTGGGCGTGTGGTCCCCGAACAAAAGCGCGCGATCGTCCACTCGCTGCAAAGGACCGGCCGGGTCGTCGCGATGACCGGCGATGGGGTCAACGATTCCCTCGCTCTCAAGGACGCGGATCTGGGCATCGCGATGGGCAACGGCGCCGCCGCCACCAAAGCGGTCGCGCGGATCGTGCTGCTGGACGGGAAATTCTCTCGCCTGCCGGGAGTGCTGGGGCAGGGCAGGCGCGTCATGGCCAACATGGAACGCGTCTCCACGCTGTTCTTGACGAAGACAACATATTCGTTCCTGTTGGCGCTCGCGGTCGTCGCGTTGAGTTGGCCCTATCCGTTCTTGCCGCGGCACCTGACGCTGGCCTCGTCCCTAACAATTGGGATCCCCGCGTTCTTCCTTGCCCTTCCTCCCAACAATCGCAGGTACGTCGCCGGGTTCCTAAAGCGAGTGCTGACGTTCGCGATACCCATCGGGCTTGTCTTGGGCGTTGCGATCTTGACGGCCTACACGCTTCTTGGGGGGAGCCAGGACCCGGCAATGGCGCGAACAGCGACCACGGCGATGCTCATCGCCGCGGGACTGTGGATCGTGGCCGTTTTGGCGAGACCCTGGGCGCCGTGGAAGGTCGGGATGATCGTTGCGCTGGCGGTAGCCGGAATCGCCGCGTATCAAATCGGATTCGTGCGCAACTTCTTCATGCTAGAAACGGTGGACGCTCACCACTGGTACCAAGTGGCGGCCTGTGCGGCGGGATGCTGGATCCTCATCGAGATCATCTATCGGTGGCACCAAAGGCGATGGGCGCGCGACACAAAAGTATCTTGACGTCAAGATATTGCGGTAGGCTGAAGCGAACCCCCCAACGCGTCGCCATGCCCACGGCGGCGCCACATATGTCCTAAGGAGTTGCTTCGTGAGCAAGGTCGATTCCTTCGGTGCCCGCGGCACGCTGCAAGTCGGTGAGAACTCTTACGAGATCTACCGGTTGAATGCGGTGCCCGGAACCGAAAAACTTCCCTTCAGCCTCAAGGTGCTTGCCGAAAACCTGCTTCGCACCGAAGACGGTGCGAACATCACTGCCGACCACATCCGTGCCATAGCGTCGTGGGATCCGACGGCCCAGCCGAGCACCGAGATTCAGTTCACGCCCGCGCGCGTGATCATGCAGGACTTCACCGGTGTCCCGTGCGTCGTTGACCTTGCCACGATGCGTGAGGCCGTGGCCGATCTGGGCGGCGACCCCGAGCGGATCAACCCGCTGGCACCGGCGGAACTGGTCATCGACCACTCCGTGCAGATCGACGTGGCGGGTCGCGCCGACGCGTTCGAGCGCAACGTCGAGATCGAATACCAGCGCAACCACGAGCGGTACCAGTTCCTGCGGTGGGGGCAGACGGCATTCGATGATTTCAAGGTCGTGCCGCCGGGCACCGGAATCGTGCACCAGGTCAACATCGAATACCTGGCGCGGGTGACCATGACCCGCGAGGTCGATGGCGTTGTCCGTGCCTACCCCGACACGTGCGTCGGAACCGATTCGCACACCACGATGGTCAATGGCCTTGGCGTGCTGGGGTGGGGAGTGGGCGGCATTGAGGCCGAGGCAGCAATGCTGGGCCAACCCGTTTCGATGCTGATTCCGCGCGTTGTCGGTTTCAAGCTCACCGGGACCATCCCGTCCGGCGTCACCGCCACCGACGTGGTCCTCACCATCACCCAGATGCTGCGCCAGCACGGGGTCGTCGGAAAGTTCGTCGAGTTCTACGGGGCCGGCGTTGCGCAGGTTCCTCTCGCGAACCGCGCAACCATCGGAAACATGAGCCCGGAGTTCGGGTCCACGGCCGCGATCTTCCCCATCGACGATGTGACGCTGGATTACCTGCGGCTGACCGGGCGTTCCGACGAGCAGGTTGCGCTCGTTGAGGCGTACAGCAAAGAACAGGGGTTGTGGCACAACTCCGCGCACGAGCCGCAGTTCTCTGAGTACCTGGAGCTGGATCTGTCGACGGTGGTCCCGTCGATCGCGGGGCCCAAGCGTCCGCAGGACCGCATTCAACTGGCCGATGCCAAGCAGCAGTTCCTGCGCGACCTTCCCAACTACGCCGACGAATCGATCAACAAGATCGACGAGGCCGAAAAGGAATCGTTCCCGGCCTCGGATTCTCCGGCCATTGCGGTCGGGCAGGGCTTCCACACGCCCTACCCGGTTGTCGCTGCGGATGGGCGCGAATACAACCTGTTCAACGGTGCGGTGGCCATCGCATCGATCACCTCGTGCACCAACACGTCGAACCCGTCGGTCATGCTGGCTGCGGGTCTGCTGGCCAAGAAGGCCGTCGAGCGCGGACTCACTGCGAAGCCGTGGGTCAAGACCTCTATGGCCCCCGGGTCGCAGGTGGTTACGAACTACTACGAAAAGGCCGGACTGTGGCCGTACCTGGAGCAGTTGGGATTCCACCTGGTCGGCTACGGTTGTGCGACCTGCATCGGTAACTCGGGCCCGCTGGCCCCCGAAGTCTCTCAGGTAGTCAACGACAACGACCTAGCGGTCGTGTCGGTGTTGTCCGGAAACCGCAACTTTGAGGGGCGCATCAACCCCGACGTGAAGATGAACTACCTCGCGTCGCCGCCGCTGGTGATCGCGTACGCGCTGGCAGGCACGATGGAATTCGATTTCGAAACCGAACCGCTCGGCTTCGGCAGCGACGGGCAACCGATTTTCCTGCAGGACATCTGGCCGAGTGCGGCGGAAGTGCAGGCCACTATCGATACCTCGATCAATCGCGACATGTTTACGTCCGATTATGCGGATGTTTTCGCGGGGGATGAGCGCTGGCGTTCGCTCGACACTCCGACCGGCTCCACATTCGCCTGGGACGGCGAATCGACCTATGTTCGCAAGCCCCCGTACTTCGAGGAAATGGGCCTGACGCCCGCGCCCGTGTCCGACATCACCGGCGCGCGGGTGCTTGCAAAGCTAGGCGATTCCGTGACCACGGACCACATTTCTCCCGCGGGTGCGATCAAGCCGGGTACCCCGGCCGCGCAGTACCTCGAGGACCACGGGGTAGCCCGCAAGGACTTCAACAGCTACGGCTCGCGCCGCGGCAACCACGAAGTGATGATCCGCGGGACGTTCGCCAACATCCGGCTGCGCAACCAACTCCTGGATGGGGTCGAGGGCGGTTACACGTTCAACTTCGTCACCGGCGAGCAGTCGTTCATCTACGATGCGGCGCAGGACTACGCGGCCGCCGGAATCCCGCTGGTTGTTCTGGGAGGGAAAGAATACGGTTCCGGTTCATCGCGGGACTGGGCGGCGAAGGGAACGTCGCTGCTGGGAGTGCGCGCGGTGATCGCCGAGTCGTTTGAGCGAATCCACCGGTCGAACCTGATCGGGATGGGCGTCTTGCCGCTCCAGTTCCCGGCGGGTGAATCGGCACAATCTCTGGGGCTCGACGGCACCGAAACGTTCGACATCGCGGGGGTCACCGAACTCAACGAGGGCGTCACACCAAATACTCTGCGCGTGACAGCGCGCCGCGCGGACGGTGGCGAAGTGACGTTCGATGCGGTCCTGCGAATCGACACGCCCGGTGAGGCCGACTACTACCGCAACGGCGGGATCTTGCAGTACGTCCTTCGCTCGCTGGTCTCGTAGGGTTTTTCGCAGGTGAGTCGCCGCTCGCTTGCGAAACTATCGCCCCTGAGGCGCGTTTTTACCCATTCTTTCGCAACGGGAGCGCCTCGGGGGCGTTTTTTCACACGGCAGGCGCCTTGACCTGCCTATATATGAGTCGTAGAGTCCGATGTACGACAGCGTTGTCTGGTTGTCGATCGGTATCGTGTGCCAGTAGGCATCAACACATGTGAGCATGGGAGTGCAATGAAGCGTTCTACTCAGCCACCTGCGAGCGGCTGCATTCGAAAAGGGTGGGCCGCTAGGCCTGCAATAGTGGGGGTGACCGCCCTCGCCCTGTGCGCGACGCTGGGGGGCGTGGCGCCCGTGGCCTCGGCAGATTCCCAGGCAGCGGCGCGGTGGTCATCGACGTACGAGTCTGGTCAGCCGCAGCCTTTGGCCGCCAGCGCTCTCGACACGCCCGTCGGCGTGCACGGGACGACAAGCAGCATCATGCGGCTAGTCACCAGCGTGTACTCACCAGACGGCGGCAAAGGAGGTGAAAACGCCGGAATGATCGCGGACCGGAATTCCGCGACGAAGTGGTTCGCGGGAAAGAAGCCCACGGCAAGCAACTCGATCGAGGTCATTTACTCCCTCTCGGAGGCGGCGGTCGCCACGTCCTACCAATTGGTATCAGGCAACGATTCCAAAGAGCGCGACCCCAAATCGTGGCAGGTGTTCGGCAGCAATTCAGACAGCGCGGCGACTGCGGTCGGCGACGGGTCGTGGACCCCAATCGCGAGCGAGGAGAATGTTGACCTGGGCCCAAGCGGAAGCAGCGGGCGGAACTATTCGAGCTGGTTCGACGTGGACCAGAGCGCCAGCTACCGGTACTACAAGCTCAAGGTGGTCGACAACCAGGGGGCCAGCGGTGCTTTCCAGCTCGCCGACTGGACCCTGCTGAGTTCCCAGGACATTTCCGAGGGAGCGTTGGTGAGCGACCCTCAGTCCGCGATCTCCTCCGCCACATCGTCCTACTCGAACGCAGGCAACGAAAATGAGACGCTCGATGCGCTGCGGGACCGCAGGTACGATTCGAAGTGGCTGGGAACAGCTCCCGAGGGCGGTCCCACCACCGAGAACCCCGGCATAATCACCTACACCCTTTCGTCCGCGCAGAAGATCAGCTCGTACGACATCGTGTCCGGAAACGATGCCGTCGAGCGCGATCCGAAGAACTGGACGATTCGCGGTACCAACGACGCCGCCGCGCTCAACGATCAGTCCAGCGAATCGTGGAAGGTCATTGATACGGTTTCGGACGCAACCTGGACCGGCCGCAAGGCCCGCAACCACTATGATCTCGACGAGCCGGGATCGTACAAGTACATCCAGATGGTCGTCACGGCCAACGCCGGCAACAACAACCGGTTGCAGATGGGCGACTGGACCCTCTACGGCACCAACGACGCGGCGCCGCAGGCCACGTCCGTCCTGGCAGTTTCGACTGCGGACATTCGCGCGACCAACCAGTCCAGCGAACTGAGCACGGCACACGGCTCGGCAGCACTGCGCTACGACGGCCAAATCACGCCGGATGCCGAGTCGGCTGTGGCCTCGAACTCCGTCGTCCACGATGACCTCAACGTCACAATTGCCGACGGTACCGCGCTGAGCTACGACATCGACCCCTTGACCGCAGAGGGTGCGAAAGTCATCGCAGACATCGCCTACACCGATGCGAATGGCACCAACGAGCAGTTCCTGTCGCAGCTTTCCGGTGTTTCCGACAGCGCCGGTGTGTCCTTTACGCCGGCCGCGTACGGGACCGCGCTGACCCAAAACGCGTGGAACCACGTGCGCGTTGACCTGTCCGCGCTTGCTGGCAAGGTGGTGACGCGCGTAGTGCTGCGCTTCGCCGATGCGGAAGCACAGTCGGGGGCGAAGGTAACGGGGCTGATCGACAACGTGACCGTCGCGGCCAACGGATTCGCGGGGTCACTGCGCCTCAACGATGTACCGGCATCGTTCACCGCTTACGCGGGCAAGGCCGTCAACGGTTCGGTGGGTGTGATCGCCGGGGCGGCGCTGGTCCCGAGCGACGCCACCATCGCGGCGACCTTGGATCTCAACGACGGGCACGATGCGCTTTCCCTCGTCGCAACGAAGACCGCGGATGGCTACGTGCTGACAGTTCCCGCGGCAGCGCGGGTGGCCGCGGCCGGGCAGTACGACGCAACGATTAGCGTGTCGGTCGGCGAGGAAACCGCCGTGGCGCAGCTCCCGGTGACCGTCATCGCGGACTCGACACTGACCACGGCAACTGCCTCGATCGCGAACCTGACTTGCTTTGTGCAGAGCGGGATCGCCGGTGATTGCGACGGAAATGGCTACGCCTACGACCGCGCGAAGCTCACTGACTTGGGCTATTCGTTCGGAGCCAACGGTACTGTCAACATCGACGGAACAACGTTCAACTTCGAGGTTCCGAACATCCCAGTCGGACAGCCCGATACGATCACGCCCGCCGGGCAGCGGTGGAACATCACTGTTCCCCAGGGCGCTACTAAGCTATCGTTCCTGGGCACCGCAAACGAGGGCACCAAGTCCCGCGAGCTGACCATCGTCTACACCGACGAAACGGAACAGAACGTCACGGTCACGTTCGGGGACTGGGCGACTGGCGATACCAGCAACTTCACTAACAACGGCAACACCGTCGTGGCGCGCCCGCAGGGCCGCCTGAAGGGCGCATCGGAATCGGACGACAAGTATTCGGCGGTGCTGGCGTCTGCCCCCGTGGACTTGCAAGCAGACAAGACCGTGGACTACATCCAGCTGCCGGTCAAATCCGGGACGCTCAAGCCCGACGGCCAGGTTCACCTCTTCACCTTCGCAACCGATGCCGCTGTCGCCGCACAGGCGCCAGCTCCCGTCCTCGAGGCTACCTCGGGAATCGAGGCGACCCCCGGGGTGGCCCTGACTAGCCCCCTCGTAACAGTGACAACGGGACAGGCGCCCCTGACCGCGACGATCAACTGGGGCGATGGCTCACCCGTAACCACGGGTTCGGTCGTAGACGGCAAGGTCTTCGGCGACCACGCCTACCAGGCGGTCGGAACCTACACGGCCGTTGTCACGGTCACGGGTAACGGAACGAGCGCTACCCAATCCGTCACGATTGCGGTTGGTAAGCACGCGGCGACCGTCGCGTTGTCGGGGCCTGCGGCTTCACCGGTCGGCGCGGCCGGATCCGTAGTTGCAACGATCCAACCCGCGACGGCAACCGGTACCGTGCAGTTCGTGGTCGATGGCCAGGCAAGCGGTGCGCCGGTTCAGATTGCGGATGCTAAGGCGTCGTTCGATATTTCGACGCTGCCGGCAGGCAGCCACACCATCGTGGCCACCTACTCCGGTGACGACACGACCTCGTCCGCGACGTCCGCGGCGCACACGGTTGTCATCAACAAGGTGGCATCTGCGGTCACTTTGAGCGGGGTTGAGACCGCGACGGTTGGGGCATCCAATGTCCTGACCGCTACGGTGACGCCCGCGACGGCAACCGGTACCGTGCAGTTCGTGGTCGATGGCCAGGCAAGCGGTGCGCCGGTTCAGATTGCGGATGCTAAGGCGTCGTTCGATATTTCGACGCTGCCGGCAGGCAGCCACACCATCGTGGCCACCTACTCCGGTGACGACGCGACCTCGTCCGCGACGTCCGCGGCGCACACGGTTGTCATCAACAAGGTGGCATCTGCGGTCACTTTGAGCGGGGTTGAGACCGCGACGGTTGGGGCATCCAATGTCCTGACCGCTACGGTGACGCCCGCGACGGCAACCGGCACCGTCCAATTCGCTATCGATGGCGCGGCGGCCGGAGAACCGGTGGCGCTCACGGCTGGCGCCGCGACGTTCAACACGCAGGTGCTCACTGCCGGTACACACACGATCACCGCGACGTATCTCGGCAACGAGCAATACGCGCAGGCCAGCGTGCAAAAGACGCTGACGATCACGAAGGTGGCCTCGTCGCTGGTCATTGACGCGAATGCGACGACAGTCACGGTCGGCGACCCGATCACGCTGACGGCGACCCTCAGCCCCGCCACCGCGGGAAAGACTGTCGCCTTCTTCGCGGGTGATGAGGAACTAGGCACCGCGACCACGGATGCGCAGGGCAAGGCGACGTGGGCGTTGAACGCGAGCGCCGAAGGCACCACCGCGTACCGGGCGACGTTTGCCGGAGATGACACGCTGACGCAAGCGCAGACGGACCAGTCCGTGAGCGTCACGGTGAGCAAGAAGGAGCTCGCCGCCGGCGACGTCGTAATCGCAATCCCGGAAGAGGTAACCGCGGGAGCAGATCAGGAGCTGTCGATCACACTTCCTGCCGACGCTACGGGTACTGTCACCTTCACCATCAACGGCGTCGCGCACGAGGTGAATGTCGTCGATGGTAAGGCCTCATTTGGGACGAGTTCCCTGCCCGTCGGTGACTCAACGATCACGATCACGTACTCCGGTGACAGCAAGTACGGGTCCATGACAACGACCAAGGACGTCTACGTCGACAAGGCTCGGCCCGCGGTGACGGTCACGGCCGACAAGACGAATGCCACGTTCGGGGCGTCCGTTGTGGTCACGGCGCAGGTACCGGCGGGAACCACCGGTACGGTGACGTTCGAGGAGAACGGGCAGGCCCTGGGTGATCCGATCGCGATCGACGCCGAGGGACTGGCTAGCATCACGATCTCCACGCCGGCCGCCGGCGAGCACACGATCACGGCCAACTATTCGGGCGACGCGAACAACGAGGCGTCGACCTCGTCGGTCGAATTCACGATCGACCAGGCAGACACCACGGTGACCCTGAGCTCCGCTGATTCGACCATCAAGGCAGGGAAGCCAGTCGCCCTCACGGCGACGGTGGACCCGGCAGCAGCGGGCGGCACTGTAACGTTCCTGCAGGATGGCAAGGCGATTGGTGAGCCCGTAACGGTGCAGGATGGCATCGCGATCCTCAGCGTTCCGGATCTGGCAGTTGGCAGCTACGTGTTTACCGCGAAGTTCACGGGTGACACGAACTACGCCGGCAGCGAATCGAGTGCCCTCAACGTTTCCGTGGAAGCGGTGAAGGTTCCCGTGGTGCCCGCGTTGGGCGTCGTCAGTGCGTCCGGATCGAAGCAGGTTTACGGGCAGGTTGATGCGGCGAAACTGATTGCCGTAAGCGTCCAGGTCACGAACGCGACCGCGGGCACGGTGGTGTTCTCGAGCGATACCCTGGTGATCGCGACCGCGCAGATCCAAAAGGTCAACGGCGCGTACGTGGCGAAGGCCCGCTTGGAATCCGACTTGGCCGTGGGGAAGTACGGTTCGCTGCGGGCAACTGCTCTGATTGACGGCAAGCTGTACGTGACGACGGTCGATGGTGCCGGGTTCACGATCACCAAGCCTGCGGTGGCCAAGGCGATCAAGGTCCGCGCCAAGAAGTTCAAGGCTGGCAAACGGCCCAAGGTGACGGTCACCGTTGGCAAACTGAGCAACGGGCGCGTCGCGACCGGTTCGGTCAAGATCACGGTCGGCAAGAAGTACACCAAGACCGTGAAGCTTCGCAACGGTAAGGCAAAGGTCACGCTGAAGCGCTCCAAGAAGACCATCAAGGTCCGCGCTCAGTACCGTCCGGATCGGGCGAGCAACGGTCTTGCTGCCAAGTCGAAGGTAGTCAAGGTGAAGGTCCGCAAGTAGGTTTTGTCGGTCCTGTTACGTGGCGGTGGCCCGCATCCGATTTGGTTCAGGTGCGGACCACAGCTGTTGGGTGCGGGTTGCATCGCGCGCGCGGGGGAATGCGGGCCACCGCTGTGGGGTGCGACTATCCGCCCCCTGGGACGGGCGCGGCCTAGCGCGCGGTGAACCAGGAAGCGATACCGCGAGCGGCAGCGGGCGCCAGTTCCGCCAGTCGGGTACATCCCGCGGAGCCCAGGGAACCGATTTCCGCTTCGGACAGTTCGGCGCGCATGACCGGTTCACGGAGCCACTCACGAAGCTGATTTGCATCCACCTCCAGGTGAAACTGCATCCCAAGCGCGTTACCGACGGCGAAAGCCTGCACCGGCGTCGAAGCGGAAGTTGCGAGCACCGTCGCCCCGGGTGGCGCCGAGACGGTGTCCCCGTGCCAGTGCAGGACCTCCAGGCGCGTCGGTTCAGGGCGCTCGATTGCGGCAAACAGGGGGTAAGCGACACCCGCAGGGGTCAAGTCCACGGCGCTGATGCCCACTTCCCGCGTCGCACCCGATCGCAGGTCGCCGCCCAAGGCCACGGCCACCAGCTGCATACCGAGGCACACCCCAAGCACGGGAACGCCCGCGGCGCAGCACTGGGCGATGAGCCGACGTTCCGACGCCAGTCCCGGGAATTCTGCGTCATCGAGGGCACCCATCGGCCCACCCATAACAACAAGCGCATCAATATCCGCGGGCGTTGGAACGGGTGGGCGGGCCTCGTCCACGATATTGACCGTGCGAACCTCACGCCCCGCCAGCGCGCCGCGAATCATCCCGGCATGCTCCCAGGGTCGATGCTCAATGATGAGGGTGTAGCTCACGGGTCACCAACTGCGGGGGAGCGGGCGGCCTTCTTCGTACCCGGCCGCGCTTTGGATCCCGACCACGGCATTTTCCGCGAACTCGCTGAGTGTCACCGCTCCCGCATAGGTGCACGACGATCGCAAACCCGACGTGATGTCGTCGATGAGGTCTTCCACGCCGGGGCGTGCCGGGTCAATGAACATTTTGGAGGACGAGATACCCTCTTGGTAAAGAGCCTTTCGCGCGCGATCGAATGGATCCGTGCCTGCCGTCCGGGCCGCCACCGCGCGCGCGGAGGCCATTCCGAAGGATTCTTTGTATACACGCCCGGTGCTGTCGTGGTTCATCTCGCCGGGGGATTCATGCGTGCCCGCAAACCACGACCCGATCATGACCTGGCTCGCACCGGCGGCAAGCGCGAGGGCGACGTCGCGGGGGTGGCGAACTCCGCCGTCGGCCCACACATGGGCGCCCACATCCGCCGCCGCCCGCGCGCATTCAAGCACGGCCGAAAACTGTGGCCGGCCAACTCCGGTTTGCATGCGGGTCGTGCACATTGCCCCGGGGCCAACCCCGACTTTCACGATCGACGCTCCCGCGGAGACCAAATCTCGCACGCCTTGGGCGGTAACCACATTGCCCGCGACCACCGGAACCCCGGGCCCAAGCGACGTCACGCGCCGCAACGCGTCAATCATTTTCTCCTGGTGGCCGTGAGCAGTGTCGACCACCAGCACGTCGGCGCCCGCCTCGAGTAGGGCTGCCGCCTTGCCCTCGACATCCCCGTTGATACCGATAGCGGCGCCCACCAGCAGCTTGCCGTCCGCATCGAGCGCGGGTGCGTACACGGAAGATCGCACGGCTCCCGTTTGGGATATGACGCCGACCAGGGCGCCGGTTGCATCGACCACGGGCAAGAACTTGCGGCGCGATTCGGTCAATTCGGCGTAGACGTGCCGCAGGCCGCTGCCGTCCTCACCGATCTGGGAAAGCTCAATGGTCGTTGGCCGCGGTGTCATCACCGCGTGTGCCTGTGCGAATCGGTCGACGCCTTCGCAATCGGCGGTCGTGATAATCCCCACGGGCTTGCCCTCGTCGGTCACAATCGCAGCGCCGTGTGCTCGTTTGGGTATTAGCGCCAACACCGCGCCCAGCGTGTCCGTCGGTGCTACGGTGACTGCCGTTTCAACGATGGGGTGGCAGCGTTTGACCTTGTCGATGACCCTGGCGACGACATCTTGCGGGATATCTTGGGGAATGATCGTAATGGCGCCCCGGCGGGCCGTTGTCTCCGCCATGCGGCGCCCCGCGATGGCCGTCATGTTGGCCACGACCAGTGGCGTGGTGTTCCCTACGTCATCTTGGGGGGTCAGATCGACGTCGAACCGGGATCTGACATCCGAGCGTGATGGGACGAGGAAGACGTCGCCGTAGGTGAGGTCGCGGTCGAGGGTGTGGCCGGGAAGAAATCTCATGCGTCCAGTCTAGTTACTGCGTTGTCGGATGGGTGGAGCCCGGGGCGTGAATTGGGGGTGGCTAGATGGTACTGGTATGCGCTGGGTCGATTTGCGCGGTGGTAGCTCAGGCTGGCGTGATCGTGAGCCGATTCAGGTCTTATGCGAGCTGGTGGTGTGCCAGCTGGTGGTGTGATCTGGTGCGATTGTGCACTGGGCGAGGGGTGAATTGGTTAGGGCATGCGGCTCAAATCGAACGTCGATGCCGGTGTGGCGATAGAGTGGTACGAGTTTGTCCCGCCGCGGCGTGTCTGTCGCGATCGCACTTGCGGGACCACCGAAGAAGGGATGGTACGTGGGCGTTCTGGAGCGTATTAAATCGCCAAGTGACGTGCGTAAACTCACCACCGCGCAGGCCATCCAACTGGCGTCGGAACTGCGCACGTTCCTGGTGCAATCGGTATCGCAAACTGGTGGGCACCTAGGGCCAAATCTCGGTGTTGTTGAACTTACGATTGCCCTTCACCAGGTTTTCGATTCGCCACGCGACACCCTTGTATTCGATACCGGGCACCAGGCCTATGTCCACAAGATACTGACCGGACGCAACGACTTTTCATCGCTCCGCAAACAGGGCGGGCTCTCGGGGTATCCGTCCCGCGCGGAGTCCGAGCACGATGTCGTCGAGAATTCCCATGCGTCCACCTCGCTGAGCTGGGCCGACGGGATTGCCCAGGGATACCGGTTGCAGGGTGGATCGACTCGGCACGTGGCTGCCGTGATTGGTGACGGCGCTCTGACCGGCGGCATGGCATGGGAAGCGCTCAATAACATCGCCGCATCCAAGGACTTGCCCCTCGTGATCGTTGTCAACGATAACGGTCGTTCTTACGCGCCGACCATCGGCGGTCTCGCGCACCACCTAGACACGCTTCGCGCCACGCGCGGCTACGAAAACGTGCTTGACTGGGGAAAGAAGGCGTTGAACAGGTCCGGCCCGCCCGGAAGGTTGGCCTACGACGCATTGCACGGGTTGAAAAAGGGACTTCGTGATGTCGTAATGCCCTCGGGGATGTTCGAAGATCTGGGACTGAAGTACATCGGCCCCATCGACGGACATGACATCGTTGCACTGGCTCGCGCCCTGCGTCGTGCCAAGGACTTTGGCGGTCCAGTCTTGGTCCACGTGATGACCGAGAAGGGCCGTGGTTACACCCCCGCCGAACGCGACACCGCGGATAGATTCCACGGAATCGGGCCCATCCATCCCGAAACTGGGTTGCCGATCGCCCCGTCGCGATTTGGGTGGACTTCAGTATTTTCGGACGAGATCGCCCAAATCGCGCGGCAGCGCGAAGACGTTGTGGCGATCACCGCCGCGATGCTGCGCCCGGTGGGCCTGGCCGAGTTTGCCGAACAGTTCCCGGAACGCGTTTTCGACGTCGGAATTGCCGAACAACATGCGGTCACCGCGGCCGCGGGCATGGCGTTCGCCGGCCTGCACCCCGTTATTGCGATGTACGCGACGTTCCTGAACCGTGCGTTCGACCAGATCCTGTTGGACGCGGCCTTACACAAAGCCGGGATAACGATCGTGTTGGACCGAGCCGGGGTCACGGGCGATGACGGTCCTAGCCACAACGGGATGTGGGACATGTCCCTCGTAGGCATCGTGCCGGGTCTCCGCCTGGCTGCGCCGCGCGATGAGCCTACCTTGCGATCTGCCTTGCGTGATGCGGTGAAAATCCACGATGGCCCAACGGTGGTTCGATACCCGAAGGGCCCAGTCGGCCCCCTGATTCCCGCTTCTGAGGTGCGTAACGGCATCGATGTCCTTGCGGAACACGGTGCGAACAGCGGCACCAGAGTGTTGGTTCTGGGCGTCGGCGCTATGGCGGCGCTTGCAGTTGAGGTCGGCAGTAGTCTCGCCGCCGAGGACATGCTGGTGACCGTGGTTTCGCCGACTTGGGTTCTGCCGGTACCCGCTGCCCTGGTGGAACTGGCCGCCGACGCCGACCTGGTGATAACGATCGAGGACGGCCTGGTGGTGGACGGAGTCGGGTCACGGGTGCTGGCCGAATCGGCGGTCGCCGGGGTGACCGTGCCGTTCCTGATGCGTGGCATAGGGCAGCGATTCGTGGAACACGCATCGCGGGCGCAGGTACTGGCCGAGGAGCGGCTGACCGCAAGCGATATAGTGGCCGACGCGAAGAGAGCGCTCAATCGTTAGATTCGGTCTGCCATTCAGGCCCAGTGACCTCATGCGTGTACGATACGGCTGCGTTCCCGGTGCCGCTGCCGAATCAGCGCGGTTCGCGGTGCCGCTGCCGAATCAGCGCGGCGCGACCGTGAATTGCAGGAGCGTGCGCGACGGTGAATTGCAGGAGCGCGGCGCTACTAAGAAGCGGGGGCCGAATCACTGGACAAACGCCCAACGATCCAACCCCCGCCGACGGGACTCTGAATGCGGGTGCGCTAGCCCCGCTTGACCTCGACCTTCGTGGTGACGGACCTCTTTGAGTAGGTCGAGTTGCCGCTGTAAGTCACGCGGATCTTCCCCTTGCTCCGCAGCTTCTTGGTTTTGATCGTGGCCTGGTAGAACCCGCCAACTTTGCGAAGCGCGGACTTGCCGACTACCTTGCCGCCTAGGCGCAGGGTCACTTTGCCGGTTGCGGGCGCACCCGCGACCGTGCTAATCCGGACGCGGACCTTGATGCGCTTACTGGTCTTCGCCTTGCCGGATGTCCGCTTCGCCGTAATCTTTGCGGGCGATACCTTTGTGATTACGAACGAGGCCGCCTTGCGCTGCGAGGACGCAACCAAATCGCTGCCGGACGAAGGCTCGAACGCGACCGTCACGGTGTGCCGTCCGACCGCCAACGTCCGCGGGAGCTTGACCGTTGCAATGCCAGATGCGATCCGCGCCGATCCGAGCGTCTTCCCGTTCTCTGTGACGAATACGGTCCCGGTATTGACCGAGACCCCGGCCGCCAGCGCCACGATCGTGGCGGTCGAGCCCGCCCCGTAGCGCGACGAGGTGACCGCAGCGGAGAGCTTGACCGCGCTCGGGGAACTCGTGTTGCCGCCGCCGCCGGGGTTGTCGCCGCCGCCGGTGTCCTGCTTCTTCACCACGGTCAGTTCGCGCACTGCGATCTCGGACACCGACCCGGATGAATCGGTGGCGCGGGCGCTCAACGTCACGTTTCCTTGCGGTAGAACGATCTTGCCGGTGTAGGGCAGCCAGGCGCCGCCGAGCGAGTATTCGATCGAGGTGATGTAGCGCGCCGCAGTGGGCGCGGTGGCATCGACGCTCGCGGTGGTCCCGATGTAGTACGAACCGTCAGCATGCGGTTGCGAAATCGTGATCGTGGCGGTGGGGCGAAGTAATTCCAGTCCGTCGATGGCATCGCGAACGGCCGCAGTGGCCCTGGCTACCTGTTCCGGGGTCGACGCGACGTCCGCGGCCACGGTCTGCGCATTTGTTAGCGCCTGCGCCAGAGCGGCGTATGAAGCTTCGGTGTAGTTGGCGGTGGGCACCGCGGAGCCCTCGTCCATAATCGACGTCAGCGCGGTGACATCCGCAGCGCGGACGACGATGGGCAACGACACGGACTTGGTTGCCCCACGGTACATGTATGACGCGTCGATGCTCACGTTGCCGGCAACCTCGGTACTGGGCATTTTCACGGTCGCAATGTCAGTGATATCGATTGCCCGATCCGTCCCGTTGGACAACGTTGCCGAGACGGTGAACCCGGTGGCGTCGATGTCGTCGCCGACCAGGTATTCGGTCTTCGTCGGCGCAGTCGCGGTGAGTCCGTCAAGCGTGGACAGCGAAGGTGCCGGATTGGTCCAGCTAGCTAGTTCACTCGAGGAGATGTCGAACAGGTCGTCCACATTGTCAACGATTTGGCTGCGCTTGGACGAGTCCGGCAGGCTCTGATCTGCGTTGCGTCCTGAAACACTCTCCGCGATGTGCCCAAGCATTTCGATGCGATTGGTGGCGCCCCAAGCGTTACGACGCAAAATGTCTGCGACGGTGAACAGCACGGTCGGGCGGCGCACGTAGTCACCCGAGGTGATGAGCGTGTAGGAAGAAATGTTGCCGAGGGAGTAGAGCATGTTGACGGTTTGGAACGCGCCAGTTTGGGCATTGGTTGCCACCTGCGTGCGCACGATCCGGCTGGCATCGATACCGCGGGACACCAGTCCCTGATACCCGGCGTTGATCTCGGCCTGGTTTCCGGCAACGACCGCGATCGAGTTCGGGTATTGCGTCAGCGCCGCCTTGGCCAGGTCCAAGCGACCGGTCGTGGCGGTACCAGAACCGCCGTCTGCACCCAGGACAACGAATGCGTGGCCCGAGGATGGAATACCCGTGGACGGAATCGAGGAGTTGACTGTCGTCGAACTGAGTGCCTTGTCCCAGACACCTTGCAAAGCTCCGAACTCGCGCCCGTAGACCCCGGAGATGTCCCCAAGTTCCGCGATTGCTCGGCGGACATCCAGCACGTTCGAGCGCGTGGTGGTGGGGTTGCCATCGAACCCTTCGCGTTGCAGGTAGACGAACTTCGCGATTGCTCGGCGCAGGCCGTTGGAGCCGGTCCTAAATTCGGCAAGGGCGCCTCCGTTGCCATCGCTGCCGCCGACGGCTTCTCCGGACAGCTTCGCGACGTTTTGCGCGATGAGGTTCCGCTCGCTGGCGTTGGGGTAGCCCGGAGGCTCCACGTACCCGGTGTTCTGGCACGCCGACGTCATGCAGGCCGCACCCGCCTTCACCTCAATGAGGTGGTCATCGCCGTTTCGCACCTGGTGCAGGCGTGAGGCGAACTGGTACAAGACGGTGCCGCGGCGCATGTGCCAACTGGCGGTGATGAGGGATACGGACTTCACCGGCGTGGTGCCAACTACATCCGGATCGTAAAGCTTGTCCATCGACATGGTCGCGTTGTTGGGCGTGTCGAACGAAGCGTTTTCCACGATGATGCGCGATTCAGGGATGCCGGAAGCGACCAAGAGGTCGTGCATGACCTCGCCCTCGGTGGTGATGGTCTGTCCCGATGCGCCGTAGCCGCCCGTGACCATGATCCGGGCAAGCGGATACTTGGCCGCCGCGGTCTTGGCGACCGCAACTCGGTCCAGCAACTGCTGCTGCGGCGTTCCATCCTTGTTGAGAACGTGGCCGAGCACCACGAAGACGTGCGACGGGTCATTGGGCAGACCGTCGGGAATACCCGCCTGATTAGTTGCGTCAGTCGAGCCCTGCACGGTGAAATTCGACAGCGAATCGTTCCAGATGTGGGTCGCATCTGCGTACGCCTTGCCTTCAGCGGGATCGAGCTTCTTCAATTCCGCCAATTGATCTTCGACATCGTCTAGGAGACCGATGCGCTGGAACTCAACGATTTTTGCTTCGGTTTGAGCGATAGTGGCGGCCGAGGCCGCGGAACTGACGGGGGCGCTTATGACCCCCGGCAATAGAGCGGTTGCGAGCGCGAGCGCGATCAGTGGCGCGCGTCGCGAATTCCTGTGGAGTGTCATACATTTCCTTCAGTTTGGGCGGTGATTCAGCAACGAATCACGTGCCAGCCAACCGTGGTCTGACAGCGTTGTCATGGACGGGTCATTTCGACAGTACGACATTCTGGTGAACAGTTCTAGTCCGAATTTGAGGCGCGATGTTCCTGTGTTTGCGGCGCGGGGTGCCCTGGGAGGGGCGGCCTCGTTCTCATATCGGCTTTGTTATCCGAATTGCGGTCGGCAATTGGCGTTGAGTTTTGATTGTGCCGGCTTGCGGGGTTGGCGTTGCGGCCTCGTTCCGCTCTCGCGCCCTCGCGCCCTCGCGCGGGCCCCACCCAGCCACTCAGCCACCCAGTCACCCAGCCAGGTGGGGCCACGCCAATTTGCCGACTAGACTATTTCGCGGCAGTCCAATCGGCTATTGAATAAGAGGAATTTCGTGCTGCGCACTCATGATGCAGGCTCGCTGCGCGCCAGCGACATCGGTTCGGTCGTCACACTCACGGGGTGGGTTGACCGCCGCCGCGATCACGGCGGGGTCGCGTTCATCGACCTGCGGGACGCTTCCGGTATCGCCCAGGTCGTGATCCGGGACGAGGCGGTCGCTCACCCGCTGCGCTCCGAGTTTGTGCTAAAGGTTACGGGTGAGGTCCACGGCCGCCCGGACGGCAACGCGAACCCGAACCTCGCCACCGGCGACATCGAGGTCATTGCAACCAACGTTGAGATTCTGAACGAGGCCGCCCCGCTCCCATTCCAGGTTTCCACGGCGCTGGACGGCACCGAAACGATCGGGGAGGAGGCGCGCCTGCGTTACCGCTACCTGGACCTGCGCCGCCCCGCGCCGGCCGCCGCGCTGCGACTGCGCTCCGAGGTCAGCCGCGCCGCGCGCAACGTGCTTGCGGATAACAACTTCGTGGAAATCGAAACGCCGACGCTGACGCGCTCGACGCCGGAAGGCGCCCGCGACTTCCTGGTCCCCGCGCGGCTGGCGCCCGGCTCCTGGTACGCGCTGCCGCAGTCGCCGCAGTTGTTCAAGCAGTTGCTGATGGTCGCCGGCATGGAGCGGTATTACCAGATCGCGCGCTGCTACCGCGACGAGGACTTCCGCGCCGATCGCCAGCCGGAATTCACGCAGCTCGATATCGAGATGAGCTTCGTTGACCAGGCCGACGTGATTGCGCTTGCCGAACAGATTTTGTCGTCCCTGTGGAAGCTCATCGGCTACGACATCGCGACCCCGATCCCGCACATCACCTTCGCTGACGCGATGGCAAAGTACGGCACGGACAAGCCCGACCTGCGCTTCGGTTTGGAACTGACCGAACTGACGGACTACTTCGCCAACACGCCGTTCCGCGTTTTCCAGGCCCCCTACGTCGGCGCAGTCGTGTTCCCAGGTGGTGCTTCGACACCGCGCCGGGGGTTCGACGCGTGGCAAGAATGGGCCCGGCAGCGCGGTGCAAAGGGGTTGGCATATGTCACCTTCGGCGCGGACGGCGAGCTTGGCGGCCCTGTGGCGAAGAATTTGTCCGATGAAGAGCGCGCCGGGCTCGCCGCCGCGACGGGTGCGGCCCCTGGCGACGCGGTGTTCTTCGCCGCGGGCAAGGCATCGCAGGCTCGCGCGCTCTTGGGCGCTGCCCGCCTGGAGGTGGGAAAGCGTGCCGGCCTGATCGACGAGAACGAGTGGTCATTCGTGTGGGTTGTCGACGCGCCACTGTTCAAGCCGACTGGCGAGGACGACGACGTGGCTTTGGGGCACTCGTCGTGGACGGCCGTACACCATGCATTTACTTCACCGAAGCCGGAATGGCTGGATTCGTTCGACAAGGATCCGGGCTCCGCACTCGCCTACGCCTACGACATTGTGTGCAACGGCAACGAAATCGGTGGCGGCTCGATCCGTATTCACCGCCGCGATGTGCAGGAACGAGTCTTTGCCGTGATGGGCATCGGTGAGGCCGAGGCGCAAGAGAAATTCGGGTTCTTGCTCGATGCGTTCCAGTTCGGTGCCCCGCCGCACGGCGGTATTGCCTTCGGTTGGGACCGCATCGTATCGCTGGTGTCGCGTTCCGAATCAATTCGGGAGGTCATCGCGTTCCCGAAGTCCGGTGGCGGATTCGACCCGCTGACTCAGGCACCCGCGCCGATCACCCCCGAACAGCGAAAGGAAGCCGGCGTCGACGCGAAGCCGAAGAAGGAAGAGAAAAAGGAAGGCTAGCCCACACGGTCGCGCGTGGGTTTGTTTGGCGGCCCGGAGGCGTCCCTAGGTGGGCGCCCCGGGCCGCTTTTTCGTTATGAAAGAGTCGCGCGGCAGCGCGCGTTCCGCCTCCGGGCCGCGACGGTCCCACCTGGGGCGCTCGTCGCGTACGATTCCCTGGTGCTCCGGACGGTGGTCCGGCAGGTGGTCGACCGGGTTGTACCCGGGATAGATGTGCTTGAGGTAGATCCAGCTCAGGTACGCCAGCGGCATGCCGACGATCGTCGCCATCCACATGGTTTGGCCCAGCCACGCGATCGGTTCGGGAACGATGAGCCAGGAGATGAAGCCGATCGCATACGCGAACCCAACGGGAGCCCACACGGCGATCATCGCGAGCCTGGTTGATTTGTAACGCGCAACCCGCTCCGCATAGGCGTGCCCCAGGCGCGCGTTGCGGGCCATAGTCTCGAGTTCTGCGTGAGTGCGTTCCGCCCTGTCGCGCGAAGCGTGCTGGTATTCGTCCCAGGCTTGCGGGGCCACGGGGTCGTAATGAGGGCGGTCCGGGACGACGCGGTGGATTTCCGCGGCGGCGGGTTCGCCGGGGGCGACGCGCGAACTGGGCGGGGCGGGTTCGCCGGGGGCAACGTGCGAACTGGGCGGGGCGGGTTCGCCGGGGGCAACGTGCGAACTGGGCGCGGCGGGTGCGCCGGGGGCAGCGGGCGAACTGGGTGTAGCGGGCGCGGCGGCGCCAGACCCCGCTTCCGAGTCTCCGGGCGGCGCGAACTTCCGCCAATCGTCGGGCACATCTGCCGGATCCATCGCGCCACCCCCTTGTCGCCGAAAACGATTCGCAGCCCGAGCGGCGACACCTCGCGGTGAGGACCGCGCCGCGTCACCGTGCGCAAGCCTTGCTTCTGCGGTCATTCTAGTCAGAGGTTGGCGCTAGGCTTGGCCAATCATGGACCTTTTCGACGCCACCACCTCCGACGCACAGGGCCGCCCGGTCGCGAACGCACACGCGCCGCTCGCGGTCCGGATGCGGCCTCGCTCCCTCGAAGAAGTCGCAGGTCAGGCCCACCTGCTGGAACCGGGGGCGCCGCTGCCGCGCTTGATTGCGGGTGCGGGAGAGGGGGCCTCGTCCATAATTCTGTACGGCCCCCCGGGGACGGGCAAAACGACGCTCGCATACCTGATCGCGCAGGCCGGGCAGCGCAGATTCGTTGAACTTTCAGCGATTACGGCGGGGGTCAAAGATGTGCGCGAGGTCGTGGCGGACGCCAAGCGGCGGCTCGCGACGGGCGGCGAGAACACGGTGCTGTTTATCGATGAGGTTCACCGGTTCTCCAAATCGCAGCAGGACGCATTGCTCCCCAGCGTTGAGAACGGTTGGGTGACATTGGTCGCGGCCACCACCGAGAATCCCAGCTTTTCGGTCATATCGCCATTGCTGTCGCGCTCGCTGCTGGTCACATTGCAACCACTGAGCGACGACGACATCGCAACCCTGATCGAGCGCGCACGCACCGATGAGAGGGGGCTTGGCGGGGCGATTGAAATTACCGACGAGGCCCGCGACGCCCTTCTTCGACTTGCCGGGGGCGATGCTCGTCGTGCTTTGACGATCTTGGAGGCGGCCGCGGGCGCGGTGCCCGCAACGGCCGGTGCGGGCCTGGTGACGCTGGAGGTGCTGGAGCGCGCGACTGACGTGGCGGCTGTGCGGTACGACAAGGACGGGGACCAGCATTACGACGTCACTTCTGCGTTCATCAAATCAATGCGGGGTTCCGATGTCGATGCTGCCCTTCACTACCTGGCCCGGATGATCGTGGCGGGGGAGGACCCGCGGTTTATCGCGCGGCGCGTCGTTATCGCTGCGGCAGAGGAAGTCGGCATGGCGGATCCCTCGGCGTTGCAGACGGCAACCGCGGCCGCGCAGGCGGTTGCCATGATCGGTATGCCTGAGGCGCGGATCATTTTGGCGCAGGCGGTGGTGCACGTGGCCACCGCGCCGAAGTCGAACGCGTCCTACAAAGCGATCGATGCGGCCATTGCCGAGGTTCGGCGCGGTGGCACGGGATTGGTGCCTGCGCATTTGCGGGATGCGCACTATGCGGGCGCGAAGGGGCTGGGTCACGGGGCGGGTTATGTCTACGCGCACGACGAACCGCACGGGGTAGCGCGCCAGCAGTACCTGCCCGATCCGCTCGTTGGCCACCGTTACTACGAGCCGACCGATCGCGGGTTCGAACGGGCCATTACCGAACGCCTGGGTCGCATCCGCGGGATCCTGGGGGAAGACTAGGAACCAGGGCGTGTCCGTGCATGGAGGCGTTGCGTGGTCGCGCGTGTGGGTGACTGGCGGGCCGGGTGTGGTTTCGGTAGCTGCGGATCGTGTGGTTTGTGTCGCGCGTGTGGGTGACCGGCGGGCCCTTTGCGACGCGAAACCGCTTCGGTAAATGGGGCCCCGGGTCCGCTGGGTGGCGCGCGCGCCACCCCGGGGACGCACGTCGCGTGTTCAACCGGTTTAGTTGGTTGCAGTTCACTCGTCATTCAAGTATCGTTCAAGTTATCGTGACAGCGTTGTCAGTGGTGGCTTCGATCGACGATTGATCACTTGAGTTCACTCAAGCGTGCCGCCGGACTAGAGATCAAGGTATGAATTGATGCAAAGAACTCTCAGTAGGCCAACGGCGAATCGTTGGGCAAGTTTTGGTCGCGTCTCGGCTTCGGCTGCGGCCGCACTCGGGCTTCTGTTCAGCGGACTCGTGGCCGCACCGGCCGCGCAGGCTGCACCCCTAGCAATCAGGGGCGATTCAGCTGATGTCCAAGGCCTTGTGACATCCGCAACTTCTAATGTTCCCAACGCGACAAAACCATCTGAGGACATTAACAAGTTGATGGATAGTGACCCATCGACCAAGTGGTTTGCCGGCTCGAAGCCGTCGGCGGAATCGCCGATTTACGCTGTATATACCCTGAGTGAGGCCGCGCTGGTCACTGGTTACACCATGGTGTCCGGTAACGATGAATCAGCGCGTGACCCGAAGGCGTGGACCGTACTTGCCACCAACAGTGCGTCCGTGGCAGGCGAACCGCTGGGAACCGGCTGGACGGTCATCGATTCCCGGTCTGGGCAGACCTTTTCCGGTCGGACTTCGCCGCTGAACTTCACTACCAGCGCGTCGATCTCCTACAAGTATTTCCAGCTTCGAATCACCGCGAACCGGGCCGATTCCGGCGGCTCCAACGACAACGTGATGCAGTTGTCGGACTGGAAGTTGCGCAGCGGGGTGGCTGGTTTCAGCTCGTCGTTGATCACCGCGGATACAGAGTGGTCCTACCTGGAGGACGGCACTGTCGATCCTGCCGGTGGTGACACGGCGGACCGGACCAAGTGGACCAAGGTTGGGGCCACGCTGCCCGGTACCTGGAAGACCGCCAAGGGATCGTTCGGTGCCAAGCGCAGCGGCGGATCGGCGACCGTGAACGTCGGCTCCGGCTACCAAGCAAATACGCTGCTGAAGTACTTCCTGAATTATGCAAGCGACAGCGACTACACGACCGTCCCTGCATACTTCTTCCGATACCAGTTCGAACTTGACTCCGCCGCCGTGGCGAGCATCAATGGCCTGTACGGGACGATCGTTCACGACGACGCCGCCACGGTGTACCTCAACGGGAAGAACGTTGCGGATTTCCCGGGGACAAACGTAGTGACGAGTAACCTTGGTTACGGCGGCAACAACAACACCGACCCCGCGACAGAGCAATTGCTCTTCCCCACGAAGGGCATCCTTCAGTCGGGCACGAACGTTCTTTCTGTTGAACTGCACAACGTGAATGCGACCAGCTCCGATGTCTACTTCGCGATGCCGAGCCTGGCCGCGACCAGCGACACGGTTGCGGAGCCCTTCACTTCCGCGCAGACAAGCTACAACTACTCCTCGAACACCGTCTCGGCGGACTTCTTCACCGACCTGCTCTACGGGTTCGATGACATCAAGAACACCCCGTCGATCATTGCCAAGAACGAGAGTGGCCCCGACCGCAACGGTTCGAACACGCTGACCGCGGCCAATGACCGAGTAGTTGTGGAAACGAATAATGCGGCCGTCGGCAGTGAATCGGCAAAGGTTGCCAAACGCGAGCAGGCCTACAAAGACTCTGTGAACGATTCGAAGTACACCATGGTCGATGGTTTGGGCAGCGTGCTCGGCCCGATTTACCTCGAGGCGCTCAATGCCGGTGAATTACCGAAGACCAAGTGGGTTCTGAGCAACACCGAAAACAACTCATACGAGGCCGCAAACAACTCCGCGAAGGGCCACTGGTCCTACCAGCGCCCCATGAACCGCCTCGGGTTTTCCACCGGCGGAACGTGCAGCGGCGGCGCGTTCACCGGCACCACAGGTTGGATCCAGGTCACGTCGCAGGGTGGCACCGGTGACTACAACGGGCTGTGCAGGCAGGGATCGTTCCCGTCGGGGCACACGCTGCACGGCTACACCAACGGCACGACGCTGGCGACCCTGCTCCCAGAATTGTCGCCACAAATCATGCTTCGGGCCTCCGAATACGGTAACAACCGCCTTGTTCTTGGCTTCCACTACCCGATGGACGTCATGGCGGGTCGTATCAATGGCCAGGCCGTTGTCGCCAACCGGTGGTCTGACACCAAGTTCCGTGAGCTCTTGCAAGAGGCAAGCCAAGAAGTCCACGACGTTCTGAGCGCCAAGTGCGTCAGCGCGGGTTACAGCGCCGACATTGAGAAGTGCGCTGAGGCCGATTCGAGCTTGCCCAGTGACGAAGAATCACTCAACACCTACGAGGATCGCCTGACGTACAGCGCCTACACGACGATCGACGGCGTGCGGCACAGCGATGGCTTCCCGCAGTTGGACAAATCGGCCAGCGATCTGGCCCCGATCGTGCCCGACAGCGCAGCAGATGTTCTGCTCGGCGCGTTCCCTGATTTGACGCTTGCGCAGCGCAAGTCGATCCTCAGCCAGACTGCCGTCAAGGGTGGTTACGCGCTTGACCAGACGAAGGCTGGCAAGGCCAGCTGGCAACGCCTCAACTTCGCGGCAGCCATGGTTGCGGATGTATCCGTAGCCTCGGACGGAAATGTAGTGGTTGAGGACTCCGCTTCCGCATCGCAGCCCGAGGTGAAAGTCGACGGCACCGTTTTTTCCGGTTTCGTTGAGGGCACGACCCAATACACCGTTACGCTGCCCGCCGGGTCGACCCAAGCACCCGAGGTGTACGCGTACATTCCGGGTGCAGTGGTCACCGTCACGCAGGCGGCATCGGCGACCGGTGCGGCGACCATCACGGTCAAGCCAATCGGGTCAACGACAACGACCACTTACACGGTGAATTTCCAAGTGGCACCGCAGCTCAGTTCCAAGGCAGAGCTTTCGGTCTTGCAGGTGGATGGCGTCGCGGTTGCGGGGTTCTCGTCCTCCAATAGGCAGTACTCCGTTGAGCTGCCGGCAGGCACGACTGCCGTTCCCGCCGTCACGGCCACGGCCGCGGAAAATGGAACGGTTGCCATCACGCAGGCGACCAGCGTTACCGGCGCGGCCGTCGTTACGGTGACCTCCGAGGATGGCACGGCTACCTCGCAGTACGTTGTCCAGTTTTCCGTCAAAGCCGGTGACAACGGCGGTGGTGATAACGGCGGTGGCAACAACGGCGGTGGCAACAACGGCGAGACCGTCGTTGCGGCGGTAACAGTGACGGCAACGCCAACGGTCACCTACAACCGTGCAGCCACCGTGAATGTGAACGTTACTGCGAAAGACGTCGTGCCGAGCGGGCGCATCGTCGTCACGACGCCAGGCGTCAATCCTGTGCTAGCGACGCTGCGGGACGGCAAGGCGACCGTGACGTTGCCGAAGTCGCTGGCCGTCGGCAAGCATTCAGTGACAGTCCAGTACGTCCCGGCGGTTGGAGGCAAGGTTGTAGCTCCGGCGAGCGCCAGTGTCCTGACCTTCACGGTGACCAAGGCGAAGGCGGCTAAGCCCGCCGTGAAGATCACGAAGGGCAAGCGGAACGCGAAGACTGCGCACGTTGGCCGCAAGGTCGTCTTCCGCGTGACGCTGAAGAGCGTCGGCGCAGCCGCGCCTACCGGTAAGGTCACCGTCCAGGTCGGCAAGAAGTCGGTCGGCAAGGCCAAGCTAAAGCGATCCGGGAAGTCCTACGTCGCCAAGGTTACTATCAAGAAGCTGAAGAAAAAGGGCAAGATCTCCGTGATCTACTCGGGGAACAAGTCCTTGAGCAAGGCGAAGTACGCGACGGGCTTGCGTGCCCGGTAGCGGGGTGCACGGCATCCGGAGTTCTTGATCGCCTTGCGGGCGGCGGTTTCACGTCGCAGGTTCTGGGTAGGCGGAGCGACGGTATCGGATCGTCAAGGGAAGGAAATCCTGGGTCGAATCCACTGCTGATAGTTCGAAGACGGTGGGGTGGAGTCGCGCTTGCGGCTCCACCCCGCTGTTGTTGGTGCCCGCTGTTGGTTGAGTCCTGTTGCCGGGCGCGCGCAGCGCGGTGCGGCCCAGCGCGGTGCGGCCCAGCGCGGTGCGGCCCAGCGCGGTGCGGCCCGGTGCGACGCGGCAGGGCACGGTCTAGCGCGCCGCGGCAGGGCACGGTCTAGCGCGACGCGGTCTTCTTCTTGGTCGGTCCTACCTGGTGCGAGCCATCGGGACTCCTGCCTCTGCAAGGAGCGTCGGGAGAGTAGTGAATTCGAGAGCTTCCTTCCATGTCCAGCGGACGATCGTGTATCCGGCACGATGCAACTGGTTATGGCGGACTCGTTCTTGTTCTTGTACGGCGATTTGGTGGTCGATGCTTGGTGCTTGCGAATCCACGTATTTCTGGAATCCGTCAAATTCGCCGATGATTCGTTGGTCCGGCCAATAGAAATCGACTCGGTACGCCTTCCCGTTCCGTAGCCTGATTACTTCCTGGAGCCGGGGTATGCCGATCCGATGCTCAATGAATCGTGCGCGGCTCAAAGACTCGCCCACGGATTCGCTTCGCGGGTCTGCGCAGGTGATCACCTTTCGAGCTTTCCTGATGCCGCGAGCACCAGAGAGGGCAAATACCAACTTGCCCAGTTCGTCTCGCGAAACCATCATCATACGCAGCGCGTAGTCTGCCGCTGCGAGCCCGCACGCGAATGACTCTGTTCGAGATACATCTATGACTACCCGCGCAATATCTGTCGTACTCACACCCGCGACCCGCATCAGCGATGAATCAAATTTGGTTTGGTGACGCTTGACATGCTTCGACGACCGACCGCCGTGGGCGGGAGAAATGGTCGCTTCGACCTTTCGGAGTTTCACTCCAATCAAAGGGATCCCTAGAATGACCGCCGCGGACTTCCCGGAAAGAACTAAATGGGGATCGCGCCGAAAGTGGGCCGTCGCCACGAGCCGATGTTGATCTTCCTTGCGCATCGCGTGCCACTGCTTGGCATCGGCATAGAGCCCTCGCTGCGGGCGAACTAGCGTTCGCCGATTTAGACAAGACCTGATGGCCGTCGGGCCGTAGCCACTCTCTACGATTTCTGCGGCCCATAGGGCACGTGGGCCCACAGCGTCGTTGAAGAGGTTCCCGAATTCGGTGGAACTAGTTGATTTGTCATCCGGAGTATTCATAGTTCGACAATTCCGAAACGGGGGAGCGCTTGCCAGCTGCTTCCGCAATTGTTGATAACTTTTGTGCTCTGTTTTGACTGGAAGGGGCGCGCTCGGCGCGTGCGGGGGTGGCCGGGACACCGAGTGCGGTGGTTTGGTGCGAGCGCGGCGGTTTGTGCAGTGGTTTTGACTGAAAGGGCCGCGGTCGGCGGGTGTGGGGGTGGCCGGGAACGTCGAGTGCGGTGGTTTGGTGCGAGCGCGGCGGTTTGTGCAGGGGTTTTGACTGGAAGCGGCGCGGTCGGCGGGTGTGGGGGTGGCCGGGAACGTCGAGTGCGGTGGTTTGGTGCGAGCGCGGCGGTTTGTGCAGGGGTTTTGACTGGAAGGGCCGCGCTCGGCGCGCGCGGGGGTGGCCGGGGACACCGAGTGCGGTGGTTTGGTGCGAGCGCGGCGGTTTGTGCAGGGGTTTTGACTGGAAGGGCCGCGGTCGGCGGGTGTGGGGGTGGCCGGGGACACCGAGTGCGGTGGTTTGGTGCGAGCGCGGCGGTTTGTGCAGGGGGGTCTCGATACGCCCGCTGCGCGGGCAACTCGACCAGCAGGTGCGGTCGGTGGGTGGTCTCGATACGCCCGCTGCGCGGGCAACTCGACCAGCAGGTGCGGTCGGTGGGGGGTCTCGATACGCCCGCTGCGCGGGCAACTCGACCAGCGGGTGCGGTCGGTGGGTGGTCTCGATACGCCCGCTGCGCGGGGAACTCGACCAGCGGGTGCGGTCGGTGGGTGGTCTCGATACGCCCGCTGCGCGGGGAACTCGACCAGCGGGTGCGGTCGGTGGGTGGTCTCGATACGCCCGCTGCGCGGGGAACTCGACCAGCGGGTGCGGTCGGTGGGTGGTCTCGATACGCCCGCTGCGCGGGGAACTCGACCAGCGGGTGCGGTCGGTGGGTGGTCTCGATACGCCCGCTGCGCGGGGAACTCGACCAGCGGGTGCGGTCGGTGGGTGGTCTCGATACGCCCGCTGCGCGGGCAACTCGACCAGCGGGAACGCCGGGTGCGGGAGCGCAGGAGCGCGGGCGCCGCTGGTGTACAATAAACCGGTTGCCCTCATGGGCGACAACCCTGGGGCCTTAGCCGGCGCGAGCGCGCACAGCGCGAACGCAAAAACACAAGGTCGGCCCCGCGCTCCGCGCCAAACCGGTCGCGGCGGCGTGACAACCGAAACAGGAAGAGAAAACGTATGTCTTCAGTGACTCGTTCGCGCCGCCAGGTGCGACTGAGCCGTGCCCTCGGAATCGCTCTGACCCCGAAGGCAGCCCGCCACTTCGAAAAGCGTCCCTACGCCCCGGGCGAGCACGGCCGCAGCCGCCGCCGCACCGAGTCGGACTACGCGGTCCGTCTGCGCGAAAAGCAGCGCCTGCGCGCTCAGTACGCACTGCGCGAAAAGCAGCTGCGCCGCGCTTACGAAGAGGCCCGCAAGGACTCGGGTCTGACCGGTGAAGCACTGGTCGAAAACCTCGAAGTCCGCCTGGACGCCCTCGTGCTTCGCTCCGGCTTTGCACGCACCACGCTGCAGGCGCGCCAGGCCGTGACCCACCGTCACATTCTGGTTGACGGCAAGATTGTCGACCGCCCGTCGTTCAAGGTCAAGCCCGGCCAGACCATCCAGGTCAAGCCGAAGAGCCAGGCCATGACGCCGTTCCAGGTTGCCGCCGCGGGCGCGCACCGCGACGTTCTGCCGGCCGTCCCGGGTTACCTGGACGTCCAGATCGAGAAGCTCACCGCGCAGCTGACGCGCCGCCCCAAGCGCGCCGAGGTCCCCGTGACCTGCGAAGTTCAGCTCGTCGTTGAGTACTACGCTCGCTGAGTTTACGAACACATGGCAGCCACCCGGTGCCTGGGCAAATCGCTCGGGTGCCGGGTGGTTGCGCATCCGGAGGCTTGGCGCGTCGCTTGGGGGTTCCGCAACATTCAGGAACGAGTTCCCCCGTCCCCGCACACCTCCCATCCAACCCAACTATGCTTGCCAGATGCCACCGGCGTCAGCGCGGTGCGATTCATGGACCGAAAGGGAAGGCGACAATGCTCGGCGATATTGTGGGAATCATTGCGGCGGTGGCGTTCGTGGCGCTGGTCGCGGTTAGCGCCGTGCCGCTGATCCGCTTGGGGAAGCTGTTCGATCGGACATCGCAGTCGGTCGAAGACATAACCGAACACACCCTGCCGATTTTGGACCAGGCTTCGCAGACCGTGTCGGGGGCCAACGTGCAGCTTGAGAAAGTCGATGCGATTACGACGGCGGCCTCCGAAGTGTCCCAGAATGTGTCGGCGCTAACGGGACTGTACGCGGCGACATTCGGGAAGCCGCTCGTCAAGGTGGCGGCGTTCAGCTACGGCGTGCGCAGCGCACTGGCTTCAACCATGCACAAGTACACGAAGAGGTGAACATGCGACGGGTTTTGTGGATCGGAGTTGGGGTGGCGGCGGCCGTTTTCGCCGCCAAGAAGTGGCGGGAATTGACGGAGGAACCGGGCACCACGGGTTCCGCGGCGCGACTAGCTGAGTCGCTCGCCGGCGACCTGGCGAAGCGCGCCGGTGATGCCGGCAAGGTCGGCCTGCAAAAGGCTACGGCCGGGGCCCGCGAGTTCGTGACCGAGTTCAAACGGGCGCGCGCCGAACGCGAAACCGAGTTGGCGGTTTCCCTGCTGGCTGAATCGCAGGGATCGGTCGACGAATTGCGGGCCAGGCGTGCCGCCGCACGCGCGGCAGCTGACGGCGGCACCGGTTGGGGCGGCGACGCGGCGCGGACACCCACGAACCCGGCGCCGACACCCACGAGCCCGGCGCCGACAAGGAACCAAAAATCGGCGGCGAACGCCAACGGTGGACCGGACCCCTTTGCCGGCGACGAGGAGCACGTGGGGTATGAGTTCTAGCGGAGCCCTCGTCCCCGATTATTATTTTTTTTGCACACGACCCTAATGAAGTGAGAAGCACCATGCGCACCGCCATGATCCGTCAGCGCTGGCTGGACTACTTTGGTAGCCACGGCCACCACATCGCGCCGTCGGCGTCGCTGATTTCGCCGGACCCGTCTTTGTTGTTCACGGTTGCCGGCATGGTCCCGTTCATCCCTTACATCATCGGCACGGAAAAGGCGCCTTACTCGCGCATCGCGAGCGTCCAAAAGTGCATCCGCACCAACGACATCGACAACGTCGGGCGCACCACGCGCCACGGCACGTTCTTCCAGATGAACGGCAACTTTTCCTTCGGCGACTACTTCAAGGAAGGCGCCATTGACCTGGCGTGGGGCCTGCTGACGACACCGCAGGATCAGGGCGGCTACGGGTTCGACGGCGATAAGTTCTGGGTGACCCTGTGGGATCAGGACGACGTCAGCTTCGACTACCTGACTAAGACCATCGGCATGGACGCACGCCAGATTGTGCGCCTTCCGCGCAACGAGAACTTCTGGGACACCGGGCAGCCGGGCCCGGCGGGGCCGTGCGCGGAATTCCACTATGACCGCGGACCGGAGTATGGGCCCGAGGCGGTGGGCGGCGCGGTGGACCCCGGCGGCGACCGTTACTTGGAAATCTGGAACCTGGTCTTTGACCAGTTCATGCGCGGGGAGGGTCAGGGCAAGGACTACCCGCTGCTGCACGAATTGGAGCAAAAGGCGATCGACACGGGCGCGGGCCTGGAACGCATGGCGTTCTTGCTGCAGGGCAAGAACAACATGTATGAAATCGACGAGGTTTACCCCGTCATCGCCGCGACCGAACAAATAACCGGCAAGAAGTACGGCGTCAGCGAGGACGACGACGTCAAGATGCGTGTCATTGCGGACCACATTCGCTCGTCCCTGATGCTCATCGGTGACGGCGTGCGCCCCGCGAACGAGGGCCGCGGCTACGTGCTGCGCCGGATCGTGCGCCGCTCGGTGCGTTCGTTGCGGCTGCTCGGCGTGCAGGAGGCGGCGCTGGACCAGCTGCTGCCGGTCTCGCGCGACGCGATGGCGGAGTCGTACCCGAACCTGGCCCAGGACTTCGACCGCATCTCGCAGATCGCTTACGGCGAGGAAGAGGCGTTCTTGCGCACCCTTGCGGCCGGCACCACGATTCTGGATGTGGCGGTTGAAAGCGCCAAGGAGGCCAAGCCGAACCACCCGCTGTTGGCCGGCGACGCGGCGTTCAAGCTGCACGACACGTACGGTTTCCCGATCGACCTGACCCTGGAGATGGCCAAGGAACAGGGCGTCGAGGTCGATGAGGCCGCCTTCCGTTCGTTGATGGCCGAGCAGAAGGCGCGGGCGCGCGCCGACGCGCTGGCAAAGAAGACGGGGCACACCGATACCGCCGCGTATGAGCAGTTGGCGACGGGAATGGCCGCTCCCGTCGAATTCTTGGGATACACCGAGGACGAGGCCCGCGCCGCCGTCGCCGGCATCATCGTAAATGGGGTGCCCACCCCGGCCGTGACCGGGCCTGCCGACGTCGAGATCATCCTGGACAAGACACCGTTCTACGCGGAGGCCGGCGGGCAGTTGGCCGATCAGGGTTCGATTGTGCTCGACTCTGGGGCGACGGTAGAGGTGTTCGACGTGCAGTCGCCCGTTCCGGGCCTGCGCGTGCACCGCGGGCACCTGAGCGAGGGCACGATTGCGCTGGGCGATCCCGGGACCGCCAGCATCGACGTTGCGCGGCGCCGGGCGATTAGCCGCGCGCACACCGGCACCCACCTGATCCACAAGGCCCTGCAGGAAACGCTGGGGCGCGACGCGACCCAGGCCGGTTCCGAGGACGCCCCCAACCGCATCCGGTTCGACTTTCGGGCCCAGGGCGCGCCGCCCGTCGAGGCGATGGAGGAAATCGAGGGGCGCGTCAACGAAAGGTTGCGCGACAACCTGGCCGTCAGCGACCAGATCATGGACATCGACGACGCCAAGGCGCTGGGCGCTATGGCGTTATTCGGCGAGAAGTACGGCAAGCGCGTTCGTGTCGTGTCGATCGGTGAGGACTGGTCGCGCGAATTGTGCGCCGGCACGCACGTTAAGCAGTCCGGTGAGTTGGGACTGGTGACGCTGCTTTCGGAGGCGTCGATCGGGTCCGGGGTGCGCCGCGTCGAGGCGCTTGTTGGTTCGGATGCACGCGGGTTTCACGCTAAGGAACACGCCCTGGTGGGGCAGCTCAGTTCGTTGTTGCAGGCGCGCAGCGACGAGCTCCCCGGCCGCGTGCAGGCGCTCATGACCAAACTGAAGGACGCCGAGAAGCAGCTTTCGCAGATTCGCCTGGAAAACCTGGTCGCTTCGGCCGGACAGATCGTTGCTAACGGACGCGAGATGGTGGGCAGCGTCGCGGTCATTGCCCACGATGCGGGCGAGGTCGCCACGGGCGATGACCTGCGCACGCTGGCGATGGAGCTGCGCAACCGCCTGGGCCAAGACGCGGCCGTTGTCCTGGTCGGCGGCGTGAGTAAGGGGCGCCCCGTCCTGGTGGCTGCGACCAACGCGGCCGCCCGCGAGGCGGGCGTCCGCGCCGGCCAGGTCATCGCGGCGGCGGCCGGAGCGCTGGGCGGTCGCGGCGGCGGCAAGGATGACATGGCGCAGGGCGGTGGCACGGATGCCACGAAGCTGCCCCAGGCCCTGGCGACCGTCGCGGATTCCGTGCGTTCAGCGGTGGGCAACGGGTGACGTCGGGTGACGCGGGGCAGGCGTTGCCCCGCGGCCGCCGGCTGGGCGTCGATGTCGGATCCGTTCGCGTTGGGTTCTGTCAATCGGATCCGGACGGGTTGATCGCAACCCCCGTGGACACGCTCCCTCGTGACCAAATTGTGACCTTGGTGCCACCTCGTGGCACAATTGACACGCACAAGGTCGTCGGCGGTGTTCCGTCCGATGTCCAAACGATCGTCGAATTCGTGCGCGAATACGACGCGGCGGTGGTGTACGTGGGCCTCCCTAGGCACCTTTCGGGTGAGGAGGGGGAGTCGGCGCGCATCGCGCGGGATTACGCCGGGCTGTTGGCCGGTTTGATCGCACCCGTCGAAGTTCGTCTGGTTGATGAACGCATGACCACCGTTGCAGCACACCGGGTGTTGCAGGCGGCTGGCCGCTCCCGGCGCAAGCACCGCGCCGTGGTCGACCAGGTCGCAGCGGTCGAAATCTTGCAGGGTGCGCTCGACGCCGAAAGGGCATCTGGCGCACGGGCCGGTGAGTTAATCCCGGCGAACGGCACGGCTGGAGATTGAGTAGTGAAGCATCACGGAAACGGTATCGATGGTCTTTTCGGGGATGATCACCACGACAGCTATGACGCCCAAGGCCAGACAAACCGTGCGGCCCCGGGCGTCGTAGGAGAGGAACCGGCCCCGCACGTGGACCCGGCTGGCGCCCCAGTGCACGGGGTCGGCATTTCGAATCAAGAGTTTTCGCGGCGGTCCGTGCAACGCGAATTGCGCAAGCGCAAGGCGCGCAAGCGCCGCAGGGCCATGACGGCGGTGCTGATCACGGTCCTGGTGCTTGGCGTCGGTGGCTTCTTCGTGTCGAACTTTGCGGGTTCGATGATCAAGTCGGTATTGCCCGGTGCGTCGTCCTCCGCGGAGGTGACGGATTACCCGGGGCCGGGGACCGGCGAGGTGGAAATCTCGGTGAACCAGGGCGATACCGGCGAGGACATCGCCACGACGCTGAAGGACAACGGTGTGGTCGCCTCGCGCACGGCATACTTGAATGCGGCATCGACCGAGCCCGCAGCCCAGTCGATTCAGCCGGGAACCTACGCGCTCAAGGAGCAGATGGCGGCCGCGGACGCGCTCAAGGTGCTGGTGGATCCCGCCAACCGCCTGGACTACATCGTGACAATTCCCGAGGGCTGGACCGTTGAGCAGGTCAACACCAAGCTGCAAACGGTGATGGGAGTTACCCCCGAACAGATCGCGGAGGGAGCCAAGGACACCCAAACGACCGGCCTACCCAAGGCCGCCGGGGGCAATTACGAGGGCTGGCTGGCTTCCGGACAGTACGTGTTTGCGCGCGACACTTCCGTGGCGCAGGTCTACAAGCAGATGGTGTCGCGGCAGGTCAAGGTCCTCGACGATCTGGGCGCGGATAAGTCGGAACGCGAAGAGATTTTGATCAAGGCGTCGATTGTGCAACGCGAGGGGCAGGCCGATGTTTACAGCAAGGTCGCCAGGGTGATCGAGAACCGATTGAAGGCGGGCCAGGCCTTGCAGATGGACACCACGGTCGGTTACGGCGCCGGCAAGGACGTCATGACGCTGACGCAGGCGGACTTCACGAACAAGTCAAATAAGTACAACACCTACGTGCACACCGGCCTGACGCCGACCCCCATCGCCAACCCGTCCGAGGACGCGATTAGCGCCGTGCTCAAGCCGGCAAACGGGGACTGGATGTACTTTGTTACGGTCAACCTCGATACGGGCGAAACCAAGTTCGCGACCACGTGGAACGAATTCCAAAAATACGTCGCGGAATACCGCGAATGGAAGGCAAAGAACTACACCGCGGATTCCGACGAGGGCTAAGGGCCGGGGCGGGCAGCGGCCGGTCCGGCGGCGGCAAGGCGGCAAACGGCACGACGGTGAGCGCCCGGTCCGCCCGGGGCACGGCGGCAAACGGCACGGCGGCGAACGGCTAGATAGGAAGGACGAGGCGCACGACGCGATGACACTTCACGCGGGAGTTCTAGGTCACCCCATCACACATTCGCTTTCGCCGGTCTTGCACCGGGCCGCCTACCGGTCGCTGGGTTTGGACTGGACCTACGACGCGATCGACGTCCCCCAAGAACAATTCGCTGGGTTCCTCGGGGCACTCACCGACGACTGGGTGGGCCTGAGCCTGACCATGCCGCTGAAGCAGGAAGTGCTGAGCCACCTCGATGAGCGGTCCGCGGATGTCGTGGCGACCTGCGCGGCAAACACGCTGGTGTTCGAGCGGACGGCCTCCGGAACGCGCCTGTGCGGGCACAACACCGACATTGACGGGATCGTGCGGGCGATCGGCGAAGCCCCGCTTTGCGCGCAGCGTAAGACCGCGGCGATAGTGGGGGCGGGGGCCACCGCGGCCTCCGCGGTGGCGGCCCTGGGGAGGCTGGGCTTCGAGCGGGCCGACGTGGTGCTGCGGTCCATGGCCCGGCGCGGGCCGGTGGAATCGGCCGCGGCGGCGGTCGGGATGGAGCTCACCTACAACCTGACCGGCGATTTCGCCGCGGTCGCCGCGAACGCGGACGTCATGGTCTCGACGCTGCCAGGGGGGGCGGGGGACTCGTTGGTGGATAAAGTTGTCCCGGCGGTCCGTCCCGGTGCGGTGCTGCTCGATGTCGCGTACGAGTTTCGCCCCAGCGTCCTGGGGAGCGCTTGGCGCGCCGCGGGCGGAACCTACGTGTCGGGGGAGCGGATGCTGCTGCATCAGGCGGTGGCGCAGGTCGAACTGTTTGCCGGCGCCCGCCCGGACGTCGCCGTGATGGATGCGGCGCTGCGGCGCGTGCTCGATTCGCGCGACTAGGTCGGCAAACGTGCGGCGCCGCCGCCGCACCCAACCAGACCTTAGGATCGAAGCGGCGCGTGCCGATAACTGCTTGGATGAAAGAGTCGCGACTGGTCGGGATGGAGTGAATCGGCATGAAGCAATTGGGTGAAATTCTGCTCGAAGAGGGCCTGGTCACGGAGGACCAGCTGCTCGCGGCGCTGGATGAGCAGGTTGAGCAGGGGACCTCGTTGGGGCGCGTCCTGGTGCAAATGGGCGTGCTGACCGAAATGCAGCTGGTTTCGGCGCTCGCCGCGCAACTGGGCATGCCGTTCGCGGATCTGGACGACTACGCGGTCGATCGCCAGGCGGTCGCTTCGGTGCCCGCGTCGGCCATACGCCGCTACACGGTGCTACCCATCGGATTCGACGAGTCGGGCAACATCTTGCTCGCGATGGCCGATCCGTCCAATGTCGTTGCGATCGACGACATCAGGGCGATGAGCGGGCGCGGCGTGGTGCCCGTGGTGACCACGCACGACAACGTGGCGCGCGCGATCGACCGGTTCGTGCGTTCGGATTCGGAAATCCAGGACCTGACCCAGGCGATGGAGGACGAGGCCCAAGAGGACGCGGTCGATCTCGCCAATTTGCAGGGCGTGGCGGACGACGACGCGCCGATAGTGCGATTCGTGAATCTGCTGGTCACGCAGGCGATCACGGACCGTGCCTCGGACATCCACATCGAGCCGACGGAACACGACCTGCGCGTGCGCTACCGCATTGACGGGGTGCTGCACGAGATGCAGCGTTCGCCGAAGAACATCACGCACGGCGTCATTTCGCGCGTGAAGATCCTTTCCGACATCGACATCGCGGAACGCCGCAAGCCGCAGGATGGGCGCATGTCGGTGGTCCACAACGGGCGCAAGATCGACCTGCGCGTGGCCACGCTGCCGACGGTGTGGGGCGAAAAGATCGTCATGCGTATTCTGGATAACTCGACGGCCTCGCTGGCGCTGAAGGACCTGGCATTTTCGGACGGCAACTATGAAATCTACGAGCGTTCGTTCTCCAAGCCGTACGGCATGATCCTGGTGACCGGGCCCACCGGTTCCGGCAAGTCAACGACGCTGTACGCGACGCTCAACGCGGTTTCGCGTCCCGAAATCAACGTGATCACCGTCGAGGACCCGGTCGAATACCGCCTCGATGGAATCAACCAGGTGCAGGTGAACCCGAAGGCGGGGTTAACCTTCGCCAGCGCGCTGCGGTCGATCCTGCGGTCGGACCCCGACGTGGTTCTGCTCGGTGAGATCCGTGACCACGAAACGGCGCAGATCGCCATCGAGGCGTCGCTGACCGGCCACCTAGTCCTGTCGACCCTGCACACCAACGACGCGCCTTCGGCGGTGACGCGACTGACAGAAATGGGGATTGAGCCGTTCTTGGTGGGCTCCGCGCTTGACTGCGTCGTCGCCCAGCGCCTGGCACGCAAGCTGTGCGACAAGTGCAAGGAGCAGTACGTTCCCGAACCCGAAGAACTGATCGCCATGCATTTCCCGTGGCAACAAGGTGAAGAACGTCCGACCCTATACCGGCCCGTTGGATGCGTGGCCTGTTCGCGCACCGGTTACCGCGGGCGCGTGGCGCTGCACGAGGTCATGGCGGTCGATGAGGACATTGAGCGGCACGCGGTTGCCGGGTCGTCGGCTTCGGAAATCAGCAAGTCCGCTATTGCCGGCGGTATGAAGACTCTGCGCGAGGACGGCTTCTTGAAGGTGCGCGAGGGTAGGACATCGCTGGAAGAGATTATCCGCGTCGTCGCGTAGGGTCCCCTCGCGCGGGGGCGTCCGGTGCGCGGCCGCACGGGGTTAAGCCCGGGGCCATAGATGCCGATACGCTGTACGTCTTGAGTCTTGGCGCGTGCGACGGCAGTGGTTGTATCGCATTTCTGGCATACGCGCAGGCAAGCTAACAACGGAAAGGGTGTGGGCACACCATGAGCGACAATAGTGGTCGTCCCGCGGAGCCGGACTTTTCTTGGGCATTGGGGCCAAAGGACGTCGATCCCGTCGATCCGATAAGGCCCAGCGGCCCGGATACCAGGCCGTCGCAACAGGTGGCGCAGCACGCACCGCAAGGCGGTCACCCGCTGGTCGGCCAACCGTTGCAGGGCGGTTCGGGGGCGGTTGGCGCCGCCGGCGCTCCCCGCCCGGTGTCGGCGCCGGGCACCTGGCATCCGGCCCCGCACCGGGACACTTCCTTGGAGGCTAACCCGCCCGTGCCCAAGGACGTCTACATCCCGCCTATCGCGACTGAGGCCGCGCACCCGCCCGCGGGCTACCCGGGGCAGCAGCCCGCGCGCCCGCGTTCCGGGCAGGCGCCGGCCGCCGCCGCTCCCACCGCCCCCGCCGCCCCCGCCGCTCCGGGTCGTGCACCCGCAGGCGCCGCTCCTGGCGCCACCGCCCCGGCGACCGGGGCACCGCAGACTGCCTTCACGCCGGCTGCCGCCGCCGGGGCGCCACAGACCGCCTTCACGCCGGCTGCCGCCGGCGGGGCACCACAGACCGCCTTCACGCCCACCGCCTCGTATGGCGCGCCACCCGCGGCACCCGGCGGCGCCCACGCGGGCGCACCCGCCGCCGGGCAGCCGCAGGTTGGCTCGTTCGTGCCGCGTCCGCTGTCGCCCGCCCCCGGTGGTGGCGAGGGCGCGGGATCGCCCGCCAGCCAGTTCGCCGCGCAGGCACCCGCTTCCCAGGGGCAAGGGGGCGCGCCGGGAGGCGCATTCACCCCGGCCCCGGCTGCCCCCGCCGGGAACTCCGCGGCCGCCGCCGCCGCGGCCCGCGCCAAGGCCGCGGCCCCGCAGCCCACCGCGAAGCGCGCGGCCGGCCCCGGGGCCGGCCGCATCGGCCTGAACCAGGAGCTGCGCGAACAGGACGTGTCCCTGGACGAACTGCTGCGGTTGGTTGCGGAACTTAAGGCATCGGACCTGCACCTGACCAAGGGCGCCCCGCCTATGGTGCGCCGCGATGGGGGACTGAAGCCCATTGAGGGCAAGGCTCCGCTGGAAGGCGACTCGCTGCGCCGGTCGGTCTACCAGATTCTGACCCAAAAGCAGCGCGAGAAGTTCGAAGAGGACCTGGAGCTCGACTTCGCGTACCAGGTCCCGGGCGGTGCACGCTTCCGAGTGAACCTATACCAGCAGCGAGACGCCCTGGGCGCGGCGTTCCGCATCATTCCCAGCGAAATCAAACCCCTTGAGGATTTGGGTGTGCCGGCGGTGGTGGGCTCGTTCGCTAATATCCCGCGCGGGTTGGTGCTGGTGACGGGGCCGACCGGATCGGGTAAGTCGACGACGCTTGCCTCGATCATCGACCTGGCGAACCGCAACCGCCCCGACCACATCATGACGGTCGAGGACCCGATCGAATTCATCCACCATCACAAGCGTTCGATCGTCAATCAGCGCGAAGTGGGCGAGGACACCAAGAGCTTCGCGAACGCGCTCAAGCACGTGCTGCGCCAGGACCCGGACATCATCCTGGTCGGTGAAATGCGTGACCTGGAGACGATCGGCGTTGCTTTGACCGCCGCCGAAACCGGTCACCTGGTGTTCGCCACCCTGCACACCCAGGACGCCGCGCAGACCATCGACCGCGTCATCGACGTATTCCCACCCAGCCAGCAGGATCAGATCCGCGTGCAGCTCGCGGCAACGATCCAGGGGGTTGTGTGCCAGACGCTATGCAAGCGGGCCGACGGCCCGGGCCGGGTGGTCGCGACCGAAATCATGGTCGCGACACCCGCCATCCGCAACCTGATCCGCGAGGGCAAGACCCACCAGATCTATTCCTCGATGCAGGCGGGCGCGGCCGACGGCATGCATTCGATGGATCAGCACCTGGCGGACCTGACGAAGCAGGGCGTGATTAGCTACGAAACCGGCCTGGAAAAGTGCCAGAACGTGGCGGACTTCAACCGCTTGACCGGGCGCGGGTCGTCGCAGGTCGGGTCGGGAATTGCGAATATGGGCATGGGGGGCAATCTTGAGGGCGGGAGCGCGTACTGATGGCGGGATCGGCAACGAAGGCCTTTGATTACGAGGTCAGGGACAAGAACGGCAACGTCGTCAAGGGGCAGATGGAGGGGCCCAGCGAGGCTGCCGTCGCTCAGCGGCTCATGGCGAACGGCGGCCATCCCATCCAGATCACCGAGGTCAAGACCGGGGGGCTGAACGCCGACATCAAGATTCCCGGCCTGACCGACAAGGTCGGGCTCAAGGACATTGCGATCATGTCCCGGCAGATGGCCACGATGATCAACGCCGGGTTGTCGCTGATCCGGGCGCTGACGATCCTGGCCGACCAAACGGAAAACAAGACGCTGCAAGGAATCCTGAACACGGTGCGGGCGGACGTGGAGACGGGTAACTCCTTTTCCGGCGCGCTGGCCAAGCACCCCAAGGTATTCCCGCCGCTGATGATCAATATGGTCAAGGCCGGCGAGACGGGCGGGTTCCTGGATCAGACCCTTGAGAGCATCGCAAAGAACTTCGAGGACGAGGTCAAGCTCAAGGGCAAGATCAAATCCGCGATGGCGTACCCGCTCGTGGTGCTGGTCGTGGCGATCCTTGCGAGCACGGGCATGTTGCTGTTCATCGTGCCGGTCTTCGCGTCCATGTTCGAGGGATTGGGTAGCCAACTACCCGCTATCACCCAAATGATGGTGAACATGTCGAACTTCCTGAAGGTCGCCATCGGGCCCATCATTGTGGTGTTGATCATCCTGTGGGTGTGGTGGGGGCGGATCAAGCACAAGAAGGAAGTGCGCGAAAAGGTCGACCCGATCAAGCTCAAGGTGCCCGTGTTCGGCAAGCTGAACCAGAAGATCGCGGTGGCGCGCTTCACCCGCAACCTCGGCGCGATGCTGCGCGCGGGCGTCCCCATCCTGCAGGCCCTGGAGATCGTCGGCGAAACGTCGGGCAACATGGTCATCGAACACGCGGCACAAGACATTGCCGAATCGGTCCGTAAAGGAAAATCGCTGTCCGGGCCGCTATCGGAACACTCGGTGTTCCCGCCCATGGTCGTGCAGATGATGGCCGTCGGCGAGGACACGGGTGCGCTGGACGACATGCTCGAAAAGATCGCCGACTTCTACGACGCCGAGGTCGAGGCCACGACGGAGCAGTTGACCAGCCTGATCGAGCCGATCATGATTGTCGTCATCGGCGGGATCGTGGGCGGCATGGTCATCGCGCTGTACATGCCGATCTTCTCCATCTACGACGCAGTTAGCTAAAGGAATCGCTACCGCACGATACCGGGGGACAATATGGGCGGCGTAGCGCTAAAAGGCAGGGGAGCTGGTCCGGGTGACCGCGGCTTCACCCTGGTGGAGGTGCTGGTGGTGATTACCATCATCGGGGTACTGGCGGGAATCGCAATCCCCGTCTTCATGCACCAGCGGGCCAAGGCCATGGACGCCGCCATTCAGGCGGACATCAAGGCCGCCGCGGTGCACGTGATTGCGCTCCAGACCGGGGACCAACCCGTCACGAAGCAGGCTCTCATCGCCGCCGGATTGCGCACGTCCCCGGGCGTGAGCGTGAGCATTCGCAACGATTCTTCCGGGGCCTACTGCATCCTCGGGTCCAGCTCCGGCGGCCGCCCCTCATCCCATGATTGGGTGTATTGGACGAATGGGGGTTTTGCATCTGGTCAGACTTCGTGTCCCGGTGATATTGTTGTCTCGTTGCCGTAAAGGGGCGGCAACAAGCCAGGGTATTCGGCCGATTATGGAACCTTTCGGGTGGTGCTAAAGTTCCGATCAGGTCTTACCGAATGCAATGGTGTAGGACCCCGGTCCCAGGACCCTGGGCCGGATTCAAAGTGAGTGAGAACAATCCAGGAAGGTGTGAATAATGATCGCACGCATCCAGAAGTCCATGGCGGAGAAGGACAAGGGCTTCACGCTCATCGAGCTCCTCGTCGTCATCATCATCATCGGTATCCTCGCGGCCATCGCGATCCCGGTCTTCATGAACCAGCGAAAGAAGGCGGTTGATTCGGGTACTAAGTCCGATCTGCGGACTATTGCCAACGAAGTTGAGTCCTACTACACGGACAACCAAAAGTATCCTGCGACCGACGGTGTCGCAATTGATACGAATGGAAAAATAACGATCGACGGTGCTGAAGTAGCGACGGCGTCGAGTGGAACCGAAATCAAGTACACAAATGAAGGGGAGTCGTACAAGATCCTCGGTTGGAATGAAAAGGGAACGAAGGACGCGGAAGCTAATTCTTTCACTTATGACTCAGCTGCGGGTGGCCTCCAGTCTTCCTGATTAGATGCCTACTGAAGGTGTGGCGGTGCGGTTTGGGTCGCACCGCCACACCTTTGGCTGGGGGTATTTACAATCAGGCAGCTAGTTCTTGGAACTGGCAATCGTTGGGTACAAGTTCGTGGCAGTGGACGGGAATATCATGCGCGATATGAAGATTGAGCATGCCGCACGCGACGCGGGGATGTCGCTCATTGAGGTGATTGTTGCCCTCACACTCATCGGAATGGTCGCGACGGCCGCAGCGATGTTCTTCATCTCCGGTCTGACTACGACAAAGAAGTTGCAGTCGGACCAGGTGGCCGCGACGGTGGCCAACCAGGCCCTCGACGCCGCGCGAGCGGTGTCCCCGCAGCCCGCCAAGACGGGCGACCTTTCCGGCATACTCCGCGGCCGCGCCAAGTCCGACGTTGAGGCAGCGTTTGCTGCCAACGCCGCCGACTCCTCCGACCTGGTCAAGACCGACGTGTGGGACCCCGCGGGGCTCGCGGGCACAAGCGACGACTGGGTGCCCCTGAACTACACCACGAACGTGGCGAACACCACCTACGACGTGACGACGCTGATCGGCGGCTGCTACAGGTCGGCAACCGCCTCCACCTCCGCGCAGCAGTGCTTGACGTCCCGCACCGTCGCAACCGACGTCCTGATCTACCGCGTCCGCGCGGTCGTGAAGTGGACCGGCAAGGGATGCACGGACCAAACCTGCACGTACAGGGCAACGACGCTGATAGATCCCAGCCAGGACGTGTTCTGGAACACCAACCTGCGGCCCTACCCCGTAGACGACAAGATCACCGTCAGCGCCGGCGATACCACGCCCACCGAAACTTCCGTCATTGGCAACGACGACATCGTGTACCAAACGGGCTCCGACCCGGTGGTTCTCACGGGCACCAACGGTGGCGCCAAGAAGGGAGCGGTAGCCCGCAAGGGAGACGGGATCGTAAGCTACCTGCCGACGGACGACGACTATTCCGGAACCGACCAGTTCAAGTACAGCCTCGTTGACGCGCAAGGAAAGACCTCCGCAAATTCTGCCCTGGTGGACGTTCGGATCCTGCCCACCGCAATCGACGACCAATTCACCGCCCCCGTTGATGAAACAAAGTCGCTGGAAGTCATCAAGAATGACAAGGGGACAGTGAACGGGCAGGGCCTATCCAAAAAGCTCTTCATCTCGATGTCAAGCACGCTGGACGTGATCACCACCATCGATTCCGACAACCCGAACGCATCCCTGCAAGCAGCACGTGACGCTGACAAGGTGGAACTTGCGAAGTGGGGAATCGAAACCGACGGAACCAAGATCAACTTCAAAGCCCCAGCGAGTACCGCACTCGGCAAAGTCGTAACCTTCTACTACTACCTCGCCGACATAGAAGGCGAGGGATCGGACCGCGTCGTCTACGCATCTGTCAAGCCCGCCGCAGTGAGAGTGACGGTCGGCGACTGCATGAACATCGGTGATCAAACGGTGACGATAACGGGTGACGAAATGAATGATCGAACGGATCTCGATATCAATAAGTTGAACGACAACAAGAGCAACTGCATCATTGCTATTACTAAAGTCACGATCCCTACTGGTGACGGTATGGGCGATACGCTCAAACTTGGCAATACGACTTACAACCCCAGTAACGGAGATACCAGGGGTACAACAGTTTCTTACAAGCCGCAGAATGATAAGCCTTTTATAGTTCTAATCGAATACCAGATGTTCAGCAGCAATGGTGTCTTTTCGACCGGCACAAAGAAGATTATTACTCTGAAGGTCGTTCCGCTCGCTGTCGACGATGAATACACGGTCAACGTTGGGGGTGAGCAGCGTTTCAGACCCAAATCTAATGATTTGCCGGGCAATTTGGGTGCAACTGCTAGTGTCGTCAAAGTGAGCGCGCTGAGTGGGAGTGATTGTGGGGCCCTGGATCCCACTGGCGTGAATTTCCAAGATAACGAAATCCGATTCGTCGCTCCGAATACACCTAAAACTTGTTCATTCACCTACAAACTAGTGCCTTCGAATTCTGCACTCGCGGCATACGGGTTGGATTCTAACGTTGCTACAGTCACCTTCCATGTTGGATATACGGCGCTGCAATCTGAGGTTCAGAACAATAATGGCACGTCGGACGAATTCATATCGCGCACGCCCTACGGGCAGATGCCGAAAGGTTCGATCGGTAACTGGGAGACTGAAATCGTCAGTAAAATCCAGGATAAGAATCCGGACACGAAGTGGTTCGTGAATCTCGGAAAGTTTACAAACGGCAAGTTCCCAATTACCGCCGTTTATAAGCTTGCTTCGGCAAAGCAGCTAAGTGTTTATTCGATCACGTCGGCTAACGATTTCCACGATCGCGACCCTAAATCGTGGAAGATTTACGGTGCGACGAGTGCGGCGGCGGTTAATCTTGCGCCGACCTCCAATCTATGGACTGAAATCGATAGTCAGACTGGACGGTCTTGGGATGAGTACAAGTCCAAGCGGACGTTTACTGTCGCTAGCCCGGGCGCGTATCGGTACTACATGTTGGCTGTAAGCGAGACCAAGGGCGGCGGGAACGAGTTCCAGATCGCCGATTGGACGTTGGAGTACTGATGTTGGCCGTGGATGTTGGCAGGCGATTGCGGCGGCGTTCTGCCGGTAAGTGTCCTGGAGATAAGGGGATGACGCTCGTCGAGCTGATTGTCGCGATGGGGATATTGACTGTCGTTCTGGCGATCTTCATGGCCGGAGTCGTATCGATGGTGAAGACGACCGTTCGGTCAGAGACCGCCACAACAGCGAATGACCAGATGCGGAACGTATTTCAACGCATGGACCGAGAAATCCGCTACGCATCGGACATCAACCGCCCAGGCATTGTTAGCGGCAAGCAATACGTGGAGTATCGGTACGTCGACGACCAGAACGAGGGCGTGGCGACCTGCGTGCAGTGGCGCTACGACTCGTCGGCCGGCGAACTGCAACGCAGAGAATGGACCGAAGGGAAGACGTCGACCATCACCAGTTGGATCACTCTGGTGACCAAGGGCCGCAACAATCTCAGCGTCGCAGATCAACTTCCGTTCACCTTCTACCGGGCTGGTAAGGATCTAACCACCGGCGTGACCTACACGACGCAACGTTTGCGCGTCCACCTGGATGCCGGCTTGGGGTCATTCGGTGACGGAAGGGGATCGCAACTAGACACGGTCTTCATCGCCAGGAATTCGACCGATCAAGCACAAACAAATCTCGATTCGGACAACGATGGTGTGACCGACGTGCCAGTGTGCCTGGGCGATGATGGAGTGACACGATCATGATGACAAGACTGCTTCAACTCCGAAAGAGCAACGACAGGGGCATTGCCCTAGCCAGCGCAATTCTCATCATGTTCATTGTCATGGGGCTGAGCCTTATTCTGCTGGGCCTGGTCATCATGGAGGTCAAACCGACGCTGGTCAACGCCAAGAGCACCAGGACCATCTCCGCAGCCCAAACGGGTCTTGACGTGGCGGTGAGCCAGATTAGGGCCGCGATCGGGCTGGATGCTTCGGGTGAAACCATGGGCGACATTCACAAGCTACCCTGCAAGGTATCCGGCAACGTGGACGGGTCCGGCGCAACGACCAGCTACACCGCAACCATCGCTTACTACTCTCAGGACCCGAGCGACAAGTCAGAGGACTGGCGTGCCAACGCTGACAACCAAATCGAGTGTTCGACGGGCGGCGCAACGCTTGGCCTGCGGAAAGTGCCCTCCTACGCCCTGGTCACATCCCAGGGCTTCGACTCGGGCGACAAAGTCCTGGGCGACGCCGTGGACCGAAAAGTGGAGGCTATCTACCAGTTCTCTTTGAAAGTTGTGAATACGGCTGGGGGCCGTATCTATTCGCTTGGCAAGGGATACTGCTTGGTGGCCGACAGCATCGCCAGCGGGTCAGCTATTCGCTACAGGGAGGCGGCATCAGCCGACTGCATCGAGCCGACCGACAACAATAGGTGGGAGTGGAAGAGCGACTACATGATCCACCTGTCTGCAGCCAAGGGTGAAATCGGAGTCGACCTGTGCATCTCCGGTCGTGCAGCCACGGCGAACAGCAGTGTCGACGCAACGCTCAAACTATGCACAACCGGCACCACAGACCCCGAGGGGCAGCGCCTGAGTTGGCGCGACGGTGGTACCTGGCAGGGACAAAACGCCGCTAACACTAACTACATGGACATGAGCCTGCGGACGACCGAAGGCGCAACCAATCTTACGAATTTGACGCTCAAGGTCGGTAACCCCGTTCGCACCGACGGAGTCATCTGGAGCGCATTCGAGCCCGAACCGAATGTGGGCGCCGGGGCGGCCTCGTACGGTACGAAGCAGATCGTTAACCTGCTTCAATTCGGTCGATGCCTCGACGTATTTCGAGACAAACTATGGATGCCCTACAGCATTCTGTATCCCTGCAAGCAAGACCCGGCAAGCCTGACCACCGGAACACAAAACTTCCGGTGGAACCACAAGTGGACCTACTCCGAGCCAGCAGCGGGCACGACATCGACCGAAACACAGATAGTTGTCACCCCGACCCTGGAAGGCACGTCGGGCTTCGACTGGTACGGAAGCTTCCTCAACAAGAAGTTCTGCCTCATGATGCCAACTTCTGCGGGATTTGCAACGAGCCAATCACCGCGCCAACTCCCGCCATACAACCGCAGCGGCGTCAAGATGACCAACTACTGGTACCCGAGATTCACCGATAGCACGATTTTCTATAACAATACGAACGATCTTCCCAATAATTTCGGTCCTGATTGCTCGACGCCACGCTCGTGGTGGATCCGCACCACAGCTTCGGGCGACACAAAGACCAGCTGGACGTTCCGTCCGGTATCCGACACCACCAAGTGCCTATCGGCAGCCGGGCCAGACCACCACGGTCAACAAACGTCCAAGACAGAAGCGAACTCGAAGAACCTCGATAGCAGCGGTAACTACAACTACTACTCGGCCTACGGCGGCGACATGTGGAGCACCGTCATAGTGGAGACCTGCGACGGGTCAAACGCACAGAAGTGGAATGCCGATCCGAATGATCCCGGTTCGCCGCTCAAGGACTTCGTCGAACTCAGTAAGTCGAGCGATTGAGCGGAACCGAAGTCGTCGTGTCGGCACTGCCAGCGTGGTTCATACCCGCCGCAGCGACCGTGTTCGGGTTAGTCATAGGGTCGTTCCTCAACGTCGTTATTTGGCGCGTGCCGCGGGGAGAATCCATCGTGACCCCGCGCAGCGCTTGCCCCAAATGCGGTCACACGCTGACTTGGTGGGAAGACGTTCCACTACTGTCTTGGGTGGTGCTTCGCGGACGCTGCCGTGAATGCAAGCAACCGATTTCCATCAGATACCCGTTGGTGGAGGCGGCGACGGGAGCCATTTTCGGCCTGGCCTTTTGGTATTTCGGGTTCAGCTTTGCTGCCGCAGCGTTCGCCTATCTGGGCGCGATCGGACTGGCTCTCTCGCTGATCGACCTGGATGTGCACAGACTCCCCGACGCCATTGTCTTGCCCGGATACGCGGTCCTAGCTGCGTTATTCGTCGCGCAGGCAGTCGTCGGTGCCGACGGGTGGTGGCCGCTGCTGCGTGCACTGATAGGCGGCCTGGCGCTCTTCATGTTCTACTTTCTGGCGGCGATCATCTATCCCGGCGGGATGGGGTTCGGCGACGTAAAACTCGCCGGGGTCCTGGGGTTCGCGCTCGGATGGTTGGGATGGGGGCAACTGCTCGTTGGCGCCTTCGCCGCCTTTCTGCTGGGAGGCTTATTTAGCGTCGCGCTGCTGATGGCGGGGAAGGCGGGGCGCCGCAGCGGCATACCGTTCGGGCCCTGGATGATAGTCGGTGCTGGCGTCGGCGTCGCCGCAGGCAACGCCCTATGGGAAGCGTATTTGGGGACAATGATGTGACGGGTCGCGGACAGTTCAAGTGACCACACGACAATGCCGATAGTGCGTTGGTAAAGCGACCGGATAGGGGAGGCACAGCAGTGGCCAAGCATCATTCGATCGGTCTTGACATCGGGACCACTGCGGTCCGCGCGGCCGAGATCGAGTTCGGGCCAGAGGGTACGAACGGGCAGCTCAAACGATTCAACGAGGTGGCGTTGCCCCCCGACGCCGTGCGCGACGGAGAGGTCGTCGACAGCAAGGTCGTATCGGCGGCGATCAAGACCCTGTTCGCCCGCGGAGGATTCAGCGGCAAAGAGGTGATCTTGGGCGTCGGTAACCAGCGGGTGGCAGCCCGGTCCGTCAACCTGCCGTGGGCACCGATCAGCGAACTCAAGAACACGCTCGCCTACCAGGTCCAGGACCTGCTCCCGATGCCGGTCGACGAGGCGCTCCTAGATTTTTATCCCATCCGTGAAGTCATGGACGCTGGTGTGAGGGCGTACGAGGGGATGCTGGTTGCCGCCGCTAAGGATTCCGTAGCGGCTAACGTGAACACCGTCATCGAGGCGGGACTGGCACCTGTCGGTGTCGATCTCAACGCCTTCGCGCTACTGCGGTCAATGACCCGCGGCAGCCTGGGGCAAGGCAACGTCGCGATGGTTGACATCGGCGCAAAGATCACCACCGTCGCGATCGCCATCCACGGAAGGCCCGTCTTTGTCCGGGCGCTGCCCGTCGGCGGACAAAACATGACGGACGCGCTGGCGCGCGCGCAGGGAATATCCCAAGAGAACGCTGAGCAGATCAAGTGCCAGTATGGGCTAGGTGCGGCGCAGGTACCCGAATTACGAGACGGCGCCGAGGCCATGACAGAGATCGCCACCAAGCTTGTCGAATCCATACGTGGGACATTCGCGTACTTCAACACCGCCTCCAACGGTCAACACCTCGAAGTCGTGGCGTTGACCGGCGGCAGCGCCCACCTGCCCGGATTCGGCCAGTACCTGGCAAGCACCAGTCGCCTCAACGTCATCTTGGGCGACCCCTTCGACGGAACCGCGATAGCGAAGGGTGCCGGGGACGCAGAACAGCTTCGATCCCACGCCTCACAGATGGCGATCGCCATCGGACTCGCATACGGAATCGGGGTGTTTGCCTGATGGATCTCAACATGGACCTAAGTTTCGGCAAAAAGAAGAAGAAGAGCGGCCCTGATCAGCCCGCTGCGGCGGGGCCCGAACAGCAGGGCGCGGCCTTCGCTCCAACGGGGCTGCCCCAAGTGGACCTGCTGCCGCCCGAAGTGCGGGACGGGCGGAGACTGGGTGCTCGTCGGCGGATCCTCACCTATGCAGTGCTAGGCGTACTGGCCGCGGTAGTGCTTGCCATCGGCGGAACCTACGTCGTCAAGCTCACCGCTGACAATCGGCTAGAAGATGCCAACAACCGCTCAACGCAGTTGGCCGCCGAGAAGAAGAAGTATTCGGAAGTTGTCGGCGTCATCAAATCCATCGACTCAACGAAGAAGGTCCGCGACTTTTCGGTCGTGACCGAAATCAACTGGGCCGACTACATTGACGCCATCGCATCACAGTTGCCGGATGGCGTCACGATTGACAGCTTCGACATCGAGGAAGCCTCCCCGACCGATTCGGCGCCCGACGCTTCCGACCCGACCCTGGCAACGGGACTGGGGACGATCACCTTCGTGGCGACCTCGCCCAGCCTTCCAGACGCATCCGATTGGGCAGACGCGCTCAACATCGTCCCCGGCCTGCAAGACGCGACGATCATCGACTCCAGCCTCGCTGAATCGGTGTCAGGTTCCGGGAGCGCCAAGGCGACATACTCGGTCAACGTGAGCGTTCAGGTCAACGCCGAAGCGCTGGCGCACCGAGAATTCAACGACACGGAGGTGTCGACCGACGGCTCGACCAGCAGCGACAAGGACGGTGACAACAAATGAGCCCCAAGGCTGCAAACAAGGCACGCATGATGACCATCGCTGCGGTGTTCATTTCGCTCATCCTGGCGTTGGTCGGCGGCATGCTGGGTGTCAAGCCGCTGTGGGAATCGGCGTCCGAGGCGAACGAACAGGCCGCGGACCAGGAATCCCGGAACGACCAGGCGCAGGTTGAGGTGAACCGGCTCAAAGCCCAGTTCGCAAAGATCGACGATTACAAGGCGCTGCTCGAAGAACTGCGCGTCCAGGTGCCCACAACGAAGCAGACCCAGGAATTCCAACGCCAGTTCAGCGACATGGCGGACGATCACAACGTGTCCGTGACGTCGATAGCTTTCTCCGATGCCAGCCTCGTCAAGGTGACGAACAAGGAAGTGGCCGACGCCGCGGTATCTAAGCCGGCGGAAGCTGATGGGGCGTCGAGCGACGCCGAGTCGTCGGGTTCGGACGCTGCGAGTTCGACCGATACCAGTTCGGGGGGATCGGCGGACGCCACGACATCGAGTGAGTCAGACGGCGGCAAGATCGCGTTTTCGAATTTCTATGTCGTCCCCGTCAAAATCGACGTGGTCGGCTCGTATTCAGACGTCCTGGAACTGCTTCGATCCGTGCAAACATCCGAGAAACGCATACTGCTGGTCTCGAAGCTGTCGGGATCGACGAGCGCGGACACCGCCGGTAAATCAAGCGGCGGCGATCTGGGGCTAACGATAGAGGGGCAACTGTCCGTGCTGGTCGACCCGAACTCCTCACAGCAAAGCCCCGAAGACGAGAACGTCGAGAAGGAAAAGCTGCCATCGACGGACGGGAAGAGCCCGATGACCTCCAGCAAGTAGATCGCAGGACAAATAGGTGCATAGCTCCCGCGATCCTCCACGAGAGGGTCGCGGGAGCTTTGTCATATGTGGAACAATAAGTCCACATTCGGGAAGCGACGTGCGCGGCGAGTGCGACTGAGATCCCATTTGTTCCACAAAGGTGAGGAAGTCATGATTCGTTTGCGAATACGAGCGCTACTGGTCGCCACGGCCCTGATCGTTGGGGTGGGCGTTTCGACGGCGCACGCCGAGACGACCCCACCGGCGCCCACAGGATTAGCGGTTGCGGCGGGGAATGCGGGTGCGGTCACTTTCACGTGGACCCGGACGCCGGGAGCCAGCGCCTACAAGATCGAGGCAACCATTGTCGGCACCGCGACCACCTTGGTCTCGGAAACGACGTATTCGAATAGCTTCACAACAACCAAGCCCATCGGCGATGCGGATGGCGCGCGCGAAATCCGGTGGCACGTCGCGTCGTTCGGCAGCGGAACAACCATCAGCACCCTGGGGGATTGGTCTGAATGGTCGACATTCACGCCAGACAGCCTGGCGGTGCCCACTTTGCAAACGCCCGCGGACGCGGCCACGGTCACGTACCCGAATCCCGTGGTCTTTTCCTGGGAACCGGTGGCTGGCGCCAGGCTCTACCGCATTTCGTATATAGCGGGGGAGTTTGGCGGATCGGGCACAGAAGTTGTCAAAGAGGTCACCTCGACAAGCTTCACCCCGGCTGCGCCGCTGGCGGGCGATGAGTACTACTCGACCGCGGATGGCACGGCATACAGCTGGCGAATCCAGGCGCTCCTCTATGACGGCACCAGTGGATCAACCGCGTGGAGTTCGTGGTCCGCCGTGCGGCAAGTTGCGGTCAACTGGCCTGCGACGGCATCACAGCCCACGCTCGTGGCGCCGACCAACGCAGCCAATTCCTCCACGATCACCGCGGACCCGGTCTTCACCTGGCAAGCGGTCGCCGGCGCGTCATCGTACAAGATCGAGTATTCGAAGAATCAGAGCCTTGATTCCGCGACGACTGCCACGGTGACCGGTACCTCCTACGTACCGACCAGTGCGCTAACCAACGGAAACCACTACTGGAGGGTCACCGCCATTGACGCGGGCGGTTCGTTGGGGACCCCGTCGCAGACCTGGCAGTTCTACAAGAACCTCACCGATAGCGGGGATTCGACTAGTTCCGGACCCGGCAGCGGCTATGAGATTTACCCCACCCCGCTCACCGGCGTCGATGGGACCGTTGCCAGAGTCGCGTCGGATATGACACTGTACAACCCGGCCCAAATCATTGCCGGCGGTGGCGGAATGACGATCGAGGATTTTGCGCTCAGATGGACCCCAATTCCGCGGGCAACGCTCTATGAGGTCGAGGTGTCATCGGTGGACGGAGCGGGCGTCAGTCGTTGCTACACCGCGAGCACCGAAGCGACCATTATCATCGGTGTTACGAACAGCGGAACGGAATCTGGTCTGCTCAGCGGCGCCGGAGCCTGCCTTTGGAACACCAGCGCCCCGATCGAGACCGGCGGGACCTACAGGTGGAGGGTGCGGGCCGTCAACTACGACGCCAACGCGACGACCGGGATTCAATCGACGGTTTCTGACAGCGCCATAACATCCGACTGGTCCGACGAGAAAGTCAACGGAGCATGGGCGCGCGAACGATGGATCACTATTACGGACAGCGATGCGGCGCGCTCAAGTTCAGTGACAATCGATCTGGCGCACTCGGGGGAGGCCCAGCTCCCGTCAACCAAGGGAGAATCCGCTCCCGAAATCAGTTGGAGCGCCTTCGACTTCTATTCCTATGTGTGCTCGTTTAGCAAGCCACCAACGGAGTGCACTGTTCCCGAAAACGAGACCGCCGAACAGGAATCAGCGCGCATCAAGAAACTGCTAAAGCGGACCGTCTACGAGGTGCGCATCTATGCCAAGGGCGCCGGTTCCAGCACCGAAGTCGCATATGCGCGCACGCCGTCGACGCACATCCGGATCAACGGCGTCTTTGACGACAACCAAGTCTCGGAACCCTATTCCGTCGCCGTGCGGCCAATCTATTTCTCCGGGACCCCGTCTGCGAGCGGCACCTACACCGATCTCATCGGGCTGACGGCCGAGCGATTCGTATGGACCAAATCCGCAGCTGCCCTGGACACCTCACCGGCGCCGCTCGCCAGCGAGGACGGCACGGTGCTCTTGCGCTGGAAGGAGCAGTCCGTAACCGCTCCCAACGATGGCGGGAGCAGGGGATACGCGATAAAGATCTTCACCGCGGGCGGCACGCAGCTCGGCACGACCGCGACAAAGATCGAGTACCCGTTCTATATCGCCCAGAACCCCCAAACCAGAAAGCCCCTGGCCCCGGGACAGTATTCGTATTCGGTTGCGCCGCTGAACGCCAACGGTGCGGCCACGAAGTATTCGGAGACCAAGACCTTCACGATCGATACCCCCGCGCCCGGGGTCACAAAAACTGCGTCGAATGTCGGGGGCTCGATCGCGCTGACCTGGACACCGACGACCGCCAGCTCCAAATACAAGCTGCGGTATAGGGTCGTCGGCGGCGATACGTGGACGCAAATCTCGTCCTCCGCTGGCGCTGATATCAAGCAAACTGCTGTGACACTCAGCGACCTTGCCACCGGTAGGTACGAGTGGCAGGTGAGCTCCATAGACACCGCAGGCAATGCGTCGGCCTGGTCAGAATCCGACATATTTGTCGTTAGCGAATCTCCCGTGGACCTGCTAACTGCGACAAATGCGGTTTTGAATGCCACCGACGCCAACCTCACTTGGAAACCGGTAGCAGCAGCCTCGCGCTACCTGGTGATGGTTTCCAAGGACCAGACGTTTAGCTCGATGGTCGATTCAGTCGAAACCGTCGCCACCAGCTTCGCGACAACGAAGCAGCTCCAGGCCGGCACGGTCTACTACTGGAAGGTGCTGGCGCTACCTACCAAGACCGGTACGGGAAATAACCGACCCAACCTTGGCGCATCAGAAACGCGAACGTTCACCATCAACACCCTGCCCGCAGCAGTCAAGGGCGCCAAGGTCGTGAAGTCCGGTCCCGGCGTCAATGTCTCATGGCAGCTGCTGACCGGCGCGGATGCTGGAACAACCGGGGACCTGACCTACCTAGTGCAATACCGGGTCCAATCGACCTCCGACGACTGGACCGACGCCACCGTTCGCGAAACCACTGCGAACGCGACCTCGTGGGCAATAAGCGATCTTTTGCCCGGTACGGGGTACGAGTTCCGGGTGGCTGCGAAGAATGCACAGGGGCAGGGCGCCTGGTCCTCGGTGCTCAGCGTTGCGACCGCGACGACCCCGGCTGGTGCACCCGGCCTGAAGGTGGACCCCGCGCTCGGGAAGCTGACTTTGCGTATCACCTCAGTTGGATCGAGTGATACGGGCGGGTCGCCCATCACGGGATATAGGCTCTCTTACAAGAAATCGTCCGAAAACGCGTGGGTTTCGCAGGTCATTCCCGTCTCATCGACTTACGTCCTTGAGCGTCTTTCCAATTCGACTTCCTACGACGTCTCCGTCGCCGCGATCAATGCGGTGGGCGACGGGCCCGCGACGGTTGCATCGGCCTCGACGCTGGGCACGGCTTCCCCCGTGATAGGGGTTCGCGCGAAGTCGTCCGATGGTTCGGCAAGCATTACGTGGAAAGCGCCAGCACAACCCAACGGGACCATCACGGGGTACGTTGTCGAGATCAAAGAGCGGGGCAGCGCCACATGGCGAGGAGCGACGAACACCACCTCGCAGTCCACTACGGTCGCCGGTCTTACCAACGGCGTCACCTATCAGATCAGGGTGGCTGCGCGCACATCGGTTGGTCTCGGTGCTTACTCATCCGTAGCCTCGTTCACACCTGCGGGGGTGCCCGTCGCCCCCGCCACCGTCAAGGCAAAGTATAAGAAGGGTAAAACCACTATCAAGTGGAAGAAGTCCCTGCCCAACGGGTCCAAGGTCAAGGCGTACTACGTCCAGTATTCGACCAATTCCGTCAAGTGGAAGAAAATCAAGAAGCTCAAGGGCACGTCGAAGAAGCTTGTGACTAAGAAGGCCGCCAAGAGCATCAAGAAGGGCAAGGTCGTCTACTTCCGTATCGTCGCCCAAAACTCGGTCGGCAAATCGTTGCCGAGCGCTTCGGTGGCGGTCACAAAGTAGGGAAGGGTGCATGCCCATGCCGGGGCGCGGGCCCCGGCATGGGAAGATAGAGCAATGCTGCGTTGGTTGACATCAGGAGAATCGCACGGCCCGGCGTTGGTCGGCATCATCGAGGGGGTCCCGGCGGGCCTGGAACTAGTAACGGACGATATACGTTCATCGCTGACTCGCAGGCGGCTCGGGTACGGCCGGGGATCTCGTCAGAAATTTGAACAAGACCAGGTCACCGTCCTTGCCGGACTTCGCCACGGATCAACCCAAGGCGGGCCAATCGCCATCACGATCGGGAACACCGAATGGCCCAAGTGGGTCGACGTCATGGCCGCCGACCCGGTCCCGCGCGAAGCCCTACTCAAGGACGCTGGAACGGGCGACGAAAAGGAGATCGCCCGGAACAGGCCGCTCACGCGTCCGCGGCCGGGCCACGCCGACCTGATCGGCATGCGCAAGTACGGGTTCGACGACGCCAGGCCGGTGCTTGAGCGGGCCTCCGCGCGCGAAACCGCGACCCGGGTGGCGCTCGGAACCGTAGCCGCGCAACTGCTCAAGCAGGTTGCCGGGATTGAACTGGTTTCACACGTGCTTGAGATCGGCGGCATCCGCGTGCCCGCAGACGCCCCGCTGCCGACCCCCGGCGACGTCACTGCGCTCGACGCTGATCCGGCGCGCTGCTTCGATGCGCGAACCTCCGAGAGAATTGTCGCGCTCATAGACCAAACCCAAAAGGACGGCGACACCCTGGGCGGTGTGGTCGAGGTGCTGGCCTACGGGGTCCCCAGCGGTATCGGGTCATACACGCACTGGGACCGCAGGCTTGACGCGAAACTCGCGGCCGCGATCATGGGAATCCAGGCGTTCAAGGGCGTCGAAATCGGCGACGGATTCGCCACCGCCGCGCGGAAGGGCTCGGCCGCCCACGACGAAATCGTGCGGGGTGAAGACGGGACCATCGAGCGCACCAGTAACAGGGCCGGCGGAATCGAAGGCGGGATGTCCAACGGGCAGATTATCCGCGTACGGGGGGCCATGAAGCCCATTTCCACGGTTCCCCGCGCTCTTGCCACCATCGACACCGTCACAGGGGAGCCTGCGCGGGCGCAGCACCAACGCTCCGACGTGTGCGCTGTGCAGCCCGCGGCCGTCGTCGCCGAAGCCATGGTCGCGCTGACGCTGGCCGACACCCTGCTAGAGAAGTTCGGCGGCGATTCGGTTGCGGAAACAAAACGGAACCTCGATTCCTACCTAGCCTCCATTCCGGAACTGCTGCGGTGAGTGGGAACCGGCCACGCATCGTGCTGGTCGGCCCGCCCGGTGCCGGGAAATCAACGGTCGGCAGGCGGCTCAGCGCGGCCCTTGGTACTGCATACCACGACCTCGACGACCACATCGTCGAAGCCGCGGGCCTACCCGTACCCGTGATCTTCGCCACTCACGGGGAGGCCCACTTTCGGCGCCTCGAAACGGAACTCCTTGCCCGGGCGCTGGGCGGCGGCGGCGCGAACGTTGTCGGCGGTGCGAACCATGGCGACGGCGGCGGTGCAAACGTTGATGATGCGAACCATGGCGACTGCGGCGATGCGAACCTTGGCGACGGCGGCGATGCGAACCATGGCGACGGCGGTGACGGTGCGCCACAGTTCGGCGGCGTGTTGGCGCTTGGCGGCGGGACGCCGGTGCAATTGCTCAACCAGCGGGCCCTGGCGGCCTACGCTGCGGCAGGCGGGATCGTCGCTTTCCTGGACGTGAGCGTCGATGCCGCCGTTGCGCGGCTCGGTGAGCACAACACCGACCGGCCGCTGCTGGCGGGGGACACCCGCGCCAAGTTCACCGCGCTGCTGGCGGCCAGGCGCGACATATATGAGGCGGTATCAACCGTCATCGTCGACACTTCCGGGCGCAACGCCACAGACATCACCGAAGAACTACTTACCCACATCGCGAAAGAAGACGCAGATGACCGCTCCCAGTGACCAGACGCCAACCCGCATTACCGTGCGCGCCGAACGCACCTACGACGTGGTGGTCGGGCGCCAACTGCTCGGGGAGCTACCCGGATTGCTTGGCGACAAGGTTGCCAAGGTATTGATCATCCACCCCGAGTCCCTGGAAACCACCGCCGAAGCGGTCCGTCAGGACCTCATTGAGCAAGGGTACGAGGCCCTCCTGGCCGTTGTTCCCGATGCCGAAACGGCAAAGAGCGCGCAGGTGCTCGAATTTTGCTGGCAGATTCTGGGGCAGGCCGACTTTACGCGATCGGATGCCATCGTCGCCGTCGGCGGCGGCACAGTTACCGACCTGGCCGGATTCGTTGCGGCCACGTGGTTGCGCGGTATCGCCGTCGTGCAAATACCGACAACGCTCTTGGCGATGGTGGACGCGGCGGTTGGCGGTAAGACGGGAATCAATACCCCCGAGGGGAAGAACCTGGTGGGGGCGTTCCATTCCCCGCAGGGTGTGCTGTGTGACCTCAATGCGTTGGAGACTCTGCCCAAGTGGGACCTGATCGCCGGGCTTGGCGAGGTAATCAAGATCGGCTTCATAGCCGATCCGGTCATACTGGACCTGGTCGACGCCCACGCCGATGACCTGGCGAACTGGCCGAACGTCACCGATTCCACCTGGGCGGTGCTCACCGAACTCGTGCAGTGTTCCATCCAGGTCAAGGCCGACGTTGTTTCCCAGGACCTGCGTGAAGCGTCGCTGCGTGAAATTCTGAACTACGGGCACACCTTTGGGCACGCCATCGAGCAAGTGGAACGCTACGGTTGGCGCCACGGCGCTGCGGTTTCGGTGGGCATGGTGTATGCCGCCGAGCTCGCCCGCCTGGCGGGTCGGCTGAGTGAGCAGGACGTTCAGCGTCACCGCGAAACCCTCGCCAAGGTCGGGCTTCCCACCAGCTACCGCGGAGACCGGTGGCAGCAGCTGCTTACGGCCATGCACCGTGACAAGAAGTCGCGCGGCTCGATGCTGCGGTTCGTTGTTTTGGACGAGATCGGCAAGCCGGGCCGCCTGGAAGGTCCCGACCCCTCTCTGTTGGCCTCCGCGTACGCGGAGGTCGCCGACGCTGCTCCCACCACGACCACGTTGCTGTAGCGCTGCTTGCCTTCCGCTGATCGAGTAGCGCGGTGTCTCGTTGGTCGAGTTACGCGGTGTCTCGTTGGTCGAGTTGCGCCAAGGGCGCGTATCGAGACCAATGAGTGGGGTTGGGTGTGGTCTTGTTGGTCGAGTTGCGCCTAGGGCGCGTATCGAGACCAATGAGTGGGGTTGGGTGTGGTCTCGATATGCCCGCTGCGCGGGCTACTCGACCGGCGAGGGGTGGGGTGTGGTCTTGTTGGTCGAGTTGCGCCTAGGGCGCGTATCGAGACCAATGAGCGGGGTTGGGTGTGGTCTCGATATGCCCGCTGCGCGGGCTACTCGACCGGCGAAGGGGAGGTGTGTGGTCTCGATATGCCCGCTGCGCGGGCTACTCGACCGGCGAGGGGGCGGGCTACTCGACCGGCGAGGGGGGTGTGGTCTCGATATGCCCGCTGCGCGGGCTACTCGACCGGCGAGGGGGGTGTGGTCTCGATATGCCCGCTGCGCGGGCTACTCGACCGGCGAGGGGGGTGTGGTCTCGATATGCCCGCTGCGCGGGCTACTCGACCAGCGGGGCCCTCGCGGGCTACTCGACCAGCGGGGCCCTTGCGGGCTACTCGGCCGCGCCGCGGAGCGCGGTGCGGAGCTTGACCCTGGCGCCGACGCTGAGCACGGTGCTGCGGTACACCTTCGCGGCAACGAGCATGGTGGCCCAGGCGGCGACCGAAACGATCGCCAGGGATATCAGCGCCTGCCACCAGGTGGCCTGCCCGGTGAAGAGCTGGACAGGCATAGCCACGGGGGCCGCGAACGGTACGTAGGACGCAACCGTGAGCACGGTTGGGTTGCCGAGGAAAAAGACCACCACGAAGTAGGGGATCATTGCCAGCCACATGACGGGGCTGAGCACGGAACCGGTGTCCTCTATCCGTGAAACCAGCGATGCCGCGCCCGCATACAGCGCTGCCAGTTGCACAAAACCCGCGATGAAGAACACGATAAACCACGCCATCGGCAACGTAACCAGTCGCAAAATCTCACCCTGACCGGTGACCGCAAGGCCAAGGGCAGCAGTACCGACGATGAGCGTTGTCTGGCCGAGCGCCAGCACCGTGTTGCCGAGAATCTTCCCCGCTAGCAGCGAACGCGCCGAGATGGCAGAGATAAGCAACTCCACTGTCCGCGTCTGCTTTTCGACCACGGTGTTCTGCGCAATCATTGAGCCGAACGTCAATGCGGCGATCATGAAGATCAGCCCGAACCCGAATGCGACTAGGTATCGCAACCCCTCGTTGTAGTGCGGGGGGCTGAGCAACTCGACGCGCGGCTGCACGGATAGCGCGGAGACCACGTCTTCGGGAGTAGCGTCATCACCCAAGACGTAATAGCCCAACGGGTCACTGCCAGTGGAGGTCGCCGGAAGGATCGCCGCCTTGACGTCGCCTGCGAGGATTGCGGTGCGAGCGGAGCCCTCGTCGGAAAAAACTACCGGGTTGAGCAGGGGATTGCCCGTAGTGACGCCTTGGGTGGCGGCCACGACCCCCACCTTGATCGGGTCGGATGTTTTGCCGGCGAGCACGGAACCCGCAACGACCCCCGCAATCACCAGTACCAGCATGACCGCGGTGCCGATGATGAACGCCTTGGAGCGCAGCTGGGCGCGGATCTCACGGGCCGCCACCAGGCGAGTCGCTTGTATATCGGAGAGCGGTTGCGGAGCTAAATTCGTCATGATGCGTCCGTTTCTGCAGGTATCGTGGGTCCGTCGTGGGCGTCGTGGGAGAGAGCGTGGTCGACGACGACTTCCCGGAAGATTTCCGCCAGCGAGGGGCGAACGGGGGCGAACTCGCGCAGGGTGCCCGCCAGCGCGGCGTCCCGTGCGACCGACTGCGCGACCAGTGGGTCCGGGGAATCAAAGACGACCGAATCGGTCGCCGATGACTCGATGATGCTGACACCGGGCCGGACTATGCCGCCAGCGGGGACCCCGACCAGGCGGTAGCGAGGCGGGGAATGCTGTTCGCGGAGTTGTTCGCGCGGGCCCTGCGCCTTGATGCGGCCGCCGGCGATGATGACCAGATGTTCGCAGATCCGTTCGACGACGTCGAGTTGGTGCGATGACAAAAGAATCGGCACGCCGTCGGCCGCGCGCTGTTGCAGTACGCCCAAAACCACGTCCACCGCCATCGGATCCAGCCCCGAAAACGGTTCGTCCAAAATGAGCAGGTCGGGCCCATGAACCAGGGCAGCGGCAATCTGCGCGCGCTGCTGGTTTCCGAGCGAAAGCTGCTCGATCGGGTCGTTGATCCGACCCTCAAGGCCCAGTCGTTCCACCAGATCGCGGGCGTTCGATTTCGCCCTTCGCGCGGAAAGCCCGTGCAGCCGCGCCAGGTATTCGAGCTGTTCACCCACGCGCATCTTTGGGTAAAGGCCGCGCTCTTCGGGCATGTAGCCGATCGCGCGGCGGTCAAGTTGGGTCAGTGGCGCATTGTCCTTGGTCACTTCACCGCGGTCCGCCAGCAAAACGCCGATGATGATGCGCATTGCTGTCGTCTTCCCGGCACCGTTGCCGCCAACAAATCCCGTGAGCGTGCCGGGTTCAATGTCGAACGAAACATCGTCGAGTGCGCGGGTGGCCCCAAATGACTTTGAAATGTTGCGGACGCTTATTCGCACAGTGCCCCCTTGAGGTGCGGTTACGGATTCGGGCCGTCGTGCCGAGTCGGTCAACCACGCTACACGGATTCTGTGAGCCCAGCATGCGGGGCGCGCGGGCGTGAGCGGATGGGACAGGGAACGCACCAGTGGTAGCGCACTTCGTTCACACCGAAGGCGCGGGCGTGAGCGGATGCGACAGGGAACGCACCGTTGCTCGCTGAAGGGTCGCTAGGATCGATGTATGACACACGTGGTGGTTATGAATGGACCGAACTTGGGGCGGCTCGGAGTGCGCGAACCGGAAGTATACGGGGCGCTGAGCATGGAGGACCTGCGCCAGCAGGTCGCGTCCTGGGCGGCCGACCTGGGGCTGGAGGCGGAAGTGCGGCAGACCGATTCCGAAGCGGAACTCGTCGGGTGGTTGCATCAGGCGGTCGACAGCGGTAGCGATGTTGTCCTGAATCCCGCCGCGTTCACCCACTATTCCTATGCGCTGCGCGATGCGGCCGCCATGGTCACAAAGGGCGGACTGCGGCTCATCGAGGTGCACATCTCCAACCCATATGCGCGCGAGGAATTCCGTCACCGTTCAGTTGTTGGGCCCGTCGCCACCGGAACCATCGCCGGATTTGGGTTCGATTCCTACCGGCTGGCGCTGAGCGCCTTGGCAGGCGGGCGCTGAGCGCCTTGGCTGCCGGGCGCTGAGAGGTTGCGCGCTGAGCGGATGCGCTGGGACTTGACATAGGGTGAGTCCACGGCGATTTTGTCAACGATATGGCATTGATAGGTCGCTAGAAATCATATATGGTTGACGAATGTTCGTTCTCACGATAGACCAGGACCGATCGCGCGCAAGCGTTGATCGCGTCCCGGAACTAGTTGAGCAACTCGCGGCTCTTGCCGGCGCCAAAGGGCAGCGCGCAGTGGGTGCCGATCCGGGTGCATGCAAAAGCAGAATGATAGACGGCTGGTTGTTGCCCCCAGAAAGAACTGTGGGAGACGAGTTGCAAGCGGTGACGCCGTCGCCGCGCATCGTCGTTGATGCCGTTCGCCTAGCATTACGCTCCGGCCACTGGCAGATTGGCATTGGAATCGGCGCAATCGAGGAAACTGGCGCAGGCACAAGCCGGGAGGCACGGGGACCGGCATTCCTTGCAGCCCGTAAAGCCGTGGAACGCGCCCGCGGCAGGCGCATCCCGCAACCCGTTGCGGTTGAATCCGCAACCGACCCATCTGGCGCATCCGTCGCCGATACTGAGGCCCTGTTCCAGTTCGTCGCCGCCATGTACGGGCTACGGTCAACGCGCGGATGGGAACTGATAGATCGAGCAGCCGGCGACCCTATCTCTGTGCCACGCTCCGAAGATGCGCCCGGACCGACCATGGCGCAACCCCGAGGATCAAAAGTGGCGCCCAGCATTGGTTGGGTGGATGCGCGAACGGCTGACATTTCGGTATCTGACATGGCTCGTGACTTAGGGGTGAGCCGGCAAGCAGTGTCGCAACAACTGCGCCGAGCCTTTTGGCAGGAAGAAATTGCCATAGTCCCGCTATTAGAACGACTTGTTCAGCGGGCCCACAATGTCTCGGGACCAGGGGACCGCGGCGCCGAAAATGCGGGCGACACCACAGCACCAGCGGACCGCGGCACCGAGCATGCCGCAGACGCCGCAGAATCATTGGACCGCGGCGCCGCGCAGGGGGTACGAAAATGATCCAAATAGCCGTGGCCGCCCTAACCATGATTGTCGCGGTTGTGGGAGGCTACTGGTTCACAGTGGTTGTGCTGCGATTGGCAGATCGCGCCGGACGGGCGCGGGATGCCGAAGAACGCCCCGGCCCGGAATCAGCCAAGGCCGTCCAAGCACTACGCGGTGGCCGGTGGATCGGTTACCTGGAACGACTTGGCGTGGCCGGCGCAATCCTAGGTGGGCAGGTGTCCTTGGTCGCGATACTGGTTGCCATTAAGGGCCTGGGGCGTTTTTCTGAGTTGCAGAACAATCCCGATGCATCTGAAAGATTCGTTATCGGCAGCCTTGCCTCGATCCTGTGGGCGGCAGCCTGCGGCGGAGTGGGGCACTACTTCATTTCGTAATAGCTACGCGTCGTAGCGGCGTTGCGGACCCGGCATCCGCGCCCACCCAAATGGGGTGCGTCCGCCGCAGCGTCACGGCACGCGGGCGCGCCCGTGCAACAGGCCAGTGGCGCGAACCTGCGCCCAATGCCGCTAGAATTGCTTCCCGGTTCGAAACTTACCTCAACAATCGAAAGGTCCATTGTGGCGACGACCAACGACATAAAGAACGGCACAGTCCTGAACCTGGACGGCCAGCTGTGGAACGTCATCGAGTTCCAGCACGTCAAGCCCGGTAAGGGCGGCGCGTTCGTTCGGACGAAGCTGAAGAACGTGACCTCGGGCAAGGTCGTCGACAAGACTTTCAACGCCGGCCTGAAGATCGAGACCGCGAACGTCGACAAGTCCGACATGGAATACCTGTACCACGACGGTTCGGACTACATCTTCATGAACACCTCGACCTACGACCAGGTCGCCATCCCCGACGCGATCGTCGGGGACGCGAAGGACTTCCTGCTCGAAAACACGGTCGTGCAGATCGCTTCGCATGAGGGAACCGCGCTCTACATCGACCTGCCGTCGTCGGTGGTGCTGGAAATCACGTACACCGAGCCGGGCCTGCAGGGCGACCGTTCCACCGGTGGCACCAAGCCCGCCACCCTAGAGACCGGCGCGCAGATTCAGGTGCCGCTCTTCGTTGAACAGGGAACCAAGGTCAAGGTCGACACCCGCGACCGGTCGTACCTCGGCCGCGTCAATGACTAAGGTCCGCTCCCGCACCAAGGCACGCAGGCGCGCCCTCGACATCCTTTTCGAGGCAGAGCAGCGCGGCGTCGCGCCGACGGTCGTGCTTGCCGACAGGTTGATCGAGCCCGGGCCGCGCCAAACGCCGCCCCCCGCCTACGCAGCCGAGATCGTGCAGGGCGTCTCCGACCACCTTGCAGAGATCGACGAGATCCTCTCGACGTATTCCCACGGTTGGACGATCGAGCGCATGCCCGCCGTTGACCGCACGGGGCTGCGCATCGGGGTTTGGGAATTGCTGTACGGCAACGATGTTCCGTCCGGGGTCGTCTTGGACGAGATCACGACGATGGCCAAGGAACTATCCACAGACGAATCGCCAAACTTCGTCAACGGCCTGCTCGGACGCGTGGTGCAGGTACTCCCGATGCTGCGCGCCTAGCAGCGGGCGCAACGCGACGCCAGGAGCGAACAACGACGGAACCTACGGTTGCGTAAGTTAGGCTTGAGGCGTGAGCGAAGAAGCCTCGATGGCCTTTGATGAGTCCGTGTTCGTGACGCCGGAAGGCACGTATCGGGATGCCCCGACCGTGCCGCGCGACATTGAAGTGCCCAACGAATCGGTGTTGGCCGCGTTCGAACGCGCCATCCGGGCCAACCCGCAGCGCACGGCCCTGTACTTCATGGGCGCCAAGACCACCTATTACGACCTGGGCGTGCAGGTTCTGCGCGCGGCGAACGCGTTGCGCTCGCTCGGCGTCACGGCGGGGGACAGAGTAGCCATCGCGTTGCCGAACTGCCCCGCCCACGTCGTCGCCTTCCTGGCGACCCTGCGGCTTGGCGCAGTAGTTGTTGAACACAATCCGTTGTATTCGGCGGCAGAACTGGAACGCCAGCTGAACTCTTCGGGTTCCTCGGTCGTCATAGCCTGGCAGCCAACCGCCGTGCGCGTATCGGAGGTTATCAAGCGGACGCAGGCGCACACGCTCATCAGCGTCGACGTTTCCAAGGACCTGCCCTTCTTGAAACGAATCGCCTTGCACCTGCCGGTCAAGAAGGCGCGGGAAACCAAGGCGCAGTTGACCCAGACGCCGCCGACCAGTGCGATTGACTGGCACAAACTGGTCGGGAGAACTCGTCCCATACTGCAATCCCATCCCTACCCTCAGCCCGCCGACACCGCGCTTTTGCAATACACGGGCGGCACGACCGGGGAACCGCGCGGCGCAGTGATCACGCACCGCAACCTGGTAGCGAACGCCATCCAGGGGCAGGCATGGACTGGGCTCGACGCATCCGACCCGAACCCCGCGGTCATGTACGGCGTGCTGCCGCTATTCCACGCGTACGGGATGACGCTGACCTTCATCTTCGGTCTGCGCGTGGGCGGAACGATCGTGCTTTTCCCCAAGTTCTCCGCCGACGACGTGGTCGCCACTCAGCGCCGGATTCCCGGAACGTTCATGGCGGCCGTCCCGCCGATGCTGGACCGGATCGTGGCCGCCGAACGCAAGCACAAGGCCGACTTCTCCTCCATGACCTACGTGCTTTCCGGCGCCATGGCGCTGCCGAAGTCGACCGCGCAAGCCTGGGAGCACCTCACCGGCGGCTACGTGATCGAGGGCTACGGGATGACGGAATGCTCGCCGGTTGCGCTTGGTAACCCGATCGGTCCCAAGCGCCGCCCCGGCTGGCTGGGCCTGCCGTTCCCCTCCACGCACATCCGCCTGGCGGACCAGGACGACCCGACCCGCGACGCCGAACCGGGCACGCGCGGCGAGTTGCTGATCCGCGGCCCGCAGGTGTTCGGCGGGTACTGGGGCGAATTGGACGACGAGCAACCGTGGGTGTGGCGCGGCGAGGAGAAGTGGCTGCGCACCGGGGACGTGGTCGAGGTCGACGAATTCGGGTTCGTCAAGCTGGTCGATCGGGTCAAGGAAATGATCATCACCGGCGGATTCAAGGTGTACCCCTCGCAGGTCGAGGCGGTTTTGACCCAGATGCCGGGCGTTTTGGAGGCCGCGGTCGTTGGCATGCCGGGCGGCGACCTGGGAGAGCGGGTTGTGGCCGCCTTGGTGCTCCCGGATGCGGACGCGCCGCAGCTGCCCGACATCGACCTGCCCAGCGTTTCGGTGCCCCACGTTGACCTGCCGCACCTGAAGGTCCCGCACCTCGAAATGCCCAAGATGGAGCTGCCGAAGGTCGATCTGTCCAAGGTAGAGCTGCCGAAGGTCGACCTGTCCAAGGTGGATCTGCCCCACGTGGACCTGGACGCCGTGCGCGCTTGGTGCTCCGAACACCTAGCCCGCTACGCGATCCCCAAGGAGATCGTCATCGTCAAGGAATTGCCCAAGTCCCAGATCGGCAAGGTGCTGCGCCGGGTCGTGCGCGACGATCTGGCGAAAAAGCGCGACGACGGGGACAAGCAAGATAATTCCTGACGAGGCCCCCGCCCCCGCACCCCGCCCCGCCGCCGCCGGGACGTTCGGCCTGGGGTAGTATTGCCACTCGGAAACTTCTTTAAGGCCCGTCCAGTGAGGCGGGGAAGGAGACGTAAGGGATGCCCAGCATTGCTGCACCCGACGGCCCGGCGCGTGACGTGCTGTCGGCCGCGGAGATTGACCGCGCTCTCACGCGCATTGCGCACGAGATCATCGAACGCAACCGGGGAGCCGACGGGCTGCTGCTCCTAGGGATCCCCACCCGCGGGGTCGCGCTGGCCGCGCGGCTCGCCGCCAAAATCCGTAACGTTGAGCCCGCCGCTCCGGACGACCTGGTAGGGCGCCTCGACATCACCATGTACCGCGATGATTTGCACACCGGCCCGGTGCGCGCCGTCGGGGACACGCAGGTGCCCGTCGCAGGCATCGACGGGCGCACCATAGTCCTGGTGGACGACGTGCTGTTCTCCGGGCGCACCGTGCGTGCCGCGCTGGACGCCATCAAGGACCTGGGCAGGCCGCAGGCCGTGCAACTCGCTGCCCTGGTGGATCGCGGTCACCGGCGCCTGCCGATCCGACCCGACTTCGTCGGCAAGAACCTGCCCACCTCGCTCAGCGAGCGCGTGAAGGTCAACATCGCCGAGATCGACGGCAAGGACTCTGTGACCATTTCGCATCCGGCTCCCGCTATGGGGGGTAGGTCGTGAAGCACCTGCTGTCCACCGCGGACCTCAGCCATAGCGAAGCGGTACTGATCCTGGACACCACCGCGCAGATGGCCGCGACGCAGGCGCGCGAGGTCAAGAAGCTGCCCACCCTGCGCGGGCGCACGGTGGTGAACCTGTTCTTCGAGGATTCAACCCGCACCCGGATCAGCTTCGAAACGGCCGCCAAGCGCCTCAGCGCCGACGTGATCAACTTCTCTGCGAAGGGTTCATCGGTGTCGAAGGGAGAATCCCTCAAAGACACCGCCCTGACGCTCAAAGCAATGGGCGCGGACGCCGTCGTGATTCGCCACCAGGCGTCCGGCGCCCCCTACACACTGGCGCACGCCGGTTGGCTGGACGCGCCCGTCATCAACGCGGGGGACGGCACACACCAGCACCCCACCCAGGCGCTGCTGGATGCCTTCACCATCCGCCGCCACCTTGTTTCAGATTCCGTAGGCGCGGACCTGCGCGGGCTGAAAATCGTCATCGTCGGCGACGTCTTGCATTCGCGCGTGGCTCGCGCCAACGTGCACCTGCTGCACACCCTGGGGGCGCATGTGACGCTGGTCGCGCCGCCCACCCTGCTGCCCGTGAGCGTCGAAACCTGGCCGTGCGACGTGTCGTATCACCTGGACCAGACAATCGACGAAGTCCAGCCCGATGCGATCATGATGCTGCGCGTGCAACGCGAACGCATGTCCAGCGCCGGCGGGGGATTCTTCCCCAGCCCGCTCGAATACACGCGCCTGTACGGCCTGGACGGCCGCCGCATGGACCGACTGCCGCCGCACGCAATCATTCTGCACCCCGGCCCCATGAACCGCGGCCTGGAAATAAGCGCGGAGGCCGCCGACTCACCGCGCTCCGTGATCGTCGAACAAGTCAGCAACGGGGTAGCAGTCCGTATGGCGGTCTTGTATCTGCTGCTCACCGGGGACCACTCGGAAGCCACGCAGCACCCCTCAACGCCCGCGAAGGAGATTCAATGAGCGCCACCAGCGCACCGCCCACCGGAACACAGCAGGTCCTGCTGACGAACGTCTCCGTACTGGGTGAAAAAGACCGGGACGTGCTGGTCGCTGGCGAAACGATTGCGGCGATTGCGGGGGCGGGGGAACTCGTCGATCAAGCGCGCAAGGACGGTGCAAGCGTCGTTGACGGGGCCGGTCTGATACTGCTACCGGGGCTGGTTGATTTGCACACCCACCTGCGCGAACCCGGCCGCGAGGACGCCGAAACGGTGGAATCCGGCACCCGCGCGGCGGCGATGGGCGGATTCACCGCGGTGCACGCAATGGCGAACACCTCGCCCGTGCAGGACACGGCCGGTGTCGTCGAGCAGGTGCTGCGGCTGGGGCAGGCAGCCGGATGGGTGGACGTGTTCCCCATCGGGGCGGTCAGCCTCGGGCTGGAAGGCAAACAGCTGGCCGAATTGGGGGCCATGGCTGATTCCGCCGCGCGCGTGCGGGTGTTTTCTGACGACGGCAAATGCGTGCACGACCCGGTGCTGATGCGGCGAGCGCTGGAATACGTCAAGGCGTTCGACGGGGTCATCGCCCAGCATTCGCAAGAACCGAGGCTCACCGAGAATTCGCAGATGAACGAGGGCGTAGTCTCCGCCGAAATCGGGTTGACGGGCTGGCCCGCCGTCGCCGAAGAAGCGATTGTCGCCCGCGACGTGCTGCTGGCCGAACACGTCGGATCGCGGCTGCACGTGTGCCACCTGTCCACCGCGGGATCGGTCGACATTGTGCGGTGGGCCAAGTCCCGCGGTATCAACGTCACCGCCGAGGCGACACCGCACCACATCCTGCTCACCGACGAACTGGCGCGCACCTACGACCCCATCTACAAGGTCAACCCGCCCCTGCGCACCGACGCCGACACGGAGGCCGTACGGGCAGGGCTGGCGGACGGGACCATCGACATCGTGGCAACCGATCACGCGCCGCACCCGCGCGAGGATAAGGACTGCGAGTGGGCCGCGGCCGCGTTCGGAATGACCGGACTGGAAACGGTTTTGTCCGTGGTGCAACAAACCATGGTGGATACCGGGCGGATGACCTGGGCCGATGTGGCCCGGGTGCTGTCCTTCGCGCCCGCGCGCATTGGCCGCGTCGATTCCGGTCCGCGAGCGCAGGGGCGCCCGATCGAGGTGGGCGAACCGGCGAACCTGACACTTGTTGATCCCGCGGCGGTGCGGGTGGTTGACCCCGTGCGCCAGGAGACCAAGTCGGCCAACTCCCCACTAGGCGGGCGCGAGCTCCCCGGGCGCGTGGTTGCGACCCTGCTGCGCGGGCGCGCCACCGTGTGGGACGGTGCCCCGGTGCACAAGTCGGTGCAAGCATGATGAGCGCGCCGATCGCGGTCGGCGTGTGGAGCCTGCTCGGGGTGGGCCTGATCGTGGCGCTCGTCTTTGGGCTGCGGCGGCGCTCGCACGATGGCGGGGAACTGGTTCCGGTTCTGCCGCAGGCGCCGTCGGACCTGGGCGATGAGTTTGCTGGCGGCATCGCTGCGACCTACGTTTCGACCACGGCGCACGGCGATTGGTTGGCGCGGATCGGTGAACACGGGCTCGGTCACCGCGCGGCGGCGCGCGTTGGCGTGACAAGTGCCGGGGTGTTGATCGCCCGGCAGGGCGAGGCCGACGTGTTCATCCCGGCATCCCGGGTGCGCGAACACCATGCGGCGACCGGAATCGCGGGCAAGTACGCCCCGCACGATGGCCTGGACGTCATCTCGTGGCAGGTGCCTGCGGGCGGCGCGGTGGTTGACACCGGGCTGCGAATCGTCTCGAAGCAAGACCGCGCGCGTCTTAGCGCCGCGCTTGACTCACTCTTAGCAACACAATCAAGCACGACAAAGGAGATCCCATGAGCGTCACCACCCCGCTCGCCGCTGACCAGTGGACGGTCGACAAGGCGGTGCTGGTCCTAGAGGACGGCAGATCCTTCACGGGCCGACGCTTCGGGGCCACCGGGCAGACTTTCGGAGAGATTGTCTTCAACACGGGCATGACCGGCTACCAGGAGACGCTGACGGACCCGTCCTATCACCGCCAGATCGTCGTGATGACGGCGCCCCACATCGGGAACACCGGCATGAATGACGAGGACCCCGAATCCCGCAAGATATGGGTTGCCGGTTTTGTGGTGCGTGACCCTTCGCCGCGCCCTAGCAACTGGCGCGCGGAGCGGCCACTGGATCAGGACCTGGTGGACCAGGGGATAGTCGGCATCAGCGACATTGACACCCGTGCGCTGACGCGGCACCTGCGCGAACGCGGCGTGATGCGCGCCGGGATCTTTTCGGGTGACTCGCTGCTGGACGACAACGGACGCGAGCTGCCGCTTGCGGACCTGGTGCACCGCGTGCTTGCGTCCCCGCGCATGTCGGGGGCGGACCTGGCCCACGAGGTATCGACCGACGAGACGTTTGTCATCGAGCCGCAGGGCGAGGTCGTTGCCGAGGTTGTCGCCGTCGACCTGGGCATCAAGTCCATGACTCCGGTGCGCATGGCGGAACGCGGCATCCGCGTCCACGTTGTCCCGGCAACCACGACCATCGAGCAGATTGAAAAGATCGCCCCGGACGGGGTGTTTTTCTCCAACGGCCCCGGCGACCCCGCGGCCGCTACCCACGAGGTCGATTTGCTGCGCCAGGTCCTGGACCGCAAGATCCCGTACTTCGGCATCTGCTTCGGGAACCAGATCCTGGGCCGGGCACTTGGGTACGGGACGTACAAACTCGAATACGGGCACCGCGGCATCAACCAACCCGTTCTGGACCGCGCTACGGGCAAGGTCGAGGTCACCGCCCACAACCACGGCTTCGCCGTCGATGCGCCCATCGAGGGCGAGTCGGTTGCGCCGTTCGCCGACGGCAAGTACGGGCGCGTGGTCGTTTCCCACCTGGGACTGAACGACAACGTCGTTGAGGGGCTCCAAGCCCTGGACATCCCCGCATTCTCGGTCCAGTACCACCCCGAGGCGGCGGCCGGGCCGCACGACGCCTCGTACCTTTTCGACCGGTTCATCGACATGATGGGCACCAGCGCGAACCGTCCCGGCGACGGCAAGAAGGAGAAGTAAGTGCCACGCAGAGATGACATCCAGTCCGTCATGGTGATCGGCTCCGGTCCGATCGTCATCGGGCAAGCCTGCGAGTTTGACTATTCCGGCACCCAGGCGTGCCGCGTGCTGAAAGAAGAGGGCCTGCGGGTCATCCTGGTCAATTCCAACCCGGCGACCATCATGACGGACCCGGAATTCGCGGACGCCACCTACGTCGAGCCGATCACGACCGAGGTCCTGACCTCGATCATCGCCAAGGAACGCCCGGATGCTTTGCTGCCGACGCTCGGCGGGCAAACCGCCCTGAACGCCGCCATCGCTTTGGCCGAGGCCGGGGTGCTTGACCGGTACGGGGTCGAACTGATCGGCGCCAACATCGAGGCCATCCAAAAGGGGGAGGATCGCGAACAGTTCAAGGAGGTCGTCGAGGTCGCGGGGGGTGAATCAGCACGCAGCGCCATCGTGCACACCATCGAGGACGCGCTTGCCGCCGTCGATGACCTGAAATACCCGGTCGTTGTACGGCCCTCGTTCACCATGGGCGGTTTGGGGTCCGGCATCGCGTACGACGAAACGGATCTGCGCCGGATCGTCGGCCAGGGCCTGCACTACTCGCCGACCACCGAGGTGCTGCTCGAAGAATCCATCCTGGGATGGAAGGAGTTCGAGCTGGAGCTCATGCGCGACAAGCACGACAACGTCGTGGTCGTGTGTTCGATCGAGAACGTGGACCCGGTCGGGGTGCATACGGGCGATTCGATCACGGTTGCGCCGTCCCTGACGCTGACAGACCGCGAATTCCAGCGGCTGCGCAACATCGGCATCGCCGTGATCCGCGAGGTCGGGGTCGACACCGGTGGCTGCAACATCCAGTTCGCAATCCACCCGACCACAGGGCGCATCATCGTCATCGAGATGAACCCGCGCGTGTCGCGGTCATCCGCGCTCGCCTCGAAGGCGACCGGATTCCCGATCGCCAAGATCGCCGCAAAACTGGCGATCGGCTACACGCTCGATGAAATTCCCAACGACATCACCCAGTCGACCCCGGCCAGCTTCGAGCCCACGCTCGACTACGTGGTGGTCAAGGTCCCGCGGTTCGCCTTCGAGAAGTTCCCCGCGGCCGACGACACGCTGACCACAACCATGAAATCCGTCGGTGAGGCCATGGCGCTGGGCCGCAGCTTCACCGAGGCGCTTGGTAAGGCCATGCGGTCGATCGACAAGGCAGGCACCACCTTCCACTGGGACGGTGAGGCGCCCAGCGGCGAGGCGTTGGACCAGCTACTTGAGAAGATCAAGCGTCCCACCGAATTCAGGCTGATCCAGGTCCAGCAGGCGCTGCGCGGCGGTGCCAGCGTCGAGCAGGTCTACGAGGCGACCGGGATCGACCGGTGGTTCCTGGACCAAATCGTGCTCATCAACGATGTTGCCAATCACGTCGCCGGTGCCGAAGCGCTGACCGCGGACGTGCTGCGGCTAGCGAAGAAGCATGGACTTTCCGACAAGCAGATCGCGTCGCTGCGGCGCATCCACTCCCACGGCGCTGCCACGATCTTCGAAATCCGCAAGGCGATGGGGATCCGGCCCGTCTACAAGACGGTGGACACGTGCGCGGCCGAATTCGCGGCGCGCACGCCCTACCACTACTCCTCGTACGACGAAGAGACCGAGGTATCGCCGCGGGACCGCGAGGCGATCATCATCTTGGGGTCAGGCCCGAACCGGATCGGCCAGGGCATCGAATTCGACTATTCGTGCGTGCACGCCACCTTGGCGCTGCAGGGCGAATACGAGACGATCATGGTCAACTGCAACCCGGAGACGGTGTCGACCGACTACGACACTTCCGACCGGCTCTACTTCGAGCCGCTGACGCTCGAAGACGTGTTGGAGGTGTACGAGGCGGAACTTGCCGCGGGCCCCATCAAGGGCGTTATCGTGCAACTAGGCGGGCAAACGCCGCTGTCGCTCGCCCAAGGTTTGGCCGACTACGGCGTGCCCATTTTGGGGACAACCCCTGAGGCGATCGATGCTGCCGAGGATCGCGCCGAATTCGGGCGCGTCCTTGACGAGGCGAACCTGCCGGCCCCCGCGTTCGGAACCGCAACCTCGGTGCCGCAGGCCGTCACGGTTGCCGAACGCATCGGATACCCGGTGCTGGTGCGCCCGTCCTACGTGCTGGGCGGGCGCGGCATGGAAATCGTTTACAGCCGCGAGCAACTTGTCGGGTACGTCGAACGCGCCCTGGAGGCGGCGGTTGCCGCCGGCGGGCACCTGGCCCCGATCCTGATCGACCGGTTCCTCGATGACGCCATCGAGATCGACGTCGATGCGCTTTACGACGGCGAAGAGATGTACCTGGGCGGGGTCATGGAGCACATCGAGGAGGCCGGGATTCACTCCGGTGACTCCGCCTGCGTGCTCCCGCCCGTCACGCTGTCCGCATCCGTGATCGAAAGGATCCGCACGTCCACCGAGGCGCTTGCCAAGGGGATCGGCGTGCGCGGTCTGATGAACGTGCAGTACGCGCTTGCCTCCGACGTCCTGTACGTTTTGGAAGCCAACCCGCGTGCGTCGCGCACCGTCCCCTTCGTCTCGAAGGCAACCGGCGTTGCGCTGGCCAAGGCCGCTGCGCGCGTGATGGCGGGCGCCACCATTGCGCAGCTGCGCGAAATGGGCGAGCTGCCCGCGGCGGGCGACGGCGGAACACTGCCGGACAACGCGCCCCTTGCCGTCAAGGAGGCGGTCTTGCCGTTCAAGCGGTTCCGCACCCGCGACGGCATCGCCGTGGACACCGTTTTGGGCCCCGAAATGCGTTCCACCGGTGAGGTGATGGGCCTGGATTCCGACTTCCCGGCGGCGTTCGCTAAGTCGCAGGCCGCCGCGTTTGGCGGGCTCCCCACGCGCGGACGCGTGTTTGTCTCGGTCGCCGACCGCGACAAGCGATCCGCGGTGCTGCCGATCCGCCGCCTGGCGGAACTTGGTTTCGAACTGCTGGCGACCGCCGGAACGGCGCTGGTACTGCGCCGCAACGGCATCCGCTCGGTGGTAGTGCGCAAGCAATCGGAAGGGCGCGGGCCCAGCGGCGAACCCACGATCGTGGACCTGATCAGCGCGGGCGAAGTCGACATGGTGATCAACACGCCCAATTCGCAGGGTTCGCGGGCCGACGGGTACGAGATCCGGGCCGCCACAACCGCCGCCGACAAGGCGATCGTCACCACGGTGCAGCAGCTTTCCGCGGCCGTGCAGGCGATCGAGGTGCAGGTGTCCGGTGGCGCATTCGACGTGCACCCGCTGCAAAGCTACATCGTTGCCCCGGGAGCCAAAGCGTGACGACATTCGGCCAGCGGCTTAGCTCCGCCATGGACCTACGCGGACCGGTGTGCGTGGGGATCGACCCGCACCCGGCGCTGCTTGCCGCCTGGGGCCTTCCCGACACGGCGCAGGGCGTCGAAACCTTCGCGCTCACCGTTATCGAGGCCGTCGGCGGCCGGGTGGCGGCGATCAAGCCGCAATCCGCGCTCTTTGAGCGGCACGCATCCGCCGGGGTCGCGGTCCTGGAAAAGGTCATCGCGGCGCTGCGCGCCGCCGACACCCTCTCGATCGTCGACGCCAAGCGCGGCGACATCGGATCGACCATGCAGGGCTACGCGGAGGCGTACCTGGGCGACGGCCCGCTGGCAGGGGACGCGGTGACGCTCTCGCCGTACCTCGGTTTCGGATCCCTGAGCCCCGCAATCGAGCTGGCGCACCGCAACGACAAGGGCATCTTTGTGCTGTGCCTGACGTCCAACCCGGAGGGCGCGTCGATCCAACACGCGCGCGATGAGATCGGCACGTCCGTCGCCGCGCTGGTCGCGAACGAAGCAGCCCGCATCAACGCCAGCGCCCCCGGCGACCTGGGAAGCGTCGGCCTTGTCGTCGGTGCGACCATCGGGGACGCCGCCCGCCAAACGGGGGTCGACTTGGCGGCGGTTCGCGGCCCGCTGCTGGCCCCCGGAGTCGGATCCCAGGGCGCGGGCGCCACCGAATTGGCGCACGTTTTCGGGGACGCTAGGCGTGCGGTCCTGGCGTCCTCGTCCCGCGGTATTTTGCGAGCCGGCCCCAGCGTTTCGGCGCTGCGCGCCGCTGCCGCGCAATCAACCGAACAGGCGGCGGGCGCACTGGGCAGGTGAAAACCGGCGCCGGGTTTGCCGCTAGCCGTTGCAAACTTCCGTATAGGTGGGTAGTTTCGCCCTAAGGGACCGCACGCTCATCCAAGGAGATTGACATGGCTCTGCCCTCACTGACGCCGGAAGAACGGTCTGCGGCTTTGCAGCGCGCAGCGCAGGCCCGTGCAGTTCGGGCCGGCGTCAAAGCCGACCTCAAGGCGGGCCGGACCACCATTTCGCAGGTCATAGAATTGGGGCGCACGGATCCGGCCGTGGCCAAGCTGCGCGTCAGTGCTCTACTCGAAGCGATGCCCGGCGTCGGCAGGGTCCGCGCGCAAGCATTACTTGATAAGTACGGCATTGCGGCGTCGCGCCGAATCAGGGGATTAGGCCCCAACCAGGCGGCCGCGTTGGTGGAGAGGTTTGGATAATTAACGACGAGCACGCCGTCCCGCGCCTCACGGTCCTGGCGGGACCGACAGCCGTGGGCAAGGGAACCGTATCGGCGGACATTCGCAAGCGCTACCCGCAAGTGTGGCTATCCGTGTCGGCGACGACGCGCAAGCCGCGCCCCGGAGAGGTTGACGGAGTGCACTACCACTTCGTTTCGGGGGATGAGTTTGCGCGGATGGTCTCCGATCATCAACTGCTCGAATGGGCCGTGGTGCACGGCCGCAACTGGTACGGCACGCCGCGCGCGGCCGTAGAGGAACAACTGTCGCGGGGCGTCCCTTCGCTATTAGAAATCGACCTGGCGGGTGCGCGCCAGGTGCGCGCCGCAATGCCCGAGGCACGTTTCATCTTCCTGGCCCCGCCGTCGTGGGACGAACTGGTGCGCCGGTTGGTGGGGCGGGGAACTGAAGACGAAGAGGAGCGTGAGCGCAGGCTCGCCACCGCGAAGGTCGAACTGGCCGCCGCCGACGAGTTCGACCACGTCGTCGTCAACGACGAGGTATCGCGTGCTACCGATCAGATCGTGGCTCTCATGGGGATCCGGCCGCATGATTGAGTGCGCCGCGTTGGGGGCTGGCGGGCCTCGTCCTTGGCGCTTCGCGCTATAATGATTGTTTGATTCGACCCACCATCACGGAGGACACCTGTGTCAGGAACCGTTGCGAACCCCATTGGCATCACCGACCCGCCTATCGACGAACTGCTTGAGCACGTCGACTCCAAGTACGCGCTGGTCATTTTTGCCTCGAAGCGCGCTCGGCAGATCAACGCTTACTTCTCGCAACTTCACGGTGGACTGCTCGAAAACGTGGGGCCGCTGGTCGAGTCACGCGTGCAAGAAAAGCCGCTGTCGATCGCGATGCGCGAGATCAACGCCGGGCTGCTGAAGATGGAAGAAATCGACCCCAACGCGCAGCCGTCCGCGCAGGATCTGGCCGACTTGGAGGCCAGCTTCGGCCCGGTCGACCCCGGTTTCGGCGACACGCCGAGCTTCAGTAACTGAGTTTCGCGAGCGATTCCGGCAGTGCGCGTAGCTCTTGGTGTCGCTGGCGGAATCGCCGCGTATAAGGCAGTTTTGGTGGCGCGTTCCTTGATGGAGCGCGGGCATCAGGTGCGGGTCGTGCCGACGGCCGCCTCGCTGAACTTCGTCGGCGCGGCAACCTGGGAGGCCATCACCGGTCGGCCCGCTACGGCCGCGGTATTCGAGTCGGTCGAGCGCGTCGAACACGTCGCCCTGGGGCGATGGGCCGACGTGGTCGCGGTGGTTCCCGCCACTGCGGATCTGCTGGCCCGTGCGGTGCACGGGCGGGCGGATGACCTGCTGACCAGTACTCTTCTGACGGCGTCCGGCCCCGTCGTCATGGCGCCCGCAATGCACACCGAGATGTGGTTGCACCCGGCAACCGTTGCGAACGTCGCGTTGCTTCGCGAACGCGGTGTCAGTGTCATTGAGCCGGCTTCCGGTCGCTTGACGGGGGCCGATAGCGGGCCCGGGAGGTTGCCAGACCCCGAGGATCTGGTCGTCGCGATCGAGGCGTTGGACCCGACCGTTGCGCGACCGCTTGCCGGGCGCAAGGTCGCGATCAGCTTGGGCGGTACCCGCGAACCCCTGGACCCGGTGCGATTCTTGGGTAACCGTTCTTCCGGCCGACAGGGGTTCGCTTTGGCGGCCGCCGCGCGGCGCATGGGGGCCGACGTTACCGTTGTTGCCGGGTCCATCGAGGCGCACCCGCCGCGCGGTCTGCCGCTAGTGCGGGTGGGCTCCGCCGTCGAGATGCGCGAGGCGATGCTGGCGGCTTCCGCCGACGCCGATGTTGCGATCATGGCGGCCGCGGTGGCCGACTTTAGGCCGGTTAGCGTCGGGGCGCACAAGATCAAAAAGACGGATGGCGTATCCGCGCCCACAATCGAATTGGTGCAGAACCCCGACATTCTGGCCGAACTGGTGGAGCTTTCCGGGCCTTCGCAGGTGGTCATCGGGTTCGCCGCCGAAACGGGGGACGCGTCCGGCTCCGCGCTCGAGCACGCCCGCGCTAAGGCGCGCCGAAAGGGCGCTGATCTGCTGGTATTCAACGATGTCGCCGCGGCTGAGGTGTTCGGTTCCGGCGATAATTCTGTGGTCTTCCTTGACCGCGACGGAGGGACCGTCGGGGCGGCGGCGGGGTCCAAGGCCGACGTTGCGGCCGCCGTGCTGGCGGCGGCGTGCGACCTGCTGGGCGAGTAGCCCGCGTCCGCTCCCGCGGCGAGTAGTCGGCTTTCCTTCGCGCGGCGAGTCGCGTGCGACCCTTCGCAAGTCGAATGGCGTGAGCCCATTCCCGCCGCGAGTAGCTGGCGTTCCTTCGCGCGGCGAGTTGCGTGCGAACCTTCGCAAGTCGAATGGCGTGAGCCCCTTCACGCCGCGAGTTGCGTGCGCAGCACGCGTATCGAGTCCACCCCGCCTCCGCTGGCTCCTCGCGCAGCCGCCGAGTGCGGGGTTTTGGTTCGAGTGCGGTGGTTTGTGCGGGGGGTTTTGACTGAAAGGGGCGCGCTCGGCGTCTGCGGGGGTGGTCGGGGTCGTCGAGTGCGGGGTTTTGGTTCGAGTGCGGTGGTTTGTGCGGGGGGTTTTGACTGAAAGGGGCGCGCTCGGCGTCTGCGGGGGTGGTCGGGGTCGTCGAGTGCGGGGTTTTGGTTCGAGTGCGGTGGTTTGTGCAGGGGGGTTTGACTGAAAGGGGCGCGCTCGGCGTCTGCGGGGGTGGCCGGGGTCGTCGAGTGCGGGATTTTGGTTCGAGTGCGGTGGTTTGTGCAGTGGTTTTGACTGAAAGGGCCGCGGTCGGCGCGCGCGGGGGTGCGCGTACTCGTCGAGTGCGGGGTTTTGGTTCGAGTGCGGTGGTTTGTGCAGTGGTTTTGACTGAAAGCGGCGCGCTCGGCGCGCTCGGGAGTGCGCGAACTCGTCGAGTGCGGGGTTTTGGTTCGAGTGCGGTGGTTTGTTCAGGGGTTTTGACTGAAAGGGGCGCGCTCGGCGCGCGCGGGGGGGGGGGGGGGGGGGGGGGGGGGGGGGGGGGGGGGTGCGGGATCGAGGCGCGGTGCGGGGGATGCGGGCACTCGTCCGTTCTCTTCACCGTCTCACATCTAGATACGCCTGCGGCCACAGCGTGGGCGAAACCGTAAGATGGAATCCATGCCTGATGACATGCGCCTTTTCACGTCCGAATCCGTAACCGAAGGGCACCCCGACAAGGTGTGTGACCAGATATCGGACGCCATCTTGGATGCGCTGCTCGAACAGGACCAAAACTCACGTGTCGCGGTCGAAACTATGGTAACGACCGGTCTGGTGCACGTCGCGGGGGAAGTGACGACCGAAGCTTACGTCGAAATCCCGCAAATTATCCGCAATGTGGTACGCGAGATCGGCTACACGTCCTCCGACATCGGCTTCGACGGATCATCGTGCGGCGTTTCGGTATCCATCGGACAGCAATCGCCGGACATTGCCCAAGGAGTGGACAAGTCACTCGAATGGCGAGACGATGCGAGCAACACGGGCGACCCACTCGACCTGCAGGGTGCCGGCGACCAGGGCCTCATGTTTGGATACGCAAGCGACGAGACCCCCTCGCTGCTGCCCCTGCCAATCTGGACAGCCCACCGCCTCGCTGAGAAGCTCGCTGCGGTTCGCAAAGGGAACATCATCCCCGGCCTGCGGCCCGACGGCAAGACCCAGGTGACATTCGAGTACGACGGCGACACGCCGGTGCGCCTCGACACCATTGTCGTGTCCAGCCAGCACGATCCCGACTGGAACCAAGCCGATTTGGCGGCCGCTGTGCGCGCGCACGTGATCGACCCGGTGATCGCCGGCCTAGACGTTGACGCATCCAATCCGCGCGTGCTTGTGAACCCAACGGGCACGTTCGTTATCGGCGGTCCGCAGGGCGACGCCGGACTCACCGGACGCAAGATAATCGTCGATACGTACGGCGGTGCGGCGCGGCACGGCGGCGGCGCGTTCAGCGGAAAAGACCCCTCGAAGGTGGACCGGTCGGCTGCATATGCAACGCGATGGGTCGCAAAGAATGTGGTGGCGGCCGGGTTGGCACGCCGCTGCGAGATCCAGGTCGCCTACGCGATTGGCCGGGCCCACCCCGTCGGCCTATACGCCGAAACGTTCGGAACCGAGACGGTGCCCGTCGATCGCATTGCCGCGGCCATCCGTGAGGTGTTCGATCTGCGACCCGCCGCAATAGTGCGCGATTTGGACCTGCTGCGACCGATTTACCGACAGACGGCTGCGTACGGGCACTTTGGGCGCGAGCTAGCCGAATTCACCTGGGAAAAGACAAACAGGGTGGACGAGTTACGCGCCGCCGCAGCACTCTAGTTCCTGGCGGGCGCGGATTAGTTCCACAATGTCGGTGCCCTGTGATGGGATATCTCCATGGCAACTAACGACGCAGGCGATCAGCTGGCCCTCCCGGGTCTGCCGCGCCCGCGTCAACGCCGCCAGGGGCGGTCTTCCGGGGTGCCCATCGCCGCTACGAACCCCGTTGTGCGGGTCATCCCGGACGTCGGTGTGGCGCACTTGGATCGTGAATTTGACTACGCAGTGCCGGTAAAACACGACAACGAGGTGGTTCCCGGGGCCCGAGTGAGGGTTCGTTTCGGGGGCCGAGACGTGGATGCGCTGGTAGTCGAGCGCGGCGATACCACCGATTTCGAAGGCGAATTGCAACCGATACGTCGGGTCATTTCACCGGTGTGTGTCGCGCCGCCCGCGACCTTGGAACTGTGCAGGCGTGTGGCTGACTACTACGCCGCCACCGTAGCCGACGTGTTCGCGGTGGCGATTCCTCCGCGCCACGCGCGCGCGGAAGCGAGCGTCCTGGCCACTGGCGTGGCCAGGGACTCGGGGGCGGCAAACGACCCCGGCGTGAACGAGCGTGATTCGGCGTGGGACGGCGGGCGGGCGGATGCGCCGCGGGCGAGCGGTGCGCTGGTGGACGGCGGGTCAGCGAACGGCTGGCGGGCGAGCGGTGCGCTGGCGGATGCGCCGAGGCCGAGCTGTGCGCGGGCGGATGTGCCGTGGCCGAGCGGTGCGCTGGTGGACGGCGGCTCGGCGAGCGCCGGGCGGGCGGATGCGCCGCGGGCGGCCGCTGTGCCGGTGGGTTCCCCCCGCGTGCCCGGATCGGCACAGCCCAGTTCGGCAGGAGCCGCCTTCCACGCGGTGTGGGGCGACTATCCGGGTGGTTCCGCGTTCTTGAACCGGATCGCTGGTCGCCAAGGCGTGCGGGCGGTGTGGCAGGTGCTGCCGCACGCCCAGCATCCGTGGCCAGCATGGGTGCGGGGAATCGTGTCGGCCGTGCAGACGGTCACAGATGTCGGCCGCGGCGCTGTTGTTGTCGTGCCGGATGACCGCGACGTGACGCTGCTGTGCGCAGCTCTCGCAGAGATCGGCCTGAGCGAGTGGACCCCCGCCAGCCCGGGCGGCTCCTACGTCAGGCTGCAAGCCTCGCAGGGCATTGCCGCTCGCTACGGCGCGTACGTGGCCACGGCTACGGGTCGCGTGCGGGTCGTCGTGGGCACCAGGTCGGCCGCATTTGCGCCTGTCGCAGACCTTGGCCTGATCGCAGTGTGGGACGACGCAGACAGCTCCCATCGAGCGGAACGCTTTCCGCGCACTACCACCCTCGAAGTCGTCCGGATACGCGCCGAAATTGAACACTGCGCAGTGCTGCTAGCGAGCGATGCGGTGTCCCTGCGCGCACACCAACTAACTGACGACGCATGGGCCCACCTGCTCACCGCCCCGCGCCAATTGGTGCGCCACCGCGCACCGCGGGTCAACGCAATCGACGACCTTGAGCGCGAACGCGGCGGGGGAGAAGGGCACACCCGCATGCCCCCGCAGGTGTGGCGGACAATTCGCGACGGTTTGCGCAGCGGCCCCGTTCTAGTCCAGGTCCCGCGCGGCGGGTACATTGTGGCGCTCGCCTGTGCGACCTGCCGGGCTTCCGCGCGCTGCAAGAAGTGCGAGGGCCCCCTGCAAATGACAGCAGGCACGGCACAGAACCAGCGGTTCGACGCGGCTAACGCGCAATGCGCCTGGTGCGGGGCCCTGGGCGGGTCGTGGCGGTGCGCCGAATGCGGTGACACGCACCTGCGTTCGGTGCGCATCGGCTCGCAGCGCACCGCCGATGAACTGGGCAGGGCGTTTCCGCATACGGCAGTTCGCGTGTCGGGACTGGCGTCCAGCACGGGCGTGATTGATGCCGTGTCGGCCCGCCCCGAGCTGGTTGTCGCGACCCCGGGCGCCGAACCGCGCGCCGCAGGCGGGTACGCGGCCGCCGCGCTGCTCGACGCCGACGCGATGGCGGCGGGAGCGCACCTGGACACGGAAGTGCGAGCCTTTGCCAGGTGGATCCGCGCGGCCTCCCTGGTCAGGTCCGCGGATGAGGGCGGAATCGTGTCCATCGTCGCTGGCGGCGCGGTGACGGCGGTCCAGGCGCTAGTGCGCTGGGATCCGGCGGGGTACGCGGCGCGTGAATTGGCCGACCGCCGCCAGGCGCACCTTCCACCCGCCGTCCGGTTCGCCGCACTGTACGGTCCATCGTTTGAGGTTGCGGACGCGGTATCACACCTACGCGGAATTCCGCACGCGACGATCTTGGGGCCCGCCCCCTGGGAAGACGGCGGGGCGAGCAGCCAGGCGCCAACGCTCGAACCGTCGGTGCGGGCGTTAGTGTGCGTGCCGCACCAACAGGGCGCCGAACTGGCGCATCTTATGCGCACCCAAAGGGCTCTGGCCAGCGCAAACAGGAGGTTGGGGCAGACCAGGATAGAACTCGACCCGCAGGACCTGTGAGGCGGGATGGGCAACGCTCTCGCCAGGAAACAGTCCGGCGACCGGTAGGCTTAGAGACGGAAACGCCAGGAAGGGGCACGAATGGACAACGCAGGGTCGTATGCGGCTCACGCCGCGGATACAACGGCCAACGAACTCGCGTTGCTGCGTATCAAGAACGAACGCCTCGTAGAAATGCTCCAGGCCGCGCGCGCCAAAATTGCCGACCTGGATCAACAACTCGAAAGCCTGGCGCAGCCACCCGGGACCTTCGCGACTTACCTCGGCAAAGGCGCAGACGGCACCATTGAGGTTATGAGCGCCGGGCGCAAATACCGGATCAATGCGGGTCCGGAACTCGACGTCGGCGCCCTGCGCCCGGGACAAGAAGTCGCCCTCAACGAGGCAATGACGGCAATTTCGGCATCCGGATGGGAAACGACCGGCGAAATCGTGACCGTCAAGGACGTCCTTGACGACGGGCGCGTCGTCGTAGTGGGACGCGCCGACGACGAGCGGGTTTTGCGCTTGGCGGGACCCTTGCTGGACGGCACGTTGCGCGCGGGCGACGCCGTCACCGCCGACACGAAGGCGGGATTCGCCTTCGAAAGGATCGCGAAGGCGGAGGTGGAGGAACTCGTCCTTGAGGAAGTTCCCGACATCGAATACAGCGACATCGGCGGTCTGGGATCCCAAATCGATCAGATTCGAGACGCGGTCGAATTGCCCTTCGCGCACCCCGACCTGTATCGCGAACACGGTTTGAGACCGCCCAAGGGGATTTTGCTGTATGGTCCGCCCGGATGCGGCAAGACGCTCATCGCCAAGGCCGTCGCGCATTCGTTGGCCTCGGCCCGCGGGGAGCAGCAGGGGAGGGCTCAGCGCAGCTACTTCCTCAACGTCAAGGGCCCCGAACTGCTCAACAAGTACGTTGGCGAAACCGAACGGCACATCCGCCTCATCTTCTCGCGGGCGCGGGAAAAGGCCTCCGCAGGAACGCCCGTGGTGGTCTTCTTCGACGAGATGGAATCGCTGTTCCGCACCCGCGGCACCGGCCTGTCATCGGACGTGGAAACCACGATCGTGCCGCAACTGCTCGCCGAGATCGACGGCGTCGAGCGGTTGGATAATGTCATTGTCATCGGCGCATCGAACCGCGAGGACATGATCGACCCGGCGATCTTGCGGCCCGGGCGCCTCGACGTCAAGATCAAGGTGGAGCGCCCCGACGCGGCCGCCGCCGCCGACATCCTCGCGAAGTACCTGACCGTCGAACTGCCGATCAGTGAGGACGAGGTCGCCGCCTGCGGCGGCGATGCCAATGCGGCCGTTGCCCGCATGCGCGAAGCGGTCGTCGATCGCATCTATGCGCGGGTCCCGGACAACGAGTTCCTGGAAGTGACCTACGCATCCGGAGACAAGGAAGTGCTGTATTTCAAGGACTTCAATTCCGGCGCGATGATTCAGAACATCGTCGACCGAGCCAAGAAGATGGCCATCAAGGCGTTTCTTGACCGCGGGGAGCGCGGCATCACCACCGCCCAGCTCCTGGCGGCATGTTTGGACGAATTCCGTGAAAACGAGGATCTGCCGAACACCACAAACCCGGACGATTGGGCGCGGATTTCCGGCAAGAAGGGCGAACGAATCGTCTTCATTAGGACGATCGCATCCGACCGAGCCAACGCGGTGCGGCCGGGGGCCGATGACGCCCAGCGGCCCGCCGACACTATTGCCGCGACCGGCACATACCTGTAGAAGGAGCCTCCACGTGAGCGTCAATCGCATCATGGGGATCGAAACCGAATACGGCGTCGTGCGGCGCGGCGACGTGTATGCGAACCCCATGCTCATGTCCAGCCAGATAGTGCTCGGCTACCGCGACGCCTTCGCGTCGGGGCGCCGGGCGCGGTGGGACTACCTGGACGAGAACCCATTGCGCGATGCGCGCGGGTTCGAGTTGCAACGCGCATCCGCGCACCCCAGCCTGCTCACCGACGATCCGAGCCGGCCCGCGCCTTCGGGCGACAGCGACGAAGCCAACGCCGGGCACATCGCCGTGCAGGAACAGGAACGCCCCCGCCACGCGCAGTACGAGGATCCCGGTGCGGCGAACGTCATCTTGACGAACGGGGCTCGTCTATACGTCGATCACGCCCACCCCGAGTACTCGTCGCCCGAGGTTACCAACCCCATCGACGCGGTCATATGGGACCGGGCGGGTGAAATAATCATGCGCGAAGGCGCCCGCGAAGCCTCGGCACTGACCGAATCCGACATGGTCGTGTTCAAGAACAACGTCGATGGCAAGGGTGCCAGCTACGGCACGCATGAAAACTACCTGGTGGACAGGGAAGTCCCGTTCGGCAACATCGTGCGGGCCCTGACCCCGTTCTTCGTCACTCGCCCCGTCTACGCGGGCGCAGGCCGGGTCGGCATCGGCCAGCGCGGGGAGATTCCCGGCTTTCAGCTGTCCCAGCGCGCCGACTACATGGAGGCCGAGGTCGGCCTGGAGACAACGATGCGCCGGCCCATCATCAACACGCGGGACGAACCGCACGCCGACCGCGACCGGTGGCGCCGCCTGCACGTGATCATCGGTGACGCGAACCTGTTCGAATTCCCCACCTACCTGAAGATGGGGGCGACAGCGTGCGTGTTGTGGCTCATCGAACAGTGGGGTGACGAACTCGAAATACCGCAACCGATCGCATCATTGGAACTGCGCGACCCGGTCGCGAGCGTCGAGGCTGTCAGCCGCGACCTTACCCTCAGCGCGCAACTGCCGCTGGTGGGCGGCAAGACTGCGTCCGCGGTAGAGATACAGCGCACCTACATTGCGGCGATAAGGGACGAGCGCTCCCGGCTAAGACTGCACGACCACGCGACCGAACGCCTCCTGGCGGACTGGGAAAGCGTGCTGGACGACCTGGTGCGCGACCGCGCCAGCGCCGCCGATCGTGTCGAATGGGCGGCGAAGTTGCAACTGCTTGAGAGGATGCGCGAACGCGACGCATTGGCGTGGGACAACGCGCGGTTGGCCGCATTCGACATTCAGTGGGCGGATGTGCGTCCAGGGCGCGGAATTGCAGCAAAGCTGCGCGCCGCCGGCGCGACCCGCGACCTGGTGACACCGGAGCAGATCGCCGCGGCCGTCACCGCTGCGCCGACGGATACCCGCGCGTACTTTCGCGGCGGTTTGCTTGAGAAGTTCCCCTCCCAGGTCGTTGGGGCATCATGGGATACGGTCATACTCGACGTTCCCGGCAGCGAGACTCTTTCCCGGATTCCCATGCCCGATCCGGCGCGCGGAACGCGCGAGCACGTCGGCGCGATCCTGGATCAAGCAGGCGACGTCGCCGAACTGATTGCGGCACTCGCCCGGTAGCGTCAGGTCACAGCGCACAAACCATGAGCACCTAAGGAGACATAACCCATGGCACAAGAACGAATCAACAGGCCGGGGCCCCGCCCCGACGACGAGCCCGGCGTGGCGGTACCGTCGGCGACCGTGCGCGACAACGCGGTCGATGACCTGCTTGACGAAATCGATGACGTTCTGGAATCGAACGCGGAGGCGTTCGTCAAGGGATTCGTGCAAAAGGGCGGGCAATAGGAACCTCCCTGCCCGCAATACGCACGCAACGATTGGTGATTGATGAGTAAGCGCATATTCGGTATCGAGACGGAATTCGGTATCACGTTCTCCCCGAGCGGGGACCATACGCTGTCGCCGGAAGAACTTGCCCGCAAGCTCTTCCGCAGCGTCGTGGCATGGGGGCGCTCGTCCAATGTGTTCTTGACCAACGGTTCGCGGCTCTACCTCGATGTGGGATCTCACCCCGAATACGCGACGGCGGAATGCGACGCGGTTTCGCAACTGATCGCCTACGACCGCGCGGGCGAACGCATCGTCGAGGACATGCTTCGCGACGCGCAGGCGCAGATCGACGAGGCGGGCATCGCCGGCACCGCACACGTGCTGAAGAACAACACCGACTCGGCGGGTAACTCGTACGGCTGTCACGAAAACTACCTGCTGCGGCGCCAGGGGAACTTCGCGCGGGTGGCGGACCTGCTGGTGCCGCACCTGATAACCCGCCAGATCCTCGTCGGTGCGGGCAAGGTGCTGCCCACCAAGAACGGTGCGACATTCTGCTTCTCGCAGCGAGCCGACCACATCTGGGAAACCGTATCGAGCTCCACCACCAGGTCGCGTCCCATCATCAACACGCGCGACGAACCGCACGCTGACGCCGAAAGCTACCGGCGGCTGCACGTGATCGTCGGCGACTCGACGATGGCCGAACCGACCACGATGCTCAAGGTTGGAGCCACGGATCTGGTATTGCGCCTCATCGAGTCGGGCATCCCCATGCGCGACTTCGCGCTGGAAAACCCGATGCGCGCGATACGCGAAATCAGCCACGACATCACCGGGACCGCGCCCATAACTCTTGCCAGCGGCAAGACGCTGACGGCCATCGACCTGCAGCGCGAATACCTAGCGCGCGTCAAGGACTACCTGGCCGATCACGAACGCATGGAGCACGACGACGCGACCGTCGAATTGTGGGAGCGCGGCCTGAATGCCATCGAGGCCCAGGATTTGAGCCAGGTATCCAGCGAACTCGACTGGGCGATCAAACTCAATCTCATCCGCCGCTACCAGGAACGGACCGGAGCGGACATGGATGACCCCCGGATCGCCCGGATCGACCTGGCGTACCACGACATCAGCCGCGCCCGCGGCCTCTACTACAAGCTTGTGCGAAGCGGTGCGATCCGCACCGTTGTGCCGGAAGCTGATATTGAGCGCGCGGTAGCGGTGCCACCGCAGACCACGCGCGCCAAGCTGCGCGGCGATTTTGTGCGGGCAGCCCTGGCCGCGCACCGCGAGTACACGGTCGACTGGGTGCACCTGAAGGTCAGCGACGAGGCGCAGCGCACGGTGGTGTGCAAAGACCCGTTCAACCCCGTCGACCCGGCGGTTGACCGGCTCCTGGAATCGCTGTGAACGGCGATCGGCATGCGGGAAGCGGCGAGGGTGCCGCGAAGGCGGCCGGTGGCCGTGGCGCTGCGAACTTCGCTCGGCGCGGTCCGGCGGCAAGGGCCGTGCGCGCAGTCATCGCTGCGGTGACCGCCGGTGCCCTTGCGGTCGCCGTGGCGGGGTGCGGGTGGACGGGCCCAAAGCGGACCCAACCAAAACCATCGAAGTCGACCGAGACAGCCACCCCCGACAAGGACGTTGACGTCCTTGAGCATGTGCAGGTCACCGGGACCTGGGACACCAAGCCGGATGTGGCGTTCACCCCGCCCGTCTCGATCACGAAGACGGAAAGAAAGACCCTCATAGAGGGCGCGGGCGGAAAGCTGCGGCCCAATGGGAAGGCGCTGCTGCGGATCCTTGCGATATCGGGGTCCACCGGCGATGAACTTCGCAACGACTTCGACACCCTTCCGCAGGTGTACCGGGTGACGGTTACGGATCTGGGGGAGGCGCTCTACGAGTCGCTGGTCGGGATCAGGGCAGGCGGCAGGGTTTCGATCGCCACATATGACGAGATCCCTCTCATCATGGTCGTGGACGTTCTTCCCATCAATGCCGACGGCACCAAGGTCGCGGATCCGGCCACCGAGTCGAGCGATGGGGAGAAACTGCCCACGGTGGATGGCACCAATATCACCATCCCGAAAAAGTCCGACCCGCCGTCGGTCTTGACGACGTCGGTGCTGATTCGAGGCAACGGTGCGCAGGTCGCGGCGGGCAAGGGTGCGGTGATCCAGTACGAGGCCGTGCGGTGGTCGAACGGGAAGGTGGTCGGTTCCAGCCGGGCGGATGATGCGTTGCCCGTGACGGTGAATGTCGGCTCCGATGCCCTGATCGAGGGACTCGATTCGGCGCTCAGCGATGTCACGGTGGGGTCGCGGATCCTGGTCGTCGTGCCCCCCGGGCAGGCGTTCGGGCTCACCGATGGGAAGTGGAAGAAAGAGACTATGGTGTACCTGATCGATGTGCTTGCCGCGTCCGCGCAGGGCGAGGGATCGAGCAGCGGTAAGGCCGATGACGCCGCTGGCGGCGCGTCCGACACCAAGACCGATACGAAGTCCAAGTCGGAAAAGAAAACCAAGAAGGGTGAGTCGTGACGGTTTCCGTGAGGGTCATTCCGTGCCTCGACGTCGATGCGGGGCGGGTCGTCAAGGGCGTCAACTTCGCGAATTTGCGCGATGCAGGCGATCCCGTCGAGTTGGCGGCGCGGTACAACAAAGAAGGCGCGGACGAACTGACATTCCTGGACGTCACCGCGTCCAGCGGCAACCGCGAAACGATGATCGACGTTGTGCGGCGCACCGCCGAGCAGGTGTTCATCCCGCTCACCGTCGGCGGCGGGGTGCGCGCAGTCGAGGACGTCGACAGGCTACTGCGTGCAGGAGCCGACAAGGTCGCGGTCAATACCGCCGCTATCGCGGACCCTCACCTGATCTCCCGCATCGCCGACCGGTTCGGCTCCCAGGTGCTGGTGTTGTCCGTCGACGCCCGGCGCGTGCGCGAGGGGGTTCCGACGCCATCCGGATTCGAAGTGACGACGCACGGTGGGCGCAGGGGTACCGGCATCGACGCCGTCGAATGGGCGCACCGCGGCGCCGAGCTGGGCGCCGGTGAAATCCTGCTCAACTCGATGGACGCCGACGGCACGCTGGCGGGGTTTGACCTGGACATGTTCGACCGGGTGCGCGCGGAGGTCACCGTGCCGCTGATTGCATCCGGTGGGGCCGCCCGGGCCAGCGACTTCGCCCAGGTTGCCCACCACGGCGCAGACGCGGTGCTGGCGGCCAGCGTCTTCCACTACGGTACCTTGACAATTTCGCAGGTCAAGGAGCAAATGCGTGCGGAGGGGGTGATCGTTCGATGACGGAATTGGATCCTCGCATCGCGCAGCGCCTGAAAAGAGACCCCAACGGGTTAGTTGCCGCAATCATTCAGCAGCACGACACCGGCGAAGTTCTGATGCTCGGTTGGATGGACGACGAGGCGCTTGCGCGCACCCTGACTACCGGAAGGGTGACGTTTTTCAGCCGTTCCCGGCAGGAATACTGGCGCAAGGGGGATACCTCGGGGCACGCGCAGTTCGTGCAGTCCGCGCAGATCGATTGCGACGGCGACGCCCTGCTGATCCGCGTCAACCAGATCGGAGCCGCCTGCCACACCGGGGAAAGGACGTGCTTCATCACGGGAGGCGACCTCGGTGCCGTGCCGGCGACGGCCGAACAGCTTTCCCAAAGATGAGCGACAAAACCCCACGCGCCGAGGCGCCTGCAGCCCCAGTACCGGCGCGGAACGCGAACACGAACATTCCCCGCGCCGCCGCAAGGCTCCCGGTTCTTACCCGTGCACGCGCATTCCTCGTGATGGCCGCGGGGGTGATAGCGATCGGAGCCTCCGGCTCTCCGACGTGGATAACGGCGCAGTCCACGACCGTGGTCGGAAAGGTCGAGGTGGCGCTGAGCGGGTTCACCGCCCAGGCGCTGGTCGCTCCGGTGGCGCTCTTGGCGGGGGCGGCAGCGCTAACATCGCTCTTGGGGGGGCGCGCGGTGCGCGTCCTGTGCGCCGCGATCGCGGCACTCGCCAGTGCGGGACTTGCTATCGTCACGGCCGACACGCTCGCCGACCCCGCGGGGGCAGCCGCCGCGGCGCTGAGCGAGAAAACCGGAGTCGCGATCGTCGATTCGGCCAGCGTAACCCCGTGGGGGTACGGGGCCTTGGCGGTGGCGGCGCTCGTCGCTGTCGCGTGCATCGTTGTCGCGGTGCTTCCCGCACCCGCCCGCGTGACCACGCGATTTGATGTCACTGCCCGCGGCGATATGTCAGCAAATGCCCCCAACCAGGTGTCGAGCGCGGAAAAGTGGGCGGCGCTGGATCGCGGGGAGGACCCCACGAGCGAGTGAGAGTGTCGGGCCCCGCCGTAAGGCGGGTAGGCTGTAACCAGTATTGGCGAGGGGAGAGGTAGAACCGATGTCTCAGGACTCACACAAGGCGGTAAGCACCCAGGACCGGTTTGCGATCGAGCAGCCGTTCGAACTGCCGGACGACCAACCTAACCACAACGAAGGGCGCACGCTAGCGGCCTGGTTCGCGATGCTCGGAATCGTGCTCGGGGCGATCGTCGCCACGCTGGGTGTTTGCCTGGGTCAGTACGTGATCATCGCGGTCGGCGCGGCCGTAGTAGTGGCCGCGCTTCTGGGCGGCTACTTTCTGCGCCTGGCCGGCCAGGGTCAACCACGGTAGGGCTGATGGCCGTGGGCACAGTTTTAGACACCATCATCGCTGGCGTGCGCGAGGACCTCGCGGTGCGCGAAGCGGCCACCCCGCTCGCCGAGCTGAAGGACCGAGTTGCGCGGCGCGACAGCGCCATCGACGCCTACGCCCGTCTGCGAAAGGGCGGCGCGTTATCGGTGATAGCGGAGGTCAAGCGGGCAAGCCCGTCAAAGGGCGCGCTGGCCACAATCGCCGATCCGGCCGCGCTGGCCAGCGAGTACGAGGCCGGCGGTGCAACCATGATTTCCGTTCTCACCGAGCAGCGCCGGTTCGGCGGATCCCTGGACGATCTGGCGGCCGTGCGTAAGGCCGTCGACATCCCGGTACTGCGCAAGGACTTCATCGTCACGCCTTACCAGGTGTGGGAGGCGCGCGCCTACGGGGCCGACGTGGTGCTCTTGATCGTTGCCGCCCTGGAGCAGACGGTGCTGGAATCCCTCATCGAGCGCGTGCACTCCTTGGGCATGGCGGCACTGGTCGAGGTGCACACCGAGCAAGAGGTGGAGCGGGCGGTGGTCGCCGGGGCGCGCATCATCGGCGTCAACGTGCGGAATCTCAAGACGCTCGACGTGGATCGTGACGTATTCGCAGCGGTCGCACCATTCATCCCAGACCACATTGTCAAGATCGCCGAATCCGGTGTGCGCGATGCGCACGATGTCGTTGAATATGCCCGCGCGGGTGCCGATGCCGTCCTGGTCGGCGAGGCCCTGGTCACGGATTCAACGCCGCGGCTCTCCGTCGCAAACCTTGTCGCCGCGGGGGCTCACCCGTCGCTGCGGGCAGTACGTCACTGACCTAGGCGCCACGGGCGCCAGAAAGAACAATTCGTGTCTGACACTGTGAATCACATTTCGGGGCCCTACTTCGGCGATTTCGGCGGGCGCTACGTCCCCGAAGCCCTTATCGCGGCACTCGACGAACTGGATAGGGAATATCACGCCGCCATTGTCGATCCGCAATTCGTAGCGGAGCTACGCCGATTGGAGCGCGACTACACCGGCCGACCCAACCCGCTGACGGAGGTTCCCCGGTTCGCCGCGCACGGCGGCGGCGCCCGCATTTTCCTCAAGCGTGAGGACCTCAACCACACCGGTTCGCACAAAATCAACAATGTCCTCGGGCAGGCGCTGTTGGTCAAGCGGATGGGCAAGACCCGCGTGATCGCCGAAACGGGAGCCGGGCAGCACGGCGTCGCGACCGCGACCGCGGCGGCGCTGATGGATCTTGAGTGCGTCATCTACATGGGCGAGGAAGACACGCGCCGGCAGGCCCTGAACGTGGCGCGCATGCGCCTTTTGGGCGCCACGGTGGTTCCGGTGACGATCGGGACGCGCACCCTCAAGGACGCGATCAATGAGGCGCTGCGAGACTGGGTCGCCAACGTCGAAAACACCCACTATCTTCTCGGTACGGTGACCGGGCCGCACCCGTTCCCCGAGATGGTTCGCGAGTTTCACTCGGTCATCGGCAAGGAGGCACGCGAACAGGTGCTGGCCGCGACCGGCCGGCTGCCCGACGCGGTGGTCGCCTGCGTGGGCGGCGGATCGAACGCCATGGGCATTTTTTCCGGGTTCCTCAACGACGACGCCGTCAAGCTGTACGGCTTCGAAGCGGGGGGAGAGGGCATCGACTCGGGGCGGCACGCGTCGCGCTTTTCGGGTGGCGCTCCCGGTGTGCTGCACGGCGCTCGTTCGTATCTTCTGCAAGATGAGGACGGCCAAACCCTCCCCAGCCACTCCGTATCCGCGGGGTTGGACTACCCGTCGGTGGGACCCCAGCATTCCTATCTGCACGATATTGGACGGGTCGAGTACGCGCCCATCACCGATACGGAGGCGATGGAAGCGTTCGCGTTGCTGTCCAAGACCGAGGGCATCTTGCCCGCCATCGAATCCGCGCACGCGCTGGCGGGCGGGCTCAAGGTTGCAGGCAAACTCGGCCCCGACGCGGTTGTCATCGTCAACCTTTCGGGGCGCGGCGACAAGGACGTAGAGACGGCCGCGAAGTGGTTTGGGCTGGTTCCGAGCGAACAGGAGGCGAAGTGATGGTGAGCACCGCAACCAGACTCGCAGCAATCAAGGACGAGTCCCGCGCCGCCCTGATCGGGTACCTCCCTGTGGGGTTCCCGACCGTTGAGGGATCAATTGAGGCTGCCCGGACGCTGGTCGAGAACGGCGTCGACATCCTGGAGCTGGGGATTCCCTACACCGACCCGGTGATGGATGGCCCCACGATTCAGCACGCGGTCGATCAGGCGCTTGCAGGCGGCACCAGGGTGGACGATGTCTTCACCGTGGTCGCAGCGCTGGCGGATCTTGACGTGCCCGTGCTCGTGATGAGCTACTTCAATCCGATTCTGCGACGCGGCGTCGCGAAGTTCGCGAGCGACCTGGCCGCGGCGGGCGGCGCGGGCATCATCACCCCCGATCTGATTCCCGATGAGGCGTCCGAGTGGATCGAGGCCGCGGACGCTGCCGGGCTCGATCGGGTGTTCCTGGTGGCGCCCAGTTCGACGCCCGAACGCCTGGCCCTGACCGCCCGCGCATGCCGCGGGTTTGTGTACGCGGCCTCGACCATGGGCGTGACCGGGGAACGGACACAGGTGGGAAGCGCCGCGCGCACCCTGGTGGAGGATACGCGCGCCGCGGGTGCGGCCAACGTGTGTGTCGGGCTCGGAGTGTCCACGCGCGAACAGGCAGCCGATATTGCTTCCTACGCTGACGGCGTGATTGTGGGATCGGCGTTCGTCAAAACGCTGCTCACGGATAAGCCGTTCGCGCAACAGCTGGATGATTTGGCCCACGTTGCCCAGCAGCTTGCCGCCGGAGTGCGCGAAGGCGCGCGACCGTGAGGGGAAGCGGGGAAACGGTCCTCGCTTCGATCCCCAGCCCCACCTGGAACGCATTCCACCTGGGGCCGCTCACGATCCACGCGTATGCGCTGTGTTTGCTTGCCGGGATCGGCGTTGCCGTTTGGTGGACCGCGAAGCGATGGCAGGCCAGGGGCGGTGACCCCGATGCGATCTATACGATCTGCTTGTGGGCCGTTCCCTTCGGAATCGTCGGCGGCAGGATCTACCACGTCATCACCAGCCCGGATCAGTACTTCGGTGCGGGAGGAAACCCGGTCGCGGCCCTATACATCTGGAACGGCGGGCTGGGAATTTGGGGTGCGATTGCGCTTGGCGCTGTCGGCGCGTGGCTTGGGTGCCGCTCGACGGGGGTGTCGATCATTGACTTCGCTGACGTGGCGGCGCCGCCCATCTTGCTGGCGCAGGCGATCGGACGCTGGGGCAACTGGTTCAACCAGGAGCTATTCGGCGGCCCGACCGACCTTCCGTGGGCGCTCAGCGTGTCACCGGGCATTGCCCAGGCGGCCGGATACGCGCCCGGAACGACCTTTCATCCCACGTTTTTGTACGAGTCGCTGTGGTCGCTCCTCGGCGTCGCGCTGCTGTTGCTGTGCGAGCGCCGCCTTCGGATGCGTCGCGGTCAGGTATTCTGGCTATACGTGCTGATCTACACCACCGGACGATTGTGGGTAGAGATGTTGAGAGTTGACCAGGCCCACCACTTCCTGGGCCTGCGGCTCAACGTCTGGACCGCAGTGGTACTTCTGGTTGTATCCGCAGCAGCCGTCGTAACGCTTGGGAGAAGATCTTCAAGCATCGGCCCGACTCCGGGCGCCGACTAACACCCCGGTCGGCGTTCAGCCATGGCCCCAAGCCCTGTTATCCTGGGGCGACGCTGCCGACTGATCGGCACAAAAATTATGCCCCGGTTGCCCCCCGCCGTGGGCCAGCACGATTTTCACCGCAGAGTTTGTGGCAGGTGAATGTAAGGACGGTGCAAATGAGCACGCCGGTGAGTTCATCCGGTCCGTACGCCCAGTGTGGTTACCCGGCACAGGGCTTGTACAATCCAGAGGCAGAGCATGATGCCTGCGGTGTCGCCTTCGTCGCGACGTTGCGCGGTACCGCGGGACGAGACATCGTCGATGCGGCGCTGACCGCGCTCGAGAATCTGGACCACCGCGGTGCCGTTGGCGCTGAAGAAAACTCCGGCGACGGTGCGGGCATCCTCACGCAGATTCCCGACGCGTTCTTGCGCGACGTTATCGACGCCGAACTTCCCGCGGTCGGGCACTACGCCATCGGCATCGCGTTCCTGCCAGGCGAGCTGGCGGCGGCCGACCAGGCGGCTACCGGAATCGAGAAGATCGCGGCGCAGGTCGGACTCGACGTTCTGGCGTGGCGCGACGTGCCCGTTGACCCCGACCTTGTGGGCCCGACCGCCCGCGCGTCCATGCCCACCTTCCGCCAACTTGTCGTGGCGGCCCCCGACCGCGCTGTGAGCGGTTTGGCCCTTGACAGGGTGACCTACCGGTTGCGCAAGCGTGCAGAAAACGAGCTGGGAGTCTTTTTCGGCTCGCTATCTGCGCGCACCCTCACCTACAAGGGCATGTTGACCACCGGTCAACTTGCCCTTTTCTTTGCGGATTTGCGCGACGATCGTTACGCCTCGGAACTGGCACTGGTGCACTCGCGCTTTTCCACCAATACGTTCCCGTCTTGGCCGTTGGCGCAGCCATTCCGGATGATTGCGCACAACGGCGAGATCAACACGGTGCGCGGCAACCGCAACTGGGTTGCGGCCCGCCAGGGCATGATGGAATCCGAGATTCTGGGTGACATGGCAGACCTCCTGCCGGTGTGCTCGCCCGGGTCCTCCGACTCGGCGAGCTTCGACGAGGTCCTGGAGCTGCTGCACCTGGCGGGACGCGAGCTGCCGCACGCCGTCATGATGATGATTCCGGAGGCGTGGGAAAACCACACGCAGATGCCCGCCGACCTGCGCGCGTTCTACGAGTTCCACGCGAACCTCATCGAGCCGTGGGACGGTCCTGCCTGCCTGAACTTCACCGACGGCACGCTCATCGGCGCCGTCCTGGATCGCAACGGGTTGCGCCCCGGACGTTACTGGGTGACCGATGACGGCCTCGTGGTGCTCGCCAGCGAATCCGGGGTCCTTGACATCGATCAGGCCAAGGTCGTGCGCAAGGGGCGCCTGGAGCCGGGCAAGATGTTCCTCGTCGATACTGCCGCCGGCCGGATCATCGAAGACAGCGAAATAAAGAGCCAGCTGGCGCGGTCCAGGCCGTACGGTGAATGGATCAAGGACAGGGAAATCTACCTCGAAGACCTTCCCGACCGCGAACACGTCGCGCACTCATCGGCTTCCGTGGCTCGGCGCCAGCGCGCCTTCGGCTACACCGAAGAGGAATTGAAGGTCATCTTGACCCCGATCGCCAACACGGGCGCGGAACCGCTCGGCGCGATGGGAACAGATACCCCGATAGCCGTGCTCTCGGAACGACCGCGGTTGCTCTTCGACTACTTCACGCAGATGTTCGCGCAGGTCACCAACCCGCCGCTCGACGCGATTCGCGAAGAACTAGTGACATCGATCGGTGGCGCCATTGGCCCCGAACCCAACCTGCTATCGGATTCGCCCGAGCACGCGCGCAAACTGGTGCTACCGTTCCCGGTGCTTGACAACGACCAGCTTTCCAAGATCGTGCACGTCGATCGCTCCGAGTTGGGCCGCAAATCCAACTTCCGGGCGCACACCCTGCGCGGGCTCTACCGAGTGGACGGTGGCGGTGCGGCGCTGCGCGAGCGGCTGCAAGAGATTTTCGCCGAAGCAGATGCGCAGGTTGCCGCCGGAACCAGCTTCCTGGTGCTTTCCGACCGCGATGGCGACAGCCAGTATGCGCCGATTCCCTCCCTGCTGTTGCTCAGCGCCGTCCACCAACACCTGCTGCGCCGACACACTCGCACTCAGGTGTCCCTGGTGGTCGAGGCCGGCGACGTGCGTGAAGTTCACCATATTGCGTTGCTCATTTCCTACGGCGCGGCCGCGGTCAACCCCTACCTGGCCATGGAAACGGTCGAGGACCTGGCAACCCGTGGCTACCTCAGCGTGGACCCGGAGAAGGCGGTCAAGAACCTGATCAAGGCGCTCGGCAAGGGCGTTTTGAAGGTCATGAGCAAGATGGGCATATCGACCATCGCCTCCTACCGCGGCGCACAGGTGTTCGAGGCAGTGGGCCTGTCCCAAGAGGTAATCGACGAGTACTTCACGGGAACGACATCGCGCCTTGGCGGGATTGGCATCGACGTGATCGCGGACGAGGTCAAGGCCCGCCACGACAAGGCCTACCCCCGATCCGGGAACCTTGCGCCCCACCGCGCGCTCGAAATCGGCGGCGAATACAAGTGGCGCCGCGAGGGCGAACCTCACCTGTTCGACCCCGAGACTGTATTCCGCCTGCAGCACGCGACGCGGACGGGCCGTTACGACGTCTTTCGCCAGTACACGAAGAAGATTGACGATCAGGCCAAGCGCCTTATGACGCTGCGCGGTCTGCTCGAAATGCGGCCGGTCGGCGAACCGATTCCGCTGGATGAGGTCGAACCCGTCAGCGAGATTGTCAAGCGCTTCAACACCGGCGCCATGTCGTACGGCTCGATTTCCCGCGAAACTCACGAGACACTGGCCATCGCGATGAACGCATTGGGTGGGCGGTCAAACACGGGTGAAGGCGGTGAGGATCCGGAGCGCCTGCACGACCCCAAGCGTCGTTCGCGGGTCAAGCAGATCGCGTCGGGCCGATTCGGAGTGACATCGGAATACCTGACCTTTGCCGACGACATCCAGATCAAGCTAGCCCAGGGTGCCAAGCCCGGCGAAGGCGGGCAACTGCCCGGACAAAAGGTGTACCCATGGGTGGCAAAGACCAGGCACTCGACCCCGGGAGTCGGCCTGATTTCCCCGCCTCCGCACCACGACATTTACTCAATCGAAGACCTTGCGCAGTTGATTCACGACGCCAAGAACGCGAACCCGCAGGCGCGGGTCCACGTGAAGCTGGTCAGTGAGTTCGGCGTGGGCACGGTCGCCGCCGGCGTCTCGAAGGCCCACGCGGATGTCGTGTTGATTTCGGGTCACGACGGAGGCACCGGAGCAAGCCCGCTCACTTCCCTCAAGCACGCGGGAACACCGTGGGAAATCGGTTTGGCCGAAACCCAGCAGACCCTCGTGCTGAACAACCTGCGTGACCGCATCACGGTGCAGGTCGACGGCCAGCTCAAGACCGGCCGCGATGTCGTTATCGCCGCCCTTTTGGGCGCTGAGGAATTCGGGTTCGCAACCACGGCAATGGTGGTTTCCGGGTGCATCATGATGCGCGTGTGCCACCTGGACACCTGCCCCGTCGGTGTCGCCACCCAGAACCCCGAACTGCGCGCCCGCTTCACCGGCAAGCCCGAATTCGTGATCAACTTCTTCGAATTCATTGCGCAGGAGGTCCGCGAGCACCTGGCCGCGCTCGGATTCAGGTCGATCGACGAGGCCGTGGGCCGCGTCGACGCGCTGGATGTCGGGGCCGCCGTCGGTCACTGGAAGACGACGGGCCTCAACCTCGAGCCGATCCTCGCCCAACCGTCGCTGCCGCCGGGCTCCGCACCGCGCCGCGTCAAGGGCCAGGACCACGGCCTGGACCGCGCACTCGACAATGACCTGATCGCGTTGGCGGCGGATGCGCTCGAAACCCGAACGCCCGTGACTATCAGCCACACCGTCCGCAACGTCAACCGCACGGTCGGCACCATGCTCGGGCACGAGGTGACGAAGCGGTTCTGGGCCGACCCGCTGCCCGACAACACGATCGATGTGACGTTGACCGGATCCGGCGGGCAATCCTTCGGTGCGTTCCTTCCGCAGGGCGTGACCCTGCGCCTCCTCGGCGACGCCAACGACTACGTCGGCAAGGGCCTTTCCGGCGGACGCATCATCGTGCGGCAATCCGCAGATTCCGTACTGTCGGGTGCCAGCAACGTGATAGCAGGCAACGTCATCGGCTACGGCGCAACCTCCGGGCAGATTTTCTTGCGGGGGCTTACCGGCGAGCGATTCGCGGTGCGAAACTCGGGCGCGACCCTCGTCGTCGAGGGGGTTGGCGATCACGGGTGCGAGTACATGACCGGGGGGACCGTGGTGGTTCTGGGACGCACCGGACGAAACTTCGGCGCTGGCATGTCCGGGGGTACCGCATACGTCCTTGACCTCGATGAGGAACGGCTCAACGTCCAGGCACGGGACGGGGAACTGCTGCGGCGGCCGCTGACGCAGGAGGAGGCGGAACTCGTCCAAAATCTGATTGAACAGCACTTGGAAGAGACCGATTCACCCGTGGCGCGCGAGCTCTTGGCGGACTTTGCGAAGACTCGTGCCCGCTTCACCGCGCTCATTCCAGCGGAATACAACCGCATGCGCACGGTTTTGGCGCAAGCCGAATCCGACGGCATCGACCTGACCGCTCCCGGCCAGTGGGAGAAGATTTTGGAGGTTGCACATGGCTGACCCACGTGGATTCCTGAAGTACCGCGAACGTGAACTGCCAGCCAACCGTCCGGTGGCTGTGCGGCTGCGGGATTTCCGCGATGTGCACGAGCACCGCGATCAGGCTTCGCCGTTCCTCAAGGAGCAGGCGAGCCGGTGCATGGACTGTGGCATCCCGTTTTGCCACCAGGGTTGCCCGCTTGGCAACATCATTCCGGAGTGGAACGATCTGGTGCGCGAGGGGCAGTGGGCCGACGCCATCGATCGCCTGCACGCGACAAATAATTTCCCCGAGTTCACCGGGCGGGTTTGCCCCGCCCCGTGTGAGGACGCCTGCGTGCTGGGCATCAACCAGCCACCAGTGACGATCAAGAACTTCGAAGCGGAGATTATCGACGAGGCCTACCGGCGCGGTTTGGTCACGCCGCAGGTTCCGCAGCGGTTTACCGGCAAAACTGTAGCGATCATCGGTTCTGGGCCCGCGGGTCTTGCTGCCGCGCAGCAGCTGTCGCGAATCGGGCACACGGTCGCGGTGTATGAGCGCGACGACGCGATCGGCGGTCTGCTGCGCTATGGAATTCCCGACTTCAAGCTCGAAAAGGAGCTGATCGACCGGCGGATCGAACAGATGCGTGCCGAAGGGACCGTATTTCGCACCGGAGTCGAGGTGGGGCGCGACATCTCCTGGAACGATCTGCGTGATCGGTACGACGCGGTCGTGATTGCGACGGGTGCGACGGTGCCGCGGGAGCTGGCTTTGCCCGGTCGGGAACTGGCCGGGGTCCACTATGCGATGGAATACCTGGTGCGTTCGAACCGCGAGACCTCGGGCCGCGTGGTCACCGATCCGATCAATGCCGCCGGAAAGCATGTCATCGTCATCGGTGGTGGCGACACTGGATCGGACTGCATAGGAACCGCGTTGCGTCAGGGGGCGGCGTCGGTAACGAACCTGGCGATCGGCCGGGAGTTGCCCCACGTTCGCCCCGATTCCGAGCCGTGGCCCACCACGCCGCGCCTTTACGAGGTGTCGACCTCCCATGAGGAGGGCGGGGAACGCAAATTCCTGGCCTCGACTGTGGCCTATGTCGGTGACGAGAACGGGCACGTTCGGCACCTGCGTGTCTCAAAGACGCAGTATCTGGACGATGGTCGGCGCGTTCCCACGCCCGGAACCGAAGAGGATCTGCCAGCAGATCTTGTCCTGATCGCGATGGGCTTCACGGGACCCGAGACCAGCACCATGGAAGGCAGCCTTGACCTACCCGTAACCACTCGCAAGTCTTTTGCCCGCAACGATGGGTTTGCGACTCAGGTACCCGGGGTCTTTGTTGCAGGCGACGCCGGACGCGGGCAATCCTTGATCGTCTGGGCAATCGCAGAGGGCCGTGCCGCCGCCGCATCGGTCGACGTATACCTGCGGGGCCGCACTGAATTGCCTGCACCCGTTTCCGCAAGCTCAGTGGCATTGCGCGCCTAAACACATCCTGGGAGAGCGATTTACACACTACCGATCAACCTCTTGATAGTGGCGTGCGCACGTGCGGTTGCCGCTATGCCTAATTGACAGCCAACTACTAGACCGAAGTCCCGATCTTCGGTCGGATTCCCGACTAGGGTGGAGTACATGCGAAAAGCGAAAATTGTTTGCACAATCGGACCGGTAACTGCATCCCCTGAGCGTCTGCGTGAACTCGTCGACGCCGGCATGGATGTGGCACGAATCAACCGCAGCCACGGAGCTCCCGAAGAGCACGAGGCGGTCTTCCACGGCGTTCGCGCCGCGGCGGCTGCCGCTGGCCGCAATGTGGCAATCCTGGTGGACCTGCAGGGCCCCAAGATTCGCCTCGGAAAGTTCAAGAACGACGAGAAGTACTACCTCAACGAGGGCGATACCTTCACGATCACGACGGAAGACGTCGAAGGTACCAAGGAACTGGTTTCGACCACGCACAAGGGTCTGCCGCACGACGCACGCGTCGGCGACCCGCTGCTGATCGATGACGGTAAGGTCACGGTCCGCGTTGTCGCGGTCGAGGGCCCCCGCGTCGTGACGCGCGTCGAAGTTCCAGGACCCGTGTCGAACAACAAGGGCATCAACCTTCCTGGCGTTGCTGTCTCCGTACCTGCGCTGTCGGACAAGGACGAAACCGACCTGCGCTGGGCGTTGCGCCTGGGCACCGATTTCATTGCCCTCTCGTTTGTTCGTTCCGCCAAGGACTACGACGACGTCGCCCGCATCATGGAAGAAGAGGGCCGCAAGGTCCCCGTCATCGCCAAGGTTGAGAAGCCGCAGGCGGTTGAGAACCTCGAAGAGATCGTCAAGGCATTCGATGGCATCATGGTTGCCCGCGGTGACTTGGGCGTCGAGCTTCCGCTCGAGCAGGTTCCGTTGGTGCAAAAGCACGCCGTCGAGTTGGCTCGTCGCAACGCGAAGCCCGTAATCGTCGCGACCCAGGTGCTGGAATCCATGATTTCTTCGCCTCGTCCCACACGCGCCGAGGCATCCGACTGCGCCAACGCCGTTCTCGACGGTGCGGACGCGGTCATGCTTTCCGGCGAGACCAGCGTCGGTGACTTCCCGATCGAGACCGTGCGCACGATGGCACGGATCATCGAGGCCACCGAGACGCTTGGTGCGGAGCGGATCGCCCCGCTCGGGTCGGACCCGCACACCCGTGGCGGCGTCATCACGCACGCAGCCGTCGAGGTCGCAGCGGAACTGCACTGCAAGTACGTGGTGACTTTCACGCAGTCGGGCGATTCCGCTCGTCGCGTGTCGCGTCTGCGTAACCAGGTGCCGCTGCTGGCGCTGACGCCCAGCGAGGACGTCCGTAGCCAGCTGGCGCTGTCCTGGGGCACCAACGCTGTCAAGGTAGAGACCGTCGACAACACCGACCAGATGGTTACCCAGGTCGACAGCACGGTTCGCGAACTCGGCCTTGCCGAGGACGGGGACCTGGTGGTCGTCGTTTCGGGTGCACCGGTGGGTGTTCCCGGTACCACCAACTCGATCCTGGTTCACCGCATCGGCGAGGGCCGCTAGGACCTAGTCAAGTAGTTTCGCCTCCCGCTCGGGGGCGAACACCGCAGTTGCACATAGCCGAACGGGTGGCGGACACGATTATCCGCCACCCGTTCGGCGCCCACCCCGACGCGCGTAGTGCTCGCCGCAGGTCGTTTGGCGTTCACATCCACCGATGGTGTAAAGTCGCTGACGGTAAATGCCCCGGTAGCCCAACTGGCAGAGGCGTTCGGCTCAAACCCGATCCAGTGTGGGTTCGAATCCCACCCGGGGCACCAATCGATGTCGAATGACATCAGGTCGGCCCGAACTCACAGTTCCGTGAGTTCGGGCCACTTTCTTTTTTGCGCGCAATCCCGTAGATCGCGGGCGTCGTGTCTCGCCTTCGCCCGCCGGGTGCGCCGTGTCTCGCCTTTTCGTCCGCCGGGTGCGCCGTGTCTCGCCTTCGCCCGCCGGGTGCGCCGTGTCTCGCCTTTTCGTCCGCCGGGTGCGCCGTGTCTCGCCTTCGCCCGCCGAGTGCGGTGGTTTGTGCGGGGGTTTTGACTGGAAGGGGCGCGGTCGGCGCGTGTGGGGGTGTCCGGGGTCGTCGAGTGCGGTGTTTTGGTTCGAGTGTGGGGTTTTGTGCGGGGGTTTTGACTGGAAGGGGCGCGGTCGGCGCGTGCGGGGGTGTCCGGGGTCGTCGAGTGCGGGGTTTTGGTTCGAGTGCGGTGGTTTGTGCAGGGGTTTTGACTGGAAGGGGCGCGGTCGGCGCGCGCGGGAGTGCGCGAACTCGTCGAGTGCGGGGTTTTGGTTCGAGTGTGGTCTCGATACGCGCGCTTCGCGCGCACTCGACCAGCGGGCCGGGGACTTTGCTGATCGAGTGCGCCGCGGGGGTGGTCTCGATACGCCCGCTGCGCGGGCAACTCGACCAGCGGGGTTTTGGTTCCAGTGCGGAGGCTTGAGCGGCGGTGGTCTCGATACGCCCGCTGGCTTACAGGTAAGAGGCCACCAGGCCGGCCGCAAACGGAAGCAGCAGGATTGCTACGGCGATGACGTTTAGTGTCAGGTGCTCGCGCAGGACGGCGATGTACTCGCGTAGAAAGGCCGTGGGCCAGTAGTAGCCCGCGGTGGGCGAACCCACGGCGTATCCTCGCCATTTCATCTTGCGCATGAATATCGCGGCCCGGAACGCATGAAAACTCGAAGTGGCGATCGCGACGGGGGAGTCCGGGCCGCTCGCGCGCAATAGTTCGCGCGAAAACTCTAGGTTTTCCATGGTGGTGCGAGAACGGCGTTCGAGCCGAATGTCGGATCCGACTAAACCCTGCCCGAAGGCGTAATCCGCCATCGCGGCGGCCTCGCTCACTCTTTCGCGGGGGCCCTGTCCACCGGAGACGATGAGCACCGGGCGCGATCCCCGCCGGATCCATCGTTGCCGCTCTTTAATGCCGCGTTCCACCCGCGCCGCGAGCAGGGGCGTCACTGTCAGCCCCCGGATCAGACCCGAACCCAAGACGATCACGGCCACGATCGGTTTGCGGCGGACCCGCCCCGCATAGGCTACGTAGAGGCGCGACCACAATAGGTATGCGATGAGCCCAAAACCTATGTATCCCGCGGGCAGAGTGAGCGCCACGAGGGTCAAGAATATGGGCTCCCGATTGGTGAGGATGCTCCACACCATGGCGCCCAAGAAGGCAAGAATGCCGCCTCCGGTGATGAGGGCCAGAGCGTGCGAAAGCGACCGGCCCTCCCGGCGCACCACAAGAACTCCGGTGAGGATAAGAAATACGGCGATGACGGTCATGGAGAGCAGGCCGACCGCAATCACGCCGAATAGCACCCAGGCCTGCGCATTTGTGGCGGCGATCTGCTGATCGGTGGACGACCCGGGGCCGGCAACGGCCTTGCCGAGCGCAACCAGCACCTCGGTAACAATGCCGAAGGCGATCACGACGATCGTCGATAAGAGGTAGACGCCGATTCGCACCTTTCGTGGATCGCGCCAAGCTGAGTATGCCGTGAGCGCGCTGAGCGCGGCGGCTACTATCCAGACATCGATCACTGAAGTCCTCCTCCAATCGTGGACCCGAACACGGGCCGTCGCGAACAGGATGCCCGCGGGGGCAGGACGGTGGCGCGGGCTCATGGGACCGCCCGGCGAATCCGGCGCGTGAACGCGCATCCGCAAACCGCCCCAGAGACCGCAGTGCCGGGGGCCCGGCCTGCGCGCACTCCAAATTTACAGGCATTGCGCCTCCCGTATTCGGTACTGGCATCCGCCGTGTCCACGCGACGGTGTGGGACGCCACCGCACCCGGCGTGAGGTGCACCAGAATCATACACTTCGGCGCACCGAACACGGCGTGTTAGCATTTCCGAATACTGCGATCGATTGGCGCAGCCGACGGGCTAGACGAGGGGAAACGTGCGCACTGTAGAAGAAGTTGAGACGCAAGAAGTGGCATCGCCGCACGGGCGACTAGAGCGCAAGCTCATGTGGCTGCTCGGACCGGCTTTCGTCGCCGCGATCGCGTACGTGGATCCCGGGAACGTCGCGGCCAACCTTTCGGCGGGTGCCGGCTACAAGTACTTGCTCGTGTGGGTGCTGGTTGTCGCCAATGTCATGGCCGTGGTCATCCAGTATCTATCGGCCAAACTGGGAATCGTGACCGGCAAATCGTTGCCGGAAATCCTGGGGGAGAGGATGCCTCGCGCGGGGCGCCTAGCCTATTGGGTGCAGGCGGAACTGGTCGCTGCGGCCACCGACCTAGCGGAGGTGATCGGCGGCGCGATAGCTCTGCATATCCTGTTCAACGTTCCATTGGTGCTGGGCGGGGCAATCGTAGGGGTCGTTTCGCTTGCGATCCTTGCGGTGCAATCGCGACGAGGCCAGCGCCCCTTCGAATTCGTCATCATGGCGCTGCTGTTTATCATCACAATCGGCTTCATGGCCGGGTTGGTTGTCAGTCCCGTTGATTGGGGACAGGCCGCGGAGGGCCTGGTGCCACGGTTCCAGGGTGCCGACACGGTACTTTTGGCTGCAAGCATGCTCGGTGCAACCGTCATGCCCCACGCGATTTACCTGCATTCATCGTTGGCCCGCGATCGGCACGGTGCCAGCAATAGCCCCCAGCGGATCGGTCGGCTCCTGCATGCCACCAAGATCGACGTCATCTTCGCTTTGGTGATCGCGGGCTCGGTGAACATCGCCATGCTCCTGCTCGCGGCGGCATCACTGCCGGGGGTCAGCGGCACCGACACCATCGAGGGCGCGCACGCGGCGATCACGAATGCTCTGGGGCCCGTGATCGGCGTGATATTTGGAATTGGGCTGCTTGCCTCGGGCCTGGCCTCGACCTCGGTGGGATGCTACGCGGGGGCCTCGATCATGGACGGGCTACTGCACGTCCGCATCCCCCTGCTCGTGAGGCGTTCCGTAACCATCGTTCCGGCGCTGGTCATCTTGGCGGTCGGGGCGAATCCAACGTGGGCCTTGGTCCTATCGCAGGTGTTCTTGTCCGTCGGCATCCCATTCGCGCTGATCCCGCTCGCTTGGTTGACAAGTCGGCGCGCTCTGATGGGGTCGTTCGTGAACGGTCGCATCATGCGGGCAACGACGATCGTCGTGGTCATCGCGATCATCGCGCTCAACGTCGCGCTGCTGTACCTGACCTTTACTGGCCGCGCCTAATAACCGACGGTGACGGTCTGAAAGGGAATGCAATGTGAGGCCGTTTCAATCTTGAGGGCCAATGTGGCATGATGTCGTTGTCACTTCGTGCAGTAGTTACACCGAATTTGGACTAATCCGACGCAGGGTTGGGAACATTTTGGACATACCGTGACCGACTGCACACCAGAGGGATAAGCGATGCTGCTTACCCAGAAGAGGAGCCACGATGTCATCACCTGGTCCGTTCCACCGCAGAAGAAGGGCGTTTGTGGGCGCCCTGGCAGGCTTCACGATGCTGGCTTCGGCCGGCCTCACCGCTGCTCCCGCAGCACAGGCCACAGCCGAAGCCAGCTCCGATGCCGACGGGTGGTCGCTAGTTTCGACCAACCCGTTTAGCGAGAGCTACTTCCCGACATTCACGGGCAACGGCTATTTCGCAGCCCGCGTCCCGGCACAGGGGCAGGGATACAGCACGAACGCGGGACTGGGGAATTCCTCGCCCGTTACAACGTCTTTCGAGATCAACGGCTTCTACACCGGCAAGAATGTGACCGATGTGGCGGATGACTCAGACGATGACGTCAGCAAAGAATGGCGAGTTTCGGGGCCTGGTTGGACGGGCCTAGACATCTCGGACGGTTCGGGGAGCTTCGACGACGCCTTCGCCCCCGCCAGCAGCTTCACTGGACCGTGCGAGGTCGGTAACCCGTGCCAGGCAGAAGACGGTACACTTTCCGGCCCGTCGGTTGCGACCGATCACACCGGCTACAACGGCACCGGATTCACGCAAGGATGGGGCACCGTCGGGAACAAGATGACGATCGACGTCGCCGGTTTGGAAGCCGGCACGCAGTACGACGTCGTCGTCCGTTACGCCGCCGGATTCCATGCGCAGGCACCTGATGGCGCCGACCGGCGTCTCACCTTGAGCATAGGTGGAGCGCAGTCCGTGATCGACCTTCCCACCGTTTCCTTCGACGAGGGCAACGGTTGGGATCAATGGGGCGAGGCACGCCAAACCGTTGAGGTCACCGACGCGGATTCACCCCTGGTTCTGGAATGCACGGACGCCGACTATTGCGGCGTGAACGTTGATCAGATCGCGGTCGTCGCTCAGGGCGCGGATGTGCCTGCAACCTCCAGCGCGCAGATCACGCCGGAGATTCGTGGCATCTCTAATTACAAGCAGACGCTCAACATGAAGACAGGCGCCATTTCGACGGCGGCCACCTGGACGGCGCCGTCGGGCAACGTCAGCGACGTCGAATACACCGTGCTTACGGATCGGTCCAACGATCAGCGCGGGCTTGTGACGCTAAAGTTCACTCCGCAGTGGAGCGGCACCGTGGATGTCACCGATGTCCTCGACGCACGATCAACCGAAAACGTTGATTCCTTCACTCCGCACAGCGATGCCTCCACCAACACCATCGGCCTGACCACAGCGCTGCGGCACACGGATGTTTCGGCAACGTACGCATCGGTATTGGAGGGTGAGGGCACGCTCAGCCAGGCAACCGGGCTCTCGGCCAATTCAGTGGGACAAAAGCTCACCGCCGATGTGACCGCGGGTACCACGTACACATTCACGAAGTACGTCGGATTGACAAGCTCGGACGATCAAGACAATTCGTACGAGGCCGCCTCTTCCATTGCAGCCGCCGCAGCGGAATCGGGCGCGTCCAACGTGACCGCCGCGAACGACGCCGCGTGGGCCACCATCTGGGAGGGAGACATCCAGATCAAGGGAGACGACGATCTCCAGGACCAGGTGCGCGCGTCGCGCTTCTACCTCATGGCTAGCGTCGGCACACGGTCGTGGTCGCCTTCGCCGACGGGGCTCTCGTCCAATAATTATGGTGGTCACGCGTTCTGGGACACCGAAACGTGGATGTGGCCGTCGATCGTGGCGCAGAACCCCGAGGCTGCAAAGGGCGTGCTGGACTATCGGTCGAAGCGCATCGCGCAGGCGGCCTGGAATGCAGCAAACACGCTGGAGCGCAGCAAGGACGCCCGCGGCAGTGACGACCTGCCGGCGGACAACAACTTCGTGCGCACGTCGTACGAAGGCCTGCGGTTCCCGTGGGAGTCCGCCTACAACGGCACCGAAAGCACCGAGTCATACTTCTTCGGTGGCCACGAGATCCACGTGACCGCTGACATCGCGCTCGCCTATTGGCAGTACTACATGGCGACCGGTGATAAGGAATGGCTGGAATCGACCGGATGGCCCGTCATCAGCGGCACCGCGGACTTCTGGGTTTCGCGGTCCACCAAGGACGATTCCGCGGACCTCTACCACATTTACGACGTGACCCCGCCGGATGAGTGGGCGTCCAACGGAAACAACGGCCGCGACGACAGCGCCTACACGAACACGGCGGCGTCCAAGAACCTGGAGATCGCCATTGAGGCGGCCGAGGTCCTGGGTGAGACGGTCAAGTCTGGCTGGACCGAACGGGCCGGCAAGTTCTACATCCCCACCGATGACACGCTCGGCATCACGCAGGAATACAGCGGGTACAACGGCAGCACGATTAAGCAGGCCGACGTGGTCATGCTCAGCTACCCGTGGCAAAACGGGCAGAGCGACGCGGTGACCGCAGCGAACCTGGACTACTACTCGACCAAGGTCGATGAAAACGCGAGCCCGTCGATGACGGATGCAATCCACTCGATTGTTGCTGCGGAACTGGGGCGCGCGGACGAGGCGTACTGGTACACGGGTCGCAGCGCTGGTGGGTTCCTGCGAGGAGACTTCAAGCAGTTCACCGAAGAACGCGGTGGCGGTCACGCCTTCACGTTCATCACCGGAGCCGGCGGATTCTTGCAAGAGTTCCTGTACGGGTACAGCGGGCTTCGCTGGGGCACCGACGGGCTGACACTTAGCCCGATACTTCCCAGCGCGCTGGATGAGATCAAGCTGACCGGCCTGAAGTACCAGGGCAGCACGTTCGACCTGACGATCGGCAAAGAAAAATCCGTCGTAACTGTCACGGCCGGGTCCGACCTCAAGCTTGCCGACGGGAAGACGGTGGCCAGCGGCGACTCGTTGACCATTGACACGCGTGAAGGCAGCGACTACGGCACCAAGGTCGGTTCCCTGCACGCTGATTCCGGGAACGACAACGGTTCGGGCGACTACAAGTACCCCACCAATTCGGTGTTCGCAGACAAGTCTTTCGACATGACGGACTTCGAGGTGTACCGCGAGGGTGACAACATCAACCTGGTGACACGAGTCTCGGGTACGGTGACGAACCCCTGGTACCAGCAGGGAATGAGCTTGCAGCTTGTGCATGCCTACATACGTGACGGCAATGCGACGTCCACCGGGACGACCGCCGCGATCAGTGGTACCAACGTCAACACGGCAAGTCCGTGGCAGTACGTGGCCGTTGCCAACCCGCGCAGCGATGGGGGCAAGGCGACCGGGCTCTACACTGCCGACGGAACAAAGGTGGCGAGCGCCACGATTCAGGTGCGCCAGCAGCACGATATTGTGCTCACGTTCCCGGCTTCCGCGTTCGGGGACCTGGATTGGTCCAAGGCGTCAGCTTCCGTGATGATGATGAGCTCGGATGAAAACCCAACCGAGAACAACATCCGGCAGCTGGTTGCGGGTGGCACGAACGAGTGGCGCTTCAGCTCGGCAAGCGCGACTGAGGCGACCCTGGCTAACTACGGCAACGTGATCAAGACGTTTGTTTCCGCCGACACCACGCAGGCCGAGGCCCTGGCGCCGCAGGTCGGTGGGCCGGTCGTCCCATTCGTCGCGCTCAATGCGGAGACTGACCCTGGTACGGATCCGGGGACTGACCCTGGTACGGATCCGGGGACTGACCCGGGGACTGACCCGGGGACTGACCCGGGGACTGACCCTGGTACGGATCCGGGGACGGACCCTGGTACGGATCCGGGGACTGACCCGGGGACTGACCCGGGGACTGACCCGGGGACTGACCCGGGCGGCCAGACCACGATCGTTGTCGATGCGCCCACGCTCAGCCGCACGACGCAGGTCTACGGCGCTGCGGCAAACAAGCGTGCCACGTTGACGACATCGATCAATACCACCGCGACCGGAACCGTTGCATTCGTGAGCGGTAACAAGACGCTCGCAACTGCCACTCTGGTTGCTAAGGGAGGCAAGTCGGTCGCGACCGCCACCGCCGCTGCGAAGCTGGCACCGGGGGTCTATGGGCAGATTCGAGCGGTCGTCAAGACCACGAGTGGCCAGACCGTGGCATCGAAGCCCGCCGCGAATTCGCTTACGGTCAAGAAGGCCGCCGCAAAGAAGGCGAAGGTGAAGACCAAGTCCTTCAAGAAGGGGAGCCGACCGATCATCAAGGTGAAGATCGCGAAGCTCTCGAACGGCAAGAAGGCCAAGGGCAAGCTCACGGTCTACGTGAACGGCAAGAAGGTCAAGACCGTCAAGGTGAAGTCCAAGAAGAACGGCATCACCACGATCAAGCTGTCAAAGAAGTACAGCAAGACGATCAAGGTGCGAGTGAAGTTCGTTCCGAAGTCCAAGAAAACGGTTGCCGTGAAGAAGTTCAAGGCAATCAAGCTCAAGGCACGCTGAACCTAGTAGCGGATGCGGGGCCCCGGCAGTCCGCCGGGGCCCCGCATTTTTGTGCGCGTGGTGAGGGAACTCGTCCCTCATAATGCGTCGGAAATGGAATCGCTGGCCCGGGTGACGCGGCGAGTACTTGCATCTACAACCAATAGGTGGTTATAGTTGTAGCAACAACCTAAATGGTTCGTAGATCAAGGAAAGCGTGGGAAAAATGTCCAGCATCACAGTATTTGGTAACGGAAACATGGGGCAGGCAATCGCCGGCGTGCTGACCAAGGGCGGCGCGAGCGTTGACCACATCGGAAGCGGCGACGCGGGGGCCGCGGTTACCGGCGACGTCGTGATCCTGGCGGTGCCTTATCCCGCGCTCGACCAGATCGTGCAGGCCTACGGCGCGCAGCTCGCCGGCAAGATCGTCGTAGATATTACCAACCCGCTCAACTTCGAGACCTTCGACTCGCTGGTCGTGCCCGAGGGCAGCTCCGCGACGGCCGAACTCGCCGCCAAGCTCCCGAATTCACGCGTACTCAAGGCATTCAACACGACCTTTGCCGCGACCCTGGCGACCGGCAAGGTGGGGCAGGACGTTACCACCGTGCTGGTGGCTGGTGATGACGCCGAGGCCAAGGCCACCCTCATCGGCCTCATCGAAAACGGTGGCCTGCGCGCCAAGGATGCCGGAAGCCTCAAGCGCGCCCACGAGCTCGAGGCGCTTGGGTTCCTGCAACTGACGCTGGCGGCCTCGGAGAAGATCGGCTGGACCGGTGGGTTCGCCGTTATCGACTGATTCGGCGCGCGCCGACGCGGGCGGCGCCGTCGCCCATGACCCGCACGGAGGCGTCGCAGATCGCCTCAGTCAGCGTGCGGCCATGGGCGCGGTGACGCTCAACGTGGCGGATTTGGATGCGATGACGCGGTACTACTCGCAGGCGGTCACGCTGCGCGTGCTGTCGCACGATCACGATCGCGTCGTGCTGGGTCGCGGCGGCGAGCCCGCAGTGATTCTGGTCCACGAGCCGTCATTGCGCCACGCGCCGAGTGGGGGCGCAGGGCTATTTCACACCGCGATCGTGTTCGACACCCGCGCGGCGCTGGCAACGGCGGTTCTTTCGACGATGCGATACGCACCGGGAACCTTTGCGGGCAGCGCGGATCACCTGGTCAGCGAGGCCTTCTACTTCACCGACCCTGAGGGTAACGGGGTCGAACTGTACTTTGATCGTGAACGCACGACATGGTCGTGGGTCCACGGTCAGGTCGCCATGGATACGTTGCACCTCGATCCGCGCGCCTATCTCACCAAATATCTGCCAGCCGACGAGGCCGCCGACCCCGGCGCTCACGCCGACGGTAGGGTCGGGCACATTCATTTGTCCGTCGGCAATGTCGCGGTTGCGCGCGACTTCTACGTGAACCGATTGGGATTCGACGTCACGGCCACGCTGGGGTCGGCCGCGCTATTCGTGAGCGCGGGCGGGTACCACCACCACATGGCCATGAACGTGTGGAACAGCCGCGGGGCGGGGCGGCGCGGTCGCACCCTTGGCCTAGCCGAGGTGGGGATCGTGGTTCCATCTCGCGAAGACGTCGAGCAGACAAGCGATCGCCTGGGGCATTTCGGTGTTGCGGTGCGCGACGACGGCCGCGCGATTTCGTTCGCGGACCCGTGGAATAACACCGTCACTCTAACGCCTAACGCCTAACGCCTGACGCCTGACGGCTACGGACCGTTTTCGGTGCGGGCGGATTGTTGCGGTGCAAGGCTGGCGCGGCGGTGGCTTGACGAGGATGGCTTGCGCCGCCTAGCGGCGCAAGCCATCCTCGATTTCGGTCAGCGCGCGCAGGAGTCGGCCGGCGGCCGGGCCGCGCGGTACCAAGTCCTCCAAAGCGTCTGCCGTTATGTCCCGCACCATGGCAATGGTTCGTAGGGCCTCGTCGGTGACGTGCAGCGATATCTTCCTGCCGTCGCCTTCGACGCGCCGCTTTTCGATAAGGCCCTGGCGCGCAAGCGAACGCAACGCCGCGCTCGTGTTGCTTGCCTGCATGCCGACGCTCTTGGCCAGGTCCTTCGGGGAGACGCCTCCGTGCATCTCGACGTACCTGACGATAAGAATCTCAAGGGGAGTGAGTCGCGCGACGGCGGGATGTCGATGCGCGATTTCGGTGAGGTAGCGAGCGATGGCGGTGACGTACCCGCCGATATCGGCCAGATCGTCCCGCCTGGTCGCCGCGCCGCTCTTGGCGCCGGTCACATTGTTCATAATCTCCTGCCGTTAGGTGTCTAAGTGGCGCTACACTGATCTAGTTATCCTTTCATAACTAGATGGATTTGGTGGAACGTAACCGCAATGCCCGAAATCGCGTCCCAAAAGCATGTCATCACCCGGCCGATCCTGCTCACCCTTGCTCTCCTAGCAGCATTGGCGCCGATCGGAACGGACCTATATCTCCCGGCATTCCCCGATCTAGCCGTTCGGCTCTCCGCATCGACCGCCAGCGTGCAACTGACACTGACGGCATTCTTGGCGGGGGCCGGTGTGGGGCAATTGGCGTTCGGGCCCCTATCCGATCGCGTCGGGCGCCGCGGGCCGCTCCTTGCCGGGTTGCTCGCCTGCGTGCTCGCAGGCATCATGACCGCACTTTCGCCGTCTATCGGCGTGCTCATCGCCGCACGATTCGTCCAAGGATTCACCGCGGCAGCGGGCATGGTCCTGGGGCGGGCGATGGTTTCGGACGTCTCGCACGGCTTGGAGGCCGCACGGGCGATGAGTCTGCTGATGGTCGTGGGCGGGGTCGCGCCGGTGGTGGCCCCGGTAGTCGGAAGCGCACTCACTGCTCCCCTCGGATGGCGCGGCCTGATGTGGATCATCGCTGCTCTGAGCGCCATCGGCCTTGCCTTGGCCGCCGCCTTTCTTCCGGAGACTCACAAAACGGCCGCACCGGCCGCCGCGCATGATCGCGGGCAGCGGGGCCTGGCACAGAGCTTCGCCACGCTTCGCAACGGGAGGTACATTGCCTACACGATTACGTTTTCGTTCGCCTTTGCGACCATGATGGCTTACATCTCCGCGTCACCCTTCGTGTACCAACAGGTCCTGGGGCTCACGGAGGTGCACTACGGGATCGCATTCGGTCTCAACGCCCTAGCCCTCATGGTCACCAGCGGGTTGGCGGCGAAGCTCACCCACGTTCACGGTCCGCACAAACTCGCTGGATGGGGCCTGACAGGGGCGGCGGTCGGCGCATTGGCGACCTGCGTGGCCGCGGTCAGCGCCGCGACGCCGATCATCTTGATGGCGGCACTGTTCGTTACCGTTGGATCGCTGGGATTCGTATTCGGCAACTGCACCGCGCTTGCGCTCGATTCGGTGCGGTCCGTGGCGGGCACCGGATCCGCGGTGCTGGGCGCGATCCAGTTCCTGCTCGCGGGCCTGGTAGCACCGATTGTCGGGCTTGCGGGCGAACACACTGCAATTCCCATGGGCGCGACGATGGTGGTTCTCATCGCGGTGTCCGCAACGGCGTTCTTGACGGTGAGAAACCGCCCCGGCGTGCCGGACGCCGGCCTGTGATACGGATCCGCTCGGCGGGACGCACGTTGTTGGTAACGCGGGCGGAGGGCGCGGCCGCCTAGGCTTGGGAAACCATAGGCGTCATGAGGGCAATGAGTCGATCGGTGTCGCTTTGTGACCATCCGCTCGGCGCCCCCACCGCCTCCAATGCGCGCGCGTATTCGAGGTGATAGTTGTGGCCGTGACCCTGCGGCACATCGCCCGCAACGAACAGGTCAAATGACACCTGCCAGAATGTCACCAGCGGTATCCATCGCATCGTTTCGGATCGATCGGGTCCGGCCGGTTCGGAAAGCCAATCCGGCTTGTTCCACGCGAGCGCGGGACTCCACCACACGACGGGGTCGGAGGCGTGTTGCAGGTATACGGTCCGTTGCGGTCCCCACTCGTCTTGCAGGCGCCACAAGGAATCCGCCGGCGTCAAGGAAGTGAGCCAACGGACCTGCGCTCCATCATCCACAATCGGGTGATATTCAAGTGATCCACGATCCCGATTGGCCGTTTCGGTGCTCCACAGCGACGTGAAGTTCGGCGTTCCGGCAAAAACTGCGCCATCGCTGCGCGCTGCAAGGTCCTGCGTTCCCGAAAACGCCCCCTGCGCGCCGTAGGAGCCCAAAGACAGGCCGTACACAAGCAGGTATGGGCGCGTTGCCTTGGGCAGCGTCGACCATTTTGCGTACACGGCATCGAATAGGGCGGTGCCCGCCGCGGGAGGGGTCGCTCGGTCGGATAGAAACCCGACCCAACTGGGGAGGAAGGAATACTGCATCGTCGCGACAGCGGTGTTGCCCGCGTGCTGATATTCGAGCGCGGTCAGGAACGACGGGTCGATCCACCCGGTCCCGGTGGCCGTCGCGACCACCAGCACGTCGCGCTCCCACGCCTTGGTCCGATCGAGTTCATCGACGACCAGCTGCGCCTCTTCGGCGAGAGTGCCCGCGGACCTGAGGCCCGCGTAGACCCGGATCGGCTCAATCGCGGTGGTGTCCTGGAGCGCCTCGGTCGCGGCGGCGAATTGGCCGAGCTGGGCGGTCGAGGCGCCTCCGGCGACGAAGTTGCGCCCCTGTCTGCCCAGGTCGTCCCAGTTCACCAACGACCCGGGTCCGCCCGACCGGAGCTGCGAGGTCGGCCGCGCAACGCCGGCGTCGGTCGTCGTATCGACCTGCCCGTAGATGGACTTGAGGATCCGCAGGGTGCCGTCGACCACCGCGCCGTTGAAGGTGAGCACAGTGAGCGTCGCAACCAAAACGGTGGCGATTGTGCGGGAAACCGGCACTGGCAAGAAGCGGCCCAGCCAGTGCGCGACACGCACCCCGAGCCAGCGCAGGCCTCGTCCCATCTGTACCAGCACCACGAAAATGGCCAATGCGATAAAGAGCACCTGGAACACGCGGGCCGGCGGAGCCGTATCAATGCCCACAAGTGCACGGATCTGCGCCTGCCACCGCTCACCCAGGTACAGGAACGTGGGGATGGAAAGCAGTGCGATTGCCGCAACTACAATCCCAAAGACGCGCCTGGTGTGTGGCTTCCAGGTGACGGTGAACCCCAGTGTGCGGTAAATCCAGGCGCTGGCGATCCCCACGGCGTACCCGATGGCAGAGGCGATTCCCGTCAAAAGGGCCTGGTACACGCCGTGTCGCGGCACGAGCGATGGCGTCTGGGCCAGGCAAAAGAATCCGATGGCGATGAGCAGGCCGCCATGGCTGTACGACCGGGCCTGGTTGGCTAGAGCACGCGCGACGCAACGAACCAGTCGCGATGGTGAAGGCATGGCCTCAGCCTATCGAACCTGCCCGGGCGACTTGGATGGCGCCGCGCGGACCACTAGGCTCAGCCATCATGCGTATTCTATTTGCCGGCACGCCCGAGGTGGCTATTCCCTCCTTGGAGGCGTTAGCCGGATCGTCCCATGAAGTGGTGGGGGTGCTCACGCGCGCGGATGCCCGCAGGGGGCGCGGGCGCGCCCTGCGGGCATCTCCGGTGAAGGTGCGGGCCGCGCAGTTGGGCCTCGACGTGTCGACCGAACGCCCGCGCGGGGAGGAATTCGAGGCGTGGCTGCGTGACAAACGGGTCGACGCCGTCGCGGTAGTCGCCTACGGGGAGATTCTGCGCCCCGCGGTGCTGGAAATCCCGGCACACGGCTGGATCAACCTGCATTTCTCCTTGCTGCCGCAGTGGCGCGGGGCCGCCCCCGTCCAGCGTGCAATCATTGCCGGTGATGAGTTCACGGGTGCCACCACGTTCGTCATCGAGCCCGATCTGGACACCGGTCCGATCATCGGATACGTCACCCAGCGCGTTTCGCCCGGCGCTACTTCCGGCGAGCTTTTCGACCTCCTCGCGCACGCCGGGGCCGGACTGATGGTGGCCACGATGGACGCGATAGCGGATGGATCGGCCGACCCGCAACCGCAATCCGGGGCACCAACCTACGCCGCCAAATTGACGCCCGCCGAAGGCGAAATTCAATGGACGAGGCCCGCCCTCGCCGCCGCCCGGCACATCGCGGGATTCACCCCGGACCCGGGAGCCTGGACCACCTTGCCGGGGGGAGCGCGCCTCGGCATCGGCCCCGTCAGCGTGGCCCGGCCCGATGACGACCGCCTGGGCGGGCGCACACTCGCACCGGGGCAGGTCCTGGTCACCAAGCGGGCAGTGTTTGTGGGAACGGGAACGGCCGCGATCGAGCTGGGCGAGGTGAGCCCGCAAGGCAAGAAGCCGATGAATGCGGCCGACTGGGCGCGCGGGGCCCGCTTGAGCGACGACACGAGGCTGGGGGAGAGATGAACCAACGATCCGGGCAGGGCCGCGGTGGCGGGCGCGATGACCGGCCGCGCGCCCGCGACGGCAGGCGTGACAGCGCGGGGCATCAGCGCGGGGCCGCCCGCATGCGCGGGGACGGCAGGAGATCCGCCGCTGCGCCATCGATGCGAGACCGGTCGAGCGATGAGCCGCGCGCGGCCGCCTTCGATGTTCTTGTGGACGTCGAAACGAATGACGCATACGCAAACCTGGTGTTGCCGGCCCGGCTTGCCCGCGCCGACCTGGGCGGCCGCGATGCAGCATTCGCCACGGAGCTCGCGTACGGGACCTTGCGGATGCAGGGTCACTACGATGCCATTCTTTCCGAGTGCGTGGACCGCGCGCTGCCCGACATCGACGCGCCGGTGCGCGTCGCACTGCGCCTGGGTGCCCATCAATTGCTTGGCATGCGCGTTCCGGCGCACGCCGCGGTGTCGCAAACCGTCGGGCTGGTGCGCCACAAGATCGGCGCCGGACCGGCACAGTTCGTCAACGCGGTGCTGCGAAAGGTAAGCACCAAAACGGCCGACCAGTGGCAAGCCGGAATTGCGGCGCAGCTGAGCGACCCGGTCGAGCTGGCCTCGTTCACCTATTCCCATCCCGCTTGGATCGTGCGCGCCTTGAAGGCCGCCCTGGTCGCCAACGGGCGCGATCCGGGCGAACTCGAAGAGCTGTTGCGCGCCGACAATACGCCCGCGCCGGTCATGCTCGTCGCGCGCCCGGGCCTGATCGACCCGGCCGAATTGCTCACCCACAGCGGCGGCGGGCGGGTCGCACGGCTCTCCCCGTTCGCGGTGGAGGCCGGCGCGGTACCGCCGCGCCACATCGCGGCAGTCAAGGACGGACGCGCAGGGGTGCAGGACGAGGGAAGCCAACTAGTGGCGCTGGCCCTGGCTGCGGCGCCCATCGACGGCCGCGACAAGCGCTGGTTGGATATGTGCGCGGGCCCCGGCGGGAAGACCGCACTCCTGGCCGCCCTTGCGGCCCGGCGAGGCGCGCGCGTCGTCGCCAACGAGGTGCAACCGCACCGCGCGGGTTTGGTGCGGAAGAATGTTGCGGCCGCCGCGCCCGGATCAATTGAGGCGGTGCGCACCGCGGACGGACGCGACATCGGCGGGGACGAGCCCGGGTCATTCGATCGGGTCCTTGTCGATGCCCCCTGCACCGGCCTGGGGGCGCTGCGGCGCCGTCCGGAGGCCAGGTGGCGCAAGCAGCCGAGCGATCTGCCCGAGCTTTCGGCACTGCAACGCGAACTGCTCGAATCGGCACTGGCGGCGGTGCGGCCCGGGGGAATCGTTGCGTACGTGACCTGCTCCCCGCACGTCGCCGAAACGAAGCTGGTGGTCGACGACGTGATCCGCGGTCGTGATGACATCGAAATCGTCGATGCGGCGCGGGTACTGGAATCCGTCGTCGTCGATCCAGGCGACTCGCGCGTCGATTTCGGTGCCGGGCCCGCGATCCAGCTGTGGCCGCACATCCACCACACCGATGCGATGCATGCCACCATGTTGCGCCGTCTACGCTAGGAACCATGAACGCCCGGATACACCCCAGCATCCTGTCCGCCGACTTCGCAAACCTGGAACGCGACCTACACGCGATCGCGGTGGCGGATGCGGCCCACGTCGACGTGATGGATAACCACTTCGTCCCCAACCTGACGCTTGGTGTTCCCGTCGTCGAGCGTTTGCAGCAGGTTTCCCCGATCCCGCTCGACGTGCACCTGATGATCGAGGATCCCGATCGGTGGGCGCCGCAGTACGCGGAGACGGGAGCCGAGTCGGTGACGTTCCACGCGGAGGCGGCCGCCGCGCCGATCCGCTTGGCGCGCGAGCTGCGCAGGCTCGGATCGCGGGCCGGGTTGGCGTTGCGTCCGGCAACCCCCATCGAGCCGTTCATCGACCTGCTGCCCGAAGTCGATATGGTGTTGATCATGACCGTCGAGCCCGGATTCGGCGGTCAGCCCTTTATCGACGCGATGCTAGCCAAGGTGCGCCGCACCCGGCAGGCAATTTCCGCCGCCAACCTGCCCGTGTGGTTGCAGGTTGACGGAGGAATCGCACCCAGCACAATCGAAAGAGCGGCACTGGCCGGTGCTGATGTGTTCGTGGCCGGGTCGGCGGTGTTCGGAAGCCCCGACGCGGCTTTAGCCACCAGCGAACTGAGACGAATGGCCGACCTGCACGCTCACTGATTGTGCCAAGATAGAACAAGTGCTCTGGGGTCGGTGAAAGTCCGAACCGGCGGTGAAAGCCCGCGACCCGCGCGCCCGCGCGGTTGACTCGGTGGAATTCCGAGGCCGACGGTGAGAGTCCGGATGGTAAGAGCGCACGCCTGGTTCAGTCGTGCCCTCCCGGTGCGGAAGTAGGAGCTAACGGTGCAGGCAGGGCAAGGCCGCGCGGAAGAGATCCCGGATATCCTCAACGAGGAAGAGGCTCTGGAATTAGCCGTCGAATTGGCGAAGCGCGGGCCAGGTGGTCAGGCGAATCCGCAGGTGGGTTGCGTGATCTTGCAGCCCTCGCGGCATGACTTCGGCGGGCAAAGCGCCGTCGTCGGCGTCGGGTGGCATCGCGGCGCCGGAACCGACCACGCGGAGGTTGCCGCCATCAAGAGTGCGCAACCGGTCTCCCTGGTCGGCGCGACGGCCGTCGTGACCCTCCAACCATGCAATGCGACCGGAAGCACGGGCCCCTGCGCGCAGGCGCTGGTTGACGCGGGGATTCGCCGGGTTGTCTACGCCGTATCCGATCCGGCCGCGCAGGCCGCGCAATCCGACGACTACCTTCGCAAGCACGGCGTGCAGGTCGTGGGACCGCTGACTGCCGATGATGGATCGGTTCCGCCCCGCGCGTACGAACTGGTGCGGCGCTGGCTCCTCGCCCAACAACGACGCCGTCCCTATGTCATTGTCAAATCCTCGGCGTCGCTCGATGGCCGTATCGCCGCCCCCGACGGTTCGAGTCGGTGGATAACTGGGGCGCGTGCGCGCGCGTTCGCCCACTTCGTTCGCGGCAACATGGGCGCGATCATTGTGGGAACCGAAACCGTGCTGATCGACGACCCGCTGCTCAGCGCGCGCAGGCCCGACGGATCCGAGGGACCATTTCAACCCCTGCGCGTGGCGATGGGAATGCGGGACGTGCCCGCGGCGGCGAAAATTCGCACCGGCGACCACTTTGTGCACGCGCGCACCCGCGACCCGCGCAGCGCCCTCGCGCAACTGTGGGAGTTGGGCGTGTCATGCGTCCTGGTCGAGGGCGGCGGGCAGGTGATTTCGGCTTTCCTGGCGGCCGGGTTGGTCGACGAGATCCACGCCTACATAGCCCCCATGCTGCTCGGTGCCGATGGCGTGCCGAGCGTGGGCCCGACGGGCATTACTACGCTCGCGCAGGCGCCACGGTTCAGCGTGCGCGATGTAAAGCCCCTCGACCCCGACGTGCTGCTGGTTCTCGATACGACGACGCTGGAGAAGTGATGTTTACGGGCCTCATCGAAGAAGTCGGGGACGTAGTTGAACTGCGTTGGCCGGACGCGGACAGGCGCGATGCGCACCTGCGCATCCGCGCGGCCAGGGTGACCGACGGTGTCGCCGAGGGCGATTCGATAGCGGTGAACGGGGTTTGCCTGACCGTAACCGAATTCGGCGACGGCATTTTCGGGGCCGATGTGATGCCGCAAACGATCGATGTGACGACCATCGGGAAGCTCAAGGTCGGATCCAGGGTGAATCTGGAGCGCGCTTTGGCCGTCGGCGATAGGCTGGGCGGTCACATCGTGCAGGGTCACGTCGACGGCACGGGAACGCTGATCTCACGCGCGCCGGGCGAACGCTGGGACGTGCTGGCAATAACGCTGCCGGACGAAATTGCTCCCTATGTCGCAGGGAAGGGATCCATCGCCGTCAACGGGGTGTCCCTGACCGTCGCGAATGTGGGCGCGGACCGATTCGAAGTCTCGCTCATCCCGGAAACGCTTGCACGTACCAACCTGGGTGGTCTGGCCGTCGGAGACGCGGTCAACCTCGAGACCGACGTTCTGGCCCGCCACGTCGCCACATTGATGGAGGCAAGGAACTAATGGGAAGCATTGAACGCGCCTTTGCGGAATTGCGTCGCGGGCGCCCCGTCCTGGTGGCCGACGCACCCGAGCGTGAAAACGAAGCAGACGTCATTTTCTCAGCCGACACGGTGACAACCGACTGGGTCGGATGGACCATCCGCCACTCTTCCGGCTACCTGTGCGCACCGATGCCGAGCACGCGGGCGGACCGCCTCGCTTTGCCTCTCATGGTTCCGCAATCTCAAGACCCCCGCCGCACCGCCTACACGGTCACCGTCGACGCCGCGCAGGGCGTGACTACCGGTATTTCCGCCGCCGACCGCCACCGCACGCTGCAGGTTCTGGCAGATGATAACGCTACGGCCACCGACCTGATACGTCCGGGCCATGTGCTGCCGCTGCGCGCGGCCGCGGGGGGAGTCCTGCACCGGGCCGGTCACACCGAGGCGGCGGTCGATTTGTGCCGCAACGCCGGTGTCGGCGAGGTAGCCGGGATAGCGGAACTGGTCCGCGACGACGGATCGATGATGCGATTCCCGGATGCGCAGCACCTGGCCGACCGCGAAGGCCTGGAACTCATCACGATCGCCGACCTGATCGAATGGCGCAAAATCCACGACCCTATCGACGGTTCGGTCGATTCCGATCCCCAAGAAAGCCGGGTCGTGCGCGATGCCAGTGCGGATCTGCCCACCGAATTCGGCCTATTCACCATCACGGGCTACCGGGATCTGCGCACCGGCGCGGGCCACGTCGTCCTGGTTCCCAAGGATGTCGCGCGACCTTCCGCTGTTCCGCTGGTTCGCGTCCACTCGGAGTGCCTGACGGGAGACGCACTCGGATCCCTGCGCTGTGACTGCGGGCCGCAACTGCACGAGGCGATGCGCCGCATCGCCAGCGAGGGTGGCGCGCTGGTGTACCTGCGCGGACACGAGGGGCGCGGCATCGGGCTGCTCGCCAAGGTGCGGGCCTACGCGCTGCAAGATCAGGGCCGCGACACCGTCCAGGCCAATCTGGACTTGGGACTGCCCGCCGACCGGCGCGAATTCGGCGCCGCTGCCGCGATTCTGCACGACATTGGCCTCGATGCGCTCAGATTGCTCACAAACAACCCGGCGAAGGCCGCGGGACTGCGGGCGCACGGACTCAACGTTTCCGAGGTGCTGCGCCTCGAGGTCGGGCGCAATCCGTTCAACGAGGCGTACCTCGAAACCAAGCGAGCCTCCATGGGACACACGCTGTCCCCCCTGCACACAAAGGAACAATCATGAGCGCAAACGGCGCACCGACCATAACCGACATCGATGGGCGCGGGCTGCGGGTCGTCGTCATCGCGGCCCAATGGCACACGCGCATCATGGATGCACTGGTGGACGGCGCGACGCGGGCGCTCACCGCCGCGGGCGTGGAAGACGTCACCTTGATTAGGGTCCCGGGCACATTCGAGCTATCCGTCGCGGCCTCGCGTTTGGCGGCCTCCCGCCCCGACGCGATCGTGTGCCTGGGCGTCGTGGTGCGCGGCGGCACGCCCCACTTCGAATACGTTTGCGAGAGCGTCACCGTAGGTTTGACGCAGGTCTCCGTGGCGACGGGCATTCCCGTAGGATTCGGCGTGCTGACCGTCGACAACGAACAGCAGGCCATCGACCGCGCCGGCCTGCCGGGCAGCAGCGAGGACAAGGGAGCCGAGGCGGCCCAGGCCGCCGTGTACACCGCACTGGCGCTGAGTTCGTTCGAATAGGCCGCGGGGATCAGCCGCGGCGCCGAGAGGAAACCGTCGCGGCCGTCCCGCGCGAGACATACGCACATGCGGGGCGTGCCTGCAAGCGGGACGGGGCACTCGTCCTTCGCCCTGGGACCTTGCGGTTCGCCACGGGGCCATTGGTACGTCTAGGCTTACCTGGTGAAAAACTTCGAGGAACTCTTTTCCGAACTTCAACGCAAAGCAACCGAGCGCCCCGCGGACTCGGGGACCGTCAAGGAACTCGACGCGGGGATTCATTTCATCGGGAAAAAGGTGATCGAGGAGGCCGGCGAGGTGTGGATCGCCGCCGAGTACCAAAGTGACGAGGAGCTGAGCGAAGAAATCTCGCAGCTGCTGTACCACTTGCAGGTGCTGATGGTGGCTCGCGGCCTTTCACTCCAAGACATCTACCGCTACCTCTAAGGGATATTTCGTTGTTACGCATTGCTGTTCCCAATAAAGGTTCACTTTCCGAACCCGCAAGCCAGATGCTGCGCGAGGCCGGATACCGCCAGCGGCGCGATTCGCGCGAACTTGTCCTGACCGACGTAGATAACGACGTCGAGTTCTTCTTTTTGCGCCCGCGCGACATCGCCGTGTACGTGGGATCCGGAACCGTCGACGTTGGAATCACGGGGCGCGACCTGCTGCTCGATTCGGATTCGAAGGCCGTCGAGCATTTGGCGCTAGGCTTCGCGCGCTCGACGTTCCGTTTTGCCGCCCCCGCGGGGGAATACACCTCCATCGAGGACGCCGACGGGAAGCGGATCGCAACGTCGTACCCGGTTCTGGCGCTCAACTATCTGCGCGACCGCGGGATCACCCCGGCAAAGGTGGTGCGGTTGGATGGCGCCGTCGAGACGGCAACCCGGCTCGGCGTTGCTGACATCATCGCGGACGTTGTCGAAACCGGCACGACGCTGCGCGCCGCCGGCCTAGAGATATTCGGCGAACCGCTATTGCAATCCGAGGCCGTGTTGGTGCGCGCAGCGGACGCCGATGACGACAAGTTGGCGGTCTTGACCCGGCGCCTCCAGGGCGTGCTCACGGCCCGCCGGTATGTGCTCATGGACTACGACGTGCCCACCGAGCTTCTCGATAAGGCCGCAGCCATAACCCCCGGTTACGAATCGCCCACGGTTTCCGACCTGCACGATGCCGGGTGGAAAGCGGTTCGCGTCATGATCCCGCGCGACCAGGTCAATTCGATCATGGACGCGCTCTACGACATCGGCGCGCGCGCCATCCTGGTCACGCAGATTCTTGCCAGCCGCGTCTGACTGAGACGGGAGCTGCGGCTTACCGCGGTTCCCGGCCATACACGAGTGGCGCTGGCCGGACCCGATGCGGGTCCGGCCAGCGCCACTGTCGCTTTCCGGGGGCTATTTGCCCTTGCGCCAGCCGCCTGCGGAGTTGGCACCGCGGTCGAACCTGGCGCCGCGGTCGAACCTGCCGCCGCGGTCGAACCTGCCGCCGCGGTCACCGCGATCGGTGCGGTCGAATTTGCCGCCGCGATCATACTTGCCGCCGCGATCGCCGCGGTCACCGCGGTCGGTGCGATCGTATCGTCCGGCGGAGCGTTCGTCGCCGCCCTTGCGCTCGTAACGCGCTTTGCGATCGGTACGAGGTCGAGGCCCCTCGTCCTCTTGTAGGCGCAGTTGCTTACCGCCCAGGCGCACCTTGCCAAGTTTAAGTACCTGCTCGGGGGACAGTGGCGTGTTGATCTCGACGAGCGCGAATGACCCAAACATCGCGATCTTGCCGATGTCCGCCCCGCGCAACCCGCCCTCATTCGTCAAAGCGCCAACGATACCGCGCGGTTCGGCGCCCGAATCGAATCCGACCGACACTCGATAGCTGGTACCGTCCCCGGCGCTGCGTCCGCGGTGCACGGGACGCTGATCGTCGCGAACCTGTCGTCCGCGGATGCGCCCGTCGCGCGTCTCGGTCTGCCCGTCGCGGAACCTGCTCGCCTTGAAGTCGCGACGCGAACCGCCCTCGTCGTTGTAGTCGCGGGCCACCCGCTTGGGTGCCTGACGCGCCGAAGATATCTCGTCGTGTTCGGCTTGTTCGGCCGCGCTGCGGCTGGACGGCCCCTCGTCGCCAACCCCCATGGCGATGACGGCAGCAAGGACTTGATCGATTTCGAGCGCCGATTCTTCGACGAATTCGCGCGCCAGCTTCGAGTAGAGCGACAACCGGCCCTTTTCGACGCGGTCGGCGACGCTTGCCAGAAGGCGCTTGGCGCGGTGGGCGGAAACGTCAGCGGGGGAGGGAATGTCGATCTCGGTGATCTCCGTGCGCGTCACCCGCTCGATGCCGCGCAGCTTCCCGCGTTCCCGCGGCGACACGAACGTGATGGCCGTGCCCGTGCGCCCGGCACGCCCGGTGCGCCCGATGCGGTGCACGTACGCCTCGGCTTCACGCGGCAGGTCAAAGTTCACGACCAACCCGATCCGGTCAACGTCCAGGCCCCGCGCCGCAACATCCGTGGCCACCAGGACGTCAAGACGGCCCGATCGCAGGCGGTCAACGATCTTCTCTCGCTCGCGCTGGGCTACGTCGCCGGAGATCGTCGCGGCGGACACGCCGCGGGCCACCAGTTCAACGCCCACCTCTTCGGCGGATGCCCTCGTCCGGCAAAATACGATGGCCGCGTCGGCGTCGGTCGTCGCGAGAATACGCGCCAAGGCACCGACCTTGTGCTTGAGCGGCACGACCGCGAAGCGCTGGGCGACGCTGGTGACGGTGGACGACTGACGTGCCACGGCAATCTCGACCGGATTCGTCAGGTGTTCGCGGGCGACACGCTTGATGGCGGGCGGCATAGTCGCGGAAAAGAGCGCGACCTGGCGCTCCGTGGGGGCGTGCGAGAAGATCGTGTCGACGTCCTCCGCGAATCCCATCCGCAGCATTTCATCCGCCTCGTCGAGCACGAGCATGCGGACTTCGGAAAGATCTGCCGTGCCCTTTTCGATGTGGTCGATCACGCGCCCGGGGGTGCCAACGACGACTTGCGCCCCGGCCTTGAGCGCGGATATCTGCGGGCCGTAAGGGGCCCCGCCATACACGGCAACGATGTGGACGTTTTTCGAATGCTTGGCAAGATCCGTAAGCGCGTCGGAGACCTGAATGGCAAGTTCCCGGGTCGGAGTCAGGACAACTGCCTGAACGGCCCGCTGGTCGGGGTCGATGGTTGCCAAGAGGGGGAGGCCGAAGGCCGCGGTCTTGCCGGTGCCGGTCTGCGCGATCCCCGTAATGTCACGGCCCTCAAGGAGCGCGGGGATGGCCTGGCTTTGAATCTCGGTCGGCTCGGTGAAACCGAGCGCGGTCACTGCCTCAAGTAGGTCGGAGGGAAGACCGAGCTGAGCGAATGTCGTCGGTTCGGTGTTCGAGGGGTCAGAAGGCATTGCGAAAAGGACCGCTTTCGGTGGGGGGAATGCAAACGTTGGCCGGGCGCGGCTAACGTGAAGTGTGCCAAAATAAGATCGGCGCATCAGTATGAATACGTACATCATACTTTGCTAGGCAAGAATCACTGTTGATAGAGGGCCCACCGCAGCAGGCGCGGGTCGGAACCGGGGGAGATGGTACTTTGGCGCAATCCCCGAAACCAACAAACCGCATCGTCACCATTCCCAATGTGATCAGCACCATCCGCCTGGTGCTGGTGGCAATGTTCGGGGTGCTGGTGGCGTCCTCACACGAGGTTGCAGCGATCGTTGTTCTTGGCATTGCAGGCTTTTCCGACTGGTTGGATGGGTTCCTTGCACGCAGGCTCAACCAGGTCTCAAGGCTCGGCCAAATGCTCGATCCGATCGCGGACCGGGTGCTCATCATTGCCTCGCTGCTCGCACTCGCCTACCGAGACGTAGTGCCCTGGTGGATCGTGGCTTTGGTCTTTGGTCGAGAAATCCTGCTCGCTGCGCTGCTCGCCGCGGCGCGCCCGCGCGGCTACCAAACCTACGAGGTTTCTAAGCACGGAAAATTGGGCGCATTCTTGCTGATGGTCGCCTTCCCCCTGCTGTTGCTGGCCATGGTGGTGGGACCCGCGCATGAGGCCATCAAGGCGATCGGCTGGGCGTTCATGATTTGGGGCGTCGTCGTGTACTGGCTCGCCGGCATCGACTACGCGGCAGCGGCTTTGCGGGTGCTCCGGCGCCCGGCCCTGGCGCCCTCCACGGAGGGATGACCGGTGGCGGTACCCGATCCGGATAGGGCACGTTCCAAGGCTGCGTCCATGAACCTCCTGCAAGAGGTCATGGATCATCCGCTCGACCCGGGGTACATCGCTGCCAAGCAGCGCTTGCGCGATCGTCCGCGCCACACCATCTGGAGCACGGCCACCTGGACCATCGTGGCGATAGTCGCGGGCGTTGCGCTTGCTGCCGCCGTCGTGCAACTGCGCGCCCCGAAGCCCGCTGTGACCGAAACCCGCGCGCTCCTTGCATCAGAGATCACGGAGCGTCGCGAATCGGTCCGCAGCCTCGAGGCCCAAAACGAGGCTCTGCACAAGCAGATATCGACCCTGAGTAGCCAGGTGTTGTCCGCCGCCGGCACCGCGACCGCGACGGCTAATCTGGGCGAGGCGATTGCCCTATGCTCGACGCCCGTGACGGGGGAGGGCGTTGTCGCAGTCGTGTCGGACGGCCCCGGCGCCGACACCGACGACGCGGCGCGGGTCCAGGACTCTGACCTGCAAGCGTTGGTGAACCAGCTTTGGGTTTCGGGCGCCGAGGCGGTGACAATTAACGGCACCCGCATCGGTCCCACATCCGCGATTCGCGGTGCCGGGGGCGCGATTTTGGTCAGCCTGGTTGCGCTTTCGGCTCCGTACACCGTGCAGGCAATCGGTTCCGCCAACGGGCTCCAGATCGCGATCGCCCGCTCGAACGTCGCCGATGAGTTCAGCCAGCTGCACACTGCCTACGGTATCGGCCTCGAAATCTCGGGGTCTTCGAGCATTTCGATGCCCGGCGCCGCCATTCCCGCCTTGAAATATGCGAAACCTGTTGCAGACTAGATGCGGAGTGCACGTTCGCGCAGCGCCGCCTACCCCTGCGCCGCCGCCTCTATCAAACAAAGGAGTCTCCAGTGATACCCGTGATCGGATTGATTGTCGGCATTGTCGCTGGTCTAGTCCTGCAACCTAGCGTCCCGGTGGGTCTGCAACCGTACCTTCCCATAGCGGTCGTGGCGGCGCTCGACGCGCTGTTCGGCGGGCTGCGCGCGGTCTTGGACGGGATGTTCAACGATCGAGTCTTCCTGGTCTCGTTCCTTTCAAACGTGACCATCGCCGCATTCATAGTGTTCCTGGGCGACCAGCTCGGCGTTGGCACGCAGCTATCGACCGGCGTCGTGGTGGTCTTGGGCATCCGGATCTTCTCGAATGCCGCAGCTATCCGTCGGCACCTGTTTAAGGCGTGATTATGGAGCCCAGCCCGCGCCACGGACGGCACCAACAGTCGTTTTCGCCAGACGATTCATCGACGAGTTCCCCGTCTCCCGCACCCGCGGCGCCCGATAGCGTGCGGCCTCCCGCCGCCGCGGAGTCGGCCCCGGCAGGTCACCGCGCGCCGTCCCGGCGCCTCCTGCGGATTCTTGCGCCGCGTTTCACCCGGGCGCAACTACTGGCCGCATTGCTGAGCGCCGTCGTGGGGTTCGCGGTGGTGGTGCAGGTCAACCAGACCCAGTCTGACGGTCTTAGCAGCTTGCGGCAGGCGGATCTGGTCCGGTTGCTTGATGAGGTGACACAACGCGGTCAAACCCTTGACACGGAAAGGCAGGAACTCCAGGCGCAGGTCAACCGGCTCCAGGAAAGCTCCAGCGCGGATCAGGCGGCACGCGATGCGGCGCGCCAGGCCCAGCTAACCCAGCAGGTCCTGTCCGGCGAGATACCGGTCCAGGGCGAGGGAATTACCGTGACCGTGACCGGCACGGTTTCGGTCGCAACGATGGTGAGCGTGCTACAGGAATTACGAAACGCCGGCGCGGAGGCAATTTCGGTCAACGACGTGCGGATCATCGTATCTTCGGGCGTGACGCTTTCCGGCACGTCGCTGGCTATAGACGGTCAGGTGCTGGAGCAACCGTATGTCTGGCGGGCGATTGGCGATCCCTCGACGCTGCAACCGGCCCTGGAGATCCCGGGCGGGGCCCTTGCGTCCTTGCGTAACGGTGGCGCCAAGGCGACCGTCACGCAATCAGACGACTTGCAGATTGCCGCGATTGCAGACCCGCCGGACCCCAGCTACGCGGAGGAAGAAAGCAAATAGGTCTCGGCCGCGCCGGGGTCGTCACAATCCACAGGCATGCACGATAGAGTTGTAGCGGTTGACCTGCGGGTCAGCCCAGTTTTCCGTACTTTATGAGCATCGGGGGAGACCATGCCAACAGAGGACCCGGCGGACCAGAAGCCTCAGGAGTCTGTAGTTCCCAACGTCGAGACGACGATCTCCTTTGGCACGCCCGAATCGACGGACAGCGCTCGGGCGCGGGTAGCGCTGTCTGCACAAGAAAGTGCACTGGTCCAGGCCCTGCCGGATGGCACATCGATCCTCATCGCGCACCAGGGACCCGGCAGCGGTTCGCGGTTCCTGCTCGACACCGACGCCGTGACGGCGGGCCGCAGCGAGCGCGCCGACATCTTCTTGGATGACGCGACGGTGTCGCGCAAGCACGCCGTTTTCGAACGCGCCGACGGGGGATTCCGCGTCCGCGATGTCGGTTCGTTGAACGGAACGTACCTCAATCGCGAACGGATCGACGCCGCTCTGCTGCACACGGGCGATGAGGTGCAGATCGGCAAGTTTCGACTGACCTATTACGCCAGCCCGCAGTCGGAATCCGGCCAGTGACGCCCGCCTTCGCCCCACGGGGTCGCTCCACAGCTGATGACGATGCGCATTGCGCGCGCGGGCCCGTTGCCGACGATTCGCCGCGCGGCGAGCGGTGGCCCCGGGGGTTTTCGCGCCGCGCTACCATGCGGATTTCTGACGTCCTGGCCGCGCTGCAAGCCGAATTCCCGGCGGTAACGCACTCCAAATTGCGGTTCTTGGAAGAGCAGGGCCTGGTCGAACCTACCCGGACGGCATCCGGTTACCGCCAGTACAGCCCGGCGGACGTGCAACGCCTGCGGTTCGTGCTGGGGGAGCAGCGCGACCGCTACCTGCCGTTGAAGGTCATCAAGGAGAAGCTGGCGGATCTGGATGCAGGGCTGGACGCGAGCACGCAGCCGCTGATTCCGACGGTCATTTCGCGCGATGGAGTGACGGCCGCCAAGTCGCTGAGCATGTCGGTGAGAGCCGTCGCTCAGCGAACCTCGGTCGATGAATCAATCGTCAACGACTTTGTCCTGCAGGGACTCATCGACACGGTCGGCAACGGCGAGTTGGCACCGTGGGCGGACGAAATCGTGCGTCTCGGTGCGGCGCTACAGGAGCAAGGATTGGACGTTCGGCACCTGCGGGCCCTGCACACGGCGGCGCAGCGCAATGCGGACCTGGTCGAGCAGGTAGTACGCTCCATCGGGCGTCCGGGGTCGCCCGCCACGCAGGCCCACCGGGCAAGCGTGGCGGCGGAAATCGGTGAGAACATATCCCAACTGTTCACGGCTTCCTTGCGTCAGGCGCTTGCCGAAATACGGTGACTCGTTCGCGTCTTTGCGCAGCAAGCCTAACCTTCTACTTGACCTTTAAGGATTGCTGACCGACACGCCGACAATGTCGTTGCTTACGGGCCACCCACTCCGTAGGTTTAGTGCGTGAGCCGGGAAGCCTCCGGCGATCATTCCGCGAACCTCGTGCCACCCCGAATTGGTGGCATGATGGTCCTATCACCAAGCAGTCGGAGGACTCCCAGTGAACGACACAACTCACCGCCGCGGCGCCGCGAGTGACGCGCGGCCTGTGCGCACACAGGGCCTGCTCTTCGACGAGGACCTTCCCGAGCTTGACGGCTCCCAGGGATACCGCGGGCCGGTGGCTTGCAAGGCAGCAGGAATCACCTACAGGCAGTTGGACTACTGGGCTCGCACCGGCCTGGTGGAGCCCACGGTCAAGTCCGCGACCGGATCCGGTACCCACCGGCTGTACAGCTTCCGGGACATCCTGGTCCTCAAGGTCGTCAAGCGCTTGCTGGATACGGGCGTTTCTTTGCAACAGATTCGCACCGCCGTCGAACACCTGCGCGAGCGCGGCGTCGAGGACCTGGCACAGATAACGTTGATGAGCGACGGCGCGTCCGTGTACGAATGCATGTCGGCTGATGACGTCGTCGATCTTGTGCAACGCGGGCAGGGCGTGTTCGGCATTGCCGTTGGGCGCGTCTGGCGCGAGGTTGAAGGCTCGCTAGCCGAACTGCCCACCGAACGCATCGAGGAAGCCGCGACTTCTGGGGATGAATTGTCGGCACGGCGCAAGCGCCGCCAGGCTGGCTGAGCGCCGCACGCGCGGTGGGGAAGGGACGAGGGGGCCTCGTCCCTTTTTCATGTCCCGCATGCGAACATCGCGCTCCGTTAGTGCGATGCATTTCTGCCGCATAATGACATAACGTACATTATCGGCGGAATGTGAGAGGGGTGGAATCGACTAGACTGTCCACGGTAAATCTCGCAGCGTCGTGCTTGGCGGGAACAAATCCGGCCGGCGGCGCGTTATCGCCTACGGATCCTGAAGAACTCGGTATGGAGGCACTACATGGCGGACCGTTCCCTGCGGGGTATGTCGATCGGCTCAAAGAGCATGGAATCTGACGAGGGCGTAGATTTCGCGCCTCGCCAGGAAGCAATCTACGACTGCCCCAATGGCCACACGATCGTGCTTCCGTTTGCGCGCGAGGCAGAAATACCCGCGGCGTGGGAATGCCGCTGCGGCGCCGAGGCGGGACTTCGCGACCCGTCGCTCGCGTCCGCCGAGTCAGACGAAAAGCCCCAACGCCCGGTTCGCACGCACTGGGACATGCTGTTGGAACGCCGCAGCGAAGACGAGCTCAAGGTGCTGCTCGATGAGCGCCTCGACCTGCTGCGCGCCGGGAAACTGCGGCGCGGCTAGCGCCCCGCAGCGTTAGCGGCGGCGCAGGCTACGCAGGCGCCCCTCGCAAGCCTTCACACCGGTGCGGCCCAATTCCCTGAGTTGGGCCGCACGGTGCTTTGCGCCCCAGACGGTAACGTTGATGAGCGCCTCGCGCACAATTGCGCCGGTCATTTTCGATTCACCAGATTCGCGCTCGACGAACACGATCGGCGTTTCGATGATTCTGGCGCCCTGCTGGTGCAAGCGCCACAAGATGTCCACCTGAAAGCAGTACCCCTGCGAGGCGATGTCGCCCAGGTCCAGGGAGGCGATCGCGGCGGATCGATATGCCCTGAATCCCCCCGTGGCATCCCCGACGGGAAGCCCCAGCACGGCGTGCACAAACGTGTTGCCCGTGCGTGAGATCAGTTGCCGCGTGGGCGCCCAGTTCTCGGTGCGGCCGCCGCTGATCCAGCGAGATCCAAGCACGACCGCGGCATCGGGATACGCATCCAGCACAGCGAGCAGCTTCGGCAGATCCTCCGGGCGGTGCGAACCGTCCGCATCCATCTCGACCAGCACCTGGTACCCGCGCTCGAGTCCCCATCGAAACCCCGCCACGTAGGCAGTCCCCAGGCCCATCTTCCCGGCCCGGTGCAGCACCTGGACGTGATCGTCGTCGGCCGCTAGCTTGTCGGCAATCGTGCCGGTCCCGTCGGGGCTGGCGTCGTCGACAACCAAGATGTCGGCTTGCGGCATCAACCTGCGCACGCGCTCAACCGCCACGGGGATGGTCGTTGCCTCGTTGTATGTCGGCATCACAATGAGCGGGCGCTCGTTCTCGGGGTGGTTCATCGTGTCGATTCTCTAGGACAAAGTTGTAGGACCGCGTGACGATCTTATATTCCTTGGGGCGGGGTTTTGTGTGTCACACCCCGCTGTATGCCACCACTCCCCTGCGCACGGCGTCCATGGCGGCAAGGCTGGTGGCGCGTAGCTTCGGCTGGGGAGCAACCGAAGCGATCTGATCCAACACGTCCAGGACCTGCTTCGACCAGCGCACAAAATCGCCCGCGGCCATTTCCGTTCCTCCCAGGGTTGCCTCGAGCGTACGGCCGGCGGCCCACCTGAACATCGGCCCGGCCAGGCCCAATTCCGGCTTCGGGGTCGGATCGAGCCTGCTATCGACTTCTGCCTCCGCGATCGCGGACCAGACTCGGAAGGTGTCGTCGATGGCGTACGCCAGCCGTCCGGTGGGACCGCCCGGCACGTGCTGTCCGCCCCCGCCCTCACGGCGGCCATCGAAGACCGCCGTGGCAACGACCGCGGCCAGTTGCGGCGCCGACAGGTGTGCCCAAATCCCCTGGCGCAGGCACTGCGCGATCAGCAGGTCCTTTTCGGAATAGATGCGCCGCAGCAACGCGCCCGCATCGGACAGGCGCGTTTCGGTGCCGGTGCGCTCAATGTAGCCCAGCCGCAACAAGACCTTACACACGGCATCGAAGCGCGCCACGATTGATCCGGTTCGACCCTGGATCCGCCGCGTGAGTCGCGCATGTTCGGCCGAAAGGTCCATGTATCGGCGCGCCCAGCGCTCGTGTTCGGTGCGTTCGGGGCATCCATGGCACGGGTGGGCGCGCAGCGCACCGCGCAATTCGGTGACCCGGGCCGATTCCTGTGCGCCGCCCGGGGCGCGTTTCGTCGTGGGTGCGCTTTCGGCTCGCTGGGCACCGCGGGCGATAGCCCGGACCTCGTTCATAACCTCCGTGCGATGGGACGCCTTGCGCGGATTGAAGCCGCGCGGCAGCCGCATGCGTCCGACGACGTCAAAGCCATCGGGCGCGTCCCCGGCCGCAAGCATCCGGAATCGCCCTTCCCACAGCACGGGGACCCGCGCGCCCTCGAAGGTAATCTCCGGGCCACCCAGCACCGCGACGGCCGTGCTACGACGACGCTGGCGCACCGCGATGACGTCACCGCGCCGCAACCGTTCGATCTTGCGTGATAGCACCCGCCGGTCCTGCGCGTTGCGATCCTTGCGCTCCTGCTTTTCGGCGCGGCTCAGCTCGGCGCGCAGTTCCATGTACTCCAGGAAATTGCCGCGGTCGCATTGGGCGGCCTCGCGGTACCCGTCCAAGGCGCGCTGCTGCTCCGCCGCCTGCCGCGCCAAACCCACGACCCCGCGGTCGGCCTGGAACTGCGCCAGCGACATCTCCAGGATGTCGCGGGTGCGCTGGTCGCCCACCGTCGCGATTAAGTTCGCCGACATGTTGTACGTCGGACGGAAACTCGAAGTGAGCGGGTAGGTGCGGGTGCCGGCCAGGCCCGCCAGCGCGGTTGGGTCAAATCCCATGTGATCGACGACGACTGCGTGCCCCTCGACATCGATTCCCCGGCGCCCGGCCCGCCCCGTCAACTGCGTGTATTCACCGGCCGTCAGCGCCACGTGGCCGGAACCGTCCCACTTGACCAGCTTCTCAAGGACGACCGTGCGCGCGGGCATGTTGATGCCGAGCGCCAGCGTCTCGGTCGCAAACACCACCTTGACCAGTCCCTGCGAAAACAATTGCTCAACTATTTCCTTGAATAGCGGCAACATCCCCGCGTGGTGGGCGGCAATTCCGCGCTCCAGCGCCTGCAGCCACGACTCGAAGTGTAGAACGCTCAAATCTCCGGCGGGCACGCCCAGGCACTGCGCCTCCGCGATCTCGCGGATCTCGAACTGTTCGCGCGGCGTCGTGAGGGTAATCCCCGCCGCGAGGCACTGATCGACGGCGGCCTCGCACCCCTGCCGCGAAAAGATGAAGTAGATCGCCGGCAACAAATCGGCGTCCGCGAGCAGGTCCACCACGGAGAACCGGGACACCTTTCCGCCGCTATTATTCCGACGAGGATTCCCCCTCCCCTCGGCCCCGCGCCTGCCTTGAAATTTCGCCAATTCGGGGTTCAACGGCAGATCCGCGCTCGACTGCGGAGCCTGCGCCCCGCGCGAGAATCCGCTGTCCTGGTCCGCGTGCGCCACGCCCTCGCGGTAGCTGTACAAGTCAACGAGACGCAGCGCGCCGGGCGCCTCAATGCTGCCGCCGCGCCGGGTGACGATGTGCTGCCACAGCGGGACGGGCCGGTGGTCCGAAACGATGACGTCGATGTCGCCGCGAACCTCGGCGAGCCAGGACCCGAATTCCTCGATGTTGGAAACGGTCGCCGACAGCGCGACGATCTGCACCGACTGCGCCAGGTGCAATATGATTTCTTCCCACACCGGGCCCCGGAATCGATCGGCGAGGTAATGCACCTCATCCAGGATGACGTAGCCAAGGTTGTCCAGCCCCGGAGACGAGGCGTACAGCATGTTTCGCAAAACCTCGGTGGTCATCACCACGACCGGCGCGTCGCCGTTGACCGAGACGTCGCCGGTCAGCAGCCCAACGTTGTCGCGGCCGTGCGCGCGCACTAGGTCGTGATACTTCTGGTTGCTGAGGGCCTTGATCGGGGTCGTGTAGAACGCGCGCTGTCCCCTGACTAGCGCGATGTGGACGGCGAACTCCCCCACCACCGTCTTCCCGGCGCCGGTGGGAGCTGCCACCAGCACACCGGCACCGCGCTCGATGGATTGGCAACCGCGTATCTGGAAATCATCGAGCGGGTACGGCAGATTCGCGGCAAACCTGCCGGATTCGCTCTTTTCGAAGGCCCGGCGTCGCCGATCGTGTTCGTAGCGCTGCGCGGGGGTCGGTTCGGTCACCCGGGGCTCCTTCTATAGACCGTCAGCCAATGCGGCATTGCGGCGCGCTATCCGCCGGTCATGCGACCAGCACACCACCAGCGCAATGCCGTACAGCAAACATATGGGTATGGCCACCAGGATCATGGTCCACGCATCTGGCGTGGGAGTCATGACGGCGGAGAAAGTGAAGGCCAGGACGACCGCCCAGCGCCAACCGTGCGCCCACGTGGACGCCATGACGATTCCCGCGAAGTTGAGCGCGACCATGACGATTGGAAGCACAAACGCTAGGCCGAACGCGATCATCAGGCGCATGACGAACGAGAGATACGCCTGCGCGTCAGTGAGGTTGGTGGCCCCGCGCGGCACGAATTCTGTCAGCACCAGCACCGCCCGCGGCAGGACCAGCCAACCGAGCGCCGCCCCCGCCGCGAACATGGGAAAGGCCGCCCCCACGAAGCCCAGCGCGTAGCGACGTTCCCGCGTCTTCAACCCCGGAGTGATGAAAGCCCACAACTGATAGAGCCACCACGGCGAGGTGCCGATCAGGCCCAGGAACAGCGCGACCTTGAGCCGCACGTCGAACGCCGAGGTCATCCCCGTGAAGTTGATGTTTATGATCGAGCCGTTGCGGGCCGCGGCTTCCAACAGCGGGCGTTGCATCGTGTCGAAGACCGGATTGAACGCGAACCATCCGGCGATCGCCCCCAGCACGACGCCGATGAGCGAAAGCAGCAATCGCTTACGCAGTTCGGCCAGGTGCTGCGCCAGCGGCATCCGCCGCGATGCATTGTCTTTTGCCACCGCTACTTGTGGTCGTCCCGGCCCGTGTCATCCTTGCCGGCGCCCTGATCCGTCGGGTCGCTGCTGTTCAGGTCCTTCATTTCCTTGCGGAATACCTTCATCGACTGGCCAAGGTTCTTGGCGATGGACGGCAAGCGCGCGGCACCGAATACGATGACAAGCACAATGATCAAAATGATCCAGTGGCTAGGTTCACGTAGTCCCGGCACGTCTCGCTCCTCATAATCCGACAACAGGTCTGGCCCAGTCTAGTTCACCGCCGGGCACTTAGGTCACTCGTTGAAGTGCGACCACTGGCCCCAGCGAATTCGGTAGCGCGCGTACCGCTCCTGGCGGCGCAGCGCGCGCGCCAGCCGGCGTTCGTTTCTGTACGCCCGAGCGGCATCCACATCACCCAACGCGACTATTGGCCGCGGCAACGTACCCACGTCAGGGTGTCGCTGTCCCACCGCTTCCTCGAGTCGACTAAGCGCGTTTTCCGCGGTGTTCATGAGGTTGCGTGCACGTCGCCACAGCCACCAGGCTAACAGCCCCGTCCACACCGCGGCCGCCACGGCCAGGATGACCCACATCCACCAACGCATGGATAAAGGCTAGCCGATCGGCTCCACCCGCGTGCCGTCGGCAGCCGCTGGATCGTGCTCGTCCGTCGCTGGGTCGCGCTCGCCCGCCGCGGCGAAGGCGTATCGCTCCGTGTAGTGCGCCAGCGCCCGCCGGGCCCGGCGCGCGGCGTCTTCTTGCAACTGCGGCGGGTCCACCGCGACCAGCCGATCGGCGTGCTGCAGCAGCAGCCCCGTCAGCCATTCGCGGTCCGACGTGCGGAATTCGACGGTGAAGGTGCCGTCGCCGTGTTCGGTTAGCGCGTCCAAGCGCACCTGCTCCGCCACGGCCCGGGCCTGCGACGTGAGCGTGAGGCGAACGGAGATGGCGGACTCGTCGAAATTGAAGCCGCCGACAATGGAATCCCCCAACTCGCCGGTCGCGTGCTCATTCGGTTCGCGCAAAGGGGTAACCGAACCGATACGATCCAAGCGAAAGCGCCTGGCGCCCCCGGCGGCGAGGCACCAGGCCTCCACGTAGGTACGCCCGCTCTCGCTCGTTATGCGCAGGGGCTCTATGGTGCGTGTCGTGGTCTGATCCGACAAGCTGGTGTAGTCGATTTCGATGCGGTGCCCGTCGCGAACGGCCTGGCGAACCAGGTCGAAGATGCCCGGCTCGACCGCATTGAACCACTGCACGTCCACTCCGTTTTCGGCATCCGGTTCCGTGCGCAGCAACGCCTCGTTCGTGTCATCGAACAGCGCCGCAACCGGGCCGTCTATGCCCACCTGCTGCACGGTCGCGCGCAGCGCCTGGAGGGACGCACTCAGCGCCAGCACCTCCCGGTCGGAAAGCCCGAACGTTGTGTGCGCATCCTGCGCCTCGCGCAACGTTGCAATTCCCCTATCGAAATCATCGGAGTCGAAATCGATGAGGTCGTCGGGCATCCCGCCCGGGCGTCCCGACAGCCACAAGAAGTTGATGTCCTTCTTGATCTGTGCGGGGGTGGTGCCAAATCGCTGCGCCAGGTGCGACATCGGTACCTGCCCCGCGTTGTTGAGGTAAGCGAGCATGCTGATGAGCCGCACGAGGCGTTGGGACGAGGTCTCAGCCATGGTCGGGGTCGCCTTCCTGATCGCTAAACGCGCCTGTGTGATCGCCGGGGACCGCGTATCCCAGGGCCGCGCGCCGCAGCAGATCGATGACTTCGTCGCGCAGCGAGACGGGGCTGCGGACCACGACCGCGTCGCCCAATTGCGCTAGGTCGCGCGCGAACGTGCCACCGGGTGCGAACCTTACGGTCGCCAGGTCGTAACCGTCCTGCGCGGGCTCGATTGCGACCGCGCGTTTGCGGAGAGCGACCGCGCGCCCCGGCGCAAGCAGCAGTTCGGCCTCCCGGTCGGCGATCGGCGTCAAGGGCTTGGTCGCCTCGCGGATGACGGCCGCGTCGGGGATGCGGTACGCATTCGATCTCCCCCGCGTGGTCACGTTCCCCACGATGCGATCGAAGTGGAACACGCGGCCGGCTTTCCTGTCGCGATCGAATCCGACGACGTACCAGCCGGTAGTCCGCACCACGATCTGCCACGGCTCTATGGTCCGCTGCGACAGCTGTCCCGAATGGGCGGCCCGGTAGGCGAACTTGACGACGCTGCGATTGGCGCGGGCGTCCATGATCGTCTCACGCGCCTGCGCATTCGAGACCACGATCTCGATGGATTCCGGTGCCATCGCGCTGTCGGCAATCGTGTCGGCGTCGATATCGAGGCCGAGCGCCCGCAACTTCATCAATGCCGTGTCAATGTCGGTTTGCGGCGCCGCAGTGCGCGCCATGCTTGCGGCGATGCCGAGGAGCGCAAGCTGCGGGGGGCTGAACCAGCCGGTGTAGTCGCCGTGGCCGGGTGGGTCGATACGGTATCGCACGTCCTCCCCCGCTCCGTCCAGGCCTATCGTTTCGACATCGATACCCAGCGTCCGCAGGGATTTCTTGTCGCGTTCGAACATGCGATCGGCGCTGGTGTTGATCTCTTCCCCGGCCAGCGCGGAGGGATAGCCGTCGACTTTCCGGAATATCTCCCGCTTGGTCATCCCGTGCCGGGTTTGACGCAAAGCGATGGCCAACGACAGCAGTCGCTGTTCCGCACTCACCTTGGCATTCACAGGAATAACAGTAGCGTTGGCGTACCGTATATGGAGTGATCCAAACCCGGCGTGGCATAGTATCGCGGCTCGGCGCGGCCTGGCGCGGGGCAGTTGTCGCATTTGTCCGTACGACCAGCGGAAACACCGTGCGGGCGATCGCGTATCCCGACATGGTCGGGGATATCCACGAAGGGTGCGAGGTGCTGCTCAATACCTCCGCGCTCGAACGCGGCCTCGGTACGGGCGGCTACGCCTTTGTTATCGCCATTATCGACGAGGCCGCCGCGTCCCTTCCCGCGCCTCCCGAATCGAACGGTGGTTTAGGCGCCGGCGCGGGTCCCGGAGGTGGTTCCGGCGTTCGCGCGCGCAACCTGGGGCACTTGGTTAAGGCCCGGTACACGCCGCTGCAGGCCATGGTCCAATCGGTCGACGAACAGGATTCGATCCATCACGCCGCCCTGCACGACGCGGATTCGATCGGTGGCATGCCGGTAGTCGTCGCGGACCTGCATTCCTCTCTTCCCGCGGTCATTGCGGGAGCGCGGGCCTCGTTCATGAAGAAAACAGGGCGCTGGCCCACGATCGCCTACGTGATGACGGATGGCGGGGCATTGCCCGTGTGGTTCTCGCGCAATGTTGCCGCCCTGCGCGAGGATGGTTGGATCGACGCGACCATTACCTGCGGGCAGGCATTCGGAGGCGACCTGGAGACGGTCACCGTGCACACGGCCCTGCTCGCGGCGCATTTGGTCGTCGCCGCCGACCTGGCAGTGGTCATTCAGGGGCCCGGAAACCTGGGAACCGACACGCGGTGGGGCTTTTCCGGCGTCGCGGTCGGGGAGGTGGTCAATGCCGCGGGAACGCTGGGGGGACGCCCCGTGGCGGTGCTGCGAATGTCGCAGGCCGATGCCCGCGACCGCCACCTGGGGCTATCGCATCACACCGTGACGGCGCTGGGGCGCGTCGCCCTGCGGCCGGCCGACCTGGTCCTTCCGCCGCCCCCCGCACCCTGCCCGCCGTGGTGGGAAAAGAATGTTGCGGCACGCCTGGCGCCCCTGGTCGCCCCGGGCGGTCTGCACCGCCTCGTCGCTTTCGACGCGGAAATCGACGCGCGCGCCCTCGCGGCGACGTCCTGCGTGCCCCTGTCCACGATGGGGCGGACCCTGGACCAAGACGAAATAGCCTTCACGGCCGCCGTTGCCGCCGGATATCACGCCGGGATGCTTGCGGGCAACTAGCGACCGGAATATGAGACCTCGATCACAATGCGATCACGGGCAATATCGTATTTAACATTCCGTTAGGTAGGGTTGACGACGTGAACCAACCTCCTGCATCCCCCTCAGTTTCTGTAGACGACTTCACAACCGACTTCATCTCCCGGCTGCACAATTCGCGCGGGGTCGATTTGGAGAGCGCCAGTGACAACGACCTGTACAGCGCCCTGGCCTGGACGGTGCGCAAGCACCTGATAGACCGCTGGCTGGTCACCAAGCGCGTGCAACGCGAAAACAAGGCGAAAACGGTCGCCTATCTGTCGGCCGAATACCTGCTCGGAGCGCAGCTGCACAACATGCTGCTCGCCTCGGGGCTCGGCACCGTCGCTCGCGAGTCGATGGCCTCGCTGGGGCTGTCGTTCGACTGGCTCGCGGAACTCGAAGTCGAGCCGGGGCTCGGCAACGGCGGCCTGGGTCGACTCGCTGCCTGCTTCGTCGATTCGCTCGCCACCTTGGACATTCCCGCCACCGGCTACGGCATCCGCTACCAGCACGGCATCTTTCGCCAGACCTTCGTCGATGGCCGCCAGGTGGAGCAGCCGGACAACTGGCTCGAACTCGGTTCGCCGTGGGAATTCCCGCACCCCGAAGCATCGATCGTTGTCCACTTCGGCGGCCACGTCGAGCACACCACCGATGCCGAAGGCAACGACCTGGCGGCATGGAAGCCGGCCTGGAACGTCCTGGCGGTGCCCTACAACTACCTGGTTCCCGGGTACGGCACGCAGAACGTGAACTCGCTGCGGCTGTGGAGCGCGCGGGCAACCCAGTCGTTCGACTTGCAGATCTTCAACTCTGGCGACTACGAAAACGCCGTGCGCGCGCAAACCTATGCCGAGAACATCTCGCAGGTGCTGTACCCCGAAGATTCGACGCCCCAGGGCAAGGAGCTGCGCCTGCAGCAGCAGTACTTCTTCGTCGCCGCGTCCGTCCAGGAAATGATCGGTCAGGTCGGAACGTCACTGGACGAACTGCGCACGCTGCCGCAGCGCGTCGTGTTCCAGCTCAACGACACGCACCCCGTCATCGCGATCCCCGAGATGATGCGTCTGCTGGTTGACGTCTACGGCATGGAGTGGGACGAGGCCTGGGGCATCACCCGCTCCGTGTTCAACTACACCTGCCACACCCTGTTGCCGGAGGCGCTTGAGGTCTGGTCGGTCGACCTTTTGGGGCGGCTCCTGCCCCGCCACCTCGAAATCATCTACCGGATCAACGATGACTTCGTGGCCGAGGTGCGCGAGTCTCACCCTGGCAACGAGTTGCTGGTTCGCCGGATGTCGATCATCCAAGAGCAGCCGTTCCGGGCGGTGCGCATGGCGCACCTGGCGACCGTCGGCTCCACGAAGGTCAACGGTGTCGCCGCCCTGCACTCCGAGCTGCTCAAGGACAAGGTGCTGGTCGATTTCTCGAACCTGTGGCCGGAAAAGTTCACGAACGTGACCAACGGCGTCACCCCGCGCCGGTTTGTGAAGATCGCGAACCCGGGGCTCTCGTCCCTGATCGACGAAGCCATCGGGACCGATTGGGTGAAGGATCTGAGCCAGTTGTCGCGGCTCGAACCGTTTGCGGACGACGCGGCATTCCGCGAGCAATTCCGCGCCGTCAAGGCCGCGAACAAGACCCGCCTCGTGGAAACGCTGCGCAAGCGCGATGGCATTGAGCTGGCCGATGACGCGATATTCGACGTCATGGTCAAGCGACTGCACGAATACAAGCGCCAAATGCTCAAGGTGCTGCACGTCGTCACCCTGTACGACAAGATCCTGCGCGGGGAGCTTGACCCCGAATCCATGACGCCGCGCGTCGTGATCTTCGGCGCGAAAGCCGCCCCCGGGTACCTGATGGCGAAAGAGATCATTGCGCTCATCAACGCGGTCGGTGCGACGATCAATGCCGACCCGCGGGTCAAGGGAGCGCTCTACGTTGCCTTCCCGGCGAACTACAACGTGACACTGGCCGAGACCCTGATTCCGGCGGCGGACCTGTCCGAACAGATTTCGCTGGCGGGTAAGGAAGCGTCCGGAACCGGCAACATGAAGTTCGCGCTCAACGGCGCTCTCACGATCGGGACGCTGGACGGCGCCAATGTTGAGATTCGCGAACTTGTCGGCGATGACAACTTCTTCTTGTTTGGACTCACCGAGCCGGAGGTCGCGACGTTGCAGGCGAAGGGATACGTCCCCTCCGCCTACTACGAGGCGAACGCGTCGCTCAAGAATGCGATCGACCTGATCGCGTCGGGCGCATTCTCCGGCGGGAACCGCCAGACGTTCGAGGGCATTGTTTCCGATCTGCTGTGGCACGATCGGTTCCTTGTGCTCGCCGACTACCAGGCCTACATCGAGGCGCAGAACGTGGTCGAATCGGCTTACGCCGATCAGGACGCGTGGGCGAAGTCGGCGATTCTCAACGTCGCGCGCAGCGGGTTCTTCTCATCCGACCGTTCGATCCGCGACTACCTTGACCGGATCTGGCACACACCGGCGGTGCCCGTACAGTAGCCCGCTACAACTCGTTCGGTAGCCCGCTTCGTTGGTCGAGTGGCCCGCTTCGTTGGTCGAGTGGCCCGCGCAGCGGGCATATCGAGACCACCCGGCGGTCGAGTGGCCGACTGCGTTGGTCGAGTGGCCCGCGCAGCGGGCATATCGAGACCACCCGGCGGTCGAGTGGACCACTTCGTTGGTCGAGTGGCCCGCGAAGCGGGCGTATCGAGACCACCCGGTCGTCGAGTGGCCCACTTCGTTGGTCGAGTAGCCCGCGCAGCGGGCATATCGAGACCACCCGGCGGTCGAGTAGCCCGCGCAGCGGGCATATCGAGACCACCCGGCGGTCGAGTGGCCCACTTCGTTGGTCGAGTAGCCCGCGCAGCGGGCATATCGAGACCACCCGGTGCGGCTATTCGAAGCGCGAGGGGTCGCCCGCGCCCACGCGAACGACTTCGGGTTCACCGGTGGTCCAGTCGACGACCGTCGTGGGCTCCAGCCCGCATTCGCCGGTGTCGATAACCGCATCCACCACGTGGTCCAACTCCTCCTTGACGGTCCATCCCTCGGTCAGGACGTCTGTCGTTCCGGGCAGGATCAGGCTCGATGACAGTATCGGCTCACCGATCTCCGCGAGCATGGCCTGCACCAGCGGCGTTGCGGGAATTCGCACGCCCACGGTTTTCTTCTTCGGGTGCGCCATCCGCCGGGGCACCTCGGGCGTGGCCCGCAGAATAAAGGTGTAGGGCCCAGGCGTCGCCGCCTTGATGGCACGAAATTCCGCGTTGTCGAGGTAGACAAAATGCCCCAGCTGCGCGAAGTCCTTGCACACCAACGTGAAGTGATGCTTGTCGTCGAGTTTGCGGATACTGCGGATCCGATCGAGCGCGTCCGGGTTATCGAGTGCGGCACCGAGCGCATATCCGGAGTCCGTGGGATAGGCGACGAGGCCACCGTCGCGCAGAATATCTCCCACTTTGGAGATAAGCCTTGGCTGCGGGTTCGCGGGGTGAATGTCGAGGTAGAGAGCCATTTCTCCACGGTAGTACTGCCACATAGATTCGTCGATAGACGGTGTGACTGGAGTTACTAGTGTTACTTGTGGCGACTTATGTGGCGGTTTGTGTCATGATCGAAGGGATGATTTACTTCGACACTCGCCCCACGCGCACCCGCTTCACCCGTCGGTTAGCCATTCCGTTGGCAATCGCCGCGACCATCGCGATCGCTTTCGCCAGCGTGGTCGCGGTCGCGCCGTCCGCCCGGGCTACGCAAGTCAAGGCCGTGGCCTCGGCAAAGGAATTCGACCCCGGCAACATCGTTTCCGATGCGGTCTTCTTTGACGGCGATGCCCTCAGTGCAAGCCAGGTGCAGGAGTTCCTAGAGGCGCGCGTGCCTCGGTGCTACACCGCATCCGGGGGTCCGACCTGTTTGCGGAACCACATGCAGGCGACCCCCACCATGGCGGCGGATGCATACTGCAAGAAGTACACCGGGTCGACCAACGAATCCGCGGCTTCGATCATCGCGAAGGTCGGTGCGGCTTGTAACGTCTCGCAAAAGGCACTCATCGTCCTGCTAGAGAAGGAGCAGTCCCTGATAACCGCGGGCCGCTCGAGTTCGGGGAACTTTCCCACTCTCACGAAGTACCTGCACGCTACGGGGTTCGCGTGCACAGATACTGCACCGTGCGACGAGTTGTACGGCGGCTTCTTCAACCAGATCTACTACGGTGCTCGCCAATATCAGCGCTACGTAAATAGTTCCGTGTACAGCTGGCGCACCCTCGGCAAGAACACGATCTATTACAACCCCAAGAAGACGTGTGGATCGGTAACCGTGAACATCCGCAACAAGGCTACCCTGGGTCTCTATTTCTATACCCCGTATGCTCCGAACGCCAAGGCGCTTGCCAACCTGTACGGGACGGGTGACAGCTGCTCGTCGTACGGGAACCGCAATTTCTACCGTATCTTCACCGATTGGTTCGGATCCAGTCAGATACCTGTCACCGGAAGGATCCAACAGACCTGGATCGCGCAGGGCTCGCACGCCGGGGCCCTGGGACGCCCCAAGGCCGCGGCCCAGTGCTCGGCGTCGAACTATTGCGTGCAGAAGTTCCAGGGGGGCTACGTGGCGTCCACGAAACGCGGCACGTCGTTCGTCATGAGCAATTCGGCCGTGAGCGCTGCATGGCTAGCAAGCTACGGGACCAACGGCGCCCTGCGCTGGCCGTATTCGAAAGCGAAGTGCACGACCTCAGGCTGCGTTCAGAAGTTCACCGGCGGTTACGTAACGACCACGTCGAGCGGCAACGCGCAGGTAATTACGGGCGAAATAGCGAAGAAGTGGAAGGCTCTGGGCGGCACAAAGAGCGCCCTCGGGATGGCGACCGGGGCCATGAAGTGCACGGCGAAGGGCGATTGCCGGCAGAAGTTCATCGGTGGCGTGCTCGCTGCACCCGGTGGCCAGGCAGTGCAGGTCGTTACCGCAGATATCGCGAAGGCGTGGAAGAAGGCGGCTATCCGCAAGGCGGTGGGTTACCCGAAGGCGTCTCAGAAGTGCTCGACCATCAAGGTGAAGTCGGGGAAAAAGACCGTGAAGGTGCGCGCGTGCCGGCAGTCATTCACCAAGGGCTGGGTGGTGTCGCGCGCAGGGGCGACGACGCGGACGGTAACATCGACCATGGCCAAGGCCTGGTCGAAGAACCGTAGCAAGGTTGGCTATCCGACCTCGAACACGTCGTGCAAGACGGCACGCGGCGTGACCACGTGCAAACAAAAGTTCACGAAGAAGCGCATCACTATCAAGGGCAAACGGGTTACGATCTCAAAGCTGTGACCCGGCGGCTACGCGACGGCCACCCGCCTGCGCAAAAGGCTGGCACCGAGAATCCCGGCGCTCGCGATCGCCGCAATGATCAGGAGTGCCGCCGAGACGAAGGGGCCGACACGGATCCCGAGCGTCGTGCCGTCGTACAGCGTGACCTGCGCGTTCAAGGCACCGGCAACGTGCGTCGGCAGTTCCTGTTCGATGCTTCCCTTGGACGAGATGACCGCGCTCGTTCCCACCGTGGAAATGTTGACGAGATAGCGCCCTGCCTCAATCGCGCGGATCCGCGCTATGTCTAGCTGCTGAATCGATTCGTCCGTGCGCCCGAAATCGGCATTATTCGATTGCACGAACAGCACCTGGGCGCCGTCGCGAATGGCTTGCTGATTGACGTCGTCGTACGCGACATCGAAGCAAAGCGCGGTTCCCGCACGCGCCCCCGCGACAGTGAACACGTTCGACGCCTGGCCCGGCTGGTAGTCGCGCGCAATCATTGCAATCAGCTTCGGCACGATTCGCGAATAGAATCCCCGGTCGGGAACGTATTCACCGAACGGAACGGGGTGCATCTTGTCGTAGGTTGCTGACGGGGTAACGCTTCCCTGCTCCCAGACCTGCGAACTGTTGTAAAAGAGCCCCGCTCTTTCCATGATGGTGCCCACGACGATGGGCGCATCGAATTCACTTGCCAGCGCGCGCACCTCGGCCAGGGCTTTGGCGGAGGCGGTGGGATCGAGATCGGTTCCGTCCTCGGGCCAAATGATCACCTGCGCCCCCGGCGCGGCGTATTCTCGCGTCGCATCCACCTGCGCGCTGAGCAGGTCACCACGACTCCTCGCGGCGAAGTACCCCGCTGGTCCATTACCCTGCACGGCCGCGACAAATAGGCTCCCGCTGGCAGTTTGCGGGTACGCGGGAAGCACGGCCGCCCCGATAACGATCGCCCCGGCCGCCCCCACCGCTGCCCACCACCAGCCCACCTCCCCGTGCGGAGGCGCCACGGAGCGTGGGTGCGGGCCTCGTCCCCCGCGCGCCTTGGCAACCAAGAATTGGCCGGTGACCATCGCGATTCCGGCTAGCCAGGCGATAAAGAACGAGAGCCCCGTCGCCGAAATCCACGATGCCATGAGCGCAAAGGGCCCGTCGGCATGCGAGAAGGCGAGGGTTGCCCAAGAAAAGCCGCCGTAGGGCCAACGCGCCGTTGCAACCTCGCCCGCCGTCCACCACACGGCCACGACTATGGGCGCCGCGATCATCCTAAGCAGCGGCCCGCGGGGCGCGCGCGTGGAGCGCGCCTTGACCAGCCGCAGCGACCAGCCCATCCCGGCAAGGAAGGGGGCGGTGACGATTGCCTGCGCGGCGGACAGCGCGAACCAGGGCAGCAACCCGAGGTATAGGGTCGCCCAGTGGATGGTGAAGAGGTACATCACCAGGACCCCCGTGAGGCCGATCCCGAACGCGTGCCACCAGGTTAGGCCGGACACGGCCGCGGCCAGCAATGCCAACCCCAGCGGAGCGGCGGGCCACCAGCCGGGATCCGGGAACGCAAGACTGAGGACGGCCCCGCCGACACCGGACAAGACCAACCGGGCGGCCGCAGGCTTCCATGGTGGCCGGACTCGCTTGGCGGCTAGTGGCCCGCGTCGAACCACGAGTGGCCAACCCCCACCGAGACGTCAAGAGGAACGGAGAGACTAGCCGCGCTCCCCATCTGTTCGCGCAGAATCTTGGTTACTTGTTCCGTTTCACCGGGGGCAACCTCGACCACCAATTCGTCGTGAATCTGCAGCAGCACCCGCGAATGTATCCCGAGGTCGTTGATGGCGCGATCCACTTGCAGCATGGCCACCTTGATGATGTCGGCCGCGCTGCCCTGAATTGGTGCATTCAGCGCCATGCGCTCAGCCATTTCCCGACGCTGGCGGTTGTCCGAATTGAGGTCGGGCAGGTACCTGCGCCGTCCCAAGATGGTTTCGGTGTAGCCGGTTTGTCGCGCCTCTTCGACTACCCGGTGCAGGTAGTCGCGCACCGCCCCGAACCGCTCGAAATAGTCGGCCATGAGCGAACGGGCTTCAGACACCTCTATGTTGAGCTGCTTAGAGAGCCCGAACGCCGACAGGCCGTAGGCTAACCCGTACGACATCGCCTTGATCTTGGATCGCATCGCGGGCGTCACCGCGTCTACGGACACCCCGAAGACCCTCGAACCGACGAAGTTGTGCAGATCCTCGCCGCTGCGGAAAGCCTCGATGAGCGCGTCGTCCCCCGACAGGTGCGCCATGATCCGCATTTCGATCTGCGAATAGTCCGCTGTCACCAGGGTTTCGAAGTCGCTTCCCGCGACGAATGCGCGCCGAATCGCGCGCCCGGCCTGCGTTCGCACCGGAATGTTCTGCAGGTTGGGCTCGGTGGACGAAAGACGTCCTGTGGCCGCCACCGTCTGCTGGAACGTAGTGTGGATCTTCCCGTCGGCCGCAACCGCCTTGAGCAATCCCTGGACCGTCTGGCGGAGCTTCGTGGCATCCCTGTAGGCGAGCAAGTGCTCCAGGAATGGATGCTGCGTTTTTGCGAAAAGTTCCGCCAGCGCGGCCGCATCGGTCGTGTATCCGGTCTTGATCTTCTTGGTTTTGGGCATGTCCAGCTCGCCGAACAGCACCTCCTGAAGCTGCTTGGGTGACCCGAGGTTCACGGTGTGACCGATGACGTCGTACGCCTCCTGCGCGCACTGCGCCGCCGTGGCTGCGAAGTCCTCGTCCAAACCGCGCAGCAGGTCGATATCGACGCTGACACCGGCGCGTTCCATGCGCGCCAGCATTTCTGCCACGGGTAGCTCCAGGTCCGCCAGGAGGGCGGATTCGTGGGCGTCGGCAAGTTGCGCACCCTGCTGGGCTGCAAGCCGAGCAATCGCAACGGACTGGCTTGCCAACCCCACATTGGCGCCTCCGTCGTCGAAATCCAGGGCGCCCTGGCCGGATTCGTCGACGCTGTCGATCGTCACGTGCAGGTGCGTTTCCACGATGGATGCCAGGTCGTAGGACCGTTGGTCGGGCCGCGATAGGTATTCCGCCAGTTCGGTATCGAATGTGACACCCGCAAGCGTCATGCCGCGGGCTGCCAGTGCATGGTCAATCCACTTGATCCCGTGGGTGACCTTGGGTGCCGCCGGATCGGCTAGCCATGCGCGAAGGGAAGCATCCTGATCCGGATCGGATTCCTCGAGGTTTACCACCACCGCCTCGCCGTCGGCGCGCCCCACGGCAACGCTCCAAGCGTCCGCATTGACGGGAGTTCCCCGCCCATCGATGGCCAGCCCGAACGGTGCCGCTTCCTCCCCCAGCCACTGCGCGAGCGAGATGCTTTCGTTGTCGACTATCTGTGCGCCGATCGCGGCCCCGCTTGCTTGCGCCGGGGCATCGTCGCCCGCCACGGCAATCGTGTTCAGCCTGTCGCGCAGCGTGCGGAATTGCAGCGATTCGAAGAGGCGATCCAATTCGGGACGATCCCACGGTTTGCGCGTGACGTCGGTGACCGCCGCGGGCAGCTCAACGTCGGTCAGCAGGCGGTTCAGCCTCCTGTTGCGCCGCACGTCTTGAAGATGCGCACGTAGCGACTCCCCGACCTTGCCCTTGATGTCATCGGCGTGAGCGAGGAGGTTGTCGAGGTCGCCGAATTGGGTGATCCACTTCGCGGCCGTCTTCGGGCCGACCCCCGGTACTCCGGGCAAGTTGTCGCTTGTCTCCCCCACTAGGGCAGCAATATCGGGGTAATTGACGGGTGCAACTCCGTACTTTTCCCGCACGGCCTGCGGCGTCATGCGTGCCAGATCGGACACGCCGCGCCGCGGGTAAAGGACCGTGACGTGTTGGGTCACGAGCTGGAGGGTGTCGCGGTCGCCGGAGCACACCAGTACGTCCATGCCGGCCTCGCTGCCCTGCGACGCCAAGGTTGCGAGTATGTCATCCGCTTCGATGACCGGCTTTTCGAGCGTGGTGATCCCCATGGCGTGCAGAACTTCTGCTATGAGCGGAATCTGATGCTTGAAATCCTCAGGAGTCTTTTCGCGAGTGCCCTTATATTCGGGATATTGCTCGGTGCGGAAGGTGGGACCGGGCGCATCAAACGCCACGCATACGTGGGTCGGATTCTCTTCCTTTATCAACGATATGAGCATGGAAACGAACCCGTACACCGCGTTGGTGGCAACGCCCGTCGTCGTCGTGAAGTTCTCGACAGGCAGAGCGAAGAACGCCCGGAACGCCATCGAGTGGCCGTCAATGAGCAGAAGCTTGGGTCGCATTTCATGTGTCACAGGTGACAACCTATCTGGTATGTCTGACAATACGAATTTGGGTGCGCTCGCCGGTTCCATGGGAATTGAAATTACGGACGAGGGCTCCGCGCTCCCCCCGACCTTTCACATGCCGGTCGCCGGCAACACGCAGCCCTACGGTGCCCTGCACGGCGGTGCGACCGCGGTGCTGGTGGAAACGGCGGGATCCGTGATCGCCAACAGGTGTGTGCGTGCCAACCACCATGCGGTGGGCATCGAGGTATCGGTGTCTCACCACCGCCCGGCTACCGCGGGATCGGTGCATGCCACGGTCAGCGTCGCGCACGCCGGCAGTCAGCTCATAGTCTGCGAGGTTGTTGTCGTGGACGATCTGGGGAAGCGCGTGGCGACGGGCCGCCTGACGTGCATGGTGGTCGCGGATCGCCACTAACCGAGTTTGCCGCGCAGTACGCGGATGCCGCGTCGCTGGGGGGGGGCGCCGCGGACCGCCACTAACCGAGCTTGCTGCGCGGTACGCGGATGCCGCGTCGCTGGGGGGCGGCGCGGACCGCCACTAACCGAGCTTGCTGCGCAGCCTGCGCTCGACTTCACGCGAATCGATTGATTCGGTGTGCACGCGCACCTTGCGGCGCCGCGCGATCAGGTCTTCGATGCCGCGCGCTCGGCGCCGTATCCCCGGCTCGCGCGCCAACTCCCGTTGCAGCGCGCTGACCGCGACCACGCGGTGCGCGGCAGCCGGCGCGAAACCCAGCCGGGCCAAGAATCGGTTGGTTCCACGGGCCCCCGGCAGCTGCTGAGCGTATATGTCAGCAACCCCGTTCCCCACCGCGAAGTCGGCGATATGCGCCATCAGCGCACGCCCGACCCCCATCCGGCGTTCCGCATTCTTCACGTACAGTGCCTCGATGAACACCGCGGGCGAGGGCCGCAGGATGTCATTGGTCAGAAGGCGCAGCAGGGCGAAACCCGCGATATCGCCGCGGTGTTCGGCTACCACGATGTGGCCGCCCTCGAGGGAAGAAAAGACGGTGAGCTGACGCACCAGTGCCTCGGTGTCGTTCGAGCACACCTGCACGCCCAGGTTCGATTCGCCTCGGGCCTCCAGACACAATGTCGCGACCGCGGGCAACATCGACTCCTCCGCATCACTTACGTGTACCGCAGAAGCCACTGTGGCTGCCCCCTTTTCAGGAACCCAATCTCTCCATCGACGTCGTCATCACCGCGGATGCCGACTACTCGGCGTCCCCGACCTGGTCGATCACCGCATCCGCGACTTCGCGCATGGTGAGGCGACGGTTCATCGAGGTCTTCTGGATCCAGCGGAAAGCTTCGGGTTCTGACAATCCCATGCGGGACATCAGCAAACCCTTGGCCCTGTCCACGTGCTTGCGGGTTTCGAAGCGCTCGACCAGATCGTCGACCTCGGTTTCGAGCGCCACGATCTGGTTGTAGCGGGCAATCGCCACGTCAACCGCCGGGATCAAGTCCGCGGGCGAGAAGGGCTTGACCACGTATGCCATGACCCCGGCCTCGGTCGCACGCTCAACCAGCTCGGCCTGCGAGAACGCCGTCAACAAAACCACGGGGGCGGCGTGTGCCTTTCCGATTTTCTCGGCCGCCGAGATTCCATCGAGCCGCGGCATCTTTACGTCCATAACGACGATATCGGGCTTGAGCTCAATCGCCAGTTCGACCGCGCGCTCGCCGTCTGGTGCCTCCCCCACGATTTCGAATCCGGCTTCGGCCAGCGTCTCCACGACATCCATGCGGATCAGCGCCTCGTCCTCGGCAACGACGGCGCGCCGCCGCGGACGCTCGGGCACCGCATCCTCGGCTACCGGCTCCGGCTCAGCGAACTGCGGGGAGAATAGCGACTGGACGTCGAGCTGGCCGTCGCTTGGGGGGGTGTCTTGTTGTGTCACAGTCACAATGGTAGTGCCATTCGCCGCGCAACAACGCCCAATGAGACACGTGGCCGGATATTTCCCGCCGAATAGTCTCTTAAAGATCGCAGACTGAATAAATCGGGCAAAACGCTCGCCGCGGCACGCCCAGACGCGCCGGGGACAGCCTGACGCGCCGGGATCGCAATCAGCCGGGCGCGGCGCGCCCGATCCGCCAATACCCGCAAAAGGTGACCCGTTCTTTGGGAACGCCTCGTTCGTTGACCAAGTACCGCCGAGCGCCGGTGGCAAGACCCGACTCGCCAACGGCGAACGCTGCGAGGTCGCTTGTCACGGCGATGTCGCGAACCATCGGAAGCGCGCTGGCGCCGGGTACCGCGCGGTGGACGCGCACGGCCCACCGCACGTTCATGCCGTCCGGTGCCTCGTGGTCTTGGCGATCTCGTTCGTCAAAAAGCTCGATAACGGCGTCACCCTGCGCATCGCGGGGCATGTCACGCAGGACGGCAAGGGCTGCGGGCATGCCGCTCTCGTCGGCGACTATGAGATGCCGCGGGGCCGACGCTGGATTCCAACCGTAGCCCTGATCGATAAGTGCCACAGGGGTGCCCGGCGTGACCGACGCCGCCCACGGCGCGGCGGCCCCTGGGGTTCCGTGAACAACGAAATCGACGTCGATTTCAGCGGGATCGGCACGGTATTGCCGAATGGTGTAGTTGCGGATGACGGGCCTGGTGCCTCTGGGCATCGTCATATAGCGGACGAGGCCACCCACCCCAAATCGGTTCGGCAGATTACTGAACCTATCGCCGCCGTGGACGGGTATGGCCAGGCGGAACCATTGGTCGAAGCCTGGATACCGAAAGCGTTCGAGGTCCTGACCCGCCAACGTCACCCTGACCACGTGCGGACTTACGCGCGCTGCGCGCGCCACCTCGCACTTCACCAGCCCGGATTCCGCGTGGGTCACCTTAATGGTGCTCACGGGCGTACCCCTTGTCCCAACGTTTGCGCGGATCGGGCGGAGCTGCATGGGCGTGCCGATGGGCGAAATCCCTCACCGCGGGCGGCGGTGCGGGATGGGTGGCCTCGTCCTTGATCGTTCGCAAAATCCAAAGCCGACCCGCCTGCCTACCGCGGCGCGAATAGGCGCGGGGTTCTATCGTGGATTTAGCCGCCAACAATCGTCCGGAAGGAGTGGCGATCGTGAGTCACCTAGATGATCTGCGGGCGTTGCGCCGGGCACGCGACAGGATCGACCGCGAGTATTCTCTGCCGTTGGACGTGGAAGCTCTGGCGCGCGGGGCGCACATGTCGCCGGGGCACTTCAGCCGCCAATTCCGCAAGGCATATGGGGAAAGCCCATATTCATACCTGATGACCCGCCGGCCAACCGGATGTTTCGCTGCTCCTTGCGCCGCCCGCGTTAGATCCCGGCATCACCGAGCAGGAACGCGCGACCATCGCCGAAATGATGGCGAAGGGCACCTTCGGATGGTTGCTCCTGGCGACCGACGACCTTGACGGCACGTTCGCCCGCATCCAGGAGCTCGGTGCGGAGGTGTTGCAAGAACTTCTTGCGCAACCCTATGGGGTGCGCGATTGCGCCTTCCGGGATCCCGCAGGGAACCAGATTCGGATCAAGGAAGTTCTGTAAGCGTGCGGGGTCGATCAGTGCGGGTGGTTGGCGCGGGGTCGGCCAGTGCGGGTGGTCGCCATTTCGCTGCTTGGAGCGGGGAAACCGGCGGCGTGGGGTTATCCGCAGGTAGCTGAAGTTGGTCTGTCTCAGGTTGCCTGCGTGAGTGCTTCCGTATCCTTGAGTGACGTGGCCTGGAGGTAATTCTCGAAGGCCCCGGGTGGAAAGGCCCCGAGACGCACGTAGGCCCTACGCCCCACCCCAAGCGCCACGAAACGGGCCGAACACCCCATCAGTTCGACCCGTTCCGATATCACGAGACACGGCTTGTCGGGGCGGCAGGATTTGAACCTGCCACCCACTGACCCCCAGGCAGACGGTTCGGCCACGATCCTTGATTTCTCGGGCTTCCCCACCCCCCAAACGGCGCGATTTCACGTCACGGAATGCATGGTTTGCATGTATCAGGTCCCGACCAGGTCCCGGCTCTTGGCAGCGGACCGTAGATCCGTCAGGGGTTTACGTGGGGTTTCTGAGAGGCTCTTCGTCTACTCAGCAGGTGCGATCGTGGGCATCTCCTTCGTTAGCCCCGAAGCTACGTCTGCAAGGAACCACCGATCCACCCGTGTCAGCGCGGAGAGCACCCACTGGTCCCGAGCCATGCGCACCAGTGCGGATACAACGTCCTCAATGCTCTCTCCGCGCAGCCCCAGTTTGGCGAGCTTCGCCCCCACAGGGACAGGCAATCCATAGTCCTCAAGCTCTGCAATAAACGCGGGGAGATAGAGGGACTCGATCTCTCGGATGAGGTACTCGTAGTTGGATGCTCGTTCGCCTCTTTCCTGGGCGACTTCGCATTGGATCGAGCTTGCGGCACGCAATATCGATGGGATCTTGAACCCCATCCAGTTGCGCTGGAAGCTGAGCACATCATCGACTACGTTGCTGCGAGTTTGGCCGGGTCGCATGTACGGCATCGCAGCCTCAACTAGCGACCGCACGTCGCCTCGTGCCGTCCTGGCTGCTCCGAGCTTCGCAAGTATAGATCTGGCGTTCTCTCCGCTTCGATCACGCCCGCTGATCAGCTCGTCGTACCCGAGCGAGACAACCGCCGTCAACTGTTCCCGGGTCGGGACACCGGTCCAAGACAGGTCGCGGAACTCACCCGCCCCGGCCTCACGCATGTGGCGTGCCGCGCCGATCTGAAGCAGCGGATCGAGACCTCGGTTGCTACGAATCGTGTCGATCGAAAGATCATCCTGCTCGAGGATTTCCCGCAGACGCTCGACGGACTCCTCGGTTAGTTCAGACTCGTCAAGCTGGATCAACGTTGCAAGGGATGCTGCTGGCGACTGCGACTCGATCGGAAGATCAACAGTCGAGATTTCTGGTTGAGGCTGATCAGCATAGGAGACGACTCGTCCTACGAAATGCTTCAGCATCCGCCCAGCTCTGCCTCGGATGTTGGAGAAGGTGAAGAAGTCGATCGGCTTCCGATCAATCTTCTTGTCGTAGATGACGACGTTCCTTGCTACGGTGTTGACGCCCTCGATCAGCGTTGTGGTGCAAACGAGGCGGTCGATCGTCTCCATCGCGAATAGGCGAACCATCGCTCGTTGCAAGCTTCGGGGCATCGGGCCTGTATGGGTGCCCACTCCTCCGCGCAGGGCCTTAGCCACGTACCACTCTGGATCGTAATTCTCCGCGATCCAGTCTGCGATATCGATCACGAGTGGGTCGGCGGCTCCCGTGGCGAGCTCGAAGGCGACTTCGTTAGCCCGCCGTGGGCTGCTCACGAAGATCAGGCTCGGGCCATCAGCTTCTTCGTCAAGGAACAGCTTCATGTCCGCGAGTCGGTCTTCGATATGAGATCTATCCTCGACATCTACAACTACGGGGTTGAAATCAGAGGTAATGAAAGACTTCGATAGTTCGCTGTCTGCGTCGACTTGCAGAGCATCAAATTTGGGGCCAAGGAGGTAGTACTGGGCTCCGGTCTTGCGGAGGATTCGCCAGGCGATGTTGAGGTTTGATCGCCTCTTCTCGTCTGTCTCTCCATCGCCGAGCTTGTAGAACTCATCAATGATGAAAAAGTCAACCTCGGGCACTGGGCTCAGCTCCAGGAAGCGTTCCTGAGTGAGTACATAGATGTTCTTGAGCGTGGGCTGCTGACTGGGATGCGAGACGATGGTGTACCCCGTGTCGAGCGTGACCAGTCGGCGTCGCGTCTCATCGATGAGTGAAATCGTTGGGACGATAATGACGAAGTTTTCCCATTTTCCCGACAAGACCAAGGCGTCAACGATAGCTGATTTACCGAAGGATGTTGGGGCGGACAGGATTACGCTCTCACCGTCCATGAGGCGTTCGTAAATCTTCTGCTGCTCAGCATGGAACGTAAAACCCTGGTCACTCAAAGATCGGGGCGAGTGGTAAGCAACTGTAAGTGCTTCCGCATCACTGATTTCATCGAGATTCGGAGACATATACGGAAAGAGGCCCAATCGCGCAGCCAACGAATCAACAATTGGGCCTAGAGAACCAGCACCCGAGTATTGATCAAGGAACCGGATGAAACGGTTGCGGGCTTCCTGCTCGTTTTCATCGGTCAACAACAGGTTGGAGATATCGCGCAGCGCAGCGAAGTCATCGGTCGCCATTAGATCCCCTGCAGAGCCTTCAGTTTCTCGTGCATCAGTTCCACCAGTCTCTTCTTCGACTTCAGCGGAAGGAGTATCAGCCGAATCTCGACTTCTAGAGGCTTCGTCAGTCGCGACTCGAACCTCGACAGAGCGGCCGTAGTCTCGTTGGTCATGGCAGCAATGTAGCTGTCACCTACGACATCGTGGCCGTCCACCGCATCACTGTCATAGGTCAGGAAGACCGGCATAACGATCGAGCTCGAGATATCGTCCAGGCTTCGAGCGCGCGCGATCAGAGCTTTGAACTGTTGCGCATGCGGCCAGGACGCATCCACCTTGCGAGTGATGAAGACGAACTCTTTGCGCAGAAAATCAATCGCCAGGTGTGCCTGGATGTCTTCGAGCACGCTGTCCATAGCACCGTCAAGCGCGGAGTAGAACTTCGCTTCCCCGAGCCATATCTTCATCTCTCCACTGCTGTCAGCTACGACATGAACGCTGTCGAACCCTTTAACCACATCATTCGACGAGTCTTCATAGTAGATCTTGCTAACTGCCGCCTCAGCCCCATAAAAGTCCACGAGCGCGGCGTGTAGGAGGAGTTCACCGAACTCTCCGCGCCGTCGGTATTTTTCTGTCGAGTACACAGATATCGCCGCGTCTCTAATGGATTGCATGGCCGTACTACTGGAAACGTTCTTCGCTTCCGTATAGGTGAGCGCAAAATCGAGCAGATGGCGGTCAAAGACATCTTCAACGAGTTGCCGGGCGCGCCATTCGCCTAGCTCGTAACCGGCGCATAGGGCGTTAGCGATGACGGAATTAGGTACGATTTCGACGCGCACTTGAAGTACTGGCATATTCAGCCTTCCTTGCCCATGTGTGCCATCGAGTCAGCGGTGTCTTCGCTTCCGCATAGTCCGATTATGCGTGCCGAGCTATCCGTAGCTGTTCTTAGCTGAGTCTTTTCCCGTTCAGTCACTGGTGTTCTCGTCGACGATGAGGCTCGACGGACTATCAAGAACACGCTCAGTACCTGCCCAGGCTGGCTCTTCCCACGCCAGGGAAGAAAGGTTCCATTGCAATCGGTCGGTCTTGCCCGCGAGGACCGGCTCAACGAAGGTCATACATGTTGCAAGCAGGTCGGCGAAACTCACCGGGGTCGATTGATCGAGCCTCTGCTTCCTTCGCCAGACCTCCCACTTCCGCTGCGCGAGCGCTGGCATATGTGACAGCAATGGGCCGAGTGGCTCCAACTCAACATGACGGTAGCGGGCAACAACACCGATCGCTTCCTGCAGGTCCGCACCTTCGACACTTCGGGAGCGGGCGATGGCCGCAATGTCGGTGAAGTCTCTCCAGCGAGTGTTCTGCTCTCCGCGTTCGAGCGCAGTGACGATCTTTTCCGCAAGCACCATGTGGTCCGGGTACCCGAAGAGTCGCAGCGTGCCACCCAACAGGAGTGGCAGGACCGCCTCTGTGGGTGCAGGCCAGATCGGGTCACCGAAGTTCACATCGATGTGCAGCGCGACCTGTGCCGTTGCCAACCGGGCAGTCATCTTGACCCGCACACCGTTGTAGTCGGCTTCGTCGCGGATCTGCTCACCGCTGACGGAGTTCTCATCGAATTCGAGCCCGTCGTCACGCTGGACTGCGAGGATGTTACGGACGCGCTGTTCGACCTCGGGGATGTCGTTCGCGAAACCGCGCGCAGCGAAGTCAATGTCGCGAGTCGGTCGACGTTCAGCAAAGGCCGCCATAAGCACGCCGCCTTTGAGGACGAAGTCTGCGGCGGACTCTGATGCTGCGAGCCGCACGAGGAAACCCTCCAGCGCGTAGAGGGTGATGTACTCGGCAAGGTCACGATTCTGCCGCCGCGCGAGGTTACGCAGATCGTTATAGGCCCGCCCTGCTGGCGTATCCCTTGAGGGCATCGGAGGCGTCACAGGAGCACCTCCAGCGCTTGACGTATCCGGGGCAGCGCTTTGGGGAACGACCCTGCAACCTTGAGTAGCCGCGCGGGCGTGTTCCCTCTCCGGCGAAGCCAGCGCCTCAGCGCCTCGTGTGCAACATCGCTGCCTTCTTGGTGCATGAGCCGGAAGCAGTCGACGATGGTCCGCTCCGCCGAGTAGATAGCAACCCCTGCGCCTTCTCCGGCGTCAACGTGCTCGCGTCCGATCTGAAAGGTCTTCGGGTCGAAGCTATGCCAACTCACATTCGTCAGCCCGGCTGGCTGATGGGTTCCGCGCGGCAACGCGATGTCGGAGGCGAAAGGAATCGCATCGCTCAGATCATGGTGCACGAGAGCGCTCGTCAGGCACAGCGTCGCATCGTCACGCAACGCGGTCGCAGCGGCGAGCGCAGTGAAGGCTGGCGGGATGGCCTCGGGACGCACGTAGACGCCACGCCCCACGCGCTCGATCTCGTCCCGGTCGAGCAGCGAGTAGACCTGATCCTTGCTGAGACCCGCTGCGCGCGCATCCTCGAGCGTGAACACAGGCGCAAGCTCGTGCACGGCCACAGCATCCTCCTAACTCTCAACACATCAAGAGTATCTGTGGGCAGTTAGGCGGGCAAGGGGCGTCTGTGGAACGAAGACGCTGGTGTCTTCGTCGGAACCGCCCTCAGCCAGCCTTACCGAACGCCTGTTCAAGGAACTCTGCCGTGATCGGGTTCACGGTCTCGTTGCGGCGGATGTAGTGCTCGCGCGTGATGGAGGGGTCGCTGTGTCCGAGGAGTTCAGACGCGAGTTGCAGTCCCCCGATCTCGTTGATCGCGGTTGCGGCGGTCCGGCGGAACCTGTGCGGGGTCACGTCCGCGACCCCGGCCTTGTCCATCACATCGCGGAGCTGCCTGCGGACGTTGTTGGTCGTGTGCGGCGTCCCGACGCGGGTCGCGAACAGCAGTGCGTCGGGGTGGGTGAAGCGGATCGTCTTGACGCGCGCTTGGATCGCTCGGAGCGCGAACCCTGGCAGTGCGACTCTGCGCACGGATCGAGCCGTCTTGGGATGATCCTGTCGGTGTGTGGGTTCACCTTTGCGGCTCACGATCGTTCCCGAGATCCGCACGGATGGGATCGGAGCATCCAGGTCAAGGTCTCCGAGGCGGATCGCGAGGAGCTCTCCGATGCGGGCGGAGGTGCCGAACATGACTTCCACGATCTGACCGAGTTGCCCGTCCGGCTTCGGGCCTGCCTTGATCGGCCGCTGCTCCCAGGCACTGATACCAGTGCGGATGGCCTTGAGCTCGTCCCCGGTGAACACGTCCGGAGTGCGTGCGGGCCGGCGGAGCCGAGAGACGTGGTCCATCGGGTTGCGCGGGATGATCTCGTGGCGCACTGCGAGTGAGAGGGCGAGGCGAAGAACGAATCGGGCTTGGCGTGCGCGGTTGTAGCTCTTCTTCGCGAGCTGCTTGAGGAAGTAGTCGCATCGGGCCACTCCGATCTCGCGGAGCATGACCTCTTTGAAGAACGGCAGGACGAGGGTGCGCATGTTGCGCTCGTAAAGCAGCCTGGTCGTTGGCAAGAGCCGATCCTCAAGGCGCATGTCTTCAAGCCAGTAGGACACCAGCGCCGGGAAGAAGCTGTTGTCGGCACTCATCCCCGAGAACCCGGGATGGAACAGATCCCCCGCTCGGAGAACTTATTCTGCAGCGCACGCTCCGCGCCGGGCCTGGTCGCGCCTGTGACTTGGACGTGTCTGCTCTTCCCGTCCCAGTCGCGATACCGGGTGCGGGTAATGTGTCGTCCGCCGTCGGTGCGGCGGGTGGCGATGATGCCGAAAGCTCCGTTCGGAGTGCGGGGCCTAGCCACGAATGCTCACCTCCGTGGCGATATCGGAATCGGTTTGTGTTGTGGGGTCTTGGCTGTGGAGTTGTGACTGCGTCCGTTAAGTCTGGACGGTCCCGCCGATAGCAAGTCCGGATACGACCGTCTCGGTCAGATGACGGTCCGGGCCCAGTCCAGATTGAGGGTTCCCACTTGCCCGACTATCCATCGCCGACTCTTTTCTGCGAGTCGCGCGTTGAGAGAATTGAAGTGACGAGCGTCAAGGGGGTGACCGATCACGAGAAGGTGCTCTGGTGACAAGGGAAAGAGCCCACTGTTGATGGCGCATCGTCTTGGCCCTCGCCCCAAAGCAAGACCGCACCATCCCCAGTCACGAGGTCCTTGGTGTTGTGAACAGGCCAAGCCCAGCTTTCGATACCAAGTGATACGAACCGGAGGGGGTCCTTCATCTGTTGCGAGAGCATCAGGCGGTCAGCGAGTTTGAGTTTTGCCTCTTCGGTCGTTCCGTCGGTCCTTAGAAGGACAGCGGGTGTGTCGTTTTCTGATTGGTCCGCGTGGCGTCCTCGGTGCAGTGCATGTCGAGGAACGCAACGGTATCGGACTTCTCCTGGTCCGCGAGTTTGTGTCCGTAACGTAGTTTGGATAGTGCGGGAATCCCGGGTTATAGCCAAAACGTGTGGATGGGATCGGCTGGGAGCGTTGGGATGTAAGGACTGCCGGGCTGTTGATGCCCTGGTTGGACGAGCTCGCCGTTCTAACCATCAACGGCCTCAAGCTCGTCCTGCGCCGTCGCCAGGGCATGCCCACCGAAAACCACCCCGGGCACGAAAAAGCCCTGGCGAGAAACCTTCTCTCACCAGGGCATTTGGTCGGGCTGACAGGATTTGAACCTGCGACCCCTTGACCCCCAGGCAGGCCAGCGGTATGAAAGCGAGTACAACGCACTCCTGTCACGTCTGGAACTTCGCGGGATCGGACTCATGGAGTTGCAAACCGAGACAGGCGAATTACGGGCCATCTGTGAGAATTTCGTGAGACAGCCCACGCATAGCCGACACTTCGATGCACTGGCGCATTTCTTCCTCCCATTCGGGATCCGGTGCGATCTTGACGTAGCCGACGCCTCGCGCGGTGGCGAGCATGTCTCGCCTGCCTGCGTGGTGTTGGCTGGTGCAGTCCAGGAGCGCGTGCACACGTTCAGCAGCGACGCACTCAGCCAGGCTGTCCCCCGCAGCGTTGGCATCGAGTAGCAGGAGCATCTGGCGGGCTATCTCTTCACCGTGGGGATGCTCAGACAGCACCGTTGATTCACGGACACCGTTGCTGTCGTGTTGGTGCTTGCGTAGCCGTTCCTCAGCGGCCTGGAGCCGTGAGTGCGTGGCGTCTAGTCGCGCCATGATCGTTCTCCTACCGTGAACCCGCGTATTCCTGTCTCGATGTCGTGTAGACGTCGCTCGATGTCATCAGCACGGATGCGTTCACGAGACGCTAGTAACGCTTTGGCTGCCGTGACCTTGACCTGGGGCGAAGGATCATCCAACGCCGCCCGCAGAGCCTCCACAGCGGCTATCTGAGCGCCTAGCAGGATCTCCGTGGCCTCTTGGTCCATCTCGCGGGCACGCGCTGTCACAGCGGCCTGGAACGCGGGTAGGGTCTGCCATCTTCGTACCGTGCGCTCTGAGACGCCGACGGCATCGGCCACCTGTCCAACCGTGCGACACGTGAGAGACGCGGATACAGCACGCTGCTGACGTGGCGTGAGCCTGTCAGATCCGGCCATGACCGGTCACCAGCCAGCAGTCTTGACGGGCAACGGGGTCGGCTTCAACAGGTCCACTCCGTTGGCTGCCAGCGTCACGACATTGGCACGGTCTGGACGGGCACGCATACGCGTAGATGGACCATTGAGAATCTGGCTGTTGCTATCGTTCTCGACCGCCGCCCGGCACTCGTGAAGCAACGCATACCATTCCGCGTACTGGCCGACGAGCGTATCGACCTTCGTGGCAAGATCCGCTGCCTGCGCGTCCAACGTCGCACGTTGTGCCTGCCATGCCTCTTCGACCTTGACGGCAGCCCCTGCCAGTGCTTCACGTTCGGCACGGTACAGGCCAGCCTCTTCGTTACGGATATGCAGCAGCAGTTCTTGCAGCCGGTGACCGTCCTCCAACTGTGGTGGTTCAGGTGCGGGCTGGAGGCTTTGACGGGCCTGCGCAGCAGCGTTCTCCCATTCGGTGCGCTTCTGCTCGTTCTCAGCCTGCAACGCCGCCAGATCCGCCCGTGCAGTCGCTGCCGCCTCTCGCAGTTCTGTCCGGCGAGCGTTCACGGCCTTCAGGATCTCCGCGCGTGTCTCGTCAGCGCCCATCTGGCTGGCCAACTCACTCACCATCCACAAACGCGCGACGGTCAGCGCGACGCTTCGCAGCAGCATCACCCTTCACACCCTTGGCTGTCTTCGCCGTCTTGCGGGCACGATTCGACTCGTCCAGCCCTACCAGCACGTCCACCCGCGCCGCGACATCACGCCCACCATGACGACGCACAGCCGCCAACATGCCACGCTGCCGCCCACTCAACGCCGTTCCCGACTTCGCGACGTTCTCCAACGCGATCAGGCTTCCCTCAAGGTTCTTGTCCATGTCTCCTCTTCCAGTCGTTTCTTCCAGTTGTTGTTATCTCGGGTCTTCAATGCCGAATGTTGTCGGTGAGACGCCTTCATCGATGTCTCCGAGCAGACCTCCGAATGCCTTCTGCCAGTCCCGCCGTCGTTCACCATCATTGAGCCGGTGGAAGTCCTCGATGAGTGTCCTCAGATCGTCGTCATCCATGCCCATATCTCGGGCACGCCTCTGGTTGGTCAGATTTGGCTTCCACGTGGCCGGTAATGGCGTTGGTCCGTCGTCGGTCGCCGTGCTGGTGACCGAGATAGAGACTTCGTGATTCCCTTTGTGGTTCCTGTAGTGGTTCTGTTCCGTCTCCCGTACCGGTACCGTTCCGTCTCCCGTACTAGTACCGTTCCGTCTCCCGTACTGGTTAGGGATCACAAGCCGGTAACGTACTGACAGACATCGATGCCCGGCCTTGCCATCCGGGATAAGCCAGCCCTTCCCCTTCAGACCTCGAATGGCCCGGTTTGCGGCATCTCGCGACAGTCCTGTTATCCGGATGAGTTCACTGGTCGCAACCCACGAATGCGGCCACGACTGCCCGCCGTATTTGCCGAACGCGAAACTAACTAACTTCTCCAGTGGCGTTAGGTCATCGGACTCCCACACTGCGTCTGTCCACTGTTGGCGCGCGGTAGCCGTGGTCACTGCCCGTCCTCCTCGTCGTCCACAATCGTCACGACGTCATCGGAGTCAGCCCGACGCGCAAGGACATTCGCCACAAGGAGTTCATCAGAAGTCGTTCGCGGATCACGCTTCACCGAACGCAACCACGCCCGACGATCACGCCGATTCATGGCGTCCACCCCCGCCAACCACGCGCGGCACTACCCTGCACCGACAGAACTGCGGACCTGTCATCGATGATCTCCCGTGGCGGATCCTCATCGGGGACCATGCTGCCCGCAACCAGTCCATCGGTTGCCGGAAATGCATCAGGGTCAGCCATCTTGAACCCCAAGCAACCGCAGCAGCGCCGGTACAGGAACACGACGCTGCCTGCCCAGGCGGATCGTTGGGATCTCTCCCTTGTCAGCACAGACATACGCCGTTGGACGGCTCACTCCAAGCATGCGCCCGGCTTCCTCTATGGAGATCGTTGCCCGACCTCTAAGTTCTTCCACGCTCGCCCTCGTCAGATTACTCATGCATCCATTGTTGTACCTGTTACTCAGCAATAGGTACACTGAACGAATGGCAGATAGGAACAACACACCTGAGAACAGTTCAGAACAGGAAGACTGGCCCCTGATTCCGATAGACGAAGACGGCGGCGAAGCCCCTCCCAGCGCCGACACCGAATTGGCCTTGCGCGTGGAATGGACGCTTACACATGGCCAGTTGAAGCCCTCGTCAATCACACTCGTCAACACGCGCGGTGGCGCGGTCACACCTGAGCAGTGGAGGCACATCAAAATCGGCGAATTAGTTCAAGCATCGCGATACCTCCTCGCGGCTGCCGGTCACCTGTGGCAACTATCAACCGATGATGCAACAGCACACCTGCACGCGAAGCAACTCATCGACCTAGCAGAGCCCAAATCGACGTCTCGTAGCGGATACCCAGATGCTCACTATCGCGAAGTAGCCGAGATCTATTCAGGAGCCGCAAGAACGCAGGACACACAGCCCGTCAAAGCAGTGCGCCGTGAGATGCGTCAACGCTACCCAAACCTCTATTCACAACTGAAGGAGACGACTGTGAAGGGATGGATCAGAACAGCAAAGGCAAAGGGCTACATCGCTCAAACTGCGCGACAACAGCGCGCAAATGACACGAAAGGTACACAGCAATGAGAATCACCAAGCCGAAGCCCGGCGAACCTATCAAGATCATCGAGACCAAGACGAAGGGCGTCCGCTACCGTGCCGTGGTGGATGTCGGAGTTGGACCAGACGGGAAACGCCGTCAAGATATGACCACACATGACAGCCTCACAGCAGCCCGTCACTGGATCACCGAGACGCGCGCAGCAGTCAAGGACGGCACGTACCTAACGAAGGACCGCACGACGTTCGATAGTCTCTGTAATCGCTGGCTGGACTCCCGCCGTGACATCCGGGAAGTAACCCGCGTGGGCTACACAGACGTCCTGAAGGCAGCACGCGTTCGGCTCGGGAAGCGAAAGGCTCAGGACATCACCCGGAGCGACATCGAATCGTTCGTGACCTGGCTTCAGACCGAAGGTGGGCAGCGCGGCACCGGAGTCTCCAGGCGGACCGTCGTCTTCACGCTCGGGGCCGTTCGGCAGGTACTCGCCTACGCGGTCACTGAAGGACTCCTACGGGCGAACCCTGCCGAATCGGTGAAGGCACCGCGTAAACAGCACGGAGACAGCCACAGCACCGCCGTATGGGCCATAAGCGACCTCGCACAGTTCCGGGCGACGGCAGACAGCCACGAGTGGGCAGCGGGCTGGCGGCTGTCACTGTGCGGGCTTCGACGCTCTGAAGTGCTCGGCCTGACATGGGACGCCATCGACCTGGCCGCTGGAACGGTGGAGATCCGTGCCGGACGCGTGCTTCTCGACGGACACAGGACCGCTATCGACGCCCCGAAGTCATCAGCGTCATGGCGGACGGTCAACGCCGAAGCCATCCACCCTGGCACGGTTGCACTTCTCCGCCAGATGAAGGCGCGCCAGGCTGCCGACAAACTGAAGGCCGGTAGAGCATATACAGACAGCGGTCTGGTGCTCGTGGACGCACTCGGCAGCGGCATCCGTCCGGAGCGCTACTCTGACGAGTTCCGGAGACTGTGCGACGAAGCCGACGTTCCAACCGTCAGGCTTCACGAAGTACGCCACACCATCGCGCTGGCACTTCACCGCGCAGGCCAGGCACCCGCAGACGTCGCCAGCCTTCTAGGCCACTCCGTCTCCACTCACCTGGCGTTCTACGTGCCATCGACCAAGACAGGTGCACAGTCAGCAGCCCAAGCGCTCGGCAGCGCACTCTCAGCGGCAGGGTAAGCACCTTCACGAGTGCACGATGTGAGAATTCCGTGAGAAAAAGTCCCGAACAAGATCTAGTTGCTCGGGACTTTTTCGTATTTTCGCAGGTCAGAGACCTACTTTTTTGTCGGGCTGACAGGATTTGAACCTGCGACCCCTTGACCCCCAGTCAAGTGCGCTACCAAACTGCGCCACAGCCCGATGCCGCCGAGGCGGCAAGCCCTCCAACAATCCCGACCGGGACCGTTTGGCGAGCCTTGAAGATGTTACCCCACTTTTGCCCCGAACTGGGAATCGCACTTCGGAGCGTCCCCCACAGCCAAGGCCGAATGCGGACAAACTCGCCCCGCACAGCTACTTCCGCTTGCGGCGCTCGCGGACGCGCACCGAGATTTCGATGGGCGTCCCCTCGAACCCGAACGTCTCGCGCAGGCGCCGCTCGATGAACCGGCGATACTGCGGGTCCAGGAACCCTGACGCGAAGATCACGAACCGCGGCGGGCACGCCGACGCCTGCGTGGCGAACAGGATCCGCGGTTGTTTGCCGCCGCGAACCGGGTGCGGGTGGGCGGCGACCAGTTCACCCAAGAACGAGTTCAGCCTCCCCGTTGGGATACGCCGCTGCCACGATTCCAGGGCGGTTTCAAGGGCAGGCACCAGCTTGTCGGCGTGCCATCCCGTCTTGGCGGAAAGGTTGACGCGGCGCGCCCAGCGGACCTGGACCAGATCCTTGTCGATTTCGCGCTCCAGGTAGGGGCGCCGGTCCTCGTCCATCAGGTCCCACTTGTTGTACGCGATAACCAGCGCGCGCCCGGCGTCGATGACCTGCTGCACGACGCGGATGTCCTGCTCGGTCATGGGCACGGATGCATCAACCAACACGACCGCCACTTCGGCGCGTTCGATCGCGGTTTGCGTGCGCAGGGAGGCGTAAAAGTCGGCCCCGCGGGTCTGGTGCACCCGGCGGCGGATCCCCGCGGTGTCTACGAACAGCCACGGTTCGCCGCGCAGTTCGATGATTTCGTCGACGGGGTCGCGGGTGGTCCCGGCCGTTTCATCGACGACGACACGGTTTTCCCCGGCGACCTTGTTTAGCAGCGATGACTTGCCGACGTTGGGGCGTCCGACTAGTGCGACGCGGCGCGGCCCGTCGGGCCGCGCGATGGCGTGCGCAGATTTGGTGGGCAGCACGGCCATGGCGGCGTCCAGCAGATCGCCGATACCGCGACCGTGCAGGGCGGATACGCCCACGGGTTCACCCAGGCCCAGTCCCCATAGGGCGGCGGCGTCGGCCTCCAGGCCGGGGCCGTCGACCTTGTTCGCCGCCAAGATGATGGGCTTTCCGGATCGCCGCAGCAGCCGCACGACCTGCTCGTCCGTGTCGGTTTGCCCGACGGACGAGTCAACGACGAAGATCACCGCGTCGGCCTGGTCGATGGCGACCTCGGCCTGTTCGGCAACCTTCGCGTCCATGCCTGCCACGTCCACCTCCCACCCGCCGGTGTCGACCAGCGTGAAGCGTCGCCCGGCCCATTCGGCCGGGTATGAAACGCGGTCGCGGGTCACCCCGGGCTTGTCTTCGACAACGGCCTCGCGGCGCCCGATGATCCGGTTGACCAGCGTCGACTTGCCCACGTTGGGGCGGCCAATGATGGCCAGCACGGGAAGCGCCTCAAGGGCCGGGCGGTCCAGGTCGTCGTATTCGCCCGCCAGCAGCCCCAGGTCCTCGTCGTCGAGTTCATAGTCGGCCAGCCCGGCGCGCAGCGCCTCTTCGCGGGCCGCGTCGTCCGCGCTCTGCCCGAAAGCATCTGCGGCTAGGGAGCCGTCGGGTCCGGCCGACACCGCGCCGGCAGCAGGGTCGTCCGCGGGCGCCTCCACGTTGCTGGGGGCGGCGGTGGCCTCGTCGAAATTGGGCGAATTGCTCGGTGTCATGCCCCTATTGTCGCAGTGTTCTACACCGATTCGATGCCAGGCACCACGACGCCGTGCTTTTCGCGTGCGCGCGCCACCGCGTCCGCCAGGCGTTCACGCAGTTCCGCATTGCCCCGCGCCAACGCGATCTTGCCGGATTCCCCGGGCTTCTTGGTCACGGTAAACGGCTGCCCGAACTCGACGACTAGCCGGCGGCGCGGCCGGGGAACCTTGGAGACGGATTCGCCTTCGTGCCGCGTGCCGAGGATCGCCGTGGGCACGATCGGGGCGCCGGTGACCATGGCGAGCCAGGTGGCGCCGCCGTGCACGTCGTCGACCTGCCCCAAACCGCGCGATCCTTCGGGGAAGATGCCAACCCCAGCGCCGCGTCGCAGCAACGACCGCGCGACGAGCAGAGATTCCTTGCCGTTGCCGCGATCGACGGGAATTTGCCCGGATGCACGCAGCACGGCGCCCAGCGGCCCAGAGAACATCTCTTGCTTGACAAGGATGTTGAGCGGGCGCGGGCTAACCCCCGCCAGGACTGGTCCGTCGATGACGCCCGTGTGGTTGCCGGCGACGATCACCGGGCCGGACGGCGGCACCAGATCGCGCCCTATGACCGTCGTGTTCCACACGCCGTGCGCCAGGAACCACCCCACGGCCCGCGACCACGCGGGAACCTTGCCGGGTTCGGCGGCCATTACGGGGTGACTGGCCGCGCAGGCGCGTGCTTGGCGACGATCCGGAGCGCGGCGGCCACGGTCTGATCGAAGTCCAGATCGGACGAGTCCAGCGTCACCACGCCATCGGCCGCCACGGTGAACTGCGTGACGGTTGAATCATCGCGGTCGCGCCGCACAACCTGGTCCCGCATGGAATCGACGGCCTCCTTGTTCGCGGTCCCGTTGACCTCGAGGGAACGGCGCGCCAGGCGGGCTTCCTCGGATGCGGTCAGCAGGATGCGCACGTCTGCGTCGGGCGCAACGACGGTGGTGATGTCCCGTCCCTCGGCGACGATCCCCCGGCCGGCCGAAAACCCGCCCGTGGCGCGTTCCTGGTCGATGATGGCCCGCTGGCGCGCGCGCAATTCGCCGCGCACGTCGAGATTGGTGGCCACCTTGGACACGTTCGTGGTGACATCCGCGCTGCGAATCGCGTCGGCCACGTCGATCCCGTCCAGTTCCACCCCCGGGCTCACGGGGTCCAGCACCTGGACCAGCGGCATGTCCTTAACTGCGCGGGCGACGGCCACCTGGTCATCCAGCGCGATCCCCCGCCCCATGACCCACAGGGTTGCAGCACGATACATGGCGCCGGTGTCGAGGTAGGCAAGCCCCAGGGAACGCGCCACGGCCTTCGACACGGATGATTTACCGGACCCGGATGGACCATCAATGGCAATCGACAGTGGGTGGACCAGGGAGAGGTCGGTCGCAGCGTCGGTCACTGTGCTATGTCCTTTCGCAGCACGGTTGCCCCGTGCAGGTAGATGTGGCGAATCTGGTCGCGCGCGGTGTCGGTGTTGGCGTGCATCATCAGGCGCACGACGCGTGGCAGCGCGTGCGGGACAGCTATTTCGACGGCGCACATCAGGGGCACCGAGCCCATTCCCATGTCGCGCGCGGCAGCGGCCGGGAAATCGGCGACTAGGTCCGGGGTCGCCGTGAATATGACGGAGATGAGGTCGTCGGTGCTCAAACCATTCGCGTCAAGAACCGCACCCACCAGTTCCTTTGTCCGCTGCGCCATGTGGTCGCGTTCGTCGATGTCCAACTGCGTGGCGCCGCGGATCGCCCTGACTGCCATGTCTAACCCGTCCTTTACCTGTTTTCATCGTCGCCGGTAGCCCCGCGCCACCGCCGTACCCGCCCTACAGCCCGACGAGGCTAAGGAGCTGGCCAACCTCCGTGTTCGAGAGCACGCGCGTGCTGCCCGGCCGGATTGTGTCAAGCCTAATGGGGCCGAACTGCGTGCGGACAAGACGATTGACCGGGAAGCCGACGGCGGCGAACATGCGCCGCACGATGCGGTTGTGGCCCGAGTGCAGCGTGACCTCGACCTGCGAGTCCGTGCCGTTGTAGTCGATGAACCGGTACGAGTCGAGCTTTGTCACGCCGTCTTCCAATTCCACCCCGGCAAGCAGGCGCTTCGCGGCCCCCTGCGGGATGCGCCCCTCCACCTGCACCAGATAGCGCTTGGTTACCTCATAGGAAGGGTGCGTGAGGCGGTGCGCCATTTCGCCGTCGTTTGTCAGCAGCAGCACGCCCTCGGAGTCGGTGTCCAGGCGTCCGACGTGGAAGAACCGCTCGGAGCGGTTGTAGACGTATTCTGCGACGGTGGGTCGCCCCTCGCTTTCTTGCAGCTCCATGGTCGTCACGACCCCGGCGGGCTTGTTCAGGACGACGGTCACCTTGGAATCATCGACGTGGATGCGCATCCCGTCAACCTCAATGGCCTGCGTCTTGGGGTCGACGCGTACCCCCAGCTCCGTGACCTGCTGGCCGTCTACCGACACGCGCCCCTGCGCGATCAGTTCCTCGCAGGCGCGCCGGGATCCGACGCCCGCCTGGGCCATCACCTTTTGCAGGCGGGTGCCGTCGGCGACGTGCACGTCAACGGCTGGTTGCTTCTTGCCGCCCTGCGCCGCGCGCCCCCGCTCCGCGGAGGCCTCACGGGTGCGCGGATTGTGTGCTGGCTTGCGGCGTCCGCCGCGAGTGGTACTCATGATGACTCCTTGATCGCGCTATCGAGCGCGTCGAATTCGGGTAGGTGCGGGGCGAGCGGGGGTAACTCGTCCAAGGTCGACATACCCATTCTCTCCAAAAAATACGCGGTCGTGCCGTAGAGCAGGGCCCCACTACCTTCATCGGATCCCAGCTCCGCGATCAGGCCGCGGGTCGTCAGGGTGCGTACCACCCCATCGACGTTGACCCCGCGGATCGCTGAAATCTGTCCGCGTGTCACCGGCTGACGGTACGCCACAATCGCCAAAGTTTCCAACGCCGCCTGTGTCAGGCGGGCCGATTGGCCGTCCAGAACGAACTTTGCGACCACGTCCGCGAAGGGTGCGGCGCTGTAGATCCGCCATCCTCCGGCCACCTCCCGCAGCGCAAATCCGCGCGGGCGCGCGCCGCCCTTGCCCTCGTATTCGGCGGCAAGGGACGCCAGTTGCGCGGTGACCTGCCCGAGCGGGCGCCGGGTCAGTGCAGCCAATTCGCGTGCGGTTATGGGCTGGTCGACGACCATCAGGATCGCTTCGAGGGCGGCGGGCAGCCCGCCCGGCAGCCGATCAACATCCATCACCGGCAGCGCATCTTGCTCGTTCACGTCCCCACCTCCCCGCTTCCTCCCCCATCATTTCCCCCGCCAATCCAGCCGCGTGGAACCGCGACCGGCGGACCATCGCTTCCCCACCGCATGGAACCGCGACCGGCGGACCATCGCCTCCCCACCGCGTGGAACCGCGACCGGCGGACCATCGCCTCCCCACCGCACGACCCATGCGGCCCGAGACAAAACCCGCGGCCCGGCAGCCACCGCGCGCTGCCCGCTGTCCCATCAATCGGCTCCCCCATCGTCGTCGAAGGAGCTGCCCTGCGCAAAGACCCCGCGCGCAAGGGACTCATCGTCCAGGGATCCGGTGAACCGCACAGTCAGCTCCCCCAGCGGCGTGATCTGCTCAAATGAGACCAACCGGTCGCGGAACAGCTCCAGCAAAGCCAGGAACCGTCCCACGACGATGAGCGCACTCGTAGCGTCCGACACCAACGATCTGAACGAGGCCACCTTCTCCTGCCGCAACCTGCCGATAATGATTGCCGCCTGCTCGCGAACCGAAACGGCCGGCGCATGCAGGTGATCCAGGGAAACGGTCGCCTGCGCCTGCGGGCGGCTCAGTGCCCGCTCGGCAATGGCGGCGAAATCGCTCGCGCCGATGCTCCACACCAGCTCAGGCAGCAGCGCCGCGAACTGCGGTTCAAGGGCGACCGACCTGGGGAACCAGCGGCCCTGCTCCGTCAGGCGCGCCCCGATCGCCTCCGCAACCTCGCGGTAGGCGCGGTATTGCAGCAATCGGGCAAACAGCAGGTCGCGCGATTCGAGTAGTTCCAGGTCGTCGGGGTCCTCGTCCCCGTATGTTGGAAGCAGCCTGGCCGCCTTGAGGTCCAGTAGGGTGGCGGCGATCACCAGGAACTCGCTGGTTGTGTCGAGTACCCAGTCACCCCCGGCCCGCATGGTGGCGATGAATTCGTCGGTGACCTGCGCCAGGGCAATTTCGGTGACGTCGAGCTTGTGCTTGGCGATCAGCGACAGCAAAAGGTCGAACGGTCCGGTGAAGTTGGCGAGCCGAACCTCGAAATCACCGACCTTGTGCGGCGCGGGACCTAAAGCGTCCTCAGGCGGCGTCGCCACGGGCGATCAGCTCGCGCGCCAGTTGCCGGTAGGCCTGCGCTCCCGCGTGGTTGGGCGCGTAACTGGTGATGGGTTCCGCGGCGACGGAGGCATCCGGGAACTTGACCGTGCGGTTGATGACGGTGTGCAACAGGTTGTCGCCGAAGGCCTCGTAGACGCGTTCTACGACCTCGCGTGCGTGCAGCGTGCGCGGGTCGTACATGGTCGCGACGATCCCATCGATCTTGAGGCGCGGGTTGAGGCGGTCGCTCACCTTCTCGATCGTTTCGACCAACAGGGCGACCCCGCGCAGCGCAAAAAACTCACATTCCAGCGGAATCAGGACGCCGTGCGCCGCCGTCAGCGCGTTCACCGTCAACAGGCCCAGGGACGGTTGGCAGTCGATCAAGATGACGTCGTATTCGCCGGCAACGTCGCGCAGAATCCGCGCCAAGACCGATTCGCGGGCAACCTCCCCGACCAACTGCACCTCGGCCGCGGATAGGTCGATGTTGGCCGGAATGATGTCCAGACCGGGAACGCGCGTGTGCTGGACGGCGCCGTGCACGTCGGGACGGGCGGCCATCAGCAGCGTGTAGATGGTGTTGTCCAGGTCGTGGACCGGAACACCGAGGCCGACGCTCGCCGCGCCCTGCGGGTCGAAGTCAACGATCAGCACCTTGCGACCGTATTCCGCAAGCGCAGCGGCAAGGTTGATGGTGGTGGTTGTCTTGCCGACCCCACCCTTTTGGTTGCACATCGCGATGATGCGCGCGGGTCCGTGCCCATTGAGAGGCCTGGGCGCGGGGAAAACCGGCATCGGCCGCCCCACGGCATCTACGGAACTAGATGTCGGAAGCGAATCGCCAAGGTCAAGCTCATCTGGATTGGTCACGTCAATACGCTACCGCAGGTCGGCCCGCTACGTGTTGAGTGCGCGCGGGTGACTGGTCAGATACACCTCGCGCAAGTGGTCGGCGGTCACCCGCGTGTAAATCTGCGTCGTGGCGACGGAGGCGTGCCCCAGCAATTCCTGCACCACGCGAATGTCCGCACCGCCCTCCAGCAGGTGGGTTGCGAATGAATGGCGCAGAACGTGCGGGGAGACGTGGACGTCGCCGTTCGGAAAGGCGGTGCGCACTGCGTCTTGCAACACCGCCCAGGCGGATTGGCGCGATAGGGGCCGCCCGCGCGCCCCCAGGAACAGCGCCGGCGTACCCCTGCCCAACGCCGCCAGCGCGGGCCGTCCGCGGACCAGGTAGGCGCCGAGCGCACGCGCCGCATACGACCCGACCGGCACGACCCGTTCCTTGTCGCCCTTGCCGATGAGGCGAACCTCCATGTCACCCGCGTCGAGGTTCACGTCGTCGACCGCCAGCCCGACGGCCTCGGAAATCCGGGCCCCTGTCGCGTACAGGAATTCCAGCAGTGCGCGGTCACGCAGTCCCAGTGGTGTTAAGGACGAGGGCGCCGCGAGCAACCGTTCCACCTGATCGGTGCTCAGTGCCTTGGGCAGCTTCTTCGGCAGCGCCGGAGGCCGCAGGTTCGCGGTTGGGTCTGCGGGGACGATGGCCTCGTCCACCAAAAATCTGTATAGACCGCGGATTGCGGCCAGAGCGCGGGCGGTCGACGTCACCGAAAGTGGCGCGGTGTCCTGGGTGCCGGTGCGCAACTCGCCCAGGTAGGCCTCGATATCGAGTGATGTTGCGGAATCGACGGCGAGGCCGCGGGTCAGCAGGTAGGCGTTGAAACGCTTCAGGTCGCGCCGGTACGAGCGCACCGAGTTGTCGGCCAGGGAACGCTCGACGCGCAGGTAGTCCAGGTAGTCGTCGATCACCACGGAAGTTCGATTACCACGGCAAGAAGACGTCGACCGCGATCGCCACGAAAAGGCCCGACAGGTAGGTGATCGAGCCGTGGAAGACTCGCATGGCGTCCGCCTTACCCAGTTCCGGGTGATCGATGCGGCGCAGCAGCGAGATGCACGACCACGTGAACCAACCACCCAGGGCGATCGCCGCGATGCCGTAGACAAAGGTCATGTGCGCCACCGGCCACAGGAGCAAAGTCGCGGCGACCATCGCAAGACAGTAGGCAATCATTTCGACCGCGACGCGCCGCTGGGTGGCGACCACGGGAAGCATCGGCACGCCCGCTTTTTCGTAGTCGGCCCGGAACTTCATCGAAAGCGGCCAGTAGTGCGGCGGCGTCCAGAAGAAAATGACCAGGAACAGCAAGAATGCAGGCCACTGAACCGTGTTCGTCACGGCGGCCCACCCGATGAGTACCGGCATGCAGCCTGCAGCGCCACCCCAGACGATGTTTTGGGGGGTGCGCCGCTTGAGAATCAGCGAGTAGCCAACGACGTAGATCAGGATCGCGATCAGGGTCAGCACCGCCGACAGCGGGTTGATCACGAACCAGAACCAGACCAGCGAAAAGACTCCCAGGACGGTGCCGAAGGTCAGCGCGGCGCGTCCGGAAATCTGTCCCGTCGCCAAGGGACGGCGCTTGGTGCGGCGCATGAGTGAATCGATGTCGCGGTCGATGTAGCAGTTGAACACGCCGGACGCACCCGCGGATGCGTAACCGCCGATCAGGGTCGCGATGACCAGCCACAGGGACGGGAATCCATCCTTGGCCAAAATCATCGTCGGGATTGTCGCGACGAGCAGAAGTTCGATGACGCGCGGCTTAGTGAGCGCGACGTATGCGGCGGCGGTATCGAGGAAGGCACTGAACCGGGCTTGTTTGGCCCCCTGCTGCGTCAGTGGGGCCCCCGGGGTCGCGCTCTTGCGGCCGGTTTGGGACTTGGTGCCGGTAGCAGCCTGTGGCCCGCCGCGCCCGGTGGCGCCCGCGGGAGCCTTGTCGCCGGCAGGGACCGAGCGCTTCGCGGTGGGAAGGTCGCCTGCGGCCGCAAGGTCTGAACTGTGCACGCTGCTTCCAGCTCCGTTCCCGAGTCGGTGGACGCGCGCATTGCGCACACGCCATAACCGAATCAGTTTAGTCGATGCATGGACAAATCTGGGTGCGGCGGGGTCCAACGTCCCACATTCGTTTCGTAAACTGGGACACAAACGACCGAATATAGGACAAGTCGGTGGGACGCTATAGGCTTGTGAGGTTGTGAACAAACGGGGCGCCAAAAAGGGCCGCCGCCCGGGCCGCCCATGGCCCCACACCCGGGCCGCAGTTTGGCGCCGCACACCAAGAATTATCGCACCAATGGAAGGTTAGGCACGCATAGTGAATGCCCCAGCACCTCGTAGCAGCACCGTGGGATGGACCGATCTGGATGTTCAGGCCGTCAACGTCACGCGGGCATTGGCGGCGGATGCCGTCGAAAAGGTGGGCAACGGTCACCCCGGCACTGCCATCTCGCTGGCCCCCGTGGCTTACCTGCTCTACCAAAACTGGCTGCGGCATGACCCGTCGGACACAACCTGGTGGGGTCGCGATCGCTTCATTCTGTCGTGCGGGCATTCGTCCCTGACTCAGTACATCCAGTTGTACCTGGGCGGATTTGGTCTTGAGCTCAGCGACCTGGAATCGCTGCGCACCTGGGATTCGCTGACGCCCGGGCACCCGGAATACCGCCACACCAAGGGCGTTGAGATCACCACCGGCCCCCTGGGGCAGGGCCTTGCGAGCGCCGTCGGATTCGCTGCGGCGCAGCGCCGCGTGCGCGGGCTGTTCGACGTCGAAGCGCCCGAAGGCACCAGCCCGTTCGACCACCGCGTGTTCGTTCTGGCCTCCGACGGCGACCTGCAAGAGGGCGTGACTTCCGAGGCCGGATCCTTCGCGGGAACGCAGGGCCTGGGGAACCTGGTCGTCATCTGGGACGACAACCACATCTCCATCGAGGGCGACACCAAGATCGCTTTCACCGAGGACGTCATCGCCCGCTACAAGTCCTACGGCTGGGATGTCCAGCTCGTGGATTGGACGGCCGGCCCCGACGGATATGTCGAGGACGTCGACGCGCTGAACAACGCGATCGCCGCCGCCGTAGCCGTCAACGACAAGCCGTCGTTGATCGCGCTGCGCACGATCATCGCGTGGCCCTCCCCCACGAAGCAGAACGATCACTCGTCGCACGGCTCGAAGCTGGGCGCCGCGGAGGTTGCGGGCCTCAAGGAGGTTCTGGGGCAAGATCCCGAGGCGAAGTTCAACGTTCCCGGCCCCGTCATCGAGCACACCCGCAAGCTCATCGAGCGCGGGCAGGCCGCACACAAGGAATGGGACCAGAAATTCGCCGAATGGCGAGCTGCCAACCCCGCGGGTGCGGAGTTGTTCGACCGCCTCGCCGCGCGCGAACTCCCGGCGGGCTGGACGGACGCACTCCCCACGTTTGAGGCGGGCGGCTCGGTGGCCACGCGCGCGGCCTCGGGCAAGGTCCTCACGGCGCTGGCACCGGTGCTGCCGGAGCTGTGGGGTGGGTCGGCCGACCTGGCCGGGTCCAACAACACCACGATGGCGGGTGAACCTTCGTTCATTCCACAGAAGTTTTCAACGCACGAGTTCCAAGGCAACCCGTACGGGCGCACCCTGCACTTCGGCATCCGCGAACACGGCATGGGCGCGATCCTGTCGGGAATCACGCTATCCGGGCTCACCCGCCCTTACGGTGGGACGTTCTTCCAGTTCTCGGACTACATGCGCGGTGCGGTGCGACTCGCCGCGTTGATGGACATCCCGGTCACCTACGTGTGGACGCACGACTCGATAGGACTGGGCGAGGACGGCCCGACCCACCAGCCCATCGAGCACCTGGCCGCCACCCGCGCGATCCCGAATCTTTCGATCGTGCGCCCGGCCGACGCAAATGAAACCGTCGCGGCCTGGAAGGCGATCCTAGAGCGGGATCGCGGTCCCGTCGGCCTGATCCTGACAAGGCAAAACGTGCCGACGTTCCCGCGCGGCACCGACGGCTTCGCGACGACCGACGACTTTGCGCGCGGCGCCTACATCCTCCAAGAATCGTCGACCGAAACCCCGCAGGTGATCTTGATCGGCACGGGTTCCGAAGTCCAGCTTGCGGTCGAGGCCCGCACGGAACTCGAAGCGGCCGGAATCGGCACCCGCGTGGTCAGCGCTCCGTGCTTGGAGTGGTTCGACGAGCAGGACGCGGCATACCGCGAACACGTGCTGCCCGCCGCGGTGACCGCGCGCGTCAGCGTCGAGGCCGGGCTGGCCCTGTCCTGGTACAAGTACCTGGGGACCGCTGGCCGCGCCGTGAGCCTGGAACACTACGGCGCATCCGCCTCCTCGGAGGTCCTGTACGAAAAGTTCGGCATCACGTCCGCCGCGGTGGTCTCGGCCGCGCGCGAATCGCTGGCCGCCGCGACCGCGTAGCTTCCGCGCCCGCATCAGGCGGTCGCACGCCGCCCGCGGTGTGCGGTCCGGCAGCCACCAGCAGGCGGTCCGGCAGCCACCAGCGGGCGGTCCGACAGGATCGCGGCGGTTTACCGGAGGTCCCGTCGGCGCGTCCCCGCGGCGCGCCGACGGGACCCCGCAATCGCGTGGACGGGGTGGCGGAAGAGGCGGAACTCGTCCTTGAATAATTCTTTACTAAGGAGTGGTAGATAGGTGTCTAGGCCAGCGAAAGTGAGCCCCGACCACAACCCGCTGCGCGACCCGCGCGACCTGCGCCTTCCGCGCATCGCCGGGCCGTGCGGGCTGGTCATCTTCGGCGTCACGGGTGACCTCGCGCGCAAAAAGCTCATGCCCGCCGTCTACGACCTGGCGAACCGCGGCCTACTGCCGCCCGGGTTCGCGCTAACGGGTTTCGCGCGTCGCGAATGGGAGGACCAGGACTTCGCGGAGGTGGTCCACGAGGCCGTCAAGCAATACGCGCGCACGCCGTTTCGCGAATCCACCTGGAAGCAGCTAGCCGAAGGCATCCGCTTCGTGCAAGGCACCTTCGACGATCCCGCCGCGTTCGAACGCCTGAGCGAAACCGTCCACGAGCTCGATCGCGACCGCGGCACTCGCGGCAACCACGCCTTCTACCTGTCCGTTCCCCCTGGTTCGTTCCCGCTGGTGTGCAAGCAGTTGGCCGCATCCGGCCTGTCCAAGTCGCCGCAGGACGCCTGGCGGCGTGTCATCATCGAAAAACCATTCGGGCACGACCTGGAGTCATCGCGCGAACTCAACGACGTCGTCTCCGAGGTGTTTACGCCCGATTCCGTCTTCCGCATCGATCACTACTTGGGCAAAGAAACCGTCCAGAACCTGCTCGCGTTGCGCTTCGCAAACCAGTTGTACGAGCCCATCTGGAACGCTCACTACGTCGACCACGTGCAAATCACCATGGCCGAGGACATCGGCATTGGCGGCCGCGCCGGGTACTACGACGGCATTGGCGCTGCGCGCGACGTCATCCAAAATCACCTGTTGCAGCTCCTGGCGTTGACCGCCATGGAGGAACCCGTGTCGTTCGATGCGGAGGCCCTGGTTGCCGAAAAGCTCAAGGTGCTATCGGCGGTGCGGCTGCCGCGCGACCTGTCGCGGCACACCGCCCGCGGCCAGTATCTGGGCGGTTGGCAGGGCGGCGAGGAAGTCCTGGGATACCTCGAAGAGAAGGGCATCGACCCCGCCTCGACCACGGAGACCTTCGCCGCGATCCGCTTGGACATCGATACGCGGCGTTGGGCCGGGGTGCCGTTCTACCTGCGGGCCGGCAAGCGCCTGGGGCGCCGCGTCACCGAAATCGCGGTGGTCTTCAAACGCGCCCCGCACCTGCCGTTCGAAACGTCGTCCGAACTTGGGCAAAATGCGATCGTGATCCGCGTTCAACCCGACGAGGGGGTGACGATCAAGTTCGGTTCGAAGGTTCCCGGAACCGCCATGGAGGTCCGCGATGTCACCATGGACTTCGGCTATGGACACGCTTTCACCGAGGCGTCCCCCGAAGCATACGAACGGTTGATCTTGGACGTGCTGCTGGGTGACCCTCCCCTGTTCCCGCGCCACGAAGAGGTCGAACGATCGTGGGAAATCCTTGACCCGATCGAGCAGCATTGGGCAACTAAAGGTAGGCCGGATCAGTACCGTGCAGGCACGTGGGGGCCCGCCAGCGCCGACGCCATGCTAGCGCGCGACGGGCGCGTGTGGCGCCGCCCATAAACTTCGATGACCGATGGCTTTTTGATTGCAATGAGGTGTAAACGATGATCGTCGAACTAGCCGGCACAACGGCGCAGGTCGTGGCGAAGCGACTGGTGAAACTGCGCGACGAGGGCGGTGCCGTGGCGCTTGGCCGCGTGCTGACGCTCATAGTGGTCGCGGCCGCAGATGACGTCGAAATAGCAGTCGAGGCGGCCAATGCGGCCAGCCGCGAACACCCGTGCCGGGTCATCGTGGTCAGCCCCGGGGACACGGAATCCGCGCCGCGGCTCGACGCGCAGATCCGCGTGGGCGGCGACGCCGGGGCCTCCGAAGTGATCATTCTGCAGGCCGCCGGGGCGTTGATCGGGCACATCGACACCTTGGTGATTCCTTTACTATTGCCGGATACGCCCATTGTGGCTTGGTGGCCTCGTGAATTGCCCGCGTCCGCGGCCGAGAATGCGATCGCCGATTTGGCGCACGCGATCATCACGGATTCCGTCAATTCCGCGGACCCGCGTGCCGTGCTGGAAAGCCTGCGTCAGGCTCACCGACCCCAGCAAACGGACCTGGCGTGGACGCGGGCGACCGTGTGGCGCGGGTTGCTGGCGGCCGCGCTCGACCAGGCACCGTTCGAACCCGTCCACGGCGCGGTCGTGGAGGGCGACGCCGACCACCCCTCGCTCGATTTGATCGCCGCGTGGCTGGCCCAGTACCTGAGGGCGCCCGTGTCGATTCGGCGCGTCGACGATGCGCAGGCGGTCACGAAGGTCGTATTGACGCGCGCCAGCGGGGACATCGTCATCTCGCGCCCGGAAGGCGCCGTCGCCACGCTGTGCCAGCCCGATCAGCCCGAGCATCGTATCTCGCTTCCCGTCCGCACGCTCCGCGAATGCTTGGCCGAAGAACTGCGGCGGCTCGACCCGGACGAGGTCTACGGCGAGGTCCTGACGAAGGGTTTGGCGCGCCTAGATGGCTGGGACAAAGTACCGTCGGTAGGTAAGTAGTTCGTCCGTGTTGTCCCACCCACCCCGTTTCGCTGCGGCACTGGCGTTGCCCCGGTAGGGGCGCTGGCTCGTATCGCTAGCGCCACCGGCCCGTTTTGAGGAGTCTTCGATGACCGGTAGTCCCCTTGTAGTTGTCCACCCGGATGCCACAACGCTGGCCGACGGCGTTGCCGCGCGGCTGCTGACCCGGCTGCTCGACATCCAGTCCGTCAGGTCCCCAATCCACGTCGTTGTGACGGGAGGGACCCTTGGCATAGCGTCGTTGGCCGCGGTCGCGCGCAACCCACTGGTGTCCGCGATCGATTGGTCTGCCGTGCATTTTTGGTGGGGGGACGAGCGCTACGTTCCGGCCGGGGACCCCGACCGCAATGAGGGCCAGGCCCGCGCGGCGCTGCTTGATTTCCTTGTTTCTTCCCACGGCCTGCCGCCCAGGAACGTGCATGTCGCGCCGTGCTTCCGCGACACCGTCGGTGTGGAAGAGGCCGCCCTTGCCTATGGGTCCGACTTGAACGAGTTCGCGCCGGTCGGCGGTTCCCTGCCGTCCTTCGACGTGCTGATGCTGGGCGTCGGCCCGGATGCCCACGTCGCTTCCCTGTTCCCGGGGCACCCGGGACTGTCGCGTACGGGTATCACTACGGGGATTGAAGACTCGCCCAAGCCGCCTCCCCTGCGTATCACCTTGACGCTTGACGCGATCAACACCGCTCGCGAGGTGTGGCTGATTGCCTCCGGCGCATCGAAGGCCGATGCGGTTGCCCGCGCCCTGGGCTCGGCGCCCGTCGACGAGGCTCCCGCCGGCCACGTCCACGGGACCGAGCGCACGCTGTGGCTGGTTGACGCCGCTTCGCTGGGCGAGTAGCGCGCACTCGAACCAAAACCCCGCACTCGACGACCCCGCTGGTCGAGTTGCCCGCGCAGCGGGCGTATCGAGACCACCCCCACACGCCCCGACCCCGCTGGTCGAGTTGCCCGCGCAGCGGGCGTATCGAGACCACCCCCGCACTCGACGACCCCGCTGGTCGAGTTGCCCGCGCAGCGGGCGTATCGAGACCACCCCCGCACTCGACGACCCCGCTGGTCGAGTTGCCCGCGCAGCGGGCGTATCGAGACCACCCCCACACGCCCCGACCCCGCTGGTCGAGTTGCCCGCGCAGCGGGCGTATCGAGACCACCCCCACGCGCGCCTCGCGCGCCCCTTCCAGCCACGCGCCTCCCCGGGCAAGCAAAAAGGTGGCCGCCACGCCAAGCGTGGCGGCCACCCCAAAGGAAAACCGTGTCGGCAGTTCCGCCGATCAGTACCCGAACTTTTGCAACAGCCCGACTAGGACGATCGAGACGAACCAGACAACCGAAAATCCGATCGTGATTCGGTTTAGGTTGCGTTCGGCGACACCGGAAGAGCTGGCAGACTGAGCGATTCCGCCACCGAACATGTCGGCAAGACCGCCACCTTTGCCCTTGTGGAGCAGGATGAGGAGGACAAGGAAAGCACTGGTGATGAGCATGATCACCTGAAGCACAATCAGCAGAATACCCACTGTTTCAACAACTCTCGTGTGGTGTGACGTGCACTTCGACAACGAAGAGCACTGCGGACAACGCCTACAAGTCTACGGCATGGCGCATGCAACTGCGTGCACCATGCCGCAAACTCGGTCAATTAGTGTCAGGCAACCTTGTAGAAGCTCGCGATGCGCGCAAATTCTTCGGGGTCGAGGCTGGCGCCGCCGACCAGACCACCATCGATGTCCTTCTCCGCCATCAGTTCGACGATGGAGCTGGACTTGACGGACCCGCCGTAAAGCACGCGCACGACGTCGGCAACGCTCTGGTCGTACAGTTCGGCCAGACGGCCGCGGATCGCCCCAATGACTTCCTGTGCGTCGGCGGGCGTCGCGACCTCACCGGTTCCGATGGCCCAGACGGGCTCGTACGCGATGACGATCTTGGCTGCTTCCTCGGCCGAAAGCCCGGCGAGCGCGCCATCAACCTGGGCGAGCGTGTAGGCAACGTGCTCCCCGGCCTTGCGGATGTCCAGGCCTTCTCCGACGCACACGATCGGTGTCAGGTCGTGATCCAGGGCAGCCTTTGTCTTCGCGGCGACAATCTCGTCGGTCTCGCCGTGGTACTGGCGACGCTCCGAGTGGCCGACGGCAACGAAGGTCACACCCAACTTCGCCAGGAAGACGGGGGAAATTTCGCCGGTGTAGGCGCCAGAAACGTGCTGCGAAACGTCCTGCGCTCCGTACTTGACACCCATCTTGTCGGCGTCAACAACGGTCTGGATCGAACGCAGGTCGGTGAACGGCGCAAGGACCGCCACCTCCACTGCGGAGTAGTCGTGCTTGGCGTCCTTGAGCGTGAAGTCAAGCTTTTGCACCTGGTGGACTGCCTCGAGGTGGTCGAGGTTCAACTTCCAGTTGCCCGCGATGAGCGGCGTACGGGTTGCCACGATAGTGGTCTCCTTTTGATTTGGTGGGTGGCGGCGCGTGCGGCGCCGCCACCACGGGTGAAACGGGCGGATTGATTCCAGGACTTCAATGGGCGCGCCGCCGCAGCGACGTGCAGCGGTGCGCGACCCACATCAGGATTCGAGAACAGCGATTCCCGGCAGTTCCTTGCCCTCAAGGAACTCGAGCGAGGCGCCGCCACCGGTGGAGATGTGCGAGAAACCAGCCTCGTCGAAGCCAAGGATACGAACTGCGGCAGCAGAGTCGCCGCCACCGACGACGGAGAACGCGCCGTCCTTCGTGGCGTCGATGATGCCCTGCGCGACGGCGCGGGTGCCACCGGCAAACGATGCGAACTCGAACACTCCGGCCGGGCCGTTCCACACGATAGTCTTGGCGTCGGCGAGCTTCGATGCGAACAGCTTCTGTGATTCGGGGCCGATGTCCAGACCCATCTGGTCGGCGGGAATCGCGTCGGCGGCAACAACGGTCGCGGGAGCGTCAGCTGCGAATTCGGGCGCAACGACAACGTCAACGGGCAGCACGATCTCTACGCCCTTCTCGGCGGCGGTCGCTAGGTAGCCCTTGACGGTGTCGATCTGGTCGGCCTCCAACAGGGACTTTCCAACCGAGTAACCCTTGGCGGCCAGGAACGTGAACGCCATGCCGCCACCGATGAGCAGGCGGTCGGCCTTGTCGAGCAGGTTGGAAATAACGCCGAGCTTGTCGGAAACCTTTGATCCACCAAGCACCACGACGTAGGGACGGGCGGGGTTCTCGGTTGCCTTCTTCAGGGATTCGACCTCCTTGAGAACCAGCAGGCCGGTGGCCGCGGGCAGGCGCTTCGCGATGTCGTAGACCGACGCCTGCTTGCGGTGCACGACGCCGAATCCGTCGGAAACGTAGGCGTCGGCCAGCGCAGCGAGCTCGTCGGCCAGCGCCCCGCGCTCCGCCTCGTCCTTGGACGTTTCGCGGGCGTCGAAACGCACGTTTTCGAGCAGCGCAACGTCGCCATCCTTGAGTCCGGCGACTACCTCGTGCGCGGAGGGACCGACCAGGTCAGAGGCGAGCGCCACGGGCTGTCCTAGCAGTTCGCTGAGGCGAGCGGCAACGGGCGCCAGCGAGAACTTCGGGTCGGGCGTGCCCTTCGGGCGTCCCAGGTGTGCGACCAGGATGACTTTGGCGCCGTCAGCGATCAGGGTCTTGATGGTCGGAAGCGCCGCGCGGATGCGTCCATCGTCCGTGATGGTGCTTCCGTCGAGCGGAACGTTGAAGTCTGAACGGACCAGAACGCGCTTGCCGCGTAGGTCTCCGAGCGACTCGATGGTCTTTACTGCCACTGGTGTCTCCTTGTGGAACGGCGCCTCGCGCCGCGGCGAGGCATTTCGGTTGCGGTTCTGCGTCCGGCAGTTTGGGATTTTTTCAGGACGAGCGCCCCGCCCGCCGACACCCACCAAACACTGAGAGGGAACTCGGCGCACTGTGACCGGGTATGTGCCGCGGGCCCCGCGATCCGTCAAGAGCGGTGATAGTCCGCGACCCTCGAGACTGCCCGGCGAACACTGTCGCACTGCCGGAGGCGAGCCCGGGAGCCTCGCAACGCACCCGCGTGGGTGCGGTCTGCCTGCCCGGTTGCCCGCCTTGAAGAAAGAGCAACGTCCGCGTGCGCCGCGGCTGAGTGCCACCTGCGCACGCGGACGTTGCTATATCACTGACTGATTGAGCGTGAACTCAAGATCAGAGGCGAGCACCAACGTACTCGGTCAGCTTGACGAGGCTGTTGGAGTAGCCCCACTCGTTGTCGTACCAGGAAACGATCTTCACCAGGTTGCCGTTGGAAACACGGGTCAGCTTGGCGTCGAAGATGCTCTGGTGCGGGTTGGAGACGATGTCCGACGAAACGATCTCGTCTTCGGTGTACTCCAGCGTGCCCTTCAGCGCGCCCTCGGCGGCGGCCTTGACGGCAGCGTTGACCTCGTCGACGGTGACGTCCTTCGATGCCTCGAACGTCAGGTCGGTGGCCGAACCGGTGATAACGGGAACGCGAAGCGCGAAGCCGTCCAGCTTGCCCTTGAGCTCGGGCAGAACCAGGGCAACAGCCTTGGCGGCACCGGTCGAGGTCGGGACGATGTTCTGCGCAGCGGCGCGGGCACGGCGCAGGTCGCGGTGCGGGCCATCCTGCAGGTTCTGGTCACCGGTGTAGGCGTGAACCGTGGTCATCAGGCCCTTGTTGATCCCGATGGCGTCGTTGAGCGCCTTGGCAACGGGGGCGAGGCAGTTCGTGGTGCACGAAGCGTTCGAGATCACGTTCTGGGTGGCGGGGTCGTAGTCGGTGTGGTTCACGCCGACAACGAACGTGCCGTCCTCGTTCTTGGCGGGGGCGGAGATGATGACCTTCTTGGCGCCACCGTCGATGTGTGCCTTCGCCTTGGTTGCATCGGTGAAGAAGCCGGTCGACTCGATCACGATGTCGGCACCCAGCTCGGCCCAGGGCAGGTTTGCCGGGTCGCGCTCTTCGAGTGCGCGGATCTTCTTGCCATCAACGATGATGTTCTCATCGTCGTAGTCCACCGACAGCGGCAACCGGCCAAGTACGGTGTCGTACTTGAGCAGGTGTGCGAGCGTCTTGTTGTCGGTCAGGTCGTTAACACCGACGATCTCGATGTCTGCGCCCGACGCCACAATGGCGCGGAAGAAGTTACGGCCGATGCGGCCGAAGCCGTTGATACCGACGCGAACTGTCACTATGCCCTCCTCAGGGAACGCCGGCGGTGACCGGCGCATACGGTTGATGTGATTCAGCGCGCGCATGACACGCACTGACGTGTCGACTATCGGATTCTCCCCCTCGAAACCCGCAGCACGCCGTTGCGTTTACGCGCCTTTTGGTGTCGAATCCGTGTCCTTATGACATGTTCGAGCCTATAACCTCTGGGGCAAGAATTCCCGGGACCTACGTCCAAGGGGTTCGAGACCGAACCTCGAAACAGTCACAACGACTACTTTACCGTCCCGTTGAACATTCGGAGCAATTTGGGTGGCCTCGTCCCATTTATTCATCTAAAAGTTCCGGAGACAGGCTCTCTTCCGTGTCGGGGATTCCAAGCTCGCTTGCGTGGCGGTCCGCCGTGGACAGCAACCGGCGGATGCGTCCGGCGATCGCGTCCTTGGTGAGGGGCGGGTTGGCCTGCTGACCCAATTCTTCCAACGAGGCCTCCCGATGCGCCAAACGCAACTCGCCGGCTTCGCGCAGGTGTTCGGGGACATCTTCGCCCAGGATTTCGAATGCTCGTTCGACGCGGGCGCTTGCGGCGACGGCCGCCCGCGCGGATCTGCGCAGGTTTGCGTCGTCGAAGTTGGCGAGCCGGTTGGCCGTGCCGCGGACCTCGCGCGTGGCACGGCGTTCCTGCCACGCCTGCAAGGAGGTGCGGGCACCCATCGCGCGAAGCAGTTGTGCGATCGCGTCGCCCTCGCGGATGACCACGCGGTCAACGCCGCGCACCTCGCGGGATTTGGCGGAGATTCCGAGGCGGCGCGCCGCGCCGACCAGCGCCATTGCGGCTTCCGCGCCGGGGCAGGTTACTTCAAGGGCGGTGGACCTGCCGGGCTCGGTCAGCGAGCCGTGGGCCAGGAACGCGCCGCGCCATGCCGCTTCGATTTCCTCGCGCCCGCCCGCGACGACCTGGGGCGGCAGACCTCGCACGGGGCGTCCGCGCACGTCAAGCAGGCCGGTCTGCCGGGCAAGGGTTTCCCCGTCGCGGACGACCCGCACGACGTATCGGGCGTTGCGCCTGATGCCGCCGGCGGACACCACGATCAAGTCGGATTGATGCCCGTACACCTCCAGGATCGCGTCGCGCAGCCGTTGCGATGCCGTCTCGCAATCAAGTTCCGCCTCGATGACGATCCGCCCGGAAATGATGTGCAAACCACCGGAAAACCTAAGTGTTGCCGCCACTTCCGCCTTGCGGCATGCGACCTTGTCAACGTGAACTCGCGCGAGTTCTTCCTTCACCTCACCCGTCAAAGCCATGGGGACAATAATGACACCCCGCGCCCGTTGGTTCGACCCGGCCCACCCCCGCCGGTCGAGTTGCCCGCACAGCGGGCGTATCGAGACCACCCCCGCACCAGGCGACCCCCGCCGGTCGAGTTGCCCGCACAGCGGGCGTATCGAGACCACCCCCGCACCAGGCCACCCCTGCTGGTCGAGTTGCCCGCGCAGCGGGCGTATCGAGACCACCCCCGCACCAGGCCACCCCTGCTGGTCGAGTTGCCCGCACAGCGGGCGTATCGAGACCACCCCCGCACCAGGCCACCCCCGCTGGTCGAGTTGCCCGCGCAGCGGGCGTATCGAGACCACCCCCGCACCAAATTGATCTCGATACACGCCTCCGGCGCACTCGATCAACGAACCATCCCGCACTCGATCAACGAACACAAACCACCGCACTCAGCGACCCCGCTGGTCGAGTTGCCCGCGCAGCGGGCGTATCGAGACCACCCCCGCACCACGCGACCCCGCTGGTCGAGTTGCCCGCGCAGCGGGCGTATCGAGACCACCCGCGCACCAAATTGATCTCGATACACGCCTCCGGCGCACTCGATCAACGAACACAAACCACCGCACCAGCCCCCCCCCCGCCGGTCGAGTTGCCCGCGCAGCGGGCGTATCGAGACCACCCCCGCACCAAAGATTGATCTCGATACACGCCCCCGGGCGCACTCGATCAACGAACCATCCCGCACTCGATCAACGAACCATCCCGCACTCGATCAACTAACCATCCCGCACTCGATCAACGGCGGGCGGCATCTAGTCGGCGTCCTCGACGCCAAAAATGTCCCGGTACGCCGCGGCGAGGCGAAGCCTCGCGTGGCGCGGGCTCCCATCGGAACGCCGCAGGTCGTTGACGACAATTCGCGCGCCGAGGCGCGCGGCCGCCGACCGCATTAAGCGGGGTGATGTGTACTGCGTTGTGTCGACCAGCACAGCGTCGAATCGGACGTCGGGGGCGTGCGCGTGCAGCGCATCGAGCTGATCGACGGGAGTCATGCCGAAGGACTCGTCGTCAAGCATCCCGATGTTCGCCGTCAGCAGGCGGTGCGCGGGTGACGCGATTATCGCCTCGCGCAACTTCGGCACGATGAAGTGCGGCATGACCGAAGAAAACCACGATCCGGGTCCGAACACGAGCCAGTCGGCGCTGGCAACCGCGTCTAGGACCTCGTCTGGCACGGCGGGATCCTCGGGCGTGAGACCGATCTGCGTGATCCGCCCGGACGCAAGCGCAACGTTGCTTTGCCCCACCACGATGTGGGATTTCCCGTCGCTTTCAACGTGGGCCCGGATTTCGAGCGGGACGGCCGCCATCGGCAGGACGCGCCCGCGCGCGCCGAGCAGGCGCGCGATCCAGTCAAGGCCCTCAACGTTGTCGCCCAAAAGCTCCCACAACGCCAAGATCAGCAGGTTCCCGACAGCGTGCTGGTTCAGCGGGCCATCGGAGTCGAACCGGTATTGCAGCACGTCACGCCAGGTTTGACCCCATTCCGAGTCGTCACACAGCGCCGAAAGCGCCATCCGCAGATCGCCGGGTGGCAGCTCGCCAAATTCCTCGCGGAGTCTGCCCGATGATCCTCCGTCGTCGGCAACGGTCACGACAGCGCTGATCCGGTCGGTAACCAGGCGCAACGCGCCGAGGGTCGCCGCGAGCCCGTGCCCGCCGCCGAAGGCGACGACGGATGGACGGGTGTCAACGTGCCGGGGCGTGGGGTCCGGAATGGCAGCGGAAGCCACCGGGATCGCGCCCGTCGCCGGAGAATTGGTGCGAATGGGACCCATTTTCACTCCCTCCCAAGGTCTCGCGCGGACACCTGCACGCTGTGCCCGCCCTCGCGCAGCAACGCGCTCAACGCATCCGCAATGGCGACGGACCGATGCTGGCCCCCGGTGCAACCAATCGCGATGGTGGTGTGGCGTTTTTCTTCGCGTATGTACCCTGCCAAGACCGGTTCGAGCGCGGCCGCGTAGCGGGTGACAAATTCACGAGCGCCCTCTTGGCCAAGAACATAGTCCCGAACGGGTGCATCGTGGCCGTTGAGGTGTCGCAGCTCGGTTATCCAGTATGGGTTCGCCAGGAAGCGCACGTCGGCTACGTGATCCGCGTCGAGCGGTAAACCGTGCTTGAACCCGAATGACATCACCACGATTCGCAACTCCCCTGGGTCCTCGCTGTGTACGGCTGTGCGCATGGCGCGCGCCAGCTCGTTCACGGAGAGGTTCGACGTATCGATGACGGAATCCGATCGCCGCTTGATCGGTGCCAATAGTTCGCGCTCGGCCGCGATGCCTTCGAGGAGCCGCCCTTCGGGCCGCAACGGGTGGGGCCGGCGCACCTGTTCGAAGCGGCGCACCAAAGCTTCGTCGGATGCGTCGAGGAAGACCATCTGCACGTTGATTGGGGTTTGCCGCAGTTGCTCGACGACGCCTTGCAAGTCATTGAAGAATTCCTTGCCACGGACGTCAAGAACGACGGCGATCTTGCGAACCGTCGATCCGGCTCGCGCCGCCAGCTCGACCAGCGGCGGCAGCAGATTGGGCGGCAGGTTGTCGACGACGAACCACTGCATGTCTTCCAGGGCCGCGGCGGCCCGCGTGCGTCCAGCGCCGGACATGCCGGTGATGATCAGCAGCTCGGTGTCATCGGGAACGGGCCGGTGAGCTGCGGCTTCGACGGCGGGAATCCCCATGGGCACGGTCATCGGGTTCGGTTCGCTCATGTGGTTAGCATATCCGCGCCGGAGCCCCCGCACGCCCGGCGTCACCGGATTGCGCCGCAACTGTAAACCTCTTGCACAGGGTCCCAACCGCGGACGAGCACACCCACCCAACTACCCCGCCTTGCACCTTGCAGGCTAGGAGTTCAACGCCGCCAGGAGTGCCGCCGCCGATTTCGCTCCCATTCCCGGGACGGCCGCGACCTCATCGACACTGGCGGCCCGCAGTTTCGACAGTGACCCAAACTTTTTGAGCAGTGCCTTGGCCTTTGTCGGCCCGATGCCGGGTACTCCGTCCAGTTCCGAACGGGTCATGGAAGCAGACCTACGTGACCGGTGGGCCTTGATGGCGAAGCGGTGGGCCTCGTCCCTAACTTGCTGCATGAGGTAAAGGCCCGGGGATGTGCGTTCGAAAATGAGGGGGTAGTCCTCCCCTGGCATCCACACTTCCTCGAGACGTTTCGCCAACCCGCACAAGGTGATGTGGGTCAGCCCGAGTTCCTCGAAGACCTCGCGGGCGGCTTCGACCTGCGGCTGCCCGCCGTCGACGACAACGAGCTGCGGCGGGTACGCAAAGCGCCGCGGCCGTCCATGTTCATCGCGCGCCGGCCCCGATTCGAGTCCGCCCTCACCGCGCACCGCCCCCGATTCGAGCCCGCCCTTACCGCGCACCGCCCCCGCTTCGAGCCCGCCCTCACCGCGCGCCGACCCCGATTCGAGTCCGCCCTCACCGCGCGGATCACCGACCGCGCCGTCGGTGCGACCCCCCGGCCCCCCAGCAAAACCCCCACCGCCGTCGGCGGAACGAATCGCGCCACCCCCCGGCTCCCCCACACTGACAGCGCCCTGCTGGCCTGCGGGAATTGAGTTTGGGGGGGCCTCGTCGGAATCCTGAATATGTTTGAATCGGCGCCGTAGCACCTCGCGCATCGCCTCAGTGTCGTCGCGCGCGCCCTGCCCGTCGCTGCCGCGGATCGCAAACGTGCGGTATTCGCTCTTTCTTGCCAAGCCGTCCTCGAACACGACCATCGACGCCATCTGATTGGTGCCCTGGGTGTGCGAAATGTCATAACACTCGATGCGCAGGGGCGCCTGGTCCATCCCCAGCGCGTCCTGCAACGCGCTCAGCGCCAGTGACCGCGACGTCAGGTCACCGGCACGCCGCATGCGATGCAGTTGCATGGCGTGTTCCGCATTCTTCAGCACGGTGCGCGCGAATTCGGCCTTCTCGCCGCGCTGGGGAACCTGGATCCTCACCTTCGAGCCGCGCATGCCCGTGAGCCATTCTTGCAGTGCGTCGGCGCGTTTCGGCGCAACCGGCACCAGAATTGTCGCGGGGATCGCGTCCTTGCGGTCCCATTCCAGCCCGGGCTGCGTGTATTCGCCATACGCCTTTTCAATGATCGAATCGACGAGTTCCCCGTCCTCCGCCGGCTCCCCAATCTCAACGATCCAGCCCCGCTGGCCCCGGATGCGTCCCTGCCGCACGTAAAACACTTGCACGGATGCTTCAAGTTCGTCGCGCGTCATGGCGTAGACGTCGGCATCCATCCCGTCAGAAAGCACCACCGCGTTCTTCTCCATGGCGGTTCGCAGTGCCTGCAAGTTGTCGCGCAGGCGCGCCGCGGCCTCGAAATCGAGCCGCTGCGCGGCCTGTTGCATCTCCGCCTCGAGCCGGCGCGTGATCGGCGCGGTCTTCCCCGCCATGAAATCGCACAGTTCCTCGGCTAGCTTGCGGTGGTCTTCCGCGCTGATCCGCCCCACGCACGGCGCAGCGCACTTGTCGATGTAGCCGAGCAGGCACGGCCTGCCCTGCAAACCTGCACGCTTGAAGACCCCGGTCGAGCAGGTGCGGACCGGGAATGGCTTGAGCAGCAGGTCAAGGGTTTCGCGGATCGCCCAGGCCTGCCCGTAGGGGCCGAAGTACCGGTTGCCTGCCTTCTTCGGGGTGCGCGTGACGAGGGCGCGGGGGAACTCGTCGCGCATTGTTATGGCAAGGTACGGATACGATTTGTCGTCGCGATACTTGATGTTGAACCGCGGGTCGTATTCCTTGATCCACTGGTATTCGAGCGCCAGCGACTCGACCTCCGTGCCCACGACCGTCCATTCGACGCTCGCCGCGGTTGTGACCATTTGTTGGGTGCGCCGGTGCAGGCTGTGCAGCGGCTGGAAGTAATTCGCTAGCCGCGCGCGCAGGTTCTTCGCTTTGCCGACGTAGATGACGCGGCCGTCGGGGTCACGGAAGCGGTAGACACCGGGGGACGCGGGGATCTCGCCGGGCGCGGGACGGTAGGTAGCGGGATCGGTCACTTATCTATTATCGCCGGTCTTCCGTTGATCGAGTAGCGCCAACACCCGTTGATCGAGTAGCGCCAACACCCGTTGATCGAGTAGCGCCGAAGGCGCGTATCGAGATCAACCCTCTCCCCGGTCACATAGCGCCGACTCCCGTTGATCGAGTAGCGCCGCTCTCCCGTTGATCGAGTAGCGCCGAAGGCGCGTATCGAGATCAACCCTCTCCCCGGTCACATAGCGCCGACTCCCGTTGATCGAGTAGCGCCGAAGGCGCGTATCGAGATCAACCCTCTCCCCGGTCACCTAGCGCCGACTCCCGTTGATCGAGTAGCGCCGAAGGCGCGTATCGAGATCAACCCTCTCCCCGGTCACATAGCGCCGACTCCCGTTGATCGAGTAGCGCCGAAGGCGCGTATCGAGATCAACCCTCTCCCCGACATAGGACCAAGTGCTGCCAGTATCAGTGTGGTCGCTCGCGTGAGAAATCTTTACGCGCGAGTTGAGGCAGGTCTGAGAATCGTCCCTCAATGAGCGCGATTCGCTTTCGTCGCGACCAGTTCTGAACCTGCTTTTCGGCAGCAAAAGCTTCACCGATATTGGGATAGATCGCCACGTAGACGAGCTCGACCGGAAGGCGCCGTTTGGTGTATTCGCTGCCGCAACCCGAAGCATGCTGCGCGAGACGATTCTCAATGTTTCGCGTGCTGCCAACATAAAACGAACCATCGCGACATTTCAAAATGTACATATATGCCATCGCTCAACGATCACAAGCACTCTCACGATGTTCCATCCGAGATAGCTAATGGGGAAAACTACTCGACACCCTCAGGAGTTAGTCAGGTGATTGCTTGGAGAGGACTAGCGATATTCGCACGATTCTCCAGCGAGCGGCGCGGTCTCGATACGCCCGCCACACGGGCTACTCGACCAACGAAGTGCGCGGGAACAGCTGATCGAGTGCGCCGAAGGCGATTATCGAGATCAACGCAGCGGTGGTCTCGATACGCCCGCCACACGGGCTACTCGACCAACGAAGTGCGCGGGAACAGCTGATCGAGTGCGCCGAAGGCGATTATCGAGATCAACGCAGCGGTGGTCTCGATACGCCCGCCACACGGGCTACTCGACCAACGAAGTGCGCGGGTACAGCTGATCGAGTGCGCCGAAGGCGATTATCGAGATCAACGCAGCGGTGGTCTCGATACGCCCGCCACACGGGCTACTCGACCAACGAAGTGCGCGGGTACAGCTGATCGAGTGCGCCGAAGGCGATTATCGAGATCAACGCAGCGGTGGTCTCGATACGCCCGCCACACGGGCTACTCGACCAACGAAGTGCGCGGGTACAGCTGATCGAGTGCGCCGAAGGCGATTATCGAGATCAACGCAGGGGTGGTCTCGATACGCCCGCTACGCGGGCTACTCGACCAACGAAGACCCCAACCGCCTGGTCTCGATACGCCCGCTACGCGGGCTACTCGACCAACGAAGTGCGCGGGTACAGCTGATCGAGTGCGCCGAAGGCGATTATCGAGATCAACGCAGCGGTGGTCTCGATACGCCCGCCACACGGGCTACTCGACCAACGAAGTGCGCGGGTACAGCTGATCGAGTGCGCCGAAGGCGATTATCGAGATCAACGCAGGGGTGGTCTCGATACGCCCGCTACGCGGGCTACTCGACCAACGAAGACCCCAACCGCCCGGTCTCGATACGCCCGCCACGCGGGCTACTCGACCAACGAAGACCCCCAACCGCCCGGTCTCGATACGCCCGCCACACGGGCTACTCGACCAACGAAGACCCCCAACCGCCCGGTCTCGATACGCCCGCCACACGGGCTACTCGACCAACGAAGACCCCCAACCGCCCGGTCTCGATACGCCCGCTACGCGGGCTACTCGACCAACGAAGGAGTGGTCTCGATACGCCCGCTACGCGGGCTACTCGACCAACGAAGACCCCCAACCGCCCGGTCTCGATACGCCCGCCACACGGGCTACTCGACCAACGAAGACCCCCAACCGCCCGGTCTCGATACGCCCGCTACGCGGGCTACTCGACCAACGAAGACCCCCAACCCCCCGGTCTCGATACGCCCGCTACGCGGGCTACTCGACCAACGAAGTGCGGGCTACTCGACCAACGAAGTGCGGGCTACTCGACCAACGAAACAGCGCGCTACCCAAGCAACTCCCGCAGGAAGAACCCGGTGTGGCTCTTCGGCGACTTCGCAACGTGTTCGGGCGTTCCCTGCGCCACGACGACTCCGCCGCCGGACCCGCCCTCGGGCCCCATGTCGATCACCCAATCGGAGTTCTTGATCACGTCGAGGTTGTGCTCGATAACGATTACCGTGTTGCCCTTGTCGACAAGCGACTGCAACACGCCGAGCAGCTTGCGGATGTCTTCGAAGTGCAATCCGGTCGTCGGCTCGTCCAGCACGTAGACGGTGCGCCCGGTGGAGCGGCGCTGCAGTTCGGACGCGAGCTTGACGCGCTGCGCCTCACCACCGGATAGGGTCGGGGCCGGCTGGCCCAACCGGACGTACCCCAGGCCAACATCGACAAGGGTCTTTAGGTGACGCGATATCCGCGGCACCGCCGCGAAAAACTCCGCTGCCTCGGCTATCGGCATATCCAGGACGTCAGCAACGGTCTTGCCCTTGTAATGCACTTCCAGGGTTTCGCGGTTGTACCGGGCCCCGTGGCACACCTCGCACGGGACGTAGACGTCCGGCAGGAAGTTCATCTCGATCTTGATCGTGCCATCCCCAGAGCATGCCTCACACCGACCGCCCTTGACATTGAACGAGAACCGACCCGGCCCATACCCACGCACTTTCGCCTCGGTTGTGTCGGCGAAGAGCCGGCGCATGGGGTCCCACACGCCCGTGTATGTCGCGGGGTTCGATCTGGGCGTGCGCCCGATGGGACCCTGGTCGACGTGGACGACCTTATCGAGTTCCTCAAGTCCGGTCACGCGCTTGTGTCGTCCCGCCACGCGCTTGGCACCGTTGAGTTGGTTCGCCATGACCGTGTAGAGGATCGAATTGACCAGCGTCGATTTCCCCGAGCCGGACACGCCGGTGACGGCGGTGAGGACGCCCAGCGGGAAGGACACGTCGATGTTGCGCAGATTGTTCTCACGCGCGCCCAGCACCGTGACCTGCCGCTTCTTATCGATGGGGCGGCGGGCGGATGGCAGCGGGATGGACCGGCGCCCCGACAGGTACGCTCCGGTCACGGAGTCCTTGGATGCCAGCAGCCCGGCCAGGTCCCCCGAGTGAACGATGCGACCGCCGTGCTCCCCCGCCCCGGGGCCGACGTCCACGATCCAGTCGGCCGCCCGGATCGTGTCCTCGTCGTGCTCGACGACGATGAGCGTGTTACCGAGGTCGCGCAGGCGGGTCAGGGTGTCGATGAGCCTGCGGTTGTCGCGCTGGTGCAGGCCGATGGACGGCTCGTCCAGAACGTAGAGCACCCCGACCAGACCCGACCCGATTTGCGTGGCGAGCCGGATGCGCTGCGCCTCCCCGCCGGAAAGGGTCCCGGCGGCGCGCGACATGGTCAGGTAGTCCAGCCCCACATCGAGCAGGAACCCCAATCGCGCCTGGATTTCCTTCAGCACCTGCCCGGCGATCATTTTCTCGCGGCCGCTCAACTCCAAGTTGTCCAAGAACCCGGACGCGTCGCGAATGGACAGGTCGCAAACTTCCGCGATCGAACGCCCCGATACCTTGACGGCCAGCACCTCGGGCTTAAGCCTCGCGCCCTTACACGCGGGGCACGCGACCTCGCGCATGTACGCCTCGTACTTATCCTTCGACCATTCGGATTCGGTTTCGGCGTGCCGCCGCTCCAGGAATGGCATGACGCCTTCGAATCCGGTGGTGTATTGCCGTTCGCGGCCCCACCGGTTGCGGTATTTGACCTGCACTTCGTAATCGCGCCCGTGCAGGACGGATTTGCGGACTTCTTTGGGCAGTTTGTTCCACGGCGTGTCCATGGAGAACCCCAGATCGGCGCTGAGTGCCGCGAGGATCCTTTGAAAATACTCGGACGAGGTATGCGACCACGGAGCGATTGCCCCATCGCGAAGGGATAGGTCGGGGTCGGGAACCACAAGGTCGGGGTCCACCTCGAGCCGCATTCCCAATCCGGTGCACTCGGGGCACGCCCCGTAGGGGGCGTTGAAGGAGAAGGTGCGCGGCTCAATTTCGTCGAGCGCCAGGGGGTGATCGTTGGGGCATGACCGGTGTTCGGAGAATCGTCGCTCGCGTTGCGGGTCGTCGGCGTCCGCGTCCACCATTTCGGCGATCAAAAGCCCATCGGCGAGTTTGAGCGCCGTTTCCACCGAGTCGGTGAGCCTGCGGCGGATGCCGTCCTTGGCGACCAACCGGTCCACGACGACCTCGATGTCGTGCTTGAGCTTCTTTTCCAGCGTGGGTGGGCTGGACAGTTGCACGGTTTGACCGTCAACGCGCGCGCGGGAAAATCCCTGGGTGACCAGCTCGGAAAACAGTTCCGCGTATTCACCCTTGCGCCCGCGAATGACCGGAGCAAGGATTTGGAAACGAGTGCCCGCGGGCAGTTCCAAAAGCCGGTCGACTATTTGCTGCGGCGACTGCGCGACGATTTTTTCTCCGCACACAGGGCAGTGCGGCGTTCCGGCCCGCGCGAAGAGCAGGCGCAGGTAGTCGTATACCTCGGTGATCGTTCCGACGGTGGAACGCGGGTTGCGGTTCGTCGACTTCTGATCGATCGACACGGCGGGCGAAAGCCCCTCGATAAAATCGACATCCGGCTTGTCCATCTGTCCCAGAAACTGGCGCGCGTACGCGGACAGCGATTCGACATAGCGGCGCTGCCCTTCGGCAAAGATGGTGTCGAATGCTAGCGAAGACTTGCCGGAACCGGACAATCCGGTAAACACGATCATCTTGTTTCTTGGCAGGTCAAGATTGACGTTGCGCAGGTTATGTTCCCTTGCGCCCTGGATGACGAGGCGTTCACTCACCACCCCAGTCTAAATCACAATGCCGAAAACTTCGCACATATGTACTAGTTCGCTAGAAGCGCACCGCACTCCAGCCACCCGCACCCTGAAGAACTCGCCCCGATTCACAGTAACGCCCAAGGAGAATCACATCACCCAACACTCCCCCACACAGACCGACGCGCAAGCCGCATCACCTTGCCATCAGACCTTGAACGCATAAACGACCGTGACCGACCACCGCTCGTGTGCATTTAGTCACTTTCCCGCAAATTCCCTGTCCATACGCAGGGTTCTTTCCTATTCTTGCGGGTAGTTAGCGGACACACAGCAATAACCGATCGAACGATTAGAACGGTGAGGGATCAAAATGGCGCAGGGGTCAGATGCTCTCAAGGTCATGACGGTTGTGGGAACACGCCCGGAAGCGATAAAGATGATTCCCGTCATCCAAGCGCTCGAATCGAGCCGGCACTTCCAGCCCGTGACCATTAGCACCGGTCAGCACGAACGCATGGTGGCCGATCTGTTCGCCAGCACGGGCATCAAGACGGACATCGACCTGCGGGTCACCCAACACGGCCCCGTCACGCTCAACCAGCTGTTTTCCCACGTCACGGGCGCATTCGACCGAATCTGGCAACCGGGCCCGGTCGCCGAACCCTTCCGCGCGGACGGCGGACGCAGCCCCTTTGGCGCAATCGCCTGCATGGTGCACGGCGACACGACCTCCGCCGCGGCCGCGGCGATCGGCGCGTTCCACCTCGGAATCCCCGTCATCCACGTCGAGGCCGGCCTGCGCACCTCGAACGTGCTTTCCCCCTTCCCCGAAGAGGGCAACCGCCAACTCATATCCCGCATAGCGGCGCTGCACCTGGCCCCGACCAGCCACAACAAGATGAACCTCATCGCCGAGGGCATTGACGCGAACCGTATCGTGGTCACCGGCAACACGTCGATTGACATGCTGTCGTGGGCCGTCGGCCAGGGCGGGAGCCTGGGCCCCGACCTGGAGGATTTGGACCACGATCACTCGCGCCGCATCGTCCTGGTTACCGCCCACCGCCGCGAGAATTGGGGCGCGGGCATCGAACGGATATCCGGCGCGGTCGCGCAGTTGGCCAGCGCCTACCCGAACACGGTCTTTGTCGTTCCGATGCACCCGAACCCGGCGGTGCGCACGACCATCCGCAGCCACCTCAGCGGCTACGCGAACGTTCGCCTGATCGAACCGCGCAGCTACGACCAGTTCGCTCGCCTCATGGCGCGTTCCTACCTAGCGATCACGGATTCGGGCGGCGTCCAGGAAGAGGCCCCCGCCCTGCACACCCCCGTGCTGGTCGTCAGGGACACTACCGAACGCACCGAGGGCGTGGATGCGGGGACGTTGGAACTCGTCGGCACTGACCCCAAGCGCATCGTCAACGCCGCATCGCGCCTGCTCGATAGCCCCACCGTGCACGCGGAGCGCGGCAAGTACCTAAAAACCCCTACGGCGACGGCCACGCGGCACAGCGCATCCTTCAAACCCTGGAGAACGTGTTTTGCGACGGCCCGCGCCCGCACCAATTCGATGACGAGCAGGTCCGCGCCGCCGTCCTGCGCCGCATCGGGGCGACCCCGGCCCAGTTCGCCCGTCCGGTCGCGTCCGAGACTTTGCCCTTCGAGCCTGACCGTCAGGTGGCTAGTCTTTCCCAATGAACGGCTTTGATCCGTACGCAGGCACGCCGCTGTGGCTGCAACCGCTCTATTGGGTTGCGCTGATCATGATCGTGGCGAGCTTGGCGACGCTTTTTGGGCTTGTGTGGGGCGCCAGCCGCGCGCAAGAAGACGATGAGGACGAGCGCCCCGACCCCCTTTCGCCCGCAAGCCGCGAGATTGCGGTGCGCGATGTGCAGGTCGATGAACGCGAACGCGACTACCTGTGGGTCTTTGTGGTGCCCGCCCTCAACGAGGAACGCACGATCGCGGATTCGGTTGCGCGGCTTGCGGCCGTGGCCGCCGCCCACCGGATCATCTTGGTGATCAACGACGGCTCCGACGACGACACCGGACGGATCCTGGACGGGTTGGACGTGCCGGGACTGATCGTTCTGACGCGGACCGCCCCGAACGCGCGCAAGGGCAAGGCCCAGGCGCTCAACGACGCCTGGCACTACCTGCACACGCGGGTCCTGGATTCACCCGACTACCGCGGCTGGGACCCGGACCACGTCATCGTCACGATCGTGGACGCGGACGGGCGGCTGGCGCCCAACGCGACCGACGTGGTCAAGCACTTCGTCGACGAACGCGTCGGCGGGGTGCAGTCGCTGGTGCGCATCTACAACCGCTCAAGCTTCTTGACGTGGGCCCAGAACCTCGAATTCTTGGTGTTCGGAAAGGTGTTTCAGCGCGGGCGCTCGCGGTGGGGCACTGCGAACATGGGCGGCAACGGGCAGTTCAACCGCCTGTCGGCCCTTGACTCCGTGGTTGTCCCGGTGCCCCAGCATGCGGCTCGGCGCGCGGCCAGCAGCGAGGAGATCGCGGGGCCGTGGCGGGCCAGGCTCACCGAGGATCAGGACATCGGCGTGCGAATGTTGCAGGCGGGCTGGCGCGGCGAGCAGTCGACCACGGTGACGATCGATCAGCAGGGGCTGAACTCGTTCCGGACCTTGTATCGCCAGAGAACGCGGTGGTCGCAAGGCACGTGGCAATCGGTCGCCCTGGTGCGCGGCGTGGGTAAGCTGCACGCGAACGTCGTGGCGAAGTTCGATCACGTTTGGTACCTGCTGACCCCGTTGGTGCAGGCCGTCGTGGGTTTGTCGGTGCTGGCTTCGATCGTGCAATTGCTACTGGGCGACGTAAGCATCTACATGCCGTGGCAGGTCGTCGTGGCGTTCTACGTGCTGTCTTTTGCGCCCGGGGTGGTGGTGATCTTTGCCTCTCTTGGCCACACCGGGCTGAAATCGGTCATCGTTGCAGTCGTGCTGGCGCACCTGTATTTGATCTACACCTGGATGATCTATCCGGTCGTGTTCCGGGCGCTGGGACGCCAGGTGGCGCGCCGCACGGGATGGGCAAAGACAGCGCGCGAAAAGATCGACGAACCGGCGCAAGCGCCCGGTCAAATCGGCGCATCGACCGCGGGTGAACTGGGTGCGGCGGGTGATTTTGGAGCCGCGCCAGCGGGTGAAACTGGGGCGCAAGGCGTGCTCGAACCCGCGCCGGCGGGTGGGCAGGACGCCCCGATACCCGGCAAGCAAATCGGGCCAGCGGGCAGCCCCGGCGTTGCCGCGGGCGGCACTTTTGCGTGGGCTGGGCGGGGCAACGGGTTAGGCACGGCGGATGCGGCAGCGATCCTGGCCGTTCCAATGTCGCGGAAAGTGAGGGCGCCACGGCCTTGAGTGGACCATGGATACCATATATTATGTATGTAGGTCCGCGACACACACCTGTTGCGGACGCCGTAGGGTCGTGCGGGGTCGCGACACGAACAAGACCCAACATGCTCCACGCTCCCATCGCGAGTATCGTCGGGATCAGCGGGTTTGCGGATTTTCGCTCTTGCGTGACAGCATCATCCCGCGACCAAGGGCGGTCATGCGCTAGCAACGACGTTCCAACGCATTTTTATAAATACGGCACGGTGACTCACATCAATCGAACCGGTTGCCACCACCACGCATTTTCGAAATGCCGAACAACGCACAAGAAGGACACACAGTGACAACGTACAAAGGAGCATCGGGTCGGCAGCGGCGCATTCCCGCGGAGCAGGCGCGAAAGATCGCGTTGACTACCGCGATCGACATGCTGTCGGACTCCGGGCTCACCGTGGGGCTCGACCACCTGAGCATCGAGGACCTGATTAACCAGTCCAACGTGCCGCGCAGCAGCTTCTACCGGTTGTGGCCCGCCAAGGAATTCTTCTTCGCTGACCTGCTCGACTACCTGGTGTCGGAGGACGGGGAGAACCACTCGATGTTCTTCCCCGAAACCCTGGAGGCAGCGGCCAAGGTCTTCGAGCAGCACAAGGACCGGCTAGGCACCCACCAGGGCCGCCAGGACGTCTTCCGCGAGGCCGTGCGCGTTGTTGCGGAGGTCAACTTCGAGCTGGTCAAGGCGTCGACGACGTGGCGCACCCACGTGGCGCTGATGATGACCATTGAGTCGTTCCCCGACGAGCAGCGCCGCGAGGAACTGCACGCCAAGTTGCGCGGTGCGGAGCTTCGTTTCGTGGAGCAAATGGCCGCCTTCTACCAGCGAGTGGTCACGGAAAACGGTTTCTCCTTCAAGCCGGGCACCACCCCGGAGATGCTAGCCGGAATGTGTGGCGCCTACGTTGAAGGCATGGTCCAACGCCAGGCAATCAATCCGGAGTTGGGCGATCAACTAGTCACGCGCCCGGGTCTTGACGGCGAACCGGTCCCGTGGCACCTTGCCGCTCTGGGTTTCTGGGCGATCGCATCGGAGCTGATCGATTTCGGTGCCAACTAGGGCGTGCGCATTGCGCTGAGGGGGTGGGCCGCGCTGTTGCGCGGCGCGCCCCCTTTCACTTGCGTGCCGCGTCCACCGGCTCCCCTCGCTTTCGTGCCGCGTGGCTCTGCCCCTTTCGCCTTTGTTCGCGGGAAAGATAGCCCCCGTCCCCGCGCGCGATTGGGCGCGCATCCGCGCCCGTTCGGCACGCCGAGTCTTGAGTTCGGCACCACTGCGGGCATACTGGTCGCTATGACCGCCACGGCCCCGCACACCCGCTTCCGTGCGATCGCGGTCGGCCTAGCCCTGTACGTGGGCGCGATATTGGTGATGACGCTGAGCGATCACTCCCCCGCCGGACTCATTTGGCGCGCCGCGCGCGCCGCGACCTCGCTGGGCATCCCCATGTCTTTCGATGCGGCGGAGCAACTGGGCAACATTGGCATCTTTATCCCGCTCGGGATCTTTGCGCAGGCGTTCGTCCAGGAGCGCTTTCCGGGGCTGAGCCCGGCAGAACGGTGGCTGCGCGCCGCCGCAATCACCCTGGCCGGCTGCGCCCTGTCGAGCTGCGTCGAGGCCCTGCAAGGAATACTGCTCCCCGCCCGCGTCCCCTCCCTGCACGACGTCGCACTGAACACCCTGGGCACGGCGCTCGGCGCCGCCGGCGCCTGCGCCTGGTCCATCGTTCGAGCGCCGCGCCGCGGGCGGTAATGCATCGGGTAACCTTGAGACGTGAAAATTACTGTCGTCGGTACGGGTTACGTCGGTCTTTCGCTGTCGGTGCTATTGGCGCAGAACCACGACGTCACGTCGCTCGACATAGACGAAGCCAAAGTGCAGCTGATCAACTCAGGTCGATCCCCCATCGTCGACGCAGAGATCGAGCAGTTCTTATCCACCATTGCGCTGCGACTGGTTGCGACGACAGACGCTCAGGCGGCCTATGCCGGCGCCGACTTTGTTGTCGTTGCGACCCCGACCGACTACGATCCATCGACTAATTACTTCAACACCTCCACCGTTGAATCCGTGGTCGATGCTGCGCTGGCCGCGCACCCCGCGGTGCCGATCGTTATCAAATCGACGGTGCCCGTGGGCTTCACGGCCGCCCTGCGTGAATCACACCCCGGCGCGACAATCATCTTTTCACCCGAATTCCTACGTGAAGGGCACGCGCTCGCCGACAACCTGCATCCGTCCCGCATTGTCGTTGGCGACACGACCCCTGCCGCACGAACCTTTGCTGACTTACTGGTCGAAGGCGCTCAGGACGATGATGTTCCCGTACTCCTGACCGGACCGACCGAGGCCGAGGCAATAAAGCTATTTGCTAACACTTACTTGGCGTTGCGGGTTTCGTACTTCAACGAGTTGGACACTTACGCGGCGATCCATGGGCTGGATTCTCGGCAGATCATCGAGGGTGTGGGCCTAGATCCGCGCATCGGCAGCCACTACAACAACCCGTCGTTTGGATACGGTGGGTATTGCCTCCCCAAGGACACCAAGCAACTGCTGGCCAACTACCAGGACGTGCCGCAGAACCTCATTACCGCGATCGTCGATGCGAACACGACCCGCAAGGACTTCATAGCGTCCGATATCTTGGCTCGCGGACCACAGGTTGTTGGCATGTACCGACTGATCATGAAGGCCGGGTCGGATAACTTCAGGGCCTCTTCGATCCAGGGCGTCATGAAACGAATAAAGGCGAAGGGCGTCGAGGTGGTCGTCTACGAGCCGTCGCTCGATTCTGACCACTTCTTTGGCTCGGAGGTCATCCGCGACCTTGGTGAATTCAAATCACGCGCCGACGTGATCGTCGCGAACCGCCGCACCAACCGGCTCGCAGACGTAGCCGCAAAGGTCTACACGCGCGACCTCTTCGGTACAGACTAAGCATCCGAACAATGCGCACCGACCGAACATAGCTGCTACTACGCGATCCTCAATAGGAGGGTTCATCTTTGCGTCTTATCAATCAAGAACTGTATTCAACCATCGAGGCCAGCATTCCTATTGCTTGCGTCGATTTCTTGCCCGTCAAGCGGAACCACCTGGGGCAGATAGACCAGGTTGGCCTGATCCTCCGGCAATCGCCTTTCGGCCATGTATGGTGCCACTTGGGCGGCAGGATCGTCCGGGGTGAGACGGTCCGTGACGCAATTTGTAGGCACCTTACTGGAACAATTCGAGACCTAAGTCTCGATATTTCAGATGACCCTCAACCAGCATACGTGTTCCAGTGGCTGCCGCCCGACCTGCATCAGCACCTAACGGAACGTGCCGGTCCGCAACAAATTCCGTTAGGTATTGATCCACGAAAGCATGCAATCGGGCTGTCCTACGTCTTTGATTCACATGGAGATGGAACGGTGGTAATCGGAGGCGAGGCGCTGGAGTTCAGGTTCTATCCAGTAGGGAAGCTACCCGCCCGGCTCTGGCCGGGTTGCGACGAGCTATTCACGAGAATGTTCGCCTCAGATTACTCGAAGTAGTCGCAGACCCACCAATCAGCAATCAGCCTAAGCCGTTCTACTACTTCTCCATGAAGCGTAGAACGTGTGAACCGCCCGAACTGCTCCTGATCCAGGAACCATGCATCGAACAGAACGACTCGCCCCTTTCGCAGGTCGACAGATTCCCTTACCCGAAACGTTCCCACGTTGCGTTCGGAACCTAGCCGTTCGAGATCGCGGATCGCTTCATGAAAGGCCATTGCGGTGACTTCGCGGTAGAAGGCGAAAACTACAATATGCCGGTAGCCACCATAACGATCGAGTTGATCGACCAAACTAAGACCGGAGCCTATCGAAGTTGTCGTGGTACCACCGCATCGTTCGGTCAAGACCTTCCTCAAGCGTGATTTGTGATCTCCAACCAATTTTGGCCAGCAGGGACACATCTAGAAGCTTTTGTGGTGTGCCGTCAGGCTTGGTCGTGTCCCATTTAGTCTCGCCAGTAAAACCGGTCACTGTGGCAATGGTGTCAGCAATCTCCTTGATCGTGACGTCAGAGCCCGTGCCAACGTTGACTTGTGTCGGCCCGTCGTAGTGCTCCAGGAGATATAGGCAGGCGTCCGCCATGTCGTCGGCGTGCAGGAACTCGCGGCGTGGCTTCCCCGTGCCCCAGTTGGTCACGGAAAGCGCATTCGCACGAGCTGCATCGTCATACCGCCGGATCAATGCTGGCAGGACGTGTGAGCCTTGGGGCGAGAAATTATCGTTTGGCCCATAGAGGTTGGTGGGCATAGCACTGATCCAGGGAAGACCGTACTGCCTGCGTACTGCTTGCGTTTGAAGAATCCCGGCGATCTTCGCGATCGCATAGGCGTCATTGGTTGGTTCCAGGTGGCCGGTCAGCAGCGAGTCTTCACGGATAGGCTGTTCGGCAAGCTTGGGGTAAATACATGACGATCCCAAGAAGAGTACGCGCTCAACATCATTCTTCAATGCAGCGTCAAGAACGTTGACCTGGATCCGCATGTTGTCGCTAAGGAAATCGACGGGGTAAGTGCTGTTGGCCAGGATCCCGCCAACTTTTGCAGCGGCGAGCACTACATATTTGGGTTTGGTCTCAGCAAAGAAGGAAAAGGTGGCATCGCGATCTTTTAGATCGAGTTGGTACGAGGTTCGTCCGACTAAATTGGTGAATCCCGATGCTTCAAGTCGACGCCAGATTGCCGATCCCACAAGGCCGCGGTGCCCAGCGACGTAAAATGCCGCTTCCCGATCCAACTCAGCTGGATTGTATTCCGCCACGCCTGTCACTGTCACTTTGTTCCCCATGATTCAAGCTTCACCTTGTCGATCCAGCCTGGACCGGCATCAAGTGCTTCAATGTCGGCGTCAACCATAAGTTTAGCGAGTTCGCGGCCATCGATCGTCGGCGTCCACCCTAGTTTCTGCCCCGCTTTGGTGGGGTCGCCGATCAATGCGTCGACTTCGGTTGGGCGCAGGTACCGCTCATCGAAACGGACGTGATCCTCCCAATGAAGTCCCACATGGGAGAAGGCGATATCAAGGAACTCACGCACCGTGATGCCAACGCCAGTTGCCAGAACAAAATCCTCTGGCTCATCCGCTTGAAGCATCCTCCACATTCCTTCGACGTATTCGGCTGCATATCCCCAGTCGCGAATCGAGTCGATATTCCCCATGTAGACGTGTTCTTGTTTGCCCGCCTTAATCGCAGCAACTGCACGCGTAATCTTGCGGGTCACAAACGTCTCGCCACGACGTGGTGATTCGTGGTTGAACAAGATGCCATTCACCGCGAACATGTCATAAGCCTCGCGATAGTTCTTCGTGATCCAGTAACTGTAGAGCTTCGCAGCAGCGTATGGCGAACGGGGGTAGAACGGAGTTGTCTCATTCTGGGGGGGCGGGGTTGCCCCGTACAGTTCGGATGTCGACGCCTGGTAATACTTCGTATCTATACCAGCTAGCCTGACGGCTTCCAATAGGCGCACTGTGCCCGTCCCGGTGGTATCCGCCGTGTGCTCTGGTTCGTCGAATGACACTCTCACGTGGGACTGTGCCGCAAGGTTGTAAACCTCGTCTGGTTGAATCTCAGATAGCAACGTCACCATTCGAGCCCCATCGCTGAGATCACCGTAGTGCAGGAACAGGCTCGCTCGTTCCTCATGCGGATCAACGTATAAGTGATCGATGCGGCTCGTGTTGAATGTAGAAGCCCTGCGGATAATTCCGTGGACTTCATACCCCTTAGAAAGCAACAACTCGGCGAGGTACGAGCCGTCCTGACCGGTGATGCCTGTAATTAGTGCACGTTTCAAATTCATCACGTCGAAACCCTCCAATGTAATGCGACCAAATCGAATACTAACAACGAAAGTCCGGGAAAAACCAAACGTCGAAAAACATCAATAAGACACCTTGAAAGACCAAACCTAAAAGAATCTTCAACTCTGCCGAACCCGATCATCAATAATCTACTCTACATCCAACGTTTCAGCCATACTAGCATCCCCTCGGGGACCCCCAACCTACAACACATACAAAATGGCCTGTAAGGCACACCGCGCAAACCGTAGTCGCCAAGGCAACTGATTCGGAGGAAACGAACGAATGAAGTAATTACAAAACACTGACGAATGATACTCTAACCAAAAAACGATCAGCCACCCGTGAGCGACACTAGCACGAACCGCACACGGCACTAACGACCGACAAACCGTAGCTTCCAATGAACCAGCGCAAATGCGCTCAAGCAATATGATGCGGCAGAGACGAAAATAGTGATGGCAATAAAACGAGCGCCAAAGATGGCGGTAAGAGCAATGCCAACCGGCAAAGAAATGACCGCAATGATGCGCAACTTGATGATGGCACTCGACACCTCATACACACGTAAAGCTACAGTCGCAGCTAGCGCAACTATCGACATTACACCCCCTAGCGTTAGCCATACCATATACGGGCCCCCTTGAATAGCGTTCTCCCCAAAGACAATTCGAACGTACCGATCCGGGGATAAATTCAGAATTAAGGAGTATGCACCAAAGACCGCCGCCAAAGCGATTGCCTCAAAGAAAGCGATCCGGAATCCATACAGGAAATCAGTTCGAAGACGCTTCGCATTCAGTGAAAGCAGCAGAGGTCCCCCTGCCGACAAAAGAAAACTCTGAGGACCTAGTTCGGTCATTACTAACCGAAGTGAACCAACATCCTGCGAGCTGACAAACCAAGTTGCACAAACGATTACTAGCTGTTGCCCGCCACTTCCTAGCAAAAAATCGAGTAGATAAGCTCGCTTAAGAGCACCATCTCTCGCAATACTCTTCATCCACCCACGAAATCGGAGCCTAGGGCCGATCGCCATCGATGCGAAAGCAGCGGACACAATAATCGCGCCAAAAAAGAGATTCACCCCGGCTTTGAACCAAACTAGAAATAGTCCACCAATAATCAAAGAGGCAGAGAAAGTTACTTCACCGAACAGGAGCAACGAATATGACGATTCTCCGACACGAAACGCCCGCTGAGCATCATAGAAAAGCCATACTAATAGACTGATTAACGCAAGGCAGGTACTATTCGCATCCAAACTCCAGAACACCGCCCCATAGGTCGCGAATAACATCGAAGAAACTAGAGCTATTAAAAGCGATGTAGAGAGGGAACACAAATGGGTTGACTCGACGGCACCAACAGTACCTGATTGAAGCCTTGGAATGAAAATCTCTGACGTGATTGAGCGTTGTATACCCGACGTAAAATAAAACCAAGCAAAGAAAACCCCAATAAGACCCAGTTCGTTCAAATCCAAAGCTCTGCCAGCCAAAGCGAGAAATCCAAAACTACCAAGCGAACTCGCTACTTGAGAAAAGAGCAGATTGTAACTCTTACGGTGCTTCATGGTCCACTCTCAGAATCGTCCCATTGTGCCTCTGACACTTTGATCAACACTGCTTGTGATCACCGTCAAGTCACGCTGGGGAAGGATTTCATGTCGAGATAGAAGTATGGTTGATATCGCAGCCCCGATACCGAAACCGCTGGCCGCTGTCGCCGATACAAGCACGTTTTCAACGCCAAGAACAATCGCCAGAAATAGTGATAGTCCGAACAGCACTGGAATCCTTGTAATGACAGCCCGGCATTGCAACCAAATCAGCAGCAGGACCAATACAGAGACACTGATCAAGCCATAGTCATAGAGAACTCGAATGTATTCATTATGCACAACCCTATTTGCATCAATTTCGTCGTAGTACCTAACATCCAAAGGAGCAACCAGGCTCGCCGAGCTCGAGCCTCCATTCCCAAAAAACTTCTCGGCTAGAGTTCCTTCTCTCCAATGAGAGAGGACCTCTGACACCACGATGCCACGGTAGGCAAAAGTGCCAATGGAGCCAATGCCGCTCGATAGATCCAACAGCGACGCAGATCTACCAAGTACAACTTCGACCTTCGAACTCCCCATAAAGATAATAGCCGGAACGACAGCGGCCAAGCTCGCCATAGTCAATACTGCCGGATATCTTCGAGCGCTCGCGTATACCAAGCAAGCAACGATAACGACGAACCCGATTAGCGATGTCCTAGAACCACTTAATACGATGGCGTAGAGCGAAATTAGACCTACCGTAGCCAGAGTATTCATGTTCTTTACTAGAACAGTGGAGACGCCAAATAGAGCAACATAGAAAATACCGAAAGCTTGGGGCGAGCTAAATGACGTAAATCTACCGTCGGCAGTTCCAAATTGATTTCCAAAGACATGAGTCTGTAAATAGGCGATCGATAGGGCCCCAACAGAAATAGTAAGCAGCATGGCATCACTGACCAAGGACAATTGAAGTGCAATGCGCCAAATGAGAACGAGTAGTAGAAGCGCTATCAAATAGCACAAGAATTTGAAGGTGGCTGCAACGTTCTGTGTAGACAAGACGCCAGGCAGTAAGCTAGCTACAACAACTAACAATAGAATCGCTATCCTCGGGCGATGTCGGCGAACGGGAAGCTTGCGATCATTCACGAGCCGCGACAGAACGACCAAGGGAAGAATCACTACACGCACAATGTTGATCGCGCTAGCAACGCCGTTTTCCCCAATGACGAGGTTCATGTCCAAATGGCTTGTAAGCGCTAACACGACAAATGCGACCGGCAGTTTGGCGCGCGCGCACATAATTAGAGCTAATGCGACTACACCCACGCCGAAAATCACTTCAATTTTCCTGATGTGCGGCGATCGATTTCTCTGATTATTTCAATCATTGAGTCCATGTCGTCATACAGATAGGTGTTTGGAATAGATCTCAGTACTTCTTCAGCATTTCCCGCGTCAGACGCTACGATGTATTTGCCCGAACTACTAGCCTCATAGATAGCTAGACTCGCAACCTCGTAATGAGAGGGAAACAAGAGTATGTCAGCATTCTGTAATGGGATTTGCGGATCTGAAACCTGCTCGATAATCTTCACCTGTGACACGACACCGCACCTCTCAGCATAGCGCTGAGCCACGCGAGCCTCACGTCTAGATCCCCCAACGATGCACAGATCCACTTCCGGAATCTGTGCGATCGCCCGAATAGCAGTAAAAACGCCCTTCCGAACATAATCACCACCGGCGATCATTCCGACCAGTGTTCGCGAACTCCTGCGTGTTTGCGCGACCCTCTTCCAACGACGTGCTTCATCGCTCGAATTTTCACGAACACGAATGCATATTGGATCTATCTCAGGAATTGACTCAACGAGTTCTTCCGCGAGACGAACAGTGGGGACAATGATCATGTCGCTCGCAGCTAAGAGTTTGCGCTCGCGTCGTCGAAGCCAACGATGCCTCCATCTTCGGATATAGGCATTAAAGTAGCGTGGTGTCTCCGTAATCCGCAAACGCTTCAAGTAGGTCGCATGCGAAAAGTGAACCCAATGAATCTCTGCGTGACTTATGGCATCGCAACTGAGCCGGATTGGCCCACCTACGGCGTTCCAGCGCGAACTCATTTTTAACTGCAAAGGTAAAATGATGATCCGCAGACTATAGGATAGTCCCCATCTCTTTAGCGGAACTTGAACTACATTGTCAGGAAGGTCCCGATCAAACTCATAGGAGTGGACTACGAAGAGAGTACTAGGGTGGCACTCAATCAGCGATATCAAAAGTGAACCAATTGCGTTCGACCGCTTCGTGGACATAGCAACAACTTGGATTGTGCTCAGACCCGAAACATATTGATCAAAGTCACCCACTAGTCGCTCATTTGGACCAAGCTCGTGCCTGAACTGACCATTAGACGAATCAGATATTCGATGTGGCATCGCTAATCACACCCATCGTCGTCTCGTACCAATTTTCAGCGGAAAAGTCTGCGTCAAACCTCGCTAGCGCTTCACGAAATGCCAGTTCCCGTGGGAGAGAGATTGACGAGTTGATTTTTTCAACTAAGTCGCCTACGGAACCAGGTCGATATGCTAAGACGCCGGGGCCAGCGAGCTCAGCCAAACCCCCAATCGATGACACAACTACCGGCGTACCCTCACCCAGTGCTTCTATGACAACTCTTCCAAACGGTTCAGGCCACAGTGATGGAACTACCGCACAATCGGCGTGTGACAGTTCGCGCGTAACTTGTTGATGATCGATCTGGCCCAAGTACTCAATATTCGGGTGATCTATAGCTCCACGAGCCGGACCTATCACCGCCAAAACAAGATTCGAGTTCCACTGCACGAGTTGAAGAAACGCACGAATAAGATCATCGAGTCCTTTCTCGGGAGTAGCACGCCCTACAAAGGCGATGCGGTTAGATCGCATCGAGATTTGCTTCCGTACTGCATTCGACCGACGTAGATAGAGATTTGGGCGAGTGACAATTCTATCTTCCGGCATCCCAGACTGAATAGCGACCGACTTGACATAGTTTGACACTGCAATGAAATATCCGACCGATCTCTTATCGATTGAAGCCATCCGATGTTGAGTAAACCCGGCTATTAGACTAGCGGGAGCCGACCCACGGTAGCAACCGTGAATGACTCCTTTTAGTGGAGTTCGTCCAATGCAATCAGTACACACTTCTCCTTGACGGAAAAGGTTCCCGGAAAGGCACCCGAAACGGTAGTTCCTTAAGACTCGAATTACGGGAATCTGAAAGTCCTTTAGGCAAGACACTACCGCCGGTGACAAAGCGGGAAACGTGTTGTTGATGTATGCCACTTCTGGGCGAAATTCTATTATCACCCTCTTTGCGGCGGCGTAGATATCTCTGTTTGAAATAGTCGCCGCTGCCTGAATAAGAGGATGTTGACACTGAAGTTCTGAGTTCTGACGCGTAAAATCAACGACTTCGTGTCCACGATCTTTCAAATACTGCACTTCAGTGCGGTGGCTAATGTCCTCGCCGCCAACTGTTGCATAGAACGCATGCGCGGTTAGAATTCTCATTTTTCTGTGTGCAACCTACCCCTGCGCCTATTACGAAACGCCTGAGCGACCATTGATTTGACAGCTATCGATATAAAGCCGAAATTCCCAAAGACATACCTTTTCCACAGTCTTCGAGGCTCCGAGGCTAACCGATACAACCACTCCAATCCGAGAACACTGAAGAACTGCGGTGCCTCTGGTACCGTCCGAGCCACAAAATCAAATGCGGCACCGATACCGACAACCGGTATGCCTAATCGATCTGCTAACACTGTAGATAGATAGTCCTGCTTCGGTGTACCGATTCCTACCCACAAGACATCAACATCTTCCCAGTTCGTACATTCGGTGCACTTTAGTAGGAATTTGTCATCAAGTTCACCGAAGGGTGGGGCAAAAGTACCTGCGATCGCAACACCTGGATATATTTTCTCCACAGAGTCAACCAATTTCTCTAAGGTCTCAGACGTAGTACCCAAGAAGAAGTGCCTGATATGCGATGTTCGACCCCGATCGAGCGCTAGCTTGAACAGTGACGGACCCCGAACTTGCTGCGCCCGCGGTTGAAATAGTCGAAGATACAGTGCCACCGGTTTGCCATCCGGGAAATTCACGCCATTCTTGCTATTGAGAATGCGAGCATATGACGGTTCTCTATTGGCTAAGTATACGCAGTAGGCGTTCATGAGTCTCACGCTCACTCCGCATTTGCTTGGTGTCGCCTGCCCTATTAGCCACTCAGTTGCTTCTTCAAGGGAGCAACCCTGTAACCAAACTGGACCCAAACTTACTTCGTTCATTGTTCTCATTTCATTGCAAATCCATGAAAAATTCGTATTGCAGATATTCGATTGCTTCGTGCCCTGAGGACGCTGTCCACCATCTGCTGTATCTACCAATACCAGTGTCCGAGTTGATTGTTGTGTCGCTTTGACACATCAATTAGTGGAGACCGGCCGCTAGTGCATGTTTCTTTGAGCAATTCCAATGGAAGAAATGAGGATTAGCATACGGAAGACTGAAATTGCACGGGCTTTCGAATCTTTCGAAATGATAGTCCGGTATTCCGTCTTTGTCTTTCAGAGTTACTGCAACATAGTTCGGCTCTATCTTCCGCTATCTATAGTTTCAGACAGCGGTGCGAATCATTCTCTATCATACTAATAAGCACCATCCTTTCCGACAACTGCCCGCAGCGTACGCGAAATTATCTGCAGGTCCTGCGTCAAAGACCAGTTAGCTACGTAGTACAAGTCCAGTCTTACCGTTTCATCCCAATCAAGGTCAGATCGACCGCTGACCTGCCACAGCCCTGTTATTCCCGGTCGCACCAGGAATCGGCGGTGAACGTGATCGCCATATAGTTCCACCTCACGTTGCAGTGGCGGACGCGGGCCAACAAGGCTCATCGTTCCCAGCAGCACATTGATCAACTGGGGCAACTCGTCGATCGAATAGCGGCGCAGCAGCTTCCCGACTCGTGTGATCCGGGGGTCGTCCGTCATTTTGAACATTACGACGTTGCCACGGTCGCGCTGCTTGTCTGCAAGGTCCTTGAGCCGGGCTTCCGCATCCGTCGACATGGAACGGAACTTGAACATTCGAAATATTTGGCCGTGCAGTCCTACCCGATCTTGTACAAAGAAAATCGGCCCCCTACTGTCCAGCTTGATCGCAATGGCCGTCACAGCAAAAAGTGGCGAAAGCAAAATGATTAGTAGCAAAGAGCCAAGGCGGTCGAATGCCGTTTTGGTTAGTTGAGCCACACCCGACAACTTCGGCGTCTCGACGTGGATCAAAGAAAGCCCCGCAACCGGGCGGATGCCGATGCGCGGGCCCGCGATGTCGATCAGCGCCGGGCTGACGATCAGGTGCTCTTGCCCCGGGACTAGCTGCCAGCTGATCCGTTGAATCTCGGGGCCGGGCACGGCCTCTCCCCCGGACACGGCGATGGTATCCCCGCCCACGGATCGCATGAAGTCAACGGCGTCTGAAATGAGCCCCACCGGCACCTGGCCGCCGCACACGTCGTCATCGAGTTTGTCACCGGCAGGCAGCGCCGCTCCAACCACCGCGTACCCGGCGGCCGGCGACTTGGTCAGTTCGCAGATCACCCTGGACACGCGCGGGCCCGTCCCGGCCACCACAACGCGCCGGCTCATCTTCCCTAGCCGGGTGCGCTGCGTCACCAGCCAGCTTCGCCAGATCTTGCGCTCAAGCAACAGGCCCACAAGCCCCAAGGGCAACGCGATGAGCAGGTACCCGCGCGCAAAGTCGATCTTGAACACCAGTGCCACGATCGCCACCAGCCCGAAGCAGATCAACGTGGCATTAGTAACCTTGCGGTATTCGTCAATTCCAGTTCCAAGGACGCGATAGTGGCGCGAATCCGACAGCGCCAACGCGCAGATCCAAGCGAAGCTCAGCAGAACCGACACGACCCAGTAGGGCACAGATCCGAACGCCTTGACCGAAACGTTCGACGCACTGGCCCCGAAGTACAGCAGCTGGGCGGTCGCGACGGCCCACACCACCACCACGACATCGGACATGAGTAGCTTGCGCACATACGACGTGGACCAGTCGCTCACGCGCGCCTGCTTGACGTGCGGCAAAAGGTCCGCAGGCAATTGAATCGATGTTGAGGGTTCCGGAATGGAACCCGCCGTTGTCCCGCTCGCGACCATCAGCCCGCCGACACCTCGAATGTCGAATCAGGCTCCGCGTTGCGGCGCTTTAGACCCACCACGCCGGCGCCGGTCACCATTGCCAGGCCGCCAACCGCCAGCAGGGTAAAACCCGCGGCGCGATCGCCGGTCGTGGACGTCGATTCGCTGCTAAACGTGGGGCTTGACAACGTGTTGGCGGGCAATGCAACCTGGTTAGACGGCGGGTTACTTGCGGTGGCCGCCTGCGAAGCGGCAAAGGGCGCACCTACGGCGAGAGCGGTCACTGCCGCGCCTACCCAAACGGACCGCAGATAGACGCGAGGTTTTGTTCGCGACATTCCCACCTCCAAAGAGTGTCGGGCCGATCGCTGAGCGATCTGGCTGATGAAATGAGCTACTTCGGATTGACAACGTCAGTCCGGAATTTGATTCACCGTATACGACGTCCAATGCGTTAGGCAACCCTGTCCACGGTTTTACATGCCCGATATAAACGCATTTCTAGGTTCGGACGCCGCCCCCGTTCGGGGACATACCCGCAGGTCGCGTCCGCTTCCGGCTACCAGACCCGGACACCCCGCGCTTTGCGACACGGTGTCGCAAAATGAGGTATTTGGTTCACGAAGTACATTGACGCGACCGGTCCGGGTCGTGAGAGAATCGGGCATTCCCCCATGTCGGGGACCGAAGATCCTTGACACCTGACATACCGAATGGCAGCCATGACTGAACATTTGAGCCAGCACACCGAACCATCCGCGCCCGCTGACCAGCCCGGGTTCTTCCGGCGACACCGCACGGGAACCATCGTCACGGTTGCCCTGGTGGCGTTCTTCGCATTCTTGGGCTATTCCGCCGTTCAGTACTATTCGGTGGCACGCAACCTCCAAGACCTCAATGCCCTGGTCGATGTGGCGCGCGCACACGCCAAGGATAGCGACGTCGACGCACTGGCCGACGATCTTGTCCGCGCGCACACCTTCGCCAGCCGTGCCAGTTCCGCCGCCGATTCCATCCCGGTGCGCCTCGGCGAAAAGCTGCCCGGCATTGGCGACGATGTCCGCGCGATCAGGGTCACCTCGCACGTGGCCGCGGATCTCACTGGTTCCACCAGCTCCCTCACGGCGCTGCTTCCCCGCATCACCGGGACCAATCTTGCCGGGGGCGGGGAAGGCTTTGACTTGACACTCTTGGCCTCGGTCAGGGAATCGCTGAGCTCGATCGACACAGCCGCCACCACCTCGGCGCAAAAGCTCAAGGCGGTGTCCACCGACGGCGTCAATCCGCAGATCAAGACCCGCATCGACAAGGTTTCCAGCGCCCTGACCGGGATCGGCCCCGCCGTGCGGAAGCTGGAGCCGTACATGGACGCGCTGCCGATCATTCTGGGAGACGGCGGCAAGCGCACCTGGTTCGTCACGATGCAGAATCTCACCGAGGTGCGCCCATCGGGCGGGCTGCTGTCCGCGTACATCATCCTGGAAGCCGACAACGGCAAACTCAACGTCGCTACGCAGGGTTCCAACGACGACCTGGTCGCCGGACCCGCCGTGCCCTACCAAGGGATCATCCCGGCCGGATACGTCGATGCGTGGGGCAGTGAAACATTCACGAATTGGCTCTCGATGAACCTCTCCGCCAACTTCCCCGACAACGCCAAGTTGATCCGGGCGGGTTGGAACGCGCGCGGCGAGACCCAGGTCGATTCCGTTCTCTCGCTGGGCCAAGGCACGCTCCCCTACCTAGCGGCCGCGGTCGGCCCCCTTTCGGCCGGCGACAAGCAGATCGCGCCGCAGGATCTGACCGAATACCTGACCGTGGGCGTCTACAAGGATTATTCCAACCCCAAGGAAAAGGACGCGGTCGTGGGGCAAATGATCGCGGAGATGTTCACCAAACTATCGCAGGGGCAGATCGACCTGGCCTCCCTGGTTTCCACGACGCTGAGCCAGGAAACGGCCGACTATCTGCAATTGTGGTCAAGCGATCCGATCGTGCAAAAGGACATTGCCTCCGCCGGATTTTCGGGCGAGTTCCCCGCCACCCCCGGGCCCAGCAGCACGGTGAGGGTGATCAACGCGGGGGGCAACAAGCTCGACGCCTTCATGCACCTGGGTGCGACGTATGAGCTGGGCGCCTGCACCATCGATGCGGACGCGGACCTTGCCACCCGCACCAGCACCTTCACCGTGACCATCACCAACGACGCCCCCACTTCCGGCCTGCCCCCATACATGACCGGGCGGCTCGACGTCACCGACGGGACCACCCCTACGGTCGGTTCCAACCACGACTATGTGGTGGTGTACGCCCCGGTGGATGCCACGTTCGACTCCTTCCGTCTCAATGGGCAAGACGCTTTTGTCTCACGCGGAGAGGCGGACGGTCGCGAGTTTGTCGTTTACGACGTTGAACTTGAGCCTGGCGAAACCAAGACACTTACGACACAATGGGACGAACCGGCGCGTGATGACGACGATCGGGATCTCCCCACCGATCCTCAGATCGTCATGCAACCGCTCCTGAACGAACCAAACGTGAAAACTGTGAGTCAGGCCACATGTAAATAACTGATGTCCAAAGTGCACAAACAACGGGACTTCATGTATTGTCGTTCACGAGCAAGACCCCGTTCGCCAGTTGCAAGTCGCGGACGATACACCACCTATCTCCGAACCAAGAGGAAACATACCTATGAAACTCTCATCCATCGCAAAGGCCGCAACCGCGGCAGTCGTAGCCGGCGGTCTCGCTTTCGCCGCAGCAGCTCCCGCCGCCCAGGCCGCCTACCCGCCCGTAGTCAACCCGACCGTTTCCGGTCCGGCTGCCGCCAAGGCCGGCGCTACCGCCACCTACAGCTTCAACCTGGGCACCACCTACGCCGGCAAGACGGTCACCGTGACCATCAACGGCAAGAAGACCACGGTCAAGGTCGGCGCCGACGGTAAGGTCACCGCGGGGATCAAGCTCCCCAAGAAGGCCGGCGAATACACCATCAAGGTCGACGGCACCACCGCGAAGACCACTGTGACGATCGGTAAGGCCGCTAAGGTCAAGAAGGTCAAGGTCAAGAAGTCCGGCAAGAAGGCGACGCTGACGGCCACCGCACCCAAGGGTGTCAAGAAGGTCAAGGTCACCATCAAGGTCAAGGGCAAGAAGGCCATTGTCAAGACCGTCAAGGTCAAGAAGTCCGGCAAGTTCAGCTACAAGTTCAACGCGAAGAAGAAGGGCACCTACAAGGTGACCCTGAAGTTCCAGGCTTCCGCCAAGTACTTCGCGAAGAAGGCGACCGTCAAGAAGGTTAAGCTCTGATTCACAACTAGGCTTCGGCCTGAGGTCTCTGCTTGAGAGCTGGGGCTCGCCACCACCGGCGGGCCCCAGTTCTTGCTTATGCCAGCCACAACATGCATTCCCCCTTAGCACGAACAGAAAGTCGCCCGTGGAACTCGCCGATTACATCCGTATCCTCCGGAAGCGTTGGATTCTCATCACCGGAACCGTGGTTATCGCCGTGGTCATAGCGGGCGCAGCCACCGCCCTGATGTCACCGCAGTACAAAGCCACGACGCAGGTTTTCGTTTCGACAAGCACCGACAATTCCTCGGCCTCGGATCTGAGCGCGGGCAACACGTTTACGTCCCAGCGCGTCAAGAGCTACGCGCAGGCCGTGACGACGACGTCCGTCCTGCAGCCCGTCATCAAGACGCTGGACCTGCCTTACACCGTCTCCGAGCTCGCCGCGAAGGTCAGCGCAAACGCACCCCTGAACACCGTCATCCTAGAGATCTCCGCGACCGACACGGATCCGACGCGGGCCGCCGCGATCGCCAATGCGGTCGGCGAAACCCTCCCGAAGATCATTTCCGACGTCGAAAAGCCCAATGCCGGTGGCACCTCCCCCGTCAAGATATCCACCCTGGAAGCGGCATCGGTGCCGACCAGCCCCGATTCCCCCAACGCGAAGTTGAACCTGGCCCTCGGCCTGCTGCTGGGGCTCGCAATCGGCGTGGGAATCGCGATCCTCATGGAAGTCCTTGACACCAAGGTTCGCAACACTCGCGACGTCGAAGCCATCACCGATGCGGCGATGGTCGGCGGCATCCCCATGTCAGAATCGAAGGCGGACCCCGGATTGGTCGTGCAAAACGATCCCCGTTCGCCGCTGTCGGAGGCGTTCCGCGGCCTGCGCACCAACCTTGAGTTCGTGGTCGCGGCCCACCCCAAGTCAGTCATTGTGACCTCGGCGATGGCGAGTGAGGGCAAGACCACCATTGCGTCGAACCTCGCCATCGCGATCTCGCAATCGGGCTCGCAGGTGCTGGTCATCGACGCGGACCTACGCCGCCCGCGCCTGTCCGAGGCATTCGGGATCGAGGGAGCAGTGGGCCTGACCGATGTACTGATCGGCAACGCCGACCTGGAGGACGTGGTCCAGCCCTGGGGCGCGACCGGGAACATCGAGGTACTTCCCTCGGGGCAGATCCCTCCGAACCCCAGCGAGCTGTTGGGCGGCAACCAAATGCGCGAACTCATCAACGCGGTCGAGGCAAAGTACGACCTGGTGATCTTCGACTGCGCACCGCTGCTACCAGTGACCGACACCGCCGTCCTCTCGAAAATGGTCGGCGGCGCCGTGCTGGTCGGAGCCGCCGGAAAGACGCACAAGGCCCAATTCTCCGCGGCAATCAAGACCCTACACGCCGTTGGCTCGCACCTGTTCGGCGTCGTTTTGACCATGCTCCCGACCAAGGGATTCGACGCCTACACGTACAGCCAGTACGGACACTACGGGTCCTACGGCGATATCGTGGAACCCGATCCTTCCCCCGCCGCCGACGCCGAGAAGTAGCAGCGCTGGCGATAGGCTGCCCACATGGAATCAGAACGCTTTACAATCCTGACCGTTTGCACCGGGAACGTGTGCCGCTCCCCGCTCGCAGAGATGCTATTGCGGGCGTGGGCCGGTGGGCTGCCAGCGCCGCTGGCAGCCGCCGTCTCGGTCCGGTCGGCGGGGACCCAGGCTCCCGTCGGAGCTACCATGTCCGGCGGTTCCGTGCAGTTGGCAGCGTCCCAAGGACTCGCGGACCCCGCCCACGCAGCGCGGCAACTGGGTAAAAGTGACCTGGCCGAAGCCGACCTGATTTTGGTAGCAACCAGGTCACATCGCCAGCAGGTCGCCCGCATGTTCCCGCGCGCGGCCCGCAAGACGTTCACAATCCGGGAGTTCGGAGCCCTTGCAAACGCGGTGGATACCGCTGACCTCCCTGCGCAGCTCGAAACCGTCGAGGACGTGCGCCAGGCGCTAGCCGCCATCGCCCGCCAGCGTGGTTTGGGGGGCAAGCGCGACGCCGCGACCGATGACATCATTGACCCCTACAAGCGGTCGCAAGCGGTTTACGACATGATGGGCCAACAACTCATCCCACCGCTAGCCGACGGGGCCTCCCAGCTGTTCGGCACACGCATCGACCCGGTCGTCACGTGCGGTGAATGGACCCTGTCGACTCTGAGCGTCGGGCCCATGCACAACAACGCCTACATCATCACAGACGGCCACACCGGAACGCAGTTGCTTATCGACGCCGCGGCTGAGCCGCAGCGGCTGCTGAGGCTCTTTGCCGCCCGCCCCGGCAACCTGGTCTTGACGACTCACCGCCATCCCGATCACTGGGCGCACGCGTTGCACGACGTTGTCGCGGCCAGCGCTGCAACCACGCTCGCGGGTGCGGCGGACGCCGACGGGATCGGCGTCCGCACCGATCGGCCCCTCGCGGATGGCGACACCGTAGCGGTCGGGGACCTGAGCTTGAGCGTCATCGCACTGCGCGGGCACACACCCGGTTCCCTGGCGGTCAGGTTGCGCGATAGTGCGGGCCGAACGCACATCTTCACCGGAGATTCCCTGTTCCCGGGTGGCGTTGGCAAGACGGAATCCAAGGCCGACTTCGCGTCACTGTATAACGACGTCGTCCACAAGATCTTCAACAAGTTCGACGACGAAACGGTCATTCACCCCGGGCACGGGCCCGCGACAACGCTCGGGGCCGAGCGTCCGCATCTTGCCGAATGGAAAGCCCGCGGCTGGTAAGAGCGACGGCGCGTGCGGGCACGCCCACCGAAACGCCGCGTCGGGCATAACCGGGCGCGTGCGGGCACGCCCGCCGGCCAGTGCCCCCGCCGCGGACGCGCCAGCGGGTCACCTGCATAGGCGTTCGCGAATGGACGGTTTGCACCGATGTCATAGGTTCCTGCTTGAATAGCACTATGAGCATCTACGCAGTCACCTACGCATACACGGACAACCAGGATCTGCTAGCGCAGATCCGCCCACAACACCGCGCATTCCTGGGCGGCCTGTACGCAGCCGGGGTCCTTCTCGCATCGGGCCCGGTCTCGGCTCCCGGAACCGCGGGCGCCCTGATCATCGTCCGGGCCGAATCGCCGCAGGGCGCTCTCGATCTGTTGGCTGGCGACCCGTTCCTCGCCGCAGAAGCAATCCTGGAACGTCAGGCCGTCGAATGGAACCCGATCTACGGCCCCTGGGAGGCGCACTCGTAAGCTGATCCACTCCGCCCCGCGGCCTTGTTCACGTCGAACCCCACCTCGTGAGGCGCACTCGTAAGCTGATCCACTCCGCCCCGCGGCCTTGTTCACGTCGAACCCCACCTCGTGAGGCGCACTCGTAAGCTGATCCACTCCGCCCCGCGGCCTTGTTCACGTCGAACCCCACCTCGCGAGGCGCACTCGTAAGCTGATCCACTCCGCCGCGACGCGGGACGAGCGACCCCACCCAACCATCGAAGACGCAACGCACCCCCGCGAACCGAGCAACCCCAACCCGGCGCTAGACGACGAGCAACCCCAACCCGGCGCTAGACGACGAGCAGCCCCACCCCGGCGCAGCGAGGCGCGGGCAATTCCGCGGCGCCGGCGGCGCGATCGGTGAGCGGGGTCAGGAGGAGCGGGCCTCGTCCATTCGGGTTTTGACGAGTGAGCCGACCGCCGTCACGATCAGTGTCACGACAATCACGCCGAGCGACACCGACGTGGAAAAGTGGGGCGCCCACGTCACCGGGTGGCCGCCGTTGATGAACGGCACAGCGTTGGTTGCAAGGGCCTCGGCCACGAGTTTCACGCCGATGAAGCCCAAGATGACGGCCAGACCGAACGGCAGCAACACGAGCTTGTCCAGCAGCCCTCCCAACAAGAAGTAAAGCTGGCGCAACCCCATCAAGGCAAACAGCGTAGTCGCGAACACCAAGAACGGGTCCGTCGTCAGGCCAAAGACCGCCGGAATCGAATCGAGTGCGAAGAGCAGGTCAGTCGTGCCGATCGCCAAGAACACCAAAATCATCGGCGTGAAGTATTTCTTCCCGTCCACCGTCGTGCGCAGCTTCGCGCCGTCATAATGATCGTGTACCCGCGCAACCCGGCGGATGACGCCGACCAGGCGCGGCTCCTTGTATTCGTCGTCGTCGTTGCGGTCCACCACGATCTTGACCGCCGTGTACAGCAAAAATGCGCCGAAGATGTAAAAGACCCACGCGAACCGTTCCAGGATCGCCGCGCCCGCAAGGATGAAGCCACCCCGCAGCACCAGCGACAGGATGATCCCGACCATCAACACCAATTGCTGGTCCTTCTTGGGGACAGCGAACTTCGCCATGATCACCAAGAAGACAAAGAGGTTGTCGACCGAAAGCGAATACTCCGTCAGCCAACCCGCCACGAATTGGCCCGCGGGGGCGGAACCGCCGACCGCCAGCACTCCCCCGGCAAAGGCAAGCGCAAGCGCCACGTAGAAACCAACCCACGTCACACATTCACGAAATGACGGCACATGCGGGCGCCGCACTACCAAGAGCAGGTCGACGACGATGATCGAGATCATCGCCGCCAGCGAAGTGATGGTGAACCATTCTGGCAAGTGTTGGCTGGTCATTCGGACCATTATCCCACGAGGCGACCATCCCCGCGGGACAACGGGCAGCAAGTAGCTCGGTGCTGCGCGGGGTAGCCCCTACTTCCCGTAATCGTCGAGTTCGCGGTGGGCGGCCTGTTCCTGGCGCGCGATGGCCGCCGATTTTTCGGCCATCTTCCCTGCCGCTCGTTTACCGACTGTGAGGCTGAGGACCGTTGTGATGACCAGGATCCCAACTATCACTGACAGGGACACTGCCGTTGTGATCTCGGGGATCGCCTCAACGTGGTGCCCGCCGTTGATGAACGGCAGTTCGTTGGTGTGCAGCGCGTGGATCACCAGCTTCGCACCGATGAATGCCAAGATGGCACCGAGCCCGTATGACAGGTACACCAGCTTGTCGAGCAGGCCGTCGAGCAGGAAGAACAGCTGACGCAATCCCAGCAACGCGAACGCGTTCGCGGCGAAGACCAGGTAGGTCTGCTGCGTCAAACCGAATATGGCCGGAATCGAATCCACGGCGAACAGCAGATCCGCCGACCCCACCGCGAGGATGACGATCAGCATCGGGGTCGCGACGACGCGGTCGTTGACCTTCGCGAACATGCGGTCCCCAACATATCCCGGCGCGGTCGGAACAATCTTGCGCATCAAACGCAAGAACCCGTTCTCCTTGAAGCCCTCGTCCGGGTCGTGCCCGCTGCCGCGGATCTGCGTCCACGCCGTGTAGAGCAAGAATGCGCCGAACAGGTAGAACACGGCCGAGAAGTGTTCGATCACGGCCGCACCGACGAGGATGAAGACGGTGCGCAGAACCAGCGCGATCACAATACCGAAAAGCAGCACCTTTTGTTGGTACTCACGCGGCACCCGGAAACTCGACATGATCAGCACAAACACGAACAAGTTGTCGACCGACAACGACTTTTCGGTGATGAACCCGGCGAAGTATTCGCCCGCGAACTGGCCGCCCCATCCCCACCAGACCAGCAGGCCGAACAGCAGCGCAATGGCGACGTAGATCGCCGACCAGATGGCTGCCTCTTTGAGCTTCGGTGCGTGCGGGGTGCGGACGTGACCAAAGAAATCCACCGCGAGCATTGCAACGATCGCGGTGATCGTGATGGCCCACACCCAAAATGGGACGTTCATAATCGTTATACCTCAGGGAAGTAGGGGCACGTACGGTCGGCTAGGCGCAACCCGCAGCGGGACCGACCAACCGATCGAAGGTCTCTTCCACCGCATAAGCGGCCGCTCCCCCGGGGCGTTGCCCGTGATGACGAGGTGAGGCGTTTCCGGAATACTCCCCTTCAGATGGGTGCGACCCTACCACACGACCCGCAAAGGACGCCGGAAACCGGGTCCGGGGAGCGCGGCGCGCGCGGCGCGCGGGCGCAAAGTCGGCAGGCGGGCGGGCAAGGTGCGCCGGCGGGCGGGCGGAAGGTCGGCGGGCGGGCGCAAGGTCGGCAGGCGGGCAAGGTGCGCCGGCGGCGCAAGGCCAACGGGCGTTAGGGGCCGACCGCCCCCGCGCGTTCTCAGGCGGTCGCGCTCCGCATCTGGCGAAGTTCTTTCTTGAGATCGCTGACCTCGTCCCGCAATCGTGCCGCTAGTTCGAACTGTAGATCGGCGGCCGCCGCATGCATCTGCTCGCCCAGCTCCTGAATCAACTGGACCAGCTCCTTTTCGGCGGACGGCACCGAACGAGACACCCGCGCACCCTCCTTGACGCCCGCATGCCTGTCCACGCCACCGTCCTCGGCGCGAGCGCCCTTCCCCTTCGCGCCGCGATACCCGGTCGCCAACAACTCCTGCGTATCCACGTCTTCGCGCGCCAGCATGTCGGTGACGTCTGCGATCTTCTTGCGCAGCGGCTGCGGGTTGATACCGTGTTCCTTGTTGTAGGCGATCTGCCGGGCGCGGCGGCGTTCGGTTTCCTCGATCGCGACCTTCATCGCCGCCGTCTTCTTGTCCGCGTACATGTGCACCTCGCCGGACACGTTACGCGCCGCGCGCCCGATAGTCTGGATCAGCGACCGTTCGGAACGCAAGAATCCCTCCTTGTCCGCGTCCAAGATCGCGACCAGGCTTACCTCGGGCAGGTCCAGGCCCTCGCGCAACAGGTTGATCCCGACCAGCACATCGAACTTGCCGAGGCGCAGTTCGCGCAGCAATTCCACCCGCCGCAGCGTGTCGACGTCGGAGTGTAGGTACTGCACCTTGATCCCGCGTTCCAGCAGGTAGTCGGTCAGGTCCTCCGCCATCTTCTTCGTCAGCGTCGTGACCAGCACGCGCTCGTCGCGCTCGATCCGCGCCCTGATTTCTCCCAGCAGGTCATCGATCTGCCCGCGCGTCGGCTTCACAACAATCTTCGGATCCACCAGCCCGGTCGGGCGAATGATCTGCTCGACGACACCATCGGACTGCGCCATTTCGTAGTCGCCCGGCGTCGCAGACAGATACACCGTCTGGCCGATCCGCTCCTGAAACTCCTGCCACCGCAGCGGCCTGTTGTCCATAGCGCTGGGCAACCGGAACCCGAAATCAACCAGGTTGCGCTTGCGCGACATGTCACCTTCATACATGGCGCCGATCTGCGGCACGGTGACGTGCGATTCGTCGATCACCAACAAGAAGTCGTCCGGGAAATAATCCAAGAGGGTGTTCGGCGGCGAGCCCGGCTCGCGGCCATCGATATGCCGCGAATAGTTCTCAATGCCCGAGCACGTGCCGATCTCGCGCATCATTTCCAGATCGTAGGTAGTCCGCATTCGCAACCGTTGCGCCTCAAGCAGCTTATTTTGACGTTCGAGTTCCCCCAGCCGCTCGCGTAACTCGTCCTCAATGCTTGTGATCGCCTTGTGCATCCGCTCAGGGCCGGCAACGTAGTGCGAGGCAGGGAACAGGTACACGAATTCCTCTGTCTTGACCACGTCCCCGGTCAGCGGGTGCAGGGTCGTGATGGATTCGACCTCGTCACCGAAGAACTCGATGCGGATCGCCAGTTCCTCGTAAACCGGGATGATTTCTACCGTGTCGCCGCGCACGCGAAACGTTCCGCGCACAAATGCCGTGTCATTGCGGGTGTATTGCATAGTGACGAACTGGCGCAGCATGTCGTCGCGATCAACCGTATCGCCCACCTGCAACCGCACCATCCGGTCGACGTATTCCTGCGGCGTACCCAAACCGTAAATGCAGGAAACGGAGGCAACGACGACCACGTCGCGCCTGGTCAGTAGGCTGCTGGTGGCGGAGTGGCGCAGGCGCTCAACCTCGTCGTTGATCGACGAATCCTTCTCAATGTACGTGTCCGTTTGCGCGATATACGCCTCGGGCTGGTAGTAGTCGTAGTAGGAAACGAAGTATTCGACCGCGTTGTTCGGCAGCAGTTCGCGGAATTCCGCCGCCAATTGAGCGGCCAGCGTCTTGTTCGGCGCCATGACCAGCGTCGGGCGTTGCAGGCGTTCGATGAGCCAGGCCGTCGTCGCGGACTTTCCGGTTCCGGTCGCCCCAAGCAGGACAACGTCCTTCTCGCCGCCCTCGATGCGGTCCGCCAGCTCGGCGATCGCCTGCGGCTGGTCGCCGGACGGGTTGTATTCCGAGATCACCTCAAACGGGGCGACGCTGCGGCGAAGATCTGTGACGGGGCGCATACCTCCATGATACCCGCTCTGCACAATTGTACGAAGTGGTGGGGCATGCGCCAGCGGCGGGCAGAGCCTACGCCAGCGGCGGGCAGAGCCTACGCCAGCGGCGGGCAGAGCCTACGCCAGCGGCGGGCAGAGCCTACGCCAGCGGCGGGCAGGGCGTGGGTGCGACGTTCGTACCTGCGGGCCGACTCGTCACAAGTTCAGTGTGCGCCACCACGAATCGACCTGCTCTTGCAGGTGTTCGACGGAACCCGACCCGTCAAACACCACATCCGCGGCGGCCTCCCGGACTTCGTCGTCGACCTGGCTCGCGATGCGGCGACGCGCCTCGGGGAGGGAGAGACCTCGTCCCTCAACAAGCCGGGAAATCCGCAAATCTGCCGGTGCACAGACCACGAGCAACTGGTCAAAGTCGGCGCGTTGACCCGTCTCGATGAGCAGCGGAATGTCGTGGACCACCACCGCGGCGCCCGCCCGCGCCGCCCGGCTTTCGAGTTGCGCCGCAAGATCAAGCACCAGTGGGTGAACTATGGCATTCAGATCGGTCAAAGCGTCAGGGTCGTTGAACACGATCGCCGCCAGAGCGGGCCGATCGAGCTCACCATCGTTCGTCAAAACGTCCCCGCCGAACCTAAGCGTGATCGATTCCAGGCCGGGCGTGCCGGGGGCAACGACCTCGCGCGCGAGTTTGTCGTGGTCGATCACGGTCGCACCGAGGTGGAGCAGGCGCTGGGAAACAGTCGACTTGCCGGCGGCGATTCCGCCCGTCAAACCTATGCGGCGCATCGTGTCTCCTTGGTGGTGGCTTTCGTGGTGGCTTTCGTGGTGCCCACCAGCATAGGCGGGTTACCCGAGTCGAAGGTTGAGTAGCGGGCGCCGACCGCGGCCCTTTCAGTCACAACCCCTGCTCAAACCACCGCACTCGAACCAAAACCCAGCACTCGACGTTCCCGGGCATCGCCGCGCGCGCCGAGCGCGGCCCTTCCAGTCAAAACCCTCGCACAAACCACCGCACTCGAACCAAAACCCAGCACTCGACGTTCCCGGGCATCGCCGCGCGCGCCGACCGCGCCCCTTCCAGTCAAAACCCCTGCACAAACCACCGCACTCGAACCAAAACCCCGCACTCGACGCCCCCGGGCACCCCCACACGCGCCGAGCGCGGCCCTTCCAGTCAAAACCCCTGCACAAAACCCCGCAGTCGAACCAAAACCCCGCACTCGACGACAAGCAGATCCGATCTCGATACGCGCGCGCTGCGCACTACTCGATCAACGACACCGTTACGCACTACTCGATCAACGACACCACTGCGCACTACTCGATCAACGACACCACTGCGCACTACTCGATCAACGACACCGCTGCGCACTACTCGATCAACGACACCGCTGCGCACTACTCGATCAACGACACCGCTGCGCACTACTCGCTCAACGACACCGCTGCGCACTACTCGATCAACGACACCGCTGCGCACTACTCGATCAACGACACCGCTGCGCACTACTCGATCAACGACACCGCTGCGCACTACTCGATCAACGACACCGCTGCGCACTACTCGATCAACGACACCGCTGCGCACTACTCGATCAACGACACCACTGCGCACTACTCGATCAACGACACCACTGCGCACTACTCGATCAACGACACCACTGCGCACTACTCGATCAACGACACCACTGCGCACTACTCGATCAACGACACCACTGCGCACTACTCGATCAACGACACCACTGCGCACTACTCGATCAACGACACCACTGCGCACTACTCGCTCAACGACACCGCTGCGCACTACTCGCTCAACAAAGGCGAGGCGCCCACCCGAAGGTGGACGCCCCGCCGCGACCTAGATCAATCAGATCAGTTGCTGGTCAGCTTCTCGCGCAGTGCGGCAAGCGCCTCATCGGACGCAAGCGTTCCCTCGCCGCTCTCGGCAGGAGCCGAAGAGGTGTAGTTGGCGGGTGCAGCCTCGCCGCCCTCGGCGGGAGCCTCGGCAGCGGCTGCCTGGTCGGCGGCGAGTGCAGCCGATACCTGCTCCTTGTGAGCAACCCAACGCTCGTGAGCCTTGGCGTACTCCGCCTCCCACGCTTCGCGCTGAGCCTCGTAACCCTCGAGCCACTCGTTCGTCTCGGGGTCGAACCCTTCGGGGTACTTGTAGTTGCCCTCTTCGTCGTACTCCGCGGCCATGCCGTACAGCGCCGGGTCAAAGTCTTCCGAAGTCGGGTCCACGCCCTCGTTCGCCTGCTTGAGCGACAGCGAGATCCGGCGGCGATCCAGCTCGATGTCGATGATCTTGACGAATACATCGGAGCCAACGGAAACGACCTGCTCGGGCAGTTCGACGTGACGCTGAGCCAGTTCGGAGATGTGAACCAGACCCTCGATGCCGTCCTCGACGCGCACAAACGCACCGAACGGAACAAGCTTGGTGACCTTACCGGGCACAACCTGGCCGATAGCGTGCGTACGCGCGAAGGTCTGCCACGGGTCTTCCTGCGTAGCCTTCAGCGACAGCGAAACACGCTCGCGGTCGAAGTCGACGTCCAGCACCTCGACGGTGACTTCCTGGCCAACCTCGACAACCTCGTTGGGGTGGTCGATGTGCTTCCAAGACAGCTCGGAGACGTGCACCAGACCGTCGACGCCACCCAGGTCCACGAACGCACCGAAGTTGACGATCGAGGAGACAACACCCGGGCGCACCTGGCCCTTTTGCAGGGTCTGCAGGAAGGTCGAGCGAACCTCCGACTGGGTCTGCTCCAGCCATGCGCGGCGCGAAAGAACAACGTTGTTGCGGTTCTTGTCGAGCTCGATGATCTTCGCTTCGATCTGCTTGCCGACGTACGGCTGCAGGTCGCGCACGCGGCGCATCTCAACCAGCGATGCGGGCAAGAATCCGCGCAGACCGATGTCGAGGATAAGACCACCCTTGACGACCTCGATGACGGTACCGGTAACGATGCCGTCCTCTTCCTTGACCTGCTCGATGGTGCCCCAGGCACGCTCGTATTGCGCGCGCTTCTTGGACAGGATCAGGCGGCCTTCTTTGTCTTCCTTCTGCAGCACAAGCGCCTCAACGCGGTCGCCCACCTGGACGATCTCGGAGGGGTCAACGTCGTGCTTGATGGAAAGCTCGCGCGAAGGGATAACACCCTCCGTCTTGTAACCGATGTCAAGCAGAACCTCATCGCGGTCTACCTTGACGATCGTGCCGTCAACGATGTCGCCATCATTGAAGTACTTGATGGTGGCGTCAACGGCGGCAAGGAAGTCCTCTTCGGAGCCGATGTCGTTTACGGCTACGGATGGTGCGGACTTCGAGGGGGTCGAGATGGTCATATAAAACAGATGCTCCGATGCGGACAGGAATAGTGCTGATATGGACTGTTCGATCCGCCGCCCCGCCACGCACGCGCGCGAGGCGCACAACATAGACGACACAGCAAGACCGTGAAGGATTTTACCCCTAAAACCAAGCGGGGGCAACACGATTAGCGCAGTCCGCCGTGCTCGTGTTGCCCCCTCGCTTGGGCGCCTCGTTCTTTATGTCAATTGATATCCGACGAGGCCCGCTCCTCCAAAACCCTCGTCGCCCCAATCGCAGCGGCCTCCGGCCCCGCCGCAGGCTGCTACGCCAGCGCGCGCGCCACCTGCAACAGCTCGGTCGGAACGGTCTTGACCTTGCCGGCGATGTCTTGCAGGGAAACCAGCTCGACGTGCTCGCCGATCAGCGCGGTCATGACGTCGGACTTGCCCGCCACGATTGCGTCCACGGCCGCCACACCGAAGCGTGATCCCAAAATCCTGTCGGTCGGCGTCGGCGACCCTCCGCGCTGGACGTGGCCCAGCACCGTTAGGCGCGTGTCGAACCCAGTGCGTGCAGCGATCTCGTGCGATACGGCCGCGCCAACAGCGCCACCGATGATTTCGCCGTACTTGCCCGTCTCGGTCGTGTATTCAAACGAGCTCCCCGCGACCGCCTGCGCCCCTTCGGCAACGACGATGATCGAGAAGCTGGCGTGGGACCGGTGGCGGTGCGTGAGGAACCGAACGATGCGGTCCATGTCGAAGGGCTCTTCGGGGGCCAAAACGATCTCCGCGCCACCGGCGATACCAGCGTTGACGGCGATCCATCCAGCGGTGCGTCCCATCACCTCGACGACCATGACACGGTTGTGGGATTCGGCGGTGGTGTGGATGCGGTCGATCGCCTCCGTGGCGATGTTGACTGCGGTGTGGTAGCCGATCGATTGGTCGGTCCCCCACACGTCGTTGTCGATAGTTTTGGGGATCGCGACGATCTTGACTCCCGCGGCGGCCACTTCGCTTGCCGCGTGCAGGGTGCCGTCACCACCGATGCAGATCAGGGCCTCGATGCGCTCTTGTTCCAGCACCTGCATGACGGCGTCAATTCCACCGTTTTCCTTGGTGGGATGGTAGCGGGCGGTGCCCAAAATCGTGCCGCCCTCGGGGAGGGTGTTGCGGATCTTGTCGCGCGTTAGCGGCACCAGATCACCGTTGACGACGCCCTTCCAGCCGTTACGGAAGCCAATGATCGAATGACCGTATTCGCCAAGACCACGCTTGACAACCGCACGGATAGCAGCATTGAGACCGGGGCAGTCGCCGCCACCTGTCAACAAGCCAATCTGCATGAATTCGCTCCTTCGAAGATCATCTGACTAACCGCACAACGCGGTCACGTTTGCAAGGTCCGCTGCAAGGCGACCAGGTATAGCCTATCGACTGTCACCTGGATCACACGCATCCAACGTCCCAGGATCGCAACGAGCGATCGTGCTGAGCGAGAATGTCCGTGTGAGCCAGCCACATTCGCCGAAAAATTTTGTCGGCTACCGACCCATAGACCCTACCTTGACCCGCGAATCCGGCCGTTTGTGGTGGGATAGCAACGCCCAGGAATATATGGACGAGCACCGCGCCTTCCTCGGCGACGCCGATTTTGTGTGGGGACCCGAGGGCCTGCGGGAGGCCGATGCCCGGTTGTTAGGCGACATCCGCGACCTATCGGGTCAAAAGGTCCTAGAGATAGGTTCTGGCGCAGCGCAGTGTTCCCGCTGGTTGGCGGCGGGCGGATGCGACGTGGTGGCAACGGACGTGTCCGCGACGATGATCGAGCAGGCGCGGCTACTCAACGAGCGAACCGGCGTCAATGTCCCCTTGGTCGCGGCGGATGCCCGCGACCTCCCCTTTGGCGACGCGGCGTTCGATGTCGTTTTCACCGCCTACGGCGCGATCCCTTTTGTGGCCGAATTAGACGCAATCCACGCCGAAGTCGCCCGAGTGCTGCGGCCCGGCGGTCGCTGGGTTTTCTCGGTGACTCACCCGATCCGGTGGGCGTTCCCGGATGCTCCGGGCGAGCCGGGGCTCACCGTGTCGAAGTCGTACTTCGACCGCGCCCCGTACATTGAGACAGACCCATCCGGCAACGTGACCTACGCCGAGTATCACCGCACGATCGGCGACCATGTCGCTGCTTTGGTCGCGGCGGGATTTGCTCTCACCGGGATCATCGAACCCGAGTGGCCCACTGACAACACGAACGTCTGGGGTGGGTGGAGTCCGCTACGCGGCAAGGTGCTGCCCGGCACCGCGATCTTCCAGGCCGTCCGCCCCTCGCTGGTCGAATAGCGCGCCCCTCGCCGGTCGAGTACCGCGGATCCCCGCCGGTCGAGCATCGCGGACCCCCGCCGGTCGAGTACCGCGGATCCCCGCCGGTCGAGTGCGCGCGAAGCGCGCGTATCGAGACCACCCCCACACGCGCCGACCGCACCCCCCGCCGGTCGAGTGCGCGCGAAGCGCGCGTATCGAGACCACCCCCACACGCGCCGACCGCGCCCCCCGCCGGTCGAGTGCGCGCGAAGCGCGCGTATCGAGACCACCCCCACACGCGCCGACCGCGCACCTTCCAGTGATAACCCCTGCACAAACCGGCGCACTCGAACCAAAACCCCGCACTCGACGTCCCCGGGGACCCTCGCAAGCGCCGACCGCGCCCCTTTCAGTCAAAACCCCTGCACAAACCGGCGCACTCGAACCAGCGGGGAGAGGCAGCGCGGCAAGGCGACGGCGCGGCAAGGTGGCGGCGCGGCAAGGCGACGGCGCGGCAAGGTGGTAGCGCGGCTAGTTGGCGTCGCGGGCCTGGCCGACCGCCCTGCGGGTGCGGCGCAGCTTGCGGTCGGTCGGTTGGCGCACGCCAAAGTCGTCCTCGGTCCAGGTTTCCTCGTCGGTGGCCGCCGGGTAGGCCCCCTTCGACGGCCGTCGTTTCCGCTCGGGGATGACCGTGTCGTCGGCGACGCGCCGGGTGGTGAGCAGGAACCCGGTGTGACCCATCATGCGGTGCTCGGGGCGTACCGCAAGCCCCTCCAAGTGCCAGCCGCGCTGCATCGTCTCCCACGCGTACGGTTCCGCGAACCGACCCGTATCGCGAACCGCCTCCGCCAAACGCGACAGTTGGGTCGTGGTCGCAACATAGGCGATCAGGACGCCACCGGGACGCAAAGCGTCGGCGGAAACATCAAGGTTCTCCCACGGCGCCAGCATGTCGAGGACAACGCGATCAACAGTCTGCGGCTCTTCAGTCATCGGTAGCACGTCCGCCAGATCACCGGTTGAAAGGCTCCAGGCCGGGTGGGGGCCACCAAAAAAGTTCTCGACATTGCCGCGCGCGATCGCGGCGAAATCGTCGCGGCGTTCAATCGAGTGAACGTACCCTTGATCACCGACGGCATTCAAAAGCGCCAACGTGAGGCCACCGGAACCGACGCCGGATTCAACGACGCGCGCGCCCGGGAAAATGTCTGCCTGGATCACGATCTGGGCCGCATCCTTGGGATAGACAATCGCTGCCCCGCGCGGCATTGACAGCACGTAGTCGTTGAAGAGCGGACGGAATGCCAGGTACTGGACGCCGCCCGTGTTCGCGACGGTGATGCCCTCGGGTTGGCCGATAAGATCATCGTGGCGCAGGTATCCCTTGTGCGTGTGGAATTGGCCGCCTGCTTCCAAAACGATCGTCGAATGTCGGCCTTTGATGTCAGTGAGCTGGACGCGGTCACCGGCCCGCAAGGGCCCCCGGCGCAGGTGAGATCCGGTCGCCCCCAACGCCGCGGCGGCGCCCGTCCCCAACGCCGCACCCGCCGGCGGCTCGTCGCCCGCGCCGCGCGCCAAGGGCGCTTCGAAAGATTCGTTTGCCCCGGGCACGTCGCTCGTATTCTCAGAAGTCACGATCGCCGAGTCTAGCGAAGATCTGTTCCAAAGCCTCCAACGACAGTTCCTCGAGGGACTTCACCTGCGTAACACCATCGCGTGGGTGAACCGCCACGGCGTGCGGGACCGCGACAGTTACCGCCCCGGCCGCCAACGCCGACGCCACCCCCGGCGGGGAGTCTTCGATCGCCACGCAGAACTGCGGCTCGGTACCCAAAGCGCTGGCCGCGACGCGATACGGTTCGGGGTGAGGCTTACCGCGCGATACCTCGTCGCCGCACACGACCGCGGCAAACGCTCCCGGGGCGGCGGAAGCAACGAGCGCATCTGCCAGCACCCGATACGACATTGTCACCAGGGCGACCGGGACGCCGGCGGCACGGATCTCGTCCAATAATGCAGCCGCCCCCGGCTGCCACGGCACCTCGCGACGCAAATGCGCAGCCACGGTATCAACCAGCTTCGAAACTATCACCGGCACCGGCAAATCAACTCCGCGCGATTGCAGCACCCGCCCGCAAAATGTCAGGTCATTACCCACCAATTCCTCGGCGTCGGCGCGGGTCCATTCGCCCCCGAATGACCGCACCAGGTCACCTTCGGCGGCCATCCAATACGGCTCGGAATCAATAAGCGTTCCGTCCATGTCGAACAAGACGCCGCGAAACGATGGGGTAAAAGTCACCGCTTCATCCTAAGGCGAACTGCGTTGGGTCAGACTTTGCGCCTAGGCTAAGGACATGCCCGATTCAGCCCCCGCCACCGTGCCTCTGCCAGGTCCCGTCCTGATCGCCGCGTTCGGCGGATGGAACGATGCGGGCACCGCAGCCACAGCCGCGGTCCTGCACATGCGCGAGGTCTGGGGCGGCGAACTGATCCACTCCGTTGACCCCGAAGACTATTACGATTTCCAGGTCGCCCGCCCGACCCTTGGTCGCGCCGGTGTCAGCGGGCACGCGCTCGATTGGCCCGGCACGACGGTGACGCGCTCGACGCTGCCGTCTTCCGGCCAGGACATTTTCCTCATCGAGGGCACCGAACCGTCCATGCGGTGGCGCTCGTACTGCGCCGAGTTGATCGCGGTTGCCCGCGAACGCGGCGTGCAGACGATAATCGTGCTGGGGGCCATGCTGGCGGACGTTCCGCACACGCGCCCGCTCCCGATCGCAGTACACAGTTACGACGAGGACCTGACCAACCGCCTGGAGCTGGATCGCAGCGATTACGAGGGCCCCGTCGGCATAACCTCGGTACTTCAAGACATAGCTGACGCGATCGGCCTCGACGCGCTGGCGGTGTGGGCGGCGGTTCCCCATTACGTTGCGCAGACCCCCGCGCCGAGTGCGACGATCGGGCTCTTAAACAAGCTGGAAGATCTGGTTGGCGAGCCAATCGAACTGGGACAGCTGGTCGATGATGCCCGGGCGTGGCGCCGCGGGGTCGATGAAATGTTGGAAGACGATCAACCGGTCGCCGAATACGTGCAGCAGCTCGAATCTCTCAAGGACACGACCGACTCCCCCGAGGCGTCCGGGGACGCTATCGCCGCAGAGTTCGAGAAGTTCCTGCGCAAAAGGGGCGGTGGCACTGGTGCCAAGGGAAGCACCGACGAGGGCTGAGCGCGTCACCGCGGGGGGCGGCCCACCAGCGGGGCTCGCCCCACGCCGGCTGCCAGACCGGCCCACCTAGCGCACGAGCCCGCGCAGCGCGGCCCACGCCGGCTGCCAGACCGGCCCACCTAGCGCACGAGCCCGCGCAGCACGGCCCACGCCGGCTGCCAGACCGGCCCACCTAGCGCACGAGCCCGCGCAGCACGGCCCACGCCGGCTGCCAGACCGGCCCACCTAGCGCACGAGCCCGCGCAGCACGGCTCACGTCGGCTGCCAGACCGGCCCACCTAGCGCACGAGCCCGCGCAGCGCGGCCCCACCTAGAGCATGATCCCGAGCAACGCCGTCAGCCCGCGGGAAACGAGCCCGGCGGCTCCCGCGACGCCGTCGTCGCCGTCGCGCGCCAGCTCCAACGTCCGCGTGGCCCACGCGTCCATCGCCGCCAGCGCGCGGGGTGTGTCGAGGTTGTCGCGCAGGGCGAGGCGGGCCTCGTCCAAAAAAACGAGCGGATCTGCGCCGCCGTACCCGCTCAGCGCCGTTCGCCACCACGCCACGCGCTGGGCAGCTGCCTGCATGTCCGTGTCGAACCACTCCCAGTCCTGGTGCAGGCGGTGGTTGAAGAGCGCGACGCGGATGGCCGCGGGCTCGTAACCGGATTCGAGCAGGCGCGAAACGAGCACCAGGTTTCCTAGGGACTTGCTCATCTTCTCGCCCCTGTAGGCAACTAGCCCCATGTGCGTGTGGTGCCGCGCGCCCGCGGGAGCGAGGTCGCGCGCACGGCCTTCCAGGGCGCTGGTGTGCGCGGTGCTCATTTCGTGGTGCGGAAATACTAGGTCGCGCCCGCCGCCTTGCAGGTCGAAGGCGTCACCCAGGGTCCCGCGGGCGATGACGGCGCATTCAATGTGCCAGCCCGGGCGACCGTCGCCGAGGCCGCTTCCGGGCCAGTGCGGTTCGCCCGCTCGCGCGGCCCTCCACAGCAGCGGGTCGAGTGCGTCGCGTTTTCCCGGCCGGTCTGGATCGCCGCCGCGCGTCGCGAAGAGCTTGGTCATGGCGGCGGCGTCGAGGTGCGAGATCTCGCCGAAGGAAGCGATCGCTTGGATGTCAGCGTAGATGTCGGCGGCACCCGGCGTTAGGGGCGCGGGCACGGTCTCGCTCACGGGAACCCGGTATGCCAGATTGTGTACCAGCAGGTATTCGACTGCCTCCACAACCGCGGGGATCGACTCTGTCGCCGCGACGTAGAAGTCAGGGGCAATGACTTCCAGCGCCGTCATATCGCGCGCGTAGAGCGCGGTTTGTTGGGCGGCGAGTTCACGCCAGTCCACGCCGGTAGCGTTTGCGCGTTCCAGTAGCGGATCGTCGACATCGGTGACGTTCGAGGCGTACCTGACTTCCAGCCCCATGTCGCGCCAGGTGCGGTTGAGTACGTCGAACCCGACGTAGGTGGCGGCGTGTCCCAGGTGCGTCGCGTCGTAGGGCGTGATGCCGCACACGTACATGCTGGCGCGCTGCTGGCCGGGTTCGGTCAGAGCCACCACCGCCTGCCGCGACGGATCGAACATCCGCACCGGTTCGCGGCGCGCGGGGGTGTCGGGGAGTTCCGGCAGGGTCGTTGTGGGCCATGAATGCACGCGCTCAAGAATACCTTGGCCGCGCCAGCCCAACGGCTACGCCCCCGCGTACGCTTGCAGCGTCCCCGCTCCCAGAAGCACCAGCACCAGTGCACCCGCGCCGATGCGGTACCAGACAAAGGGTGCGAACGAGCGGTGCGAGATGAGCTTCAGGAATCCCACGATCACCGCATAGCCCACCGCGAATGCGGTGACCGTCGCCACCCCGGTGACGACCAGGCTCTCCGCCGATTCCCCACCCGCGGATTTGACCAGTTGATACAGCCCCGAGCCCAACACGGCGGGCAGCGCGAGCAAGAACGAGTACCGCGCCGCCGCTTCCCGCGTATACCCGAGAAGTAGACCCATCGTGATAGTTCCGCCCGAACGCGACACGCCGGGGATGAGCGCCAGCGACTGCGCGAATCCGTAGAAGATCGAATCGCGCATGGTGAGCTCGTCGATTGCTTTTCGCCGCTTCGCGACGCGATCCGCCCACCCGAGTATCAACGCGAATCCGATAAGCGTGCCCGCGATGATGTAGAGGTTCCGGAACGTGTGCTCGATAACGTCCTGAAAGGCCAAACCGAGCACGACGATGGGAATCGATCCCAGCGCGATGAACCAGGCCATTTGGGCATCGCGGTCGGCGGGGCTGTCGCTAGTCGGCCAGCCCGTTCTGGCTTTGAACGAGGCCCCCCTACGCCCGATCAACGCCCACCACCAGGCCGCGATGATCCTGGCGATGTCCTTGCGGAAGTACAGGATCACCGCCAGCTCCGTGCCGATCTGCGTGATAGCAGTGAAGGCAGCGCCGGGGTCGTTCGCCCCGATCAGCTCACCGGCGACTCGCAGGTGCGCGCTCGACGAAACGGGCAGAAACTCGGTGAGTCCCTGCACCAGGCCCAAAACTATTCCTTGCCATAAGTCCACGGGGTGACAATACCCTGCGGCGATGGGCGCCGGGACGCGGCGTGCCGGGGGCCGGGCGGCTTGAAGTGGGCTCCGGGCCGGTCACGCGCGGGAAACGCCTGGCCGGTCACGCGCGGGAAACGCCGGGCCAGGAACGCGCGGCGGGGCGCATGGGCAAGCAACGACCCCGCTCCCGCGCACAGCGCTGGACCTAAAAGTCGTGCGGCGAGTCGGACTCCCTACCGCGCGCTCCATCATCGCGTGGTCGCGGGTCGTCGGATTCCTCGTCCTCGTCCTCGTCCAAAATAAAGGGCGTCGCCTCGCCGTACACCATCCCCAAGGCTTCGTCGTAAACGTCGAATGCATCGGCAAGGACGTAGTACGCATTGTCGACCGACTGATCGTTGTCGCCGCGGCGCGCCGCGACAGCATTGTAGTGAGCCTCGAACGCAGCGATGAGTCTGTCAAGGGCAGCTCGTGGATCCACAGTCATACCACTGACGGTAGCGTGATTGAGCGCAGTTGTCAGTCCATTTTCGCCATCGGCACCAATTCGGATCGTCACGATTCGATATCGACGCCCGACACGGACGGGCAGCAGGCCGCAATCGGCCCAAAAGGTGCTGGTAGCGTGGCGGTTGTCAGCACGACCGCCCGGCCAGCGAAGGGATGACGATGGCTCCCGTTTTTCCACGCGAATACGAAGTGAAAGTGATCACTATCGCCCCCGATGCCACCCGGAACGAGGCCCGCGAATTACTGACGCATGCCGCCGAATACGGTCAATGGGAAATGACCCGCAGCCTGTGGTACATCGGCGGCGCCCGCAAGGTCTGGCTGCGGCGCCGGGTCATGCGGGTCCAAGCGACCCTGTAGACGGACGTCCCGCTCAGCAGTTGAGCAGCAGATCCCGCAGCACCCGCGTCCCGAAGACAACCGATTCGACCGGCACTCGTTCGTCGACGCCGTGGAACATCCCCGTGAAGTCCAGATCGGCAGGCAGCCTCAACGGCACAAACCCATACCCAGCAATGCCCAACCTCGCCAACGACTTGTTATCGGTGCCCGCGGACAACATATAGGGAAGAACCGGCACCCCGGGATCATGCCGGTCCAAGGCCGCCATCATCGCATCAACCACCGGCGCATCGAACGGCGCCTCAACACTCGCATCCGCGTGGATCGTTTGCACCTCCACGCGCGGCCCGGCAAGAGATCGCAAAACCTCCATATCCGCCGCCGCATCCCCGGGCAAGAACCGCGCGTCGACGGTCGCACACGCGCGACCCGGAATCACGTTGTCCTTGTAACCCGCCTCCAAACGCGTGGGATTGGTCGTGGTGCGCACACTGGCCCCCACGAATCGCTTTGCCGGTCCTAGTGCGGCAACCAATTCGGCGACGCAGGCCTCGTCCTTTGGATTGAATTTCTTACCAACGAGTTCCCCCACCCCCCGCAACAACGTTTCCACCGCGGGCGTGAGCCGAATTGGCCAACGATGATCGCCGATCCGAGTGACGGCGCGAGCCAGGTCAACCACCACGTTTTCGGCGGCGTCCTGCGATCCGTGGCCCGCATTTCCGTCGGCGACTAGGCGCAGCCAGGCGAGCGACTTTTCGGCGGTTTGCAGCAAATAGGCGCGCTGCGCCCCAATGTGGACCGAAAAACCCCCGACCTCGCTGATCGCTTCGGTCGCGCCTTCGAACAGGTCCGGGCGGGTGTCGACCACGTGGCGGGCACCCAGTGCGCCTCCGGCCTCCTCATCGGCGAAGAATCCGATCACCAAATCCCGCGCGGGGCGTTTTCCGGTTCGCGCGAATTCGCGCACGATCGCGAGGATCATGGCGTCCATGTCCTTCATATCGACCGCGCCGCGCCCCCAAATCATCCCGTCGCGGATCTCACCGGCGAAGGGGTCCACCGTCCACTCGTCGGCGAGAGCGGGGACGACATCGAGGTGGCCGTGGACGACTAGGGCCGGTCGCGTTGGGTCCGCGCCGGGGATCCGCGCCACGACGCTGCCGCGCCGTGGGCGCGACTCGAGGTAGGTCGTTTCGATGCCGACTTCGGAAAGCAGACCCATGACGTATTCCGCGGCCAGTCGCTCCCCTGGGCCGTCGTCATTGCCGAAGTTCTGGGAGTCTATGCGAATCAGTTCCTGGCATATTTGAACAACTTCATCTTCGGCTGTGATTGTGGGTGCGAACTTGTCGGCCATGGCCACTACCGTAGTCCACCACCGGGCCTCCCGGCCGCCGGCGCTGCGGCAACGCGAGGTCGGTATCCTGGGGGTCATGGCAGAACACCGGATATACAGCGTTCCATTCGCAGACATTTATGCGCTGTATGTTGCGAAAATAGAGCGCAAAGGGCGCGCCGTCGCCGACCTGGACACCATCATTGACTGGCTGACCGGGTACGACCGCGAAGCCCTGGCGCGCGTGAACGCCGACAAGGTGACGTTGCGCAGCTTCTTTGACCAGGCCCCGGATTTCAATGAGAACGCGCACCTGATCACCGGGGTGATCTGTGGTAAGCGTGTCGAAGAGATCGCAGATCCGCTGATGCGAAAGGTGCGTTACCTGGACAAACTCGTCGACGAACTTGCGCGCGGCAAGAAGATGGCGTCGATTCTGCGCGGTGCGTAGGACCTATACTCGTGCGGGCGGTAGCGCGTGGCGCTTCCTGTCCGGCCGCACGTTGACTTCCCGAAGGAACTTTAGATGAGCTCCCCCGCGCATCAGCCATTGCACCCGCAGCAACCCACTGCTTCGGCGGAATCCGGCGCGTCGCCCGTAGGAAGTGCCGGGCGCGCGCAGGACGCCGACCTCTCAGGGGCTACCGCCCCCACCCAACGTGCCGGGCGCGCGCAGGACGCCGACCTCTCAGGGGCTACCGCCCCCACCCAACGTACCGGGCACGCGCGGGACGCCGACCTCTCAGGGGCTACCGCCCCCACCCAACGTGCCGGGCACGCGCGGGACGCCGACCCCTCCATCGCCGATGCCGACTTCGCAACCTTCTTGCGCGTCATCGAGCAGGTTGGCTCGCTGCCCTCGGATCACCCCCAGCTCGCCGCGGCCCGCCGCGCCACGTCGGCGCTCTTCAAGGCCGCAAAGAAACAGCGGCGCACGGAACGACGCGATGCGATCAACGATGCGGACCGCTCTGTCATCGAATCGACGGCGACCGGCAGCATGGGGCGCATCGACGACGAGACCGCCGGGATACCCCTAACGTCGTCGGTTCGCGGCGCAATCGCCGGAACCCTGAAGAAACCACGGCCTTGCTACATCTGCAAGCAGGACTACACGCAAGTCGACGCGTTCTACCACCAGTTGTGCCCGACGTGCGCGGCCTTCAACCATGCCAAGCGCGACGCCCGCACCGATCTGACCGGGAAGCGCGCGCTGCTCACGGGCGGCCGGGCCAAGATAGGGATGTACATTGCGCTACGCCTTTTGCGCGACGGCGCCCACACCACGATCACGACGCGTTTTCCCAAGGATGCCGCGCGCCGCTTCGCGGCCATGCCCGATTCCGCGGCTTGGTTAGACCGGCTCACTATCGTCGGGATCGATCTGCGCGACCCCGCCCAGGTCGTGCACCTGGCCGACATCGTCGCCGCGGCAGGCCCGCTCGACATCCTGATCAACAACGCGGCGCAGACCGTTCGGCGCACCGCGGGTGCCTACCAGCAATTGGTGCAGGCAGAATCCCAACCGCTTCTACTCGACAGCATCCCCACGGTTCATTCGCTCGGAAACACCTCCAGCGCACACCCCCACGCACTAGCTGGTGCTGTCAGTGAACTTCAATTGGCGGAGAAGGGGGACTCGTCGCTGCGTGATGTTGCCAAACTTGCGCTGACCGCGCAGGCGGCGTCCATGGAGGAATTGCTCGCCGGAACGTCAATCGACGCCGGGGGTTTGATTCCGGACACGGTCGATCACAACAGTTGGGTCGCTGCCGTCCAGCACGTCGATCCGCTCGAACTGCTCGAGGTCCAACTGTGCAACCAGACCGCACCGTTCATACTGATTTCGCGGTTGCGGGCCTCGATGGCGGCGTCACCGGCGCGCCGGACGTACGTCGTCAACGTCTCCGCGATGGAGGGCGTGTTTTCGCGTGGTTACAAGGGTCCCGGGCATCCGCACACCAACATGTCCAAGGCTGCGCTCAACATGCTCACGCGCACCAGCGCTGCCGAAATGTTCGAGTCCGACCGCATCCTGATGACCGCCGTTGACACCGGTTGGATTACCGACGAGCGCCCCCACCCCACCAAGATACGCATGGCCCAAGAGGGATTCCACGCGCCATTGGATCTTGTGGACGGCGCCGCGCGAGTCTATGACCCGATCGTTCGCGGCGAAGCCGGCGAGGACGTGTACGGATGTTTTCTAAAGGACTACTCCCCCTCGAAGTGGTAGGCGGGGGTCGGGGTCACGCCGAGCGCGCCCCCCGCCGGTCGAGTACCGCGGATCCCCGCCGGTCGAGTGCGCGCGAAGCGCGCGTATCGAGACCACCCCCACACGCGCCGAGCGCGCCCCTTTCAGCCACTCGCCCCCGCGGGAAACCCCGCGCACTCGAACTAAAACCCCGCACTCGACGTCCCCGGGCACCCCCGCAAACGCCGAGCGCGCCCCTTTCAGTCACACACCCCTGCACAAAACCCCGCACTCGAACCAAACCCCCGCACTCGACGTCCCCGGGCACCCCCGCAAACGCCGAGCGCGCCCCTTTCAGTCACACACCCCTGCACAAAACCCCGCACTCGAACCAAACCCCCGCACTCGACGTCCCCGGGCACCCCCGCAAACGCCGAGCGCGCCCCTTTCAGCCATGTCTCCCCGTCCCAACGCGTGTCGCGCGTCGAAGAGTTGGCAGAATTCGTTCGAATTCGTAGTTCGCAATGCGAAGGGCGTCGGCCCACCGAAGCGAACTGACGCGAGACGGACCCTACGAACACAAACCGACGCGAGACGGACCATACGAACGCAAACCGACGCGAGACGGACCCTACGAACGCAAACCGACGCGAGACGGACCCTACGAACGCAAACCGACGCGAGACGGACCCTACGAACGCAAACCGACGCGAGACGGACCCTTCGAACGCAAACCGAATCCAACAAGGTCAGGGAAAGTGGTCCCGATGCGCGCCCCCGGCGCTACTCCACCAGCCAGAACGCGTGGTGGTCTCGACAGGCATGATCGCGCGCTATCTTGCGTTCCGCTAGTGTCATTCGAAGCATCGCGCGCTACCTTGCGTCCCGCTAGTGTCATTCGAGGCATCGCTCGCTACCTCGGTGTGTCACCTAGGGCCTGTCAGATGCTCAAAGTCGTGCAATTTCAGTGTGTCCGGAGGGGGACTTGAACCCCCACGCCCGATAAAGGGCACTAGCACCTCAAGCTAGCGCGTCTGCCATTCCGCCACCCGGACAAGGTGTCGTAACCCGGCATTTCCACCGGGGCAACGCAGAGTACGTTAGCACGTTTTCACGGCCATTGACGAATCGCCCCGGCACCCACTTGGCGCGTGCAAGGTCGGCGCCGCTAGATCGCCGCCGGCACGTCACCGCCCCGTGGTATGCCTGCCGCCAGTGGGCGAAACGCTGTCAGCACCATCGCGCGAAACCTGCGCATGCGAAGCGGCCCGCGCGGCCGCGGCGTCCCTGGTCGCAGCCAACAAATCGTCATCGACGCGCAAGCCGTTTAGCGTCACCCGCACCAGCGCGTTGGCCTCCCGCGGCAAGGGCAGCAGCGGCCGCGGGGGTACACCCATGTCCAAACCCCGCAACGTCCCGATGGCGTGGACGACGCGGATGGCACCCCACTGCTCGCTCAACATTCCCAAAGGCGCAAGCGCGCGCTGCATTTGGCGCGCCTCGGCCCGGCGGCGGTTGGTGGCCGCGTAGGCGATAGCCCCACAGTATTCCGGGAGCACGGCCGCGACGGCCGAATGCCACGTATCGGCACCGTCTATCAACGCCTGCGCCCCAAAGGAGGACGTCGCAAACCCGTACTCGGTGCGGCGTGCCGTGCGCGGCGACAGCGCGCCCAGCACCCGTTCGCGGCGCTGTCGCGCCTCCGATGCCGTTGCGGCAGAGTCCTTGACCCCGACAATCCCCTTGATCGGCACCAAGCGCGCCAACTCGCTGGTAGAGATCCGGTAGTGAGTCGTTGTGGGGTTGTTGTCGATGATGACGGGCAAAGAAGACACGGTCGCAACATCGCGGTACAGTCCCAAAACTTCTTCCGCGCGCAGCTGCTGCGAGGCAAACGGCTGCAACAAGACGGCATCCGCGCCGGCCTGGGCGGCCTCGTCCACATTTGCCGCGACTTCGGCAGTCGCGAATGAGCTCACACCAACCAAAATCGCGGCCCGGCCGTGCGCTTTTGCGATCGTCAATTTGATCACCCTGCGCCGAACGCTACGCGACAGATAGGTGGCACCGCCGGTGCCCGAAACGACACCGAACGCCGTCGCCCCGTATTCCAGCGCCCCCTCGATTAGGGACTCCATCGTCGATGCGATTAACTTGCCCGACTCGTCTCGAGGTGTTGGTAAGTACGCCGTCAAAGGACCGAGAATCGACACCGTCATAGCCTATCTTCCGTAACCATATTCGGATACCCATCAGCGGAAATTTCGTGACACTGTGGGCACGCTGAGGCGTAGCCCTCGCACGTGTTCCGCGACGAGATTAACCGCGCCATGATCATTCTCGACATACCCCCTAATGACGAGCGCCCCGTTACCCATCACAACCTTCCCGAATCGCTGCCACAAGCCCGCTGAACAAACGACATTCAGTAGGCCCGTTTCGTCCTCCAGGGAGAGGAATGTGATCCCCCGAGCGGTGTTAGGACGCTGTCGGTGTGTGACCACGCCCGCCACGGTAGCTCGCTGCGCCACGCCCATTGCCACTACTTCCGCAACGGGCAGAACACCATTTCTTTGCAGGTCCACGCGGGCAAATTGGGTCGGGAACGAGGCCACCGACACCCCCGTGGAACTCACATCGGCTTCGGTTACCTCGATCGGTACCATCGCGGGTAGCCGTGGTTGTGTCGACAGGTCGGTGAGCCCCGGCAGCGTCCCTTGGACCTCAAGGGACGCCACCCCCGCGGACCACAATGCTGTCCGTCGGTCGACGCCCAACGCGGCAAATGCTCCCGCACCCGCCAGCCCTTCGAGTTCCTTGGTCCCAAGGCGCGCGCGGCGCGCGACATCTGCAATGCTGCGATAGGCGGGACCGCGCCCCTGCACGATGCGGGAAGCGCCCGCCCGTGACAGCGATCGCACCTGCGTTAGTCCTAACCGCACTGCCTTCTGCCCGCCCTCAAGCACCTCCACGCAGGCGTCCTCTTGGGACTGGTTCACGCACGGACGCAGCACTTTGACCCCGTGGCGGCGCGCGTCCGCGGCAAGGGACTGGGGCGAGTAGAAACCCATCGGTTGCGCCGCGAGCAACCCCGCGTAGAAAGCGGCCGGGTGGTATACCTTCATCCACGATGACGCGTAAACCAAGAACGCGAACGAAAAGGAGTGCGATTCGGGAAACCCGAAATCCGCGAAGGCCTCCAGTTTGTGATAAATCTCCTCACGGGTTGCAGGATCAATGCCGCGTTGCGCCATTCCCTTGTATAAGGCGCCGCGCAGCCCTTCCATGCGTTCCTTGGATCGTTTGGAACCCATGGCGCGGCGCAAGACATCGGCCTGACTGGGGGTGAATCCCGCCGCATCGACCGCCATCTGCATCAGTTGCTCCTGGAACAACGGCACGCCCAGCGTTCGTTCGAGCGCCGGCTTGAGCAGCGGGTGAGCATAGAGCTCGCTGTCTGGCGGCAACCTTCCCTCGCGTTGCGCGCGTCGGCGTTCGATGTAGGGATGCACGGATCCTCCCTGAATGGGCCCGGGCCTTATCAGCGCTACCTCGACGACCAGGTCGTAGAACGTGCGCGGCCGCAGCCGCGGCAAAGTGGACATCTGCGCACGAGATTCGACTTGAAACACACCCACCGTGTCCGCGGCGCACAGCAGGTCGTAGACCGCGGGGTCCTCGGCCGGAATGTCGTACAGCGTCAGCTTCGGCCCGCCGCCCGCCGCAACCGATTCGAACATGAGCCGCAACGCGGTCAGCATCCCTAGCCCTAGTAGATCGAACTTGACCAGCCCCGCGTCCGCGCAGTCCTCCTTGTCCCACTGGACCACGGTTCGGTGAGCCGTGGCGGCCCACTGCACGGGGCACACCTCAATCACAGGGCGATCGCACAGCACCATCCCGCCGGAATGTATGCCCAGGTGGCGTGGCAAACGCAGTAATTCATCCGCCATCTGTCGCACCGGTTCGGGTACCCCCTGCGGCGTCACAATGACCGATTTCCCGGACCCATCCGCCGCCACATGCCGCTCTATCCCCTTGCTCCACGCGTCCTGCAAGCCGCTGTCGAATCCGAACGCCTTGGCCGCATCGCGCACCGCCATCTTCGGCCGGTAGGTGATCACGTTGGCGACCTGCGCGGCGTGCTCGCGACCATACCGCTGATACAGGTCCTGAATGACCTCTTCGCGGCGGCTGGATTCGATGTCGATGTCGATGTCCGGGGGCCCGTCCCGTTCCGTGGATAGGAACCGCTCGAAGAGCAGCCCGTAACGCACCGCATCGACGGCGGTTATTCCCAGCACAAAGCACACCGCCGAATTCGCCGCCGACCCCCTGCCCTGCGCCAAGATGCCGCGAGCGCGGCAGAATTCCATGATTTGGTGCACGATCAGGAAGTATCCGGGGAACCCCAGCGTGCAGATGACGTCCAGTTCCTTGTCGATCTGTTCCCAGGCGCCTGGCACCCGCGGGTCTTCCCGTGTCCCGTAGCGCAGGGGTGCGGCGCGTTCGACTAGCTCACGCAGCAGGCTGGCTTCATCGTGTCCGGGCGGTGTTGGGAAGGGTGGCAGTTTGGGCGCGATCAGATGAAAATCGAACGAGCACTCCCTACCAATTTCGTATGCGTTGACCACCGCGTGCGGGTTGTCGCGGTGCAGGCGGGCCATCTCGGCGGGACTGTGAATGTAGGCCTGCCCGTGCATGGGCAGCCAGCCGTCAAGTGTCGCCAGGTCCTGCCCGGTGCGCACGGCGGCCAGAACGTGCGCCCTGTGCGCATCGCGCGGCCGGGCATAGTGCACGTTGCCGGTTGCCACCAGATCAATTCGAGTGGCGTGTGCGACCCGCGCCAGGGCCGCCCCGAGGGCCGCGTCGTGGGGTTGGCCGTGGTGGGTGACTTCGATGGCGACCTGATCACGTCCGAATAGGTCGATTAGTGCGCGTGTTTCATCGATCGCGGCTTCGACGTCCAATCCAGCGGCTGGGCTGCCGAGGGCGCGGCGGACTCGTCCCTTTCTGCAGGCGCTGAGGATGCGCCAATCCGTGCCCGCCATCCGCGCTAGTTCGGGCAGATCATACGTGGGTTTGCCTTGTTCGCCGGTGCGCAGATATCCGCGCGCAATCGCGGCCGATAGCTTGCGATAGCCGGTCGGATTGCGCGCCAAAACCACAAGATGGTCGCCGACGGGATCGGGGTCACGTGGCGATGGGCCACGGTGAGTCGCCCCGCGAGATAGCGTCAGTTCTGCGCCGTACACGCCAGCGATCTGGTGAGTGGCGACGGCCTGGGATAGCTGCACCGCGCCGTACAACCCGTCGTGGTCCGTGATGGCTAGTGCGGATAGGCCCTGGGCGGCTGCCTCCGCTGCCAGGTCGGCGGGCAATGATGCTCCGTCCAGGAAGCTGAAAGCGGAGTGAGCGTGCAATTCCGCGTAACGCGGGCCGACGTTCTTAGTCATAGATGCCCTCGCAACGCCACTGCGCCTGCCCGAAAACCAGCAGGTAGCCTTGGCCGGGTTCGGTCAGGATCTGCAGATAGATGCCCCCGCCGGGAGTCGTTGCCGCGCTGTGAAGCCTGTACCAGGAGCGTTGCAGCAGCGACCACGGGCCGGCCCAGTTTGTGATGAGGATGGATTGCCCGGTACCGCGTTGCAGCAAATGCGGTTCGGCGCTGAGATTCAGGCGGTCGTCGATGGTGACAGGGTTGCCTCGCCTGTCCGTGACAGAGACGGTCGTGTCGTTTCCCGTCAGGACCGCCGAGGGCGCTGGTGAGGGAAGAGCTCCGGGCCAGGGCCTGCCGGACGCCGTCGAGCTTTCCGTCCCTTGGGCGGTCGCCGAAGGAACCGCCGTTGGGGTTCCCTTCCGCTTCCTCGGGCCCGCCGCCCCCGCGTATCCGTTCGGTTTGGACGCCGCCCCCGCCTGTTCCCCGCCGCTGTTGTTGCCCTCGATTCCACCGGCAGTGTCATCTGTGGCGGGGTCCGCGCCCTGCCCCCAAGGGCGCAATGCGATCCGTTCGATCGGCGTGCGCCCACCGGTTCGCCTAGGTTGCAGCACATCGCCGGGTTCCACCATGGTGCACATGCGATCAATCGCCGCTTTCGCTTTGCCGTCCCCACCGCGGGCGTTACCCCACAACCCCTCTTGCTGGGTGTCCACGGGATGCAATCCCACCGCGCGCAGTGTCACGCGGTGCACCGAACGCTGGTCCGCCTGCCGGCCGTCGCCCTCGCTTCGTTGCAGCCAGGCTTCGACCTGCCAACGCAAACGGTCCAGAACGCGCCGCGGTGTGAGCCCACCCCACATCGTGGAATCCGCTTGCCACAAACGCTGCACGGCCTCCCCGCCAACGGTATGCAAGGTGATATCGACCTGGGCGCAGCTCAGGCCACCTGATAGCAGACCTTGATACCAGCGTTCGGCCGCATCGATAGCGGCAAACATGACCTGTTCGGCGCGTTCCGCAGGCGGCTCCAATATCGCGTGCTCTTCGATGATGCGCTCACCTTGCCAGGGCCTGACGAGCGGGTCATCGGCAAGAGCCGCCTGCCGCACAGCCCACGCGCCGAGGGCTCCGAACCTGGTATTGATCGCGGCCGGGCCGACCGCCAGCAGTTGGTCCATCGTGCGCACGCCAAGCCCATGCAGCGACTGAACCAGCGATAGGATGCGCACGCGTTCTCCGGCGTCAGTGGCCAAGAGCGCCAGCACGTCCACGCTCTGGGCGCGCACGTATTTTGCAGCGTCCCGCGGTTCTATGTACGCATCCGTCCTGGCCGCGACAGCCGCGCCTAGTACGGACCCGCCGACCCCCACATGCGCTTCCACTCCCGTGTAGTGGGCGATGGCATCGACCAGGTCGGATGCCACTTTCAGTGAATGCTCCTGCGGATCTGGCGCGCGCCGTACGCCTGCGCCGGCCGCATCGGCAGGTGCCCCTGCCGTGGCGCCATCGCGGCGCACCCGTAGTTGCGCCCACATCAACCCCGGCCTGATCATGGTCCAACCGGGCAAAACACCATGCGCGGCAACGATGACGGGCTCGAAATTCGCGCATTCTCTCCCGCCATCTTGGGATACGAACACCGCGGCGGGGCTGACTTCTTGGGCGGTGCGTTTGCGCATACCGGTCCGCACTCCCTGCGCGCGAGCGATGGCCGAAGATGACAGCACCCTTCCCCCTCGCATAATCACGATGGGGCTGTCCGGCGCCAAAGAAGCATCCATTAAGGCGCTCACGGCAGGCCAGTCCGGAACCCATACGGCAAAGATCTGTGGAATCATCCCGCCTTCCTTTGCGTCAAATCGAATGACGCCTGCATCGGCTGCGCATACGCGCCCCGCCCGACCCTGCGCACCGCGGTTGTCGCCGATGTGATCCAGCCGTGCCCCGATTCCAGCCCGCGCCACTGCCTGCCGGAAACGGACACGCTCACATCCGCCCCGTTCCACGGTCGCAAACTGAGCAAGAAGCACCCGCGTTTGCGGATACGCGCAGCGATACGGCGCTGCTGGGCAGCGGTGAACTCCACATGCTGCCCACAAACGATGATGTCGATTCCATCGATGGCAGCGGCCATGACCCTGTCGGTATCCCCGGTGATCTTCGGTATCACCACCACCCGAGACAGATCCACACCCTGTTGGCAAGCGCGTTCAAACCCGAAGGTGGGTTCCCCAAAGATTGCCGCCCAGCGAGGCGATTCGGTGCGCACTGACATGACCTCCGCGAGCGCCTCGATCCCGATCGAAAGCGATCCGGTAACCGCCACGATGCCGGATTGTCGCAGTGGCGCGGGCACAATTTCCGTAAGCGTCGCTCTCCCCCCGTGCGCGCTACCTTTTGCGGCGACCGCGGAACGGGGCGAGGGAGCCTCGTGCATAATCGCGCCGGACCCCAGTGATTGCCACTGCGGAACCGTCCTACTGCTTTGCAAAATGCTGCGAGCCTTAGCCAATTTCTCGGCCCGTGCATCGCCCTGTGTACCCATGCGTACCATCACCTCCACAACGTGAAACCATCGTACACATGTTGCATTGTGGGTCTGACATTCGATGCGAGATGCGCCTCACACACCCAAGGAGCACAATGAATGCATGAACCTTGATCGCCCCGTCGCGCCGGCCCCCTACGATCTCCTACCCGCGGTCCCCACCTTCGCATTGATCAGCCACGATGCAACGAATCAAGAGCCGCTCGATCACAATCTGAGCGCCGAAGGCGACAACGAATCGCCGCACCTTTCCTGGACGGATTTTCCCGCCGAAACCCAATCCTTCTTCGTCACGTGCTTCGACCCCGACGCCCCCACCCCCTCCGGATGGTGGCACTGGCTCATCGTCGACCTGGACGTAGCCATCACGGAACTGCCGCGCGGTGCCGGGGAAAGTGACATCACGCTGCCGGGTGCAGCATTTCACCTGCGCAACGACAGCGGTACGCACGCGTACAGCGGGCCGCTGCCCCCCGCGGGCGACCGCCCCCACCGGTACTACTTTGCCGTGCACGCGCTCGACGTCGATACGCTGGGATTAGAAGACGACGCGTCGGCCGCCAGGGCATACATGACGGCCCAACAACACACCATTGCCCGCGCGCTGATCGTGGGCACATACCAGCGCTGAGTTCCCACCCTGCGCTACCCTGCTATTTATGACTTCCTCGCACCCCCACCACGATGCAGGGGAGGTCGCCGCACCCATCGAACCACTGCCCGGCAAGGGTCTGCAGTGGCTGCCTGCGATCGACCACCCCGAATTGCTAGCCGAATCCACGCACGCGCAATTAGCAACCTGGGCCGAAGCAAGCCCCACGGTTGCGGAATTGGTGCGCGTTGCGGCGATCGACCCCACCGTCTCGGACACCGCGGCTATGTCCGACGCCTACAGCATCGAAATGCACCTTTCGGTCAATTGCGTGCTGGTCGCGGGAAAACGCGACGGGCAGGAACGAACGGCCGCGGTCGGCGTGCGCGCCTCAACCCGCGCCGACATCAACGGCACCATCCGGCGCCTCCTGGCGGTGCGCAAGGCTTCGTTTGTGCCCGTGGACCGCGCGGTGAGCGACACCAGCATGGAGTATGGGGGGATCACGCCCATCGGCCTTGGCCCCCAATGGCCGCTGCTCCTGGATGCCGACATCGCCACCGACCCATCCTGGGTGATCATCGGCTCCGGGGTCCGCCGCTCAAAAATCGCGCTCCCGGGGCGGCTACTGCTGACCCTCCCGCGCGCCCACTCGATCGCCGGGATAGGGATGTGACTCCCCCAAGCGTTGGCATTCGCATCGCCGATGCCACAGATGTCCCCGGCATAGCGCTGCTCGCCGCCCAGACTTTCACCCTGGCCTGCCCGCCGACGGTCACCCCCGACGACGTCGAGGAATTTGTGACCGCGAACCTCTCAGCCTCCCACATCGCCGCCTGGATCGCGGACCCGGAGGTGACCGTGTGGGTCGCCGCCACGGATAGCGAAGAGACCCCGATAGCCTACGTCAAGACGCGCCTCGCGGCGGTCGAAGACGAAGAGATAGCGCCCCAACTTCCCGCGGGGCCCATCTTCGAAATCAACAAGTTCTACGTCGCAGCGAACGCCCACCACACCGGGGTTGCGGCCCGCCTCATGAGCGCGGTCCTCACCGCGGCAGCGGCGCGGGGCGCCCGCACGGCCTGGCTCGGTGTCAATGCCTCCAACGAACGCGCGATGAGGTTCTATACGAAGATGGGTTTTGCGCGCTGCGGCGAACGAACCTTCGTCGTCGGGTCGCAGCGCCACCACGATTTCTTGATGCTCAAGCAATTGCCGCCCGACGCAAGAGCGATCAAGCCTGCCGGCGAGTAGCCCAGAACATCACCGCGGCCGCCGCGGCCACGTTCAGCGAATCAACGTTGTGGAACATGGGAATGCGAACCACCGCGTCGGCCTCCGCAATCGTTCGCGGCCCAAGCCCCGCGCCCTCCGTGCCGAGCACAATCGCCACCCGCTTGGGCATCTGCCGTACGTAGTCGTCCAACGACACCGAATGATCGGTGAGCGCCATGGCGACGGACTCAAACCCCAGGGACCTCAGCAATTCCAGGCCACCGATTTTTTCCGACGAGTGCCCCGCCTCCCGTTTACTCCTTCCGGCCTGCGGCCAGTTGTAGATGCGAGTCCACGGAACCTGGAACACTGCACCCATGGACACCCGCACGGAACGCCGGTAGAGCGGATCGCTGCAATCGGGGGTCACTAGGACAGCGTCGACTCCCAGCGCGGCCGCGCTGCGAAATGCGGCCCCCAGGTTGGTGTGATCGACCATGTTCTCGAATACGGCGATGCGTGCCGGGCTCCCCGGCGGGCAGGTGCGCTCCAGCAGTTGAGCCGCGTCCGGCAACTGCGGTCGGTGCATGGAGGCGATGGCCCCGCGATGCAGATGAAACCCGACCAGGGATTCCAGCGTGGGCTCGTCCGCGATGTAAACCGGCGTGCCGGGATCCAGTCCAGCAATAACGTCCGACATCGATTCGACCCACCTGTGCGCCATCAATATCGACCGCACCTTGTTACCCGCCGCGATTGCCCGTCGGATCACCGCGCTGCTTTCGGCGATGAACAGTCCGTGCTCGGGCTCGAGCTTCTTGCGCAGTTGCACGTCGGTGAGGTCAAAATAGTCGGAGAGGTCCGGCCAAGAATCCCTGCTCAGCTCGTCCAAGCGAATCAGGTTCAGTGATGTCATATACCCATTGTTCAGCACATCGCGCCCGCGGGGAAAAGCGGGCGGCGTGTGCCTGGGGCGCCGTGGCACCGGAGATTCGTACCACGGGCGCCGGTACCGAGTTGTAGATTCACACATTAGGACCCCCTAGCGCGTGCCGCACACCCCGTCAGCCGTTTAGGCCTTTAGTATCAACCTGCATGTCCGCTAAGTGTGCGTAACACGTTGGGCCCTGGGCGGCTTCTTGCCGACCCAGGGCCCAACTGCTTTTTTGATTACCCAGCACACGCCTTCAGCGCTCGCGCCTCTTTCGCTTCGTCACTGTTCGCGGGCGGATTTCGTGACGCGACGCCCACCCGGCGCGGCGGCCGGGATCAGGCCGGGTTCGACCCCGGACCGGCGGCCGGCGGTTCGGTGCGCGGCCGGTACGGAGCGGTCGGCTGCTGGTCGGGTTGCGCTGGCTGCTGGCCCGCCGCGGCCCCCGGGTTGAAGGGCTGCCCCGACCGCGTTCCCGCCGTGGTGGCATCCGCAACCGCGGCTTCCGCCTGCCGCTGTGCTTCGGCGAGCGCATCGGCGGGGCTGGTCATCAGCGAGGCCGATTCCTCCATCCGGCGTGCGCGGCGCGCCCGCGCCTCCTCGGTGACAGCGGGTGCGGGCTGCGGCTCGTTAGGCGCCGGCGGCACCGGGGCGCCCGCGCCGCCGCCGAACCCGCTGGAGATCGACTGCAAGGCGGCAGTGAGCTCGGTGGGAACGATCCACATCTTCGACGACTGGCTGTCGGCAATCTGCGGCAGCATTTGCAGGTACTGGTACGCAAGCAGCTTCGGGTCGGCGTCGCCCTCGTGGATGGCGTCAAAGACCTGCAAGATCGCGCGCGCCTCACCCTCAGCGGTCAGCACTCGTGCCTGCGCCTGACCCTCGGCGCGCAAAATTGCCGATTGCTTCTCACCCTCGGCGGTAAGAATCTGCGACTGCTTAACGCCCTCTGCCTGCAAGATGGTAGCGCGACGGTCGCGCTCCGCGCGCATTTGCTGCTCCATGGAGCCTTGGATCGAGGCCGGCGGATCAATGGACTTCAGTTCGACGCGGCTGACACGCACGCCCCACTTGCCCGTGGCGTCGTCCAACACGCCACGCAATTGCCCGTTGATCTGGTCGCGGCTCGTCAGCGTCTGTTCAAGGTCCATGGAGCCGACGACGTTTCGCAAGGTGGTCACCGTTAGTTGCTCAATGGCCGTGATGTAATTAGCGATCTCGTAGACGGCAAGCCGTGGATCGGTCACCTGGAAGTAGATGACCGAGTCGATGCTCACAACCAGGTTATCGGAGGTGATCACGGGCTGCGGCGGGAACGAGACGACCTGCTCGCGCAGGTCCACCCCCGCGCGGACGCGATCGACGAACGGGACCAAAAAGTGCATTCCCGCATCCAGCGTCCGCGAATAGCGACCCAGCCGCTCAACGATGAGCGACACCGTCTGCGGCACGATGCGCACAGACTTCGCGATCACCGTGATCACGAAAATGAGCACCAGGACCCCAATAATGACGCCGATGACGGTTCCGGAGTCTTCTGTCATGCTTCTCTCTCCTTGTATAGGTAGTGCGCGATTCGACGAGGCGAATCTTTGCCTATGCCTCGCTTCGAGTGGATGAATGCAGCGGCTTGACGATCGCGGTGGCACCATCGATCTTGACGATCTCAACCGCGTCGCCGTCGGCAACGCTGGTGCCGGGGACGGTGCGCGCGCTCCACACCTCGCCAAGCAGCTTCACCCGCCCGGCCTGCTCGTCTACGTCAGTTACGGCAACGGCTTCCTTGCCCACGTATGCGTGAACGTTCGTGTGCTTCAAATCGACCCTGCCACGCAGGTGCTCCAGCATCCACGGCCGCAGCAAGAACAGCAACAGCGCAGCAACGGCGACAAAGACCGCCACCTGAACGCCCCACGGCGCGCCCATCCCGGCCGCTGCCGCAGCTGCGGCAGCCCCGCCCGCGAACATGAGCAACACCAGGTCGAGCGACAGGACTTCTACCAGCGCCAACACGATTGCGGTGCCCAACCACCACACCCACAGGTCAATTTGCGCTAGCACCTATCCTCCATCATTCTGATTCAAGCAAAAACATCTCGCGGTGAGCCCGACTCTACCCGGTGCGGCGCGCACCAGCGACCGCATGTTCTCCCGGAGCCCGCCCGTAAGGGGGCGACCACTCACCCATCGGATCAGGGGACGCGGGTGCGCGAGCGTCCCCGCAGCATCACGCCCCAACTGCCGACCAGCGGTCCCCATGACGAGTCACGGTCAGCGTCACGCCGAAGGCATCCGACAGGTTTCGCGCCGTGAGCACCTCCTCGACCGGCCCCGCCGCAAGAACGGATCCTTCGCGCAGCAGCAATGCGTGCGTGAAGCCGCGCGGAATCTCTTCGACGTGGTGGGTCACCAGCACGCAGGCCGGCGAACGCCGATCCGTAGCGATCTCGGTGAGCGCCGCCAACAGTTCCTCGCGCGCCCCCAGGTCCAAGCCCGCGGATGGCTCATCGAGTAGTAGCAACTCAGGATCCGTCATCAGCGCACGCGCGATCTGCACCCGCTTGCGCTCCCCCTCGCTGAGGGTCCCGTACGCGCGGTCGGCAAGCTGGGATATCCCGAACAGCGCCAGCAAATCATCGGCGCGAGCGAAATCGACCTCGTCGTACTCTTCGCGCCAGCGCCCCGTGACCGCATAGGCGGCCGTCAGCACGACATCACGAGCCGTCTCGAAATCGGGAATGCGGGCAGCAACGGCGGCGGATGCGATGCCGATACGCGGCCGCAGCTCGAACACATCGGTGGACCCGAGCCTCTCCCCGAGGATCGCCGCGGTGCCACTGGTCGGAAAAATCAGACCCGTCGCGATTTGCAAAAGGGTTGTCTTGCCCGCGCCGTTTCGCCCCAGGACGACCCATCGCTCGTCGTCCGCAACGTGCCAAGACACCCCGTCGAGGATCGCCTTCTCGCCGCGCCGGACGGTAACGTCATCAAAAGTAATAACTTCTGCCATACCTAGACATTACCCCCTCAATACGCGCCCTGACGGCGTAAAACGCCTACTGGGACTGCTCCAGCACCCGCTGGTAGACATCGATCGTGCGTGCCCCGATCGCCAACCACGAGAAATGGTCTTCGACCCGCTTACGGGCGGCCTTCCCCATCACGGACACCTTGTGCGGATCCAGAACGAGTCCGGAAATTGCGGCGGCCAGGTCGGCGACGAACCGCTCCGGATCGGTGGGCGTGCCCGTTCCATCCGTCAATTGATCAAAATGGACGAGGACCCCCGTCTCCCCGTCGGCCACGACTTCGGGGATTCCACCGGTCGCGCTGCCAATGACCGGCAGGCCCACTGCCATCGCTTCCAGGTTCACGATCCCCAACGGCTCGTAGACGGAGGGGCAAACAAACGCGGTGCAGTTCGCCAAAACGGCAATCAGTTGTTCGCGCGGCAGCATGTCTGTGATCCAGATAACCCCGTCGCGTTCGGTCTGAAGTTGCGCCACGGCGGAGGCGACCTCGTCGGCAATTTCGGGCGTGTCGGGGGCCCCAGCGCACAGGACGACCTGTATTTCGGTGGGCAGCAATCGCACTGCGCGAAGCAGGTACGGCAGTCCCTTTTGGCGCGTGATGCGGCCAACGAACACCAAGGCGGGGCGATCCGGATCGATCCCACGCGAAATCGCGAAATCGCGCGCCCGCACCGCGGCCTCACCGACGGGGCGCTGCCAGCCCGCCAAGTCGATGCCGTTGTGCACGACGTGGACCTTAGCGGGGTCGATGAACGGGTAGCTGCGCACAATATCGTCGCGCATGCCGTGACTGACCGCGATGACGCCCGCGGCCCCCTCATAGGCGGTGCGCTCCGCCCAGCCGGACAAACGGTAGCCGCCGCCCAGCTGCTCCGCCTTCCATGGACGCAATGGCTCTAGAGAATGCGCGGACAGGACGTGCGGGATGCCGTGCAAAAGCCCAGCCAGGTGCCCGCCCAGGTTCGCGTACCAGGTGTGCGAGTGCACCAGATCGGCCCCGGCCACGTTCTGGGCGATCGCAAGGTCCACACCGAAGGTCTGCAGTGCCGGATTATCCCCGGCAAGTTCCTGCGGCACGGAGTACCCCGTGACCCCCGGATAGGTCGCGGAATCGCGCGGCCCATCGAAGCAATGGACGCGAACGTCGATGTGCTTGCGCAACACCGCCGCCAGTTCCGTGACATGAACGCCAGCGCCGCCGTAAATGTGCGGCGGGTACTCCCTTGTAACCAGGTCTACTCGCACACACATCACCATAGCCGCTTCCCGCCGTGACCGAAACGCGACACCGAAATTGGACGACAAATCCACCAACTTGTTACCCGCTTGGCCTTGACAACAATTAGTTGAACGGGAATCCGTGTTTGACGTTCCCATGGAGGCAAAAAGTGTCCTAAGGTCATGTCATGTCAAAGTCGCCAAATGTCCTTGCCATCGTTCTCGCTGGGGGCGAAGGTCGCCGCCTCATGCCGCTCACTAAGCACCGCGCAAAACCAGCCGTGCCCTTCGGCGGGACCTATCGGCTCGTTGACTTCGCGCTTTCGAACCTAGCGAACTCGAACTACTTGCACATGGTCGTGCTTACGCAGTACAAATCGCACTCCCTGGACCGCCACATCGCCAAGACCTGGCGCATGTCGCCGCTGCTCGGCAACTTTGTGGCGCCCGTGCCCGCGCAGCAGCGCGTCGGCAAGCACTGGTACCTTGGCAGCGCCGATGCGATCTACCAATGCCTGAACATCATCGAAGACGAACGGCCCGACATCGTCGTCGTGGTCGGTGCCGACCACGTCTACCGCATGGATTTCTCCCAAATGGTCGACGCGCACGTCGCGTCGGGTGCCGAACTCACTGTGGCGGGTATTCGCCAGCCCATCTCGTTGGCCTCCGAATTCGGTGTCATTGATGTCGACCCGAACTCTAAGGACCGCATCCGCGCATTCCTGGAAAAGCCGCAAAACCCGCAGGGGCTGCCCGACTCCCCCCAGGAAGTGCTGGCATCGATGGGTAACTACGTCTTCAACGCGGACGCCCTGGTCGAGGCCGTTTCGAAGGACGCCGATGACCCGGATTCAGCCCACGACATGGGTGGCAACATCGTTCCGTTCTTCGTGGAGCGAGGCACCGCCGGATTCTACGACTTCAAGGACAACGAGGTTCCCGGATCGACCGACCGCGACCGCGCCTACTGGCGCGACGTGGGAACCCTGGACGCATACTACGAAGCCAACAAGGATCTGATCGCGATCACTCCGGTGTTCAACCTGTACAACTACGACTGGCCCCTGCACACGGGGAACACCAAAATGCCGCCCGCCAAGTTCGTCCACGCCGGTCCGGGCAGGCTGGGACACGCAGCCGATTCGATCGTGTCTCCCGGTGTCCTCATATCCGGTGCCATGGCGATGGGGTCGATCCTGTCCCCCGGGGTGCACCTCCACTCGTGGGCGTCGGTTAACGACTCGGTGCTATTGGACAACGTCGAGGTCCACCGCCACGCGCAAATCCACCGCGCCATCATCGACAAGAATGTGGTCGTCACCGAGCGGGCGCGCATCGGCTTGGACAAGGAAGAGGACCTTGCGCGCGGCTTCACCGTCACCGAATCGGGCTTGACCGTCGTTCCACGAGGCGTAGTGGTCAAGTAGTGCCATGAGGCCTTAGTCTGGTCTACCGTGAACGACGACCGCACTGCGCCCTCGCCGACCCTGCCCACGCGCCGTCACCGGCTCGTCGTGATGGATGTCGATTCGACACTCATCAACGAGGAAGTCATCGAACTGCTGGCACGCCGGGCGGGCTCGGAACCCGAGGTGGCCCGCATAACCGCGCGCGCGATGAACGGCGAAATTGACTTCGCGGAGTCACTGCGCGAACGGGTGGCAACGTTGCGGGGGCTGCCGTCCTCCGTGTTCGCACAAGTGCGTGCGGAGGCGACGCTCACCCCCGGGGCAAGGGAGTTTATCGACGAGTGCCACGCGCGCGGTTGGACCGTCGCGCTGGTGTCGGGCGGTTTCCGCGAGGTCGTCGTCCCGCTCGCCGCTCCCCTGGGCATTACCGAGGTGCGCGCGAATGCGCTCGAAGTATCCGGCGATTGCCTCACTGGCCGCACGATCGGGCGGATTATCGATGCGCAGGCCAAGGAAGACTCGCTGCGAGAATTCGCAGCGGCGGCAGGCATTGCGATGCGGGATACGATCGCGATCGGCGATGGCGCGAACGACTTGCGGATGATCGCCGCGGCGGGCGTTGGTATAGCCTTTTGCGCCAAGCCCCGGGTCAACGATGTTGTGCGACACAAGGTCACCGAGCGGGACCTCCGGCTCGCACTGCGCGTGATCGACGACCTCGACTGAACAAAAAGGTGGCGCGGAACCATCTTGTTCCACGCCACCTTTATCCCCGCGGCAGCGCCCCGCCGCAGCGTTGTCTCAGCTCACTCGGGAGACGGATTGGAGGGTCGCCGATCCGGCGGTCCACTGCCCCCACTGCGCAGTCGACGTGAGCACGCACGCGGTCGCTGTTGGTACCCCCACCTTGACCTGCGCCAAAGCGCCATCGTCCGAATCACCGTCGGCAAGAAACCCAGCCGTCATGGAGATGGTCGGTTCGTGACCGACCACGAAAACCGTCGTTGCCGCCGGATCGACGCGGTCCAATAGAGCGAGCAGGCGCGTTGGGGCCGCGTCGTAAAGGTCGGCTAGGACCTGCACTTCCACCGCCGCAAGATCGGCACCCTGGTCCTTCAGCCCGCTTCCCACCAGATCCCATGTCTGCCGGGTTCGCAGGGCGTCGGAGCACAAAACCGCCTGTGGAAAGCAGTCACGCGCCCCCAGGTCCTGCCCCAACTGGCGTGCCTGGGTTCTTCCGCGCAGGGCCAGCGGGCGACCGTGGTCGCCCGCGTGGGCGCCCATCGGCTCCGCCTTCGCGTGGCGAATTAGAACCAGGGTACGTTCACCGCCGGAGGGCACTGCTATATGCCCATCACGTGAACGCCGCCGTCGACGTGCACAATCTCACCGGTGGTCGCCGGGAACCAATCCGATAGCAATGCGACGACGCCGCGGGCGGCGGGCTCGGCCGTGGTTTGGTCCCAACCCAACGGGGCTCGTTCCGGCCAGCCCCCCTCCATCTTTTCGAATCCGGGGATCGATTTGGCTGCGGTGGTGCGAATCGGCCCCGCGGAAATCAAGTTCACGCGCACGCCATGGGGGCCCAGGTCGCGTGCGAGGTACCGCGCCGTCGATTCGAATGCGGCCTTGGCGACGCCCATCCAGTCGTACACGGGCCAAGCGAACTGCGCATCGAACGTCAGGCCAACCAGCGCCCCCCCGTTGCTCATGAGAGGCAGGGTCGCGGTGGCCAGCGACTTGAGTGAAAACGCCGAAACCTCGAGCGCCGTTGCCACGTCGGGCCACTCGGCGGCCAGGAAGTTGCCGCCCATCACGGATTGCGGCGCAAATCCGATCGAATGCACCACACCGTCGATGGTGTCGGTGTGCTGACGCACCTGGTCGGCCAGATTCGCCAAGTCGTCATCGCTGGTGATGTCCAGGGAAACGACCGGCGCGGCCTTGGGAAGGCGCTTTGCGAACGTTTCAGTCAGTTTGAATTGGCGTCCGAACGACGTCAGGATCACCTCGGCGCCCTGCTCCTGTGCAAGCTTCGCCGCGTGGAATGCGATGGACGAATCCGTCAGCACGCCGGTGATTAGGAGTTTCTTTCCCTCCAACAGACCCATATCGATCTTTGTCCCTCTCCTCAGTAAATGACACCCACAGTGGGCGTGATGTGGCGGCAGGCCCAGCGGGCTCATGCCACGATTCGTACACTAGTGTCCCACGCAGCGATATTCGCGCACGCGCGGCACCCGCCGCCTCGTGGATTCGGCGCGCTGAGTGCCCGACCTTTGGTCCGACTATATGGACGAGTTCAATGTCCCATGCCCAGACCGCCATCGACGGGAATGACCGCGCCGCTGATGTATCCGGCGGCGTCGCTGGCAATGAATTCGACGGCTGCGGCAACCTCGGAGGGCTCCGCGAAGCGGCCGGCCGGTATTGCCGATTTGTATTGCTGTTGTTTGGCTTCGGGCAGCGCCGCCGTCATGTCCGTGTTGATGAACCCGGGCGCTATAACGTTCGCAGTGATGCCGCGGCTGCCGATTTCGCGCGTGACGGAACGCGCCATGCCCACCAGGGCGGCCTTGGATGCCGAGTAGTTGACCTGGCCCGCACCGCCGTACAAGCCGACCACCGATGAGATCAGGACAATACGCCCGTAGCGACCCTTGATCATATTCTTCGAGGCTCTCCTGACGCATCTAAAGGCGCCGGTGAGGTTGACGTCGAGCACCGAGGTGAAATCCTCGTCGCTCATCCGCATAAGCAGTTGATCGCGGGTGATTCCCGCATTGGCGACCAGAACTTCGATGTGGCCCAACTCGTCCTCGATCGCGGCGAAACCACGGTCGACTGATTCGGTGTCCGTCATGTCCCCGATGACACCGAAGACACCCGCGGGCAGGTCACCCGACCGATAGATCGTCGCGACCTTGTCGCCGGCGGCCACGAAACGCTCTGCGATAGCGCGACCGATCCCCCTGTTCGCACCCGTGACCAGCACCACGCGGCTACGGTGGGCTGAGGATTCGGCGGTTTGCGCTTCGGTCACGGGGGCTCCTTAGTTGCGATTCGTGGACACAGCGTCACGGCGAGGCGGCGCTCGTTTCCTTTAGGTTAGCGGGTCGGTCGAGCCAGCGCCCCGTTCGCCACGGAATGTGGAGAAAACGCGGATAAAATGCAGTGGTGAATGACCCCAGCCGCCCCGAGTCCCGCGATCGCGGGCCGATGCAGGGGGAGGTTGTGGTACCTGTGGAGTCGACGCCGCGATCCGGTCGCCGCGAGGCTAGGGGCGGCGCAGCGCACACCCCGCGCGACCCACTGGTAATTACTTCGGCCCCCGAACCTCTCACGGCTTCCCAAGACCGCCGCATGCGGAAGTACCTGATCCAGATGGGGATACGCGTTGTTTGCTTCATCGCCTCGTTTTTCGCGTGGAACGCCGGGGCGCCGCTGTGGATCGTCGGGATTCTGGTAATCGCGGCCGCGGTGCTTCCATACTTTGCGGTGGTTGGCGCGAACGCCGGCCGCGAATCGAGCGACCGCGTCGATGGCATGCCGCCCGAACTCAGTCGCCTCCTCCCGGCGACCTCAGACAGTCCGACCGAGACTGAAACTTCAACAGAACGGTGACATTGTGGATCTAACGCCCGACGAAACCGACGACCCGATCTGCAACGCCAAGGGTTGCACGGAACCCGCGACGATGGCGGTGCGATGGAACAACCCCAAAATCCATGCTCCCGACCGCCGCAAAGTGTGGGCATCGTGCCCGGGGCACGTCGCCCACCTCGAAAACTTCCTCCAGTTGCGATCGTTTTGGATCGATACCGTCCCGCTCGAGCAGGCCGACCGCAGGTGAACGACGCGCAAAGCCCCGCCCCCCACGCGCAGGCAGCACGGGCCGTTGACGCACCGCCCGCGGCCGGGCGGGCGCGAGGGGCTGCGACGGCGCGGGCGGGCCGTCTCGGAAGCGACAGGAGTGCCGAAGCTGCCCGAACCAGTCCGCGCCGGTGGTTGGCCCTGGGCGCCGTAATATTCGTCCTCGCCGGAGTCTGCGCATCGCTCGGTGTTTGGCAATGGAACCGGCACATTGCTCGCGATGCCCGCAACGCGCAGGTGCTCGCGGCCTACGATCAAGACGCAGTCACCTTCGCAACGTTGTATCCCGCGGGCGGGGCGTACGTCGCCGCCGACCAATGGCGTCCGGTGATTCTGGCCGGACGGTTCGTCGGCGACCCGGTACTGGTCCGCAACCGCCCCGTCGGGTACGGCGCTGGGTACCACGTCATGGGCATCTTCGAACTCGATGACGGCCGCCAAGTCCTAGTGGATCGCGGGTACCTATCCACGCAGGCTCCAATCGACGAAGTGGACCCCCCTGCGGCACCGCAGGGCGATTACCGCATCGTCGCGCGCCTGCGGCCCGCGGAGTCGGCCGATCGGCGCGGGGTGTCCGGCGGCCAGATATACACCTTCACCCCGGCGCAGGCGGCCTCGGCCGCCGGGCTCCCGGACGGGGACGCCCGCGTGCTGGAAGACGTCTACGTCATTGCCGCCAGCGGAGTTAGCTCCGCGCTCAACGACCTGCAACCGATCCCGCGGCCAGAAACGGACAGCGGCCCGCACGTGTCATACGCCCTGCAGTGGTGGACGTTCGCCGCTGGGTTCATCGCGGTCTACATCGTCATGTTTATTCGCGAGCATCGGGCATCTGCCCCCTCACTCGACGATGTGCTGGGGATGGCCGATCCCGCTACGGTTCACTCCACCCAAGCACGCCGCGGCGGTGGCGGCCGCCGCCACCCGGGCAACGATGAAGATTTCGAGGATCAGGCCATCACCCGACAGCTCAACGTCCCCGGTAACAACGCCCGCGACTAAGCGTCGATGCGGCTCAAATCGATCCCCGCCGCGTTCGAAACGATGAATTCCTTGCGGGGAGCCACATCGCTTCCCATGAGCAGATCGAACACCTCGTCGGCGACCTTCGCGTCGGCGGCCGTGACACGGCGCAGCGTGCGATGTCGCGGATCCATCGTTGTCTCCGCGAGCTGGTCAGCGTCCATCTCACCCAGGCCCTTGTACCGCTGGATATCGTCCTTCACCTTGCGTCCGGCCTTCTTCAGCCTACGCACGGTCCGGTCGAGTTCCGCCTCGGAGTAGGTGTAGACGTACTCGCGCCCCCGGCGCCCCGCAACCTCGATGCGGTGCAGCGGCGGCACGGCCGCGTACACTCGCCCCGCTTCTAGCAGCGGGCGCATGTACCGGAAGAAAAGGGTGAGCAGTAGCGTGCGAATGTGGGCGCCGTCCACGTCGGCATCCGTCATCAAGATGATTTTGCCGTATCGGGCGGCGGAAAGATCGAATGTCCGCCCGGATCCGGCGCCAAGCACCTGGATGATCGAGGCGCATTCGGCGTTCTTGAGCATGTCCGCAATCGAGGCCTTTTGCACGTTCAGGATCTTCCCGCGGATCGGCAATAGTGCCTGGAAATCCGACGATCGCGCAAGCTTTGCGGTTCCCAGTGCGGAATCGCCCTCGACGATGAACAATTCGGAACGAGCGACGTCGTCGGAACGGCAATCGGCAAGTTTTGCGGGCAGCGAGCTGGTCTCGAGCGCGTTCTTTCGCCTCGAAATCTCCTTCATCTTGCGCGCCGATATCCGGGCCCGCATCTCGGAGACGATCTTCTCGAGCACGATAGCGGACTGTGCCTTCTCATCGCGCTTGGGCGAGTTGAGCTTCTCGGTGAGCTTCTTCTCGATGATTCTGGCGACGATGGCGCGAACCGGCGCGGTGCCCAGCACCTCCTTCGTTTGCCCTTCGAACTGGGGCTCGGCGAGGCGGACGGTGACAACGGCGGTCAGCCCGGCGAGCGCGTCGTCCTTTTCGATGCGTTCACGCGAGTCCTTCGCCGAAATCTTCAGCTTCCGCGCGTTGGCATCGACGGCCTTGCGGATCGTCTTGAGGAGTCCTGCTTCAAACCCGGCAACGTGGGATCCGCCCTTCGGTGTCGCGATGATATTGACGAACGAGCGCACCGTCGTGTCATACCCAGTCCCCCACCGCAATGAGATGTCCACTTCGCACTCACGCGCGACCTCGCGGGGAGTCATGTGCCCGCGCTCGTCGAGCACCGGGACGGTCTCCTTGAAAGTGCCCTCACCACGCAGCGTCCACGTGTCGGTCACTCCCGCGTCGGGAGCCAGGAAGTCGACGAAATCGGCCGTGCCCCCGGTGTGCAAGAAGACCTGAGTTGCGGGCGGGCCGCCGCGGTCTCCAGCGCCGCCGTCAGGATCAGTTGGTTGCGATGCAGCGGAGCGCTCGTCCTTGATCGTGATTTTCAGGCCGGGCACCAGGAAGCTCGTTTGCCGCGCGCGATCGACCAAATCCTCGTAGGAGAATTCCGCGCTGCGCGGGAAAATCTGCCGATCCGCCCAGTAGCGGACCCGGGTGCCGGAGGTCCCCCGCTTCGCCTTGGCGACGACGGCCAGCTCAGGCGAAGCCGCCGGGGTAAATGCCGCGTCTTGGGTCGGTCCGCTGGCACCGTCCGCAAATGTTCCCGGTTCGCCGCGGCGAAAACTCATTCGATACGTCTTGGAGGAACGATCGACCTCCACGTCGAGGCGCGCAGAGAGCGCGTTGACGACCGATGCGCCGACCCCGTGCAAACCTCCCGAAGCGTTATACGACCCGCCCCCAAATTTTCCGCCCGCGTGAAGCTTCGTGAAGACCACTTCGACCCCGCTCAGGCCGGTCTTGGGCTCAATATCAACGGGAATTCCGCGTCCGTTGTCCGCGACCGTGACGGACCCATCGTCATGCAGCGTGACATCAATTTGCGTGCAAAACCCTGCCAATGCCTCATCGACCGAGTTGTCGATGATCTCCCACAGGCAGTGCATGAGGCCACGGGAATCTGTGGACCCGATGTACATACCAGGGCGTTTTCTCACGGCCTCCAGTCCCTCAAGAACGGTGAGGTGGTGCGCGGTGTAGTTGGATGTCTCGCTCATCGTCAAACACCTTACCCGCCGCCTGTGACATCTGGGCCCAGGCGCTCCGCTGGTGCCCGTCGAGCCACCGCGGTGCCGTGGCGCACCGGAGCCGCCCGATGCGTGGGAAGCGCCTGCGCCACCGGAGCTGCCGGGCCGCGCCGGAGCTCCCGAAAACGGTGACCCGTGTCACATATCCATGCTGGTGACTACGCGGGTAGCGAACCCGACTGCCTTTTCCTTTGTCGCCGTATGCCGAAGTGCTTAGATGATTGTGTGACTACAACAATGAGTGCAGAGCCAGCGGAACTGACCGCGGCAGATAGGTGCGACCGGTGCGGCGCACGCGCCTACGTGCGCGTGACACTCCCGGTTGGCGAGTTACTGTTCTGCGCACACCACGCGCGCGAGCATGCAAGCAGTTACGAGGACATCGCAACTCACATCCAGGACGAGACAGACAAGCTTTACTCGTAGGCGCTCCACCGCCATCGAGCATCCGAGTGCCCCGCAGCCCTGCTGCGGGGCACTTCTCGTTCCGGTGGGTGCGCGGCGCACTCGCCCCGGCGGCCCACAACTTCACCGGAAGATACCGCCCATTGCGGCGGGTGTTCTGCCAATGCCGTCGTGCACCGTCGCGTCCGAGGTCGGCCGGAACGATTACGGCGGGAACAAACATAGCTGCAACATAGCTGGCGGAAACGAACCGGGGGCCCGTTCCGGTAAGAACGGGCCCCCGTGGGCGAGGCTTGACGCTAGTCCAGGTAGTCGCGCAACACCTGCGATCGGCTGGGGTGGCGAAGCTTCGACATTGTCTTCGACTCGATCTGGCGGATACGTTCACGAGTTACGCCGTACACCTTGCCGATGTCGTCGAGCGTGCGCGGCTGACCGTCGGTGAGACCAAAACGCATCGACACCACGCCCGACTCGCGGTCCGAAAGCGTGTCGAGAACCTGGCGTAGCTGCTCCTGGAGCAACGTAAAGCTCACGGCATCCGCCGGCACTATCGCTTCCGAATCCTCGATCAGGTCACCGAACTCGCTATCACCGTCCTCGCCAAGCGGCGTGTGCAACGAAATAGGTTCGCGGCCATACTTTTGGACCTCGACGACCTTTTCAGGAGTCATGTCCAGCTCAAATGCCAACTCTTCGGGGGTCGGTTCACGCCCAAGATCCTGCAGCATCTGCCGTTGGACGCGTGCGAGCTTGTTGATGACCTCTACCATGTGGACGGGGATACGGATCGTGCGTGCTTGGTCCGCCATTGCGCGCGTGATCGCCTGGCGGATCCACCACGTCGCGTAGGTCGAGAACTTGTAGCCCTTGGTGTAGTCGAACTTTTCGACCGCACGAATCAGGCCCAGGTTCCCCTCCTGGATGAGGTCGAGGAACAGCATCCCGCGCCCCGTGTAGCGCTTCGCAAGCGAAACAACGAGCCGCAAGTTGGCTTCGAGCAGGTGATTCTTAGCGCGACGCCCATCCTTGATAATCCACTCGAATTCACGCTTCTTCTTGCCTTCGAACGGCCCTTCGTTCTTCGTGATGTATTCGGCATAAAGGCCAGCTTCGATACGCTTGGCAAGCTCAACTTCCTGCTCGGCGTTGAGAAGCGCGACCTTACCGATCTGCTTCAGGTAGTCCTTGACTGGGTCGGCCGTAGCGCCCGCCGTGACGACCTGTTGCGCGGGAGCGTCGTCATCGTCCGCGTCGGAGACTACGAAACCGCGCGATTCCTCGTGCTCTTCCTTTGCCGCGGGCTCCTTGCGCGCCGAGCCTTCGGGCGCTGCCTCGCTGTCGTCATCGCTGTCGCCGGCCAGATCCTCGATCACGACGTCGGGATCGACTTCAACGTCGTCGGCGTCTTGATCCTTCGCCGCCTTTGCGGCCGCGCTCCGCCTCTTTGGCGCCGCCTTCGTCGCGGTTGCTCGCTTGCGCGGGGCCTTCTTCACAGGCTCTGCCGCATCCGTTAGCTCGCTCTCGCCAGATTCGTCCGCTTCAACGGTTGCGGTCTTGCGACGCGTTGCTGGTTTCTTGGCAGGCGTCTTTTTCGATTCCGCTTTATCCGCCGTCGGTGCGGTCGTATCGGCCTGGGTTGCATCCGTCGCAGCGGCCTTAGCGCTCGTCCGCCTGGTCGCCGTCTTCTTGGCCGGAGTCTTTTCGCTCACCGCGGCGGCCTCGTCAGCCGTATCACCTGCGGCCGCCTTCTTGGTCGCAGCGCGCTTCCGTGTCGTGGCTTTCGCGGTCCCGGTGCTCGCGGTAACCGATTCCTTTGCAGTCGACCGCGCCGCCGCAACCGCGCTTTCGCGCAACTCAACGATCGTGATGGATGCGTCGGACAGTGCGTTGAGTACAGCACGCAGGGCCTTGGCACCTTCGACCTGCGCAACCTCACAGGCTATGCGCAATTGTTGCGCGGTCACCTGACCGGAACGCTTCCCATCGTCGAACAGCTGCCGCAGTTGGGCATGCTGGAGGGCAGCGGGATAGGAATCTGATGTCTGCGAGTTCGCCACAAAGGACCCTTCAACTAAACGACCGGGGCGGGAGTTGTTCCGAATCAAATCGGCAAGATTACATTGTACCCAGCCGAAACCACGCCCGCGTCATCCGCGCGGCAAGATCGGCCATTTATTCCGAACTCCGGCCGCCGTATCTTTATTCCCACCCGCCGCAGGCAACAGGTCGCACGACTCGACACCACCAGCCACCCACCGCACGACTCGACACCACCAGCCCTTAGACCCCGCAACGCGCCTCACCTATTCAGCCGCGAAGCGTGCATGCTCTGTCCTCGTCGCATCGACCCACCCGGGAGCTATACCTCGATCGAGCAATTCCGCGACCAGATGCGCCAAACCATGCCCGGGCCGCACGGCCAACGCGCGATTGCAGTATTCGCGCGCGCGAGCGCCGCTTCCCTCCCACCACGCCAGCAACCCCAGGACAGCCAGCCCATCGCACCGATGTTTACGTCGTGTCGCTGATGTGGCTATGCGCATCACGCCGCAAACCGACTCCAGGATGCCCGGATCCGGAACACATGGGGTGCCAGCGCCGGTCACGATGGTCCTCATCACTGACGCGATGTCTCCCGGGGAATCACCCGATTCGGCCACGTTCGGGATTCCCAACGCCCGCGCGGCACAGCGCAATATGACCCCGTCGCGAACCCCCACATCACGCAGACTAGTACCCAATTTCGCCCACGTCACAGGGGGGATATCTGCAAACGCCAAAGGCACGTCACCGAAGCGTGCGACGGCTGCATCCAGAACTCCATCCCACAGATCCAGTGATTCGGCCGTCCAGCGTTCCGGATGTGATCGGCGCGCAACGGCCCATCGATCACCTGCACGCCATACTCGCTGTGATTCTTCGGGTCGCAGTTCGGGTACATCGCCCAAAGCTTGCCTAGACTCACCGATGACAGCACCGTGCGCGACCATTGTCGCGCTCACCTGGGTGGTCGAAAGGTCACCAACCGCACGATCCGTTCCCCACTCGAATTGAGAACGATCAAGTGCTTCCGGGTCTGCCCTCGAAAATCGATCCCGGCAAACCCACCAAACCTGCACCTCGCTGAACCGTCCACAGGCAGCGACCAGGGGACGAACCGCGTTCTCCCACGTCCCGCGTGATTCGCTGTAAACGACAACGATTGACATAACAGCGCCATCGCGTTGCAAGAAATCACCCAAGGCTTGGGCCAGTCGACCATCCGCACGCAGGTCGCTGAGATCCGCACGTGCAATAACTCCCAACCTATGTCGATGGCCTCGCAGCGACACCACCACCGCCGAATCGGACGGGTGATACCCGATTTGGTAAGGGATAAAGGCCAGCAGTTCGCGAGGATCCGAAACACGCACGATATTGTTCATGCCCCCACGGTGCCCGCTGCGGCCGCCCAGCGTTCAGAAATCCGACCGATGTGGATAACTTTGGCCAGCACGGGCGACCTAGTTTCGCTTGCAGCCACCAGGAAGCTCCACCACATATGCCCTGCCCGCGACAGCCCGGCACTTAGTGTTTCCGCACCGCACCGCATAGTCTTGAGGCATGCCCGCCGCGACATCTCCCGCTGACGATCTCCAACTAGAACAACAATTCCAGGCTCAACTCACCGCGGAGATCGCCGCGGCGACCGCGTCGCTGCGGCGAATCGCAACGTCGCTCGGTGAAATCGATGGCGGTCCGGTGGATGCAATTGAAGCCCTGATGGCGGGCGGCAAACGGATGCGCGCCAGACTCTGCTTTTGGTCGTGGCAAGGCCACCGCGCCAGAGCCATCTCGGGAACGCGCGCGGACACCGACACGGTCCCGGTTCTTGCGGCCGCATCTGCAATTGAGTTCTTCCAGGCGGCCGCGCTGCTGCACGACGACATCATCGACAGGTCTGCCACTCGCCGCGGAAAACCAGCCGCACACAAGGCATTCGCCTCGTCGCACCGAACGATGGGCATGGTCGGCGACGATGCACACTTTGGCGTTGGCGCGGCAATACTAGCGGGCGACCTGGCCCTCATCCAGGCAAACGACCTCGCCGCACACGCAGGGCAACTGGCCGGAGTCGCGCCGGCCTTCAACGCTGCCTGGCACCGGATGGGCGTCGGCGTGACGCTCGGCCAATACTTGGACCTTGCGAGCGAAGCGGCTCCCGCGTGGGGTCAGGATCCCGCGCACGATGAACAGCGAGCTTGGGAAGTAATCGTCGCCAAAACAGCCCAGTATTCGGTCGAGTATCCGTTGCGTTTCGGTGCGATTCTTGCCGGAGCTTCCGAGGAAGAACTCGATGAAATGTCGCGCGTGGGAATCCCTCTCGGCGAGGCGTTCCAACTCCGTGATGATGTCCTGGGAGTCTTTGGGGATCCAAAAGTCACAGGAAAGCCCGCCGGTGACGATATACGCGAAAACAAACGAACCGTCCTGCTCGCGCGCACGATGGCGGCGCTGAGAACAGCCGATCAGGAGCGGCTGGGCGCCCTCGTCAATTCTGGTTCTTACGCAGATTCCGATGTCGAATGGGTTACGGAGATGATGGTCACCTCCGGCGCGATCGACCAGGTCGAGGGGATCATCAACCACAAGTACGCGCAAGCGACCGCGGCACTTGCCGAATCCTCACTATCACGTCGCGCCCAAGAAACGCTGCGACACCTTGCAGACCAGACCGTTCGCCGGGATCGGTGACCCGACCGCTTAGTCCAGCACCTGCGCGACCCTGCGGACGGCGCTAGTGTGCCCACGCAAGAGAGCCGACACGGGGCTCTCCCCCAGTTCGTCGTGGTCGGTCAGCAGCCAATCTAGAATCTCGTCGTCGGAAAAGCCATGATCAGCCAAAACGGTGATAGTCCCACGCAGCGCCGGCAGGATTACCAGTTGCTCAGGCTCCCCAGCGGCGGGAGCAGGTCCCGGATCTGCTGGATTTGAAAGGTGGCGCGGAACCAAGAAAATGTCGGGAATCAATGCCCCGACCTGGTGCGAGTGCTTACGTCCGACGATCCGCCGTGCCTGTAACGCGCCGCGGACATTGGCGGCAGACGTTCCAAGCCTCTCCGCAAACTCCGGCACCGAAATCCACTCAATCCGCGAAATTCGCTCCGCAATGTCACTCTTAGTAAGCCCAATTGTCATGGCACCAGCCTAGTCACCTGCCCGGCCCCCGTGTCGAATCCGGATTCTGGGTGGGGTTGCGGCCGTGTCGGTTCCCCTGTGGGGCCGTCCATCTGGGTGGGGTTGCGGCCGTGGCGATTCAGCCCGCCGCCACCCGCTCAACCGCGCAGAAATGCTCCAGGACCGCCTACGATTGATACGAATCGGCCAGTGTCGCAGCTCCGGGTAAAATCCGGGAATCGCCGCATACATCCGCCAACCCGATAGGATCCGTCAGTGACTCTTTCCGCAGGCGACAGGCTCGTCGATACGACCATTGATGGTCGTTATCGAATTCGGCGCCGCCTAGCCAGCGGCGGAATGGCTACGGTCTACCTTGCGACCGACTTGCGGCTGGATCGCGACGTCGCGGTCAAGGTCATGCACGAGCATCTGGCCCACGGCCCGCACGGCTCCGACTTCGCGGCCCGTTTCCGCAGGGAGGCACGCTCGGCCGCCAGGCTCGCCCACCCCCATTTGGTCGCCGTCCACGACCAAGGCGTTGATGCCGATGTTTCGTACCTCGTCATGGAATACGTCTCGGGACCAAACCTGCGTCGGCTCCTGGTCGCAGAGCCGCCTATGACCGTCCGCGATGCGCTCCGCATCATCCGCGAAGCACTGGACGCCCTCGCGGCGGTGCATGCCGCTGGCCTGGTACATCGCGACATAAAGCCCGAAAACATCCTGCTCACGCCAACGGGCTCGGTAAAAGTCGCTGATTTCGGTCTTGCTCGCGCGGTGACCGAAGTGACGGCGGCCTCAACCGGGACCGTCATGGGAACGGTTGCCTACCTCAGCCCCGAGCTCATTACCAGCGGGAAAGCAGACGCTCGCACGGATGTCTATGCGATCGGGGCGACGCTCTTCGAAATGCTCACGGGCCACCAACTTTTCGAAGGCGACACTCCGATCCAGATCGCCCTCCAGCATCTCCAATCGGAGGCCCCCCGCCCCAGTGAAATCTCGCCCTGGCTGCCCTCCGAAATCGACGACTTCGTCGCGCAAATGACGACACGTGATCCCGACAATCGCATCCCAAGCGCGGGCGTAGCCCTCGCCGCAATCAAGCGCGTCGAATCCGTTCTGTCAGAAGGCGTTCTGGCGCATACGGTGACGCCTCCGCCAGCCACCGGTGACGCAGCCAACACCATCGAAACGAGCCGCGACGGCCAACTGAGCGCCGAGGATCACGACCCCGATCGGGACTCCAAGGACGCTGTCGAAGGCTCGGGCGATGAGCAGGGACGCGAATCGGCGCACACGGTCTCGCTCCACATACAGCCGACCCAGGCCGCCCCGGTAGTTCGTTCGGCGCCGCACGATCGTCCAGCGCGCACGCCGCGCCGCAGGCGCCGCCCCCTGCTTGTTCTCACGATCATGCTGGCCTTGGCGCTGGCCGGGACGGTCGGCGCAAGCGTCTGGTACCAGACTTTGGGCCCCGGCGCATATACCAGCGTCCCGGAACAACTCGTTGGGCAAACCATCGACGACGCGACCGCCGCCCTCACGGCAGCATCGTTAGTAGCCGACCAGGAAACGGCCTACTCCGACACCATCCCAAACGGGCTTATCGTCAGCACCGACCCAGAATCGGCCGAACGCGTGCGCAGAGGCACCACGGTCACCCTGGTGATATCCCAAGGGGTGGAGTACCGGGATGTCCCCGATGAGATCGTCGGGAAGAAGCTCGCGGAGGTGCAGGATGCGATCACGAGCGCCGGGTTCCCCGCACCAACGGTCGAACGCGAATTCTCCGACACCGTGGATAAGGGAGTGATCATTGCATCCTCGGTCCCGCAAGGTTCGCGCCACCCACACAACACCACGATCACCCTCACCGTCTCGAAGGGCAAGGAGCCGGTCGAGGTCCCCAATCTGGCCCAGATGACCACCACCGAAGCCGAATCCGTGCTGGCCAACCGCGGCCTGAATCTCAAGGTCGGGAAGAAGCAGTACGACGACTCGATTCCGGAAGGCGCAATCGTCTCGCAGGTACCTGCGGCGGGTTCACAGTCGTATCGCACTGCCACCGTAACGGTTGTGACGTCGCGGGGCCCGAAACCTGTGGAAGTGCCCAACGTCGTTGGCATGAGCGAATCCGACGCGACCACAACCCTCAAGGATGCGGGTTTCGAGGTCAAGGCGGACCGCTATCTTGGCGCCATCCTCGACCGGGTGCGGTTCCAAAGCGAGGACGCTGGCACCAAAATTCCACCGGGAACGACCATCACCATAACGGTGTGGTGAAAAAGATAGGAACGAGGTCTGCGCGCTCCGCGCTCCGCGGGCTACGCCCCGACCAGCATTTCGGCCACGAGGAACGCGAGTTCCAGGGACTGCTGGTGATTCAGTCGCGGATCGACCAGTGTCTCGTAGCGTTCTGCTAAGCCCGCATCATCGATCTCTTCGGCGCCGCCAAGCACCTCGGTGACGTCGTCCCCGGTCAGCTCCATGTGCAGTCCGCCAGGGACCGTGCCGATGGCGCGGTGCACCTCGAAGAACCCGACAACCTCGTCCATCACGTCCGAGAATCGCCTGGTCTTGAATCCCGACGATGACGTGATCGTGTTGCCATGCATCGGATCGGTGGCCCAGGCGGCGGCGAGCCCCTCCCGCTTGGCCGCTTCGAGCAGGTGAGGCAGCACCTCACGCACCTTTGACGCGCCCATCCGAGCGATGAAGGTTAGGCGCCCCGGCTCCCTGGCGGGATCCAGTTTGTCGGCGAGCGCGACCATATCTTGCGGGGTCGTGGTCGGCCCCAGCTTGACGCCAAGCGGGTTCGACACCTTCGAAAGGAACTCCACGTGCGCTCCATCGAGCTGCCGCGTGCGCTCCCCTATCCACAGGAAGTGGGCCGATGTGTCGTAGGGTCGCCCCGAACGCGAATCGATGCGAGTGAGCGAGTGTTCGTAGTCGAGCAGCAGCGCCTCGTGGCCGACAAAGAAGTCGACGGTGCGTAGCGCCTCGAAATCGACGCCGCATGCGGTCATGAACCGGATTGCGCGGTCAATCTCCTTCGCCGTGCGTTCGTAACGCTTATAGGCGGGGTTCTTCAAGAAGCCCGCATTCCATTCGTGGACACGGCGCAGGTCCGCGAATCCGCCACCCGTGAATGCCGAAATGACATTCAAGGTTGCGGAGGAAATCCTGTAGCCCTCCACCATGCGGCCCGGATCGGGGCGGCGGGACTCGTCCGTAAAATCAAAGCCGTTGACCATGTCGCCGCGGTATGCGGGAAGTTCGATCCCGCCCCGCGTCTCCATGTCGGAACTGCGCGGCTTTGCGAATTGACCGGCCATCCGCCCCATCTTGACCACAGGCATGGAGGCACCATGCGTCAAGACCACCGCCATCTGCAAGATCGTGCGGATCTTGTTGCCGATCCGGTTCGCGTCGGCCTCCGCAAACGTTTCTGCGCAATCGCCGCCCTGCAATAAGAACGCCTCGCCGCGCGCAACCGCAGCGAGCCTTTCGCGCAGTTTGTCGGCCGCCGCGGGCACCACGATGGGTGCGCTTGCCCGCAATGTCGAGCAGGCGCGCGCGAGCTCGTCCTTGTCTGGCCACGTCGGTTGTTGACGTGCTTCTAAGGACCGGAACGACTCCAGGTCATTCCGGTTTGCAAGTGTTGAATCGATACTCACGCGCGCCGGCCCCTCACCGAGCTAGATGGAAGCAGAATCAGTGTGCCGAAACTGCCGAAGCTGGGTCGTAGTTCTGCCCGATGGCGCCCAGCAGCTCTCCGAACCACTGCTGCTTGACGTCGAATGGCTTACCACCAGCGATGCGCGGGAACTCGATCGCGCGCAGTCGGTCGCCGTTTTCTTCGTCGTGACCGATGACCCCAGGCGTTCCGGCCAGCGCCGCCTCAACGGCCAGGTCCGTCATCGACTTAATCAGGCGCAGGTCCTCAGCGTTGGCCGCGGCCGCTCGCGAGTAGTAACCCGACTTTTGCACCATGACCTTTTCGGCACCGAGCTTTTCCGCGAACTGCTTCGCGAACCACTGGCCGGGGTTGACGGTGTCGAGCTTCACGTGGCCAAAGGGATCGCGCTGGACCTCTTCGCCCGCCGCCTCGAGCTGCGCGACGATGTCAGCTACGCCCGCTCCCTCGGACAGGAAGATGTTGACGTTGCCGACCTCGTCCATGACGGTCTTGAGGCGCGCCGCCTCGGCATCGATGTCGATCTTCAGTTCGGGAACAAACACCGCGTGCACGTCCCAACGATCCTGCGTGAGACCCAGCGAGGGGACCCACTTTTGGGTCGTGACCCATTCGCGGTACTTCGCAGCGGTTGCGGCCGTGAGCCAGCCACAGTGGCGTCCCATGATTTCGTGCACAATCAGCATCCGCGGCGAGCTGCGGTGTTCACCGATGATGTTCTTTGCGAAGTGCGCGCCTTCCTCTGCTGCGGTCCACGCGCCGAGCGACTGGCGGATGGGTACGACGTCGTTGTCAATGGTCTTGGGCAGACCAACGACGGTGAGTTCGTAGCCGTTGTCGTGCAGGTATGCGGCCAAATCCGCCGCAGTAGTGTTGGTGTCGTCTCCCCCGATGGTGTGGAGGACGTCGACGCCGTCTTCCTTGAGGCGTTCGGCCGCGACGGTGAGCGGGTTTTCGCCTTCCTTGACCAGTCCGCGCTTGACGCAGTCGGCCGCGTTTGTGAGCTTGACGCGGGAGTTACCGATGGGCGATCCACCGAACTTGTGCAGTTCGCCCGCGTGCTTGCGAGCCTCGGCGTCCACCACGATCTTGTTGCCAAGCAACAGGCCGTGGTATCCGTGCTGGTAAGCGATGATTTCGATCGTGGGGTCGATCTCGTTGTAGCGCTCGATCAGGCCGCCGACCGCGGACGATAGGCAGGGGGCAAATCCGCCTGCGGTAAGCAATGCAACACGACGAACCGTCATGGTCTTCTTTACCTCTCAGTAGTTTCTTGCACAGTGATGGAAGATGCGATGAGTCAGTGGGCGCGAAGCTGCCGCGACAGCGCGGGCGGGCCTTTACCCCCGCCCAACAGTCTACGCGTGGCCTATTTGGGGGGCTCTGGGACCGACAGGTCGGCGGGCACGGGGCGGTCCCCGGGTGAGGTATCCGATTTTTCTGCGTATATGGCGCTGACATCCTTGCCCGCCTCGAGCTGGGCCTTGACGGTGGCGGCGTACGCGTCAACATATTCCTGCCCGGAAACCTGCTGAATCGCGTACATGATGTCGTCCGTGACCTGGCGCAGCACGAACCGGTCCTCGTGTGTTCCGCGGAATTCTTCGAAGGACAGTGGCTTTCCGAAAACGATGCCGATTCGCATGGGACGAGGCAGGCGCCGCCCGATCGGTTGTGCGACATTGGTGCCGATCATCGCCACCGGGACGACCTTTGCTCCCGATTCGATCGCCAACCGCGCTACGCCAGTCTTGCCCCGATACAGTTTCCCGTCCGGGCTCCGCGTTCCTTCGGGGTAGATGCCGAATATGCCACCCGTCTTCAGGTAGTTGAGGCCGGTGCGCAACGCTGCCTCGGATGCCCTTCCGCCGGAGCGGTCCACGGGAATCGTGCCGACGCCGCGCATAAAACCTGCCGTGATGCGACCCGTGATGCCACGCCCGGCGAAGTATTCGGCTTTCCCGATGAAGACGATGTTGCGGTCAAGTACCAGCGGCAGCAGGAACGAGTCGAGTACCGAAAGGTGGTTGGAGGCCATGATAACGGGGCCGGATTCCGGCACGTTCTCGGCGCCGATGACCCATGGTCGAAAGGCCAATTTAAGAAGGGGACCGCCAATGACCCGCTTCATGAGCCAGTAGAACAACGAATCTCCCTTACGCCCGCGCCTGTGATAACCACCGCGGATAACCCTACAGTGGAGGCATGTCGACAAGCCACGAGGACACCCCCGAGCCGCCCGCCCATGTCCCGACCTCACACGAGGGTGGTGCGCCAACACATCCATCGGATAGCACTCAGCCTAACGCGAACGACGTGCAAAGCGTGAACCGCGATGAAGCCGGCGCATCCGCAGATCCCGCGGCGCCATTCGATCTCGACGAGGAGTTCCGTAAGCTCGCCAGGGAACTCGATGACATTCCGGGCTTTAGGAATCTACAACCGCTCGACGCCACCGGCGACGATTCGACCGCGTTCGGCGGCGGTCCTCGCGATTGGTCGGTAGGCGAAGACGTCCCTGTTGAGGGCGAATTTGTTCCGCCAGACCCGGAAGTGCGTCTGGACGGCAGCCCCGCCCGGATCGTTGGCTGGCTCTTCGTGTTGCTCGGGTCGATCGGCTCCGTCTTGTATGCGATCTTTCACGCGGTTGCGCCCGCCGTCTTGTTCGCGATCACCGGCAGCCTCCTGGTCGTTGGCGTCGTCGTTCTGCTGCTCACGCTCCCCAAAGAACGCGATGACTGGGACACCGGCGCACAGGTTTGACCCGGTTGCCACGCTGCGCGACCGTACTGAAAGCCGTTCGATTGCCCGCCGTAATCGCGCCTCACGTACGCTGGTAACCGCCTCACGATGCAAAGGAGCACCCATGGTGCAGCTCTCGGAGTACCACACTCCCCTTCTTGTGGAGATCGACGATGACTCGAACATCAACGATCTACTTGCCGACCGCGTTCGCTCGCAAGGACCACTGCCTGCCGTCGAATTCAAGACGGACCACGGGCAATGGCGCACGCTGACGGCCTCGCAGCTGGATGCCGAGGTTGTCGCCGTCGCGAAGGGACTCGTAGCCCGCGGGATCAAACCCGGCGACAGGGTCGGAATCATGGCGCACACCAGCGTGAATTGGGCGATCCTGGACTGGGCAATTTGGGCGGCGGGAGCAGTGACCGTGCCGCTTTACGAAACCTCCAGCGCCGAACAGGTCGAGTGGATCTCACGCGATTCCGGAATCGCGCATCTCTTCGTCGAGAGCGACGCCTTTCTCGCGACCGTGACGGAGGCACGCACGCTCGGCACCGTCCCGGACGAATCCAATGTTGGGGTCTTTGCGAACGGAATCATGGAGGGGCTCAAGGCTGACGGCACGTCCATTTCCGACGAGGCCATCGCGTCCCGCCGACGGCACGCCTCGGCAGCGACCGTCGCCACGATCATCTATACCTCCGGCACTACCGGACGCCCCAAGGGCGTCGAACTCACGCACGGCAATTTTGTCTCGCTGGCTAGGAATTCCGTGGCGGAGTTCCCGGAGATCATTGCGGCACCGGGCGCAAAGGTCCTTCTGTTCCTTCCGCTGGCACACGTGTTCGCCCGGTTCATTCACGTCCTGGGCATGGCGGGCGGCTCCGTGGTCGGGTATGTCGGCGATATCAAGTCGCTGCTAGATGACTTGAACGCATTCCGTCCGACCTGGTTGCTCGCCGTTCCGCGGGTCTTCGAGAAGGTCTACAACGGCGCGGACCAAAAGGCTTCGATGGAAGGCAAACAGAAGGTCTTCAGGTGGGCCGCTAAAACGGCAATCGCTTACTCCCGCGCGCTCGATACACCGGGCGGCCCCAAGCTCACGCTGCGAGCTTCCCACCAGGTCGCCGACCGGCTGGTCCTCAGGAAGATACGCACGCTCCTGGGCGGACGCGTGCAGTACGCGATCTCGGGGGGTGCCGCCCTGGGCGAACGCCTTGGACACTTCTACCGAGGCCTGGGGATCTTGGTGCTCGAAGGATATGGGCTCACCGAGACCACCGCCCCCATTACCGTCAACCTGCCGCGAAACATCAAAATCGGAACGGTCGGCCGCCCTTTTCCGGGTTGCTCGGTGCGGATCGCCCAGGACGGCGAACTGCTGTTGGCCGGCCCCAACGTCTTTCACGACTATCACAACAATCCGGAGGCGACCCGCGCCGCGTTCGACGGTGAGTGGTTCCGCTCCGGCGATATCGGCATGGTGGATGCCGACGGCTACGTCACGATCACGGGGCGCAAGAAGGAACTTATCGTCACCGCCGGGGGCAAGAATGTCGCCCCAGCAATCCTGGAAGATCGGCTGCGCGGCCACCCCCTGGTGAGCCAGTGCGTGGTTGTGGGTGACGGTCAACGATTTGTCGCCGCGCTCATAACGCTCGATAAGGAGGCGCTCCCCGGCTGGCTGAAGGCACACGGCAAGCCCACAATGACCGTCGCCGAAGCGAAGCACGACCCCGATGTCCTGCGCTCCTTGGACCAGGCTGTTTCCCGCACCAACCGGGCGGTGTCGCGTGCCGAGTCGATCCGGAAGTACCGGATACTCGACGGCGATTTCACCATCGAGAACGGATACCTAACCCCGTCGCTCAAGGTCAAGCGCCACCTGGTCATCCGCGATTTCAAGGACGACATTGACGCCATCTACGCGTAAATGTCAGACGCGCGCCATACGCTTGTTTCATGATTCTCGCGGCGCATGATTCGGCACAAGGCGTGCAGGCAACTTTCGACGATTTCGGCGAGCCGTTGCACCAGACCACCTTTGTCGTCGTCGATTTGGAGACGACAGGGTCCAAACCAGGTTCGGCGGCAATAACCGAAATCGGCGCCGTGAAGGTGCGCGGTGGCGAGGTCATTGGGGAATTCCAAACCCTGGTCGACGCGGGACTCGATATTCCGCCCTTTATTCGGCATCTCACAGGGATCACTCCCGACATGCTCGTCGGGCAACCGGGTCCCGGCGAGGTCATCGCATCCTTCATCGAATTCCTGGGGGACGCCGTCATCGTTGCGCACAATGCGCCGTTCGATGTTGGGTTCCTGCGCCACTGCGCAACCGAACACGGTTATCCGTGGCCGCGGTCATTGGTCGTGGATACCGTGAAGCTCGCGCGCGCCGTGGTCCCGAAGGGCGAGGTCCCCAACCACAAGCTATCGACCCTCGCCCAGCATTTCGGCGCGCGCGTAACCCCGGACCACCGTGCCCTATCCGACGCCCGTGCCACGGTCGATGTCCTGCACGCGCTGCTCGAGCGCCATGCGGCGCGGGGCGTGCTCTATCGCGACGACCTGCGCACGGCGTGCGACCCCATACCCGAGGACGTGCGCAGGCGGCACACCCTGGCCGACAACCTGACGCGAGGTCCGGGGGCCTACATGTTCGTTGGCTCCGACAACCGCGTCCTGTATGTCGGCAAGTCCACCAACGTGCGTACCCGGGTGCGTTCTTACTTCACGGCGGCAGAAAAGCGGGCGCGGATGCAAGAAATGACGCGCCTGACGGTTCGCGTCACGGACGTGCCGTGCGCCACGGCTCTCGAAGCGGAAGTCCGCGAATTGCGCCTGATCGAGCAGCATTCTCCCCCGTATAACCGCCGCTCGAAGCGCCAGCGCTCCAGGAGCTGGATCAGCCTCAGCCCGGGGCCAAACCCTCGCCTTGTGACACGAAGGCGATCCCCCGCAAGCGACGCTGCGATCGGCCCACTAACGACTAAGCAATCGTCGATCGTCAAAGAATTTCTCGAATTCGTCTATCCGATCCGCACGTGCACAAAGACGCTGCCAGCGACCCCGCGTCCAGGCGCGACGGCGTGTGTGAGATTGGATATGCAACAGTGCCCGGGCCCATGCGTCGCGTACTCACCCGATCACGAAGACGCCGTCGCCCGCGTCGGCAGCGTGCTCGCGGGCGATGTCACCGAGTTCGTGCATCGATGCACGACGCGCATGCGGGAGCTTTCCGCGGCGCAGCGGTACGAGGCCGCCGCATACGTTCGCGACGGAATCGACGCAGTGACCCACGGGGTCGAAACGGCCTTACGGTTACGGGACCTGCGCAGGCGGGGGGCGCTCGTTCTTATATCGCGCGGTGCTGGCGATGCCACTGCGCTCGACCTGATTGTGCGTGGTCGCCACTGCGCATCGATGTTAGCGACGGGTCCGCACATCGAACCGGCTATCAGCGCATTGCTGGCTACAGCCGACCGCGGATACGATCAGGATTCATCCGCAGAAGAACAGCTCGTCATTGCCGCGTGGATAGACCGCGCCGATGTTGACGTGCGGCAGGTCCACGCCGACGATTCTCTGTCCCCCCACCGCGGCTGAGATTGAACGGGGGCGGCGGGTTGCAGAATAAGCACGAGCCGGGCCCGCTCCGACTATTTGGGGAGCGCCCTAGCGGGAGGTTGCCGCGACCCAGCGTTGCAGCAGATCGCTGGCCGCGCCGGAGTCGATTGCCTCGGCCGCGTGCGCTATTCCCGCGCGGAGCCGCTCAACCAGCGTCCCGCCGTCGCGTTCGGTACCCGGCAGCGTCCCGTCCGCGACCAGACCCGCCGCCGAGTTCAACAGCACCGTGTCGCGTACGGGCCCCGTCTTCCCATCCAGCAGGTCGCGAGCGACGCCCGCGTTGAATTGCGCATCCGCTCCGCGCAGGTCGTCGCGGGAGATCGGCGCGAGGCCCAGATCTTCCGCCGGATCGACCCGCAGGTGGGCGACGATGCCGCCGGAAACCTCCCAAATATCCGAAGGGCCCGTTGCCGCAAGCTCATCAAGGCCGTCCGCCGACCGAAAAACCAGCGCATTGACATTGCGGGTGGCAAGCACGCCGGCCATGAGCGGCGCCATGCGCTCGTCCGCCGCCCCCAGCGCCATAGCATCCGGTCGGCCGGGGTTGGTTAGCGGACCCAACACGTTGAAGACGGTGGGAACCCCAAGCTCCTTGCGGGTTTGACCCGCGTAGCGCATCGACGGGTGAAAGGTTGCCGCAAAGCAGAAAGTGATTCCGACCTCGCGCGCCACCTCCGCGACGCGTGCGGGCGTGAGATCGAGCCTGACGCCGAGGGCTTCGAGGACGTCAGCCGAACCCGATGCGGACGACGCGGCGCGGTTGCCGTGCTTGATCACCAGGGGGCCGCACGCGGCAATCGTAATCGCTGACATGGTCGAGATGTTGACCGTTTTGGCCCCGTCGCCGCCGGTTCCGACAATGTCGACCGCGCGCGTAGGGACGTCGAGCGGTTCCGCGTGGGCGAGCATGCCGCTGGTGAGCCCGGCTAGCTCGTCGACCGAAACGCCCTTGGACTGCAACGCGATCAAGAATCCAGCGAGCTGGGCCGGGGTTGCCTGACCCGACATAACGCTGTCCATTGCCCATTCAGTTTGGGCGCTGGAAAGTGAAGTTCCATTGACGAGCGCACTCAGCAATTCGGGCCACGTCGGCGTAACGGTCATGGTGCTTACTTCCTTTGCGATATCTGTGTGGCCGTCCACGACTCCGAACTGAGGCTGCCGTGCCGAGGCGGATGCTTCCATTCTAGGCGCGGCGGCGAGGACCCATTGGCGCGACCCGAATTGAACCTAGCGCGCGATCGCAGGCGCTATCTGGCGGGCCGTTAGGTGACAGTTCAACCGCAAGCGTCACACTTTGGCGGCAAAATGCGCGAAAAATGGGACATCCGCGCCCAATCTGCGCGACTCGCATGGGCCCAACGGCCCACACACAGCCTCCGATCAGCAATAATGACTATGTGTCAACAGCCTCGATAACCCCCAGCACCACGCCCCACGTGCATGTGAACCGGCCGAACCCAGTCTCGGTCGGCACAATCGTCTGGCTAGCCAGCGAGTTGATGTTCTTCGCGGGCTTGTTCGCGATGTACTTCACGGTCCGCGCAACGCTCCCGAGCGAGGAATGGGCCCAGGGGCCCTCGCACCTCAACGTCCCCCAGGCGCTGATCGTCACGATCGTTCTGGTTTTGTCCTCTGTGACCTGCCAGTTCGGTGTCATCGCTGCCGAGCGGTTCCAACCGGTACGGACAGGCAAGCTGTGGCAGCTGAACAAGTGGGGACTTGTCGAATGGACGACGCTCACCTTCATTCTCGGTTCGATCTTCATCGCCGGCCAGGTCCTGGAGTATGCAGAGCTTGTTGAACACGGGCTAACGATTTCGAGCTCGCCCTACGGTTCGGTGTTCTTCCTGGCAACCGGATTCCACGGCCTGCACGTCATTGGCGGATTGATCGCATTCCTCTTCGTCCTTGGCCGCACGTTCACGGCAAAGAACTTTGGTCACCACGAGGCCACCACCGCGGTAGTGGTCTCCTACTACTGGCACTTCGTTGACGTTGTCTGGATCGTCCTATTCGGAGTCATCTACTTCCTCCGCTAGGTTCTTTAGATTTCCTTACCCCCCACCACAGACAGGATTGAGACGTGAAGGCACTAGCCGCTAGACGGCATCACCGCTTCGCACCGGTGCTGCTGCTCACGCTGGCGCTGTTCTTGACCGGAGCCGCGTATTCGGCGTTCGCGCCGTCGTCGGCGACAGCCGAAGTAACCTCTGCCACTTCCGACGATGTTGCAGCCGGCCAGGCGCTCTTCCAAGCGAACTGCGCCACCTGCCACGGCACTGACGCGGTTGGAAAGACCGACGTCGCGCCGTCCCTGATCGGCGTCGGCGCTGCGGCCGTGAATTTCCAAGTGAGCACGGGCCGAATGCCCATGCAATCCAACTCGGTCCAGGCGCCGGTCAAGCCCGTGCAGTTCAATGAGGAGCAGACGGCTCAACTCGCTGCCTACGTCGCTTCCCTCGGTCCCGGCCCGTCCGTCCCGTCCGCAGAAGCCGTTGACCCGACGAAGGGAAATGCCGCGTCGGGCGCCGAAATCTTCCGCACCAACTGCGCCATGTGTCACAACGCCGTCGGAGCCGGCGGCGCTTTGTCAGAGGGCAAGTACGCCCCCGACCTATGGGACACCACCCCAACGCAAATCTACGAAGCCATGGTCACGGGTCCGCAGTCGATGCCCGTTTTCAACGATCAGAACATCACCCCCGAAGAAAAGCGTGACCTCATCGCATACGTGGTCGCGCAGCGCGACGGCTCTGCGGGCGGTGATTCCCTCGGATCCATCGGCCCCGTTTCGGAGGGTTTGTGGGCGTGGATTATCGGAATTGGCGCGCTCATCGGCGCAGCCGTGTGGGTAGGAGCGAAATCATCGTGAGCCAGAACCAAACTGTGGTCGACGGATCAACAAACGAGTCGCAGGACGTTGCTCCCTCCAACTTCTCCGATCCCGGCATTCCCGCCCACAAGCATCGCCTGGGTGATTCAGATCCAAAGGCGGCCCGCCGCTCCGAAACTATCGTGGTGACGCTCTTCGTCATCTCGATGCTCGGCACGATCGGGCTACTCGTTGCGTTCTTCGCGCTTCCGGACGACACGTCTGTGGCGGGGGTCAGAACGCAGAACATCACCCTGGGCGTCGCACTCGCTTTCGCGTTGCTGGGCATCGGGCTCGGTGCCATTCACTGGGCAAAATCGCTCATGAGCGACACCGAAGTTGCCGAAGACCGCCACGCAACCGAATCGTCGCAAGAGGTTCGTGCGGAAGCCGTCGCGAAGATTCAGGCAGGCGTCGAGGACGCGGGCGTGGAACGCCGCGGCGTCCTCAAAGGTGCCATGGTTGGGGCGCTCGCGCTCTTCCCGCTCGGCCTCGCAGTGCCCCTCATCGGCGAAGTTGGCGCAGACTGGAACATCAGCAAGTTCCGGCACACGATCTGGCGTAAGGGCGTGCGGCTCGCAACCGATCCGACGAACCGTCCGATTAAGGCGTCGGATGTCACCGTCGGTTCGGCCTATCACGTTATTCCGTATCAGGACGATATCGATGAATCGGTCCGCCCCGGAACTCACGCATGGCTTGACGAAAAGGCGAAGGCCATCGTTTTGATGGTGCGGATGGATCCGTCAGAGATAACCGAGGCCGATGACCGCAAGGACTGGTCACACGAGGGAATTGTTGCCTATTCCAAGGTGTGCACCCACGTCGGATGCCCGGTTGCTTTGTACGAACGCCAGACTCACCACCTGCTGTGCCCCTGCCACCAGTCCACGTTCGACATGGCGGACGGCGCAAAGGTTGTCTTCGGCCCCGCCAAGCGGCCCCTCCCGCAGTTGCCCATCACGGTGGACGACGAAGGATACCTGGTCGCGCAAAGTGACTTTACTGAGCCCGTTGGACCTAGCTTCTGGGAGCGCCTCAAGTGACAACCGCAAACGCCGAATCCTCACCGAATCAGGCAGCGCCCGCGACCAAAGCGGGTCGGGCAGCGGACTACCTCGACCAGCGCACCGGCATCGCGGTAGCGGTCAAGGAGTTTGCCCGCAAGGTCTTCCCCGACCACTGGTCCTTCATGCTCGGTGAAGTCGCGCTCTATTCGTTCGTAGTCCTGGTACTCACCGGGATCTTCCTGACGATGTTCTTCGTCCCTTCGATGGGCCTGACCACCTACCACGGCCCCGTCGCCACGATGCAGGGCCTGGAAATGTCGGAGGCGTTCGCATCGACCTTGCGGCTATCGTTCGAGGTCCGCGGCGGACTGCTGATACGGCAGATTCACCACTGGGCTGCTCTGATCTTTGTCGCCGCCATGGTGACGCACATGATGCGGATCTTCTTCACCGGAGCGTTCCGCAAACCGCGTGAGCTCAACTGGGTGGTGGGCTTCCTGCTGCTCATCCTCGGGCTCCTTGCCGGATTCTCCGGGTATTCACTCCCCGACGATGTCCTTTCGGGTAATGGCCTGCGGATCACGGACGGCGTAGTCAAGTCGATCCCGATCATCGGGTCGTACATGTCCTACATGATTTTCGGCGGCGAGTTCCCCGGACACGACATCATTCCGCGACTGTTCACCGTCCACGTTCTCCTTGTCCCGGGTCTCATTTTGTCGCTGATCGCCGTGCACCTGCTCTTGGTCGTGGTCCACAAGCACACCCAGTACCCCGGCGGCGGACGCACGGACAACAACGTCGTCGGATTCCCGCTCTTCCCCGTCTACACCGCGAAGGCCGGCGGCTTCTTCTTCGTTGTCTTTGGTGTGCTGGCGCTCATGGGCGGCACCATGGCGATCAACAACGTTTGGAACTACGGCCCATACGACCCATCGCCCGTATCGGCCGGTGCACAACCAGACTGGTACATGCTCTTCCTCGAGGGATCGCTCCGCTTGATGCCGGGGCAGACAGAGGTAGTGATCGGCGGATACACGCTGTCGCTCAACGTGTTGATACCCGCCGCAGTCGTCCCGCTGATCCTCTTTGCGTTCCTCGCGACCTATCCGTTCCTCGAAGCCTGGGTCACCAAGGACAAGCGCCCCCACAGCGTGCTCGACCGGCCACGAAACGTACCCACCCGAACGGGACTCGGCGTGGCCGTGCTCAGCGCATTCCTGATCCTGGTCCTCGCCGGATCGAACGACTTGATCGCGACGCACTTCGAAATGTCGATCAACGCAATCACGTGGGTGTTCCGTTTTGCGTTCTTCCTGCTGCCGGTGGCCTCGTTCTGGGTCACTAAGCGCATTTGCCTCAGCTTGCAGCGCAAGGATCGCGAGCTCGTACTGCACGGACACGAGCATGGGCGGATCGTCCGCACGGACGAGGGCGAATACTACGAGGTACACAAGCCGCTCAACGACCAGGAGCTGTGGCTTCGCGTCAACTACAACGCCCACAGCCCGCTGCCGCTCGAGGCGCAACCGTATGACGAATCAGGTAAGAAGAACAAGGGGTACCGGAAGGCGAAGTTCCGCTCCAAGCTATCGAAGTTCTTCTACGAGGATCGCGTGGAGCCCGTGACGCCTGCGGAACTCGAAGCAGCCCATGCGCATCACGGGGAGCGGATCGAAAGCGGCGCTTCCCACTGACCCAACACGACCCCTAAGAATCCGATGGCCACAGTCGCGACGGACGGTTTCGTCCCAGACTGTGGCCTTCGGCTTTCCGCGGTGGCCTTACCCAGGCTCATGTAGCAAAGTGGTAAGTAGCGCCCGACCTCATATGAGATCGGCGCAGCAGGTTCACAAGAGAATCCAACAATGGAGGATGAACAAGATGTCCGTATACACGCTCCCAGATCTCAGCTACGACTACGGTGAGCTCGCGCCCCACATTTCCGCACGGATCATGGAGTTGCACCACTCCAAGCACCACGCCGCGTACGTGGCGGGGGCAAACGCGGCACTCGAGAAGCTCGAAGAGGCACGCGCGGCCGGCAACTTCGACACCGTGAACCAGTTGGAAAAGAACCTCGCGTTCAACCTCGGTGGGCACGTCAACCACTCTGCTTTCTGGACTAACCTGTCCCCCAACGGCGGAGGAGAGCCCACCGGTGACCTAGCCGAAGCAATCGGCAAGGACTTCGGTTCGTTCGACGCGTTCCAAAAGCACTTCGCGGCAACAGCGCTCGGTGTGCAGGGATCGGGCTGGTCGATTCTCGCATGGGATTCGATCGGGCAGAAGCTGATCATCGTTCAGCTATACGACCAGCAGGGCAACCTCGCACTCGGTTTGACACCCATCGTGCTGCTGGACGTTTGGGAGCACGCTTACTACCTGGATTACGCCAACGTCCGCGGCGACTACGTCAAGGCCTGGTGGAACGTTGTCAACTGGGACGACGCCGCGGAGCGTTTTGCTCGCGCCAAGACCCAGACCGCGGGCTTGATCGTTCCGTAGTTCGCCGCGCAACGAAGCATAGTCGAGCGTGCGGCGTCCGAAGGACGTCTTAGTGGGTCCGCCGCGCGGCGGCGCCTCGCCGGTCGGGGGTCGCCGCGGCGACTGTCCCTGACAAGCAAACCACGCGATCGGCCGCGCGGCGCCTCCCCCGCGACCTCGGAGGCGGGGTGCCACATCCGCAACGGATGCGATACCCCGCCTTCGCGCTTCTTCCGCTTGGCGGCGCCACGACGTAGCAAAGCCGGTGGCGACCTCTTACGGGTCGCCACCGGCTTACTCGTGTTAGCGCGCTAGCGCCCTACTAGTGGGCGTGCTGACCCCGCGAGAATTCGAACACCCAGCCGACCAGGGCAACCACGCCCAGGGCGGCTCCAATGCCGAAGATCCACCAGCCCAGGGCCATGCCTGCGAAGCAAATCGCTCCAGCGGCGGCGAGAACCAACGGCCACCAGCTCCACGGCGAAAAGGCTCCCTGGTCCCCGCCGTTTCCTTCGATAGAGCCGGCCGGGTCGTCCTCGGGACGCGGATCGATGTGGCGGGCGGTGACCCGCAGGTAGACGCCGATCATCAGCGACAACGCCGCAACCAGGACCAGCGCTGCCGTTCCGACGGGCTCCAGGCCCTCCTGCCCCCACATGTGGGTACAGAAACCGTAGGCCAAAGCGGCCAGGGCGAAGAACGATCCCGTCCCTTCGAAGAGTCGAATCTCAGTCTTCATAGGTGATCTTCTCCCTACTTTTCTTTCGCCGTCGAGCGCAGATCAGCTTGGCCAACGACATGCGCCAGCTTGCTCTCATTGTCGGAAGGTACATCCATGGCGGCCAGCGCAGGATAGTGGGCGTCTAGCGCGGGACGCTCGGAACGGATGCGCGGAATAGCGTTGAAATTGTGTCGCGGCGGCGGGCACGACGTCGCCCACTCAAGTGAGGCCCCAAAGCCCCACGGGTCGTCGACCCGCACCAGGGGAGCTTTACGCCACGTGATGTAGACGTTCCACAGGAAGGGAAGAACCGATATGGCCAGGATGATCGAACCGATCGTGGACACCTGGTTCAGCGTCGTGAAACCGTCGGTCTTCATGTAATCGGCGTAGCGTCGCGGCATGCCTTCCACGCCCAGCCAGTGCTGCACAAGGAATGTCGTGTGGAAGCCGATGAATGTCAGCCAGAAGTGCACCTTCCCGATGCGTTCATTGAGCATCCTGCCGGTGAACTTCGGCCACCAGAAGTAGAACCCAGCGAACATCGCGAATGTCACGGTTCCGAAAATCACGTAGTGGAAGTGTGCGACCACGAAGTAGGTGTCAGAAATGTGGAAGTCCAGCACCGGTGAAGACAGGATCACGCCCGTGAGCCCACCAAACAGGAACGTCACCAGGAACCCGAGCGACCATAGCATGGGGGTCTCGAAGGTGAGTTTGCCCCTCCACATCGTCCCGATCCAGTTGAAGAACTTTACGCCGGTGGGGACTGCGATCAGCATCGTCATGAACGAGAAGAAGGGGAGCAACACCGCGCCTGTGACGTACATGTGGTGCGCCCAGACCGTCACGGAGAGGGCGGCAATCGAAATGGTCGCGTAGACCAGGCCCTTGTATCCAAAGATCGGCTTGCGGCTGAATACCGGGAATATCTCGGAGACGATTCCGAAGAACGGCAACGCGATGATGTAGACCTCGGGGTGGCCAAAGAACCAGAACAGGTGCTGCCACAGGATGGCTCCGCCGTTTTCCGGGTTGAAAACCTGAGCTCCCAGAACGCGGTCCGCTCCCAGCGCAAACAGCGCCGCGGCGAGCGGCGGGAACGCCATGAGGATCAGCATCGAAGTGATCAGCGTGTTCCACGTAAATATGGGCATCCGGAACATCGTCATGCCGGGCGCGCGCATGGTCAGGATTGTCGTAATGAAGTTCACCGCACCGAGGATGGTCCCAAAGCCTCCGAGGGCGAGACCGAATACCCACAGGTCACCGCCCACACCGGGGCTGAACGTGGAGTTCGACAGGGGCGCGTAGGCGAACCAACCAAACGCAGCAGCGCCGTCGCGGGTGAAGAAACCACCCGCCGCTATAAGCCCGCCGAACAGGTAGAGCCAGTAAGCAAACATGTTCAAACGTGGGAACGCGACGTCCGGCGCACCTATCTGCAACGGCACAATGACGTTGGCGAATCCGGCGAACAGCGGCGTCGCGAACAGCAACAGCATGATCGTGCCGTGCATCGTGAACAGCTGGTTGTATTGCTCCGAGCTTTGCACGAATTGCAAGCCCGGCTCGAACAGTTCGGCGCGGATGACGAGCGCCATGACGCCGCCGATGCAGAAGAAGATGAACGACGTGATCAGGTACATGTACCCGATCGTCTTGTGGTCCGTCGACGTGATCCACTTGACTACGGTGCGACCGAAGTTCCTGTGCGTGCCCTCAAGGCCTGGAACGGTCTCTACGTTCGCCGCCGCGCTCATCAGCTTTCCTCCACAGAAGTTTCATTGCCGCCATCCTGCAACCTGTTGAGGTCGAGTCCTAAGCGGCCCGTGTGATCCTGACGCTGCTCGTCGGCCCATTTCTCGTAGTCTTCCTGAGACACGACCTTGACGTTGAACAACATCCCCGAGTGCCGCTCGCCGCACAACTCAGCGCACTTACCGGCGTACGTTCCGATGCGAGTCGGTGTCACCTGCCACGTGTTGGCCCGCCCCGGGATCATGTCCATCTTGTCGAGGAACGCGGGAATCCAAAAGGAGTGAATGACGTCACGAGAGTAGATATTGAATTGGACGGTCTCGTTTACCGGCAACACCAGCGTCGGCAACGTCTCGTCGGTTCCCTTGACAATGTTGCCGTCCGAATCCAGAAGCGGCTCATCGAGAGCGCCGACGTTGTCCACTTGCAGGCCGGAGACGTAGAAGTCACCCTGCACAAGGTTGTCTGCGTCGAGCGAGGCCCGTCCCCGCGGCGCTTCCTTCAGGTAGTTAAAGTCCCAGCTCCACTGCTTTCCGATCACCTCGACGGTCAGGTCGGCCTTGGCCGACACGTCCCGGATTGCTAGCTGGTCCTTCACCGTGAAGAAGTACAGCCCACCGATCATAACGAGCGGCACCAACACATACATGATCTCCAGCGGCACGTGATAGCGGACCTGCGTGGGCAACTTGTTGTCGCCCTTGCGCTTGCGGTAGACGATGATGCACCAAATCGTGAGGCCCCAGGTGATGAGACCGACGATCAACGCCGATATCCAAGACCCGACCCACAAGGTCGTGATTTTCTCGGTGTGGTTAGTCACCTGACCGTCGTCGTAGCCGGGAAGGTATCCACGTTTCTCGGCTGCGGAGCACCCGGTCACGGCCAAGAGGCCGACCGTAAGCACAATGGCGCTCACCGATCTGCGCCACCGCCGGGGGGAAGCTGTCTGCGCGTGCAAGCCAGGGCCTTTCACCTCGTGTCCCGCTATATCCGACATGCGGATCGCGGGACCTTTGTCCTCGTCATCACAGAGCCTATCGCGACTAAGGGCACAGGCGACACTCACGACACAGTGATATCGTCCCAGATCACGCCAGTAACGGATTATTCCGACATGTTCACAACACATGGTCTTGGACTGTCAGGAACATCGGGTCCTCGCGCAACCGCCCGCTGACCAGGTAGCGTCGTTCTGTGCACTATCTCGATGCAACCGGGGCGGTCAGGCCTCGTCCCTGTGCCTTTGAGGCCATGCAATCCGGCATCGCAAGCCTGTGGGGCGACCCTCATCACGACCACGCCTACGGGCGCCAAGCACGCCGCGGCCTGGATGCGGCGCGCGAAACGATTGCCGGCGTAGTTGGTGCCAGGCGCGATGACGTCATCGTGACCAGTTCCTTGACGCAAGCCTTGAACACGGTCGTCGGGGCGGCCTCCGCGGCCCGCAGGCGCCGGTTCGGATCCCGCATCCTGGTTCAAGAATCCGCGCGTACCAGCGCGCTGCACGCGGCCTACTATTTCGGAGATGCGCAGACGGTTCCGGTCGACTCCGCGGGGATAATCGATGCAGGTGCGTTGGCGCAACGATTCGCAGCGGGCACGAGTTCCCTGTTCCTCGGCGAACACGCCAACGTTGAATCGGGCGCCATTCAGGATCTGCCAGCGGTCTTCGCCGCCTGCGACGCGGTCGGCGTGCCGAGCGTGATCGACGCGTCGGTCACCGCAGGGCGCCTGGAAATTCCCTCCGGTTGGGATGCGCTGGTATTGGACGCCGGCGAGTGGGGTGCGGGCTTCCGACTGGGCTTCGTCGTGGCGCGGCCCTCCACCCGGCTGCGTCCGGTCTGGCCCCCCGACGCCGAGGCATGGTTCCCCGGGGGAATTTCCGCACCGCTCGCCTTCACGGCGGCGGTGGCGCTGGAGCACGCAGTCGCCGAGCGCGCGGCCGAGCAGGCAAGGATCTTCGCCCTGAGCGCAATCCTGCGAGCCGAATTGGAGAGCGTGGAGGGGGTCTGCGTGGTCGGGCCGCCCGAGCCGAGCCGCCGCATGGCGCACATCGTGTCGGTGGCGCTGCAAGGTGCGGACGGCGAGGCCGTCGCGCGGGAGCTAGGCAAGGCCGGGTACGCGGTCGGCACTGGGTCCGCATGCACGTCAAGCACCATCGAACCCAATCACGTGCTCCGTGCGATGGGGGTGGCATTCGACGGTCACTTGCGGTTCACGCTTGACCACCAAAGCGTTGAGAGCGACGTCGTTGGGTTCGGGCCGGTTCTGGACGGTGTTCTGCGCTCGATCTAGGCCGCGACCGGCGTCCCGCAGGTGCTGTCCGGCCCGCCTGCCCAGCAGGTCCCACCCGCGGCGCGACGAAGCCCGGCGCGGATTTGCACCCGGCCGGGCTTCGAATCGGACTCGCCTCCGCACTCGCACGACGGGGCCGTGCCGGGTTGCTGGTGCCCGGGTTCTTCTAGGCGAATGATCCCCCGCATGCGCAGCTCTCGCCCGCGTTCGGGTTGTCGATCGTGAACCCCTGCCGTTCGATCGAGTCCGCGAAGTCGACCGTCGCCCCCTCCAAGTAAGGAACGGACATCTTGTCGACAACGACCTCGACGCCGTCATAGTCCTTGACCGCGTCGCCGTCGAGGATCCTCTCATCGAAGTAGAGCTGGTAAATCAGGCCCGAGCATCCCCCAGGCTGCACGGCGAGCCGCAGGCGTAGGTCATCGCGGCCTTCTTGTTCCAGCAGCGCGCGCACCTTATCGGCGGCTGCGGGTGTGAGGTTGACGCCGTGGGTGGCGATCTCGGAAATCTCGGTCATGATGTCATTCTCCGGATGGGTTGTGGCGTCGCTGAGCGTGGCGCGCTTATATGTTCGGTAACTGTGCCGATTACCCGGCACACCTACCTCAAGTGTGCCAACAAATTGGCATCGAACGCTATTCCCTGGCGCAGTGTGGCCAGTTTCACCGGTGGCGATGAAGCCGGTCGGTACTACTGTAGTGATCCACTTTGCGATTTCTAGGAACGAGGGCCCCGCTGCGCGGGGCGCGCCCGAGGAGCTGACGATGTTCGGAAAATTCAGTCGTAGCGACGCCAGCGATGTCGCGAATCTGGGGCGCATGTGGGATGAAAACATGGCCTCCATATCGCGTGTCAACATCCTGGTCATCGGGGAAACCGGGGTCGGAAAATCGACGCTGATCAATGCGGTCTTCGGAGCGGATTTTGCTCCGACGGGGACCGGGCGACCGGTCACGGAGGGAGTGCACCAGTATCAGAGTGCCGACGGAACATTTGCGCTCTATGACTCGCAAGGCTTTGAGATTGGAGCCAAAGACTCCCCCCTGGACTGGCTGCGCGGGCACTTCTCAGGTAACCGGGCGGCGGATCCTGCCGACATCATCCACGCCGCGTGGTACTGCGTTTCCGCCTATTCGGCGCGGATGACGGACGGTCAAGCAGCCGTCATAAAGGAATTGAGTTCACTTGGAATTCCCGTGATCCTTGTGATGACGCAGGTGCCAAAGGTCAACGGAGTGGTGATTTCGCGGGCGCTCGCGTTTCAGCAGGCGCTGCTCGACATGCGCCTTCCCACGGCCGACGGCCAGGTGCATTTGACCTGCGCTCTGGCCGATCCGGAACGCGACGAGGAACAATTCGGGCTGCAGGAGGTGGTCGAGGCCACGTCCTTTCGCATTCCCGCAGACCAGCAAACGGCTTTCGTTGCCGCGCAGCGCGTGGACCTCGCTGCGAAGAATCGCAAGGCGCGAACGTTGACGGCCGCCGCCTCGGCCGCGGCGGCTGGTATTGGCGCCGCTCCCCTGCCGCTCGCGGATGCGCCGGCGCTTGCCGCCATTCAACTCGGTCTGATGGTGAAGATCTCGCACATTTTCGGCGTCTCGAAACAGGACACCCAAAAGATCGCATTCGGCACCGGCGGGATCACCACCCTGGTCGGCCGCCAACTCGTGGCGGGGCTCGCGCGGCTCATCCCCGGCGCAGGCAACGTCCTCACCGCGGCGGTCGCGAGCACGCTGACGGGAGCCGTCGGCGAATCCTGGCGCGCCGTGTGCTACAAGGTCGCTACCGGCCAGGTGGATCTGCGCAGCGCGGCCGGAATCGCGGAGGCGGCCACTACCTTTCGCGACGTCTTTGGCACCCGCGTTCGGCTTCCCAACGCTTCGAAGTCGGGTTCTTCCAAATAGCGGTGAGTGGATTCTCAACGCGAGGGCAAACAGCGGCCGTAATATTCCGCGTCCAGTGGGACACTTCGGCGAAATCTACCGTTGCTAACGTCAAGCTGATGCAACCACAGTCAGCTCACCGACCAACGGCTCGGGACATCTCGCTAGGCCTCGCCCCGTACCTGCTGTGGGGAGTCTTCCCGCTCTACTTCCACGCGCTTCAACCCGCGGGCGCCCTGGAGGTAATTGTCCACCGTGCCGTGTGGGGGCTGGCATCGTGCCTCCTTGTGCTCGTATTCATGCGCAGGCTGGGGCAATTGCGACGCGCCATGTCGAACCGAACGATCTTCGCCCGGCTTTCGGTGGCGGGTCTGCTGATCGCGATCAACTGGACGACCTACGTCTACGCTGTGCAATCCGGGCACACCGTCGATGCCGCGTTGGGGTATTTCATCAATCCCCTGGTCACCGTCGTTCTCGGAATGGTGGTCCTCAAGGAGCGAATCACCCGCTTGCAGACCGCAGCAGTCGTTTTGGGCGTCATAGCCGTCGTAATAATCGTGGTCGGGCTCGGAAACTTGCCGTGGGTGTCGCTGGTTCTCGCAGGCTCATTTGGCGCATACGCGCTCGTCAAGAAGGATGTCGCGAATCAGGTCGAACCCATCGAGGGCATGGCCGTCGAGACGATGGCCATCTCCGTTCCCCTGGTCGGCTACTACATATGGCTATTGACCCAAAACCAGACTTCGATTCAAAACTACTCGCCGGCCAATGCGCTGCCTCTCGGGTGGCACGTCGCCCTGCTGGTTGGCGCTGGAGCCGTCACGATGATCCCCCTGGTGCTGTTCGCGGCAGCCGCAAAGAGGCTTCCCCTCACCGTCATCGGGATGCTGCAATACGTCAACCCGATTATCCAGCTGATCATCGGCGTCCTTGTATTTCACGAGGCGATGCAGCCGACCCGCTGGGTCGCCACCGGTGTCATTTGGATTGCGCTCGTGGTCCTGACGGTCGATGCGGTGCGCACTGGTCGGCAAAATGCCCACTTGCAGTCGGCCAATTAGGGACGAGGCCCGCTCTTCGGTCGGCGCGTGATCTCGATACGCGCGCAACGCGCGCAACTCGATCAACGAGAAGCACGGCCACCCGATCAACGAAAAGCACGGCCACCCGATCAACGAACGGCGAGAGGCGCCTTCCCTTTCGGAAAAGCGCCTCTGAACTGCACAAACACTGGTGGGCGATACTGGGATCGAACCAGTGACCCCTTCCGTGTCAGGGAAGTGCGCTACCGCTGCGCCAATCGCCCATTGCCTTGCGAGGTGGAGACGGGATTCGAACCCGTGTATACGGCTTTGCAGGCCGCTGCCTCGCCTCTCGGCCACTCCACCGTGTGACCTGCGCCAACCATCTGATTGGAACCAGTCAGCCAGGTGATCCACCGAGCGGACGACGGGATTCGAACCCGCGACCCTCACCTTGGCAAGGTGATGCTCTACCAACTGAGCCACGTCCGCATGTTGTTGTGGGATCGTTTCCGTTCCCTCAACGCCTCGACTACTTTAGCGGAAAGATCAGCCCGCGTACAACTCGGCGCAATTCCAACAGTTCCGCCCGGTCACCGGGCCCACCGGCACGCATACGCGTCCCAACGCGACGCGCCAGCCCCAGCACGCACCCCACAATGACGCGCCAGCCCCAGCACGCACCCCATAATTGGGTTACCAACGCCAACACATCACCGCTCCACATGAGGAGAACTGCCCCATGGTCGGTTCAGCCCGTTTCGCCGGCATCGATTTCGCGGACATCGTTGAGTCTGTCGACCTAAAGCGGCACCCCGATCGCCTGCAAAACGGCACGTGGTTCGTGGTTGCTACGTTCGAGGGCACCATAACGGGCTGGCGATTTCGCCACACAACTCCCTCGATTCCAAGCGACAACGCCCCCCACAAATGGCGAGGTCCGGCGCCGGGGGCATGGGCCTCGTCCATGGATAAGAAGAGCTACTGCGCGGCAGTCGAAACCGTGCGCGCACACGTGGTCGAAGGCGAGGTCTACCAAGCCAACGTGTGCAGAATCCTCAGCGCGCCGATGCCAGCCGAACCAGATGCAGAGGCGCTGGCGGCCCTGCTCAGCGCCGGGAATCCGGCCCCCTACCAGGGTTACATTCAGGTCCCGGCCGGTCACGGATCCGATCCCATCTGGGTGGTGACCGCGTCGCCCGAGCTATACCTGCGCGTCCGCGGCGCCCGCATCAGTTCTTCCCCGATCAAGGGCACCGCGCGAACCCCTGACGGATTGAGCGACAAGGACCGCGCCGAAAACATCATGATCACGGATCTGGTCCGCAACGACCTGCAACGGATCTGCGAACCGGGCACCATCACCGTCGATCCGCTCCTAGCTACCGAAGACCACCCCGGGCTGACACACCTGGTATCGACGGTGCACGGCGCATTAGCGACGCGCGAGTGGGCAAGGATTCTCGCGGAAACTTTTCCGCCGGGATCGATTTCGGGCGCGCCGAAGGAGGCGGCCCTCGCCATCATCGCGAAGCTGGAGACCGCACCTCGCGGCCCCTACTGCGGCGCCATCGGCGTTATCGATGCGGACAGGGACGAGGCCACCCTCGCCGTCGGGATACGCACATTTTGGTGGGAGCAGCCGGGCGTGATGCGGTTCGGCACCGGCGCCGGCATCACATTCGAGTCGGATGCGGAAGCGGAATGGGCCGAGACCGAGCTGAAGGCCGCGCGCCTGATCGCGCTCGCTAGCGGGGGCACGGTCGCGTGACCGCGGCCCGATTCTGGTTCGACGGGTCGGTGCGCGACGCCGCATTCGTCGCGGCCACCGATCACGGGTTCACCATCGGCGACGGATTGTTCGAAACATTCGTTGCCGAAGGCCAACGTGTTGTGGCCTTCGAACGGCACCTCGAACGCATGGCCACGTCATGCCGCAGGATCGAACTTCCGTATCCAGGTGACGAGTACGTGCGCCGGGCCGTGCGGGAGCTTTTACAGTCCTTTGAACCCGGTGCGCGCGTGCGGGTGCGCGCGACGCTGAGCTCCGGAGACGGTCCGCCGGGGCTCGGCCGCGGCCCTGCCGCACGACTGCTCATCGCGGGCAATCCGGCCCCCGCCCCTGCCGATCCCGTGAACATGGTCACGGTGCCGTGGAGACGTAACCCCGCGGGGGCCCTGAGCGGAATTAAGTCGATTTCGAAAGGAGAGGACGTGGTGGCCGCACAGTTCGCGGCCGCCCGCGGCGGGAACGAGGCCCTGTGGCTGAACACCCACGGCCAGATATGTGAGGGCTCGACCACAAACCTCTTCGTCCTGGCACCGGCCGCCGGCCGGGCACCGAAGCCGTGGAAACTGGCCACTCCCCCATTATCGAGCGGCTGCCTGCCGGGAATCGCTCGCTCCCTGGTCTTGGAGCGGGCCGCAGGCCGTGAATTGAGCGTTGGCGAGGAGACGATGGACTCGTCCATCATTGACCACGCGAGAAACGGCCGCGCCTGGCTCTTCGTGACCAGCGCGGGGCGGGGAATCGTGCCCGTTTCGAGTATTGATGGCGACGAGCTCCCCGCCTGCCCGCAAGCTCCCAAACTGAGCGCGATGTGGGGCCGCATAGCTGCGGGAGCGCTCGAATCCGTGTGACCGCCGGCGGGCGGGGCCCGTCCCGACGAGAACGGTCCGCGCCGCGCCGCCGACGGCGCCTGGCGAGTTGTGCCGCCGCGCCGCCGATTTCTCATTTGCTCCGCGATTGGCGCGCGGGGCCTGTCAGGGGCTACCATGTTTCAGCGTTGCACATTCATTTGTGCGCGGGCGATTGGCGCAGTGGTAGCGCACTTCGTTCACACCGAAGGGGTCACTGGTTCGAACCCAGTATCGCCCACCAGTACTTTGTGCAGTTCAGAGGCGCTTTTCCGAAGGGGAAGGCGCCTCTCGTGCACTACACGTGCAATTAGGTCAGGCCGGTGGCGCCAGGCATGAAGATGCCCCCGTCCCCGCTTATCGCGCGCACCGCCGCTCCCCGCCTATCGCGCGCACCGCCGCTCCCCGCCTATCGCGCGCACCGCCGCTCCCCGCCTATCGCGCGCACCGCCGCTCCCCGCCTATCGCGCGCACCGCCGCTCCCCGCTGAGCGAGTGCGGCGGTTTGAGCAGGGGTCTTGACTGAAAGCGGCGCGCTCGGCGTCTGCGAGGGTGCGCGGAGACGCCGAGTGCGGGGCTTTGGGCCGAGCGCGGTGGTTTGCGCGGGGGTCTTGACTGAAAGCGGCGCGCTCGGCGTCAGCGGGGGTGCGCGGGGACGCCGAGTGCGGGGCTTTGGGCCGAGCGCGGTGGTTTGCGCGGGGGTCTTGACTGAAAGCGGCGCGCTCGGCGTCAGCGGGGGTGCGCGGGGACGCCGAGTGCGGGGCTTTGGGCCGAGTGCGGTGGTTTGAGCAGGGGTTGTGACTGAAAGCGGCGCGCTCGGCGTCAGCGGGGGTGCGCGAACTCGTCGAGTGCGGGGTTTTGGTTCGAGTGCGGTGGTTTGCGCGGGGGTCTTGACTGAAAGCAGCGCGCTCGGCGCGACCAGCGAACGCGCGGGCTACTCGATCATCGAGCAGCGCAATCGGTACAGTAAGCGCGTGAGCCACGAAACCCGCCCGCTGCCCCACGACGAAGATCGCGCCACAGGTGTGCCGGGCCCTGCGGGGCAGCGCAGCGCGCATCCGATCGGACACTTTGTCGGATTGGCAACTCTCGACATCATCCACCGCGTCGAGCACGTACCTGGCAGCGACGAGAAGGTGACGGCGCTGGGCACCACGTTGGCGGCCGGCGGCCCGGCCACCAACGCCGCGGTGGTCTTCGCGGGCCTAGGAGGTCGCGCCACCCTAACCGCATCCGTTGGTGCCGACGCGGCGGGAGAACTCGTCCTTGGGGATCTAGACCGCGAGCAAGTGCGCATTGACCGCGCAGCATGCGTCACCGAGGGAGCACGGACCTCTGTGGCAACGATCGCGGTCACCGCCAGCATCGGCGAGCGAGCGATCATATCTGCCGGCGACGGGGCACATTCCCCCGCGCCATCGACGCGCCCGCCCGGCCTGGCCCGGTACGCCCGCGTGGTCTTGGCCGATTCCTACGAAACACACCTCAGTATCCCGCTGCTAACTGAAGCCAATGCCCTTGGAATACCAACGATCCTGGACATCGGGCGGCGTAAGCAGAACTCGCTGGACCTGCTGGAACTAACGACCCTCGCGATCGTTTCGCGGGACTTCGACCGCGCGCGCTCCACTGCCGCGATATTCGCCCAGATCCACGCTTGCGGGACCCCGTACGTTGTGATTACCGACGGCGACAAACCGATCGAATACTCGATTTCGTTGCCGACGGTGCGACGCACCGGGACCGTGCCGACAACCCGGGTCGAAAACGTGGTCGACACCCTGGGTGCGGGCGACTTTTTCCACGGGAGCGCCGCCCACTTCGTGGCCGCCAACGGCCTCAGTCCTGCCTCGTTCGAGCGGCTGCTCGCCTATGCCGGACGCATCACCGCGCTATCGGTGCAGTCCTTCGGGACACGCACGTGGCTACGCGACCTGCATATGGCCGCGGCGCGGGGGCACTAGCGGGCGGCGCGGATCGCCGCCACCAGGGCCTCGCCGTCGATGCGCATCGTCGCGCGGTCGCGCGTGGCCGCAATGCGCCGGGCATTCGGATCGTCCACGGCATCGATCCAGGCCAGCGCCTCCACACGAGTCCTACCGTGGGCCACATGCCGCGCCATCAGTCGTTCACGCCGCAGTGCGTCTTCGACGTCCAGGTACACCGTCAGGTCAAGCGCATCCGCACAGGCCACCCACTGCCCCTCGGGCAGCAGCAGGTAGTTTCCCTCGACGATCGCCAGTTCGTCGGCGGGGTCAACGCGCACGCGTGCGGCGACGGGCTCGTGCAGCGCCCGATCGTAGGCAGGGGCAAATACCGACGAGTTCCCCCTCTCCCGAACCCTGTGTAGCAGGCAATTGAGCCCTTCCACGTCGAAAGATGCGGGCGCCCCTTTTTGTGCACGCAGTCCCAAAAGGTCCAATTGCTCGTTCGAGAGGTGGAAACCATCCATTTCGATTACGGGGGCCGGAGTGCGACCGCGCGGCGATAGGGCTGCCGCGAGCATATTCGCCACAAAGCTCTTCCCGCTGCCGGGTGCGCCGACGATGCCGAGCAGCAGGCGCTGGTGGTCCCGCGGGGCTGGCAGGGCTGCGCGGAGGCGGGTGAACTCGTCCATATCTTCCTCCTTGCATGCTCAAGGAACTCTCAGCATCTGCCGTCAAAATTGATCCCTGGAATTATCTTGACCGGTTCATTGTTGCAGTATTCGGATTAAAACGGGCGGTTTGTGACCGCCTGAACTACAACGTGCAAGGAGTGGTATGCCTCGCAAACCGACTCGCGAAGAGTTTGAAACCGACGATGGCAGGGTGTTGCGCTACGTCCGGCACCCGCACGGGGGCGGATTTGTATCGCCGAAGGCCGTGGTCGCGCCCGACGCGTGGATTGCGCGGAGCGCCTACGTAGAGGAACGCGCCATCGTCGGGCCGCGCGCCCGTGTCGGCGAGAACAGTTGGATCGAATCCGATGCGCAGGTGGCAGCCGAGGCGATCATCGGAATTGCGGTGCATGTGGGACCGGGTGCTCGTGTCGGTTCGGGGGCGCGTGTCGGGCGCGGCGCGCGCATCGGCGAGCAAGCCGTTTTGCCGGCCAATGTGCAGGTCTCGGCCGATTCGACGGTGCCGGCGAAGGCAGTCGTAGGGAGTCGCGCCGCCTGAACTCGCCGGCCAGGTGGGCCGTCCCCGCCGGTCGAGTGGCGCTGCAAGCGCGTATCGAGATCACGCCCACACCACTCGTTGCTCTCGGTACACGCCCCCGGCGCACTCGATCAACAATGCACGGCGCATTCGATCAACAATGCACGGCGTGGATTCGCTACGCTAGCGCAACTAGTTCGCGGTAGTCGTCGTTCCAAAGGTCTTCGTCGCCGTCCGGCAACAACAGCACTCTTTCGGGCGTCAAAGCGTCCACGGCCCCGACATCGTGCGTCACCATGACGACCGCTCCCTCGTAGGTGCGTAATGCCCCCAGTATCTCGGCGCGTGATGCCGGGTCGAGGTTGTTGGTCGGTTCATCCAGCAGCAGAACGTTGGCGGCCGACACAACCAGCGTCGCTAGGGCTAGGCGCGTCTTTTCACCGCCGGACAGCACGCTGGTTGGTTTATCCGCGTCGTCGCCCGAGAACAGAAACGAACCCAGAACGGAGCGGACCTGGGTGTCCGTGAGGTCGGGTGCCGCGTGGCGCAGGTTCTCGACCACGGTCACATCGTTATCGAGCGTCTCGTGCTCCTGCGCGTAGTATCCGATCTTGAGACCGTGCCCGGGAACGACCTTGCCGGTATCGGGCTGCTGCACTCCGGCCAGAATCCTCAAGAGAGTGGTCTTACCGGCACCATTGAGACCCAAAATAACCACCCGCGAACCGCGGTCGATCGCCAAGTCAACGCCCGCAAATACCTCCATAGAACCGTAGGACTTCGAGAGGTGTTCGGCGGTGAGCGGAGTCTTGCCGCACGGCGCGGGCGCCGGGAACCGCAGCTTTGCAACCTTATCGGTGGCACGCTCCCCTTCGACGCTGGCCCGCAATTGCTCGGCCCTGCGCAACATCTGCTGCGCGGCAACGGCCTTGGTCGCCTTCGCGCGCATCTTTTCGCCCTGCACTGTGAGCGCGGCGGCCTTCTTTTCAGCGTTGAGGCGTTCCTTGCGGCGTCGCCTCTCGTCCTGCTCGCGCTGCTTGAGATAGGCATCCCACCCAAGGTGATACTGGTCGATTTCTCCGCGGTTCGCGTCCAGGTGGAACACCTTGTTGACCACGACTTGCAGCAACGCAACGTCGTGACTGATGACGATCAGTCCACCGGAGTAATTCTTCAAGAAATCGCGCAACCACAGGATCGAGTCGTGATCGAGGTGGTTGGTGGGCTCATCGAGCAAGAGCGTCTCCGCGTCGGAGAACAAGATCCGAGCCAAATCCACCCGTCGTCGTTGCCCGCCGGACAGAGCGCGCAGGGGCTTCGCCAGCGTTGCCTCGTCGAGGCCGAGGTTCGCCGCTATGCGCAGGGCCTCCGATTCAGCGGCGTACCCTCCACCCGCCAGGAACCGCGCCTCAAGCTTGGGATAACGCTCCATCGCCCTATCGTGACGCTTCGCATCGTCGCTGGCCATGTCCTCTTGCGCCGCACGCATCTTCTCGACAATGGCATCGAGCCCGCGCGCGGACAGGACGCGGGCCAATGCCGTTTGCTCAAGATCCCCGACCCGTGAGTCCTGCGGCAAGTATCCGACCGTTCCGCGCACCGTGATCTGTCCCGCGGTCGGCTGGGTTTGCCCCGCCAGGGTCTTGGTCAGGGTCGTCTTGCCGGCACCGTTGCGGCCGACCAGGCCGATGCGGTCACCTGCCTGCACCTGAAAACTGGTTTCGTGCACAAGGGTCCTTGCCCCAACTCGCAACTCAACATTGTTGGCGCTAATCACGTAGACGATTCCTTCAGGCGGTAGATAAGAACTTGTGCGATTGGCACAAACGAGGCCAAGTCTATCGGTCAGTAAGGTGGCAAACGTAGTTTAATTGCACATAAACCGTAGGGAAGATCATGAAATCGACCACTCGTAACTCAGGCCCAGCTTCGCGCACCCCAACGCCGCAGACAGCCACGGTCCGCCGCAGCGCCCTGGCGGACCGCTCGACAAGCACCGCCCTGATTGCCACGTTCGCGGCACTAATAGCGGCGTGCTCATTGCTCACAGGACCTGCCGTCAGCGGTGTCCCGATCACGTTGCAGACCTTCGCGGTATTGCTTGCGGGCGTAGTTTTGGGACCGTGGCGCGGAGCCGGTGCCGTACTTCTGTACATCGCGGTCGGACTAGCCGGACTTCCCGTCTTCGCCGGCGGCAAATCGGGGGTCGTGATGTTGGCCGGCCCCACGGTCGGGTATCTCATCGCATTCCCGCTCGCGGCGGCGTTGGCCGGCTGGTGGATCCACCGCGCCCGGGCCGGGCAGTGGCGCGCACTAGCGGCACACGCCGGATTGGCCGTGGCCGCGGCGACCATAGTGATCTACTCCATCGGTGTTCCGGTGCTTTCCGCACGGGTTGGCATCCCCCTCTCCAAGGCATTCCTGGGGAACCTGGTATACCTGCCATTGGACGCCGTCAAGGCCGCTCTCGCCGCGATAGTCGGGCTTTCCGTTTTGCGCGCCTTCCCACAGTTGGCACGCGCCAAGTGAGTCTCAGCGACCCGCCCGGTGGCGGCATCACATTCGACGGCGTATCGGTGTGGACGCAGGACGCCGCGGGAAACCGCGTCACACCCATCCTCGCCGACGTTTCGCTGTCGCTGACCGCCGCGCGGGTCGCAATCATCGGAGCCAACGGTTCGGGTAAGACGACGCTGGCGAAGTTGGTGGCGGCACTCGTCCTTCCGAACCTTGGGCGAGTGCGCGTCAATGGTGTCGACACGACCGTTTCCGCGCGCGAGGTGATACGCCAAGTCGGTTACCTTTTCTCCGATCCCGACGCGCAAATAATCATGCCGACCCCGCTTGAGGACATCGCGCTAACGCTGCGCTACCGCGGCGTTGGTCGCAAGGAACGCGACCGGCGAGCATTGGAGATTTTGGACGAGTTCCGCCTCGCCGATCATGCCCATCAACCGGTTCAAACCCTGTCCGGTGGGCAACGCCAGCTGCTCGCCCTGGCCGGCGTGCTGGCCGCCGAGCCGGCCGTCCTGGTGTGCGACGAGCCAACCACCCGCCTGGACCTGCGCTGGCGGCACACGATAGTCGAACGCCTGTCTGCGCTGCCCCAGCAGGTTGTGCTCGTCACCCACGACCTAGAGGCCGCGGCAGCTTGCCCGCAAGGCGCCGTGATCGCTGACGGGCGGCTCATCGCCACTGGCAGCGGGCGCGATTGCGTTGAACGCTACCGGGATCTCATCGCCGCGCAGCTCGCCGGCGGCAGCGTGCCGGAAGGCAAGCCGTGAGCAGGCTCGCACCGGCCCCGCGAGCCTCACGCGGCGCCGCGATAGGACCCAGGAGGCGCGGCCCCAACACGCCGGTGTGGCGGGGCGCACTGGGCGCCTACATACCTGGAAATTCGATCCTGCATCGCTGCCCACCATGGGTCGCCATGCCGACGCTGGCGGCCTTTGTCATTGCGATTACCGTGCTCGACAGCCTCGCCGCCTCCCTGATCGCTTTGGGGATCGCCACACTCGCGTGCGCTGTCGTGGGGATGAGGTGCCAAGCGATCGTATTCGCTTGCCTTCGCGCCATGGCCGTGACCGTTCCCGTCTTCCTACTGGCTTGGTGGTCACACTCGTTGGCAGCGGCAGCGCAGACGTCAATCGACCTCACGGCTGCCATCGCCGGGGCGCTCGCCGTCGTCTCCTCGACGAGGGCGGACGACCTGATCGACTCCGCGCTGACCGCCATGGGGCCGCTGCGACGCGTGGGCGTCGACACCGACCGGATCGCCCTATCCGTTGCGCTCATGCAAAGGTCCATACCAGCGCTGGGTGCAACCATGACGGCCGCCACCGATGCCGCCCGCGCTCGCGGGATTCCGCCCAACGCCCGGGTCATCATCACCCCTGTCGCCCTGCGGGCGGTGACCCGCGCGATCAACGTCGGCGAGGCGATCCATGCCCGCGGACTCACCGAACGTTCACTGCCGCCACATGAATAGTTCACCTGAAACGTGTAGCGTAGATGTTTTGGGGACGAGGCCGAATCGCGGACGTTATTGGGGCATAACTGGTGGCACGCAGGATGAGTTTTCGTAACTTCAGGATGGGTCTAGCAGGGGTCACCACGTGCGTGTTGCTCGCGGCTGCCGGCTGCTCCGCACCGGCCTCCGGCCAAAGCGGCACCAGCCATACGGCCGCGGCAACCTCTTCTTCCGCGCCGACCACGGCGCCCATGCAGAGCGAAAGTGACCAGGAGCAGGGCTCGCCCACCGCCGGCGATTCAGCGTCGCAGCCGTCTTCCGCAGCCGAATCCGGCACCGATAGCCCGCAAGACGCGGGTTCGCGGTCGGCGGGCGCCACCGACGATGGGACGGACCAGGGCGGCGCAGATAGTGGTCGTGCTCCCGCCACCACCGACGATGACGATGGGACGCTTGCGGACGCGAAGCAATCGGATGCCGCAGCGTCGGCGGACGACGCATCTGCTGCCAGCACGTCAGCATCGCGTTCCGCGGCCAAGTCGCAGACCGCAAAGAAGCGCATCAATTGCAAGAAGAAGAAGTGCATCGCGATCACCTTCGACGACGGCCCCGGTCCCTACACCGAAAAGCTCTTGCGGGAGCTCAAGGATGCCGAGGTCCGCGCAACATTCTTTGTCGTGGGCAGCGCCGCCAAGAAGCGACCCGGCGTCGTCCGCAAGATCGCGCAGCAGGGGCACGAGGTCGGCAACCATTCGTGGTCGCACCCCTACCTGCCGGGGCTGAGCGCCAAAAAGCAGGCCCAGCAAATCGATTCGACCACGCGCGCCATCACGGCCGCGGGAGTCGAAGCACCGACCCTGCTGCGCCCCCCGTATGGGGCGTTCAACAAGACGACTTCGTCAATCGCGCGCAAGCGCGCAATGTCGCTCGCTATCTGGAACGTCGATACCCAGGATTGGCGAAACCGCAACGCAAAGGCGACCACAAAGCGCGCCCTGAAGGGTGCGAAGCGGGGTGCGATCATCTTGATGCACGATATCCACCCAACGACGGTGAAGGCAGCGCCGACCATCATCAAGAAGCTGAAGAAGCGCGGTTACACCCTGGTGACCGTCTCGGAGCTGCTGGGAAGCCAAAAATCGGGGACCGCCTATTACCACCAGCCGGGAACTCGTCTTTGGTGATCGGTGTTGGGTCACCGACTCTGGCTTTGATGCTTAGACGTTGAATCCGAGAGCGCGCAATTGGTCGCGGCCGTCGGGGGTGATCTTCTCGGGACCCCACGGCGGCATCCACACCCAGTTGATCTCGACGTCGGTGACCACCTCGGCAAGCGCGGTGCGCGCCTGGTCCTCGATCACATCGGTGAGCGGGCAGGCGGCCGATGTGAGGGTCATGTCGATCAGTGCGCGGTTCTGGTCGTCCACGTCCAATCCGTACAGTAGACCCAGGTCCACGACGTTGATCCCCAGTTCGGGGTCGATGACATCCTTCAAGGCTTCCTCGACATCGACCAGGGACGCGCGCGGCGCCCAATCGGCGGCGGGTGCATCCGCGCCGGTCTGCGCGGAAGCGTCCGCGCCGGTGACTTCTTCACTCATTTTCTTCAAACCCCTCGCTGTCAGTCGTTGCGGCCACGATGGCGCCACGCAGTGCGGCCCACCCCAGCAGCGCGCACTTGATGCGCGCCGGAAACTTTGAAACGCCCGCAAAGGCGGCCGCGTCGTCGAGCCGATCGAGCAAGTCATCACCGGCATCCCTACCGCGCGAATCCATCAGTGCCCGGAAATCCCCCGCCACCCCGTAGGCCTGCGCAACCGTGCTGCCCTGCACCAGGTCCGTCATCACCGACAAGGAAGCCTGGGAAATCGAGCATCCCTGCCCCTGCCAGGAAATCGATTCGATGACGGCGTCCTTGCCGTCCCCGCGCAGCGCCACGCGCAGCGTCACCTCATCACCGCACGTGGGATTGACCTGGTGCGATTGACCGGTCGATTCAGCACCGTCGTAGTCCACCAGCCCGCGCCCATGCGGGCTGCGCGCATGATCCAAGATGATCTGCTGGTATAGATTCTGCAGGTCCGCGCTCATTGGCTCACCCCGAAGAACTTGCGCACCCCGGATAGTGCGTCGGCGAATGCGGCCACATCGGCCTCGTCCGTATATACCGACGCGGAGGCGCGTGTGGTTGCAGCCACCCCGAAGCGGCGGTGCAACGGTTGCGCGCAATGGTGGCCGACGCGCACCAGCACGCCCGCATCGTCCAGGTACTGCCCGACGTCGTGGGCGTGCACGCCGTCGACGACGAAGGAGACAACAGCGATGCGGTCGCGCGGATCCGTGGGGCCTATAACGCGCACGCCGGGAACCGCCGCAACGGCGTCAAGGAGCAGTCGCGTGATTGTTCGCTCGTGACCGGCCACGGCGTCCATCCCAAGATGGGAAAGGTACTGCGCGGCCGCGCCAAATCCGATCGCCTGCGCGACCGGCTGCGTTCCCGCCTCGAACCGCTGCGGTGGCGGCGCGTAGGTTGCCTCGGTCATCGTGACCACCTCAACCATCGACCCGCCCGTGGTCACCGGCGGCATCGCCGCAAGCAGTTCCGCGCGGCCCCAGAGCGCACCAATTCCCGTGGGGCCCAGCATCTTGTGCGCCGAAAACGCAACGAAGTCCGCTCCCAACTCGGACACGTTCACGGGCAGGTGCGGCACGGATTGGCACGCATCAATAAGGACGAGCGCCCCGACGGACCGCGCCGCGCGCACCAGCGCCGCGGTATCCGTGATGGCACCCGTGACATTCGACACGTGGGTGAAGGCGACCACCCGGGTGCGTTCCGTTATAATCCGATCGGCGTCCTCGACCGTTACCCGCCCGTCCTCGCCCACGGGAATCCACCGCAAGACGGCTCCGGTGCGGGCGGCCAGTTCCTGCCACGGAACCAGGTTTGCGTGGTGCTCCGCCTCGGTGACGACTATTTCGTCACCGGGTTGCAGCGCGAAGCGCCGCGCGGCCTGTCCCCCGCGTCCCGCTGTCGCGTTCGATATCGCGTACGTGACCAGATTTATCGTCGCCGTCGCCCCCGATGTCCACACGATTTCGCCCGGTTGCGCACCGATCAGTTCCGCGACCGTGGCCCGCGCTCCCTCAAACGCCTCCGTGGCTTCCTGCGCTAGTTGGTGCGCCCCGCGATGCACCGCGGCATTTCGCACCAGGTAGAAATCTTGCTCCGCGTCGAGGACGGGATCGGGCTTTTGCGAGGTGGCTGCGGAGTCCAAGTACACCATCGGACGGTCGCCGCGCAGGCGGCGTTTCAGGAGCGGGAAGTCTGCGCGTATGCGCGCCAACTCGGCGGCGCTGAGCGCGGCGGGCGGTTGCGCGGGTGATGTCGCCATGAGGGTCTGCGATTCTGACGTGGCCGGAGTGGTTGTTGGGGCGGCGGCGGGGGCGATAATTTGCGCGCGCCCCGCCGCCACCGCCTGGAACTAGTTGGCGTTCGCGCCCAAGAAGCGGTCGTATCCTTCGGCTTCCAGGCGTTCGGCCAGCTCCGGCCCGCCTTGCTCAGCGACCCGTCCGGCCACGAATACGTGGACAAAGTCCGGTTTGATGTAGCGCAGGATCCGCGTGTAGTGGGTGATCAGCAGCAGACCGAGCCCGGTGTTGTCCTTGGCGCGGTTGACACCCTCAGACACGATCCGCAGGGCGTCCACGTCCAGGCCCGAATCTGTCTCGTCCAGGACCGCGATCTTCGGTTGCAGCAGTTCCAACTGCAAGATCTCGTTGCGCTTCTTCTCGCCTCCCGAGAACCCTTCATTGACGCTGCGCTCCGCGAACGATTCATCCATTCGCAGATTCGCCATCGTCTCCTTCACTTCCTTGACCCAGGTGCGCAGCTTCGGTGCCTCTCCGGAGACCGCGGTCTTCGCGGTGCGCAAGAAATTGGAAACCGAGACGCCCGGGACCTCCACCGGGTACTGCATAGCCAAGAACAGTCCGGCGCGGGCGCGCGCGTCCACCGACATGGCCAAGACGTCCTCGCCATCGAGGGTGACAGACCCCTGCGTGACCTCGTACTTGGGGTGCCCTGCGAGCGAATACGCGAGCGTCGATTTGCCCGATCCGTTCGGGCCCATGATGGCGTGCGTTTCACCGCTATTGACGGTCAGATCGACGCCGCGCAGGATGGGCTTGGGTCCTTCTTTTGTTTCAACCTGCACGTGCAAGTCGCGGATCTCGAGCGTTGACATTGTTGTTCCTCCAGGTATGAAAAGTCGTTTCTTCGGTGCGCGTTGCGCCGCGCGGCGGGTAGTTCAGTTGGCTGCGTCGATATCCACGAGGACACGCTCGCCTTCTATAGTCACGGGGTACACGCGAACCGGTTTCGACGCCGGTGGTGTCGTCGGCATGCCCGTGTTGAGGTCGAAGGTCGAGCCGTGCAACCAGCACTCGATCAAGCACCCCTCGACCTCCCCGTCGGCCAACGATACGGCGCCATGGGTGCACTGATCATCGATCGCGTGCCACCCGCCGTCGCTGTCGCGCACGATCGCCACCTCTACGTCGCTGCCGTCGGGCGCGGTGAGCTCGACGGGAAGTGCAGCCTCCGGATCGAGATCGCTAACCAGGCAGGCAAACTGTGCGCTCATTAGCTCTGTCCCACCGCCAAGGCCAGTTCCTCCTCGATCGATGCCAGGAGGCGCTGCTCGACCGCGGGGATCCCGATCTCGTGCACCAATTCCGCGAAGAATCCGTGCACGACCAAGCGCCGCGCCTCCGCTTCCGGGATGCCGCGAGCCTGGAGGTAAAACAACTGCTCGTCGTCGAAGCGGCCGGTGGCCGATGCGTGCCCGGCGCCTTCGATCTCGCCCGTTTCGATCTCCAGGTTCGGCACCGAATCCGCGCGGGCTCCCTCGGTCAAGAGCAGGTTGCGGTTTAGTTCGTAGGTGTCCGTGCCCTCCGCGATTGCCCGGATAAGTACGTCGCCAATCCACACGGAGTGCGCGCCCTGGCCCTGTAGCGCACCCTTATACGTCGCGCGGGAGCGGGCTCGCGGCACGGCGTGGTCGACGAAGAGCCGGTGCTCCTGGTGCTGGCCGGCGTCGGTGAAGTAGGCGCCGATCAGTTCCAGGTCCGCGCCCTCGCCCACCAACTGGGCATTCACCGAGACGCGAACCAGTTCCCCGCCGAACGTCATGACCACGTGCTTGAGGGTTGCATCTTTGCCGACACGCAGGGCATTTTCTGCCACGTGGATTGCGTTGGCGTCCCAGTCCTGCACGGAAACGAACGTCAGGTGTGCCCCATCGGCAACGTCCACGGACACGTGCACGCTGTAGGTGGCCTGCCCCGAGTGCGTCAGGACCAGCGAGGCGTTGGCGCGCTCTCCCACCTCAACGAGGATCTGCCCCCACACGACGGTGTCCACGGAAACGCCGGCCAGGTCGACGATGATGGGATCAGGCGACTCGAAATCCGCGGGTATGGTGATCAGGATTGCGGTGGGGGCGAGCGAAGTTGCGGCCGCCGCAGGCAGGTCCCCCGGGGCTAGCACGGACTTGCTGCGCGCCTGCGCCTGATCGATCTCGGTGACCGTCACCGCGGCGGGAACGTGCGCGTCCCATTGCAGCGTTGCCACGGAGGGCTGTGCCGCAAAGATCGCATCTAACTTCTTAATTGGCGTGAAGCGCCATTCTTCCTCGCGGCCGTGGGGCCTGGCGAAATCCCTCACGTCGTAGGAGGTCACGCGCTCGGACCGGTCGGTCTGCGGAACCACCGCACCGTGGCTGTGCGCGGCGTCCAACGTCGCCTGGGAGTGATCCGTGGAAAGACTCACTTGTTGCTCACATTCGTTGTTTGAAATCAAAGAGTTGCAGGTGCACGCGGTCGGCTAGCCGACCGAGTTCTCCATTTGCAGTTCGATCAGGCGGTTGAGTTCGAGGGCGTACTCCATGGGAAGTTCCCTGGCGATCGGTTCAACGAATCCGCGTACGATCGTTGCCATCGCCTCGGTTTCCTCGAGTCCGCGGCTCATCAGGTAGAACAATTGGTCTTCGGAGACCTTGGACACCGTCGCCTCGTGACCCATTTCCACGTCGTCGACGCGCACATCGACATACGGGTAGGTGTCCGATCGCGAAATCGTGTCGACCAGCAAGGCGTCGCACAGGACGTTCGACTTGGAATGATGCGCGTTCTCGTTGACCTGCACCAGCCCGCGGTACGACGATCGCCCCCCACCGCGGGAAACGGACTTCGACATAATGGACGATGACGTGTACGGGGCCATGTGCACCATTTTCGAACCCGTGTCCTGGTGCTGCCCCTCACCGGCAAACGCGATCGAGAGCGTCTCCCCGCGCGCGTGCGCACCCATCAGGTACACGGCCGGGTACTTCATGGTGACCTTCGACCCTATGTTCCCATCGATCCATTCCATCGTGCCGCCCTCGGCAACCGTAGCCCGCTTTGTCACCAGGTTGTAGACATTGCTGGACCAGTTTTGAATGGTGGTGTAGCGGACCTTTGCATCCTTCTTGACGATGATCTCAACGACAGCAGAGTGCAACGAGTCCGACTTGTAGATCGGTGCCGTGCAACCCTCGACGTAGTGGACCGAGGAGCCCTCGTCCGCGATGATGAGCGTGCGCTCGAATTGGCCCATGTTCTCGGTATTGATCCGGAAGTAGGCCTGCAACGGGATTTCCACGTGGACGCCCTTGGGCACGTACACGAACGATCCCCCCGACCACACCGCCGTGTTCAGGGCGGCGAACTTGTTGTCACCCGAGGGGATGACCGAACCGAAATACTCCTCGAAAATCTCGGGATGCTCGCGCAGTCCCGTATCCGTGTCGAGGAACAGCACGCCCTGGGCCTCCAGGTCCTCACGGATCTGGTGGTAGACCACCTCGGATTCGTACTGCGCGGCAACGCCCGCAACCAGGCGCTGCTTCTCCGCTTCCGGAATACCTAGCTTGTCGTAGGTCCGCTTGATGTCCTCCGGCAGGTCCTCCCAGCTGGCCGCCTGCCGCTCCGTGGAACGCACAAAGTACTTGATGTTGTCGAAGTCGATGCCCGACAGGTCGGCGCCCCAGTGCGGCATCGGCTTCTTGTCGAACAGCTTCAATGCCTTCAGGCGCGTCTTGAGCATCCATTCCGACTCATTCTTGAGCGCCGAAATGTTGCGGACAACGTCCTCGTTCAAACCGCGCCGGGCGCTTTGGCCCGCGGCGTCCGAGTCGTGCCATCCGTATTCGTACGAGCCAATGGACGCGATGATCTCTTCGTCGCTGCGAGGCTGGGACGTATCAGTGGGAGCCGTCATTGTTGTCCTTAGGGGGTGTCGAAACTACGAGGTAAGAGTCTTGTGGTTAGCAGGCGGCGCTGGGGCCACGCGGCATGCCGATCGGGACGGTCGTGGTGCAGACGTGGCCGCCGTTTGCGAGTGTGACGAGGCGCTGCGTGTGTGATCCGAGAATCCGCGAGATGACCTGCGATTCCGCCTCGCAGAATTCCGGGAATTCGGTTGCGATCGATTGGACCGGACAGTGCCCCTGACACAGTTGCAGGGTCGTGGTTCCGGGCACCGAGCGGACCGATGCTACGTACCCGTCCTGGCTGAGCAGCTCCGCCAATTGCGCCGCCCGCTGCGCGACGGTGTCACCCGTCACCCGCGATGCGTAGCGTTCTTCGAATTCCGCCAGGCGTGTGCGGACAAACTCCTCGACGGCGTCCTTACCCGCGGTGTGCGCCAGGAAGTGCAGCGCCTGCGCCGCCAGATCGGGGTATGCGTCCGGCAGGGACGCCTGTCCCTGGCGGGTGGCGACGTAATGGCGCGCCGGACGCCCGCGCTTGCCAACGGAGGAGGACAGGTCGCGGGCCTCGACCCGGTCGCTGGATTCGAGGGAAGCGATATGGCGCCGGATGGCTGCCGTAGTCAGCCCCAGTTCGGTCGCAAGGCTCGCGACGGTGACCGGGCCTCGTTCTACAATGAGTTCCATCACCCGCGCTCGGGTCGACGCCTCGTCACTGGTTACTAATTCCAATGCGGCACCTCCCTGGGTATAAAATGCGTACAATCTGGCGCGAATTAGGACTTTCATCCCTGATACGCGCGTTCATATACTCAACATCTTTGTTCACTAATTGCCCTATTGCAAGCAAGGCAAGCCTCACACGTCGCCCACCATCTCGTGGATAGACTGCTCGGGTGCCTGATCCCATCGCCCCCACCGAGGCCGCCCTCGCGCTGAGTGACGTCGTGAAGTCCTACGGAGGAAAACGCGTCGTCGACCGGATGACATTCACCGCCCCGCGCTCGCAAATCACCGCCATTTTGGGCCCCAATGGAGCGGGCAAGACCACGACGATCGAGTGTTGCGAGGGGCTGCGCACCGCGGACTCGGGGACAATCAAGGTGCTGGGCAGGGACCCGCACGACCCGGCGCTGCGCGAGCACGTCGGGGTGATGCTCCAAGACGGCGGCCTGCCGACCGGCGTTCGCGCGCTCGAAATGCTGCGCCATATCGCCTCGATGTACGCGCACCCACGCAGCGTCGACGACCTGGTGGACACGCTGGGATTGGCCTCATTCGCGTCAACGACCGTTCGGCGCCTGTCCGGCGGCGAGCGGCAGCGGCTGGCACTTGCCGCCGCCCTGATCGGGCGTCCCTCACTTGTCTTCCTCGACGAGCCGTCAGCCGGAATGGACCCGCAATCGCGGCACGCGGTGTGGTCCTTGATTGAAGAGTTGCGCGGCGAAGGCGTCTCGTTCGTCCTCACCACGCACATGATGGACGAGGCCGCCGCCCTCGCCGACCACGTCGTCATAGTGGATCGGGGCAGGGTTATTGCGCAGGGATCTGTGCCCGATTTGGTCGGGGCCGAAGCCGCGACCGGCCCCGCAGTTTCGACGCTGCGCTGGTCCACCGAGGCGCGGCGCGATTTCACGCCCGTCTTCGGTGCCAGATCGACCCTGACCTGGACCGAGGCCGCACCGGGGCACTACACGGCATCCGGCGACATTGGCCCCGCGGTCGTTGCCCAGCTCACGCAGTGGTGCGAGGGCCAGGACCTGCTGATACGAACCTTGTCGGTCAACGAACGCAGTCTCGAAGATGTCTTTTTGGACCTGACCGGACGGGAGCTGCGGTGATGAACGACGGTATGGCGCTGCGGCGCGCTTTCTCGCAGGCGGGCTTCGAGGCCCGCATGATTCTGCGCAACGGCGAGCAGCTGATGGTCACCATCATTTTCCCGCTGTTTTTGCTGGTCTTGCTCGCAAAGACTGACGTCGTCTCGATCGCAACGGGTGGGGCCCGCCGCATCGATGTGGTGGCCCCCGGCGTGGTGGCGCTGGCGGTTATGACCACGTCGTTCACGTCGCAGGCGATCGCGACGGCATTCGACCGACGCAACGGCGTGCTGCGGCTCATGGCCACCACCCCGCTCGGCAAATCGGGGCTATTGATCGGCAAGATCGCGGGCGTCTTCGCCGTTGAGGCGGTGCAGATCGCCCTCATCGCAATCGTTGCCGCGTTCCTAGGTTGGCGCCCGGACCCTGCCGGCATTCTGCCCGCGCTGCTGATGGTCGTCGTTGGCACAATCGCTTTTACCGCCTTGGCGATGCTGGCCGCTGGAACCTTGCGCGCGGAGGCCGTGCTCGCCGTCGCCAATCTGGTGCTAGCCGCGCTGGTGGTCGGGGGCGGTGTCCTTGCTCCCGTGTCACAGCTGCCCGGCTTCTGGCAGCACCTGGCCCTCTTCCTTCCCTCAGGCGCACTGGGAGAGGCCATGCGCGGCGCGCTACAAACCGGATCCTTGCCGCCGATTTGCGTCATAATCCTCTTGGCGTGGTCCACGGCGCTGGGGTGGGGAGTCAACAAGCTATTCCGCTGGAGCTAACGCGAGCGGCCGCACGCGACGAAACCGAGCTGCCGCACGTGACGGAACCTGGCCCCCTTATCCCGCCGCAACCACTCAGCGGCCCGGCTGTGACCCGCAAACGGAAGGATAAGACCCTACTTATCCCACCGCAGCACGGGAACAAGCATTTCGTGCGGCGTCATGGAACCGTGGACGCCGATCAATTCCATGGACGCGGGAGTTTGCGACCTGGAATCGACCACCGTGGCGCGCCCGGCCATCGCGACGATAACATCGCCCATGCGCGGGATCATCGCCTGATCCACCTCGCCGAACAGTCCCGCGGCGACCGCCTCTTCGCGCACCATAACCAGCGCGCTGTCTCCCAGGACGTCCTGCCACCGATGCGCGACCGCTGCCGAATCGGCCCCGTGGGCGACGTGAACGTGCAGCGCCCGCGGCTCGCCCGCGGTCGTCACGACATCTTCGGCTAGGCCCGGTTCCGTGCTGGCATCCCAGCGTTGCGCGCGGTCGATGTCGATCATGCCGTGGTCCGCTGTCACGATTACGGTCGTGTCGGTGGGGACACTCGCCAGCAGGCGCCGTATTCCGGCATCGACCTTTTCCAGTTCGGCGGACCACTTGCTCGAATTCCACCCGTAGTGGTGCCCGGCCTTGTCTAGGTCCCCCCAATAGACATAGGCCAGGCCCGGTTTGCGCAGCGCCCGCGCCGCGGCATCGATTCGCTGGTACCAGTCCTCGGCACCTACGTACGCTCCCCCGCGCAGCGAGGCCCGCGTCATGCCAGAATCACGGAAACGCTCGGGTCCGATGCTTGTGACAGCAACCCCCTGAGCGACGAGCCTTCCGAAAATGGGCTGGCGCGGCTGCCATATCTCGGGCGCGGGGAGCCCCGTCCACTGCACTAGATTCCCTAGCACACCGGTCACGGGTTCGCGCACCGTGTAGCCCAACATGCCGGTTTGCCCCGGAGCACACCCCGTCCCGAAGGCCGCGATAGAGGCGGCCGTGGTCGACGGGTACGGAGCCTGCACCGTCCTGCCGGCAGCGATCCCGGAGCGCAGAGTCGGAACGTGCCCGGAGCGCTCGTCGATATTGAGCCGGCCCAACCCGTCGACCAAGACCACACAGACGCGCGAATTCCCGGACCCCAAATCTAGTGATTCCAAGACCCCCGTCACGCCGCCACTGACCGGCGGCACCACGTCAATCGCCTGCGGATCGACCCCGGGCCACACCATACCGAGCGCCGAAGCGCGACCAGGCAGAGTCATGGGAACGCCTAGAAGAGCTTGCCGGAGGTGCGCGCAGTTGCCGCAGAAAGTGCGCGCGCGAACCCGATCGCCTTGCCGACCGAGGCGGCGCCCTCCGCCTGCGCGGCCACGCGAACAACGATGTCATCGGGGGTTACCGTACCCGTGAATCCGTGATCCGCGGTGCAGTTCTGATCCCCGCAATCGGCGGGACCGATGTCGATTCGGTTCACGGCACCCCACGCGATCGCGAGAGTGACGTCTTGCGGTGCTTGCCCCATCGTGTGCGATTCCGGATCGGATACGCCGAACGTCATTGCGACCGTCCGTATCGCACCGAGCACGATCGACTCCGTCGTCGCCGCGGCCGACGACGTCGGGTTCTTGTCGTCGGCAGGACGGTCATCGACATGGGCCAGGATCAGGCGGGTGTCGGTGAGCACAAAGACCGTGACATGGCGCTGCACCTGAGCCATGACGAACGTGGTTTCGACGTGCACGAAGTGACTCACGGGCTCTTCGCCAGCCAATGCCACGTCCAAGACGTCTAACACCAAAGTGGGGTAATACCCCGATTCTACGACGTCTTTCTTCAGTGCGCGCCGATCAATTCCAACTGCCATAGGTACGATCCTAGTTGGACCCGACGACATCGGCCGACTGTGCGCGTGCGCGTGTATCACAAAAGCGCATTGTGCCGCGCGCCCCTACCAACGCACCAGGCAGTGCCGCGCGCCCCTACCAACGCACCAGGCATCGCCGCTCGTTATCGTTGCGGCGCGCCCTCCCAACTACCACGCGCCCGTCGAGGACCCGCGCGCCGTCGCCACCAACCACGACCGGCCGCAGTTCCAGGCTCGCAATCTCGGGATTGTCATCCGCCAGCAGGGCGACGCGACCGATAATATCCGCGAGTGCTTCGCGGTCAACGGGGGGCGTGGGGAACACGCCACGCAAACGCGGCGCTGCAACCAGATGATCCAAGGCCCCGCGAATATCCGCCTCTGTTGCGGGCGGCAGAACCTCGGCCCAGTCATCTAGCAAGTCCGTGGCGTCCCCCGCGATGCCGACGGAGACTACTGGCCCGAACAGTTCATCCTCGCGGCTGCGCACCACGCATGCCGCGCCAACCGGTGCCATCGCTTGCAGCCGCAACGGAGAGGTCTGCACGTTCAGCCGGTCGAGCTCGGTCACAAGATTCAAGAAAGCTCCGGATAATTCTGCGGCGGATCCGATTCCCAGACGCACTACGCCCAGGTCCGAGCGGTGCCGCAGACCGGGAGCACCTGTGGTAAGGGCAACCGGATACCCGATCGCGTCGGCGGCGGCAAGGGCACCGGGCAGGTCTGTCACGAGCTCCAGGCGGGCCAACTCGACCCCGTAGCAGTCCAGCAGGTTAGCCAAATGCGCCCGCGGTTGTTCCCCGGGTTCCCACCGACGCAAAAGGCGGCGAGCCCTTGCGCGATCTACGGTTGCACGGACGAGTTCCCCGTGGTCCCGCGCACGCCACAGCGCGTAGTCACGCGCGCCGCGCAACGCTTGGGCGGCCGCCGACGGGGAGCTGACGCTGGGGGTGCGGGTGCGCCCACCTGATCCCTCCAGGGCGACCAGCAAGGATGCTGGTCCCACATCGCGGGCACGTTGGAGAACGTGGACGCGGATCTCGTCCTTATCCTGGCCGGTCGTCGGTGACACCGCGGGCTCTCGACGGACCGCAAACCCACGCGCGGACAATTCCATCTCGACCAGCTCCGCGCCGCCGCTCACCTCGGAGCTAACCGCTATGCGATCGGTGTGCGGCACTGCCCCGGCGGCAAGCAACGCCACGGTGTCACCCAGCTCATCGATGTCCGCCACCCGAATAAGCCCCGCGTGCCTGAACAAGGTGGCCAACGTGCGCCTTGCGGAGGCGGACGTACGCGTGCGGTGACCGGGCACGGTCGCGCCCCCGGTTGCGGCAGCGGTCAAGATCGCAAGCGGTGAGCGGGCGCTGAGGCGTCTTGCCGCGCGGGCAAATTTGCGGGCGTTACCAAGCGATTCCAAATACACCCCGCCGGCAACGAAATAGTTGTCTTGCGCCCACCACTGCAACGCTTCGTTGCCGCTGACATCGATGCGATCGCCGGCACTAATGAACGACGAAACAGCGACGGCGTTTTCACGCAGGCGGCGAGCGGTCAGCGCGGCGGCGACCGCGGACTGACAGAACACTCCGGCACCCGGGTCGCTTGCCACATCGCCGCAATCGATGCACGTAGCGTCCAGGGTTCCGTCGTCGCGAGTGATGCGGATCCCCGCCGAGCCTGGGCCGATGATGCGGATTCCCGCCCGGCGGGCCCGCCGCAGTGCCGCTCCCGGATCATCGCGGTCGGCACCGCCGATGGGCGCCTGCGCGTAGATGATTGCCCCCACAGCCCCGCTTCCATCCAGGTCCTCTATCACCCCAGCCCATGTGCCTGATGCACTACAGATGAGCGCCAAGTCGATGCCAGCGGTTCCGTTCGTTGCGTCTTGTGCCAGAATCTCGCGGTGTTTCGGGTCCCGCCAGCGCGTGTCGCCCGGCGGCGCCATGACGCTAACGGCTATGGGAGCGGTCGAACGTTGCAAGTTGGCGAGCAACGTGTCGAATGCCTGCGGGGGCATCTGGGGGCCGTCGCTCCCGATCACCAGGGCGATACGGCGGGCTTCGAACACCGGCCGCATCGATGCGACATCGGAACGCCATTCGCGGTCGGCGCTCACGGCAGTCGATCGCTGAGTGGGATCCAAATCGATCGAGACCGCTACCACGCCGTCGTCGTGGCGCTTTTCTGTGCGGTAGCCCGCGTCGTCGAATACCCGCAACATCTTCGCGTTAGTGGGCAGCACCTCCGCCGTGAACCGCGTGATCGAGATTTCCCGCGCGATCGCGGCCAGGTGTTCAAGCAGGATCGATCCGAGTCCCATGCCCTGGTGGGAATCGGCGACGTTGAAGGCGACCTCGGCCTGGTCTTCGCCGTATCGGTCGAATCTTCCGACCGCGATGATCGAATCTGTGCGGGGCCCTGGGTTAGCTGCTGCGCCGGGGCCCGCGGATTCTGCCTGCTCCCTCTCAACCACCACCAACGCGACCCGGTCCACGTTGTCGACGGTCGTCAGGTGGGACAGTTCCTGTGGAGAGAGTTCGGGAACCGGTGCGAAGAAACGAAAGTACGTCGACTGGTCACTTTGGGCGCGGTGGAACACCTGAAGCGCCTGCGCGTCGGCAGGAACTATAGGTCGTATCCGCGCAATGGAGCCGTTCGCCAGCAAAACGTCGGCATCCCACGCCATCGTTGGGGCCTCCACCCCATCAGCCTACGGCCTGGCGGCCCGCCCGGATACCCCGCCGGTCGGGTTGCGCACCGCCGCACTCGACGTCACCGGGCACCCCCACACGCGCCGACCGCGCCCTCTTCAGTCAAAACCCCCGCACAAACCACCGCACTCGAACCAAACCACCGCACTCGACGCCCCCGCCGGTCGAGTTGCCCGCGCAGCGGGCGTATCGAGACCACCCCCGCAAGCGCCGACCGCGCCCCCTTCAATCAAAACCCCTGCACAAAACCCCGCACTCGAACCAAACCACCGCACTCGACGCCCCCGCCGGTCGAGTTGCCCGCGCAGCGGGCGTATCGAGACCACCCCCACAAACGCCGACCGCGCCCTCGACCGACGGGAGTGGGGGCACCGCCGCCCATTCGTGGGAAAATGCCAATGGCCCGTGCATGCTTTCCTGCGCAGCGACAGCGGATTGCGTGGCGGCTCAATACCGCGTCCCCACCCAAGGAGCACGACCCAATGGCAGCAAAATCGACCACCGGATCCGCCCAGGATCACGGCGATGGAACGATTATCGAAATCGACGTCGCCCGGGAGATGGAGGGCTCGTTCCTCGAATATGCCTACTCCGTGATCTACGCTCGCGCACTGCCCGATGCCCGCGACGGCCTCAAACCCGTGCAGCGCCGCATCGTCTTTCAGATGATGGCGATGGGCCTGCGCCCGGATCGCCCCTACGTTAAGTCCGCGCGCGTCGTAGGTGACGTCATGGGTCGCTTGCACCCGCACGGCGATAGCGCGATCTACGATGCGCTGGTGCGCCTGGCGCAACCGTTCTCGCTGCGGTTGCCGCTGGTTGATGGGCATGGAAACTTCGGCTCGCTCGATGACGGGCCGGCCGCGTCACGCTACACCGAGGCGAGGATGGCAGCGGCCGCGATGGCCATGGTTGCCGACCTCGACGAAGATGTCGTCGATTTTGTCCCCAATTACGACAACAAGCTTACGCAGCCATCCGTTCTTCCATCGGCCATCCCAAATCTGCTGGTCAACGGCGCGTCGGGCATTGCCGTCGGAATGGCCACCAACATGGCACCGCACAACCTGACCGAAGTGATAGCGGCGGCCCGGTTCCTCTTGGACAATCCGGATGCCGATTTGGAAGCGCTGATGCGCTTTGTCCCGGGCCCCGACCTGCCGACCGGCGGCAAAATAGTCGGGCTTGAGGGTATCCGCGACGCATATAGAACAGGCCGCGGCTCATTTCGCACGCGCGCGACGACGTCTATTGAAAATGTCACGGCCAGACGCAAGGGAATTATCGTCACGGAGCTCCCCTACCTTGTCGGCCCTGAGAAGGTGATAGACAAGATTAAGGAGGGCGTGCAGAACAAGAAGCTCCAGGGCATTTCCGCGGTGACCGACCTGACCGACCGCAATCACGGCCTGCGGCTTGTCATTGAGGTCAAGACAGGTTTCAATCCGGAGGCCGTGCTGGAGCATCTATTCCGTTACACGCCGATGGAAGATTCCTTCGCAATCAACAACGTCTGCCTGGTCGAGGGTCAGCCGCGAACGCTGGGCCTCAAGGAACTGCTCCGCGTGTGGATCGACCACAGGGTAACGGTGGTTCGTCGCCGCAGTGAGTTCAGGCTCACCAAGAAACGTGAACGCCTCCACCTCGTCGAGGGCCTGCTATTGGCCATACTGGATATCGACGAGGTCATACAGGTCATTCGCGCGTCCGACGATAGCGAGAAGGCCAAGGCCCGCCTGCAGACCGTCTTTGACCTCTCCGCGTTGCAGGCCGACTACATTTTGGAACTCCGCCTGCGGCGGCTGACCAAGTTTTCTCGCATCGAGCTGGAATCCGAACGAGATTCCTTGCGCGATGAAATCGCCGAATTGGAGAAGATTCTGGGATCGCAGGCGCGTCTGCGAGAGGTCGTCGGCGACGAAATGGATGCGGCCGCTGCTCAGTACGGCACGCCGCGCCGCACGATCCTCCTTGATGCTGCAGGCGGCGCGACCCCCGGCGGGAACGCGGGATCGGCGGGCAAGCGCGGGGCCGCGCCACTGGAAGTCCCCGATTCGCCGTGTCAGGTGGTGCTCTCGGCAACCGGTTTTGTGGCGCGTACCGCGGATGCGGAACCCGTTTCGCGGGCGGGCGGACGCCTGCATCATGACGGCCTGCGCGCCACCTTGTCGACGACGGCCCGATCCGATATAGGTGTGGTGACGTCGGCCGGGCGGGTCGTGCGCCTTTCGGCGCTGGAACTCCCGGTGTTGCCGCCCACTCTCGACGCCCCCAGCATCGCGGGTGGGATTCCGTTGTCGTCATTGGTCGATTTGATCGGGGACGAGGCCCCCGTCACCCTCATCTCGCTCGCCGATGAAGGTGCGGTGCTGGCGCTGGGCACGCGCCAGGGGGTGGTGAAGCGGGTGGCGCCGGGTCCTGCGCCGAGCCGCGATGATTGGGAAGTCATCTCGTTGCGCGACGGGGATCGTGTGATAGGAGCCGTGGAAACGAGTGAGGCAGCGGAGTTGGTCTTCGTCTCATCGGATTCGTCGCTGCTGCATTTCCCTGCCGCCGCCGTCAACCCGCAGGGCCGTGCTGCTGCGGGCATGGCGGGAATTCGGCTCGCCGCAGGCGAACACGCCGTGTTCTTCGGGGCGGTTGGCCGCGATGCGGCTATCGACGGGGCTGTGGTGGTTACCGTTGCGGGCGCCCGCGAGGGGCTACCGGGTATCGACGGCGGTTCCGTCAAGGTGACGCCGTTCGAAGCGTATCCGGGGAAGGGCCGCGCCACCGGTGGGGTGCGCTCGCAGCGGTTCTTGCGCGGGGAGGATTCTTTGACGGCTGCCTGGGTCGGCCCGGCCGCGCCGCGCGCCAGCCGCGCCGACGGTGCCCCTGTGGACCTGCCGGCCCCGGATCCGCGCAGGGACGGTTCGGGGCAGGCGACCAAGTATCCGGTTGCTACCATCGGGGAGTAGCCCTCGACAATCCCGGCGGTACGCGCTCGCCTTCGTGCGGGAACGCACCGCGGCCGATGCGCGCGCACCCACGAACACAATTTCGTGAAACAAGCGAGGGGGCGCGGGCAAGCCTGCCCGCCAGAGCCCAGTGCCGCTAGGCGGCGGGGGCACCATATGGAACAATTGCCGGGTGAGTGATTTGCTGAACGCGCCGTTCCTATCCGGCCCATCAAGCCCCGCCGCGGGAACATTCGCGGAGCCGGCCGCCAGCCCGACATCGTTGCTGTTGATGGGTCGCGGCGTCGACCTCGCCTCCGAACGCGGAGTTGAATGCGAAGGCATCTTGCCGCAGACGTCGCCCGCCGAACTGATCGCGCGCGCCCGCGCGGCGCGCGCCGCCCTGGGTGACCGCGCCTTCGTGCTCGGACACCATTACCAACGCGATGAAGTCATCGAGTTCGCCGACGTTACGGGCGACTCGTTCAAATTGGCGCGCGAAGCCGCCGCTCGCCCCGACGCCGAATTCATCCTCTTTTGCGGCGTGCACTTCATGGCCGAAAGTGCCGATATCCTCACGTCCGACAGCCAGAAGGTCATCCTGCCGGACCTGGCAGCGGGGTGCTCCATGGCGGACATGGCGAACATCGACCAGGTCGAATCGGCGTGGGACGACCTGGTCGAAGCGGGAATCGCCGACCAAACCATTCCGGTCACGTACATGAATTCGACGGCCGCCATCAAGGCTTTCACCGGTCGCCACGGTGGCACCGTGTGCACGTCATCGAACGCCGAGGTGGCCCTGCGGTGGGCCTTCGATCAGGTGGGCGGGGTGGATGGAACGGGCAAGGTGCTATTCCTTCCGGACCAGCACCTGGGCCGCAACACCGCGGTCTTGAAACTCGGGCTGAGCCTGGACGATTGCGTGGTGTTCAACCCCTACCGCCCCGGCGGTGGGCTGACCCAAGAACAATTGGCGAATGCGCGAATGATCCTGTGGCGCGGCCACTGCAGCGTGCACGGTCGCTTCTCGAAGCAAAACGTGGATCAGGTGCGCGCAAAGGTACCCGGTGTCACCGTCATCTCCCACCCCGAATGCAAACACGAGGTCATCGAGAGTTCGGACATGGTCGGCTCGACCGAATACATCATCAAGGCGCTGGACCGTGCACAACCCGGATCGAGTTGGGCGATAGGTACCGAGCTGAATCTGGTGCGGCGCCTGGCGTTGGCGCATCCCGACAAGAACATCCACTACCTCGATTCGACGGTGTGTTTCTGCTCAACGATGAACCGCATCGATTTGCCGCACCTGGTGTGGGCAATGGAGCAATTGCTCGATGGTGTGGTCCCGAACCAGATCACGGTCGCAGCCGACGACGCGCGCTGGGCCCGGGCTGCGCTCGACCAAATGCTTGCCCTGCCCGGAATCTAGCGCCACAATTCTTCGACGAGGCCCGCGCCCCCGACCAGCGGCCTACCGCCCGGCAAGCCCTAACAGTAGCAGCGCTTCGGCCTCCACGACCTTGCGCAATTCCCCCAGGTGCACCGATTCATTCGCGCCGTGGGCCCGCGAGTCGGGGTCTTCGACGCCGGTGACAAGAATCGTTGCGTCCGGGAACAACTCGTTGAGGTCGGCGACCAGCGGTATCGATCCGCCGATGCCGATGTCGACGGGCTCCGTTCCCCAGGCTTGCGCGAATGCCGTGCGAGCGACCCCCATCGCGGGGGCGGCGCCGTCCACCAGGAACGGGCGACCCGAATTCTCGGCGCGAACTACCTCCACGCTCGCGCCGAAGGGGGCGTTGGACGCGAAGTGTGCGCGCAGCGCGGCCTCGGCCGCGTCGGGGGTCTGCCCGGGCGCGATCCGCACCGAGATTCTGGCCGTTGCCGCCGGGATGAGCGTATTCGATGAGTGGGCAACACTCGGAGCATCGATGCCTATGACGGAAATCGCGGGTTTGGTCCACAATCGCGAGGTGAGCGAACCGGATCCCGCCAACTCAACGCCGTCCAGCACCGCGGCATCGGCGCGCAGGTCGGACTCGGGCATGTCCACCCGCGGATCCGAGGAATGACTGAGCCCCGCAACCGCAATGTTGCCGCGTTCGTCGTGGAGGGTGGCGATGAGCCGCGACAGCAGCGTCAAAGCGTCCAACACGGGGCCGCCATACATCCCGGAATGGACGGCATGACGCAGCACCCGCACCGTCACATCGAGTGAAACCAGCCCGCGTAGCGATGTCGTCAGCGAGGGGACGCCCACCTTCCAATTGGAAGAATCTGCAACCACAAAGACGTCGGCTGCAAGGTCATGGCGGATCTCGTCCAAAATCTCCGGCATTGCCGGGGAGCCAACCTCTTCCTCGCCCTCCATGAACACGGTGACGTTGACGGGCAGGTCGTCGCCCAGTGCACGCAGCGCCCCCAGGTGCGCCACGATCCCGGCCTTGTCGTCCGCCGCTCCCCTGCCGAACAGGCGATCGCCGATCTGCGTGGCCACGAACGGATCCGTATCCCAGGCGGCCGTCTCACCGACCGGCTGGACGTCGTGGTGGGCGTACAACACCACCGTCGGAGCGTCGTCGCTCACGTGCCGGTGGCCGATGATGGCGGGACGCGAATGCGCGGTCTGAATGATCCGCGAGTTGGGAATCCCGGCCTCCGCCAGCAACTCGACGATGCGCCGCGCGCTGACAAGCAGCGTCGATTGGTCGAACGCCGGCGCCGATACGGACGGTATGGCAACAAGTTCCTTCAGGGTCTCGACCACGCCAGGAAAAATCCGGTCCACGCCGCGGGATACTTCTTCGTTGTGGATGCTTTCGCTCATGTCTTCCACCGTAGACCCGATTGCCGGTTTTCCCCGGTAGAATGCCTGGGTGCCTTCGCAAATGAACCCCGATAACGCCGCCGAATCCACCGATCCCGCCGAACGCCAGGGTAAGGGTCACGCCACTCCTTCGCGTAAGGAAGCAGAGGCGGCAAACCGTCGCCCGCTCGTGGCCAACGACCGCAAGGCTGCCGCCAAGGCCGCACGGGACAAGGACCGCATCGAACGCGACCGCGAATACCACGCAATGAAGGTCGGCGACGTTGCCCACTACCCCGTCCGGGAACGCGGCCCCGTCAAGGCCTACATCCGCGATTTCGTCGATGCCCGCTGGAACCTCGGGGAGTTTTTCCTGGTGTCCGCGATCGTGCTGCTGATCTTGTCTGTCGTGACGAACAAGTGGCCGGTAATCTCCTTGGCTTCCATGGGCATCGTCTACGTGTACGGAATCCTGGCGATCGGTGACACCTTCGTCATGTGGTTCCAGCTCAAGAAGCGCTTGAAGGCCAAGTTCTCGGAGCACACTCTGTCGACCGAACGCTCCTTGGGCATATATGCGGCCAGCCGCGCCCTGCAATTTCGCCGCTGGCGCATGCCGCGCCCCCGCTTCGATAAGCACGGCAACTACCCCGAATAGAAACGCGCGCCCGACGTCCCAAGCGGCCCGCAACTCCTCGTCGTAGGATGAAATAGGATCATCCCCCGGCGAAGGAAGCGGCCATGTCACCAGCGGTTTCAATCCGACGAGCATTCCAACGACCGATCCGCGCGGCAGCACCGGACGCGGCCTCCGCGATCGTGTCAGTGGGCTCCCCGCATCAACTGGCGACCGATTTGCAGGCGATCGTGGGGGAAGAAAATGTCCTCAGCGAGCCGATCGATCTGGTCAGATTCGGCACGGACGCGTCACCGTATCGGTACATCCCGGCCGTCGTCGTGCGGCCCCGTTCGATACAGGATGTGCAGGGCCTGCTGGACTACGCCCGCAAGAGCGGCCGATCGTTGACATTCCGGGCGGGCGGCACGTCCCTGAACGGGCAGTCGCAAACCGACGACATCCTGGTGGATGTGCGCGAGCACTTCCGGGAAATCAGCGCGCTGGGCGGCGGGAAACAACTTCGCTCGCAACCGGGAATCGTCCTGACTAGAGCAAACGCGCATCTTGCTCCCTATGGTCGCAAGCTTGGCCCCGACCCCGCCAGTTCCGCGGCAGCGACGATCGGGGGCGTGCTCGCCAACAACGCGTCTGGCATGACGTGCGGAACCCAATTCAATTCCTACCGCACGCTCGCATCCGCAACGATCGTGCTCGCGTCGGGCACCGTGATCGATACCGGCAGCGCGGACGCCGATGCGGTTCTTGAGAAGAACGAGCCCGCCCTGTTCGCGAAGCTGGTCGACTTGCGGGACAGGATCCGCGCCGATGAGGAGCTTTCCGCGCTGCTTCGCCGCAAGTTCGCGATCAAGAACACGTCTGGGTACCGGCTCGATGCCTTCTTGGACGAGGATTCGCCCGCGCAGATACTGCGCCTCCTTGCAGTGGGCTCGGAGGGGACGCTCGGGTTCATCGCGGACACAGTGTGGAACACGCTCGAACTTGGGCGCCGCCACACAACCGCGTTCTTCCGTTTCCCCACGCTCGAAAGCGCGGCAGCCGCGGTTCCGGGCTTCAACGACGCGGGGGCGCAAGCGGTCGAACTACTCGACGCCGCATCGATCCGTTCCGCCGCGGGGGTCGCGGGGGCTCCGGACTGGATGCGCACGCTGGGACCCGATGCGACCGATGCGGCCGTCCTGATCGAGTTGAGATCCAACGACGAGGCCGCCCTCGCCGCATTCGAATCGCGCGCGCAGGCCGTCGTCGACGCGGCGCAGGCAGCGGGCCCGGTGACCGGCTCCTTCACCCGCGATTCTGCGGTTTCCGGTGGGTATTGGCGCGTCCGCTCCGGCCTATTGGCCACCGTCGGCGCGGCGCGCCCGCCCCGCACCGCGCTCATTACGGAGGACGTGTGCGTGCCGCCGACCGATTTGGCCAGTGCCTGCCCCGATTTGCAAAGGCTCCTCGTGGAGCACGGATTCACGGGTGCCGTCAACGGACATGCCTCGGCCGGGAATCTGCACTTCTACCTCTATTTGGACGCTGCCGACGCGCAGCAGGTTGCCACGTATCGGCGGTTCATGGACGATCTTGTCGACCTCATTTGCGACAAATACCACGGTTCCCTTAAGGGCGAACACGGCACCGGACGCAACATGACCCCCTACATCGAGCAGGAATGGGGCACCAAGGCCATCGATCTCATGTGGGAGGTGAAGCACGCGCTCGATCCCGACGGGCTCCTGGCGCCGGGCGTCTTCTTGAACAAGGATAAGGACGCTGCGTTCCGCAACCTGAAGTCGATGCCGCTGGTCGCCGCTGACCTCGATCCCTGCATCGAGTGTGGGTTCTGTGAACCGGTGTGCCCCTCGCGGCATATCACCACGACCCCGCGGCAGCGGATCGCGTTGCAGCGCGAGTTGGCTAGGCAGGGCTGGCACGGCCCGCTCGAACACCAGCTCGTCGAGGACTACGAATACGACGCCGTCAACACCTGCGCAGGCGATTCGTCGTGCGCGATTGCGTGCCCGGTCGGGATCGACACCGGCCACGCCATGAAGCGGGTGCGCCGCGATTCGTTCTCCCCCACCGGTCAGCGCGTCGGCAAGGCGGCCGCGAAGCACTTCGGCGCCATCGCCCCGGTGGCGCGAGTGGCAATCGGCGCGGCGGGTGCGATGCGCGTAGTCATTGGCGACCGCGGCCTGCGGGCGATTACCGATGTGGCCCGCACGGTCGTGGGGAAGGACATTTTCCCGCAGTGGCTTCCCGAAATGCCCGGCGCCGCACCGAAGCTACCGACCACCCACCACGCGGGGGCCCAGGCCGTGCTGTTCGCGGCCTGCATCAACCGGATTTTCGGGCCGCCGCGTGGCACCGATAAGCACGTAGGCGTCACGCAGGCCTTGGTCGCCTTGGGCGAGCGCACGGGGCACCCGCTGTGGATTCCCGACGACATCGCGGGTGATTGCTGCGCGACCATTTGGCAGTCCAAGGGCCTCAAGGACGGCAACGAGTTGATGGCGGCAAGGATCGTCGAGGATATGCATCGGTGGTCCGCGGGCGGCAAGCTGCCGATCGTGGTCGACGCGGCCAGTTGCACCCTGGGTGTTACCCATGAGGTGGTCGAACACCTCGACGCCGAGCACAAGGCCATGCATGCGCAGCTGACAATCATGGACTCGATGACTTGGGTGCGGCGGTACGTGCTACCGGACCTCTCCATCCAAAAAACTGTCTCTAGCACCGCGGTTCACCCCACCTGCTCGATGCACACGCTCGGCATCGAGGACGATCTGATCGCGCTGGCCCACAGCGTCGCCGACGACGTCGTGGTTCCCATAACCGCGACTTGCTGCGGTTTTGCCGGGGACCGCGGGTTCCTACACAAGGAGCTCAACGAAACCGCGACCGAGGAAGAGGCGGCCGAGGTGCGCGCCGCCGCCACCGAAGCGCACCTTTCGGGGAACCGCACCTGCGAGCTAGGCATGGAGCATGGCACCGGGGAAACCTACGAACACGTCATCGTCGCGCTGGAACGCGCGAGCCGCCCGGCTTCGCGGTAACGCGGCGCGGCGCGCCGCACCAACGACGCGGGTGGGGTACCCCAGCCCGCGGCACCCCACCCGCACCGCCTACTCTTCGAAGGACCCCACCTCGGGGTAGACGCGCGGGTGCGTGGTCGCCGTGGCGGTGCCGCGCACCAGCGGCAGGTTCACCCTGGACGCCCACAGCGGCCCGCGATAGATGAACCCGGTGTACCCCTGCACTAGGGTCGCGCCAGCATCGAGGTACGCCTGCGCGTCATCGGCCGTGGTGATCCCGCCGCAACCGATCACCACGAAGTCCTGCCCCAGTCGTTCGCGTACGCGCCGGACGACGGACAGCCCGCGCGCCAGCTCCGGCGGCCCGGACAAACCGCCGGGCCCAAGATCGTGATTGATCGTGGTATTCACGGCGACAACCCCGGCCAGGTTCATGTCCTTGACCAGGTCCACGACCTGGTCTATGTCGGCGTTGGCAAGGTCGGGAGCGATTTTCACCAGGATCGGGACATCGGGCCTGCCCGCCCGCACGGTCGCGATGTTCGCCGCGTGCCGGGTCGCCTCGAGGATCGGCCGTAAGGCATCGACCGATTGCAGATCCCGCAGCCCGGGGGTATTGGGCGACGACACGTTCACGACCAGGTAGTCGGCGTACGGCGCCAGCAGGGAGGCGCTGGTCGCGTAGTCCATCGCCGCGTCCTGCGCCAACGTCACCTTCGACTTGCCGATGTTGACGCCGAGCACCACCTCGCGTCCCACCCGCGTCCGCCGCAGGCGCTCGAGGCGCCTGGCGACGACCTGGGCGCCCTCGTTATTAAATCCCATGCGGTTTCGCAACGACTTGATCGCGATCTCGCGCCACAAACGCGGCTTTTCGTTCCCCGGCTGGGCCAGCGCGGTGATGGTGCCGACCTCGACGAATCCGAACCCGATGTGAGCCAATCCGACCGCGGCGCGCGCGTTCTTGTCGAATCCGGCTGCCAGACCGAACGGCGCGACGACGGTGCGCCCGAATACCTTGGTGCCGGCGGTGGGCCGGTACGGCGCGATCAGCCCCAGGCCAAGTTTGCGCAGCACCGGGACCTTTCCGTAGGTTTCGATCGCGCGGAACGCGAGTTCGTGGGCCACTTCGGGATCCATGCGTTTGAAAACCAGGGAAAAGATCGCGTTATAAAGCATCGAGGGCACCTCGGTTAGGTTGAATCACGCGCGCCGGTGAACGCGCTAACTACATTGTCCCCGATTGTCGGGGGCGCGTGCGCCACAGCCACCACATTCCGACGGCCGGCAACACCAGCGGAATCCACCCGTATCCCCTACCGAACTGCGACCACACCGTGGCGTCGGGAAAATCCTGGGGGGCGACGAGGCTGAGAATCCCAACGGTGACGACCCCGATCATCTCGATTCCCACCGCGGCCCACGCCACGGGCCGCCATCGCCCGTCACGCGCAAGCGAGATGGTCGCAACGATGTAAACGATCCCGGCGGCCAACGACAGCGCGTAGGCAAGGGGCGCTTCGCTGCCCTTCGTCGCGATTTGCACGGTGGCGCGCGCGGTCGCGGCCAACGCCAAAATCGCGTAGACCGTCACGATGACGCGTCCCGGGCCGCGCCCCGAATGGCGCATTTCGCCGGACGTTTCGGCTTCACTCACGCGACACCCTCCCAGATGCCGTGCATTCGCCACTGCATCACCAACATGACAAAACTGACCACGACCATAACCACCGAGCTGTATCGCGTGCGTTCGACGAAGGCGACCGCCGCCGCGCCGGGCAGCATGAGCAGCGCAATGATTGCGTAGCTGATCCAGGTGACGAAGTCGTCCGCGCCGCCGCCCCCGCGGCTCAGGATTCCACCCGCGATCGCCTGGATCAGCCATATGGCTTCGCCGACCGCGGCGACCCAAAGCTGGTTGAGGATGACCGCGCGGTCCTTGGCGGCGAAAACCGAGCTCCAGCAGATCAGCACCACCAGCGGCGCGCATGAAATCCAGGCAAGAGTCGTCACAGGGATGAGCCTATCGCCATTTCGCGGTGCGTAGTTTTGTCCCCGGGGCGATAGCATCGAAGGCGTGACTGAATTTACCGCGCTTCCGTTGTTTTCATTCGTCGACGAGTTCCCCGCCTCCGATTCCCCCGTTATTCGCGTTGCCGCGGTGTCGGGTGGCGGCGCCGAGCCGTCCACCACGGTACTGGGGCCGCTCAGCGCCCAGGTGCCCGCGGGCACCGACTTCGCGTTGCTGGGCATCAAGCCCGCAGCTGGCGCGGTGTCCACGTTGGCGCTCGGCCCGGGGGCGTCTCCCCTGGTGCTCGCGGGTATTGGCGCGGACGCGACCGTGACCTCGCTGCGCGACGCGGCGGCCAGCGCCGCGCGCGCGCTGGTGACGCGGTCGGCCGATCTGCACTTCGCTTTTCCCATCGGTGACAGGGATCAGGCAGTCGCGGTCGGGCTGGGGGCGGTTTTGGGCGCCTATACCTACGACCGTTACAGGTCGAAGAGTGCCGGTGACGCCGCGCAGGCGGTCATCCGCGTGCTGCTGCCCGCCGATTTGGCGGGCGTCGCCGACGAATTGACGCAGCGTGTCCTGGTCGTTGCCGAACAGGTGTACCGCACGCGTGACCTTGTCAACGAGGCGCCCAACGACCTGAGCCCGCAGGCCTTTGCGGACTACGCGGTGAAGGCGGCAAAGGCGGCGCGCGTGAAGACGACCGTGTTCGACTCCAAGGCGCTGGCCGACGGCGGCTTCGGTGGGTTGGTGGCCGTCGGGCAGGGTTCGGTTCGCCCCCCGCGGTTGGTCAAGGTCGCTTATAGGCCCGCCCGCGCCAAGCAGCACATCGCGCTGGTGGGCAAGGGGATTACTTTCGATTCGGGTGGGTTGTCCCTCAAGCCGGCGAAGTCGATGGAAACCATGAAGTCCGACATGGCGGGGGCCGCCACCGTTCTTGGCGCCGTGCTGGCGGCGGCCCAGCTCAAACTCCCGGTGGCGGTCACCGGGTGGCTGTGCCTGGCCGAAAACCTGCCCTCGGGCAGCGCCACTCGCCCCTCCGACGTGATTACCATGCGTAACGGGAAGACCGTCGAGGTCCTCAACACCGATGCGGAGGGCCGCCTGGTACTTGCCGACGGCCTGAGCGCGGCGGTTGCGGAGAAGCCGGATGCGGTGATCGACATTGCCACCCTGACCGGTGCGCAGCTCGTCGCGTTGGGCCCCGATATCGCGGCGGTCATGGGCACTGACGAAACGCGATCGGCCGTGCTTGCCGCGGCGCGCGAGGCGGATGAGTCGATGTGGCCGATGCCGCTGCCCGAGGATCTCAAGGACGGTCTGGAATCGCAGGTCGCGGACCTGAAGAACATCGGGGACCGGTTCGGCGGAATGCTCGTCGCCGGATTGTTCCTCAAGGAATTCGTGGACGATGTGCCGTGGGCGCACCTCGACGTGGCCGGCCCCGCCTACAACGAGCGCGGTGCGCGCGGGATCAATGCGCCGGGCGGAACCGGGTTCGGGTTGCTCACCCTCTTGCGTGTGATTGAGAATCGCGCCCTGGGTCGATAGGCCCGGGTGGTAACTTCGCACGACAGCCGGGTAATGTGGCCTTGGTCGCAATTTTGCCCGAAATTGACAAACCGTGCGGCTCGGCCGCACTGTTTGGTCGTAAAGTGTCCCCATGGGTCTTTAGCCCCCCGGATGAACTGCACCGAAGGAGTTGTACGTGGCCGACGCAATTGCCACCACTAAGTTCGACATCGTCATTTTGGGCGGTGGCAGCGGCGGTTACGCCACTGCTCTACGCGCAGCACAGTTGGGTAAATCCGTCGCGCTGATTGAGGGCGACAAGGTGGGGGGAACCTGCCTGCACTACGGATGCATCCCGACCAAGGCTCTGCTGCACGCCGCCGAGGTTGCCGACGAGACGCGCGAGGCCGATTCAATCGGTGTTTTGGCGCAGCTCAATGGCATAGACATGCCGAAGGTGAACGTCTATAAGCAGGGCGTTATCTCGCGCCTTTACAAGGGCCTGCAGGGCCTGGTTGCCTCCCGCAAGGTGACCGTTATCAATGGTTGGGGCCGCCTGGTCAGCCAGAACGAGGTCGAGGTCGACGGCGTGCGCTACACCGGCGAGCACATCGTGTTGGCAACCGGCTCGTATTCGCGATCGCTGCCCGGCCTGGAAATCGGCGGGCGGGTCATAACGTCCGACGCGGCCCTCAACCTCGAATATGTCCCCAACTCGGCGATTATCCTCGGCGGCGGCGTCATCGGCGTCGAGTTCGCTTCCGTGTGGAAGTCGTTCGGGGCCGACGTCACCATCGTCGAGGGGCTGCCGCACCTGGTTCCCAACGAGGACGAGGCGCTGTCCAAGGCGTTGGAGCGCGCGTACCGCAAGCGTGGCATAAAGTTCAACCTGGGCGACCGGTTCTCGGGTGTGGTGCAGAACGACTCTGGCGTGACCGTGACCCTCGAATCGGGCAAGACTTTCTCGGCCGACCTGCTGCTGGTGGCGGTGGGACGCGGTCCGCGCACGCAGGATCTGGGCTTCGAGGCGCAGGGCATCACCATGGATCGTGGGTTCGTCATCGTCGATGACAACCTGCGCACGGGCGTCGGCAACATCTGGGCGGTCGGTGACATTGTCCCCGGTCTCCAGCTCGCCCACCGCGGCTTCCAGCAGGGAATCTACGTCGCCGAACAGATCGCGGGACTGTCCACGGCCCCCATCATCGAGTCGAACATCCCCCGCGTCACTTACTGCAACCCCGAAGTCGCGTCCGTTGGCCTCACCGAAGCCAAGGCGAAGGAGGCGTACGGCGAGGGTTCGATCGAGACGCTCGAATACAACCTAGGCGGTAACGGCAAGAGCCAGATCCTGGGCACGCAGGGCTTCATCAAGCTAGTGCGCGTGACCGACGGCCCCGTTGTCGGCGTCCACATGATCGGCGCACGCGTTGGTGAACTCATCGGAGAGAGCCAACTCATCGTCAGCTGGGAGGCATTCCCCGAGGACGTCGCTCCGCTCATTCACGCACACCCCACCCAAAACGAGGCGCTCGGCGAGGCATTCCTGGCGCTCGCCGGCAAGCCACTTCACGCCCACAACTAGAGCCTGCGAAGGAGATAACCAATCATGTCCCACAACGTGGAGCTTCCCGCACTGGGCGAGTCGGTCACCGAGGGCACCGTCACGCGGTGGCTGAAAGGCGTCGGCGACACCGTCGAGGTCGACGAACCCTTACTCGAGGTTTCGACCGATAAGGTCGACACGGAAATCCCTTCGCCGGTTGCTGGCGTCATCGAACAGATCCTCGTGCAAGAAGATGACGAGGTCCCCGTCGGCGCCGTGCTTGCCGTGATCGGTGATGGTTCGGCCGCGCCGGCTCCCGCGCCTGCCCCCGCGGCTCCGGCCCCCGCATCCGCTCCGGCTCCGGCCCCCGCTCCGGCGGCCCCCGCTCCGGCGGCCCCCGCGGCTCCGGCCCCCGCTCCGGCGGCCCCCGCGGCTCCGGCCCCCGCCGCCGCGGCTCCCGCCGCGGGCGGCGACGCGGAAGAAGTGCGCCTCCCCGCGCTCGGCGAGTCCGTGACAGAAGGAACCGTCACCCGCTGGCTGAAGGCCGTCGGAGACAGCGTCGAAGTGGATGAACCGCTCGTCGAAATCTCCACGGACAAGGTCGACACGGAGGTCCCGTCGCCCGTCGCCGGGATCATTCAGCAGATTCTCGTCCAAGAAGATGACGAGGTCCCCGTTGGCGCGGTTCTGGCCATCGTTGGTTCGGGTGCGCCCGCACCCGCACCCGCAACCGCTCCGGTCGCCGCGGCTCCCGCGCCGGCTGCCCCGGCACCGGTGGCGCCTGCTGCTCCCGCGGCTCCCCCGGCACCCGTGTCTCCCCCGGCACCCCCGGCACCGGTGGCTCCCCCGGCACCCGCACATGCGGCCCCGCCCGCACCGGCACCCGCCGCAGCGGCACCCTCCGCACCGGCTCCCGCAACGCTCGCGCCGATCCCCGCAAGCACCGCCGGATCGGGATACGTGACGCCCGTTGTCCGAAAGCTCGCATCGTCCAAGGGCGTGGACCTGTCCAAGGTCACCGGGACGGGTGTGGGCGGACGCATCCGCCGCGAGGACGTCCTGGCGGCCGCGGCCACCGCGGCTCCTGCGGAAAGCTCCGCGGCGCCGGCGCAGGCCTCGTCGGTACAAACACCGTCCACCATTTTGCCGGTGTCCCCGCTTCGCGGAACCACGGAAAAGGCCTCGCGACTGCGCAAGATCATCGCGGAGCGTATGGTCGAGGCGCTGCAAACCCAGGCGCAGCTGACCACCGTTGTCGAGGTCGACGTAACGCGGCTATACAAGTTGCGTGCGGCCAACAAGGAAGCCTTCAGGGCGAAGCACGGCGCGAACCTGACCTTCCTGCCGTTCTACGTGCAGGCAGCCACGGAGGCACTCAAGGCCTACCCCAAGGTGAACGGCGTGCTTGCCGACGGCATCATCACCTACCCGGGTTCCGAGAACATCGGAATCGCAGTCGACACCGAGCGCGGGCTGCTTGTTCCCGTCGTCCACGAGGCCGGGGAAAAGTCGCTGCCGCAGATCGCCGCGGCGATCGGCGACCTGGCCGGGCGCACCCGGAACAACAAGGTGACCCCCGATGAGCTTTCGGGTGCCACCTTCACGATCACCAACACGGGTTCGGGCGGCGCGTTGTTCGACACCCCGATCGTGCCCGCTGGAACATCGGCGATCCTGGGAACGGGAACCATCGTCAAGCGTCCGGCCGTCGTCAAGGGCCCGGACGGGGACGAGGTCATCGCTATCCGCCAGTTCACCTACCTCTCGCTGTCGTACGACCACCGCTTGGTCGATGGCGCCGATGCAGCCCGCTACCTCACCGCGGTCAAGAACCGCATCGAGGAGGCGGCATTCGAGGGTGACCTGGACCTCTAGGGCACGCCGGTTTAGCACCACTGCCGGGCGGAACCACGCGGTTCCGCCCGGCAGTTCTTTTTTACGAAGAGTGCGGCGGCCGCCCGTTCGTCCCCGGGCCGTCGGGCCGACAGACCGCATGCGCGGTAGCGTTGCATGCATGGCAACGATACTGATCGCCGGCGGTTCGGGATTCATCGGTTCGGCTCTGACCCGCGCCCTGCGCGAGCGCGGCGACCGGGCGATCATCCTCACTCGCGCGCCGCGCGGGTTCGCCGACCAGCGCGCCTGGGACCCGGCCCGGGCGGAACTCGACGCATCGGTGCTCGATGGCGTGGACGCCGTGGTGAACCTGGCGGGCGCCGGGATCGCCGATCGACGGTGGACCGCCGCCCGCAAAACCGAGTTGATCGCTTCGCGGGTGGGCCCCACCGATCTGCTGTCCCGCGCCATCGCTGCGCACCAGGGCGTAGGCGTCCTGGTGCAGGGATCGGCCATTGGCTACTACGGCGACAGGCCCGGCGAAACCCTTACCGAAGAGTCCGGGCCCGGCAAGGGGTTCATTGCGGACCTGGTGCGGTCTTGGGAGGGCGCGGCCGCGCCCGCGCGCGACTCCGGGATCCCCGTGGCATTCCTGCGCACGGGGATCGTGCTCGCCCCGCGCGGCGGAGCCCTGGCCAGGCTGCTCCCGCTCATTCGCTTGGGCCTGGGCGGCCCGCTGGCGGGCGGCCAAGCCCACTGGGGGTGGATCACCCTGCGCGACCACGTGCGCGCCATCATGCATGTGCTGGACCAAGGCACCGACGGGCCGGTCAACATCGTTGCTCCGACCCCGGCCACCAACGGCGAAGTTATCGGCGCATTGGCGCACGCGTTCAACCGCCCGGCTTGGTTGCGCGTACCAGCACCCGCCCTGCACCTGGTGATTGGGGAGTTTGCCGGCGAGATTTTGGCCGACCAGTTGACCCTCCCCCGGGTGTTGCTTGCCGCGGGCTTCCCGTTTCGCGATCCCACCCCGCAGGCGGCGGCGAAGTGGATCGCGCGTTCCGCGCCGCGGTGAACGTGCGCGCGTGGATACAATGCTTCCTATGACATTGCTGTCCGACCACTTTCGCCGCGACGCAACGGTCGGCAGCCTCATGGGATTGGCGATCGGCGACGCGCTCGGAACGACCATAGAATTCGCCTCCCGCGACCAAGTCCCCGAAGTCACGGATCTGGTCGGCGGCGGCCCGTTCGACCTGCAACCGGGACAGTGGACCGATGACACGTCGTTGGCGCTCTGTATCGCCTCCTCCCTGGCGGAAACCGGCGCATACGACCCGATCGATCAACTTGAGCGTTTCGTCGCGTGGCGCGATCACGGCTTCATGTCGAGCACGGGGGTTTGCTTCGACATCGGCTACCAAACTTCGCACGGACTCGATGAGTTCTTGCGCACCGGCAACCCGTACCGCAACAACGACAACGACAGGAGCGCGGGCAACGGGTCGCTGATGCGCCTGGCTCCGGTCGCCCTGGCCTTCACCGAAAGCCCCGCGCACGCGGCCCGGCTGGCGGCCGATTCATCGCGCACCACCCACCCCGCGACCGAATGCGTTGACGCGTGCTTTGGATTCGGTTGGTTGATTGCCGTCGCGACGCTCACCCGCAGCAAGGAAGCCGTCTTTGCCGCGGCCACGGAGGTGGCCACGATGATTAAATCGCCGACTATTGCGGCCATCCTCGGTGGGAGCTTCAAGGACAAGTCGCGCGACCAGATTTCATCGTCCGGGTATGTGGTCAACACGCTCGAAGCGGCGCTGTGGGCGCTGTGGGTAACCGAGAGCTTCGAGGAAGGGGCGGTGCTCGTCGTAAATCTTGCCGACGATTCGGACACCGTCGGGGCGGTGTATGGGCAGCTGGCGGGGGCAATCTACGGCATCGAGGCTATCCCCAAGCGGTGGATCGAGCGGGTCTATGCGCGTGAACTCATCGAAGACCTTGCGTTGGCGATCTATTCGCGCGGCGGCAATTTCACCGTTGCGCAATCGGCCGCAACCGTCGCCTAGACGCACTACCCTGGTGCGTATGGATGTCGTATCACTGCTGCCCGACGGCCCGCGCGACTACGAAGAGGTCTGGGATTTGCAACGGCAGATCCACGCGGAGGTTGCCGACGGCAAACGCGCAGACACCATCATTGCCGTCGAACACGAGGCGGTATTCACCGCAGGCAAGCGCACCAACAACTCGGACCGGCCCACCGACGGTTCCCGCGTCATCGACGTGGATCGCGGCGGCAGGATCACGTGGCACGGCCCGGGCCAACTGGTTCTCTACCCGATAGTGCGGCTCGCGGCGCCGATCGATGTCGTTGCCTACGTGCGCGCGCTCGAGCAGGCCGTCATGGACGTGTGTTCGCAGTTGGGAGCCGCAACGGTTCGCGTGGAGGGTCGCTCGGGTGTGTGGTTTCCAGCCAACCAGTTCATGCGCGATCGCAAGGTGTGCGCCATCGGGGTGCGGGTCGCCCGCGGCACGACCATGCACGGGATCGCTCTCAATTGCGACGCAAACCTGGCCGACTACGGGCGCATTGTGCCGTGCGGAATCACCGACGCAGGGGTGACGACGCTGACCCGCGAACTGCGCCGGCCGGTGTCGATCGCCGACGTCACCGAGCCCCTGCTCGCAGCGGTGAACCGCACCGTGGGACCGCTTGCTAAGGGCGGCGCAACCGCCCCCGCGGACGTTGCCCACGTCACACCGTCCGGTGCGTGAAATGTCACTCGCGCGCTCGGACACTGTCGTAGGCTAATCCCCATGGCTCCGCACTGTGGCTCTGGCCCCGTTTCCGCCCCGCCCGGCAGCACCGCGCACGCCCCTGGTGAGCGCAAAATGCTGCGCATCGAGGTTCGCAACGCCGAAACGCCGATCGAAAAGAAGCCGTCCTGGATCAAGACCAAGGCAACGATGGGCCCGGAGTATTCCGACATGAAGTCGCTGGTACGCGGCGGCAACCTGCACACCGTGTGCGAGGAGGCGGGCTGCCCGAACATCTTCGAATGCTGGGAGGACCGCGAGGCAACGTTCCTGATCGGCGGCGATCAGTGCACGCGGCGCTGCGACTTTTGCCAGATCGATACCGGCAAACCGGCCGACTTCGATGCGGATGAGCCGCGCCGCGTCGCCGAATCCGTGCGCGATTTGGGCCTGCGGTATTCGACCGTGACCGGGGTGGCGCGCGATGACCTGGCAGATGGTGGGGCGTGGCTGTACGCAGAGACCGTGCGGCAAATCCACGCGTTGAACCCCGAAACCGGCGTGGAACTGCTGATTCCGGACTTCAACGCGATCCCCGAGCTGCTGAACGTCGTCTTCGATTCGCGCCCCGAGGTCCTGGCCCACAACCTCGAAACCGTCCCGCGCATTTTCAAGCGCATCCGGCCCGGGTTCCGCTACGAGCGTTCCTTGTCGGTCATCACGCAGGCGCGCGAGGCGGGCCTCGTCACTAAATCGAACATTATTTTGGGGATGGGTGAAACTTTCGACGAGGCCGCCCAAACCTTGGCCGACCTGCACGAAGCGGGCTGTGACCTCATCACCATCACGCAGTACCTGCGCCCGTCGGTGCGCCACCACCCGGTTGACCGGTGGGTCAAGCCGGAGGAATTCGTTGCCCTCTCCGATGAGGCCGAACGCCTCGGGTTTCTGGGCGTCATGTCGGGGCCGCTGGTGCGTTCTTCCTACCGCGCGGGTCGCCTGTGGGGTCAGGCGATGAATCGACGAGGCCTGCCCATCCCCCCGCAGCTGTCTCACCTGGCGCAACCCATCACCGCCCGTCAAGAAGCTCGCTCGCTGCTCGCGGATTCCTAACGTGCGGCCGATCTCGACTAGGATGTTCCACCGTGGCTCGTAAAGACAAAGACGTAAGTGAAAAGAAACCACGCTGGTACAAACTGGTGTGGCAGGCGTACACGTTCACCCGTTCGCAAAATCCGGCGATCACCTGGCAAATCCTGGGGATCATTGTCGGGATCATCGCGCTCGGATTCGGGTTCGGATTCGCCGTTCACCAGGTGGCGTTCTGGGGCGCCCTGTCGATCCCGTTGGGGTTGCTGGCGGGGTTGATGTTCCTAACCAACCGTTTCACCAAGGCGCAATACGCCGCGCTCGACGGTGAGATCGGCGCGTCGCGGGCGGTGCTTGGGACGCTCGGCAAGGTGTGGACGTTCGCCGAGGAGCCGGTGGCCATCGACGCCAAGACCCAGGACATTGTTTTCCGCGGCGTGGGTCGGCCCGGGATCGTGCTCATCGGGGAGGCGCGCATTTCGCGCATTCAGAAGCTGATCGCCGACGAGAAGCGGCGCCTGGCGCGAGCAGTCAAAGAGGTGCCCGTGACCGTGCTGGTCGTGGGCGATCGCGAGGGGCAAGTCCCGCTGTCCAAGCTCCCCAAGACGGTGCGCAAGCTCAAGCCGAAGTTGACCAAGGCCGAGGTTGGCGAGGTCGAGCGGCGCCTGCGCGCGCTGGGCGGCATGCAGCTGCCGGTCCCCAAGGGGATGGATCCGACGCGCGCGCGCATCAGCCGCAAGGATGTGCGCTAAGCGCCGCTGCGAAAGCGACAAATCTGGCGAGCCGTCAGGACCGTACCAACACGGTCTTGGCGGCTTTGTCGTGCAAGCCGCGCCCATCCGCGTCCCACACTGCGGCGGGAATCACCAGGCACAACAGCGCGGTGCGGATCAGGGCGGCTAGGCCAGACGGGCGGACCAGCGTGGAGGGCGCGCGGCCTGCCAAGGCGCGCACTTGCATGGAGCATATTCGCTGCCCGAACGATGCCCCCATGGTCCAGATCAGCAGCCACTGCGTGAACGCAAAAATCCCCAGGACGGCCATTTCGTTGCCCCGAAATAGCAGGTATCCGACCAGCCACGAGGCCCACCAGTCGATGAACAGCGCGATGATGCGCCGGCCCAATCGGGCGCGCGAACCGGGCCCCTGCGGGGGAAGCCCGAGGGTGTTGGTTGACCCGCCCTCACCCATTGGCGTCCCGGTGATCCAATTCTGGATATCTTTACGTTCCACGGCTCAAGGGTAGCGAACGCGGCTGCGACCCACGCCTCGTCGATGTAACATTCACCGCACTGTCGTAACATTCCCGAAACATTCTAAGAATGAGGGCGAAACGGTGGGCGCGTAGTTTTGATGATGTCGCTCAAACTAGCGGTCCCCTCTACTCAAGGAGTACACGGATGTTCAAAACTGCGGAAGAGGCAATTGCCTTCACGCGGGAACAGGGCGTCGAGTTCGTTGACGTTCGGTTCACCGACCTTCCCGGCATTCAACAGCACTTCAACGTTCCTGCTGAAGAGTTTGCCGACACCGCCTTCACTGCGGGCCTTGCCTTCGACGGCTCGTCCATTCGCGGTTTCCAGGCGATCAACGAATCCGATATGAAGTTGATTCCTGACGTCACCACCGCCTATGTTGACCCTTTCCGTCGCCACAAGACGCTGATCGTCAACTTCTCGATCGTGGACCCGTTCACCGACGAGGCCTACTCGCGTGACCCCCGCAACGTCGCGCTCAAGGCTGAGGCTTACCTCAAGTCGACCGGGATCGCAGACACCGCGTTCTTCGCCCCCGAGGCAGAGTTCTACCTCTTCGATGACATCCGTTTCGCTACGTCGGCTCACGAATCGTTCTACTCGATCGATTCTGTCGAGGGCGCGTGGAACACCGGCGCCGAGGAAGCGGGCGGCAACCTCGGTTACAAGCCTCGCTACAAGGGTGGCTACTTCCCCGTATCCCCCACCGACCACTTCGCTGACATCCGCGACGACATGGTTGCGTCCCTGCAGGACGTCGGCCTGATCCTTGAGCGCGCCCACCACGAGGTTGGAACCGCTGGCCAGCAGGAAATCAACTACCGGTTCAACACGCTGACGGCGGCCGGCGACGACCTGATGAAGTTCAAGTACATCATCAAGAACGTTGCTTGGGAGCACGGCAAGTCGGCGACCTTCATGCCGAAGCCGATCTTCGGTGACAACGGTTCGGGTATGCACACCCACCAGTCGCTGTGGAAGGACGGCGAGCCGCTGTTCTACGACGAGTCCGGCTACGGCGGCCTGTCCGACTTGGCTCGCTGGTACATCGGTGGTCTGCTCAAGCACGCACCTTCGCTGCTGGCGTTCACCAACCCGTCGGTCAACTCTTATCACCGTTTGGTTCCAGGGTACGAGGCCCCCGTCAACCTGGTGTACTCGGCCCGTAACCGGTCCGCTTGCATCCGCATCCCGGTCACGGGAACGTCCGCCAAGGCCAAGCGCATCGAGTTCCGCGTGCCCGACCCGTCGAGCAACCCCTACCTGGCATTCGCGGCGCAGCTACTTGCCGGTCTGGACGGTATTGCCAACCGGATCGAGCCGCCGGAGCCCATCGACAAGGACCTGTACGAGCTGCCTCCCGAGGAGCACGCACAGATCCAGCAGGTTCCCGGGTCCCTTGAGGCCGTCATCAACAACTTGGAAGAGGACCACGAGTTCCTCACCGAGGGTGGCGTGTTCACCGAGGACCTGATCCAAACCTGGATCGACCTGAAGCGCGAAAAGGAAATCGACGCCCTGCGTCTGCGTCCGCACCCGCACGAATTTGAGCTGTACTACGACGTCTAAGCCGTAGCATCGCTGGCAAGCCGGCCCCTGACCTTCGAAAGCGAAGCGTCAGGGGCCGGTTTGTTTTAGGAGCCACGAGTGGTTCGTGGGTGGGTCCGCGTCTTTACGCACGGTGCGAAAAGTGCGAGCTCCGGGACGCCGCGGCCAACGTGTTGTAGGATCGAACAGTTTGCTAAACCGGTTTAGCACCGTCTCTCCCCCATGGCCACCGATAAGGAACATGGTTGTCAACTCCCCTCATGCACTCGCACCCGTCAGACCCGCAGGCGGTCGCCCGCCGCACCCAACGGATCGTCCTGGCGCAGTTTGCCATTTTTGGAGTCGCCCAAGCTGCCTGGTTCGCACGAATGCCCGCTACTAAGGCTCGTTTTGAGCTCACCGATTCGCAATTCGGGACGTTGCTACTGGTCATCTCGATCGGCGCGTTGATAGGAATGGTCACTTCCGGGGCGATCGTCGCCAGCATCGGCGTGCGCAAAACGGCATACCTGGGCGGGGGGCTACTCGCCCTGGGGATGGGGCTATCCGGAATTGCCCTGGCACAGCTCAGCATCACTATCTTGGTCGCCGGGTTCGCAGTTGCGGGACTGGCCGGGGCACTGGTCAATATACCGCTCAACATCGCCGCATCGATATCCGGTAAGGAACTGCGCAAAGAAAACCTGTCGCAGTTTCATGCTTTGTATTCGGTCGGCTCAGTAGCGGGATCGGCGGCGGCTTCCGTTTCAGCGCATGCCGGGATTTCGCCCGCCGCACACCTAATCGGGCTAGCGGTGCCGTGCGCTCTGGTGATAGTCGTGCTGGCACGCCAGATTCCCCCACCGAGCCCCACCAATAGCGCCGACGCGGGTGCGTCCCACGGCAACCGCGGGCCAGCAAAAGGAGCGCTTACTGCCTGGCGGGAAAAGCGGACCTTGCGGATCGGGGTGCTGATGTTCTGCGGTTCACTGTCAGAGGGCGCCGCGAATAGTTGGCTAGCCCTGGCGCTAATGACGGGGCTAGATGTTAGCGAGGCAACGGGAGCGTTGGCTCTTAGCGTCTTCACGGCGGCCATGACCGCGGGGCGATTTGCCGGGCCCTGGGTGATCGGCCGTTTGGGTCGGGTGCGCACGGTTGTCGTCACCGGATGCGTTGCGCTGATGGGCTTGGTCGGCGTCATCACCGCGCCCACGGTCACGCTGGCCTTCGCTGGGGCCGTGGCATGGGGTCTTGGAGCGGCGCTTTCCGGCCCGGTCGCCATTTCGGCTGCCGCGGATGATCCCCTGCACGCCCCGGCGCGAGTCGCCATGGCCTCCGCGTTTGGGGCCGCGGCGCAGATCGCTACTCCCCCGGTGTTCGGTGCTTTGGCAAACGTGATCGGGGCTCGTCCCATGCTTGGAACGATTTCCATCGGATTGCTTGCAACATTGGGATTGTCGAAATCGGTGGCTCCCGACTCCCGCACGCCCGGCATGGATGGGTAAACTGGTTGGGTCCGGTTCGATGGGTTTGAGGGGATGATTCGATGATCCGTCGGCATATCGTGGTTGCTTCGCCGCTGGGGGCGCTGACGCTGGTCGCGCAGGGCCAGGCGCTGGTGGGGCTGCACTTTGAGCGCCAGTCGCACTTCCCGGATGCGGCGTCGCTAGGGGAAGCCGCATCCTTGCAATCGGATTCGATACTGGCACACGTCGCAAACGAATTGGACGAGTATTTCGCGGGCGATCGCACCACATTTTCCTTCGAGGTTCAGACGTTCGGCGATGACTTTTCCGAACGGGTCTGGCGGCTGCTGCGCTCTATCCCCTACGGGGAAACCACGACCTACGGGCAACTGGCGCGGGCGATGGGGAACCCCGGGCTGGCGCAGCGGGTCGGCGGCGTGGTGGGCCGCAACCCGGTCGGGATCGTTATCCCGTGCCACCGGGTGATCGGCGCGGACGGGTTGCTGACGGGGTACGCGGGCGGCCTGGACCGCAAGCGTTGGCTGCTGGAGTTGGAGGAACCCGAGGCGCTACGCGCCTCGCGCCTCTTCTGACGGCTCCGCGTCGCGCTGGTCTGCGGGCTTCTTTTTGCGCTTGCGCGCAACGGGCACCCCGGCCCAGGCAACGTACCCGGCCCCCGCAACAACGATTGCTCCCATCCACACCGCCCACCAGGGGAACTTGGGCAGGTTGGACTTTTGCCCTTGCGTGTCAATAGCTTCTTGGGGTGTGGGAAGAACCCGTTCGCCTGTAACAAGAATGCGTTGGGTGTTGATCCCCAGCGGCGTGCAGGTCACCAGCGTGACGATATCGCGCCCGGGCTGCTGGCGCAGCGCCTTGGTTTCGTCCGGCTGGACGATCTTGATGTCGTCGACGCGATATTCCAGGACGCGACCAAAGACCTCGATCGTGAACGTGTCGCCGATCTTGACCTTATCGAGGTTGGTGAACAGCGTCGAACTGGCCAAACCCCGGTGACCGGTCAGGACTGCGTGCGTTCCCACGCCTCCAACCGGCAACGAGGTCCCCTGCAGGTGGCCGATGCCGTGTTCCAACGTGTCGTCGGCCGTCCCGTGGTAGATAGGCAGGTCAACGTCGATGGATGGGATCTCGATGCGAGCCATGACACCACTGGGGACTGCGTCCAACAGCTTCCAATAGTCCAGTGTGTTGTCGGTTGATGTCCCGTCGCCTTCTGGGATGCGCTTGTCACCATCGACAATGGCGCCCGCGCTTAGGGCCGCGTTGTATTCCTCGGCCTGGCGCAGCACAACCGTGGCGTCGGGGTTTGTGCCCTGTTCGACTTGCTGAGAGTAGGAGTCGACAAGCATGGACTGTTCGCGTTGCGCAAACCACGCCGCAGCCTGCGGATACGTGAAGGTAGATGCGCCACCTAGTCCCAGGATCGTGATGAGCAATGCCGACCACGACAGGGTCCACCGGCGCCGCGCGCTGCGGTGGCGTGGCCTGGGCTGATCCATGGTGGCTTGGTTGTTCCTTACGACGCTGAGTTCGGGTGGGAATGCGTAGGTGGTGACCGCCCGCATGGGGCGGCCACCACCTACGTCAGTACATGCCGCGCGGTATCTGCCTGCGCGGCACGGCTTGGGTTAGTTTGCCCGCACCTTACGGCTGCGACGAACAAAGACAAACCCGATGGCGATGGCGAACAGACCCGCGCCGATCGCCGTCATCAGAACCTGCCCGGCCGCACCGGTCAGCGGCAGGTTGGGTGACGTCTTGCGCGTGTTCGTGATTTCAATATCGATGCCTGCTGACGTACCTGTGGTCACAGCGACAGGGGTGTATTCACTTCCTCCAGCGGGCAACACGTACCCTGCGGGGGCCGTCACCTCTTTCAGGACATAGCAGCGCGAAGTTGCATTAGAGCCGTCCACGTCACTGCTCACAAACAGGCCGGGAATTGTGATCGTACCGTCGCTCAGTGAGGTGAAAGTTGAGTTTCCGCTTACCGTCAGCTTCGTGCCTGAGTAACTTACCGTCGAGCAGTTCGTGGCATAAGGGGTGTCTGCCGCGTAAACCTCAAATACGGCGTCCTTCAGGCCTGCAGAAGTCTGTCCCGCGTCTTCCTTCTTGATCGTCAGGTTGCCCCAGTTAGTCGTGGCGTCATCGGAAGAATTGGGAGTGTTGTAATCGGGCGTGCCGGGGGTCGTGGGAGTCGTTGCGGAGGTGATCGTGCTCGAATACACCTTGGCGGTGTTAGTGAGCGAACCGGTTCCGCTAACAGTGCCGGTGATCGTAACCGTAATATCCTTCTCAGCGTATGTGTTCTTCAACTTGCCCAACCCGGTCGCAGTGAACGCCAGTTTAAGGTCGCCTGCGTTCGGTGAACCGGACATAACCGTGTAGTCGGTCCCCGAAGTGAGTGTCGTGGCATCAGCCACAACGCTCGTTACAGCCAAGTTGGTCAATCCGGTGGGCGGTGCGTCCACGATCTCGTAATAGTCGAAATAGGCATCACTAGGGATCGTCGGTACGGAAGTCTTGACCGTGTAGGTTGCAGTTGAACCTAGGCCTAGTGCTGTCGCGGGTTGCGTGACCGGCGTCTTTTCGACCGGGTTGAGTAGGCCGTTCTTGGGGTAGACGTTAACGTCGTAAAGCCACGTTTCGGAAGCGGGCGTGGCTACCTTGTACGAGTACGGGATCGTCACGATAAAGGGCTGCGCCTTGTCGATGACGTTCGCGGGGGCGTCCGTTTCGCACACCAGGTAGGCGCCAACAGTCACGCCCGTAGTCCCGTCCGAAATAGTCGCCTTCCCTTGGGCATTTGTGGCCGATTCAGCTGGGATGCCACTTCCGAGTGTGTGGCTAGTGCCCCCGATATTCGACGTCGTTGGCGCGGCACATGCTGCGGCCAGATCCGCATTCGATGCACCTCCAACCACGCCGGTAGAAGCGACCAAATCCCAGCCACTGTTCGTCGTAAGATCAACGCCGGCAATTTTGTACGCGGTGAATGTGACCCCTGCAACCGGATCAGAAGTGATGGCACTTGTTGATCCATCCGGCTTGTCGCTGACGACGGTCCCGGTCTGTGTCTTGTGCTTGTGAATAATGATCGAACCGGTCTCAGTTCCATCGATGTTGCCGTAATCGGCCGCCTGCGCGCTGCCGGCGACCGCTACAGCGCCCACCAGCAACGAAGCGACGCCAAGGGCGCCGGCGACGCGCAACGCGCGCCCGGATCTATAGGTGTTTTGTATCATGATGTGTGTCCTTTCAATCGCGGCCGGAGGCTCCGGCTCGCTCTCCTAAACTGTGGTGCGGGCATCGAACTGGTAGTGATTTAGATGCGCCTCCTTCGCTGCCGGAGGCCACCGAGCAGGAGCGTCACAATGACCGTCCCCCCGCCCAAGATCAGGTAAAAGTCTGCGCTGTCGCCGCCGGTAAGCGGGATGGTGGGCGAGTTGCGCTGGTGGTTAACAATGCTGCCGAGGCTCACAATAACGCTCGACGCACCGATGGTGATAGCGCGCGACGTCGTATCGAGCGCATAGCCGGCAGGCGCCTTGGTTTCGGTGAGCGTGTAACTCCCCCACGCAAGACCCGTGATCGTAAACTGCCCGGCCACCGGATCCGTGTCATGGATGCCACTACCCGTGCAGGCGCCACCGCTCCCCGTCGCGCAGTCAGTAATGGTCGTTGTCGTCGATCCGCTTCCGCTGGGTCCGACAAGTTGCCATTCGGATGCGCCCAAAAGAGTTGAGGACGAGTCCGCCCCCACCTTCTTCCACGTCACCGTTCCGGGAATCCGTTCGTTGGTGATCGCGCCGAGCGCGACCCCATCGGCTGCGTTCGAACCGGAAATCGTGATCGAAGCCGTATTGGGGTTCGCCGTGTATCCCTGTGGCGCGGCCGACTCCGTGAGCGTGTAACTTCCCCACTCCAGGCCATCGACCTTAAACTGCCCGGCGACCGGATCAGTGTCATGGATGCCGCTGCCTGTGCAGGCGCCACCGCTACCCGCCGTGCAGTCACTGACCGCGACGGTCGCCGATGATCCATCTGTCGGCCCGGTGAGGGTCCAACTCGATCCACCGACCAACGCACCGGAGGTTGCGTCCGTCTTGCTCCAGGTTACGAAGCCCGGGATCCCGGTGTTGGTGATGCTGCATTCAATATCCATATCCTTCATGAGAATTACCTTGAACCACTGGTTCGTGGGGTCTACGCCGACCGAAGAGTTGTTGTGAGCCACATCGATGCAGTTCCAGTCCCCCGCGCTGTATCCGGGCGGTGCGGTGACATTCGACCATGCGGATGCCCCGCCATCCTTACCGGCCTCTTTCAAATAGAAGTCCCCCGGTTGTACCCGCGTTCGATCGACCCCGCCCAGGCCGTTCACAGGGACCTGTTCACCCCGGTACCAAACGGACCCGTTCGGTTCAAAACCGAGTTGCCATGCCGCCGGGAGCTGCGCACCAACCGTGCCGATTTTCGAATTGTCGACGATTTTTGTCAGCTTTATATACGCGGCGGGGAAGTTCAGGTCGTAAGTGTCGCCGTCATGCACCTGCTCAAGCGGCGATGCGGGGGTCCCGTAGGCAGTCACGGTGTTGGAACGGTGGCCCGCCGCCACATCGGAACCGGTCAGCGTGTATGTGCCGGTACAGGTCGTCTGGGCGCCCGGCGCCAGCGACGGCTGTCCGCAGGTATGCAGGCTCGACGACGTCCACCCCAACAGTTGGTCAGCGAGCCCGACGTTGTTCAAGGTCACGTTGCCCACGTTCTTAACCGTAAACGTGTAGGTGACCGTGTTCCCGGTCCGAGCAGCACCCCCGTACGTCGAATCTGCGTAAGGCCCATTGTTGTTGCGTATGCCGGTCTTTGTAACCTCAATCGCGGGATTTGGCGCAACCAACGTGGCGTTCACCGAACCGGTATCAGAAAACGCAGTGGTTCCGTAATAAGCTTTGGCGGTAGCGGTATTTGGAAGTTGATAACTATTAGATGCAGCATTCGCCGCTTCAGCTGCCGTAACCACGTGGGTCCCCCTACACGTCACAGTTGACCCCGACTCCCCCGATTTTGCCAACGTGGTCGACGGGCAACTGATATTGGCCACAAGTGGATCAGTTACCGTGAGACCAGTAAGCCCGACCGCGCCACCGTTGGTGACGGTGAAGGTGTAGGGGATGGTGTCGCCCTCTGCGTAGGCCGCTTTGTAATGGCTATCACTAGCATCGATGGACTTCACAAGTGTCAGGTTTGCGAGCGGGTCTACGGTTTCCACCTTGAGGTTGCGAATCAAGTGAATGTCGGTGCTGCCGCCGGTGGAGGCGGCGAATCCGAACTTATACAGTGAGGGGGCAGCCACCGTCGTCGTGTAGCTAAGGACGTTTGTCCACCCAAGAGAAGCACTTGGGCCGTCGAAATCAATGTCGACGGTGACGGTAGTGTATCCGTTGGAATCCGCGGGGCTCACAGTGATTCGAACGGTCCTGGCTGCATTATTTGCCCGCGTGCCCCCCGTACTAGCATCCGAATCGGAACCACGCAGACCGTAGGTCTTCAATTTGGGAACGACGGTCGCTGCTGTAGGAGTTGGCTGTTGATTGGCTGCTTTTGATTCCCCGACCGCCGTTTTCCAAAGGCAGTAACCTTTTAGCCATTTACCCTGATTGGTCCCGGCAGCCACCTGTTGACCTGGGCCTCGAATGCTCACATTCGGTCTGAAGTCGTTCACACTACTAGACGTTGCGTAGCCGCTAGATTGCGGGCTGGTGCAGCCATCGCCACGACCTTCGTCCCCGCGTGGGTAGTTACCCCACGCATCGAGAGCGACACCCAAGAATCCGCCCGTGACACCCTCGACACCGGTCTTTTGGGCGTAACCAAGTGATCCGCCGGTGGCACCCGTCGTTGTGAGATTGTAGGCACCATCCGACAGGAAAAAACTGATTCCGTCCGCTCCCGAACCGCCGTACTGAGCTTGTTCGAATTCAACGACCAGTCCGTTAGTAGCTGGCAGCGCCTGATTGTAAATGATGCCGCCCGAGCGACTATTTGCAACATCGGTGAACTGCAACCAGCCGGGTGTAGTTCCCCGTGGGGGAACCGATCCAACCGGGTGGGCCGAACAGTTGCTGAGTGCGCTCTGCCCCGGGGGAGCCGTTGACCCATCGGCTGCACCCGTCAGGCAGGCATCCCCCAACGGCTTGATGTTGGGGTCGGTTACCGACGTCCCCGTAAACGATTCGTTGATTAGGACAGTGCCCGCGGCGGCGGCTTCGGGCTGGCCGGAGGCCACCCCGGACACCAAAGACACCGCGATGAGGAGCGCGGTGGAAAGCAGCGCCGCCGCGCGGTGCAGCAACACCAATCCCCCGACGCCACCACCTCGGTGCGCGCCGGTTGGTCGATCCTGCCCCGTGCCGAACATGCCCCCCCTAATCGCAAGTATGGGTTTAGTGTCCCATCGAACAACTCGCGATATCAAGGGCAACCCATATGGCTCATGTCACAAACGGGCGCCGATTGGGTGATATCACCTATTCCGAGCCAGAATTATCATCGCCAACCCCGTAAAACAATCCATTTACAACGCCGCGGGCGCGCCTTGCCAACCGTAAATAGTGTTCCTCGAGCTCGTTGCCGTTCCCCGCGAAGCCCACCGTCTGCGCCAGGCCCGTCAGGTCCCGCCGATCCGTAGGCAACAGATCCAGCTTCTGGCCGGTTGTTCGCCCCGACCACAAAACCAACCCCGCGCGCAGTTGCGAAGCCAGCAACCAGGCGTCCCGCAACCGGTCGGCGTCCTCGGGATCCACCAACCCTGCCCGCACCGCCGCGTCAAGCGCCGCCAACGACCCCGTGGTGCGCAGCGCCGGGTGCTCACCGGCATGTTGCAATTGCAACAACTGCACCGTCCATTCGACGTCCACAATCGCCCCCGGCCCCAACTTCAGGTGCCGCTGCGGGGAAACACCGCGCGGCAACCGCTCGGCCTCGACGCGCGCCTTGATCCTACGGATCTCGCGCACGTGTGAGATGTCCAGCCCATCGGCCGGGTAGCGCAACGGCGCGATGAGGTCTAAGAAGTCCCCCTGCAGTTCGACGGACCCGGTCACGGGCCGGGCACGCAGTAGCGCCTGGCGTTCCCAAACCTCGGCCCACCGGTCGTAATACTCCCTGTATGACGCAAACGAACGCACCAGCGGCCCGTTCCTCCCCTCGGGGCGCAGGTCCACGTCAACTTCGAGGGTCGGCTCGGTGCCGTGCTTACCCAGCAGCGTCCCGACCCGTTGCGCGATAGCCTTGGCGTAGTCGTTCGCCTCCGCATCACCGACACCTGGCCGGGCCCGATAAACGAACATCACGTCCGCATCCGAACCGTACCCCATCTCCATGCCCCCCAGGCGACCCATCGCCACGATCATGAAGTCGACGGGCGCACCGTCCGCGGGCAGGGACTTTTCACCGAAAACGGAGAATTGGGCGATGCGCTGGGCGCCCACCAGCGCCATATCGGTGGCGCGGGCAATGGCAGCCTGTGCCTCGGATTCGCTAATGATCCCCAACAGTTCGCCGGCCGCGGTGCGACCAAGCTCCCGGCGCCGAATCGCGCGCAGCGAATTGATGGCGGCTTCCTCCGCGTCGGCGCGCGTCAGCACCGCGTCGACCTCACCGGTCAGCCGCTCCCAGGAAAGCGGTTGCAGGGACTCGTTGTCGGCAAGCCAGTGCACGGATTCCGGTGACCGCGCCAGCTGGTCGGCCATGTACTGCGAGTTGGACAAAACTTTGGCCAGATACACCGCGGCGGAAGGCGAATCGCGGAGCAGCTTCAGGTACCAGTGCGCAGAACCCAGTTCATCGGATAGCTTGCGGAACGCCAGCAGCCCGCGGTCCGGATCGGCGCCCTCCGCGAACCAACCAAGCATCACCGGCAGCAACTGGCGTTGTATCGACGCGCGCCTCGACAGTCCCTCGGTGAGCGCATCGATGTGCCGCATGGCCCCGGCCGGATCCCTGTAACCGATTGCGCCAAGCCGCTCGCGGGCAGCTTGCGGGGAGAGGGCGGCCTCGTCCGTCGAAAGCTGCGCAACCGCGGGAAGCAGCGGCCTGTAGAAGACCTCTTTGTGCAGCGCCCTGACCTCGCGGCGGGTGGCGCGCCACCGTTGCAGCAGGCCCTCGCTGCCGTCCAACCGCATCCCCGTGGCCCGCGCAAGGCGACGCAGATCGGATTCGCTGGTCGGCATCAGGTGCGTGCGGCGCAACTTCGATAGCTGAATACGGTGTTCAAGCACGCGCAAGAACCGGTAACACACCGCCAACTGGCTCGCGTCTGCCCTCCCCACATAGCCGGCAGCCGACAGCGCCGCCAGCGCGGTCAACGTGTTCGCGCTGCGGATCGATTCGTCGGCCCGCCCGTGCACCAATTGCAACAATTGCACGCTAAATTCGACGTCGCGCAGCCCGCCCTTGCCGAGCTTGATTTGTCGGTCTGCTTCCTGGGCGGGGACGTGGTCCTCGACGCGCCGGCGCATCGCGCGGGCATCTTCCACGAAGTTGTCGCGGCCCGCTGCCTGCCACACCATCGGCTGCAACTCATCGCGATATGCCTGCCCCAAAGCCATATCGCCGGCCACAGGACGCGCCTTGAGCAACGCTTGGAACTCCCAGGTCTTGGCCCAGCGTTCGTAATAAGCGACGTGTGAAGCCAGTGTCCGCACCAACGGACCCTGCTTACCCTCGGGGCGAAGCGCGGCGTCAACGGGCCACAGCGGCGGCTCCCCCGCCGTTCCGGAGCACGCGTGCGCCAAACCGCTCGCAAGCTTGGTGCCAACCGCCAGCGCATCCGCTTCCTCGACGCCCGCGGCCGGCTCGACCACGTAAATCACATCGACGTCGGAGACGTAGTTCAGTTCGCGCCCGCCCGTCTTGCCCATCCCGATCACGGCGATCCGCGCCTCCAGGCCGCCGCCAGGCTGAGCCGCCCGGGAAATGGCCAAGGCCGCTTCCAGCGCCGCCGCAGCCAAATCCGCCAGCGCCGCCGCCACCGCGGGAAGCAACGACAGCGGTTCGCGCGACGTCAGATCGGATGCGGCGATCCGCATCAGGCGCAGCCGGTAGGCAAGGCGCATAGCATCGATGGCCGCGGTGTCGCCGCTGGCGGCAACGGGCACCTCCGCACCTGGATCGGCCCCAACCCCCATCAGTAGTTCGGCCCGGACCTCATTGGCATCCGCGCCGATCGATAGGGTTGTGGCCGACAGCGCGGCAAGGGCCTGGGCCGGATGCCGCACGACCGTGTCCGCCAGCGGCCCGGAACCCCCGAACACGGCGATGAGGCGCGCGACATTTTCCGGGTCGGCGACAAAACGGTGCCATTGCGCGTTCGCCGCCGGGTGATCGGTGACCGCTTCGGCCATCCGCACCAACGCCAGCAGCGCGTCGTCGGGGCTGGCGGCATCGCCCAGCGCGTCCAACCATTCGGCGGCCGTCGGCCCACCGTCGAGCGCCAGCAGGTCCTGCAAAGTGCTGTCCTGCCACAGTGTTTCGGCGCGGCGCACGTCATCGAATCCGAGCCGGATCATCCGGCTGGACAGCTTCATTTCACGTGTCATCGCTCAGAGGGTGTTAAGCAGGCGCTGCAACTCGAACGGCGTCACCTGCGATCGGTAGTCCGCCCACTCCTGGCGCTTGTTGCGCAAGAAGTATTCAAAGACGTGCTCGCCCAGGGTTTCCGCGACAAGTTCCGAGGTCTCCATGATCTTCAGCGCGTTACCCAAGGAGGATGGCAACGGCTTGAATCCAAGCGCGTTGCGCTCAGCGTCGGTGAGTTCCGCGACGTCGTCCTCGGTCGGGTCAACCAGGTCGTACTGCTCCTCGATGCCCTTCAAACCGGCCGTGAGCACCAGCGCGAATGTGAGGTACGGGTTCGCGGCGGAATCAATCGCGCGGTATTCGATCCGCGAGGAATTCCCCTTGCCGGGCTTGTACATCGGGACCCGGACCAGAGCGGACCGGTTGTTGTGCCCCCAGGACACCCAGCTCGGGGCTTCGGCGCCGCCCCACAGTCGCTTGTACGAATTGACGTACTGATTGGTGACGGCGGTGATTTCGGCACTGTGATGCAAAATCCCGGAGATGAAGTGGCGGGCCGTACGCGAAAGCTCGAAGCGGGCGCCCGCCTCATGGAACGCGTTGCGATCGCCTTCGAACAAGGAAAGGTGGGTGTGCATGCCCGATCCGGGGTGCTGCGCCAGCGGCTTCGGCATGAAGGACGCGAAGAGGTTGTGTTCGATGGCGACCTCTTTGATGACCGTGCGGAACGTCATGAGGTTATCCGCCGTGGTCAGCGCGTCGGCGTAACGCAGGTCGATCTCGTTTTGGCCCGGCCCCGCCTCGTGGTGCGAAAATTCGACCGATATCCCCATCGATTCCAGCATCGTGATGGCGGCACGCCGGAAATCGTGGCCGGCCGCGCGCGCGACGTGATCGAAATAGCCGCCCTGGTCAACCGGAATCAGCGGCTTGTCGGGCGAAACGGGCTGTTCGAACAGGTAGAACTCGACCTCGGGGTGGGTGTAGAACGTGAACCCCATCTCCGCCGCCTTGGCCAGCGCCCGCTTGAGGACGTTGCGTGAATCGGCCAGCGACGGCTCCCCGTCGGGGGTCAAAATATCGCAGAACATCCGGGCGGTGCCCTGGGTCTCCCCGCGCCACGGGAGCAACTGGAACGTCGTGGGGTCGGGTTTTGCGATCATGTCGGCCTCGTACACGCGGGTAAGGCCCTCGATGGCCGACCCATCGAATCCGATGCCTTCAGCAAAGGCCGACTCCAACTCAGCGGGCGCAATGGCTACGGACTTCATCATCCCGAGCACATCGGTGAACCAGAGCCGGATGAACCGGACGTCGCGTTCCTCGATGGTGCGAAGCACAAACTCCTGCTGCCTGTCCATGAATACCATCCTGCCTAAAACGGTGTGGGCACATGACCGCGCGGCACGCCGACGTGGCGCGTCACAACGATTACTGCATACCTTAGCCGCCATAGATAACGGCCAGGTGAAGAATCGCCTACGTGGCTCCCAGCAGACTACCGGTTCTGAGGTAAATGCAGATGATGGACGAGGCCCGCGCGCCCCGATCAGCCCCCGCCGATAGGGATGCGCCCCGCCGCAAAGCGGCCGCGGCCGCGCGGGAGCACGCTGCCCGTGCCGGGAAGGTCGCCGTGCGCTCCCGCGCGCCGCGGCCACCGGCAAACCGGACGCGACCCCACCGGGCCCCGACTTCGCGTTCGTGGCGGCCCCCGTTCGGTAGGTAGGCTGGTGCCATGTCTGCACTGCGCATTGGTATGGCTCAGATCGATACAACCGTCGGGGACGTGGAAGGCAACTCCGCCGCCGTCATCGCGTGGTCGCGCCGGGCGCACGCCAAGGGATGCGACGTCGTCGTATTCCCGGAAATGACGCTGACCGGTTACCCGATCGAGGACCTGGCGCTGCGGGCATCGTTTCGCCGCGCCGCGCACCGAGCGGCCGATACCATCGCAGTCGATTTGCAGCGCGCCGGGCTCGGCGACCTGACGGTCGTCCTGGGCACCGTGGGCCCGGAACGTCCGAACAAAGACGGCCCGCACCCGCTGCCTACCAACCGGGCCGTGGTCATTCGCGGTGGGTCCGTCACAGAAACCTACGACAAGCACCACCTGCCGAACTACGGGGTCTTCGACGAGTTCCGCATCTTCGCCGCGGGCGACCAGGTCACGACGTTTGAGGTCGGCGGCCGCACCCTGGGCCTGGCGATCTGCGAGGACATCTGGCAAGAAGGCGGCCCCGTGGCGGCCCTAGCCGACGCCGGCATCGACGCCCTGCTGGTGCTGAACGGCTCCCCCTACGAGCAAGGGAAGGGGCACGTGCGCACCGAGTTGGCGGCCCGGCGCGCTGCGCAGGTGGAAGCGCCCCTGGTTTACGTGAACCTAGTCGGGGGGCAAGATGACCTCGTCTTTGATGGCGGTTCGTTTGTGATGAGCCCCACCGGGACCGAGCTGGTTCGCCTGCCTCAATTTGTCGAACACCTGGCGACCTGGGATCTGCCCGCCGCAGGTGATCGCGATGCGGACGCAAACGGCGCGCGCGGCGCGCTATTCCCTGCGCTTTCGGAACCCGAAGAGGTGTACCGGGCCGCGACGCTGGGCCTGCAAGGTTACATCCGTAAGAACGGCTTCAAGTCTGTAGTTCTGGGGCTGTCTGGGGGCATCGATTCGGCGCTGGTTGCCGCCATGTCGGCGGACGCGATCGGCGGGGAAAACGTAGTCGGGATTTCGATGCCTTCGGTCTACTCGTCACAGCATTCCAAGGATGATGCGTCGGATATGGCGCAGCGGATCGGCGCCGACTATCGCGTCGTGCCAATCGCCCCGATGGTCGAGGCCTTCCACTCCCAGCTCCCACTCGATGGGGTCGCGGCCGAGAACCTGCAAGCGCGCGTGCGCGGCATGATTCTGATGGGGCTGTCCAACCAAGAGGGGCACCTGACGCTCGCCACCGGCAACAAATCCGAGCTGGCGACGGGCTACTCGACGATCTACGGGGACGCCGTTGGCGGCTACGCGCCGCTGAAAGACATTGACAAGTCCCTGGTGTGGCAACTGGCGCGGTGGCGCAACAATGCCGCGATCGACGCCGGCCAAATCCCGCCGATCCCGGAGTCATCCATCACCAAGCCGCCGTCGGCGGAATTGCGTCCCGGACAGGTCGATCAAGATTCCCTTCCCCCCTACGACCTGCTCGACGAGGTGCTGGATGCCTACATTGAGCACGCCGAGGGACGGGCCGAGTTGCTGGCGCGCGAATTCGACCCGCACATCGTGGATAAGGTCGTCACGCTCGTTGATCGGGCCGAGTGGAAGCGGCGGCAATACCCGCTGGGGCCAAAGGTGACCGCGTTGGCGTTCGGGCGCGACCGGCGGTTGCCGATCACCAACCGGTGGCGCGAGCCCGCGGACGGCGCGGGGGCGTCCGCGGGGGCGTCCGCGGGGGCGTCCCCGTCGGGTTCCGTCGCCCATTCCGCGGCGCAACCACCCGTCGCCCATTCCGCGGCGCAACCACCCGCCGCCCATTCCACGCCGCAACCACCCGCCGCCCAGTCCGCAGCGCACAAGGAGAACCAGTGAACCAGCCGCAATCCCGCGCGATCGAGGACGTCGCAAAGGTGCGCGTGCACCACCTGCAGGCCGCGAAAGGCCAGGGCAAGAAAATTGCCATGCTCACCGCCTACGACGCGCTCTCGGCCGCGATTTTCGATGCGGCTGGCGTGGACATGTTGTTGGTCGGCGATTCGATCGGCGACAACATGCTGGGGCACGCGAACACGTTGCCGGTGACGCTCGACGAAATGATGCCGCCCGCCCGCGCGGTCGCGCGCGCCGCCAAGCGCGCCTTTGTCGTGGTGGATCTGCCGTTTGGCTCCTACGAGGACTCCCCCACCCGCGCATTTGAATCCGCCGTCCGCGTCATGAAGGAGACCGGCGCCGACGCTGTCAAAATCGAGGGCGGCACGCGCGTCGCCGACCAGGTCCGCCTGCTCACGCAATCGGGCATCCCGGTCGTAGGGCACCTGGGATTCACGCCGCAGTCGGAAAACATCCTGGGTGGCAAGCGGATTCAGGGACGAGGTGACTCAGCCGGACAATTACGCGCCGACGCGTTGGCGCTGCAAGCCGCGGGAGCCGTTGCGATTGTCCTGGAAATGGTTCCGGCACCGCTTGCCGGGCAGGTTACCGCGGAACTGGCGGTGCCCACCATTGGGATCGGCGCCGGCGCTGCGTGCGACGGCCAGGTTCTTGTCTGGACCGACATGGCGGGCATGCGCGAATGGTCGCCCCGCTTCGCGCGCCGCTTCGCGGAGCTTGGGGCGGCGCTCACCGCGACAGCCAGCGAATACGTGCAAGCCGTGCGCGCGAGCCAGTTCCCGGCTCCCGAGCATGGCTACGACTCGTAGCGGCTAGTCGTCTTGCCCGCAACCGCTGACGCTCTTCGCCCACAACAGTAAGTCGTCTTGCCCGCAGCCGCTAGTCGTCTTCCTCGTCGCCCCAGCGTTTGTCCTCGTCGTCCCAGTCCTTGGTTCGCTGGCGGGCCGTGTCGAATGCGTGCTGGGCCGCTTCGGGGCTGGGGTATGGGCCCATGAGGTGCGTCCAGGACGACAGCTGTCCCCGCTCGACTTTGCCCGTCAAGGTGTTGAAGTAGTACTCGTCCGTACTGGGTGAACCCATGGGGATCGCCTCCTTGATCATGTAACGGTAAAGATAGTGTCTCACTGCGCCCCATCGGGTTCGACCCGCCGGGCAGCGGTGTGCGCGGCACCACAAATACCTCGTAGACTCATACACATGCATGCTTCTTTACTTCATGGACGCAAGCCGGTATCGCCCGGCATCGTTGGCCCCGAACGATGCGTTCCAAAGAGTATCGAGAGACCGGAATACGTGGGACGCAGCGGCCCTCGTCCTTATAACGGACCTGACGTCGTAGACCCTGCAACTATTGAACGCATTCGGGAATCTTCCCGCATCGCCGCTCAGGCGCTCAAGCTCGTCGGGGAGGCCGTGGAACCGGGAGTTACCACTGACGAACTCGACCGCATCGGGCACGAATTCATGCTGGACAACGGCGCCTACCCCTCCACGCTCGGATACCGCGGGTTCCCAAAGTCGCTGTGCACGTCCATCAACGAAGTCATTTGTCACGGCATCCCGGACTCGACCGTCCTTGAGGAGGGGGACATCGTCAACATCGATGTCACCGCCTATAAAAACGGTGTCCACGGTGACAACAACGCCACGTTCGGTGTCGGCGAAATCAGCGAAGAAGCGCGGCTTCTCATCGAGCGTACGCACGAGGCGATGATGCGAGGCATCAAGACCGTCATGCCGGGACGCCAGGTCAATGTCATCGGGCGAGTCATAGAAAAATACGCTGCTCGCTTTGGCTACGCGTCCGTTCACGACTTCACCGGCCACGGCGTCGGCGAAGCCTTTCACAGCGGCCTGATCATCCCCCATTACGATTCCGCGCCGGCGTACGACACGACTATCGTCCCGGGGATGGTCTTCACCATTGAGCCTATGCTTACACTTGGTCTCGACGAGTGGGAGCAGTGGGATGACGGCTGGACTGTCGTTACCAAAGACCGCGGTTTGACCGCGCAGTTTGAACACACCCTATTAGTTACCGATTCCGGAGCGGAGATTCTTACGCTGCCATGAGCACTCACACATCTGATTCCTCGTCAACGCCGAACCAGGTCAAGGTAGCCCTCGGCATTGATATTGGGGGTACGGGCATCAAGGGCGCACCCGTGGACATCGCCACCGGTGAGCTGCTCAGCAAACGTCACCGCATACCGACCCCCGAGAATTCGACCCCCGACGCGGTCGGCGCGATCATCGCGGAGATGGTCAACTACTTCGACCTGCCGAGCGATGCGCCCGTCGGTGTCGCCTTCCCCGCGCCGATCCGTCACGGCGTAATAAAGTTCATCGCTAACCTCGACAAATCGTGGAAGGGCGTCAACCTCGAAGAGGTTGTTTCGCAGGCCGTCGGGCGGTCCGTGTCCGTCCTCAACGACGCAGACGCGGCTGGCTACGGCGAGGCTCTGTATGGGGCGGCGAAGGAGGAGGAGGGCACGATACTCGTCCTTACTCTTGGTACGGGCATTGGGTCGGCGCTCATCGTCAATGACACGCTGGTGCCGAACACAGAGTTTGGCCACCTCGAAATGAACGGCGGCGACGCTGAAAAGGAAGCGTCCGCGGTGTCGCGCGAACGCAATGAACTCGACTGGGATGTGTGGGCCAACGGACCGCTGCAACAGTATTTCTCGATGGTCGACATGCTGCTTTCGCCAGATCTGATCGTGGTTGGCGGCGGCGTTTCGAAGGCCCACGAAAAGTGGATGCCGCTGCTGAACGTCGAGTGCCCGATCATTCCCGCCGAGCTGCGCAATAACGCGGGTATCGCCGGCGCGGCCGCGTGGGCGGCGGAGCACATCGGGTAGCGCTGCGCCTCGCTGGTTGGTAGCGCGCGCTCGCCCCGCATACAGCGAGCGCGCGTATCGAGACCGCCCCCCGCACAAAACCCCGCTGGTCGAGTTGCCCGCGCAGCGGGCGTATCGAGACCGCACTCGGACCAAAACCCCCGCCGGTCGAGTTGCCCGCGCAGCGGGCGTATCGAGACCACCCCTGCACAAACCACCGCACTCGAACCAAAACCCCGCACTCGACGACCCCGGCCACCCCCGCACGCGCCGACCGCGCCCCTTTCAGTCACGCACCCCCACCGACTACACTTATGCAGGCGGATGAGTCGACCAGGCGGCCGCGTGCGGGCCCTCAGCAGCCCGCCCGAGGAACGTCCGGGCTCCACAGGGCACGGTGGTGGGTAACGCCCACCCGGGGTGACCCGCGGGAAAGTGCCACAGAAAGTAGACCGCCGCGCGCATGCGCGGTAAGGGTGAAAGGGTGGTGTAAGAGACCACCAGCGTCCCAGGTGACTGGGGCGGCTAGGTAAACCCCACCGGGAGCAAGACCAGACAGGGTGCGCTCGAGGGCTGCTCGCCCGAGCATCCGGGTAGGTCGCTAGAGGGTGTCGGCAACGGCAACCGTAGATGGATGGCCGTCCCCCGGCGGTTGGCAACGACTGCCGGGAACAGAACCCGGCGTATCGGTCGACTCGTCCGCTTCATATCGTTGCCCAATGATGCGATGTCGATTTTGACGACCGTTCAAAGCACACAAGAACGAGCGCCGCCAACGCCCTGAGCATGTCGACAATCGCACACAAAATATCGGGAGGCGCACCACCTTGCCTCCATTGGTTGCACATACTAGGGACACATGTTTCCGAAATGCTGACCGGATTGCTAGGTTTCTTCCAGGTTCAAGTGTCAAGATAAAGTCATGACAGAGCAAGGTAGCGGCCTCGACGTTGCGGCCCCATTGCACCCCGGATTCGATCGCAGGTCGACCAGCGATCCAGTCCACTCAACGTCAACCACAAACGTTCTCACCGCATCTTCGCGGGGCCTGCGACCCTCGGAGGGCTTTATTTCGCTTGGCGATGAGGGCCAGGCCCGACTCGTGCGCATGGCGGGCAACATCACCGTGACGCTCCGCGACCAGGCTAGTGCGGCACTGGTCGGCGTCGCCCTGTCTAGCCTGCCCTTGATCGTGGACATGCACGATGTGACAAGCATTGATGACTCGGGCATTGCCTTCGTGTACCAATTGGCAACTGTTGAAGCGGAAAACAGCCGCCCCGTCGTTCTTCGCGGCGCGCCTGCACAAGTTATAGACATGCTTGCCGATTTGGGAGTGCTCGACAGGTTTGTCGTTTCTGCTTGAAGTGACCTGTTCTGCCCGCACGGCCTTATGCCTCGCTCATCGCCGGCGACGTCCCAGGGAAGTTCCTGTCTCCGCGAGCGCGCCCCGGCGCACGCGGAAATGAGCCCGTGAAATTGTGCGGGCCCGGAGCGAGCCACGCACGCACACGCACGCACACACCCGCCGCGCATCGCGAACCACGCACGCACACACCCGCCGCGCATCGCGAACCACACACGCACACTCACGCGCACACCCGCCGCGCGCGCCCGCTCGAATAGCGCGGGGAACATTCGGTAGTGTGTGCTGGTGCTTGTACTGCTGCCGCCGTCCGAATCGAAGAACGTCCCGCCCGCAGGCACGCGCCTGTCCTTGCCGGAACTTAGCTTCCCCGAGCTGACGGCCGCGCGATCCGAAGTGATCGCGGACCTGGAGCAAGTCAGCGCCCGCGCCGACGCGCACAAGGTCCTCAAGGCGCCCGCGGCGGCCCAATCCCTCATCGACGGCAACCTGCGGTTGCGTACGGCGCCCGCGGGGCCCGCCGCCGCAATCTACTCGGGCGTGCTGTTCGACGCGGCCGGCATCGACGTATCAGATCCGCACGCCGATCGGATACTCGTGTTTTCCGCCCTGTGGGGCCCGCTATCGATCGCGGACGTCATCGCCCCCTACCGCCTATCTGCCGGCACTACCCTGCCGAACTGCGGGCGGATCGAATCCTACTGGCGCACGCTGCTAATGCGGGAAATGGCGGGTTTGGGGGACGGGGAACTCGTCATTGATTGTCGTTCTGCCGGCTATGCAAACATGTGGACACCGCCGGATCCGGCCCGCCACGTGGGAATTAGGGTCGAGCGCCAGGTCGGCGATAGGCGCGCGGTCGTTTCGCACCACGCGAAATACCTGCGCGGCATGCTGGCCGGCGCATTGGCGCGGGAGGCTGCCTCCCCCGCGACCGCCCAGGATCTGGCCGATGCGGCCCGCGATCTGACGCGGCCGCCCTTTCGGACGACCACGGGCGAATCGATCGTGGACATTGAAGTTCGCCGCGGCCCCAAATCAACGACGCTCACTTTCGTCGCTCTGCCGGATGAAGAAAGGCGCTAACGATTTCGAACCGTTAGCGCCTCTCCCCACTACTCGAGGTGGTTTGCTCTATGCGTCTTGGCCGATCGGCCGGACCAGCAGCCTGCCGCACTCCTCGCACCGCACCAAGGTTTCGGCCGAAGCCGCTGCGATCTTGCTCAGATCCACCGGGTTGAGCTCCATGCGGCAGCCCCCGCAGCGCCGTCCCTCCAGGCGCGCGGCGCCAAGCCCGCCCAGTTGGTCGCGGAGCCGCTCGTAGGTCGCAAGCAGCGTAACGTCTAAGCCTTCTACGGCCGCCGCCCGCTCACGTGCCACGTCCTTGCGCTGCGCGTCGATCGCCGCAACCTCATCGTCGCGTTCACGCACGGCGCGGTTGCGGTCGGCCACTGTGCCGTCGTAGGCCTGCTCCAGCTGCGCCAGGGTTGCCTGGTGCGCTTCGAGGCGCTCCATGACGTCGAGCTCTACCTCTTCGAGCCGCCCCTGACGCACCTTGAGCGAATCGAGTTCCGCAAGCAACGCCTGCGCTTCCTTCGCGGACACCTTCCCCGCGTCCAGCAGTGCCTGGTCGCGGACCGCGCGCTCGCGCACCAGCGCGACCTCGTGTTCGGCCTTTTTTGCCTCTAACGTCAGGTCCGCTGCCTCCGTGCGTGAAGCCACCAACGCCCGCTCCAGGTCGGCGAGCCGTTCGCCGTATTCGGCGATCTTCGCGTGAATCGGCAACGTGCGCCGCTGATGAACCAATTGCTGCGCACGAGTATCGAGCGCCTGCACTGCAAGAATCGTCTGCTGATCAGCGACGGAAGCGGTTGCCATCTCACGTACCTCTCATTGATTTGTGTAACTAGATCATACGGAAGGAAACACCGTGGTCCACGGATCGGTTCGCACCTCGCAGTGCGCGACCTCGAAAAGGGGTGCACCGGCCCCGCGCGCGGCGTGCGCGCGCAGGCGTTCGGCAAGTCTTGGGAGCCACACCGATTCGCTCGCAAAATGCGCGGTGTCGATCAAGAAGGGTTTGCCGCCGTGGGCCCGTTCGCGGGCCTCGGATGTCGGGTGGTGGCGCAGGTCGGAGGTCACGTACACGTCCGCCCCGGCCCGCTCAGCCAGGGCGATCATCGAATCCCCCGAACCGCCGACCGCGGCCACCGTGCTTATCAGTGCGTCAAGGTCGCCTGCGGCACGGATTCCCTGCGCCGTCGCGGGTAATGCTGCCGCCACGTGCCTCGCGAAATCACCGAGGGTCATGGGGACCGGCACCCGCCCGATGCGGCCCAGGCCAAGGCCGCTGTCCTGCGGGACCACTTCGGTGACGGTGAATGCTGGCTCCTCGTAGGGATGCGCGTCGCGCAGCGCCGCCTCGATCCGCGAGCGCAGTGCCGCGTCGGCGATCATTTCCACGCGCGACTCCGCAACCTGGGTGGTCTGCCCCGGCGCCCCGATCGCGGGCGAGGCGGCCGTCGACGCGGTGAATGTCCCCACCCCCGCGGTGTGCCACGAACAGTTCGAATACTCACCGATCTGCCCCGCCCCGGCCCGCGCCATCGCCGCCGTCACCAGTTCGGTGTCGCGAACCGGGACGTACACGGACCACAGGTGGCGCGCATCGGTTGTGGCCGGGTCAAGGGGCCGGACATCGACCAGTCCCAGCGCCTCGGCAAGGGAATCGGCCACCCCGCCTGCGGCGCGATCCGCGTTAGTGTGCGCGTTGAACAGGGCGCAACCGCCGCGAATCAATCGATGGACGAGCGCCCCCTTGTACGTCCCAGACGAAACCTGATGGACGGGTTTGAGGAAAAGCGGGTGGTGTGTCACCAAAAGATCGGCGCCGTACGCGAGCGCCTGCTCGACCGTGTCTTCGACCGGGTCCAGCGCGACCATGATCTTGCGGATCGGTGCGTCCAGGTCCCCGACGATCAAGCCCACCGAATCCCACGGTTCCGCCAGGTGCGGCGGGTACCACTCGTCAAGCAGGCGGACCATATCCCGTAGCTTCAGCGCTTCCACACGATCGACTTTAGTGCACGGCGCGTGCGCGCCGCCGACTAATTTCCGTTCGGTCGCGCAACCAGGTACTCTAGGTGGGCCCGCTTGAGGGGCCTATAGCTCAGTTGGCTAGAGCGCCACGTTTACACCGTGGATGTCGGGGGTTCGAGTCCCTCTGGGCCCACCACGATGCTCTTACTCGAACCCTCGACATGAGCAATGAACTGATCGGACAGTACGTCCAGGGAGAGCCCGCCGGTTTCGGCGGGCTTTTTCGTTTGCCCCGGGAGTGTCAGGAAAACGGTGGATCTGGGACTGGCCTGACCGAAAGGAAGGGCAATGAGTCAGGCTATCGAGATGATCGATCCTGTGACGGGAGAGATCATCGATCAGCAACAGATCGCCGAGCAGCTGCTTGCGCAGGCGAAGGAACAGGGCGTCAGCCTCGTCGGGCCGGGAGGCCTGCTCGGCGGGTTGACGAAGACGGTGCTCGAGACTGCGCTCGAGGCGGAAATGACCGAGCACCTCGGCTACGAGAAGCACACGGTCACCGAGAGCGAGAACGCCCGTAACGGGACCCGGTCCAAGACGGTGCTGACCGAGATCGGCGCCATCGAGATCGACGTCCCCAGGGACCGTGACGGGTCGTTCCAGCCCAAGATCGTCCGCAAGCGTCAGCGCCGCCTGGACGGGATCGACGAGATCGTGCTCTCGCTCACCGCCCGGGGGCTGACCACGGGTGAGGTCGCCGCGCACTTCGACGACGTCTATGGTGCCAGTGTCAGCAAGGACACGATCTCGAAGATCACCGACAAGGTCATCGAGGAGATGACCGAGTGGCAGAACCGTCCGCTGGATCGGGTGTACCCCGTCGTGTTCATCGACGCGATCGTGGTGAAGGTTCGGGACGGGCAGGTGCGGAACAAGCCGTTCTACGTCGCCATCGGCGTCACCACGACCGGGGAACGCGACATCCTCGGGATCTGGGCCGGCGACGGCGGTGAGGGCGCGAAGTTCTGGCTCGGCGTGCTCACAGATATCAAGAACCGCGGTGTCGAGGATGTCTGCATCGTGGTCTGTGACGGACTCAAGGGGCTGCCCGAGTCGATCAACACGACGTGGGAGTTCGCGACGGTGCAGACGTGCATCATCCACCTGATCCGCAACACCTTCAAGTTCGCGTCGCGGAAGTACTGGGACCAGATCGCCCGCGACCTGCGGCCCGTCTACACAGCTCCGACCGAGGCCGCCGCGAGGGCGAGGTTCGAGGAGTTCGCGGAGAAGTGGTGCACGATGTATCCGGCGATCCGGCAGCTGTGGGAGAACGCGTGGAGCGAGTTCATCCCATTCCTGGACTACGACGTCGAGATCCGCCGCATCATCTGCTCGACGAACGCGATCGAGTCCCTCAACGCCCGCTATCGTCGCGCGGTGCGGGCCCGCGGCCACTCCCCTAACGACGCGGCCGCGCTGAAGTGCCTCTACCTCGTGACGCGGTCGCTTGACCCGACCGGCCGGGGTCGGGCACGCTGGGTAACCAGGTGGAAGCCCGCACTCAACGCCTTCGCGATCACCTTCGAAGGCCGAATCAACTGAAATGTGCCAGGCCAGATCCACCGCTTATCTGACAGACCCACGGGGCTTGGATCGCAGCTTGCTCGATCGCGGCGACTGCGGCGTCGAGTTCCTCCACTGTGGGAGCGGAGACGGCGATTAGTCCGGTGTAGCGGAGGATGCCGTGGCCGGCGGTGAGGTCGGCTTCTTGTTGGAGCACGTCGTGGTATTCGGCGGTTTGGGAGGCGTCTTCGATCTGGCCGATCTTGGCTCGTTGGGCTTGGTCGGAGATGTGCTCAACCTTCTTCTTGCGGATGTCTCGGGCGGCTTGGTCGGAGCGATCGGGGTGCAGATCAGCGAAAACGGCCGCTGAGTGCCGGTGGACAGCAGCACCGGCGACAAGAACCCCGGATACACCAGCGACCTGGGCCATTCGCTGACCCACAGCATAGCGTGGTGGGCGGAGTCGGTGCGCGTCGGTGAGCAGCCGCAGCGAGTCGTGGAGGAACGCCCGCGCCCCCGAGTGGTGTTCGTCGTGCTGTGTGAGGCGATGCTTGATGTCGACGAGCCCGGCACGGATAGGGTCTTGGTGCCGTTTCAGCGTGGGCAGGTCGATGGCGTCGGCGAAGTGTGCCGCCAGCAGTTTGTCGCTTTCTCCTTCGAGCATGGCGCGGTTGGCGGTGAGGTCGGTGAGCTCCTGATCCCTACCGGCGCTCTGCTCGTCGAACGCCGCATCGACTTCGGCGGCGAGGTGCCGGTAGTCGGCTTCACTGATCGTGATGTCGCGGTAGGAGTCTTGGACCAGCCGCTCAGCGACCTGGACGGGGACGGCGCGTCGGGTGCAGGTGGTCTTCTTCGCTGCGCGCACCGAGCAAATGAAGTACGCGTAAGTCGTCCCGCGGGGGTTTGTCGCGAAGTCCAACAGCAGACCCCTGTGTCGATGGTGGTGGGTAGCCCGAGAGTGCAGTAACCCCGGAGACGTGCTCTCGCAAATGCCATCCGGGGTCTTCGCGAATGACGTTACCACCGGGTGCGGAAGTAACCGAGAGCGGCACCTGTGTGGCCCACGTGACCATCCTGCTCCCTACCGAGCAACTCGCCGCACCCACCACGGCGCTCCGGCCCGCACGCCCTCAGGAACGGGTTGTCCACCGCGTGCGGATCCACAAACGGGATCTCTCTGCCGACACCCTCGCCATCTACCGCGTGCTCCGCCGTCACGAGGAAAATGCGGCGCGGACTCCGTGGACCAGCAGTTCAACGCCGATGGCGAGGATGAGGAATCCCATCACCCGCGTCAGCGCGCCTATCCCCGTCGCGCCCATCCGGTCCACCAACGGCGTCGCGTACCGGAGGAAGACGGCGACGACAGCACCCAGGATGATGGCAGCCGCCACGATGCCGAGCCTTTGATCCCAATGCGTGTGCCGGGCGGCCAATCCTATGACCACACCGATGGCACCGGGCCCGGCGATGAGCGGCAGCGCCATGGGGGAGAAGCTCACGTCCTCCTTCGTGGTGGAATGAGCCTGTTCGGCGTCGGTGATCTTGGGGCGCAGGACGATCATGGAGAACCCGGAGTGCATCACCACCAGGCCGCCGGCGATCTGGAGGGCGGGGATGCTTATCCCGAACGCCTGCAGCGCTGTCGCCCCGAGCAGAGCGAAGACGACGAGGATTCCGGCGACATAGACGCCTGTCATCCATGCCTGCCGCCGCTGCTCGGATGCCGCCATTCGCTCGGTCATGCTCGCGTATGCGGCCACGGCGCCCAGCGGATTCGCGATCGGCAGCAGCGCGGCCAGTGAGGCGAGGAAAATCGAGAGCACGATTCCATCTTGGCATCCCGCGCGCGTGAAGTGTACGAGGATTAGGTCCGGTGAGCCGGAGCACGATGTCCTGGGCGCGTGATGTGTGTCGCGGCAACGATCCGCTGTAGCCTCCCGGCTGGCCGGTCCCGTCACTCAGGCCGGCGATTCCGCAGGCCCTGCTTTTCGCCTCAGCGCTGAAGCACCGCGAGCGCGATGCGGTCGGCGAGCCAGGCAGCGAAGCCGATCACGGCTAACGTTCCAGACCCCGTGAGGAACAGGGCCGTCCCCACACCGAGGAAAAGGATCGCTTCGATCAGCAGGGCGACGACCGGAGGTAGCGCGATCGGTGCCTTAGGGGAAAGGAACAGCCCCCAGACGGTCGCAACGGCTACGACGGCCAGCATTGCGGCAGGCAGGCGCCACCCACCTGACACATGCTGCCACGTAACAGCGGCCACCCCGGCAAGCAACGCGAGTTCGAGCAGGAACCGGACGATCAGTGCAAGCGCGAGCGGCCGACCCGCTCCAACGAACGGGTCGGTGTCACTCATAGCGACCATCCTAGGAGCGCGGTCGCGCAGACCCTGGTCTCAACGATCTCAACCAGCAGCGGGCGCGACCGCGTCACGCACGACCCCGTCAGTCCCCCAGCACCCGGTCCAGAGCGGCGGCGACCATCTCGCGCGGCTGCGGCTCGATGTCGAGCGCCCGGTGCAGGGTGAGTCCCTCGATCGTCGCATCCAGCACGCGCACGGTCAGCGGATCGAAGTGCTTCTCCAGTGCCACCCGGCTGCGCAGCATCCAGCGTGCCGTGAGGTCACGGAACGACTTGTTGCGAGCGGCGACCGCGTAGAGTTCGGTCGTCAGCACGAGGTCGCGGTCGTTTCCCAGCACGTCCTCGCTGATGATCGCCTCGATGGCAGCTCGCGCCTCGCGGGGATTCGCCGCGGCGGCCATCCGCCGCTCGAACCGGTCGGCGACGATGTCCGTGAACCGCCGGAACGACCGATGCAGCAGGACTTCCATGCTCTCGAAGTGATAGGTGATCGATCCGAGCGGTACGCCCGCCTGGGCTGCTACCCGCCGCGCCGAGGTACCGTCCACGCCACGCTCGGCGATGACGTCGAGGCAGGCGGCGACGATCCTCTCCCTCCGGTCCGGGTCGTAACGCGGGTTCGGGCCATGATTCTGAGCATCGTCGCGCCCCCGCCCTGGCGTCACCATCAGATGCTCCGAATCACTCGTGCGGGATTGCCGACCGCGACCACGTTCGCGGGAATGTCCCTCGTGACCACCGATCCCGCGCCGACAACCGAGTTCTCGCCGATCGTCACGCCCGGGCACACGATGACTCCCCCGCCGAGCCACACGTTGTCGTGCAGCGTGATCGGCGCGGCGGTCTCTAATCCGGCCCGGCGCGGTTCGGGCTCGATCGGATGAATCGGAGTGAGCAGTTGCACGTTGGGTCCGATCTGGCAGGCAGCCCCGATCGTGATCGGTGCGATGTCGAGAGCCATCAGGCCGAAGTTGATGAACGTTCCCTCCCCAACGGCGATGCGCTCGCCCAGATCCACGGTGATCGGAGGGCGAACGACAACGCCATCGCCCACATGCCCCAGCAGATCGCGCAGGATCCGCCCAGCTTCCGCTGGATCCGCGAGCCATGCCTCACCATAGGCGCGGGCCAGCCGCGCGGCGCGCAGGATTCTCGTATCTACCTCGGGATCTCCACCGCGGTACATCTCACCCGCGAGCAACTTCGCCAGGTTGGTCTTAGGCTCACGCCCGATCTCACTCATGGGTACGATCGTACACAATCACATGTACGATCGTACCCATGACCGGATCCATCCCCACCATCGTGGACCAGCAAAGCCGCCGCGCACGAGCCGCAGTAGCCGCCCTGTTCTTCACCAACGGAGCCCTGTTCGCCAATCTGCTCCCCCGCTACCCGGAGATCAAGGCGAGCCTCGGCCTGTCCAACACCAGCTTCGGAATCGCCGTCGCGGCGTTCCCCGTGGGTGCCATGGTCGCGGGGCTCGCGGCTGGTGTCCTGATCCGCCGCTTCGGCTCTGCCAAGGTCGCGGTAGCAGGGACGATTCTGACCGGACTCGGCGTGCTGCTCGCCGGTGTCGCCCCATCCTTCGCGATCTTAGCGCTCGGCCTGTTCGCGGGCGGGGCCATGGATTCGATCACCGACGTGGCGCAGAACGCACACGGCCTGCGCGTCCAGCGCCTCTATGGCCGCTCGATCCTCAATTCGTTCCACGCAGTCTGGTCCATCGGCGCCGTCACCGGCGGCGCAATGGCGGCTGGAGCCATCGCGCTTCACTTACAACTGTGGGTTCACCTGACAATCTCGGCCGTCGTCTTCACCGTCGTCGCGATCATCGCGCTGCGCTTCTGCCTCACCGGCCCGGACAGCGAGGCCGCGACGGAGGACTCGTCCGAAAGACTCGGTAAAGCCATTGCCCGCACCGCCGGGCGGCCCATCGCCCTGACCATGGCGGCGCTCGTTCTCATCGCGGTGGTCGCCACGATGGTCGAGGACGCGGGCAACTCCTGGGCGGCGCTCTACCTATCGAGCGACCTCGGCGCGGCGGCCGGCGTCGCCGCCATCGGCTACATCGCCCTGACGGGGGCACAGTTCATCGGCCGCCTGCTCGGCGACCGCATGGTCGATCGGTTCGGTCAGCGCGCAGTCGCCCGCGCGGGCGGCCTGATCGTCCTGGCGGGAATGGGCACGGCCCTCGCATTCCCCTCCCTGATCGGCACGATCCTCGGGTTCGCCGCCGCCGGGTTCGGTGTCGCGACGCTTGTCCCAGCCGCCATGCACGAGGCCGACGAACTCCCCGGACTGCGTCCCGGCACCGGCCTGACCGTGCTGTCGTGGCTGATGCGACTGGGATTCCTCGTCTCACCACCGCTCGTCGGCCTGATCGCCGACAACGCCGGGCTTCGGGCGGGACTGCTGACCGTCCCCGTCGCCGGAATCGTGGTCATTCTGCTCGCCGGGGTACTGCGCACGAAACGCCGATAGCGAACATTTCCACACCGCAGCGAAAATCCCAGGACGGCTCCGACACCGCGGCGTAGGATGGCCGTCATGCTTACGGTGGTTCACTCTTGACGCTCATCCGGCTCACAGGAAAGTACCTGCGCCCCCACTGGCACCTGCTCGCCGCGGTCATCGTCTTTCAGGCGATACAGACTCTCGCGTCGCTATACCTGCCAACCCTCACGGCCGACATCATCGACCGCGGCGTCGCCGTCGGAGACACCGGCTACGTGCTGCGCATGGGCGGCATCATGCTGATCTTCTCGGGCGTGCAGGTCGCCACCCAGGTGGCAGCGGTGTTCTTCGGCTCCATGGTGGCGATGCGTTTCGGACGAGATTCCCGCGCCGCGATCTTCAATCACGTCGGCGACTTCTCGGCGCGCGAGGTAGCGGCCTTCGGCACTCCGAGCCTGATCACGCGCACCACCAACGACATCCAGCAGGTGCAGACGCTCGTGCAGATGAGCACCACGTTCCTGATCTCGGCGCCGATCATGGCGGTCGGCGGCGTGATCATGGCCCTCCGGCTCGACATGAAACTGTCGTGGATCATCGCGATAGCCGTGCCGGTCCTGCTGGTGGGTGTGTCGCTCGTCATCTCGCGCATGGTGCCGTTGTTCCAGCGTCAGCAGCGACTCGTCGACAGCGTCAACCGCATCCTGCGCGAGCAGCTCACGGGCATGCGCGTGCTGCGCGCGTTCGTGCGAGAGCCGTACGAGGAGAATCGGTTCGACGAGACGAATCACGAACTCACGGACATCTCCACGCGTGCGGGACGCCTGTTCGCACTGATGTTCCCGTTCGTTCTGCTCACGCTCAACGTCTCAAGCGTGGCCGTGATCTGGTTCGGCGCATTCCGCGTCCGCGACGGCCTTGAGGTGGGAACGCTTTTCGCCTTCCTGTCCTACATCGTGCAGATCCTCATGGCGGTGATGATGACGACGATGCTCACCGCCATCGTGCCGCGCGCCGCCGTGTCGGCCGAGCGCGTGACCGAGGTGCTGGACACGAACACCTCCGTCCCCGACACCGTCGGTGCCGCCATCTCCGCTCGCGGCCCCGCGACGCTGGCGTTCGACCATGTGACCTACCGGTACCCCGGCGCCCAGGATCCCGTCCTCGTGGACGTGTCCTTCACCATCCCCGCGGGTTCCACGACGGCGATCATCGGCTCCACGGGCGCCGGCAAAACGACCATCGTCAATCTGATAGCGCGCCTCATGGACGCCACGGACGGCAGCATCCGGGTCGATGGCGAGGACGTCCGCGCACTCGAGCCCGAGTCGCTGTGGGCGCGGATCGGGCTCATTCCGCAAAAGCCGCTGTTGTTCTCCGGCACCGTCCGCTCGAATCTGCAGTACGGGAATGCCTCGGCGAGCGACGACGAGATCTCCGCCGCGCTTGAGATCGCCCAAGCCGATGGATTCGTAGCCGAGATGGACGGCGGTCTCGATGCCCCGATCAATCAGGGCGGTACCAACGTCTCGGGTGGCCAGCGTCAGCGCCTCGCCATCGCGCGGGCGCTGATCAAGCACCCGGACCTGTACGTGTTCGACGATTCCTTCTCGGCTCTCGACACGAGAACGGATGCCGCGCTGCGTGCGGCTCTCACCGAGCGCGTCCCGCACGTGACCAAGCTGATCGTGGCCCAGCGGGTCGCCACGATCACCGATGCCGACCAGATCATCGTGCTGGACGACGGCAGGATCCTCGCCATCGGAACGCACGAGGAACTGCTGGCCACCTCGCAGACGTACGCCGAGATCGTCTCCTCTCAGCTTCAAGCATCGGAGGCCAGCTGATGGCGGAACAGAAATCCGGTGCCCCTCGCCACCCGCGCCCCGGCGGCGGACCCGGGCACGGCGGTGCGGCCCTGGCCATGCCCGTCGAGCGTTCGGCGAACTTCTGGCCGATCATCAAACGCCTGATCGGCCTCCTCCGCCCCGAACGGCTCGGAATGATCACCGTGCTGGGCTTCACGGTCCTGTCGGTGACGCTGTCCGTGATCGGGCCGCGCATACTGGGGGCTGGTACCGACCTCATCTTCTCGGGCGTCGTCTCCGCCCGGCTTCCCGCCGGGACGACGAAGGAACAAGTGGTCGACCAGCTCCGTGCCGCTGGCGACACGATGAAGGCGGACATGATCCAGGGCATGGATCTGGTCCCCGGCGCAGGTATCGACTTCGGCCAGTTGCGGAATGTGCTGCTCGGCGTGCTGGCGATCTACGTCCTCGCATCGCTCTTCGGGTACCTGCAGGGCTACCTGCTGAACGGCGTGGTGCAGCGCACCATGTACCGGCTGCGACGGGACGTGGAAGCGACCCTCAACAAGGTGCCGCTGAGCTACACGGACCGGATGCAGCGCGGAGAACTGCTCAGCCGCGTGACGAACGACATCGACAACGTCGCGCAGTCACTTCAGCAGACGCTCGCGCAATTGCTGACGAGCGTGCTGACCGTGGTGGGAATCGTGGTCATGATGGTGGTGACCTCTCCCCTGCTGACGATCATCGCGGTCGTGAGCATCCCAATCATGCTCTTCGTGACGCGGGCGATAGCGAAGCGGTCCCAAAAGCACTTCATCGCGCAGTGGAAGCACACTGGGGAGCTCAACGCGCACGTCGAGGAGAACTACACTGGCCACTCGCTCGTGAAGGTGTTCGGTCACACCAAGACCTCGCGCAAGGAGTTCGCGGACCTCAACAGCGAGCTGTACGAGGCGAGTTTCAAGGCGCAGTTCATCTCCGGCATCATCATGCCCGCGATGATGTTCGTCGGGAACCTGGTCTACGTCGCGATCGCCGTGGTCGGCGGCATCCAGGTGGCAGGCGGCCACATGTCCCTGGGACGAGTGCAGGCCTTCATCCAGTACTCCCGCCAGTTCACGCAGCCGCTCAGCCAGATCGGCGCGATGATGAACCTGCTCCAGTCCGGCGTCGCCTCCGCCGAGCGCGTGTTCGAGGTCCTCGATGCCGAACCTCAGCGCCCAGATCCCGTGAACCCCGAGACAGCCGCGGGCACTCACGGCCATCTCGTGTTCGATCACGTGAAGTTCAGCTACACCCCGGATGAACCGCTCATCGAAGACCTGTCGTTCGAGGCCAAGCCCGGTCAGACCATCGCGATCGTCGGTCCAACGGGGGCCGGCAAGACGACACTCGTGAACCTCATCATGCGGTTCTACGAGCTGGACGGCGGCCGGATCACGCTCGACGACGTGGACATCTCGAAGATGACGCGCGCAGACCTGCGATCGCGCACCGGCATGGTGCTGCAGGACACATGGCTGTTCGCCGGAACGATCCGCGACAACATCGCGTACGGTCGCATCGACGCCACGGACGAGGAGATCATCGACGCCGCGCGCGCCACCTATGTCGATCGCTTCGTGCGCTCGCTGCCCGACGGCTACGACACCGTGCTGAACGACGAGGCCACGAACATATCGATCGGTCAGAAGCAGCTCATCACGATCGCTCGCGCGTACCTGGCTCGTCCGAGCATCCTGATTCTGGACGAGGCCACCTCGAGCGTGGACACGCGCACGGAAGTGCTCGTCCAAAAGGCGATGAACGCGCTCCGCGCGGACCGCACGAGCTTCGTGATCGCCCACCGGCTCTCCACGATCCGCGACGCGGACCTGATTCTCGTGATGAACCGCGGCGCCATCGTCGAACAGGGCACCCACGCAGAACTGATTGCACTCGGCGGCGCCTACGCCGACCTGTACGAGGCGCAGTTCGCCGCGCCTGCCACAGACGAGGTCACCGGGTAATACGCTTCTGCGCGTTTCAGACAGCCGCTCCGACCAGAGCAAGAAGCCCAGCCCTCCACGCAATGCCGCAAACACCCGTTACGGTTCCAGAACACCCGCTATAAAGGGTGTCGCAGAACCCCAACCGGTGTCCATCGGGGGACGGGGATGCGAGGTGTGGGCGTGAGGTGGGGACGCGTGCTGTGGCCGCGAGCGGCAAGCCCACGACAGTGCTAGTGCGCGAGTTTGAGGCCGACGACGCAGCCGACGATGCCCGCGACCAGCAGGATACGCACGACCGAGATGGCCTCGGCACCCGAGATCATCGAGTAGGCGGCAGTCAGCGTGGCACCGATGCCGACCCACACCGCATACGCGGTTGAGGTCGGCAGGTCGCGCATCGCGATGGCGAGCCCGAACATAGACGCCGCCAGCGCGATGAAGAAGGTGATGGTCGGGCCGAGTTTGCTCAGGCCGTCGCTACGGCCGAGGGCGAGTGCCCATACGGATTCGAGCACTCCAGAGACAATGAGAATGAGCCAGGACATGACAACTCCTTGAGGGTCGTCTTGTCGCTGGCCGGGTACGACACCGCTCGTCCGGGAGATCACTTCCGATCTCTTCATCAGGCTAGCACGCGGGAAATTCAACCGCCGCCTACCATGGTCGCTATGACGAACTACCCGCCGCCGCAGTACGGCACTCCACCGCCATTCGCTGGACCGCAAGCGCCCCCGAAGACGGCCACCGGCGCCGGAAAGGTCCTGACATTCATAGGCATCGCGCTCACGCTCGTGTGCATCGGCCTCATTGCGGTCATCATGGTGAACGTCACGGGGATGCCCAAGGAGATTCGCTCGGGCGCCGTCGCGGACTACGACAACGGCTACACGGCCAATGGTCTGCGCTCAGGGCGCACCTACGTCGTCTTCCCCTCCGTGTCGTCCTCGACCAGTTACGAGCGTGGCGGAGGTGAGAGCAGTTGGTCCAGTTACAACGCGTCGAACCTCGGCATCATCCTCGTGGATTCATCGTCCGACGCTGAACTCCCCGTCGCGAAGGCCGACTTCGCCACACTGGGCGGGATCATACAGGAGGTCCTGACCCCGCTCGGACAGTTCACGGCGTCCAGTGACGGCCGCGTTGACGTGTATTTCGAGTCATCGATCGATCCTCCCGCTGGCTTCGAACTCGCGTTTGTCGATCAGAGCACCGTCGACGGCATAGCCGCCAAGGCACGCACGGCCTTCATCGCCCTCATCGGAACAATCGTCGTGGGTTTCTTCGCCAGCATCTTCCTGATCTGGGGAATCATCCTGTGGGCCGTGCGCGCATCCCGCAAGCGCAAACTGGAACAGCAGGCTCGGATGTGGGGCGATGGGCCGCCGCCGGCCGGAAACTGGGTCGGACCGCAACCTCCCCAAGAAGGAACATGGGGCGGGGCGCCACCACCCGCAGAGCCTCAACCGCAGCCCTACAACGAATAGCCCACTGCCGCGGGGTGCGCGTGTGCTCTCGAACCCTAGTCCCGGGCCACCCCGAGTTCCCGGACCCGGCCGTCCCAGCCACTGGCAAGATCGTCGATGAGGTCAGGCAATTCGGCGGGAAAGTACTCAAGCCCTTGAGCGCGCAACTCGGCGCCACTCCACCAGGCGAGTTCATCGAGTACGTCGCGCTCGGCTTCCGTCCAGCCGGAATTATCCAACGCCGCAAGGGCGTCGTTGTCGAGCCACACGGCGAAGATCAGTTCGTGCTGGCGACATGTCTCGCGAAAGAAATCGAAGATTCCGGTCCTGCTCACGATCGGGCCGATGAGCGCATCGAGATTGAGGACGATGCCCGTCTCCTCGCGGACCTCGCGCACAGCAGCGGCGCGAGCATCTTCGCCGGGTTCGATCCCGCCGCCGACCGTGAACCACCACGATCGTTCGGGCTGGTCGGTGTCGTGGCCGCGAACAAGAAGAGCGCGCCCCCGAAGGTCCATGAGCACGACGCGAGCAGCCTCGCGTTCGCGCACACCGTCGGGGGCGACGCTCCAGGAATCTAGTGGGTGGGTCACCAACCGCGCTCGGCGAGCCGGTGCGGCACCGGAATGTCGTCAACGTTGATGCCGACCATGGCCTCACCAAGTCCGCGCGACACGTCCGCGATGACCTGCGGGTCGTCGAAGCAGGTTGTCGCCTTGACGATGGCGGCCGCGCGCTCGGCGGGGTTGCCGGACTTGAAGATGCCCGATCCGACAAAGACGCCCTCGGCCCCAAGTTGCATCATCATCGCGGCATCGGCTGGGGTCGCGATCCCGCCGGCGGTGAAGAGCACAACGGGCAGCTTGCCGGTGGTCGCGATCTCCTTGACCAGTTCGTAGGGGGCCTGGAGTTCCTTGGCAGCGACGTACAGTTCGTCCTCGGGAAGCGAGGTGAGGCGCCGGATCTCGTCGCGAATCTGGCGCATGTGGGTGGTGGCATTGGACACGTCGCCAGTCCCGGCCTCCCCCTTGGAGCGGATCATCGCCGCCCCCTCGGTGATGCGACGCAGCGCCTCGCCGAGGTTGGTCGCACCGCACACGAACGGAACGGTGAAGTTCCACTTGTCAATGTGGTTCGCGTAGTCCGCCGGAGTCAAAACCTCCGACTCGTCAATGTAGTCAACGCCAAGCGCTTGCAGCACCTGCGCCTCGACAAAGTGACCGATGCGCGCCTTCGCCATGACGGGGATCGAGACGGCGTCGATGATGCCCTGGATCATGTCGGGGTCGCTCATGCGGGCAACACCACCCTGCGCGCGGATATCGGCGGGCACGCGTTCTAGGGCCATAACGGCCACGGCACCTGCGTCTTCGGCGATCTTCGCCTGATCGGGCGTGACGACATCCATGATGACGCCGCCCTTGAGCATTTCCGCCATGCCCCGCTTCACGCGCGAGGTGCCGATCTCGACAACCGCCGATTCGTTGGTAACCGTCACTAGATCCTCATTTCACGATGATGTTCATTAGCCTCGGGTGCGCGGCACCCACGGTCACACATTCTACGCTGAACCGGCCAAGCATCCGCAGCGTGCTCACACCGTGGAGGCGCCGTCCGGCGACCGCAGGTTCTTGGGCCACGCATCGTCCAAATCGACGGACTGCGGAAGGGGGGCATGCCCCGCAAGGTGCAACGCGCGCACCACCAAACGCGCCCGCACCTGCTGCACCTGGGCGACCGATTCGTTATGGAACCGGCGAGCCAACTGGCTGCGGTACCAATAAGATGCGAGCGATTGCAGATCCCCCGAACTGTCGGGGCACCGGTCAAGGGCTGCGACCTCGCCCGCATCGCTCAGCGCCTCGCGCAGCGTCAACGACAGGTCGCTTTCCGCCTCGATGCGGCGTTGCGTGAAGCCGGTTTCCTCAAGGCCGGTCGCAACGGCTTCCCGCGATGGACCGTCGCCCGGGTGCGCGAGCCGTTGCGGGATATCCGGTCCCAGTTGATCGGGATCGATGGTGCCGCTTGAGGAAATCACCTCATCGGTGCATTCAAGGACGAGTACCGCCGTCACCGGATCAAAGTATCCGGCATGCGCCATGCGCGCGGCGCTGAGCGCCCGGCGCACCAGTTGCGCATCGAGTGCCATGCGCGAAGCCAGCACCTTGCGGTGCAGGCGGTCCAACCGCCGCGCGTACCGGCTCGCGCTGAGGCCCAGAATCAGCAGGACGATCAAGACTGCGAGCGTTATCTCGGCCCATCCCGCGTTCATCCGTTTTCCCCTTCGGGCTGCGCGCCGCGCAGATCACCGCGTCTGCGGACAAGTCCGACGCGCGCCGCCGGATCCTCCTTCACGGCTCCCAGTGCGGCGGCTCCCACCAACACGGTTTCGTAGACGTTGAGGATCTGCCCGGCGACCTGTGACCAGTCAAAACGTTGCGCGAACCGTGCGCCCAGCGCGGCGCGCGCCGCGCGCTCCCCCGGCTCGCGCAGCCACCTCACCAGCGTCCGCGCGAGCGCCTGCGAGTCCCCGTTGGGGAAAAGCACGCCAGCGGAGCCCTCGTCCAAAACCCGTTCGAACGCGGGGAGATCGCTCGCGACCACAAGGGTCTGCGCGCTCATCGCCTCGACAAGCACGATCCCGAAGCTCTCGCCGCCGGTCTGCGGGGCGACGTATGCGTCAACCGACCGCAGCAGGCTCGCCTTCTCGCTGTCGCTGACACCGCCCAGGAATTCGACGTGATCGGTCAGCGGTCCCAGCGCCGCGCGGGCAGCCTTCTCTCCCTCGTCTCCGCGCCCGGCTATCAAGAACCGCACGCCCGGTATCTGTTCGACGACGCTGCCGATCGCCTCGGTCAGGACGGGAAGCCCCTTGCGCGGTTCGTCCAAGCGTCCCAGGAACGCGACGGTGGGGCGGGTCGGGGTCCCGCTCCAGGCGGGATTGGGTTTCGCGGTGCGGAAATCGTCGACAAAGACTCCGTTGGGGATGACGATGGCGTCACCGCCCAGGTGATCGATGAGGGTGCGCCGCGCGTCTTCCGATACGGCGATGCGGGCGTCGATCTTCTCGAGCGCCGGGCGGACCCACGGCGACGCCACCTCCAGGGCACGCGATCGCGCCAGCGACGTGTGGAAGGTTGCGGTGATCGGCCCCTGGGCGATCCACAGCGCCAGCATCGACAACGATGGCGTCGCCGGCTCGTGCAGGTGCAGGATGTCGAAGTTCCCTTCGCGCAACCACCTGCGCACGCGCATCGCGGCCCTGGGGCCGAATGCCAACCGCGCCACCGACCCGTTGTACCGCACCGCGAAGGCGCCCCCGGCGCTTTCGACGTGCGCGGGAAGTTCCGTGTCGTCCTCGGCGGGTGCTAGCACCGACGCGTAGTGGCCCTCATCCGTGAGCGCCTTGGCGAGGTCGCGGACGTGGAATTGGACCCCACCAGGCGCGTCGAACGAGTAGGGGCACACGATGCCGATCCGCAGCTGCCTCCCCGGCCCCGATTCGCTCATCATGGTTCCCCCGTGATGGAACGGTACCGATCCGGGTCTAGGTCAGAGATGAACACCTTTTGGAGCATATGCCAATCCTGCGGGCTGCGCTCGATGCACGCTCCGAGCGCATCCACCCACCGCTGCGTCACGACGCGAACCTTCTCGCGGGTCGGCCCGGTCACGTCATCGACGGCGATCTGGTGCGAGAAGTCCAGGACGATTCCCCAACGGCTGGCGGCGGCCCTGCGCCGCGAGCCACGCAGCCTCTCGTAGCGGATCCCGAGAGCAAACAACGGGGCGCCGGTGCTGATGGCCAGCGCCGCGGGACCGGCCGCGACCCGCACCCGTTGGCCGGACAGCGTGGCCTCAACGCCGCTGCGCCCCAGGTCACGATCGGCCAGGAGCGGAACGATCCTGCCGCCGGCGCGCGCGGCGCGCTGCAACTCCCGGAACACGCCATCGTCGCCGAATGCGAGTATCTGCATGCCGAGCGATTCGCGAAACGCCACGAACTCATCGAAAACTTCGGCGGGTTTTAGCCGTTCGGCAACAGTCGTGACGGGCGCGAAATGGGTGGCAGACCATGCACCCGCCAGGTCCCAATTGCCCATGTGCCCCAGCGCAAGGACAACCGACTTTCCCTGCGCGATGTGTGCGCGCGCTGGCTCGATTCCGACCGGTCGCACCCGCGCCGCGATCTGCCCCGCGGACATGCCGGAGAGGGCGAACGCCTCGACAAAATACCTGAAGTACGAGCGCATCCCGCGCCGCGCCAACCACCGCACGCCGGAGCCTGCATCCGCCGGCCTGACCCGCGCCAGGTTCGCTTCGAGGCGTCTCACCCCCGTTCCGCGCGCCGCCCAGACAACGTCGGCCGCGACGTCGGCCAATGCCAAAGTGAAGTCGTGCGGAAGGCGCGGCAGTATCTTCCAAGCCAGGTGGAAGGCGGTTGCCGCCGAAGGCTTCCTCACGCCGCCTCGGCCGCTGCAGCGGCTGCCTGCTTGCGCACCGTCGCCATGCGCTGGCCCACGGTGATGATGCTTGCCACAGCGATCAGCGCCAGGACGACCACAAGCGAGATGACCGGCACGCCAATCCCGACGATTCCGGTCACGACCAGCGCGATGACCAGGCGCTCGGAACGCTCCGCGATCCCGACCGCGGCCTGGAACCCAAGCCCCTCGGCGCGGGCACGCGCGTAGGACACCGTGAAGCCGAATACGATGCACGCGGCCGCGCTCGCCGCCCCCGCGGTCGCCAGCGTCCCCTCCTGTTGGAGCAGGAAGTAGGCGGCGATCCCGCTAAATATCGCCCCGTCGGCGACCCGGTCGAGGGTCGAATCCAAGAAAGCTCCCCACGGACCGGAGCGACCGGAAAGCCTGGCCATGGTCCCGTCCAGGGCGTCGGACAGCGCGAACAGGCCAATCGCGGCCGCTCCCCAGAAAAGGTGTCCGCTGGGCAGCAGCGTGAGCGCCGCAACGACCACACCGATCGTCCCGGTGATCGTGACGGCGTCCGCCGTAACACCAATCTTGAGCAGCGCCCGCGCGATCGGCGTCATAACGCGCCCCATCACTCCCCGCAGCGATGTGATCACTTGTATTCCTTTTCGATATGCCACGCCTCGGCCAGCCGCCTGCGAGTGTCCGCCAAGAGCTGAGGCATCGCCTTAGTTTGGGCGATGATCGGGAAGAAGTTAGCATCTCCGGACCACCGCGGTACCACGTGCTGGTGCAGGTGCGCCGCGATGCCTGCTCCGGCAACATCGCCCTGGTTCATCCCGAGGTTGAACCCGTCGGGTCCCATCACGGACCGCACGACCACCATCGCCCGCTGCGTGAGTTCGGCAACCTCATCGCGCTCCGGCACGGTCAGATCCGTGTAGTCCGCAACGTGGCGATACGGGCAGATCAAGAGGTGCCCCGAGTTGTAGGGGAACAGGTTGCAAATGACGTAAGCGAGCTTCCCGCGCGCGACGACGAGGTGCCCCTCGTCGTCGTCCGCGTTGGCCGCGGCGCAAAACGGGCACTGGCGCTCGCTGCGGTCAGCGGGCTTGGCCTCGCCGTCGATGTAGGCCATCCGGTGAGGAGTCCACAGTCTCTCCAGGCCGTCCGCGTCCCCGGCGAATACAGCCGCGCGGTCAACCTGCGGGGCACGTTCCTTCGTCACACCTGCGTCCGATCCGCGATTGATGCGAGCACGATTTCGATGGCCTCGTCCTGCGGAATCCCGTTGCGCTGGGAGCCATCCCTGAATCGGAACGATACTGATCCGGCCTCCGCGTCCTCCCCGCCCGCAATAACGACAAACGGAACCTTCTCCTTGGAGGCGGTGCGGATCTTCTTCGGGAACCGGTCGGAGCCCTTGTCAACCTCGGCTCGCACTCCGCGCGCCCGTAGCTTCGCCACGAAATCGTCGAGGTACCCATCGAACGCCTCGGCCACGGGTATCGCCTTGACCTGAACGGGAGCCAACCAGGTCGGGAAGGCACCAGCGTAGTGTTCGACCAGGATCGCGAAGAACCGCTCGATCGACCCGAACAGAGCGCGGTGAATCATGACCGGGCGCTGGCGCGTGCCGTCGGGTGCGGCGTATTCGAGTTCGAAGAGTTCGGGTTCGAAGAAGTCCAACTGGATCGTAGAGAGCTGCCAGGTGCGGCCGATGGCGTCCTTCGCCTGCACCGAGATCTTTGGACCGTAGAAGGCGGCTCCACACGGGTCGTCGACCAAGTCAAGCCCGGACTCCGTGGCCACCTGACGCAAAGTCTCCGTGGCCTCTTCCCATGTCCGATCGTCGCCGACGGACTTTTCCGGGTCCCGCGTCGATAGCTCCAGGTAGAAATCGTTGAGGCCGTAGTCGCGCAACAAATCCAGCACGAAGGACAGCAAGGATGCCAGTTCCTCGCGCATCTGTTCGCGGGTTGTGTAGATGTGCGCGTCATCCTGGGTGAAACCGCGAGCGCGGGTCAGGCCGTGGACTACACCCGACTTCTCGTACCGGTACACCGTCCCGAATTCGAACAGCCGCAGGGGCAGTTCGCGGTAGGACCGCCCGCGGGAGGCGAAGATGAGGTTGTGCATGGGGCAGTTCATGGGCTTGAGGTAGTAGTCCTGGGCCGCCTTGCGGATGATTCCGTCCGCGTCGCGCTCCTCGTCAAGCTTCATCGGCGGGTACATGCCGTCCGCGTACCAGTCCAGGTGCTTGGAGGTTTCGAACAGCTTGGACTTGGTGATGTGCGGGGTGTTAACGAAGGAGTACCCCGCCTCCACGTGCCGCTTGCGCGAATACTCTTCCATGGCCATGCGGATGATCCCGCCCTTGGGGTGGAATACCGCCAGCCCGGATCCGATTTCGTCCGGGAAGCTGAAGAGGTCGAGCTCGGTTCCAAGGCGCCGGTGGTCGCGGCGTTCGGCTTCCGCCAACCGGTCCAGGTGGGCGCGCAGCTCGTCCTTGGTGGGCCAGGCCGTGCCGTAGATTCGTTGCAGTTGCGGGTTCTTCTCGCTGCCGCGCCAGTACGCGGCCGCCGACCGCATGAGCTTGACGCCGTTGGCAATCAGCCGCGTGTTCGGCAGGTGCGGGCCGCGACACAGGTCCTTCCAGGCAACGCTACCGTCGCGCCGAACGTTGTCGTATATGGTGAGTCCGCCGTCGCCCACCTCGACGCTGGCGCCCTCCCCGGCCGAATCGGCCGTAGACTTCAACCCGATGAGTTCGAGCTTGTAAGGCTCGTTCGCAAGCTCGGCGCGGGCCTCGTTATCGCTCACCTCGCGGCGGCGGAAGGTCTGCCCTTCCTTGACGATCCGCGCCATGGCCTTATCCAGGGCGGTCAGATCCTCCGGGGTGAACGGCGTCTCGACGTCGAAGTCGTAGTAGAAACCGTCGACGATCGGCGGCCCGATCCCCAGCTTTGCCGTCGGATTGATCTGCTGGACCGCCTGCGCCAGCACGTGTGCCGCCGAGTGTCGCAACACCGCAAGACCGTCTGGCTCGTCAATGCGCACCGGTGAAACGGAGTCTCCCGCGCTCAGCGGCGTGCTGAGGTCCCTTAGTTCTCCGTCGATCCTCGCCACGACGATGGCGCGATCACCTGCGAACAAGTCCGCAGCCGTCGATCCTGCCGGGACCTCACGCGACTCGCCGTCTACGGTGACGGTCAGGGCAGCATCAGTCGGCTCTAACGGGTTTGACACGGGAAAACTCCTTATTACGCGCTTGTTTGGCGGGCACTTGTCCGGTTTGGGAGCACCGGCCGGTGGACGGCGCGCCCTGCCTGCTAGTTGTTGAGGTCTTTCGCTTTGTCCGCGATTGAGTCGATCGTCGCGTCGATGTTGTCGGGTGCGACCTTCTTCAATGCGTCGGCCGCTTGCTCAATGCGTTCGTCGGTCGCCTGTTCTTTCGCCTGCGCAAGCAGGCCCTCGGCCTTGTTCTTCAGTTCGCCAAAGTCAACCACTGCCGTTCCCTTCGTTCGACCGGTGTGGTGCGCTCAGTGCGCACCTTTACACACTCTAGTCTTCCAGATACGGATGACACTCATCGCCACTCGCCGTGTTCGGCTCGGCGATGAAGACAAGAGGGCCCTCGGTAGTGCAATGTAGAAGCATGCAAATCTGGCCCGGTCATTCATACCCTCTCGGCGCCACGTTCGATGGCTCAGGCACGAACTTCGCGCTGTTTTCGGAAGTGGCCACGCGCGTGGAACTATGCCTGATCAACGACGACGGAAGCGAAACGCGCATCGACCTTCCTGAGGTGGACGTGTTCGTGTGGCACTGCTACATTCCCGGCATCCAACCCGGGCAACGCTACGGCTTCCGCGTATACGGCCCCTACGACCCCGCCAAGGGGCTGCGTTGCAATCCTTCCAAATTACTGCTCGATCCCTACGCAAAGGCCATCGACGGCCGCATCGACGGGCATCGATCGCTTTTTTCTTACGACTTCAATGATCCATCGCAGCGCAATGACGAGGACTCCGCCCCCCACACGATGGTTTCCGTGGTGGTGAACCCCTACTTCGATTGGGGTCAGGACCGTCCTCCGGGGCACGAATACCACCAGACGGTCATCTACGAGGCGCACATCAAGGGGCTCACTCAGACGCACCCGGATGTGCCCGACGAGTTGCGCGGCACCTACGCAGGGATGATGCATCCCTCGATCGTGAAGCACCTGAAGGACCTTGGCATCACCGCGGTCGAATTAATGCCGGTGCACCAGTTCGTTGACGATCCCAACCTCCAAGAGCGCGGTCTGCACAACTACTGGGGCTACAACACGATCGGCTTCTTCGCGCCGCATGGTGCCTATGCCGCCTATGGCTCGCGCGGCCAGCAGGTCCAGGAGTTCAAGACACTGGTCAAGACCCTCCACCAGGCCGACATCGAGGTCATTCTCGACGTCGTTTACAACCACACCGCCGAGGGCAACCACCTGGGACCGACGCTTTCGTTCCGCGGCATCGACAACCAGGCCTACTACCGCCTTGTGGATTCGTCGCCGGAACACTATTTCGACACGACGGGGACGGGGAACTCGTTATTGATGCGCAATCCCCAGGTGCTGCAGCTCATCATGGATTCGCTGCGCTACTGGGTGCAGGAGATGCACGTTGACGGGTTCCGATTCGACTTGGCGTCCACGCTCGCGCGGCAGTTTCACGAGGTCGACAGGCTGTCGGCCTTCTTCGACTTGGTGCACCAGGATCCGATCGTCGGGCGCGTCAAGCTGATCGCCGAGCCGTGGGATCTGGGCGACGGCGGTTACCAAGTCGGCGGTTTCCCCCCGCTATGGTCGGAGTGGAACGGGCACTACCGTGACACCGTGCGCGATTTCTGGCGCGGGGAACCCGCACAGTTGGGTGAGTTTGCGAGCCGTATCGCCGGGTCGTCGGATCTCTATTCGCACACGGGACGGACGCCGAGCGCGTCGGTGAACTTCGTCACCGCGCACGATGGTTTCACCCTGCGCGATCTGGTGAGCTACAACGAAAAGCACAACGAGGAGAACGGCGAAGGCAACAACGACGGCGAATCTCACAATCGGTCGTGGAACTGCGGGGTCGAGGGCCCCACCGACGACCCCGCCATCCAGGACCTGCGCTGGCGACAGATGCGCAATTTCTTGCTCACGCTCATGGTGTCGCAGGGCGTCCCCATGATCGTCCACGGGGACGAGTTGGGCCGGACCCAGGGCGGCAATAACAATACGTATTGCCAAGATAATCCGATTTCTTGGATCGATTGGGATCTGTCCGAGGCGGAGAAAGTGCACCTCGAGTTCACCCGTGCGATCGTCAAGTTGCGCAGGACGCACCCCGTCTTGCACCGCCGCCGGTTCTTTGCGGGAGATCAGGATCCCGCCGATGGGCTTCCGGGCGACATCGCCTGGCTGATGCCCGATGGCGAACAGATGCACGATGAGTCGTGGCGCGACGGCTACGCGCGCGCCATGGCGGTGTTCCTCAACGGGTCCGCCATCACTGAGACGGATGCGCGCGGCCAGCGAATCGTCGACGACTCATTCTTGGTGATGTTCAACGCGCACACCGAACCGGTCAGTTTCACCGTGCCGAACTCGACCTACGGCCATGCCTGGACGGTGAAGGCCTCGACCACCGCTCCCCTCCTGATGAAGCCGGGAAAGGAACACGGCCCCGCCCAGCCGAATCCAGGCGATGAAGACGCCCGCCCGCACGGTAGCGGGCCCGCATCGACGACCGAGCTGACCGATCCCTCCCCGCGCACGGTGGTTGAAGCCGGTCAAACGATCTCGATCGCCGCGAATTCGATCCTGCTGCTCTCAAGGCCGCCGGTGGCGGCCGCCGCAGCTCGCCCCTCGGCGGTGCCAGCCACGCAAGAACGTGTCGACTCGACGTCAGGCGCGGGGACCGCAGACGATGCGGTCCCACCCGTGGAATGCCTGGTCGACGAATCCGGTACTAGCGCGTAGGTCCGGGCCGCCAGGCCCGCAACGAAACGCCGGGCCACGCCACCGCGCGCAGGCCCGCAACGAAACGCCGGGCCACGCCACCGCGCGCAGGCCCGCAACGAAACGCCGGGCCACGCCACCGCGCGCAGGCCCGCAACGAAACGCCGGGCCACGCCACCGCGCGCAGGCCCGCGCCGCCCGTTCACGCTTTCTCAGCTGGGCTGGGCCGCCACGACCCGTGGTACCAGGTCCTCAGCCGCTGGAACCCATTCGGTCGCGACAGCGCGAACCTGGTCCCCGGAACGAATGTCCTTGACTTCGTCTGCACCCGAACCGTCCGTGGCGGGGAACCACACGTACGGGATCCCCCTGCGATCGGCGTATCGAATCTGCTTACCGAACTTTGCGGCGTCCGGCGAGGTTTCGGCCGCTATTCCCCGCGCCCGCAAGGCGACCGCAACCTCATTGGACCGTTCGCGGTGGGCCTCGTCGCAGACCGCCACGACCACCACCGTCGGAACCGACCGCGTGGTGGTCGTCAGGTCCGCGTTGATGAGGCGCGAGACCAACCGGGTGATACCGATCGACAATCCCACACCCGGGTACGTTTGCTTGCCATCGCTGGCCAACGTGTCGTAGCGACCACCCGAACATATCGAGCCTAGGTCTTCGTGACCAACCAGGACGGTCTCGTACACCGACCCCGTGTAGTAATCAAGCCCGCGCGCTATCTTCAGATCGGCAACGACGACGCCGGGGGCTCGCACGGATGCAGCCGCGATCAGTTGCTGCAATTCCACCAAACCGGTTGCGAGAAGATCGTTGTTCGCATCGAATTTCGCGGCTAGAGCACGAATCTGGTCGATCACGGATTCGTCGGCTCCGCTGATCGCCGCCAGTTCGATGCACGCCGCTGCCTGCTCGCTGCTCGCTCCGGCCTTTTGCTGCAGCAGTTCGCTGACCGCCGTTTCACCAATTTTGTCGAGCTTGTCGATCGAGCGCAGGACCTCTTGCGGATCGAAGAGCCCCAGTCCGACGTAGAACCCCTCGGCGACCTTCCGGTTGTTGACAAGGACCTTGACCGGCGGCAGCCCGATGGGTCGCAAGGCGGTGAGCGCTTCCGCCATGATCAGCGGCAGCTCGACCTCGTAGTGATACGGCAAGGACCCTTGCCCTACCACATCTATGTCCGCCTGCATGAACTCTCGGAAGCGACCGTCTTGCGGCCGCTCGCCGCGCCAAACCTTTTGTATCTGGTATCGCTTGAACGGGAACGCCAGATGCCCCGCATTCTCCACGACGTACCGCGCGAAGGGCACGGTGAGGTCGAAGTGAAGCCCAAGCCTCTTCGAATCGCTGTCACGGTGCGCGGCGGCCTCGTCCTGCAGGCGAGAGAGCAGGTAAATCTCTTTGGAGGTCTCCCCCTTTTTCAGAAGTTGCGAAACGGGCTCGACGGCCCGCGTCTCGATTCCCGCGAAGCCGTGCAGTTCAAAGGTTCGCCGGACAGTCTCGAGGACGTGGTTTTCAATGATCCGTCCGTTCGGAAGCCATTCGGGAAAGCCTGAAAGGGGTGTGGGTCGTGCCATGGTTCCTCATTTTGTCAGAATGTCGTGCGTCGCCACAAAGCCTAGGGCTGGTTCGGCTTGGGAAGATACGGGTTCGTACGGGACTCTAGTTCCATTGTCGTCGTCGGTCCGTGACCAGCGACGATCGTAGCCGCGGCGGGGATTGACCGCGAAAGCATGAAGAGCGTGTTCTTCATGACCGCGCTGTTGCCGCCCGGCAGGTCCGTTCTGCCGATGGACGACTTGAATATGACGTCACCGGTGCAAACCAGCGGGGAAGGTGCGTCCAGCCCGAACTCGTACACCGTCGAGCCGGGGGTGTGTCCAGGGGAGGCAATTTTGCGCCATCGCTTTTGCCAGATACTGTCCAGGTCCTTCTCGACGGCGATCGACGCTGTCGACCCCCACTCAACGATGTCGCGCGGAGTCCTGAACGATTCGGCGCGCAATCCGGCCGCACCAAAGGCGTGTACAAGCATGTCGTTGGGATCACGCCGCTCGGGCCTACTCGGGTTGAGTCCGAACGGATCGTCAAGGTAATACCGGTCGTGGGTGGAAATGACGACCGGAATGTCTAGGGAATCTTGGATCGTTGCGGCGTCCCAGGTGTGGTCCACATGCCCGTGCGTGATGAGCAGTGCCACGGGTTCCAAGCCCTTGTCGGCAACAGTCTGAATGACCTTATGCGCAACCCCCGCGCCGGCATCCACGATGACGGCCTTGCCGTCGCGTTCGGCAATAACGGTGTTGGTCGCGAACACGCGAGCCACGCGGATAGTCCATTCAACGCTGCGATCAGTGCCCATACATCGAGCCTAACCGCACCCACTGACATGCGCGGTCACCCATCAAGGCCTGTTCGCGAAAATGATGTGCCGATCACACCAGAAACATTCATACAATAGGCTTTGACAGTAACCGCAATTCATTCGTTTCCCATCGCCCGATCGGAAACCACTGCCGCAGGTCGCCGAGGGCGTCGTGCGCATGCATAGGAGTCATGACCGTCATGAGCGAAAGCCCCGAGACCGCCGCCAACACCGAAGTTACAGCGGACGTTTCAGCAGCCAATCCGGCGCCGGCACCAGAGCCTGTCGGCGATGCCGGGAACTCAGCGTCCCAGCCAACGGCAGCTCCGAAGCCTGCGATTCCGACCCCGCGCCCGATTCCCAAGCCCACCTCATTTAAGCCATCGCCGCGGCCGTCCGCAGCACCTGCCGCGCCCGCGCCCGCGCCCACCACCGACGATTCCGAACTCGTCGCCAAGGCCAGCGAGTTCGGATCGGTTGCCGCCGATGGAACCGTCTTTGTGCGCGACGGTGATTCCGAGCGAGTGGTCGGCCAGGTGACCGACGCGACGGCAACTAATCCCCTGGATCTCTATATCCGCCGCTACCTGGACCTGCGCACCAAAGTTCTGCTGTTCGAAACCCGCCTGCACGCCGGGTCCATCTCCGCAAACGATGCCCATTCCACGCTCGCTTCGCTGCACGAGGAACTCGCATCCCCCAACGCCGTGGGCGACCTGCAAGCGTTGCGCACCAAGGTGGAAGACTTGCGGTCTGTGGCGAAGGAGCAAGCGGCGAAGGCCGAAGCCGAACGCCAGGCTGCGCGAGAGGCGGCCATAGCCAAACGCACGAAGATCGTCGAGGAGGCGGAGGCCCTGGCGGCCCAGGATTCGGCTAACGTTCAGTGGAAGTCAGCGAGCGACACCATGCACGGCCTGCTGGAGCAGTGGAAGCGAGCGCAAAAAGAGGGTCCTCGCGTGGATCGGCCGACGGAAGACGCCCTTTGGAAGCGTTTCTCCCACGCTCGCACGACATTCGACCGCGAGCGTCGCCATTTCTTCGCGGCCCTCGAAGAGCAGCACTCGGCGGCGAAGGCCGCAAAAGAAAAACTCATTGCCGAAGCAGAAAAGCTCTCCACGTCAATCGCGTGGGGCGAAACCGCGGCGGCGTACCGCGAGTTGATGACCGAATGGAAGCGGGTCGGCCATGCCGGACGACGCGACGACGACGCCTTGTGGAGCCGTTTCCGTGCAGCGCAAGACAAGTTCTTCACCGCGCGGGATGCGGCCAACAAGGAAATCGACGCTGAGTACGCGGCCAACCTCGTGACGAAGGAGGCGCTACTCGCAGAAGCGGAAGCGCTCGTCCCCGTGAAGGATCTGGGGTTCGCGAAGTCGCGTCTCAGGGATGTGCAGGACCGTTGGGAGGCCGCCGGTAAGGTCCCTCGCGAGGCAATCCAGCGCGTAGAGTCGCGGTTGCGCGCTGTCGAGCAGGCGATCCGTTCCCACGAAGAGGACCAGTGGAAGAAGTCGAACCCTGAGGTGAAGGCGCGCGCAACCGGTCTATCCGCGCAATTGCATGATGCGATTGCCCGGCTCGAGGTGGACCTGGCGCAGGCGCAGGAAGCGGGCGACGACAAGGCTGTTCGTGAAATCGAGGAAGGCCTCAACGCTCGCCGTGCCTGGCTCGCGCAGATCGAGAAGGCTGCCACCGAATAGCTCGAGTCGGAAAGTTATCCACAGATTCGCGGTTGGGCGCTCGGCAACGCCATTTTTGCGACATAGTCGTTCGTGTGAAAGCGACATACGGCCCGCGCAGTGCGCTCGTACCAACCGTTCCGTTAGCGTTCAAGTCGGACTTCCTCGACCCCCGTGCGTGGGACTCGCTGGTGGCAACTGACCACCTAGTGCCGCTCACCGAGGACATCGCGCGGGCGGCATCAGCGGAAGCTACCGCGCGCTTGCGCGCAATAGCATTGGCCACGATGTGCCCGCCGCGAGCGGTCATCGGCACCTTTTCGGCAACGTGGGTTTACCTGCCACGGACCGGGGCCAAGCTGAGTGGGCTCATGCCCAAGGTGGTGACCGTGCCTCACCGTCGAGAGATGCACCGCGGACGTGTCACGTGCCTCTATCAGCGCGGCACTGCCGCGCCCGCGCGGTCGCGGCTAGGTGCGTGCACCCTGCGCCAGACGCGGTTGTGGAAGCGGGACGTGCGGGTCGTGGAAGACCCGGCACTCGAACTCGAGATCCGGATCACGACCCCCGAACGCACCCTGCTCGATATCGTGTGCGCGCAGGGACCATCGACGATGGCGCTCCTTGCCGCGATCCGCGCATTTTCAGAACTTGGGGTGGACCCCGGCGCGGTACGTGCGCGACTGGAGGCGTTGAACAATTGGCGCGGAAGGGTGCAGGGTCTAAGGGTCCTGCACCACTACCTGACGTTGAACCGGCTGTGACGCGCGATCGTCCGCCGGGGACGGCCTAGGCGATCCGTCCAAGCCCAGGCGGCACGGCACTGCGGAAGCTACCGGTCGGGATCATCGGTGGCTTTGTCATTGCGCGATGTGATCGGTCGCTTCTTACGTCAGCAAGTGCGGGGCATGATCCGAGGCCCGCGAGCCGGTTATTCGATACACGTCAAAGACGCCATCGATCTTCCTGACAGCAGCCAGGACCGTCTTCAGGTGCCCCGGCTCGGCCATTTCGAATACGAACCGCGAAATCGCCACCCGATCAGATGATGTTGTAACGGTCGCCGACAGGATATCGACGTGATGATCGGAAAGCACGCGGGTGACGTCCGACAGGAGCCGCGCGCGGTCAAGCGCCTCGACCTGGATTTGAACTAGGAAGGATGACCCACCCTCATCGGACCAAGCAACCTCAACGAGACGTTCGGGCTGGTTTCGCAAACCATCTACGTTGGCGCAGTCGGCGCGGTGGATGCTGACCCCACTACCGCGCGTAATGAAACCAACGATCTGGTCCCCGGGCACAGGCGTACAGCACCGCGCGAGCTTCACCCACACGTCGCCGACTCCCTTGACGATGACGCCGGGATCACCGCGGCGGTTGCCCCGGCGTTCCCGGGCTCCCGGGCGTGTAACCTCCGCGATGTCCTCTTCAGCGCTGGTGGTGCCGCCGATAGACTGGACCAGGCGGTGAACCACATTCGCAGACGAGATCAGGCCATCGCCGACCGCCGCGTACAGCGACGAAACATCCGCATACCGCAGCTCATTGGCAAGCGCCACCAAGGATTCGTGCGACAAGAGCCGCTGGATTGGCAGGTTCTGCTTGCGCATCGCCTTGGCGATGGCTTCCTTTCCCTGCTCAATCGCTTCCTCACGCCGTTCCTTCGAGAACCATTGCCTGATCTTGTTACGCGCGCGCGGGCTCTTGACGAAAGCCAGCCAATCGCGGCTGGGTCCCGCAGTTTGTGCCTTCGACGTCAGGATGTCGACCGTGTCACCATTTTCCAGCGTCGAATCGAGGGGCACAAGCTTGCCGTTGACTCGCGCGCCCATCGTCCGGTGACCGACCTCGGTGTGCACCGAGTAGGCAAAATCCACCGGGGTCGAGCCCTGCGGCAGCGCAATCACTTCGCCCCGGGGGGTGAAGACATACACCTCGGATCCCGATATCTCGAACCGAAGTGAATCCAAGAACTCCGTCGGATCGGCGGTCTCCTTTTGCCAGTCGACGAGCTGCCGCAACCACGTCATGTCACCAGTGCTGCCGACGGACGCCGTCTTCTCGCCGCGTCCATCCGCCTTGTATTTCCAGTGCGCCGCCACGCCGTATTCGGCGCGCCGGTGCATGTCGTACGTGCGAATCTGGATTTCTACCGGCTTGTTATTGGGACCGATGACCGTCGTATGCAGCGACTGATACATATTGAACTTCGGCATCGCGATGTAGTCCTTAAACCGCCCGGGCACGGGCTTCCACCGCTCATGCAGGATGCCAAGGACCGCGTAGCAGTCACGCACGCTTTCGACCAAAACTCGCGTCCCGACCAAGTCATATATTTCGCTGAATTCGTGCCCGCGAACGATCATCTTTTGGTACACGGAGTAGTAGTGCTTCGGGCGACCCGTGACTGTGGCCTTGATCTTGGCAGCGCGCAGGCTCTCCCCGATTTGGCCGCGTACCAGCGCCAGGTATTCCTCCCGCGCCGGGGCCCGTTCGGTAATCAGGTTCACGATCTCCGCGTAGATCTTCGGGTAGAGGGTTGCGAAGGCCAGATCCTCGAGCTCCCATTTGACGGTGTTCATACCGAGTCGGTGTGCGAGCGGCGCGTAGATCTGCAACGTTTCGTTCGCCTTCGCTTCGGCGGAGGCAGCCGGCACGAACTTCCAGGTGCGCGCGTTGTGCAACCGGTCAGCGAGTTTGATCACCAACACCCGGATGTCGCGCGCCATGGCCACAACCATCTTTCTGACGGTTTCTGCCTGCGCCGCGGACCCGTAGGTCACCTTATCGAGCTTTGTCACCCCATCGACCATCATTGCGATCTCGGGGCCAAAGTCATCGGTCAACTGGTCGAGCGTGTAATCCGTATCCTCGACAGTGTCGTGCAGGAGTGCGGCCGCGAGCGTTGTACCGGTCATGCCTAGCTCTGCGAGAATGGTCGCAACGGCTACGGGGTGCGTGATGTACGGGTCGCCGCTCTTGCGGTACTGCCCGCGGTGCGCCCGCTCGGCAACCGCGTAGGCGCGCTCGACCAGCGCGGTCTCTTCCTTGGGGTGGTGCTCACGCAACGCCCGCAACAGCGGTTCGATTTCCGGAGCCGCTGCGCCCTTAGTTCCGAAACGTACCAGGCGCTGCCGTATCCCGCTGGTTTGCTGTGAGACAGAGCCAACCTGCTCGGTGGGGGTCCGATCGTCACTGCTCATGTGTCCCTCCAGCGCAAATAGCTAGCTCCTCCGGCGATGCGTTCTAGTCCGGTGCAGATATCTTACGCTGGCAGCGTCAAGACACTGTGCACGGGCACCCCGCCCGCATCCGGATCGTCGACCAGAGATTCCCGACCGGCCAATCCGGTCAGTTCGACCAGGAAAGAGTATCCGAGTAGCTGCGCGCCGCATTGCCTGAGCAGCGAGCCCGCGGCGCGAGCCGTTCCGCCGGTCGCGAGTAGGTCATCAACGATCAGAACGCGCTGGCCGGCCTTGACCGCGTTGTCCCGCACCTCGAATGTGGCCGTGCCGTACTCCAAGTCGTAGGTTTGCGATCGAGTTGGTGGCGGCAGTTTCCCCGCCTTGCGCACCGGCACGAAACCGACGCCGAGTCGGGCCGCCACCGTTGCCCCGACGATGAAGCCCCTGGCGTCCAGGCCGGCGATCAGCTCAACCTCACTGGGGACCTCAGCGATGATGGCGCTCGCCATGTCCTGCAACCCATCGGCGTCGGCAAAGACTCCCGATAGATCACGGAACACTATCCCTGGCTGCGGGAAGTCGGGAACGGATCTGACCAACTGCCCGATCCGCTCCCGAAGCTCTTCGAGCCTGGTGGGATGCTCCCCGTGTTCCATTAGCGCTTGCGCCGCTTCGGCTGCGCCGCGCTGCCCAGGTGATGACCTGGAATGAGCTTCTTGCCGCCCACCTCTACCAGCTCATCAACGGTGGCGTCTCCGCCCTCCTCGATGCGTTGCCGCAGTTCGACGACCCGTTCGGTGTGCGCCCCGACACGCTTGTCGTTTCGCCGCAGCGTCACGTCAATGGGCGGCGCCAGGAAGATCGAAGAATAGGCGCCAACGGCCATACCGACAAATAGCGCGAGAGCAAGGTCACGGAGTGTGCCGGCTCCGAGTATGAACGCGCCGATGAACAAGATCGAGCTGACGGGCAGTAGGCCCAGGACTGAGGTGTTGATCGACCGCACAAGCGTCTGGTTTACTGCCAGGTTCGCGCGCTCCGCGTACGTCGATTTCGTCTGGTCAAAGAGGTCATCGGTGTTCTCACGGATCTTGTCGAAGACAACCACCTTGTCGTAGACCGAGTACGCGGCGATCGTCAGGAATCCGATGACCGTCGCCGGGGTGACTTCCCACCCGACTAGGGCATACACACCAGCGGTTATGACCAGATCGTGAACCAGCGAGATGATCGCCGACGCGGCAAGGCGCCAGCTGCGGAAGTACACGACCATGACGGCAGCAACCAGGACCATGAAGCCGACCATGCCCTGGAGCGCCTTCTTCGAAACATCGCTACCCCAGGTCGGGCCGATGAACGACTTCGACACCTCAGCGGTGTCGACGTTGTAGGCCTTCGCCAGCGCCTTTTGGACCTCGGTCTGCTCCGTCTCGCTGATGGTCGCGGTTTGGACGCGCACAGCTTGGTTTCCGACCGTGGCAACCCGGGGTGCCTCGTCGGGCACCACAGACTGCACTGCGGTGATCGCCGGATCCTGAGCGGTCGACGATACTCCCGAAATGGTGAACTCAACGCCGCCCTTGAAATCGATGCCGAGGTTGAACCCACCGCGCAGGACGATCAGCAAGATGCACAGCACCACGGCCGCGCCCGAAGCGATGTAGGTGCGCTTGCGCTTGCCGATAATGTCGTAGGAACGAGTGCCCGTGTAGAGGGCATTCGACCAGCCCGCGAAGTTTTGCTTGATCGCCATCACTTTTCTCCATTCTCAGAAGAATCGTCCGAGCCGGTCGAATCCTTATCGTCTGTTTCAGCAGTCGCAACCGTCGCCTCGGCCTGCTTTTGCGCGAGCGCGCGGCGCTCCGCAATGGTCATGCGCTCGCCCTTGGGGCTGGCCGACCGACTTACGGGCGCAACGGCCGCGTCGGCGTCAGCGTCGGCGTTCGCCGCGTGTTCCGGGTCCTTCGTGTCCGCGATCGACTTGGGCTTCCCAAACTTCCCGCGTCCGCGGTATTGCACCATCTCGACACCCAACTTGCGCGGATCGAGTCCGGACCACGGGTGTCCCTCGTAGAAGAACGGCCGCTTCGCCAGAAGAACCATGAGCGGGTGGGTGAACCAGAAGATCAAGATCACGTCGATGAGCGTGGTCAGGCCGAGCATGAACGCGAAGCCCTTCACGCCGCCGACCGCCAGTTGGTAGAGCACGATGGCAGCCGCGAAGTTGACCGCGTCCGACGCAAGAATCGTTCGCTTGGCGCGGTCCCATCCCGTGTCCAGCGCCGCATCCAGCGGACGGCCGTCGCGCAGCTCGTCCTTGATGCGCTCGAAGTAAACAACGAACGAGTCAGCCGTTATACCGATGGAAACGATCAAACCGGCGATCGCAGCGAGCGATAGACGCATTCCGAGCACCGAAGGCCACGAAAGAAGCGTCACCGTGAGATAGGCAAGAACGGCGGCCACCGCCAAGGATGCCATGACAACAAGGCCCAGAACGCGGTACTGGAACAACGCATAAATGAGAACCAGCAGCATTCCGATAGCGCCCGCGATCAGACCCTTTTCGAGCTGCTCCGAACCGAGCGTCGCGGAAATCTGCTGATCCGATTGAATCTCGAAGGTGAGTGGCAAGGCGCCGAACTTCAGCTGGTTCGCCAACGTGGTTGCGGACTGCCGCGTGAATGGATCGGCAGAAGAACCGGTAATGACGGCCTGACCACCGGTGATGCCGCTGGAAGAGAACTTCGATTCGACGGACGGCGCGGAAATAACGAGGCCATCCAGCACCATCGCAAATTGGTTGCGAGGTGAATCCAGTCCGGCGATGCGCTTCGTTACCTCGGCGAACAAGGTGCCGCCCTCGCTCGTGAAGGTCATGTTGACCTGCCACGAGTTCAGCGTCTGACCGCTGTCGGTGGTTTCGAGGCTCGATGATGCCGTCGCGATGTCAGATCCTTGGATCTCGACCGGGCCCAGCAGGTACTTCGCCGTACCGTCAGACGCACACGTCGCGAAGGGCTCATCCGGGTCGTCGTCGTTGGTTCCCTGCAAGGATGCGGCCTGGGTGCAGTCCAGGTCGGCGAAGGTCTGCCAGATCGGATCATCGTCCGCAGGAAGCGCCGACGCGCCCTCATCGGCGGTCGTCGTGGAATCATCCGACGTCGTCGAGTCATCGGACGTGGTGGAGTCATCCGTGGTCGCGCCGTCGGCGGGAACGGTGTCGTCGGTCACCGCGGAGTCGGTCCCGTTGGACGTGTCAGAAGTCGCGTCGTCTCCGGCCGTGTCGCCTGCCGTCTTCACGCCCGTGGTGAAGGATGCCGGCTCGATCGCCGCCTGCTCGGCGACCCCGGCCGCCTTATCGTCGGTCTTTGCATCGTCCGATCCGGAATCGGAGGACGCACCCGAGTCCGTTGCGGTCCCATCTTCGGTCGCCGTCTGATCGTCGGTCGCCGTCTGATCGGTGTCGTCCGCAGTCCCATCGGCGGTGGCGCTATCTTCCGCCTTGGTCGTGGTGGTCACACCGGGATCTGCGATCGTCAATACCGGACGGAATCGCATCAGCGCCGACTTGGTAACTAGGTCGCGGGTCTCGTCGCTGGGCTCGCCCGGCAACGCGACGACGATGTTTGTCCCACCCTGGCTCGTGATCTCGGCCTCGGATACACCAGATGCGTCGATGCGCTGGCGGATGATCGCGATTGCCTGGTCCAGGTCGGACTGGGTTACCGCCGCCCCGGTCGTCGTCTTCGGCGTCAAGATGAACTGCCGGCCACCTGCAAGGTCGATCGCCAGGCCGGGGGCCAGGCTCTGTCCCTTGGCAAGGTACCCCGTCGCCAAGATGCCTGCAACGACAAGCACAAGTACCAGCAGTGAAACCAATTTGCGCACCGGGTGGTGCTTTGTGTGGTTGGTGGAAGCCAACGTCGTTTCTCTTCTCTAATTGGGACCGCGACCGCATTCAACAGCGAAGTGCGGCACTGACGCCACGGCCATCACGGCGGCGTCGTAGCGATTCTACTTGTCGTTCTCGCGCTTGTTGTGTTCGGTGGTGTCGGTGTGCTTATCGACGATGGAGGTGTCCTCGCCGATGAGCTTGGCTACGTTGTCGGGGATTTCGACATCGGCCGCGGTTTCGGTCGCGGCCTGCTGCGGAACTCCGGGGACCCCAGCGCCTGGCTTACGGATCGCGGCCTTAACCCATTTGGTTTGCGCACCACCCGGCACCGACTCAAGAACGATGTAGTGGTCGTCGATCGACACTATCGTTCCCACATAGCCCGCGAGCGTCATAACCTCTTGCCCAGGCTCCAAAGAATCAACGAAATTCTGTGCCTCGCGCTGTGATTTGCGCTGCTTCGTCATCATCCAGACCATGCCGATTATCAGCAGGAACAGGACGATGATCATGGGGTCAAGCTTGAATTGCGACATGTGGTTTCCGATCGTCGAACACAGGACAATAAAGAAGTCTATGCCCTTGCGCCAATGATCGAAAATTCACGGGCGGCAAATCCCGGATGCCACTACGAGAACAGGGTCGCGCCGTCGGCTGGCGGCACCAGGCCAAGATGCTGCCAGGTGGCTGCCGTCGCCACCCGCCCCCGGGGTGAGCGCGCCATGAGTCCCTCGCGAACCAGGAACGGTTCAGCGACCGTCTCGACGGTCTCCGGCTCCTCCCCCACCGACACGGCGAGCGTGCTCAATCCGACCGGTCCCCCGCGAAACCGCGTGCACAGCGCGTGCAGCACGGCCCGGTCCAGCCGGTCCAGCCCCAGCTCATCCACCTCATAGACAGCAAGGGCCGCCCGCGCCGCCGCCAAATCCATGTGCCCGCTGCCGCGCACGTCGGCCCAGTCTCGCACCCGCCGCAGGAGGCGGTTTGCGATCCGGGGCGTGCCGCGCGAGCGGGACGCGATCTCCGCCGCAGCATCCTGATCGATGGTGATGTTCAGCAAACGCGCCGAACGCAGGATTACGCGCTCCAGGTCCTGGGCGTCGTAAAACTCCAGGTGCCCGGTGAAGCCGAATCGATCCCGCAGCGGCGCGGGCAGCAGCCCTGCGCGCGTTGTCGCACCCACGGCCGTGAACCGCGGAAGGCTCAAGGGAATCGCGCTGGCCCCGGCGCCCTTGCCTACCACGATGTCGACCCGAAAGTCCTCCATGGCCACATAGAGCAGTTCCTCGGCGGGCCGGGCCAGGCGATGAATCTCATCGATGAAAAGCACCTCGCCCTCGGTGAGGGACGACAGGACAGCGGCCAGATCCCCCGCGTGCTGAATCGCCGGTCCCGATGTCACCCGCAGCGACGTGCCGAGTTCGGCGGCGATAATCATGGCCAGGGTCGTTTTCCCCAGGCCGGGCGGGCCGGAAAGCAGCACGTGATCGGGGGTGGCGCCACGGTTCATCGCGGCGTGCAGGACCAGCGAAAGCTGATCGCGCACGACGGGCTGCCCTACGAATTCCTCGAGGCGCCGCGGGCGCAGCGCCGCCTCGGCGGCACGTTCTATGTCATCAGAATTGGCCGAGACGATGCGATCCGCGTGCTCCGCGTCATCGGCGCTTTCGCTTCCGGACCACGACTCAGTCATGCGCACCACCCAAGTACTTCAGGCCCGCGCGCAGCAGGTCCGCGGTTGAGCCTGCCGGGTTCTCGGCGGCAACCGCCGCGACCGCATCCTCCGCCAGCTTCACGGACCATCCCAGGCCCACAAGCGCATCGACGACCGCGTCGGCAACGCCGTGCGCCGCACCCGCGATCGCGGCCACGGGGGCCACCGCGCCGTCGGATGGGCCGAGTTTGCCCGCCAGTTCCAGCACCAGGCGCTGCGCACTCTTCTTGCCGATCCCGGGCACGCGCTGCAGCGCCGTCAGGTTCTCTTGATCCACGGCGGCGCGAATGGCGTCGGGCGTCAACACCGCCAGCATCCCGAGAGCTAGGCGCGGCCCAACCCCGGACACGGTTTGCAGCCTTTCGAACGTTGCTCGCTCATCGCTGTCCGCGAACCCGAAAAGCGTCATGGAGTCCTCGCGGACCACGAGCGAGGTGTGGGCGGTCACCGACTGGCCGACCGGCCATTGGCTCAAGGTAGCGGGGGTTGCATAGACCAGGTAGCCCACGCCATTGCACTCAATGACTGCACTGTCGAGCCGCGCGGCCTGAACCGTCCCGGTCAGTGATGCGATCATTCGCCAACCCTCCGTAAGCGTACATATGTTCTACCGGTCCGAGGATACCAGCCGCCCGCGACCTACTTGCGCCGCGCTGCCTGCTCGGCTGCGGCCCACGCACGCTGCGCGGCGGTCAGCGGCAGCGTGTCAGCACCCTCCAGCAGCCCGGCCGGTCGCCACAAGTGGCATATAGCAAGGGCCGCGGCGTCGGCCGCGTCGGCGGGTTTGGGGGCGGCCTCCAACCGCAGGATCCGCGCAACCATGAACTGAACCTGCTGCTTGGCGGCGGTGCCGCTCCCGGTCACCGCCGCCTTGACCTCGCTCGGCGTATGCTGCGCGACGGGAACCCGCCGGCGGCGGGCGGCGACCAGCGCCAAACCCGCGACCTGGGCCGTGGGAATGACGGTGGAAACGTTGTGTTGCGCAAACACTCGTTCAACAGCCAAAACGTCCGGAACGTACTGGTCGAACCAGCGCTCCAACCCCTCGGCGATGGTGAACAGGCGATCGTCAAGCGGGGAGGCGGGACTCGTCCTTATCACCCCAGCGGCAACGAGGTCGGCCCGCCGTCCCGCGCGTCCCTCCACGACGGCGACGCCGCAACGGGTCAGGCCGGGATCGACGCCAAGCACCCTCATCGCCGAGTTCCCAGGTCCCGCACGGCCGCGCAGCCGATCAGTCCTCCTCGAGCTCGGCCATGACCTCGTCGGATGCATCGAAGTTAGCGAATACGTTTTGCACGTCGTCGCTATCCTCGAGCGCCTCAATCAGGCGCAGAATCTTGCGGGCTCCCTCCGCGTCGACCTCGATCTGGGTCGCGGGAACGAACTGCACCTCTGCGGAATCGTAATCAATGCCGGCTTCCTGCAGCGCGGCTCGCACCGGCACCAGATCGGTGGCCTCGGAAATAACCTCCAGGGCGTCGCCCAGGTCGTTGATTTCCTCGGCGCCGGCATCCAGCGCGGCCTCGAATACTGCGTCCTCGGTCACGCCCTCGGAAACCGGAACGATCACGACACCCTTGCGCGTGAACAGGTAGGACACCGACCCCGGGTCCGCCATCTGCCCGCCGTTGCGGCTAAATGCGGTGCGCACCTCCGCGGCCGCACGGTTCCGGTTGTCGGTGAGGCACTCGACCAAGACGGCAATGCCGCCGTTTCCGTAGCCCTCGTACATGATCGTTTGGTAGTCGGCCCCACCGGCGACCAAACCCGCACCCCGCTTGACGGCATTGTCGATGTTGTTGTTGGGGACCGAGCTCTTCTTCGCCTTTTGGATAGCGTCGTAAAGCGTCGGGTTCCCCGCGGGATCACCGCCGCCGGTGCGCGCGGCGACCTCGATGTTCTTGATGAGCTTCGCGAATAGTTTTCCGCGCTTGGCGTCGATCGCCGCCTTCTTGTGCTTGGTGGTGGCCCATTTGGAGTGACCTGACATGCGCTCTATAGCTCCTTACGTGCAATTTTGACGAAAAGTTCGTGGATCCGGCGATCCCCCGTGACCTCCGGATGGAAGGACGTGGCCAAAAGGTTCCCGCTACGCACCGCTACGATTCTATCGCCCGCCGCACCGGCCGCAGTGCGACCGATCACATCGACGCCCTGCCCGACCTCCAAAACCGCCGGGGCGCGAATGAAAACGGCGCGCACGGGCGGCCCCTCGATTCCGGCAATGTCGATGTCTTCCTCGAAGGAATCGACCTGGCGGCCGAACGCATTGCGGCGGACCACGATGTCCAGTCCCCCGAACGTTTCCTGGTCGCTGGTTCCGCCCTCGATCCGGTCGGCGAGCAGTATCATTCCCGCGCACGATCCGTAGACGGGCATCCCCGCCGCGATCCGTTCGCGGATCAGGTCGCGCACCCCGAAGGCGCGCGCCAGCTTATCTATGGTCGTCGATTCGCCGCCCGGCAGGACGAGGGCCTGGCACCTACCCAGCTCCGCCGCGGTCCGCACGGCCATAGCATCCGCCCCGATCGCGCGCAGCGCTTGCAGGTGTTCCCTAAAATCGCCCTGCAAGGCCAGGACGCCGATGGTGTCATTCACTCGCACAATTCTACGCAATGGACTCGTACGATAGGCGGATGCAGTGCGACTACTACGCGGCCGGGCGGTGCCATTCGTGCCAATGGATGGACATTCCCTACCCCGCGCAGGTGCGCCGCAAGATTGAGCAGGTCGCATCGCTCATCCCAGCTTTCCCTGCGTCGCGGATCGAGGCCCACACCAGCGCTGAGTGGAATTTCCGCAATAAAGCAAAGATGGCGGTCGGGGGAACCCTCGATGAGCCGACTTTGGGACTAACGACGCTGCACGGCGATTCCACCGATTTGAGCCATTGCCCGCTCTACCCACCCCACATCCACGAGGCGTTTGCCCACATCAAGTGGTTCATCACGCTTGCGCGATTGACCCCGTACGACCTGCAAACGGGGCGCGGGGAACTGAAATTCGTGCTGGTCACGACCTCGCCCGCGGGCGACCTTTTGGTCCGTTTCGTTGTGCGCTCAACCGAATCACTGACGCGGGTTCGCAAGTTCCTGCCGCAATTTCAAGAACGAGTGCCGAGCTCCCGTGTGGTGACCATGAACGTTTTGCCGCAGCATAAGGCCGCAACGGAGGGCGATCGCGAGATCTATCTCACCCGGCGCCGCGAGCTTCCCATGCAGCTCGGGGGCATCACCCTGTATCTGCGGCCGCAAAGCTTCTTTCAGACAAACACCTCCATGGCCCAGGCGCTCTACCTTCGCGTGAGCCAGATCGTCGACGCCATCGCGCCCAAGGCCTTGTGGGATCTGTATTGCGGTGTCGGCGGGTTTGCTCTTCATGCGGCGCGCCCCGGACGCTCCGTTGTCGGTATCGAGATTTCCGAGTCGGCGATTGAATGCGCGCGCCTGAGCGCGGCCCAAGCCGGCCTCCAGGATGTCACGTTCATGGCCGGGGATGCGCCGGAGCGGGCGATCAGCGCGCTCAAGGCGGGTGCCGGTCCAGAGGTCGTTATCGTCAACCCGCCGCGTCGCGGGATCGGTGACGAACTTGCGCATGCGCTGCGCGCTGCAAAAATCCCCGCCGTTGTTTACTCGAGTTGTAATCCGGTGAGCCTTGCGCGCGACATTGAGGCCCTGGGCTGCTATCAGCCTGAATCGGTAGAGATCTTCGATATGTTCCCCCACACGGGACACACCGAGGTTCTTACGGTCCTGCGACGCCGGTGACCGGGCGGTACCAGCGGCGCGGGGCTACTGGAGGCGGCTGCGGCCGCGCGCGGCAAGCTTTGTCCCGCTCCACTGCGGGCACGCGGGGAACGTAGTCGTAGCATGCAGCCCGGCGGTTGCGGCCGCCTCCACGATGTCACCCTGCGAGACGTGTCCGGCGCGGCCCGCCTTCGGCGTCAGCACCCAAATCAGCCCCCCCTCGCGCAACAGCGTCTGCACGTCCACCAGGAAGTCCGTCAGGTCCTCGTCCCCGTCGCGATACCAGACGATCACTCCATCGACTACCGAGTCGTAGTCTTCATCGAGCAGCTCGCTGCCCGACAGCTCCTCAAGGGCCGCGCGAAGTTCGTTATCGGTGTCCTCGTCCCATCCAAATTCTTGGACTAGTTGACCCGGTGCAAACCCGAACGTGGTGACGTCGAGCGAGTTGGTGCCTGAAGCCACGACTGCGCTGTTCCTTCCGGTGAGGGCGATACCGCCCAGATTCTTTTACTTTCGATGTAAAGGCTATTACACCGATTCCTCACTGCATGTTATCCGTTTGCTTCGGCCTTGTAACACTGCGGGCCGGTGCTGCATCAGGTCGGTAATCAGAATGTAGCCTAAATCACGGACCTATTTTCCGCGCGCATGTGACTTTGGACCGCTTTGCGCGCAAGAATAGGCGCTACGTCGGATCGAAGCGCCGTAACGCTTGACCCTCGCTCAGCCAATGGCGCCTTAGTGTGGCCACACCCGGTTGCGCGGCCCTCATGACCGGTTCAATCCGACCAGACCGCTAATAATGTCTGCGTATCAGCGCGGACTCTGACAGACATCGAGGTTGCTACGTGGTTTCTCTTGAAGAGACTGGACCGCTCATCAACGGACTGCTGAGCCAGGTTCCCGACTATGACCCTGCGGAGACGGGCGAATGGCTCGAATCGCTAGATGGTCTTATTGCCGAAAAGGGCGGTCCTCGCGCGCGGTACATTTTGCTGAGCCTGCTGCGCCGCGCCCGCGAGCGCAATGTCGCGATTCCGACTTCGGTGAACACGCCGTACGTCAACACGATCGGCGTCCATGACGAGCCGTACTTCCCCGGCGACGAGGCCGTGGAACGCCGGTACCGCGGGTGGATCCGGTGGAACGCAGCAGTCATGGTTACGCGCGCCCAGAAGCCCGGTGTCGGGGTGGGCGGGCACATTTCTTCGTATGCGTCGGTTGCGACGTTGTACGAAGTGGGGCTGAACCACTTCTTCAAGGGCAAGGACCACCCCAGCGGTGGCGACCAGGTCTACTTCCAGGGTCACTCGGCTCCGGGACAGTACGCGCGCGCGCTGCTCGAAGGACGGCTGTCCGAGCACCAGCTCGATGGGTTCCGCCAGGAGCTATCGCACCCCGGTGGCGGCCTTCCCAGCTACCCGCACCCGCGCCTGATGCCGGACTTCTGGGAGTTCCCGACGGTCTCGATGGGTCTTGGCCCGGCCTCGGCGATTTACCAAGCCTGGACGAACAAGTACCTGCACAACCGCGGAATCAAGGACACTTCTCAGCAGCGCGTGTGGGCGTTCCTGGGTGACGGGGAAATGGACGAGCCCGAATCCCGCGGCGCGTTGCAGCTGGCCGCGCAGCAGGGTCTGGACAATCTGACCTTCGTCGTGAACTGCAACCTGCAGCGCCTGGACGGTCCCGTTCGCGGTAATGGCAAGATCATTCAGGAACTGGAGGCCCAGTTCCGCGGTGCCGGCTGGAACGTCATCAAGGTTATTTGGGGTCGCGAGTGGGACGTCTTGCTCAACGCCGATAAGGACCGCGCGCTGGTCAACCTCATGAACGTGACCCCCGACGGTGATTTCCAGACCTACCGCGCGGAGAACGGCGCGTTTATTCGCGAGCACTTCTTCGGGCGCGATCCGCGCACCAAGCAGTTGGTTGCGAACATGACCGACGACGAGATTTGGGCGCTCAAGCGCGGCGGGCACGACTACCGCAAGATCTACGCGGCGTACAAGGCCGCGTCCCAACACACCGGCCAGCCGACCGTCATTTTGGCGCACACCATCAAGGGATACTCGCTCGGGCCGAGCTTCGCGGGCCGCAATGCCACGCACCAGATGAAGAAGCTCAAGACCGACGACCTCAAGCTGCTGCGCGATTCGCTCCACATCCCACTGACGGACGCGCAGATCGGGGACAACCCCTACGAGGCGCCGTACTTCAACCCCGGGCCCAAGACTCCCGAAATCGAGTACCTCCTGGACCGCCGCCGCTCGTTGGGCGGCTTTGTCCCCGAGCGCCGCAGCAAGTACACGCACATCAACCTCCCGGACGAGAAGCACTACGAGCTTTTGAAGAAGGGATCGGGCACGCAAGAAGTCGCCACAACGATGGGTCTGGTCAGGTTGTTCAAGGACCTGATCAAGGACAAGGAGTTTGGTAAGCGCATAGTTCCGATCATTCCGGACGAGGCCCGCACATTCGGCCTCGATGCCATCTTCCCCAGCGCAAAGATCTTCAACACGCAGGGGCAAAACTACATGGCGGTTGACCGTGAATTGATGCTGAGCTACAAGGAGTCCGACGCGGGGCAGATCATGCACACCGGCATCAATGAAGCGGGATCCGCTGCCGCCTTCCAAGCCGTTGCCACGTCCTACGCGACCCACGGCGAACCGCTCATTCCGTTCTACATCTTCTACTCGATGTTCGGGTTCCAGCGCACGGCCGATCAGTTCTGGGCCGCAGGCGATCAAATGGCCCGCGGATTCCTGATCGGAGCGACCGCGGGTCGCACAACGCTCACCGGTGAAGGCCTGCAACACGCGGACGGGCACTCGCCCCTGATCGCGGGAACCAACACGGCCGTCGTCCAATACGACCCCGCGTACACGTACGAGATTCGACACATCGTGCGCGATGGTTTGCAGCGCATGTACGGCGAAGGCGACCCCCGCGACCCGAACGTCATGTACTACCTCACCGTCTACAACGAGCCCATCGTGCAGCCGGCGGAGCCGCAGGACGTGGATGTCGAGGGGATCCTCAAGGGAATCCACAAGATCTCGACAGCGAGCGGCGAGGGTCCCCGCGCGCAATTGCTCGCGTCCGGGGTCGGGGTGCCGTGGGCCCTCGAAGCCGCGCAGTTGCTCGCCCAGGACTGGGGCGTGCAGGCCGACGTGTGGTCCGTGACCAGTTGGAACGAGCTTCGCCGCGATGCGCTTGAGGCCGAGAGCGCGGCGTTCGGAGAGCCCGACGGTCCGCTAAGGGAGCCATACCTCACCGCGAAGCTACGTGGCGCTGCTGGTCCATTCGTCGCGACCTCCGACTACGACCACCTGGTCCCCGACCAGGTTCGCAAGTGGATTCCCGGCGACTACGCGGTGCTAGGCGCCGACGGGTTCGGGTTCTCCGACACCCGCCCCGCCGCCCGCCGCCACTTCAAGATCGACGGCCCTTCGGTCGTCGTCAAGGTACTCCAGGAGCTGGGCCGCCGCGGCGAGATCGACCCCGGCGCGCACCGCGCGGCGATCGCCAAGTACGACCTGCACAACGTCTTGGCGGGCACTTCCGGAAACTCGGGGGGCGACGCCTGACCTCGGGTCCGCGAGGAACAACCGGGTGAACCTCCGAACGTAGGGTGGGGGCGGATCGATATCGATCCGCCCCCACCCTATTTGTACGTAATGAACAACTTCGGCGTATGCTCGTGCCCATGTCGCGAACCGCCCCCCGCGCTCCCGGCCGCGCGCAACAGGTCGAGGCGCCGCCGCCCAAGCAGACCACCGGGACCCCGGAAAACCTGCAACGGCTCCGCGATGCCATCGGTCCGCTGACCACGGTTGCCATGCGCCGGCTCGAACAGGATCTGCCCTGGTACAGGTCGCTCAGTTCCGTGGATCGCTCCTACGTGGGGCTAGTCGCCCAAAGCGGCATCAACGCGTTTGTGACCTGGTACAACGACCCATCGCAACCCCCCAGCGCCGTCGGAGAGATGTTCGCCGCCGCGCCGCCGGAACTGACACGCTCGATTTCGCTTCAGCACACCCTGCACATTGTCCGATCGATCGTCGAAGTTGTCGAAGCTCACGCCGATCAGATAGCGCAGCCGGGCACGGAGCGCGACCTGCGCGAAGCCGTGCTGAGGTACTCGCGCGAGGTGGCGTTCTCGGCGGCGGAGGTGTACGCCCGCACGGCTGAGGCGCGCGGGGCCTGGGATGCCCGCCTGGAGGCCCTGGTGGTCGACGCGATCGTGCGCGGCGACACCAACGAGTCGGTGCAATCGCGAGCAGCGGCGCTCGGCTGGACGGGGCAGGGCAAGGTGTTGGTCGTGGTTGCCGGGGGTAACGACGCACTCGATGACATCAAGGTGGCGGACCTGCGCCGGGCGGCGCGTCGTTCCGCCCGCGATGCCCTGGTTTCTATGCAGGGTTCGCGTGCGGTGATCGTTCTGGGGGGCGAGGGAGACCTGGTCGCCGCGGCCAACCAGTTGGTTCCCAAGCTCGGTTCGGGCCCCATCGTGATCGGACCCGCGGCCGCGGACCTGGCAAGTGCATGCAATTCCGCGACCGCGGCGCTGCGAGGCATGGATGCGGTCGGCGCGTGGTCGCACGCCCCGCGGCCCGTTCTGGCCGATGACCTGCTCCCAGAGCGGGTCTTGATCGGCGATCAGCTGGCGCGTGCGACGCTGATTGCGTCCGCCTACGCCCCGCTGGCAAGGGCCGGTGGCACCGTGCTAGAGACACTGCGGGCGTACCTCGGCACGGGCCGTTCCCTAGAAGCGGCGGCGCGCGATCTATACATTCACCCCAATACGGTGCGGTATCGGTTGCGAAAGATATCGGAGATCACCGGATGGGATCCTTTGGAGCCGCGGGAGTCCTTTGTCCTGCACATCGCCCTCGCGATAGGCGAACTGACGGCCACCGAGACGACTTTTGTAGGAAACCCACAATCGAAATCGTAAGACTTGTGCGGGTCGTAAACGTGAAAACCGCCCCCCAATGGGGCACGCTTGTTTAGTGCTAGCCCTACTTAGCCCCGGACAGGGGTCGCAAACGCCCGGAATGCTGACCCCGTGGCTCGAAATCCCCGGCATTGCGGAGCTGGTCGACCAGTTCAGCGACGCGGCCCAGATCGATCTGCGCGCGCACGGCACCAGCTCGGACGCGGATACGATCAAGGACACCGCAATCGCCCAACCGCTGATCGTGGCGTCCTCCCTCATCGCGGCGCACGTCCTTTCTTCGCGCGGCGTCACGCCGGCAAGCATCGGCGCGACCGGCGGTCATTCTGTTGGAGAATTCGCGGCGGCGGCATTAGCTGGGGTTTTCACTGCCGCCTCGGCGGTGGCGTTAGTCGGCAAGCGGGCCACGGCCATGGCCCGGGCTGCGGCCGCCGCGCCCTCCGGAATGAGCGCGGTGCTAGGCGGAGACCGAGAAGCGGTGCTGGCCCGGTTACGCGAGCTGGGCCTGACGCCAGCGAATATGAACGGCGGCGGACAGATCGTCGCGGCCGGGTCCCTAACGGCGCTGGCGGAACTCGTCGCTAATCCCCCAGCGAAAGCGCGCGTGATCCCGCTCGCCGTGGCCGGGGCCTTTCACACCTCCTATATGGAACAAGCAAGGGACGAGTTCCGCGCCGCCGCCGCCGACTGGCCGGTTGCGCCACCGCGCGTCCCGCTGCTATCGAACGCGGATGGCGCCGTGCTGCACGCGGACACCACCGGTGCGCAGGTTCTGGAAAGACTCATCAACCAGGTCGCGTCGCCGGTGCGGTGGGATCTGTGCCAAGACGCGCTCCTGGCCACAGGCGTTTCGGGTATCGTCGAGTTGTTGCCCGGTGGGGTGCTGACGGGTCTGGCTCGCCGCAGCCTCAAGGGTGTGCCGGCGGTCGCAATCAAATCGCCCGACGACATCGACAAGGCAGTGTCACTCATCAATGAGGTGGCATCGGCAGAAATCGGAGAAGCTCAGTGACAGCCCTCAAGCAGGCGCCCACGACACAGTATTCACGCATTCTGGGCATCGGCGGGGTCCGCGGTGGCAACGTCGTGCCCAACGCGGACATTATCGGTCCGATCGACTCTTCCGACGAATGGATCCGGCAACGCACCGGGATAATCTCGCGCGTACGGGCCGGATCCGATGAAGACGTGTTGGACCTTTCCGAAGGTGCCGCACGCGCCGCCCTGGAGCACGCGGGCGTCCAAGCAGATGAGTTGGACACCGTCATCGTTTCGACCGTGACCTACTTCCGCCAAACGCCTGCCGCCGCCACCCAGATCGCCGATAGGATCGGCGCCACGCCCGCCGCAGCGTACGACATTTCCGCCGCGTGTGCCGGCTACACCTACGGGATCGCGCAGGCCGACGCGCTGGTGCGGTCGGGAGTCGCCCACAAGGTACTTGTCATCGGTGCCGAAAAGATGTCCGACTTCATCGATCCGACGGATCGGTCCATCTCCTTCCTTTTGGGGGACGGCGCGGGAGCGGCCGTCATCGGCGCATCCGACTTCCCCGGCATTGGGCCAACGGTCTGGGGGGCGGACGGCGGGCGAGCCGACCTGATATACCAAACACAAGGGTGGCGCGACGCCGTCGCCGATGGTCAATGGCCGACCCTGCGCCAAGAGGGGCCGGCCGTATTCAAATGGGCCAGCTTCCAAATGGCCAAGGTCGCGCAGCGCGCGATCGAGGCGGCGGGCCTGACCCCGAACGACATCAAGGCGTTCATTCCGCACCAGGCGAACATGCGGATCATCGATCAGATGGCCAAGCAGCTCAAACTTCCCGATGGCATCGCCATCGGGCGGGATATTGCCGAGACAGGGAACACCTCTGCCGCGTCAATTCCACTGGCAACCGAGCGACTGTATCGCGAGGGACTGGTCGCCTCCGGCGACCTAGCCCTTCAGATCGGGTTCGGCGCCGGACTTGCCTATGGCGCGCAGGTTGTCGTACTGCCCTGACGTGCACGGCTCTATCACTGAAGTCACCTTCCACAATCCAAGGAGAAACCCATGGCACTGTCCGAAAACGAAGTTCTTGCTGGCCTGACCGAGATCATCGTCGAGGAGACCGGCATCGATGCTGACGACGTCGAGCTCGGCAAGTCGTTCACCGACGACCTGGACATCGACTCGCTGTCGATGATGACCATCGTCGCCCAGGCCGAGGACAAGTTCAGCGTCACCATCCCCGACGACGAGGTGAAGAACCTCGCGACCGTCGGCGACGCCGTTTCGTTCATCACCGGCGCCCAGGCCTGATCGCGACGGGGCCGGTACGCCGACCGGCGGCCGGCCCCGTTTCGTTACCACCACACTTGTGCGCGGTCAGCACCGCTCACCCCCACTGCAGCAGGAGATCACCATGGAACGTCCCGACGTTGTTGTCACCGGCCTGGGTGCGACCACTCCCCTCGGCGGCGATATCGCATCGACCTGGAAAGCCGTGTTGGCGGGCACCCCCGGTGCCCGCACGATGGACAACGATTGGGCCGACAAATACGGCATACCAGTCAACTTCGCTGCCACCATCGCCGTGCAGCCGTCCGAGGTCCTTACCGTCCCCGAGACGAAGCGCATGGACCCATCCGCGCAGTATGCCCTGGTCGCGGCCCGCGAGGCGTGGGCGGATGCAGGCGCGCCCGAGGTAGACAAGACCCGCCTGGGAACCGTTGTGTCGAGCGGCATCGGCGGGATCTGGACGACCCTGAACGGCTGGGACACCCTGCGCGAACGCGGTGCGCGTCGCGTGCTTCCGATGACCGTTCCCATGCTCATGCCGAACTCCGCAACCGCGTACATCTCGCTCGAGTTTGGGGCCCAGGCCGGCGCCCATGCGCTCGTGTCGGCGTGCGCATCGGGCGCAGAGGCCATCGGCTATGCGGTCGATATGATCCGGTCCGGTCGCGCGGACATAGTTGTTGCCGGCGGGACCGAGGCGACCATCCACCCGCTGCCGATATCCGCATTCGCGGCTTCACGCACCCTATCGACCCGCAACGATGACCCGGCGGGAGCGTCGCGCCCCTACGACATCGATCGCGATGGCTTCGTGATCGGCGAGGGAGCCGCGATCGTCGTCCTGGAATCCGCTTCGCACGCCGCACAACGCGGCGCCAAGGTCTACGCCAAGGTTGCCGGTGTCGGCCTCACCTCGGACGGTTACCACATCACCTCGCCCGACCCCGAGGGCACCGGGCAGATCCGCGCCATGTCGGCGGCCCTACAGGACGCCGGTGTGAGCGCAAAGGATGTATCACACGTCAATGCGCACGCAACGTCAACTAAGGTCGGCGACCTCATTGAGGCCCGCTCGATCCGCGCCGTCTTGGGCGACGACGCCGACCACGTCGCGCTTTCCGCCACCAAGTCAATGACCGGGCACCTGTTGGGGGGCGCCGGCGCGCTGGAGACAGTTTTCACGGTGCTTGCCCTGCACGACCGCCAGGCTCCGCCGACAATCAATGTCGCCAACCCCGACCCGGAACTGACCCTCGATCTGGTTCGTGACACGCCGCGCGCATTACCGCAGACCGACACCGCGGCGATCAACAACTCCTTCGGATTCGGCGGGCACAACGTCGCACTGGTTGTGACGTCCGCGTAGCAGGAATCCGTTTTCCTGCACGAATGGGTGAGGGGGTGCGCAGCGCGCACCCCCTCACCCATTTTGAAGGCGGCCCGCGCCGTGTCGGTGGGCGGCCCGCGCCGTCGGTGGGCAAGCCGCGCCGTGTCGGTGGGCGGCCCGCGCCGTCGGTGGGCAAGCCGCGCCGTGTCGGTGGGCGGCCCGCGCCGTCGGTGGGCAAGCCGTGCCGTGTCGGTGGGCGGCCCGCGCCGAGAGGAACTCAGAGTTGCTCGCGGATGACCTTCATTGCCTTCTTGCGCACGGCTCGGTCCAAACGGTCTAGATACAACAGCCCATCCAAGTGGTCGCATTCGTGTTGCAACGCGCGCGCCATGAGTTCGGTGCCCTCGACAGTCACCTTGTTGCCATCAAGGTCAATGCCCTCGACCTTGGCGTACCAGGCCCTGCGGGTCGGGAACCACAGTCCCGGTACTGAAAGACAGCCCTCATAGCCATCTTGGTACTCGTCCTCAGAAAGATCGACGATTCTGGGGTTCAGTACGTATCCGATCTCGTCCTCGATGTTCCACGAAAAGGCTCGTAGCGACACGCCAATCTGGTTCGCCGCCAGGCCCGCACGGCCGTCGTCATCGACGGTGTCAAGCAGGTCCTGCACCAATGACCGCACCGAGTCGTCAATGGTGGTAATTTCCTCGCACTTTGTGCGCAGGACGGGGTCGGGGATCACGCGAATGTCACGAACAGCCATGGTGGATATTCTTCCACGTTGTCGCCCGATTCGACGAACCGCATCCCGTCTCGCGCGTGGCGCTCCAACCCGCTCAAATACGCGAGAACCCCCACCGCGGCTATGCCGGGGTGGGGGTTTTGGGCTCCTGCGACTGGACTTGAACCAGTGACCGTCCGATTAACAGTCGGATGCTCTGCCAACTGAGCTACGCAGGATCGCGTAGATAACTTTAGCAGGATTTTCGAGATGTCCAAATCGCCGATTTCACCGCGCACGTCGCCCAACCCCAAGGCGTCGCGCTGCCACTCGCGCTCCGCACTCGCGGTTCCGCGTTCCCCATTACGTCGCTGCGCTAGAATCGCCTACAGCGCTGAGCTCGCCGACCCATGTGAACACGTGCGGGGCCGGCGCCGCGACCCGATCCGGCAGTTGGGAACGACCACCTTGGCTAAGAGACTGAGCAACGCCATAGATCCATTTCTCATCGCCATGGTCGCCACGATCGCCATCGCCACCGTCTTGCCCGCGCGCGGCGGCGGCCTCGCTATCGCTCAGGGAGCGTCAAACATCGCGGTGGCCGGATTATTTCTTCTCTACGGCGCGCGCCTGTCGTTCGCAGAAACGATCGCGGGAATCCGGCACTGGCGACTGCACGCGACCGTGCTCGCGGCGACCTTTGTGCTCTTCCCTGCCTTGGGCCTGGCCGTGAAGGCCACCGCCGGCCCCCTCATGGGACGCGATTTGGCGCAGGGACTGCTGTACCTCACGCTCGTCCCGTCGACGGTGCAATCCTCGATTGCGTTCACCGCTATCGCCCGCGGAAATGTGCCCGGAGCAATTGTCAGCGCGTCGGTATCGAACGTGGCCGGGGTCTTCCTGACTCCGCTGCTCGTGGTCGCGCTGATGTCGAGCGTCGGTACCGCTCCCCCGCTTTCCGCGGACGCGGTCATCAAAATAGCGTTCCAGTTGCTGGTTCCGTTCGTGATCGGCCAACTCATCCACAGGTGGGTCGGATCGTGGCTGATCGCGCACAAGTCTCCCACCAAATTGGTCGAAAGAGGCTCGATTCTTTTGGTGATCTACGCGGCATTTAGCGCCGGGATGGCGCAGCACATCTGGTCGCAGGTATCCATTGGAAGGATGGTCGCACTCTTGGGCGCTTGCGCGGCGATTCTGGGAGTCGTGATGACGATCCTGTGGTGGGCCAGCGCCCGACTGGGGTTCGCCCGAGCCGACCGCATCGCGTTGTTCTTCTGCGGTTCGAAGAAGTCCTTGGCGTCGGGGATGCCCATGGCGGCAGTGTTGTTCAGCGCCAGCCAGCTGGGGATAGTCGTGCTGCCCCTCATGATGTTCCACCAGCTCCAGTTGCTGATTTGCGGCATCATCGCACCGCGTCTCGGCCGGTTCAGGGACGAGGCCCCCACCGCTCCACCAGCCGCCTAGCTCGTCTTGCCGCATTCCTTAGTTCCCACCGTTTCGCTCCGGAACCGCAAAGCGCCCAGCGGGCGACGAATCGGTTCGCGTTGGACCCCATGCGCTCGCACCGGGTAAGATTTCATGCGGCCCGGCAGCCAGTTGGAGGAGCCGGGCAGAGGGGCGATAGCTCAGTCGGTTAGAGCAGCGGACTCATAATCCGTCGGTCCTGGGTTCAAGTCCCAGTCGCCCCACTTGAAATTGCAACGGCTTCGGGGGTTGGCTACAGGGACTGTTGTAGCCAAAACTGTAGCCAATCGCAATATGCCCGCACCGAATGGGCGAGGGGAAGCATAGAGCAAAACAAGCCCCCGACCGCACGCGCCGAGCGCGCCCGCTCGCCGGTCGAGTACCGCGGATCCCCGCCGGTCGAGTACCGTGGATCCCCGCCGGTCGAGTACCGCGGATCCCCGCCGGTCGAGTACCGTGGATCCCCGCCGGTCGAGTACCGTGGATCCCCGCCGGTCGAGTACCGCGGATCCCCGCCGGTCGAGTACCGTGGATCCCCGCCGGTCGAGTACCGTGGATCCCCGCCGGTCGAGTACCGTGGATCCCCGCCGGTCGAGTACCGTGGATCCCCGCCGGTCGAGTACCGTGGATCCCCGCCGGTCGAGTACCGTGGATCCCCGCCGGTCGAGTGCGCGCGAAGCGCGCGTATCGAGACCACCACCGCACTCAAACCAAACCCCCGCACTCGGCGTCCCCGGGCACCCCCGCGCGCGCCGACCGCGCCCCTTTCAGTCAAAACCCCTGCACAAACCACCGCACTCGAACCAAAACCCCGCACTCGACGACCCCGGGCACACCCGCGCGCGCCGAGCGCGCCCCTTTCAGTCACACACCAGTGCAGGAAATCCCGTACTCGGACTAAACGGGCGCACTCGAACCAAAACCCCGCACTCGACGAGATCGCACCCCCGCACTCGGCGTCCCCGGGCACCCCCACTTGAGCCGACTGTACGCTCGATCAACGAGACCGTCCCGGCCCGCCATTCGCCCCGCGCAAGGCGCGGCGACACGCCGCCGAACTTTCGCTTCGCTTTGCCACCACGCTGCGGTAACCTTGCAACGTACGCCGTGTAAAGCCGCGAGCTGCACCTCGTGTTGAACGCCGAGAACGTTGGGGAAGACGACTCTCGGACCCAACAGGAGGCTCTCATGGCAGGTATTTTGACCCGCGGTGTTGTTTTCGTGCACTCTTCACCGCGTGCTTTGTGCCCACACCTAGAGTGGGCTGCGAGTAATTTGCTCGGTTACAGCGTTCACTTCGATTGGACTGACCAGCCAGCCGAGCCAGGCTCGATGCGTGCCGAATTGTCTTGGCGCGCCGAACAGGGCACGGGGGCAAAGCTGGCTTCCGCCATGCGCGGATGGGCGCACCTGCGGTACGAAATCACCGAAGACCCGTCGGCAAACTGCGACGGCGGTCGCTGGAGCCACACGCCCGAACTGGGCATCTTTCACACGCCGATCGACGTCGCCGGAAATGCTGTCATCCCAGAAGACCGGATTCGCTCCGCGATGTCCCACGCACAAGATCCCCGCCGCATGAAAGCAGAACTTGATCTGGCGCTGGGCACCGCGTGGGATGCCGAACTGGAACCGTTCCGTCATGCCGGGGCGGGGGCACCGGTTAGGTGGCTACATCGAGTCGGATAGGGCTCCCCTACACCTACGCAGACCGACACCAGCGCGGCGCAGGTGGCTACATCGACTCGGATACGGCTCCCCTGCACCCCAGCCCAGACTTGGGGCGCCTCGAAGCGCCTGACTCCACGATGTGAGCATCAGGCGCGGGTGGCCAGCGCAAATCCAAAAATACCGCAGCTCGGTTCGCTAAATAATGCGGGGTGTCCTGATACGCGGTAGCGTGAGGATCCCATATCGCCAGATATGAATCGAAAGGGGTCTGTCATGGGCTTTAAGGAGAAGTTCGAGAATGCCGCGGAAGACGCGCTTGGTAAAGCCAAAGAGTCGACCGGCAAAGTAACCGATAACTCTCAGTTAGAAGCAGAAGGCAAAGCCGACCAAGCAAAGGCATCCATCAAGGATGCAGTCGAGGGCGTCAAAGACAAGGCATCCGAACTGTTCAACAAGGCATCCGAGAGCGAAGGTAAGTGATCGAAAATGGGATTTCTAGCCTACATTTTCCTCGGCCTGATTTGCGGGTCAATAGCAAAGGCGATTCTGAGCGACCGCGCTGTCGGTGGCTGGGTCGCTAGCATCGTCATCGGCGTCATCGGCGCGGTAGTCGGCGGATGGATCGGCTCCGCAATTTTCGATGTTGGCCTAGGTGACCTCGGTGACTTCCGCACCTGGATCCTCGCACTTGTCGGTTCACTCGTCGTGCTGTTCGTGTTCACCGCGGTGACCGGCAAGCGGGCAAAGTAGTCGTCGCCCGCGTCAATTCCCCGAGAGGGCAGATGCGCGTGGGGGCGCGGGACCAGTGGGTCCCGCGCCCCCACGCGCTCTATGAGAATGACGTGGCGGGCCAGCGGCCCTCGTCCCTAAGCTCTTTCAAGCCCCGCGACGAGGATATCTATCGCCGCCTGGACGTCGTCGAACGACCTATCGGGCTGAAAAACGACCCATTCCAGGCCGGTCACCAGTATCGATCCGAAGACGGCCCCCGCCACCAAATCGGCGTCCAGGTCGGGTCGCATTTCAGAAATCACGCTAGAGAATTGGGAGATTGCCGAGGCGCGCACTTGGCCAACGGAATCCTCCCATTGCCTCCCGACCCGAAATACCTCGGCCGCGAGAATTTTCGCAAAATCGGTGTGGTTACGAATTTGCGCTAGCATTTCCCGGACCATTACCGCGAGAGCGGGCTGACCGCTCAGTCCGCGGCGCGCCTGCGCGAGGCTAGATCCCAGGCGCATAACACCGCGGTCCAAAACCGCCTCGATGACATTGCTTTTCGAACCGAAATTGTAAAATACGCTGCCCTTTGCGACTCCGGCTTTTGAAGCAATATCGTCGACAGAGGTCGCCGTATATCCATTCTCGGCAAAGAGCTTGGCAGCGGCATTCAGGATCTGGTCGCGCGTATCGGACCGACTCATCGCGCGCACTCCCGGGTCACAGTGACACCGACGGGTGCAAGCGGTCCAGGGACCAGGTGCGCATGCGCCCGGCGCGCACGCCCGTGACCACCCACGAAACCACCAGGAGCCCCACAAGGTAGGCGATCGACACCAGCAGCCTGGAATCTGCGCCACCGGTGATCAGTTGCCGAAGGCCCGTCACGGAGTAGCTCATCGGTAGCCACGGGTGCAGCGCTTGGAAGAACCCCGCCGTGGTGGGAACCGGGTAAGTTCCACCCGAAGATGCGAGCTGGAGCATCAAGAACGCGAGTATGACCACCTTGCCAGCGGCGGGACCGAACAGCGCTATGAACATTTGCTGTAGCGCCAGGAAAGCAGCGGCTATGAGCATCGTGAAGAGCACTACCCCCGCGGGGTTGGCGAGGTTGAGACCCAACCCGAAGTGGATGACTGCGAGCATGACCAGCACCTGACCGACGCCTATCGTGAAGGCTGGTAGGTAGCCTGCGAGCATGATTCGCCCGCCTGACACCGGGGCAGCGAGGCTGCGCGAAGGTATCGGGCGCAGCAGCAGCCAGGTGATGAGCGATCCTACGAAGAGCGCTAGGGAGATGAAGAACGGCGCGAATCCCTCGCCGAATCCCTCGGCCTTGGCAAGGTCGGTATCCGCAACAGAGACGGGCGCCGATATTGTCGTGGCGCGCGCCGCCCGCCGGGTGGCCGTATCGTCGGGTATCTGCTTGGTTCCGTCCGCGAGTTTGTCGGACAGTTCTTGGGCCCCAGCCGTCGCCTTTTCCGATCCGGTCTGCAACTTGTTGGCGCCCTCAGCAAGCGAGGTGATCCCGTCCGCCAGTGTGCCCGCGCCCTTGACGGCCGATGTCGTGCCGCTCGCCAGCTGGGACGCGCCGCTGGCCACTTTCGCCGCTCCCAAGGCTGCCGAGGACGCACCGGTCGCAAGTTTTCCGGTCGCGCCGCTCACCTTTGTCGCGCCTTTAGCCGCGGACGAGGCACCCGTCGCCAGTTTCTTAGCTCCACTTGACAGGGCCTGCGCGCCTGAATCGACGGTGGTAGCCCCAGCGGCAAGCTTCTTCGTGCCGGCCGCTAGGCTCGATGCCCCGGCGGCGCTTTGCGAAGCCCCGGTCGAAAGGGTCTTACTGCCGGCCGCCAGCTGATCAATGCCATCTCGCAGCGTCGGTGACGTGGTTGAGCCGGTGGAGGTAAGCTGCCCCTCGATTGTGCTGACTCCGCTCGATACCGCCTGCAACGACTGCGCAAGGTACGGCAGCCCTGCTGACTTATCCGCGAGCGCCTGCGCGCCCGCTACGGCAGCGTCGTACTTGGTATCGAGCCCCGATTGCGCCAGCTGCGAAAGCTGTTTCAGCGCGGCCGCGTTCTGCTGCCGCAGGGCGTTGGTGGCGGGAACGCCTGCACCCTCCAATGCCGCGTCGTTGGCGCTGATCAGCGTCGCGATGTTACCGAGTTGGGTCGGCAGTTGGTCCACGGTCGCCTGGCTTGCCGCGAGTCCCTCCGCTAGCTCCGTTGCACCCTTGCTTGCTTTCTTTGCGCCAGAAAGGATGCCGTTGTCGCTGGTGAAGCCCTGCGACATGGTCGATACGGCGACGCGCAGTTTTTCTGCGCCTTCCCGGGTGCTCGCTGCGCCGTCGCTGAGTTGCGATGCGCCGGAGGCAATCCGTTTGGTGCCGTCGGCCAGGCTGGATGCACCGGTGGCGGCCGATGAAGCGCCGGAGGACAGCGATGAGGTGCCTGCGGCCAGCTTTTTCGACCCGTCGGACGCGCTTGCCGCACCTGTCGACAATTTCTTCACGCCGCTAGCAAGTGAGGAGGTTCCCTTGTTGAGCGCGCTTGCGCCGCTGGAAAGCTGCGAGGTGCCGCTGGACAGCGATGATGCACCGGCGGCCAGTGTTTGCGCTCCCCTATTGAGCTTTCCGGCCCCGGTGGCGAGGCTGCCGGCGCCGTCCGCCGCCTTCGCGGATCCGTTTGCCAGTTGCGAGGCTCCGGCGGTGATTTTTTCGCCGGCGTCGGCCAGCTGCAGCGCGCCATCGGATCCCTGCGCGAACCCGTCGCGCGCATCCGAGAGCCCGACCAGAACCTTGTCGACCGCTTGATCCGATATCTTCTCCCGGACGGCGCTTTCGACCTGCGTCATGGCGCTGCGGCCCAAAGTCGTGGCCAGGAAAGAGTTTGCGTCGTTGTAGGTGACGTTAATCTTTGCCTGTGCGGGGTCATCACCGGCGGCCGACGCGATCTGCTGGGAGAAATCTTTCGGGATCGACACCGCGAAGTAGTACCTGCCGTCCTTGACCCCCTGCAGGGCTGTGGCGGCATCGGTTTCTTCCCATTTGAGGTCGCCCGATTTCACGAGCTCGTCGGTGACCTGGTCCCCGGCGTCGACGGTCGTCCCGTCGACTTCGACGGACTGATCCTCATTCACTAGCGCGACCGGGAGATTGTCGAGCCGCCCAGTCGGATCCCAGAACGCCCACAAATACAGCGCCCCGTACAGAAGCGGAATCAGGACCATCGCAATGATGGCGAGTTTCGGGACCAGGCCCTTGCGGAATCGCCGCAGCTCCGTCCCAGTGCTAAGCGCGGACATCCTTATTCTCCCTCCGAGCCCGTTGCGGACCCAACAAATTCATCACTTCCGGCCTTCCCGCGGCGCGGTATCACAATTGATAGGGGACGAGATCCGCGCCAGTCGACGCGATCAATCTCGCCGGCGGATGCTACTGCCGCAACGATGGTGAGTCCCTGCGCGGCCATCGCTTGGAGCCGATTCCAGATGTAGCATCGGCGTTCGAAGTCATGGACCTGGTCCAGGTCGTCCACGACCAGCAGCCGCGGCCTTTGCACCAGCGCGATAACGATTCGCAGCAGCATTTGATCGAGCTCGTCTAGATCCCAGATGTATGTCTCGAGTTTGGGGGGTTTGCGGTCGCCGAATACCGCGGCAGCGTAGTGCGCGTATGTGCGGTAATTGAGCCGCGGTGCGGGCCGGTACCACGGGCTGAGCCAATCGATCCTTTCGCGCAACGCCGCACCAACGGTCACTCCGCCGTCCACGGTGTCGATTCCGTCGAAACCGGCGATCGCCGCGACCCGCTGAACCTCCTTGCGCTGCGCGGGTAGGCGGTGGCCCAAGACGGTGAGTTCCGAACCCTTGTTGGGCTTCATACGGCCTGCGATGGTGAGCAGCAAGGAACTGCGTCCGCTTCCCTGCGGGCCGATAATGACGGAGAGTTCCCCTTCGGGTATTTCCAGGTCCAGGGGCCCGTACACGGGTCCGCGAGGACCGCTGAGCGTGACCGCTGTTGCGTGAACGGCTAGGCGCGCGTCGCTTGGCGACGAATCTTTATCAGGCATCTCTTCCTCATCAATACTGACCGGTCAGTACAATTCTACGCTCGGATGCAGTCGACATGCCCGCGCAGTGGTGTGAGATACCAGACAAAGCGGACCGCTAGCTCGCTCGGTCGGTGAGCGGCGCCCCAAGTCACACAGGCACGGCGCCGACGCCCCAAGTCACACGGGCACGGCGCCGACGCCCCAAGTCACACAGGCACGGCGGCGACGCCCCAAGTCACACAGGCAGGGCGGCGACCCTGGTCACGCGGCCGCCCGCCCGGGGCGGCGGCCGCCGCCCCGGTGGGTCGCGCCTAGTTCTGATCGCGCAACGCGCGGCGATGATTCTCCAGTGCGAAGAGCGACTCCATTGCCGCATCGAATTCCGCGGACCCCGGCCCAGAAAGCCGCCCCAGGCGGCCGCGTTGCTCGGCGATGCGCCGCGTCAGAACGACGTCAACCAGCTTCACGACCAACCCGTGCACGTAATCGGGAAGGCCGTCTTCGCGATCTTGCGGAAGTGGCGCCGCAGCCATCTGCGAAATGAGCGGGCGTATGGCCTCGGGGGCCTCGTCGGTCACCATCTCGAGCCAGTGTGCGACGTCCCCGCCGGCGCTTGACACTCCCCCGACGGACAGGATTGCCGCGTGCACGGCGCGCGCGGAGGGGACGGTAAAGGTGTCGAGGTCGATGGCGTCGTAGGTTTCCGCCGGGGCCAGATCCGGGTGTTGCAACACCGCGGCCAAGACATCGTATTCGAGCCTCGCTATCGGATCGCTCGCCGCGCGGCGGTGAGGTTGCTGCGCTGCCACCGAGCCGGCTTTGTGCCGCCTGCCTGCGCTGCGCCGCCGCTGCCCCACGATTTCGACAACTTCCGGTACCGGCATTCCGACTAGCCCCGCGAGGTTCCGCTCGTATTGCGGAAGCAGCGCGGCGTCGCGAATGTGCTCCAGGACCGGAGCCACCTCACGCACCGCGGCCGTCCTGCCTTCGGCAGTGTCAAGGTCGTGCTCCGCAACGATGCTGGAAATGACGAATTCAAACAGCGGCTTGCGGTGAGTGACAAGGTCCTGGACCGCACCCGGGCCGCGCTCCATCCGCAGTTCGCACGGGTCCATCCCGTCCGGCGTCATGGCGACGAACGTCTGCGCGAAGAACTTCTCGTCTTCCGCGAAGGCGCGTAGGGCCGCCTTTCGTCCGGCCGCGTCACCATCGAAGGTGAAGATCACCTCCCCGCCCATTGAGCCGCCGTCGGCTAGGCGCACCCCCGCCCCGCTCGTCGTATCTCCCATCATCCGGCGCACCACGCGCGCATGATCGGCGCCGAACGCCGTTCCGCAGGTGGCAACGGCGAAATCGACCCCCGATAGGTGCGCTGCCATAACATCGGTGTATCCCTCGACAACCACGATCTTGCGTTGCTTCGCGATCGGCCGCCGGGCAAGATCGATGCCATAAAGGACGGTGGACTTCTTGTAAAGCGGGGTCTCGGGGGTGTTGAGGTATTTCGGACCCGGATCCTCCTCGAACAGTTTGCGTGCGCCAAAACCGATGACCTCGCCGGTGACGTCCCGAATCGGCCAGATCAGCCGGCCCCGGAAGCGGTCGTAGATTCCCCGCTGCCCCTGGCTGACCAGCCCGCTCGCGGTCAGTTCCGCCTCGGTGAAACCACGTGAACGCAGGTGCCGCAGGAGATTGTCCCAGCCGTTGGGGGCGTAGCCGACCCCAAAAAGCTCGGCGGCGGACTTATCGAAACTCCGCTCGGCCAGGAAACGCCGCCCGGCCTTCGCCTCGGGCGTGGACAGGTGCTCGGCAAAGTACTGTTCCGCGACGCGATTGGCGTCGAGCAACCGCGACCGGGTACCCGGTTCGATGCCGCGGCGCTCGGTTCCTCCCGATTCGTATTCGACGGTCACGCCGTAGCGCCCGGCCAGGTATTCGACCGCGTCGGCGAACCCCATGGCGTCGATGCGCTGGACGAACGAAATCACGTCGCCGCCTTCGCCGCACCCGAAGCAGTGCCAGCGCCCGAGCTGCGGGCGGACGTTGAAGGACGGCGACTTTTCGTCGTGAAAGGGGCACAATCCCTTGAGGGCGCCGATCCCGGCGGGTTTGAGAGTGACATGTTCGGCCACGATCTCGTCAATGCGCGCGCGCTGGCGCACCGCATCGACCACCTCGCGCTTGATTAAACCGGCCACGGCTAAAGTCTAGTGCCGTCGGTCAGGCTTACTGGCCCGCCCACAGGCGTCCGTGCCACGCGACCGCGGACACATCGGTGAGCGACGCGACCTGATCGATTACGACCCGCAACCGTTCCGCATCCGATTGCGCGACCGCCCAATCCCCCGCGAAGGCCGGTTCAAGAACGCGCGGCGCGCGGTCCAGTACCACGTCAACCAGCTGCCGCAACAATGCGCGCTGCGCCGGGTAGACCGGTTCGTGTTCTCGCGGCGCCATAACGTAGGCGACGGCCGTACCCTTGAGCACAAGAATCTCCGCCTGCGTTTCGCGCGGCACAATCAAGTCGGCGCCGTACCTAGACAGCGGCCCTGCCCCGAACTCGCGGCGGGTGGCGGCTTCGGCGGCGTTCACAAATCTTCCGATAAGCGCGCTGGTGACGTTCTTGAGCTCTGCAAGCGCCGCCCGCGATCCGTCGAACCCGCGCAACAACAACCCCTCGTTGCTCAGCCGCACGATCGCGGCGCGCAATTCATCCGCCGGGATGATCCCGCCGTACCAGGCCTCGACCGCTTCGATGACCTTGGTCCGGCCCTCATCGGCCGCGAGCTCGGTCATGAGCATGCGCCCTGAAGCCACCGCATCTTCGACGTCGTGCACCGAATAGGCGACGTCATCGGCCAGATCCATGATCTGCGCCTCGAGGCACTTCTTGCCCGCGGCGGCACCTTCACGCAGCCAGGTGAACACCGGCAAGTCGTCCTGGTACACACCGAATTTCTGCGTGGGGCGACCGTTCAATCCCATAGGTCGATCAAAATACGACCACGGATACTTCACGGATGCGTCAAGGCTAGCCCTGGTGAGGTTCAGGCCCGCAGACCGGCCCTCGGCATCGATAACCTTCGGTTCCAGGCGCGTCAAGAGCCGCAGCGTCTGGGCGTTGCCCTCGAACCCGCCGATGCCGCTGGCCAGCTCGGAGAGGGCCTGCTCGCCGTTGTGCCCAAACGGTGGATGGCCCAGATCGTGGGCCAAGCACGCAGTGTCAACGACGTCCGGATCGCACCCCAGGGCCTTGCCCAATTCCCGCCCCACCTGCGCGACCTCGAGCGTGTGCGTGAGTCGGTTGCGCACAAAATCATCGCTTGCGGGCCCCAACACCTGGGTCTTCGCGCTGAGCCGCCGCAGCGCCGAGGAATGCACCAATCGCCCGCGATCGCGCTCAAATGCGGTGCGCGCCGGATTCTTGGCAGGCTCGGGAACCCACCGCGCAGTGTCATCGCGACCGTACTGCGCTCTCACGGCCGTAACAAACGCGGCGCCGCCCGGATCGCTAGCCACCTGAAACATCTAACTCTGCCTCGGCGAGCCTGCTGCGATGCTCCTCAGTCAATTCCCGAGAATCGAGCCAGCCGTACGGCAGGTGTGGCTGCTTCGGGGTACCGGCGCGCCCGCGCTGCCCCTCCGCGGCGGCGCCGGGGTAGGGCGAATCAAGGTCCAAATCGTCGAGCGTCCTGCGCAATTGCCGCAGTGATTCCACCATCGCCAGCGCCCGCCGGGCCTCGCCCCCGACGGGATATCCCTTGAAATACCAGGCCATATGCTTGCGCAGGTCGCGGCACGCCTTGTCCTCATCGCCGTAAAACTCCGCCATCAATTCGCCGTGGCGATAAACGGTGTCGGCGACGTACCGCAGATCGGGCCTGATGCGCTCTTGCGACCCGCGCATCGCCGCCTCCAGATCCGCAAACAACCAGGGCCGCCCCTGGCACCCGCGCCCGACAACCACACCGTCGCAGCCCGTTTGCTCGATCATCGCCACAGCGTCTTCCGCGGACCAAATGTCACCATTGCCAAGAACGGGTATTTTCGTTACGGCTTCTTTAAGTGTGCGAATCGCTTCCCAATCGGCGTGCCCCGAGTAATGCTGGGCCGCCGTCCTGCCGTGGAGAGCCACCGCGGCCACTCCCAATTCTTGCGCGACGAGGCCCGCCTCCACATAGGTTTCGTGATCGTCATCGATGCCCTTGCGCATCTTGATCGTCACCGGGACGTCCCGCTTGGCCCCGGCATCCACCGCAGCGGCGACAATGCGCTTGAACAGTTCGCGCTTCCACGGAAGCGCGGCGCCCCCGCCGCGTCGCGTCACCTTGGGCACGGGGCACCCGAAGTTGAGGTCAACATGGTCCGCGCGGTCCTCGTCGACAATGATCGCCACCGCTGCCGCCACGGTTGCGGGATCGACGCCGTACACCTGCGCGGAGCGGGGCGCCTCATCGTCGTCAAACGTAACGATGCGGACGGCGGCCGGGTTGCGCTCAACCAGCGCCCTAGACGTCACCATTTCGGCCACGTAGAGCCCGCCGCCGTGTTCTCGGCACAGGCGCCTAAACGCCGCGTTGGTGATCCCGGCCATGGGCGCCAACACCACCGGGACCTCGGCGGTGATGGAACCTATCCGCAGCGCAGGGCGCGCGGGGCCCAGCCCCGCGCGCGCGTCGTTTCCCGCGAAGCCGGTGCCAGATGCGTCACGCACCGAGGAGCCGCTCCCCCAAGTAGGCCGCAACCTTGTCAAGTCCGATCCGTTCCTGCTTCATGGTGTCGCGCTCGCGGATGGTCACGGCCTGATCCTCGAGCGTGTCGAAGTCCACCGTCACACAAAACGGCGTGCCGATTTCGTCTTGGCGCCGGTATCGCTTCCCGATCGCCTGCGTCACGTCGTAGTCCACGTTCCAGTGCTGGCGCAGTTCCTGCGCCAGCTTCTGCGCCGTAGGCAGCAGTTCGGCCGACTTCGAAAGCGGCAGAACCGCAGCCTTGACGGGCGCCAAACGCGGGTCCAGGCGCAGCACGGTCCGTTTGTCGACACCCCCCTTGGCGTTGGGGGCCTCGTCCTCTTCATATGCCTCAACAAGGAATGCCATGAGCGACCGCGTGAGCCCCGCGGCCGGCTCGATGACGTAGGGAACGTAGCGTTCCCCCGATGCGGGATCGAAGTAGGAAAGGTCCTTGCCGGAGTGCTTCGAGTGGGTCGAAAGGTCAAAGTCAGTGCGGTTGGCAATCCCCTCGAGCTCCCCCCACTCGGACCCCTGAAAGCCGAACCGGTACTCAATGTCGACAGTCCGCTTGGAATAGTGCGACAGCTTCTCTTGGGGGTGCTCGTAGTGGCGCAAGTTGTCACGGTTGATTCCCAGGCCGACGTACCAGTCAGTCCGGGCATCGATCCAGTACTGGTGCCATTCCTCGTCGGTACCGGGCTTGACGAAGAACTCCATTTCCATCTGCTCGAATTCGCGGGTGCGGAAGATGAAATTCCCGGGTGTGATTTCGTTGCGGAAGGATTTACCTATCTGCCCGATCCCGAACGGCGGTTTGCGCCGCGCGGCGCCCATCACGTTGGCAAAGTTTACGAATATGCCCTGCGCGGTTTCCGGTCGCAGGTAGTGCAGGCCCGACTCGTCCTCCACCGGCCCCAGGTATGTCTTGAGCATCATGTTGAATTCCCGCGGCTCCGTCCACTGGCCGCGGGTACCGCAGTGCGGGCACGGCAAGTCCGCGATGGGGATTGCCTCCGGGTCCGGCAGGCCCTTGCGCTCCGCGAATTCTTCCTGCATTTGATCGAGCCGGAAACGCTTGTGGCAGCTCAGGCACTCGGTGAGCGGATCGGTAAAGACGCCGACGTGCCCAGAGGCAACCCAGACCTGCCGCGGAAGTATGACCGATGAATCGATACCGACGATGTCGTCGCGCCCACGCACCATCATCTGCCACCACTGCCGCTTGATGTTCTCCTTGAGTTCGACGCCCAGTGGCCCGTAGTCCCAAGCGGACCGAGTACCGCCATAGATTTCTCCGGCGGGGAAAACGAACCCACGGCGCTTTGCCAAGGAAATGACGGAATCCAATTTGGAAGGTGCAGCGGCCACTATGAACTCACTCCATCGAGAAGAAGGCCGCGGTTGAGGCGGCACGAAAATCGGCTGGCATTGACAGGCAATCGGCCCCGGAACGAAACCGCGGCAGACATATGCTTCTAGATTACTCGGTTCTTGGAGCCGACTACGGAACCTGTGGGTATGCGAGGGATCCTGTGCGACCAGATCCGGCGCGACCGGATCCGCCGCGTCCCGCTCGGAACCGAAGCTTGCCCCAACTTATTACACACATCGAGCCCATTTGCGTTCACAACTTGACGCCAAGGGGGGTGCTGGTACAGACTTCCCGACATGACACGCGCAAAGGCCGGCGCAGCCCCCACATCACGCGACACAGGTTCCCAGCGCGCCTTGCGGCAGCTGAACACGCGCAAGGTAGTGGACACACTTTCGCGCGCAGGCGCCCAAACCCAAGCCAACCTGGCCCGCCTCACGGGCCTGTCGGCGGGGACGATTTCGAATATCGTTCGCGACCTCGTCGACGAGGGGCGCGTCGTAACGTCCTCCGTCATCGCGTCGGGACGCCGGTCCGCCATGGTCTCGCTGGTCCCGGACCCGCGCATCGTCGTCGGGCTCGATGTCGGGCGCAGGCACATGCGCGTCCTCGCCTCGGACACTAGCCACCGCGTCTTCGGGCGAATTGTCGAGCCCATCGGCGCGGACCTATCCCCCGAGCTGGCGTTCGCGCAGGCGCGCACGATGATCGACTCCCTGCAGGCCGAATACCGCATCCCGGAAAACCAGCTGGTGCAGGTCGGCATCTCGGTGCCCGCCTCCGTCGATCCCACCACCGGCAGGGTCGTGCAAGGATCGGTCCTGCCGCACTGGGCCGGGATGGACCTGACGCGGCTCGCGACCGAAATCCTGCGCATTCCGGCGATCATCGAGAACGACGCATCGCTCGGAGCGCTGGCCCAGCTGACGTTCGGGTCCCACCCCACCGACGGGACCGTTATCTACATCAAGGTCGCATCGGGCATCGGCACGGGGATCGCCGTCAACGGCAAGGTCTACCGTTCCAAATCGGGGCTCAACGGGGAAATAGGGCACATCCAGATCTTCGACGGCGGCGAGGTTTGCTACTGCGGAAATCGGGGCTGCCTGGAGACATTGGCCTCGTCCCGCAGGATCGTTGCGGACCTGGCCCACGTGCGTCGCGACACCAACATGACCCTCGACGACGTGATCGCGGGCGCCCACGCGGACGACCCCACGGTGCGCAGAATTCTATCGGAGGCCGGCAGTGCGCTCGGCAGAATCGTCGCGACGCTCGCGAACATTTTCGGCCCGGACGCAGTGGTGCTCGGCGGGCCACTTGCCCCCGCCGGCGACTCATTCCTCACCCCGGTCGTGCACGCTGCACGCCAGCACGCCCTGCCGGCCGCTGTCGCCAATACCACCTTCAGCCTGTCGACATTTGGCGACGAAGACGAGGTGCGCGGCGCTTGCGCCCTGGCGCTACAGAAGGTCTCGGAATCGTAGGCGCCGGGTCCCGAGCATGGGACCTTTCGGCCATCGAGACCCGCGATAGGTCTCAACTTTGTAACACTCTTCCCCATTCATGCCTCAATAGTTTGACCGCAGGCACCCGACGGCGATAGCGTCACCTATGGCGCCAAGGATGGCGCGTAAACCGCTGACATGCGATGGAGCGTGAGACAGATCGATGACTGAGAACCAAGAGTCGACTGGGAAACACCCTGTGATCCTTGAAATGCGTTCGATCACCAAGGAATTCCCCGGTGTGAAGGCGCTCGACAATGTCACCATTAAGGTGCGCGCCGGTGACATTCACTCCATATGTGGTGAGAATGGCGCTGGAAAGTCCACCCTGATGAAGGTCCTTTCGGGCGTGTACCCCCACGGGACCTACGAGGGCGACATCTTCTTCCAAGGCGAGGAAATGCGCTTTGCGAGCATCAAGGCCTCCGAGCACGCGGGCATTGTCATCATCCACCAGGAGTTGGCACTTATCCCCGAGCTCTCGGTAACCGAAAACATCTTCCTCGGTAACGAGGTCAAGAACCGCTTCGGCGGAATTGACTGGACGACCGCACACGCGAAGGCCTCTGAATGGATCGCCCGTGTTGGACTGGATGTTGACCCCGCCACGCCCATCAAGCAGCTCGGCGTCGGTCACCAGCAGCTTGTGGAAATCGCACGAGCGCTCGCCAAAGACGTGAAGCTGCTGGTTCTTGACGAGCCGACATCCGCTCTGAACGAAGAAGACTCCGCGCACCTGCTCGATCTGATGCGCGGCCTCAAGGCTCGCGGCATCACCTGCATCATGATCTCGCACAAGCTGAACGAGGTCGCAGCGGTATCCGATGGCATCACGATCATCCGTGACGGCCAGACCGTTGAGGCGTACGACACGATCCCCGGGCAAGTCGACGAGGACCGCATCATTCGCGGCATGGTTGGGCGCCCGCTGGACAACCGCTACCCGGACCACACGCCGAACATCGGCGAGGTCCTGTTCGAGGTCAAGGATTGGTCCATCGAAAGCCCCGTCGTTCCCGGGCGCATGGTTTGCAAGGGCTCCACATTCAACGTTCGCAAGGGCGAGGTCGTCGGATTCGCAGGCCTGATGGGTGCCGGTCGCACGGAACTGGCCCGGTCGATCTTCGGACACAGCTACGGCATCTACCACGGCGGCGAGGCGTTCCTGCACGGCAAGCGCCTCCACGTCAACAGCGTGCGCGAGGCAATTGACGAGGGCCTGTCCTACGTCTCCGAGGACCGCAAGATGCTGGGGCTCAACCTCCTTGATGACATCAAGGGAACGATCGTCTCGGCCGACATCAAGCGCATCTGCAAGCACAACTTCATTGACCTCGACCAAGAAACGCTGGTTGCCGAGGGATACCGCAAGTCTGTCCGGATTAAGACCCCTTCGGTCGATGAAGGCGTTTCCAAGCTCTCCGGTGGAAACCAGCAGAAAGTCGTCCTCGCAAAGTGGCTGTTCACGCAGCCAGAGGTTCTGATCCTCGACGAACCGACTCGCGGTATTGACGTCGGCGCCAAGTACGAGATCTACACGCTGATCCACCGTCTCGCTGATGAGGGCAAGGCCGTCGTGGTCATCTCGTCCGAGCTTCCCGAGCTTCTCGGGATCACCGACCGCATCTACACCATCTTTGAAGGTGCGATCACCGGTGAAATTCTTACCAAAGACGCGGACCAGGAAACCCTGCTGCGCCTGATGACCGGCACCGCTCCGGCCAAATCCACCAAGTAATCTCCGCTACACTCAACGGAAAGAAAGTTCGACGATGAAGTCTTTGAAGCAGGTGCTCGGGAATGACGTGCGTCAGTACGGCATGCTCCTCGCGCTGGTCGTTTTGGCACTGTTCTTCCACTGGAAGACAGACGGCAAGGTCCTAACGCAAACCAACGCCGCCAACATCCTCAACGGTAACGCCTACATTCTCGTTATGGCCCTAGGTATGTTGATGGTCATCGTGATCGGGCAGATCGACCTCTCGGTCGGTTCCGTCGCAGCGGTCGTCGGTATCGTGGTTGCCCTGTCGATCAAGAACTGGGGAATCACCTGGTGGATGGGTATTCTGATCGGTCTTGCCATCGGTATCGTCATCGGTGCATGGCAAGGTTTCTGGTTGGCCGTCGTCGGTGTTCCAGGGTTCATCACCACCCTTGCCGGCCAGCTCCTATTCCGCGGGTTGAACCAGTACATCGGTGACTCGGTCTCCACGGCCGTCCCCGCGCAGATCAAGTTCATCGGTGGTGGGTACCTGCCCAACTTCGGTGGATTGGCTATCAACGGTTCGACTCTCTTGCTGGGCATCATCGCGTTCGCGGCAGTTATCTTCGGCGAAATTCGCAAGGCAGCCAAGCAGGCTAAGCTCAACACCGCCCGCGGCCCGAAGTGGGTTCCGATCGTCCGCGTCGCACTCGTCGGAATCGTCATCGCCTACGCCGTCTACCTGTTCGGATACGGCGAGCCCGATAAGCTGTCGTTCCCCGTTACCGGGTTGATCCTGGCCGTTCTGACGATCATCTACTACCTCATCACTGAGCGCACCCCGTTCGGCCGCGCGGTCTACGCCGTTGGTGGTAACCGCGCAGCGGCAGCCCTTTCCGGTATCAACACCCGCGCCACCTACTTCTGGACGATGACGAACATGTCGTTCTTGGCAGCAATCGCCGCCATCATGTACATCGGTCGGGCCGGCGCCTCCGGTGGTCAGGACGGAACGAACTGGGAGTTCGATGCCATTACGGCCGTCTTCGTCGGTGGTGCCGCGGTCTCCGGTGGTATTGGTACCGTGGTCGGCTCCATCATCGGTGGTCTGGTCATCGCCGTCCTGAACAACGGTCTCCAGCTGCTCGGCGTCGGCGCCGACTGGCAGAAGATGATCAAGGGTCTTGTTATCCTGGCAGCCGTGTCCTTCGACATCTACTCGAAGACCCAGGGTAAGCCGTCGATCGTTGGTATGATTCAACGCGCGTTCAAGGGTGGCGACAAGGCAAAGGCTGCCGCGTAGTAACCTCCTCACACTTTCAATCCCGGAGAAGCTCAACAGCTTCTCGACACAAACCGCACCGCTACCAGGTGGTGCACAACCGAAAGATGGTCCCATGAAGAAAATCGCAGTTGCCTTTACGGCACTGGCAGCAGTGGGTGCTGTTGCGCTCGCCGGTTGTGGCGGCGGAAGCTCCTCCTCCACGACGTCCGCCGCTGGCGGCGACACCACCAGCGCTGCTGCTGGTGGCTTCGAGGCCGGCGCAACGATCGGTATCTCGCTGCCGCAGAAGACCTCGCAGAACTGGGTCGAAGCCGAGCAGATGTTCAACGAAGGCCTGAAGGCCGCTGGCTACAACCCCGTTGTGCAGTTCGCAAACAACGGTGCTTCCGAGCAGCAGTCGCAGATCGAGTCGATGATCCAGCAGGGCGCTAAGGTCATCGTTATCGGTGCTGTTGACGGTTCGCAGCTCTCGACTCAGGTCGAGAACGCTCAGAGCCAGGGTGTCAAGGTCATCGCGTACGACCGCCTGATCAAGGAAACCAAGGCTGTTGACCTCTACGTTGCATACGACAACGAGAAGGTTGGCGAGCTCCAGGGCCAGGCGCTCCTTGAGGGTCTTGCCGCTCGCAAGGGTTCGGGCCCGTACAACATCGAGCTGATCGCCGGTTCGAACGACGACGCTAACTCGAAGCCGTTCTTCGAGGGTGCAATGTCCGTTCTGCAGCCGAAGATCGACGACGGCACGCTGAAGATCCTGTCCGGCCAGACCACGCAGGACAAGGTCGCAACCGAGGGCTGGGACCCGGCCAAGGTGCAGACGCGTATGGACGCCATCATCTCGGGCTTCTACAAGTCTGAGCCGCTGGACGGCATCCTGTCCCCGAACGACACCCTGGGTCGCGCGGCCATCCAGTCGGCCACCGACGCTGGTCTCGACACCCCCGTCGTAACCGGCCAGGACTCCGAGGACGAGTCGGTCACCTCTGTTGCCGAGGGCAAGCAGTACCAGACGATCTACAAGGACACCCGCGGTCTGGTTGACGCTGTTCTGAAGCAGATCGAGCTCGCCAAGGACGGCAAGGCGTTCGAGTCGAACGGTTCCGCCAACAACGGCACCATCGACGTCCCGGCTGACTACCTGACCCCGGTCTCGGTCACCCAGGCGAACATCCTCCAGGCTTACGCGAACGACGCAACGCGTCTGAAGCTCGCTGAGGCTTCTTGCACCGACGCTTGCAAGTGATTCGCGTAGCCGGTTAGCGATTCATCGTTAGCCGTTCTACACAACACGGGCGGGGCCCGAACCAGAAATGGTTCGGGCCCCGCTCTCGTTGTTTTTTGTGTTATCCGGTGGATCAACGCGTGGCGGCAGCGCACCTCACTGGCTCGCCAGATCGACAGCTCCCCCAAAGCGGCGCTCGCGCCCCGCGTATTCCTCGATGGCGCGCCACAGGTGCCTTCGGTCCACATCGGGCCAGGGTTCGGGCAGGAAGATAAACTCGGCATACGCGGACTGCCAAAGCAGGAAGTTAGAGATCCGTTGCTCGCCCGAGCTTCGCAAGAACAGGTCGACATCGGGGATGTCGGGCTCGTCCAGGTGGTGCTGAATCGTTTTTTCCGAGATTCGATTCGCCTTGAGCTCGCCGCGGGCCACGCGGTCAGCTATCGCCCGGACCGCGTCGGTGATCTCCGCGCGACCTCCATAGTTGACGCACATGGTCAGGGTGCAAACATCGTTTGCGCGGGTCAGCTCTTCGGCCCTTTCGAGCTCTGAAACAACAGAGCGCCACAGGCGCGGTTCGCGCCCGGACCAGCGCACGCGCACCCCCCAACTGTTCAGTTGGTCTCTTCTCCTGCGGATGACGTCGCGATTGAATCCCATCAAGAATCTGACTTCTTCCGGGGAACGCTTCCAGTTCTCGGTCGAGAACGCATAGGCAGACACGTACTTGACCCCCATTTCTATGGCGCCAGCGACGACGTCCAGCAGGGCCGCCTCCCCGGCCTGGTGCCCCGCGGTGCGGGGCAGGCCGCGGGCGTTGGCCCAACGCCCATTTCCGTCCATCACAATGGCGACGTGCCTGGGGACGAGTGCCGGGTCGATCGAGGGAGCTTCGGCTCCCGAGGGATGAGCGAACGGCTTTTCAAATGCCTGTGGCGTCATGTGTTCTTGTCTCCACTAGTCGGGGCGATCGATTCGGCAAGTGGCAGCGACCGAAGGGAGCGCTCCAGGTGATATTGACAGTACGCCGCAACGAGGCCCGACACTCGCCGGGCATCTCGCTGATCGGCGCGGTCGATGGTGTCCCACTCCCCCGTGAGCAGCGCTGCCAGGAGCGCGAATTCTTCCCGGCCCGGCGCGGCCGAACCGCTCGGACGGCACTTGGCGCACACCGCGCCTCCCCACGCCGGCGAGAATCCGGTGAGCGGACCGGCGCTGCCGCACTTGGCGCACCTATCGAATGTGGGCGCGTAGCCCGCCACCGCCAAAGCGCGCAACAGGTAGGAATCCAGGATCGATCGCGGGGCGTGCGTTCCCGTCGCCAGTGATTTCAGGGCACCCACAACCAACCAGTACTGCGGCCTAGCCGCCTCACGCTCAGCCACCACTATCTTGTCGGCGGCTTCAAGTATTACCGTGCCGGCCGTGAACTTCTCGTAGTCGCGACTGATTGGGCCGGCGAACGCGTCGAGCGTTTCCACCTGTGTGACAGTGTCCAATGCGCGCCCGATGAAGAACTGCACATCCGCGTGCATGAATGGTTCAAGGCGCGCTCCATACCGAGAGGCGGTGCGACGCACACCCTTAGCCACCGCGCGGACCTTCCCGTGGTCCCTGGTCAGCAGTGTGATGATCCGGTCGGACTCACCCAGCTTATGGGTGCGCAGCACCACTCCTTCATCGCGAAAGAGCGGCACTAACGCATCCATCCATCGCGGATCAGGAGATTAGCTATTGCGACCACGCCGGTTTACCGCCGAGATGATGGCCTTGAGCGACGCTGTCGTAATGGATGGGTCGATCCCGACGCCCCACAGGACGTCTCCGTCGCCGACCTCGCATTCGACGTACGCGGCGGCCGTCGCATCCCCACCAGCCGACAACGCATGCTCGGCGTAGTCGAGGACCTTGACGTGGACACCGTGACCCTCCAGGGCGTCAACGAATGCGGCTATCGGTCCGTTGCCGGTACCACGCAGGTTAAGCTCCGCACCCTGGTCGACCAGGTCCACTTCGAGCGTGTCCGGGCCCTCGTCAGAGCTTACAGCGCGCGTGCCTCGCAACCGGAAGCGTCCCCACGGTTCCATATCCGAAGCCGGGGTAGCAGGCAGGTACTCGTCGGCGAAAATGCGCCAGATGTCGTCGCCTGTGAGCTCCTGCCCCTGGTCGTCGGTGACGTGCTGAACGACCCGCGAGAATTCGATTTGCAAGCGGCGAGGAAGATCCAGATCGCGTTCCGAACGCAGCAGATAGCTAATTCCGCCCTTGCCCGACTGTGAATTCACCCTGATCACGGCCTCGTAGCTGCGACCGACGTCCTTCGGATCGATCGGCAGGTACGGTACCGCCCACACCAGGTCATCTATCGATGCGTTGTTGGCCGTGGCCGCCTGCTGGAGACGCTCGAGTCCCTTCTTGATCGCGTCCTGGTGCGAACCCGAAAAGGCTGTGAAGACCAGGTCCCCCGCGTAGGGGTGCCGTTCGTGGACGTTGATCTGGGTGCATTCTTCGACCGTCCTGCGGATGTCGTCGATGCGTGAGAAGTCGATTTCCGGATCGATGCCCTGGCTGAACAGGTTCATTCCGAGAGTGACAAGGTCCACGTTTCCGGTTCGCTCGCCGTTTCCAAACAGGCACCCTTCGATGCGGTCAGCACCGGCAAGATACCCAAGTTCCGCGGCCGCCACCGCTGTGCCGCGATCGTTGTGCGGATGCAGGGAAACGATGAGAGATTCGCGGTTGCGCAGGTTGCGGCACATCCACTCGATCGAGTCGGCGTACACATTCGGCGTGATCATCTCAACCGTCGCGGGCAGATTGACGATCGCCTTGTGATCGGGTGTCGGTTCAAAGACACCCATGACTTCGTTGCAGATCCGGACCGCGAATTCCAGTTCCGTGCCGGTGTACGACTCCGGCGAGTATTCGTAGAAGATCTTGGTATCCGGAATAGTCTCTTCGAACTTACGGCAGCGCTTCGCGCCCTCGACGGCGATGTCGACGATCCCGTCCATGTCCTTGCCGAATACGACATCACGCTGCAAGATCGAGGTCGAGTTGTACAGGTGAACGATTGCTTGCTTGGCGCCGCGCAGCGATTCGTAGGTGCGGGCAATCAGGTGTTCGCGGGCCTGCGTCAGAACCTGAATGGTCACGTCGTCGGGAATCAACTCCCCCTCGATGAGCATCCGCACAAAGTCGTAGTCCGTCTGCGACGCCGCCGGGAAACCAACCTCGATTTCCTTGTAGCCCATCTCGACGAGCATCCGGAACATCCGGAGCTTTCGCTCGGCGTTCATCGGCTCGATAAGTGCTTGGTTGCCGTCGCGCAGATCGACCGCGCACCATTGTGGCGCCTTTGTCATGCGCTTGTCGGGCCACGTCCGATCCGGCAGATCGACGGAGATCTGCTGGTCGAATGGGAGGTACTTGTGGGTGGGCATTCCCGATGCCCGCTGAGGCTTAGACATGAAACATTCCTTTGGCTGAGATTGATTTGTCAGCCGGGCACACCTGCCACCGCGACGAGGGTCCGGCGGATCAAACCTCGTCGCGGCGAAGAAGTAGCAGAACCTCTCGGCGCGCGAACATGTATCAAGTTTACCCCGTTTGCGGCAGCGGGTGTGGCGCCGACGTCCTCGCGTCGGTCCCACATCCGCTGTCCGCGTGTCGCGCCGACTACGCGCCGCACATCATGGTGTCGGCGTAGTACTTGCCTTGGGCATCGATCGATCCTTGCACGAACGTCGTCGCATTGGGCATTTGGTACCCCCCAATGCAGTAGTCCTTCGGCCCGGTGTACGCCATGAACGCGATGGACATGTCGCTGGGTGCATCGAAGCCGTAGTCGGCCAGTTCCTGCGCATCGGGCCAGATGATGTCCTTCGAATCGGCAAGGTACTTCGCCGCCGCCTTGCGCGCCTGCGTCAGGTCCGATTCGAGTGACGCTGACGAGACGGATGCGTCGCCCGAATCGTCCGGGACGCCGAGGTCCGAAGCGGAATCATCCGCGTCCGGGTCGTCGGCACTCGGGAGCGTCCCGTCCTGTGGTTCTGAATCGGAATTCGATTCGTCATCGTCAAGCCCGCTCAGCTGGTCCTCAAGCGACGAAGCGGAAGCCGATGTGCCACCGAAAAGCTGCTGGAGGCCAGCGAAGTTGTCGGAGAACCATTGGGCGTTGAGGGTGCCTGCGTCGGCCAATTGGTACAGGTGAACGAAGACGACCGCGATCGCATCGTAGGCAGATACCGGCGTTGAGATGTACCAACCGCTACCCTCCTTGATCGCCACGAGTGAGAGATCGTCGATTCCCAGCGCGCGTAGCCCCTTGAATTCATCGTCCGCGAGGCAGAATTTCTCGCGACTCAGGTACTGTGCGAAAGCCGGAGACGAGAGGCATTCCCCCGCCCAGGTGCCCTCGATGCTCACCCCCGATGTCGTAACCTTCACGTCCGCCGTCGCCAGCTTGAGCCGGGCCAGGCCATCGTCCTGCCCGCGTTGCTCGAATGTCGCATTGGAGATCTCGATCGGAGGCACACTCCCCAGCGACTTTTCCAGTTCCGAGATATTCAATGCCTGCGGACCCGCAAACGCTATGGCGCGCGCTTCGGCGGTCGGCAGAACCTGCACCAACGCGTCGAGGGAGTGGGACGACGACAGCGCAGAGTTCACGGCACCGACGTAGGCCTCGGCGGCCGCTTGCGGAGAGTCCGCCCCCTTCCGCTTTGCAACATCGGCGATCGATCCTCGCTGCGCCGACGAATCCGATTCGGCGTAGGCGTAATCCACGGCAGTCAAGACGGGGCTGACGAACCAACGGCTCCCCTCCTTGACGGAAATGACCGACACACCATTGGGAGCCTCGGAGGTGGTTGCCTCACCCGATTTCGGCGTCGATGTCACGGATTTCCCCGAAATCTGAATCGTTGCCGGGAACTCCTTCGCGATTGATTCGCGCAGGTCGGCCTCGTCCTCGGCGGTGAACGCCGACTCGTCGGTTCCCACGTCCTGTCCGCCCAGGGTCCGGAATGCGGAGGCAACCTTGCCCGTGGCCTGCGCATTCTTCTTCACGAAGGCCACCGTCTTATCCGCATCCACGTCGACTTCGATCGTGCCTGCGTCGATGGTCGCGCGGGAGGTCTCGCCCTCCACCACGGTGGACTGCGAGTATTTCATCGACGACGCACTCAGCGCATACAATCCGGCCACGTCTTCGGGCTTGGCATTCGCGGTCACCTCGCTCAGGGCCGGCACCTGCGCAAATTGCTGCTCGATTGCCTTGACTATGTAGTTGGCATACGAAACCTCGACCGGCGAGACATTTGCCAGCAATCCCTTGGCGTCGTTGTTCGCCAGGGCGTCAACGGTTTGCTCCAGGGAGGCCGCGGGGCTGGCAGCGCCCGCCTTGTTGCCCAGCAGCTTGTACGCACCGAAGGCTCCGCCGGCAACTATCAGCGCACCGACGACGCTGAGTCCCACGATGACGGGTGCCTTGGACTTCTTGGGGGGATTGGCGCCCTCCGCCTGCACCGGGAATTGGGACGAGGCCCGCGTCTCCCCCACCGGCGTCCCGGTTGCGAATGCGGGGGACTGCTGAGGGTACTCGGCCCACTGGCCGACAGCGGGCGATGCCGGGCCGCCCAGCGGGCCCGCGTCAGGCGTTCCGGGCTGCGCCCACGCCTGCTCGCTCGATGGCGCAGGAGGCCCGGCGGGCGGCGCAGGAGGCCCGGCGGGCGACGCAGGAGGCCCAGCGGGCGACGCAGCCGACGCAACCGGCCCAGCGGGCGACGCAGCCGACGCAACCGGCCCAACGGGCGCCGCGGCGCGCCGAGCGAGGGCATCGAGGACCTGCGGGTTGCCCTGGCGCTCGAGCCACTGCAGCAGGTCCGCAGGGGCCGCGGGATTCGTCGCAAGCGCCGCGTGCAGGTCGGGGCGGGAGTTTGCTATGGCCGCAAGAACGTCGATTGGTGCGTGCGGATTCGCAGCGTCCTGCGGTCCCAAAGCGGTTGGATCGATGGGTTGTGACATGGTCTGGTCCTTTCGCGAACCTGTGTCGGCCGTGCACACAGATAGCTTCAAGGATTACCGCATTTGGGGACCAGCGCAACTGCGCATCACGCACCAACATTCATCCCACGAACCGCGCCCCGCTCCCGCCGGTTAGAAGCCGAGCCGACTCAGCTGCTTCGGATCGCGCTGCCAGTCCTTGGCGACCTTCACGTGCAGGTCGAGAAAGACTCGATCCCCCAGCAGGGCCTCGATCTCCTGCCGCGCGCGGCTACCCACCTCACGCAGCCGCGATCCCGCGCGACCGATCACTATGGCCTTTTGCGACGGGCGCTCGACGAAGAGGTTGACCCTGATGTCGACCAGCCGGTGCTGCTCGTCCCTACCGGGCCGCAGGCCCATTTCCTCCACCACAACCGCCAGCGAGTGTGGCAGCTCATCGCGGACGCCTTCCAGCGCCGCCTCGCGCACCAATTCGGCCACCATGACCGCTTCGGGTTCGTCCGTGAGCTCCCCATCGGGATACAGCTGCGGCCCCTCGGGCAGTTCGCCTATGACCAGGTCCGCGAGCGCCTGGACCTGGTAGCCTTCGCGGGCGCTGACCGGAATCACATGCGTCCACGGTCCCAATGCGTCGATGTCGAGCAGGTGGCGCGCCAGGCGGTCGCGATCCACCAGATCGGCCTTGGTTGCAACCGCAACGACTTTGGGGCCCCGCCTAGCGCGCGCCACATCGGCCAATTGCTGGGCTATGTACCTGTCACCCGGACCGACGTTTTGATCGGCAGGCAGGCAGAACACGATCACGTCCACCTCGGCGAGCGTGTCGGTTACCAAGGTATTGAGACGCTCTCCCAAGAGCGTGCGGGGCCGGTGCAGCCCCGGCGTGTCGATCAAGATCAGTTGCGTATCGGGCCGGGTGATGATTCCCCGCACCGTGTGTCGCGTCGTCTGCGGACGGCCGGACGTGATCGCCACCTTGGCCCCGATCAGAGCGTTCGTCAGTGTCGATTTGCCCGCGTTGGGCCTTCCGACCAGGCACGCAAACCCTGATCGATGCGCTGGCTTACTCATGGCGGTCTCCGGTCGTTTCGTGGTCGGGCAGCGGGGACTGGTCGGGCCGGGCCTGCACAGCGGTAAGCGATGCTATTACCGTCGAAAGCCTCTTGCGGCGCCCCTCCGAGCGTTCCGCCTGCAAGTGGATTCCGCTCACGTCGGCCTGCGAACCGGGGAGCGGGACTCGTCCCAAAGCCTTTGCAAGCAGGCCACCCACGGTGTCCACATCGTCGTCGTCAAGCTCGATATCGAAAAGCTCCCCTAGCTCGGAAACGGGGCACCGCGCGGGCACGCGGAAGCGCCCCTCACCGAGATCCTCGACCTCGGGCGCGGCCGTGTCGTGCTCATCGACCAGTTCTCCAACGATCTCCTCGACCGTGTCCTCGACGGTGACAAGGCCCGCTATCCCGCCGTATTCGTCCACGACCAAGGCAACATGCGAGGACGAGGAAGCCTGGAATTCGCGCAGCAATGCGTCAACCGGCTTCGATTCGGGAACGAACATGGGCGAACGCATGACTTCCTTGACCTGGCGTTCGTGCGCGCTGGAGCCGCTGCGGGATGAGCCCTCGTCCAGAACGCGCACCACGTCCTTGAAGTACAGCACGCCCAGCAAATCGTCGGTGGAATCTCCGATCACGGGAATCCGGGAGTAGCCCGACCGCAGAAACAACCGCTGCGCGCGCGGCAGGGTTTCTTCGGCATTGATCACGATCATGTCGGTGCGCGGGACCATGACCTCGCGCGTCATCGTGTTGGACAGCTCCACGACGCTGCGCAGCATGTCGCGTTCCAGTTCCTCAATCGCACCCGATTCCTCGGCCCGGTCGACCATTTCGACCAGTTCCCCACCGGGTCCACCCTCGCGGATGCCCGGACGGGTCGCGACCGCCCACGGCGCAGCCTTCGCAATCGTCAGCGCGACCCGCAGGATCCCGCTGGCCCAGCCCAGGGTGCGTCCCGGGCGATTGCGGCCCACCGTACGCGGGCTCAAACGCACTAACACCAGGGCAAACAGCACCGAGGCGAGCCCCGCGATGACAAGGACGAGCCACCAGGAGCTGACCAATCCCGACACCGCGATGGTGAGGCACACTGCCGCGATAGTCTCGGATATGACCCGCACGAGCGCGGCCGCTGAGGCGGTGCGTTGGGGATCGGCCATGATCGCCTCGATGCGCGATCTGCGCTGCGGGTGGCGGGCCACGGCGTCGGCAACCGCCGTGCGCGACGCGCGCAGAACCGCCGCCTCTCCGGCGCTCAGGGCGGCCGCCATGGCGTTGCCAAGGATCGTCACGATAAGCAGGACTGCTATGGGCGCGTCACTCATCGGCCATTCACCTGCCCGCTAAGAACGTGAGCAGCAGTTTTCGCTGCAGCGCAAACATTTCGCGTTCCTCTTCCGGCTCCGCGTGGTCGTAACCCAAGAGGTGCAAGATGCCGTGGGTGGTCAACAGCAGTAGTTCCTCGACCGTCGAGTGACCGGCGATCTGCGCCTGGCGCACCGCCACCTCGGGACACAAGACGATGTCTCCTAGCAGGCCCTCGGGAGCAGATTCCGCCTCCGAGCCCGGTCGCAGTTCGTCCATGGGGAACGATAGGACATCCGTGGGGCCGGGCTCGTCCATCCACTTGACATGCAAGTCGGTCATCGCGTCGGCGTCGACAAAGACAATTGCGAGTTCGGTTTGCGGGTGCAGGTGCATCTGCGCCATCACGTACTGCGCGAGCGCCGAAAACTCCGCCTCGTCCACCTCGAATCCGGACTCATTATTAACCTCAACGCCCACGCGCGCTACTACCTCCGACCAGAAACACGATTGATACGCCCATCACTTGATGTGACCTCCCACCTGCCGTATGCGTCGATGATGTCCGCCACGAGCCGATGCCGCACCACGTCCGAGGAGGTCAGATGGCAGAACGCCACATCGTCCACTCCCATCAGCACGTCCTCGATCGTGCGCAGCCCCGAGGCGATCCCGCCGGGAAGGTCCACCTGCGTCACGTCCCCGGTCACCACCATCCGCGAGTTGAAGCCCAGGCGTGTCAGGAACATCTTGAGCTGTTCGACTGAGGTGTTCTGCGCTTCATCGAGAATGATGAAGGCGTCGTTGAGGGTGCGCCCACGCATGTATGCGAGCGGAACCACGTCCACGGTGCCTTGCTCGATCAGCCGCGGCAAAAGGTCCGGGTCCATCATGTCACGCATCGCGTCATACAGCGGGCGCAGGTACGGGTCTATTTTCTCGGTCAGGGATCCGGGCAGGTATCCGAGGCGCTCACCGGCCTCCACCGCGGGCCTTGTCAGGACGATCCGACTGACCTGTTTGGCCTGCCAGGCCTGCACCGCCTTGGCGACCGCCAAGTAAGTCTTGCCGGTGCCCGCCGGGCCGATACCGAAGGTGATCGTATTGGCGTCGATCGCGTCGACGTATCGGCGTTGGCCGACGGTCTTGGGACGGATGGACTTGCCCCGGTTGGATACGATATCCATGCTCAGAACCTCGGCCGGCCGGATCGGCCGGTCGCCCCCGAGCATGGTGGCCGAACGCCGCACGACGTCGGGGTCCAGGGCCACGCCCGCCAGGACCAATTCGACCAGTTCGTCGATGAGACCGGCCGCCACCGGCACCTGATCGCGGGGACCGCGCAAGGAAAACTCGTTGCCCCGGACATGAAAATCGATGGCCGGGAAGCTGTCCTCAAGGGCCCGCAGCACGCTGTCCGAATGCCCCAGCAACGCCGCCATCGAGACGTGCGCGGGGACGGCGATGCTGTGGACGGACTGCGCAGACGACGAACTCACGCGGGTGACCACCCCAGTTGCTCACCGGCTATCACATGCGCGTGAACGTGGAAGACGCTTTGCCCGGCGCGCGGCCCGGAGTTGAATATCAGGCGGAATTGGCCGTCCGCGAGCGTCCCGGCGACCTGATCGGCCAGGCTGACCATCTCCGCGAGCAGATCGGCGTCACCGGCCGCGACCTGCGCGACGTCGCCGTAGTGCGCCCTGGGAACGACCAGGACGTGCACGGGAGCTTGCGGGTCGATATCGCGAAACGCGATCACGTTGTCGCTGGAGGCGACCACATCCGCCGGTAACTCGCCCGCGACGATGCGGCAGAACAGGCAGTTGGTGGAATCGGTGGGAGTCGTCATGGTTGTAAGCCTAGCGCGTCACGCCCATGCGCCACAGAGCGCGTTGGTTGCGGCTATGGCGGCCGCCCCGGCCGTCGAGGTGCGTAGCACGTTATCGCCGAGCTTGACTACCACGCCGCCGGCGGCGACCAGGCTTGCCGTTTCCGCGGTGCCGATGCCGCCCTCCGGACCCACCACCAACCACATCGGGGTAACGTCGGCATCGACAACACCAACGAGCGAGCGGGTCGCCTCCTCGTGGAGTACGAGGACCCGCACCCCGGTGGCTACTGCTTGCGCAACCTGCTGCGCCAATCCTCGCGAATCCACGACCGGGTGCACCCGCGGCAGCCACGACCTGCGCGACTGCTTGGTCGCCGCGCGAACCGCGTCGTGCCATTTCGCCTGGGACTTTTCCGTGCGGTCCCCGCGCCACCTCACTACGCAGTTCGCCGCCTGCCACGGGATCACCGCGCTCACGCCCAACTCGGTGGCCGTCGAGATCGCGAGTTCGGCGCGATCTGCCTTGGCTAGTGCCTGCACCAGGGTGATCTCTATCGCGGGCGGTGGCTCATGGGTCACTTGTGCGACGCGAACCGTCAACGACTTGCCGTGGTTTACCTCGACGCTCCCCGCGATTCGCAGTCCGTCCCCGTCTACCAGGTGGATGGATTCTCCCGCCCGCAGGCGTTGCACCATCGCGGCGTGGCGGCCCTCGTCCCCTCCCAGCACGATCGAGTCACCCGCGCTCGGCACGCCCCCGCCCACGGGCTTGTAAAAAAAGGTGGGCGCGCTCACTGGCGGCCAGAGAGCTTCTCACGCAGCCGCGAGAATACGCCCTTGGAAGTCGAGTGCACGCGCGCGGCCGGCCGCTCTTCGCCGCGCAGGCGCGCAAGTTCTCGCAGCAAGTCGCGTTGCTCATCGGTGAGTGCTTCGGCGATCTCGACCTCGACATGCACGTCCAGGTCACCGCGCGATTGAGAGTGCAGGCGCCCAACGCCCAATCCGTGCATCGTCAGCACCTCATCGGGTTGGGTGCCCGGTGGGATGTCGAGCGTCTGCGTGCCATCGAAGGTTTCGAGTTCGATAACGGTACCCAGTGCCGCGGCCGTCATGGGCAGCGTCACGGTGCAGTGCAGGTCATCTCCCTGGCGGGCGAAAACCTCGTGATCGAGCACGCGGATCTGCAGGTACAGGTCGCCGGCCGGTCCGCCGCCGGGACCCACCTCGCCCTTCTCGCGGAGCCGCACGCGGTTTCCGGTTTCCACCCCCGCAGGGATTTCGACCGTCAGGTCTGTCTCGGAACGCACGCGCCCCTGGCCAGCACATTCCTGGCAGGGGGAGGGCAGAACCGTGCCGTGTCCGTCGCACATGGCGCACGGCGCCGACGTCATGACCTGGCCCAGGATCGAACGCGCCACGCGATTGACCGATCCGCGCCCGTGGCATGCCTGGCAGGTTTGGGGGCTCGTCCCCGGTGCGCAGCACGAGCCCTGGCAGGCCGGGCACACTACCGCCGTGGTCAGCGGGACCGTTATCTGCGCACCGAACACGGCATCGCGCAGGTCAACCGCGACCTCCTTGAGCGCATCCTGGCCGCGACGGGTGCGCGGCACGGGCCCCTGCGAGGCGCCCCCGCCGCCGAAGAACGTCTCGAAGATGTCCTGGAAGCCAAAGCCTCCGGCGGCGCCGCCCCCCGGGGCACTGGGGTCAACGCCCATGTCGTACTGCTCGCGCTTTTGCGCGTTCGACAGTACCTCGTAGGCGTGGGTGACTTCCTTGAAGCGGTCCTCCGCCCCGGGGCCGGCGACATCGGGGTGCAGCTCGCGAGCGAGCTTGCGGTAAGCCTTCTTGATCTCTTCGAGCGATGCGGTGCGGGAAACCCCGAGCACGGAATAGTAATCAGTCACTGAGTCTTGCAGTCCTTTGTGTTGGCGTAAGTTCGCTATGCGGCGACGAATCGCGACAAGTAGCGGGCTATTGCGCGCACGGCGCTGATGGTCGAGGGATAGTTCATGTGCGTGGGCCCGATGGAGCTGATCGTGGCGACCAGATCAGCCCCGTGACCGTAACCGGAGGTCACCACCGACGCGTGGGCCAGCGCGTCAACCTGCGTTTCCTTACCGATGCGGACCGAAACCGGAGCCGTGTCGTGCGCCATCTCGGTCAAGAGGCGCAACAGCACGACCTGTTCTTCGAGGGCCTCAAGGACCGGCCCCAGCGTGCCACCGAATTCGATCTTGTCGGCCAGGTTCGCCGCCCCGGCCGCCACGATCCGTTCCTCGCGCTCCTCACCCAGGGCGTCCAGCACCGTTTGCGCCACCCCGAGAGCGAGCGGCCGGATGGCCGGGCGCACGGCCTGCGCGCATTCGTTGATCGCGGTCGCCAGTTCGGGCAGCCTCTTGCCGTCCGCGGCGCGATTCAGCTCCCCGCGCAGGTCGGCCAGGTCCTCCTCGGTTACCTGCGATTCGAGAGTAGTGATGCGTTGCTCGACCCGTCCGGTGTCCGTGATGATAACGACGAGCAACCTATCGGCGGACAACGCCACGAGCTCCAGGTGACGCAGCGAACTGCGCCGCAGGGACGGGTATTGGACGATCGCAAGCTGCCCGGTCAGCTGCGCCAGCAACTGGCTGGATCGCGCAATCACATCATCTAGATCGATGCCGCCGCCCAAGAATGCTTCCACCGCACGGCGTTCGGACGCCGACATGGGCTTGATGGTCGTGAGCCGGTCGACGAAAAGCCGGTATCCCTTGTCAGTCGGGACGCGGCCAGCAGAGGTGTGGGGCTGGGCGATGAGCCCCTCGTCTTCCAAAATCGCCATGTCGTTGCGGATGGTGGCAGGCGAGACGCCCAGCCGGTACCCCTCGGCCACCGATTTCGATCCGACCGGCTCGTGGGTTGCGACGTAGTGCTCGATGACGGCCCGCAAGACGCTAATGCGACGCTCGGCGGTCGTTAGACGCGGTCCTGTGTCCGTCACGAAGCTCCCTTCGGCGATTTTGCTTTGCGCTGGCTGCATGTTCTTGCAAGGACGAGGCCACCTCCCACCTGGCACTCACATCCTTAGAGTGCCAATCTTACGCCGGTTCCGGATCGGTAGTCACGAAATCGATGAGGTTTTCCACAGGCCCGAGCAGTTCGGGTTCGAGATCGCGATAACTGTTGACTCGCGAAAGGATGGCGCGCCAGCCGTCGGCAACGTCCTCCTGCGTCGCGTGGGCCAGTCCCAGATGCGCAAGAATTCCGCGCTTCCATTCGACAGTTCGCGGTATCTGCGGCCAGTTTTCCAGCCCCATAACCCCCGGCTTCACGGCCTGCCAAACATCGACATAGGGGTGCCCGACGACCAACAGCGCATCTTGCGGCCACTGCCGGCGAACATGCTCGACCATTATGGATTCCTTCGAGCCTGCGACCAGGTGATCTACCAAGACCCCCACGCGAGCATCGGGCGTCGGCGCGGTGACCTGCAAGACGGCCTCGAGGTGATCTACACCCCGCAATATCTCGACAACGACTCCCTCTATCCGCAGATCGTCGCCCCAAATGCGTTCGATGAGTTCCGCGTCGTGCGTGCCCTCGACCCAGATCCGCGAAGCCCTCGCCACGCGCTCGGGAGCATCGTGCACCGCCACCGACCCGGAGGCCGTACGCGTGGGGCGCGCTAGCGCTGTTCTAGTTCCGGGGGCAATCAATGTGACGGGCTTGCCGTCGATCCAAAATCCCGGGCCGAGCGGGAACGTGCGAACGCTGCCGCGCCTGTCCTGCAGGACGACAATGTGCTGTCCCCCGGACTTCTCGACGCGAACCACCGCCCCGACCCATCCGGTCATTACCTCCTCAACGACGAGCCCGCGCCGCGCGGGCACCTCAACGCTGACGGGTTTTCTTTTGTGATGCGGGGTGCGGCCCGAAAGCACGTCGGCCGAATACCGATCGAAACTCATACCCGTCAAAATACCGTCTCCGGCACTGCCTTGAGCGCGTCCACGACCAAGTCAGCGTAGATTCCGGTCTTGTTAGGGTACGGATGTATGCCGTCGGGCCCGAACGCGCCCGGGTGCTCGTTGGCAACAGCGTCCCAGTCCGCGACGAAGACGTTCTTGTATTTTTTCGGCGCGGCGCGCAACGCCCTATTTGTCGGTTTGATCCAACTGCGCTGTGCATGCCCCGTCAGAAATACGATCGCGCGGCCCTTACCTACAGCGCTTACGACGTCGGCAATGATCTCTGCGTCGATCGTGGAGTTTGTCGCCAAGGCAATGACGACATAGGGGCGCAATTCGCCGCTGTCGCGAAGATCCTTGATGATGCCGGGAGCGGCGTTCATGCTCCGTCCCACCTTTGCAAGGATTCCGATCTTGGGCAGTTCCTTTTCGAGTGCTTGGGCAGCGGCGAGCGTTACCGAATCGCCGATAATCGTGGTGTTCTTACCAATCGGTTTGGGAGCAACAGCGCTTTGTTGCGGTGCGCTCGTCTCGCCTTTCGCGGCGTCGCCTGTCTTCTTGGTGGAGCTATCCGCGGACCGGGCCCCAGCAGCGTCTTGTTCGCTCAGCGCCTCCACGAAAGCCTGCCCGGCGGCCAACTGCCGATCCAATTCCGTTTGCGTCGGGGCCGTAGCCACCGCGTGCGCCGTTCCCCCCACCGCGAGGATCGTGGCGGCCCCGATCGAGGCGACCACCCGGCGCGTGTGCGCGGGCGCGTTGGCCCGCAAGGCCTTGACCGCGCCGACGGCGGTCAGCTTGAACCCGAGCGTGCGAACGGGTTGCTCAACGAACCGATACGACAGGGCGGTGATCACGAACGTCAGCGTCACGATGAGGACCTGTCGGACCCATTCGGGCCAGCCGCCGAGGCCGTAATAGGCGATAACGACGAGCGGCCAGTGGTACAGGTAGAGGCCGTAGGAGCGCTGCCCAACCCACGCAAGCGCACCGCGTTCGGCCCGCTGCGCAAAATTGGGCAAGCACAGCAGCGCGGCGATGATCACGGCCGCGCTGAGGCTGGCGAGCGTGATTCCATAAATGTAGGTGGCCGCCGACGACCATTGCAGGTACGCCGCCGTGCCCGTAATGATGCCCGCCGCCGCGATCGCCGCCGCGCGGGCCGTCACGTGCGCCCGCGCCGTGCGCCGGGCGCGCAGAATCATGCGCCATCCGCTTCGAGACGATACCGCGGCGGCCAGAGCCGCCCCTAGCATCAAACCGGCAAGGTGCGTGTGGGTTCCGTAGTAGACCGCCGACGGGTCGTCCTTCACGCTCCCGGCGATGGCCATGGCGACTGCCGATAGGGCAGCGATGGAAAGCGAAGCCAACGCCACATACCGCAATGGTCTGGCATCGGTAGCGTCGCGCAGTCCGCGGCGCCGCCGCGAACGCATCACGCCGAGGACCACCGTGAGGATGAGCGGCCACACCAGGTAGAACTGTTCTTCCACCGCAAGCGACCACAGGTGGGTAAACATCTCGGGGCTAAAACCTGACGCATAGGACGACCCGGCCGCGATATACAACCAGTTCGAAGTGAACGTCAGCGCGCCGACGATCTGCCTGCCGATCCCGACCAGAATGTCCCCGCCGATCAGGCCCGCGATGGCCGTGCCCGCAAGCACCGCGGTCAGGAGTGCCGGCAGGAGCCTGCGGGCTCGTCGCAACCAAAAGCGACCCAGATCGATGCGCCCGTTCGCCTGCCATTCACGCAGAAGCAGGCCCGTGATCAGGAAGCCGGAAACGACGAAGAACACGTCGACCCCGATGAACCCGCCGGGCAGCCATTGCGGGAAGATGTGGTAGACCAACACCAGCACGACGGCGAGTGCGCGCATGGCATCGAGGCCGTAGATGCGCCCTGCGAAGGGGTGCGCTTCGTCTCGCTTGCTGCCTTGTTCCATCGCCGCGTTGTGCCCCCGTAGTCGCCCGCCTAAACCACCTCATGATAGGCGGGCCGTGCGACATTTCGGCGGAATTGCGGGCGTCAGTCGCGTGTCAGTCGCGTCACAACTCCGTCGGCGAGCAGCCGCCCCCTGCGGGTCAAAACCAGGAACCCCGCGATCGCCGCGTGCCCATCGATGAGCCCCTCGGCGATCAATGCGGGGATTTCCGCGCGAGCGGACGGGGGCAAGTCCTGAACCGGCATCCCCGCGCGAAGGCGTATGCCCAGCATCATGGACTCGAGTTCGCGCGCGGCTGGGTCGAGCCATTCCAGGCCCGCCGCAGGCGACAGCCCCGCCGTCACCCGCGCCGCATAGGCGCGCGGGTGCTTGACGTTCCACCAGCGGAGCCCTCGTCGGTCCTGATCGTCCCCCCTGGACAGGCCACCGAGGTAGGAATGCGCTCCCGGACCGACGCCCCACCAATCGTGCCCCCGCCAATACGCCATGTTGTGCAGGCAGCGGTGATCAGCCGCATCATCCGTGCGCGCCCAGTTGGAGATCTCGTACCAGCAATACCCCGCCGCGGTAAGCATGTCGTCCGCCAGCTCGTACTTGTCGGCCTGATCATCCGCGCTAGGCATGCCCACGGCGCCGCGCCGCACCTGCGCCGCCAACTTGGTGCCCGGCTCGACGGTCAGCGCGTAGGCGGAAATGTGGTCTGGTCCCGCCTCGATCGCGGCCCGCACGCTCGCTCGCCAATCGGCCAACGATTCACCCGGCGTGCCGTAAATCAGGTCGAGTGATACGTCCAGCCCCGCCTGCCGCGCCCACGACACGCACGGTCCGATGCGTTCGGGCGCATGGGTGCGTTCAAGGGTCGCAAGCACGTGCGGCACCGCGGACTGCATCCCGAACGACACCCGCGTGAACCCGCCGGCGGCCAGCTCTTGCAGGTAGCGCAGATCCACCGAATCCGGATTTGCTTCCGTGGTGACCTCCGCGCCGGGCGCAATGCCCCACTGCTGGCGGATCGCATCGAGCATGGCGACCAGGTCGGATGCGGGCAACAATGTGGGAGTCCCGCCGCCGAAGAACACGGTGCTTACCTGCCTGCCGGGGTATCCGGCCGCTCGCATCGCTTGCCCTGCCAGCTGGACTTCCAGGGCGGCCACCGTGGCATAGTCCCGCTGGCTCGCTCCCCCACCCAGTTCGGTCGCCGTGTATGTATTGAAGTCGCAGTACCCGCAACGCACGCGGCAAAACGGCACGTGGACGTAGACGCCGAAGGGATTGCTGGCATCGCCGAACTGACCGTCAGCCAACGGACCCCCCGCCGGAACCTCCTGGCCGGAGGGGAATGCGGGGCTCACTTCTTCTTAGCGTCCTTCGACTCTTTGGTCGATTGCTCGGAGGAAAGCGCGGCGATGAATGCTTCTTGGGGGACATCGACACGCCCGATCGTCTTCATCCGCTTCTTGCCTTCCTTCTGCTTTTCGAGCAGCTTGCGCTTACGCGAAATATCGCCGCCGTAGCACTTAGCCAACACGTCCTTGCGGATGGCGCGGATGGTTTCGCGGGCGATGACCCGCGAACCGATCGCGGCCTGCACCGGGACCTCGAATTGCTGGCGCGGGATCAGTTCCTTGAGCTTCGCCGTCATCATGACGCCGTATGCGTAGGCCTTGTCCTTGTGGACAATGGCGCTGAAGGCGTCGACCTGTTCGCCCTGCAGCAGGATGTCGACCTTGACCAGGTCGGCTACCTGCTCGCCGCTCGGTTCGTAATCGAGCGATGCGTATCCGCGCGTGCGCGACTTCAACTGGTCAAAGAAGTCGAAAACGATTTCGGCCAGCGGCAGTGTGTAGCGCATCTCGACGCGATCCGCCGACAGGTAGTCCATCCCCAGCAGGTCGCCGCGGCGCGTCTGGCACAGCTCCATGATGGCGCCGATGAACTCGCTGGGCGCCAGGATGGTCGCGCGGACCACCGGTTCGCGCACCTCCTTGATCTTACCCCCGGGGAACTCACTGGGATTGGTCACGTGTACCTCGGATTTGTCCTCCAAGACGACGTCGTAGATGACGTTGGGCGCGGTCGAGATTAGGTCCAGGCCGAACTCACGGTCCAACCGTTCGCGGACGATCTCCAGGTGCAGCAGGCCCAGGAACCCGACGCGGAAGCCGAATCCCAGCGCGACGGAGGTTTCCGGTTCGTAGTTGAGCGCGGCGTCGTTGAGCTTGAGCTTGTCCAATGCGTCGCGCAACGCCGGGTAGTCGGATCCATCGATGGGGTAGAGCCCGGAAAAAACCATCGGCTTGGGGTCGGAATAGCCGGAAAGCGGCTCGGTGGCCCCGGCCTGCAGGCTGGTGATCGTGTCGCCCACTTTGGACTGGCGAACGTCCTTGACGCCCGTGATGAGGTAGCCCACCTCGCCCACGCCCAGACCCGCCGTCGGGATCGGCTCCGGCGAAATGACACCAATCTCCAGCAGCTCGTGCGCGGCCTTGGTCGACATCATCGCGATGCGTTCGCGCGGGCGCAGCGCCCCATCGACGACGCGAACATAGGTAACGACGCCGCGGAATGTGTCGTACACGGAATCGAAAATCATGGCCCGGCACGGCCCCTCGGATTTACCCTGCGGCGCGGGCACCACCCGAACGATCTTGTCCAAGAGCGCCTCGACGCCCTCACCCGTCTTACCCGAAACCTTCAGGACATCGGCCGGATCGCATCCGACCAAACCGGCAATCTCCTCGGCGTACTTTTCGGGCTGCGCCGCCGGCAGGTCGATCTTGTTGAGGACCGGAATGATCTCCAGTTCGTTGTCGAGCGCCAGATACAGGTTCGCAAGCGTCTGCGCTTCGATGCCCTGCGCCGCATCTACCAAGAGCACCGCGCCCTCGCACGCCGCGAGCGACCTGGACACCTCGTAGGTGAAGTCCACGTGCCCGGGGGTGTCGATCATGTTGAGCGCGTACGCGCGCTCGGTGCCGTCTTCATCGCGCACCGCCCACGGCATCCGCACGGCCTGCGATTTGATCGTGATTCCGCGTTCACGCTCGATATCCATGCGATCGAGGTACTGCGCGCGCATGGCGCGTGCCTCAACCACGCCGGTGAGCTGGAGCATGCGGTCCGCCAGCGTGGACTTGCCGTGGTCGATGTGCGCGATGATGCAGAAGTTGCGCAGCAACTTAGGAGCCGTCGCGGCCGGTTGGATGGCGCGGGCGGTGGCGGGGCTCGGGATTGGTGACACGGTCTTTTCAGGCTCCGAATCGTGAGGGGTAAGGGCGACGGGCGCGCCATGCCGGTGGGCGGGCGACGCTATACGGCCTCCCATTCTTCCACGGAAAACCCGGCTCGGTCGCAACGCATTGCCGCGCGCTTACCAATGGCGCAACGCCGCCGACACCGAAATCCCGCCTCGGTCGTGGCGCCTTCGCGCGTTTGCGGTCGTGGGATGACTGGGCCGCATAATTGCCATATGACCGACGAGTTCCCCGCCTCCCCTCCCCCCGCCGCCACTGCACCCAGCACCTGGTCTGGGCCCGCTGCGCACCCCGCTGCCGCCGACCACCTATCGACGCTGCGCCTTGGCCAGTCATGGGTCCGGAACCTTCTTGGGGGTGCCGACCCCTCGGCCCCGGTGCCCTGGTGCGGAACCTGGCAGGTCGCCGACGTCGCGCTGCACCTTGGAACCGTCCACCTGTGGGCGGCCGCGATGATGCGCGGGGTTGACATCGGCGTGCACGATCCCGCAGCTCCGCGCGACCGCGAGTCGCTGGTCGACTTCTACGATTTCGCTGCGAACATTCTGTGGGATTCGTGCGTGAGCCTGGACGCGGATCGCCGCGCGCTCACCCTGGACGGTCCCGGCCCGCCGGGATACTGGTGGCGCAGGCAGGCCAACGAGACACTGATTCACGCCGCGGACATTGCCCGCAGCCTCGCCGCGGACGAAACGCTCAACCAGGTCAGCGCCGAGCAGTGGGACGATGTCACCGATGAGGTCGTGTCGTCGCTGGCGCCCCGCCAGGTGCGGTTGCAGCGGCTTGCTCCCCCGGCGACCGCCATCGCCTTCCAGTCGACCGACACTGCGGCGCGGTGGGTGTGGGGCCCCGGCGACCCGGTGGCGAAGGTCAGCGGGCCGTCCAAGGATGTGGCCCTGACCTTGTGGGGGCGCACCTCCCCGTGGTTCGCGGCCCCCGAGATCGAGGGCGATGAGGATGCGGCACGCCGAGCGCTCGCCTCGAAGCTAACGCCGTGATGCTCCCCCGCGATGGGTGAGGATCGCTTCGCGCTATCCGGCAAACTGCTACGCGCGCAGTGGCTGCTCCGTGGCGCCGATGGCGTGCGGCAGCTCCGTGCGCCCCATCAGGTACTTGTCCACCTCCGCGGCCGCAGACCGGCCCTCGGCGATCGCCCACACGATAAGCGACTGGCCGCGCCCGGCGTCCCCGGCGACGAACACGCCGTCGACCTGGGTCGAATAGTCGTCCGCGCGCTCCACGCGGCCGCGCTCATCGACGCCCAGGCCCCAGTCGCGGCCCATCTCGGCCCTATCGACACCGACGAATCCCATGGCCAGCACCACTAGCTGCGCCGGCAGCCGGATCGGGGCACTCGAAATGGGAACGAAACGTCCCGCGTCGAATTCGACCTGTTCTAGCTCGATATGCGTCACTGAGCCGGATTCGTCCCCCAGCAAACGACTGGTCGACACCTGGAAGAGCCTTTCGCCGCCCTCCTCGTGCGAGCTGGATACCTTGAAAATTGCTGGGTGGATCGGCCACGGTTGGTTAGCGGGGCGGCCGGCCGGCGGCTGCGGCATGATTTCCAATTGAGTGATGGATCGTGCGCCCTGGCGCACGGCGGTGCCGATGCAGTCCGATCCGGTGTCGCCGCCGCCGACGACGATCACGTCCAGGCCGTTTGCGTCGTAGTGCTCGGTCACGTCCTTGCCAAGCGCCTTGCGCGTCGCGGGGACCAGGTAGTCCATGGCCTGGATGACCCCACCCAGCTCTCGCCCGGGGACCGGCAGATCGCGCGGAGTCGGCGAACCGATCGCGATCACCACGGCTTCGTATTGCTCTCGCAACTGGGCGATCGTCGTGTCCTTGCCGACGTCGATTCCGCACCGGAACGCCGTCCCCTCGGCGATCATCTGATCGATGCGGCGGTCAATGACCGACGAGGCCATCTTGAACTCCGGTATCCCGTACCGCAAAAGCCCGCCGGGCGCGTCGGATCGTTCATACACGGTCACCTGGTGCCCTGCGCGCGTGAGTTGCTGGGCGGCCGCTAGGCCCGCGGGCCCGGAGCCGACCACGGCGACGCGGTTGCCGGTGTGCCGGTTGATCACCATCGGCGTTATCAGTCCGCGGCTGAAGCCCTCCTCCGCGATCGCCACCTCGATGTTGCGTATGGTCACCGCGGGGTCATTGATCGAAAGCACGCATCCGGATTCGCACAGCGCCGGGCACAGCCGACCGGTGACCTCGGGAAGATTGTTGGTCGCGTGCAGCCGCTCGACCGCATCCTCCCAGTGGCCGGTGCGCACCAGGTCATTCCATTCGGGCACCAGGTTGCCGAGCGGGCAGGAAAAGTGGCAGAACGGGACCCCGCAGTCCATACAGCGGCTGGCCTGCCGCCGGGTCATATCCAGGCCTGCCGCGCCCTCGGGCTTGCTGGGGTGCACCTCGGCAAAGTCGCGTATCCGCAAAGGTACGGGTCGGTCCAACGGCAACTCACGGTTGCGCGTCCGCAAGAACCCGCGCGGATCTGCCATCGAAGTACCCCTTTGCTAACGTGCGACTAATGTGGCAACGCTAGCGGGTGACTTGGGCGCAGGCGGGGAACGAAAGTCCCGGCGAGGGGGCTCTCGTCCCTAATTCTTTAGTGTCATGGCAACGGATACATCCAGTTCGGACCGGCCGCCGCCCGCAAACACTCCCTTGAACGGAGGGACGTCATCGTATTCGCGCCCGCGCCCGACCACGACGTGCTGGTCGCCCGCCACCACCCTGTTCGTCGGGTCGTAGGGGCGCCACGAACCGGCCCACCACTCGACCCAGGCGTGGGATTGGCCGACTACCGTTTCCTGGTCTAGATCCGCAGCCGCGCGCGGGTCGTAATAGCCGGACACATACAGCGCCGGAATTCCGACCGAGCGCAACGCCCCGACGGTCAGGTGTGCGATGTCCTGGCAGACGCCCTTGCGCTCCTGCCAGGCCTCGCTGGCCGGGGTGTGCACGGTGGTCACGCCCGGAACGTATTCCATCGCGTCGCGGATGGCGTCGCTGATCAGCAGCGCCGCCTGGTGGGGGGAATTGCCTTCGATGCAATCCAGCGCCAGCGCGCGCACGTCGTCGGGAACCACGGTGACGTGCGAATGCGTCAGGTATACCGACTGCCGGTCGCACAGCGCCGGATCGCGCAGGTCTTCCCAGGTCGCGCTCGGATCATCGAACCCCTCGGGGCCGGCCAGTTCCACCAACGATGCGGCGACGAGCGTGAGGTGATCGTGGGGGCGCAGGACCTCGAACGACACCACGCGCGTGCCCCAATAGTCCGTGTAGTCGTAGCGCGATGACAGCGGATCGATGTTGACGCTGACATCCACGATCCGTTGACCGCGTCCCGCAACGGGAATCATGCGCGCCTCGTTGTACGACGCGCGGACCGTGTCCTGGTACTTGAACGCGTTGGTGTGGACAACTTCGTAGCGGTTCACAGCGCCTCCTCCACCCATTCCATCGCGACTTCGGTCGGGAAATACCGCTTCCTGATGGCATCGGACGCGGCGGCGCACGCCAATTGGACGCGCTCCATTGCCGTCGGCAGCTCACTCATCAGCTCGTGTGGGCGCGCGTATTCCAAAGCGACCCGCGCCAGTCCGAGCTCACGCAAGGCCTCGTCCGTCACCCCGTATCGGTCTTCATTCGGGTTGAGCGCGCGCAGGCATTCCTCCGCCCGCGTCAGGGCATTCACGATCGACCTGGGAAACAACCGGTCCAGCACCAAGAATCCCGCGGCACGTTCGTCGCTGGCGCGGCCGCGGTAGGTGCGCAGGAACGCCTCGTAGGCGCCGCACGATCGCAGCATCGTCGTCCACCCCGGGCCGGTGGCACCCAGGTGAGCCTGGGAGGTGATCAGACGTGCCGTCATATCCGCTCGTTCGATGGAGCGGCCCAGGATCATAAACAACCAGGTTTCATCGTGGCTTGTGCCGGAATCCTGGACGCCGGCAACGACCGCAGCGCGTTCCCGCACCCAGGAAAAGTAGTCGTGCGGCGTCGAATTGCGGATCAAGCCCACGACGCCGTTGCGGGTGGTGTTGAGGCATTCCCACAGTTCTGTGGAAACGATTTCCCGGGCGCGCCTGGCATTTTCTCGCGCCGCGATCAACGCCCCGGCGATGGCGGATGGATTGTCGCGGTCGTGGGCAAGGATTTCCAGCAGGTCGGACTTCGTCACGAGCGTGCCGTCGAGCGGCACCGGCCGGTCCATGATCGTTAGCAACGATCGGCACGCCATGTCTTCTTCTGCCCACGGGTCCTCGGAGAGCAGCTGGACGTGCACGTCCAAGATCCGCGCCGTGTCGTCGGCGCGTTCGACGTACCTTCCGATCCAAAACAGCGATTCGGCGATGCGGCTCAGCATGTCGGCCCCCCAGATGCGATGTCGCTAGCTTGCTGTTGTTGTTGCTGCTGTTGGTTGAGAGCCAACGAGGCCACCGTCGAATCGTGCGGGTTGGTGGTCAGCGGCACGCTTTCGGCAACTCGCGAATACCCCGTTGCCGCGGGCTTATCGGGGCGCCGGCCCCGCCCCGTTCCCAGCACCCAGGTGTCCTTCGACCCGCCGCCCTGTGACGAGTTGACGACCAGTTGCCCCTCCGGCAGCGCCACGCGAGTCAGGCCGCCGGGCAGCACCCACACGTCGTCGCCGTCGTTGACCGCGAACGGGCGCAGATCGATGTGGCGGGGGGCCAGGTGCCCATCCACCCAGGTGGGTGCCGTCGACAGTTGGACGACCGGTTGCGCAATCCATCCGCGGGGGTCATCGACCAGCTTTGCGCGCAACTCATCGAGTTCTTTTCGTGAGGCGGCGGGGCCGACGACGATACCCTTTCCTCCGGATCCGTCGACCGGCTTGACGACCAATTCATCCAACCGGTCCAGCACCTCGGACAAGGATTGCGGTTCTTGGAGGCGCCATGTCTGAACGTTCGGGATAATCGGTTCCTCCGCCAGGTAGTAGCGGATCAGGTCCGGGACGTAGGTGTAAACGAGCTTGTCGTCGGCGACCCCGTTGCCTACGGCGTTCGCAATGGTGACGTTGCCCTGGCGGGCAACGTTGAGGAGCCCCGGCACGCCCAGCAGTGAATCCGCACGGAAATGTACCGGATCGAGAAATTCGTCGTCCACGCGCCGATAGATGACGTCGACACGGCGGCGCCCCTCCGTGGTGCGCATCCACACGCGGTTCGAGGCCACGAAGAGGTCCGAGCCTTCGACCAGTTCAACGCCCATGAGTCGTGCCAGCAGGGAGTGTTCGAAGTAGGCGGAGTTGAAGACGCCCGGGGTGAGGACCACGACCGTCGGTTCCGCGCTCGCGGCCGCAGGGGCCGCCTTGGTCAGGGCCTGCAAGAGATGGCGCGGGTACCCATCGACGGGCCGGATGCGCAGCTGCGCGAAGAGTTCGGGGAACGACTGCGCCATCGCCCGCCGGTTGGAAACGACGTAAGAGACGCCCGACGGGATGCGCACGTTGTCTTCGAGAACCCGAAACTGTCCGTCGGCATCTCGGATCAGATCGATTCCCGAAACGTGGGCCCTGACCCCATTCGCGGGGATCACACCGAATGCTTCGCGGTGAAACTCCGAACAGGATTGAATCAATGTGAGCGGAACGACGCCGTCGCGCACGCACTGTTGCTGCCCGTAGACGTCATCGAGAAAGGCCTCGAGCGCGCGCACGCGCTGGGCGACGCCCGACTCGATCGTCTGCCATTCGACGGCGTCAATGACCCTAGGCACAACGTCGAGGGGGAATGGTCGCTCTTCGCCCGCAAAGTCAAAAGTCACGCCCTGGTTCACGTAGCTGCGGGCAAGCGCGTCCGCGCGAGCCTGGATTTCGCCCGGCGATAGGGCCTGCAAAATCCGGTGCAGCGGCACGCTGGCGCGGTGCGGTTTCGCGTCGCGGGAGAACATTTCGTCCCAGGGCGCACCCTGTTCGTAACGATCGAAGACGGCTGCCATAGTTAGACGGTAACCCGTGTGTGTAACATCCGAGTACCAAAATCGTTTCGTGGCGCAACCGCGGGACAAACAAATACTTCCGTGCTAACATTTACCGCTGTGTGCCCGCTGGGTCGGCTGGCACAACACCGCTTCCTCTCCACGGGTTCCCCACCCCAGTCCCGGAAGCGGGAGAGCCTTCAATGACCTGTCAGATTTCGCACCCGCGAAAACACACAAGAGAGTCCAAACGTGGCGAACATTAAGTCCCAGATCAAGCGGATCAAGACCAACGAGAAGGCGCGCCTGCGCAACAAGGCGGTCAAGTCCGAACTCAAGACGCACGTCCGCAAGGTGCGCGAAGCTGTCGAGGCCGGCGACAAGGAAGCCGCCACGGCGGCTCTGACCGCTGCCTCGCGCAAGCTCGACAAGGCTGTGTCGAAGGGTGTTATTCACTCCAACCAGGCTGCGAACCGGAAGTCGGCTCTTGCCAAGGCAGTGAACAACGCCTGACACTCGGTTCCTGGCTTGTGAGGTCGGGGTCGTGAACGCTTGTTCGCGGCCCCGACCTCTCTGTTTCTGCTATCCGGTCCGGCGGGCCGTCAGCGCCGCCTCGCTTGTGCGCCAGCGCGCGCCGCAACGGCCAGGACAGCGCGCTCGACGGCGAAAACGGGATCCCGCGACATCCCTTTAACCTCGGCGTCGGCCCGCGCCGTCAGGACGATTGCTTCGGCCAAACCTGTGGGCGTCCAGTGGCGCAGATCGCGCCGGGATCGTTCCACCTGCCAGGGCGCTAGACCCAAGTCCTTGGCCGCGGAAGCGGGGCTGCCCGCGTGCGAGGCGACGAGAGCCAAGGTCCGCAGCTTCGATGCCAGCGCTCCAACCAACGGGACGGGGTCGGATCCGGTAGCCAATGCGTGCCGCAGCGCGACAATCGCGGCCGCGGGTTGCCCGGCGACGGCCGCATCCGCCACGCGGAACGAGCTGACCTCCACCCGACCGCCGTAGTATCGTTCGACGCTCGTGAGATCAACCATGCCCTCGGTGTCGTTGATGAGCTGGGCGCACGCGGCTGCGAGCTCGCGCAGGTCGGATCCCACCGCCTGCACCAACATGTCGACGGCATCGCTCGAGGCCCGACGCTTGCTGCGCTTGAATTCACTGGCAACGAATTGTGCCTTGTCCGCGTCCTTCTTAATCGCATCGCATACGACCCGCGGCACCTTGGCGGCCTTGAGCGCGTCCAGTAGCTTCTTGCCACGCACGCCACCACGGTGGACCAGGACCAGATACACGTCGGGTTCGGTCGAGCCAAGGTAGGCGATGACGTCCGGGATGAGGGGATCGGTGCAGGCTTGCACATTGTCGATGACGATGAAGCGTGGTTCGCCGAATAACGACGGGCTGGTGAGGACCTCCAGGTTCCCGCCCTGGTATGCGGCGGCATCGACGGTTGTGCGCTCCAATTCCGGATTCGCGAAGACGGCTTGCTCCCGCAACTGCGCCACCGCACGATCGACCAAGAGGCCCTCGGCACCGCTGACCAACACCACGGGGGCTAGCACGGCCTTGTCCCACGAGGTCGCGGACGGAGTCGCTGCGTTCATCGGTTAAGCCTAGCGCTTCGGGCATGGCGGCCGGAACGCTCCGATCGGGGTTGTTGACACACTCGTTTCCCCGACTCCCCGCCATACCAACGCAGCAGTGGCATCACATAGGCTTGCGTGTACCATTTCACGGCAGGCGCCTGGCGGACGATAAGAAAGCACCCGACGGCGACCACGGCCAGGAGCAGCATTCCTGCGACACCGCCGAGCCAACGGACCTCAGCCCACGGAAGATAGCGCGTCGCCCTAGCCACCCACGCAATCCACAATGCGGGCCATTGCGCCAGCCAGGCCAATCCGACCGCGATCTGTGGCACGAAGGGTGAAAGGGCCACCACAGCGGCGCTGAGCAACGTGAGCGGAACAACGAGCGGCGCCGCGGCAACATTTGCCAGCACCGCCCACGGATAGAGACTCGGCGCAATGAGGATCACCACGGGCGCGCACACCAAGTATGCCGCCAGGGCTACCGCGACCTCCGAGCGCAACCGAGTAGGCAGTAAATGGCAGCGTTCCTCAATGACGGGGGCGGCGTGAACCAAACCAAAGGTGGCCAATGCCGAAAGCGCGAAACCGATACTGACAGCAAGGGTCGGATCCGCGAGCAGTAACACCAGCGTCGTCGTTGCAAGTGCGGGGGTCGGGGTGGATCGGCGCCGCGCAAGCATTCCGACCACAGAGACGAGTGCCATCCCCGCGGCCCTGACGACCGACGCCTCGGGCCGGACCAAGATGACTAGGCCCGCGATCAGCACGACCACCGCTAGTGCCCGCACCCGTGGACCCGCCCTCGCAAACCCCAACACGCTCCACAGCATCGACGCTAGGATCGCGAAATGCGCACCCGATACGGCCGTCAGATGGGTCAGGCCCGCCCTCTTCATATCGGCAGAGAGCTGATCGCTTACTTCCGACGTATCGCCAATTGCAACACCGGGGACGAGCGCCCGCGCATCGTCCGGAAGTCCCGCGCTGGCCTGACGCGTGGCCGCTCGCGCGATGTTGGACCACCTTGTCCACGAGGGGGGACCCCGCACGACGCGCACGGTGCTAGCGCGCAGCGAATCGGTCGCCCCGCCCGGATTGACGCTGAAAGTGCCGGTACATTCCACCCATGCCAGCCAGGCAGGGGTGGGCCCAGTTCCAAAAACCGTCAGCGGGACGCTGGCGCGCAGTACCGATGCGGACCTGCCGCGTTGATCGGTTGAAGCGGCGGCCACATCGATCCGCGCCCACCAGGACGTTTTAGTTCCCGCGCGGATTCCGCCGACGTGACGCGGCTCCGTGACCACTCGCGCGATGACCGTTACGGGGTCGGCCGGTGGATTTGCCCGCAGTTGGACAAGCCACGGGTCGAGCCGCCATACGCCCAGGCCTGCGATCACTGCCACCGCCAGCAGCGCCGCGACGCAATGACCCTTGATGCCGCCGCAGGGCACTCGTGCCCACCGGCGTCGCTGCCCGACGACGCGGGACAACAACGCCGCCGCGCAGAGCAACGACGCCGCCGCGCAGACCATGAGTGCGCGGGGACCCGGCCGCACCGTAACGAGAATCGCCGACGCACCCCACGCAACGAGTGCCGTCGGTATTAGCCGCATGTCGTGCCACAGCGAGCGTCTCACGCGCCACCACCGCAGGTAATCAGGTCCTTAATCGCCTCCAGCCTGGCGTCCCCGATGCCGCTCACGGCAAGAAGGTCTGAGATGGCCTTGCACCCGCCGGTGTCCTTCCGCCACGCGATGATCCGTTCCGCCATTGCCGGGCCGATTCCCGGCAATCGCTGTAGTTGTGCGGCATCAGCATTATTGATATCGACAAGTTCTGTTCCCCCCTCACTCGCCTGACCCGATCCACTAGCGACTCCTTCGCTTCCGGCGCTGGAACTCGTCGCGTTGGATCCCGTCCCGGCCGCCTCGCCTCGCTTAGGAACAACGACTTGTTGCCCATCGCTGACGGGCTGTGCGAGATTGATCCGGCGCGCATCTGCGTTCGCCTTGAGTCCACCGGCAGCCGCCACGGCATCAACGCCACGCGCACCCGACCGCAAGTAGACCACCCCCGGCTTATTTACCGCCCCCACGACGTGGACCGCGATGGTTTCGACGGCGGAACCTGCGGTGCCCGCGCTGAGCGCGTCTTGATCTGAAATGCCGCTACTCCCAGCGGCCGGGTCGGCGGCCATGCTCCCGCTTCCGCCTTGGCCCGCGTCATCGCCCTGGGCGGTTTCGCCGGCTCCCTGGGCGGTGTCCCCCGTTGATGCCCCGGCTCCCCCGTACACCGAAATCGGCGGATCGGCCCGCCCCACCCACCACGCAAATACGGCACTTCCGGCCAGAATGAAGGCAACCGCAACTAACGCTATACGGCCCAGAGACCACCGAGAGCCGACAGCGTAGGAACGCCCGAGGGAGCGGTTATCGCGGTCGAGATCGGAATCGCTATCGGCCCCCGCAGACCCCCACCGATCACCAGCGGAATCGCTATCGACCCCCGCAGACCCCCACCGATCAGCATCGGCCGCACCGTGAGACATGTGTTTCATGACAGGAATCTAGTGGTCCCCGCCGCCCACCAGATGCGCCACCGCCGGCTGTGGATAACATCTCTCCGACCGATCTGCCCACTGCCCGCACGCAAGCATCCCGCACGCGCGGCACCTCCAACGAATCAGGAGCCACAAAGACCAAGCACCGGGAACCGCGGCCAAAAGCCAGAACGACCACGCCTAAGCACCGGGAACGACCGCGACCCCCGTCAGTCCGGGTCCCACGTGGGCACCCAAGACTCCACCGACATCGACGATCGACACCGGCAAGCCAAAACGATCGCGCAACGCAGCGGCCAACGGCTCGACCGAGCTCGGATCGGCGCAATGATATGCGATCAACGACCAATCCCCCTGCCTTTGGAGTGGCCGCTCGACGACATCCACAAGGCGCCGCTGCGCCCCCATTCGCGACCGCGCGATGTGATCCACTTCGATTTTCCCGTCACGCAAAATCAGCACAGGCCGCACCCCCAGCGCCGAGCCGACGACCGCCTGCGCGCGGGTGATGCGGCCCCCGCGGCGCAGGTGTTCCATGGACCCGACCGCGAAATACGTCACGCTGGCGCGCGCAGCGCGCAACGCCGCCTGGGTGACACTCGCGGCGCTACCGCCCAGATCGGCGGCGCGCAGCGCCGCCGTGGCCGCCACCGCCAGCCCCGCACCCGCAGTGCGCGAGTCAACGACAGTCACCGGGACATCGGCCGCGCTGGCCGCCAACGCCGCCGCGTGTACCGTGCCAGACAGTCCCCCCGAAATATGCACCGACACGACGGTGTCGCAAGTCTTCGCCGCCTCGCGATATGCGGCGGCGAAGGCCTGCGCGGACGGCTGAGATGTGCTGACAGGCAGGCCCTCCCCCAATGCCGCGAGCACCCGCGCGCTGACCGCCGAACCGGAGTCGGGGAACTCGTCCCCGCCAGCGATGATGGTCAGCGGCACGACGCGCAGATTCGGCGAGGCAGCCAGGGGCCCGGCCGCGGTCGAATCCGTTACGACACCGACCCGCGGGACCGAGCCGTCGTAGCTGGGCAGCACCGCGAAATCAGGCGGGGACGATGTTCACAAGCTTCGGCGCGCGCACGATCACCTTGCGCACCTCCGCGCCGTCCAGCGTGCGCTGCACGCCGGGATCCGCCAACGCCAACGCCTCCAACGCGGCCTCCGCTATGTCCGGGGACACATCGGCACGACCGCGCACCTTGCCCTTGACCTGGAACACGCACGTCACGGTTTCCTGTACCAGGTATTCCTCGTCGTATTCGGGGAACGGAGCGTGCGCCAACGATTCCGTGTGGCCGAGGCGCGCCCACAATTCCTCGGCAATGTGGGGCGCGAAAGGCGCCACCATCAAAATCAGGGACTCGACGACCTCGCGCGGCTTCACATCCAGCGATGTCAGGTGGTTGTTGAGCCCGATCAGCTTGGCGATTGCCGTGTTGGGTCGCATCGCTTCCATCTCGGCCTGCACGTCGGCGATGGTGCGGTGCAAGATCTTGCGCGTCTCGATCTCGGCTGCCGCATCCGCCACAATGACGTCACCGGTCCCCTCATCGAGCACGTTCCGCCACAGTCGCTGCAAGAAGCGCTGCGACCCCACGACAGCGCGCGTCTCCCACGGCCTTGACAGGTCCAACGGGCCCATCGACATCTCGTACAAACGGAACGTGTCGGCCCCGTAATCGCGGTACATGTCGTCGGGCGTCACCACATTCTTCAGCGACTTGCCCATCTTGCCGTACTCGCGGTTCACGGGTTCGCCGCGCCACGTCCAGCTCACGGACCCATCGGCCGCGGTGACTTCTTCCACTTCGTCTGCCGGGACATACATGCCGCGGGCATCGGTGTAGGCGTATGCCTGAACGTATCCCTGGTTGAACAGCTTGTGGAACGGTTCGCGGGAGGCGACATGCCCCAAGTCGTACAGGACCTTGTGCCAAAAGCGCGCGTACAGCAGGTGCAGGACGGCGTGCTCAACGCCGCCGACGTACAGGTCCACCCCGCCCGCGGCACCGGCCGTAGCATTGTGTTGGGGGCCCATCCAGTATTCCTCGAGCTGCGGGTCGACCAACGCCGCGGCGTTGTGCGGATCCAGGTAGCGCAGGTAGTACCAGCAAGATCCCGCCCAGTTCGGCATGGTGTTGGTGTCGCGCTTGTAGGCGCGCGGCCCGTCGCCCAGATCGAGTGTGACATTGACCCAATCCTGGTTGCGTCCCAGGGGCGGTTCCGGTTCGGAATCAGCGTCATTCGGGTCGAACGTTCGCGGTGAGTAGTCCGGGACCTCGGGTAGGTCGATCGGCAACATCGAGTCGGGGACCGCCACGGCGTGACCGGATTCGTCGTAGACGATGGGGAATGGTTCGCCCCAGTACCGCTGACGGCTAAAGAGCCAGTCGCGCAAGCGGTAGGTGACCGTGCGCGTCCCGGCGGCATGTTCCTCGAGCCAGGCAAGCATTCGCGCCTTCGCCTCAGGCACATCCAAACCGTTGAGGTCAAGGGTGTCGTTCGCGGAGTTGATGACCAGCCCATCGCCCGTCCACGCGCCACCGGCGAAGTCCGCGGGGGGTTGCACGGTGTAAACGACCGGCAACTCGAATTGGGTTGCGAAATCGAAGTCGCGGGTATCGCCACCGGGCACTGCCATAATCGCTCCGGTGCCATACCCCATCAGCACGTAGTCGGCCACGAAGATCGGAAGCCGGTGGCCGTTGACCGGGTTGACTGCGTAGCCGCCGGTGAACACTCCCGTCTTTGTCCCGGCTTCGGCCTGCCGCTCCAACGGTGTCTTGGCGGCCGCTGCCGCACGGTACTCAAGAACCGCCTGCGCGGGCGTCTGCGCGCCGCCGCGCCACGAACCTGGAACCTCCGCCGCAAATTCGGAGTCACCGCTTGCGATCAGCGAATCGACCAGCGGGTGCTCTGGTGCAACAACAACATAGGTGGCACCGAATAGCGTGTCGGGGCGGGTAGTGAAAACGGTAAGCGGTTCGGCGACGCCCGGCACCTCGAACGTGACGTGCGCACCCTCCGAGCGGCCGATCCAGTGGCGCTGCATCGACCGCACCTTGTCTGGCCAGTCGATCAGGTCCAGATCCTCCGCGAGCCGGTCTGCGTACGCGGTGATTCGCATGTTCCACTGCTGCAACGACTTGACGAATACGGGGAAATTCCCACGCTCGGACCGCCCCTCGGCGGTGACTTCCTCGTTGGCGAGCACGGTGCCCAGACCGGGGCACCAGTTCACGGGAGATTTGGACGTGTAGGCGAGCCGGTGGTGGTCGATCACCGCCGCCTGTTCGGCCTCGCTCAGGTCCGCCCATTGCGTCCCGCTCACGCCTTCAATGCCGCCGGGAACCGCCACCTCGCCGGATTCCAACTTGGCGCGCAGCTCCGAGATTGGCCTGGCGCTGCCGATCCCGCCATCGGGTCGCACGGCCTGCGGGTCGTACCAGGCGTTGAAAATCTGCAGGAATATCCATTGCGTCCAACGCACATAGTCGGAGTCTGTTGTGGCAAACGACCGCCTTGAATCGTGGCCCAACCCCAGGCGCCGCAGCTGCCGACGCATGTTGGCGATGTTAGCTTCCGTGGTCACTCGCGGGTGCTGACCGGTTTGCACCGCGTACTGCTCGGCTGGCAGCCCGAACGCGTCGTATCCCAGCGCGTGCAGGACGTTGTCGCCGCGCATGCGCCGGTAGCGCCCGGTGACATCGGTCGCGATGTAGCCAAGGGGGTGGCCGACGTGTAGGCCCGCCCCCGAGGGGTACGGGAACATGTCCATGACAAAGAACGAGGAATCGGTGCGCGCACCGTGGCCTTCGCCGTCGCGCAGATCACCGGATTGGGGGTCCGCGGCGAAGAACGTGCCGTGATCCTCCCAGTATTGCTGCCACTTGAGTTCGATCTTCTCCGCGAGCGCTGGCGTGTAGCGCCATGCGGGTTCGGTTGAAGAGGTTGAGGTGCCGGCCGGTTCAAAATCGTGCGTGCTCACACGCCCCATCGTATCGCCTGGCACGGTGGGGTCGGGAGTTCGGCGCGGAGCCCTCGTCCCTAATCATCGATTATTCACGGACGAGCGCCCCGCATCCCCGCCACCCGCGGAACGTACGCGAACGGCGCGCAAGCCTCGCTAGCGACAAGCGCCCCGCATCCCGGCTAGCCGGCGATGAGGCTCCACATACCGATGACGATCCACAGCGCGACGGCCACATACGTCCCGAGGATGAAAAAGGAGCGGTACGTGACGACGATCTCGCGCGCCCGCTTTGGCGCACCCAGGAACCCGCGGTCCATTGCGTACGCAACCAAGATCCACCACAGCGGGATCATCATGGCCCACACCACCATGCAATACGGGCACAATCGCTCAATCGTGTGCACGGACGTGAAGATGAGGAAGACGACGAGCGCCAGCGCCGCGGTCGAAACCACCGTAAAGGTTCGCCACAGCCATGCCGGCGGGCGCCACCCACCCGCCATGATGATCCCGATGGTCATCACGACCGGAAATGCTCCCAGACCCAAGTACGGGTTAGGGAAGCCAAAGATCGCGCCCTGCGCGGATCCCATCGCGGGTGCGCAATCCACGAAGATACTGACCGAACAACTCGGGATGTAGTTCGGGTCGATGAGCGCCCGGTAACGTTCGATGGCTAGATCGGCCGATGCCCACAGCGCGATGGTTCCCAGGATGGCGAGCCAGATTCCCGTCCGCTTGCCGTTCATGATTTCCAGAGCGCCCTTGTTTTCCGACACGTGCAATCCTGTCTGCGTGCGCGGCTGGGGCCGCTGATCTTTGGTAGTTACCTGCCCGATCGCCGCTGCGGCGTCGCAGGGTCTACTGTGCGCTAGCTTTCTGAAGGCAACCCGGGAATCGGTTGCGGGGCCTTGAGGCGTTGCACACCAAGCATGATCGCGAATCCGATGATAGTGAGTATCACGCCCAGCCATGCCAGCGCCGGATATCCCATTCCCGCGGTCAGCACCATACCGCCCAAGAACGCGCCGTTAGCGTTGCCAAGGTTCAGCGCGGAGTGGCATAGCGAGGCGCCGAGCGAGGGTGCGTTGGGGCTGAGGTCCATCAATGCGGTTTGCAGCGCCACGCCCAGGATCTGGGAGGCGAGCCCGACCAGGAATAGGCCCACCATTGCGCCCACAACCGACCCCATGGCCAGACCGAAGATCAGGAGCGAGGCCGCCGTGAGAATGAAGCCGATTCTTGTCGCCGATTTCACGGAGCGGTCCGACAGCCTGCCGCCAACAATGGCACCGACGGTCATGCCGGCGCCGAAGGAGGCAAGCGCGAACGAGACGATGACGTCGCTGGCACCCAAGCCGCGCACAAAGATTGGTTTCACGTAGCTGTAGGCGGCGAACATTCCCCCGAAGCCGACCGCGCCAGCCAGCATTCCGAGCCAGAGCGGACCATTTCCGAGTGCTTTGAATTCGGTCTTGGGTGAGGCGCCGGCAAGCGGTGGAACTTTGGGGACGTTCAAAATGACGCCAACGATTGTCACTATTCCCAGGATCCCGACGAGGCGGAACGTCCATTCCCACCCAAGCTGGTCTCCCACGATCGACGAGAGCGGCACGCCGACCACGTTTGCCACGGTGAGGCCGGCCATCATCATTGACACCGCGAACCCGCGCCGCGCGACGCCAACGACCGCGGTTCCCACCACCGCGCCGACGCCGAAGAACACTCCGTGTGACAGGCCGGTGACGAACCGCCCGGCGATGAGGACGGCGAGGTTGGGGGCGAAGGATGAGGCGATGTTACCGACCGTGTACAGGGCCATGAGTGCGATTAGCAGCGTCTTGCGTTGCATCCGTGCCGTCGTGACTGTGAGCAGCGGGCCGCCCAGCACCACACCGACCGCGTAGGCGCTGATCATGTGCCCCGCCACCGCATCCGTGACGTGGAATGCCGACGAAACGTTCGTCAGGACTCCCATCGCCGCGAACTCGGTGGTCCCGATCGTGAAGCCGCCTATCGCGAGCGCGAAAAGAGCGAGTCCGGGATGGCGGGCGATGGAGGCAGCACTCGACTGAGTCACGGGGAAACTCCCTGGAAAGTGGCGGCGTGGGAACTTTATATAACCTTACGCCCAAATATGGGACGAATGGCCCAAGGCGGAACACAAAAGGCTCACATCCGCGCAAATCCGCACCGGATCGGCGCTTTGCCCCAGCATTTTTACCCTTTTAGAGCGCCAAACATCCAAAAAGTCCGGAAGATGACCGCGGGGGGTGCACAATACCTGTGCCGCGGTCCCTGTGCCGCAGCGCTCCCTTCCTCCTCGGAATCGTCGCCCGCGCCCGCGCCCGCGCCTTTGCATACTGCGAAGACATCCGACCCGTTGCGATCTGAGTGCTCACCCACCCACCAACGCACCTACGCGAACTGCGAAGGTAGCGGGAACGCAGTTACCTCGCCGATGTCGACGGACGCATCGGTGTGAACCGTAACGACACGGTAGTCGACGATTCGCCGCTGCACTCGATCGAACGTGAGCACCGTCATTTCCGCGTCGCCGCGCAGCGGACCCAACGTTGGTTCGCCCTCCGTGGCCCCCGCCGATGACGCGTTGACGTACTCCACGCCCGACCCCCGCGCTTCAGGCCCCACGCGACGGTGCATGTGCCCCGAGATGAGGTACGGCGCGCACCCGGCGTCAAGGGCGGGACGCCCCTCGTACGGAGTGTGAATCAACAGGAGGTCGGGGGCCTCGTCGCAAGCTGTTTTTATGATCCGGGATTGAAAATCGCTTGCGCTCTCGCTCCGCGCGAGTGAAGTACCGGAACCGAAGTTGGTCTTCCATGGGTCCAGATCGCCAAGGATTCTCACCCCATCGACGCTCACGGTTTGGCCCCGCAGCACTGTCGCTCCGGCGGCCTCGAACTGGTCGGCCGTCAGGTCGGAATCGTGATTCCCGCCCGCGTACACGAGCGTTGCCTCCTTCGGAACGGCGCGCATCAAGGATTCGGGGCACGTCTGCTCGACCGCGGTGCCATCGATCGTCGCATCGCCCGCGTTCAAGATGATGCTCGCGCCCGATTCGCGCGCCAGTGTCCCGACCAACGGACTCATGGAGATATTGCAGTGCATGTCACTTATCACCAGCATCGTGACAAGATCCACGTCATTTTCCGACGAGGCCATCTCTCCCCCCGCGGCGCCGGACGGCGCCGCGGACCCCTGCGACCCAGAAGCAGCCGCATCCCCCGCGCCCGACTGCCCAGACAGACCCTGCGAACCAGAAGCAGCCGCATCGCCTGCGCCCGCGGCGTTCCCGGCGGGGCTGATCGTCGGCGTCGCCGCGGCCAGCTGCCACTGCCGTTCGAGATTGGTGTTCGCTTCGCTGTAGAACTCGTCGTTCTCTTTGAACGCGTCTATGACCTGTCCGCCGTACTGTTCGAGGACGCCGCCGAGGCGACCTGTGATCCTGGTTCCGGCGAGGGCCGTTCCGGCAAATACAGTGGCTCCCGGCACCGACCGCGCCCTCACCGCGTCGCGGCTGGCCGCCGCGGCAACGCCTGTGCCGATGAGCAGTGCGCCGACGCACACCCAAGGAGCGGTCAGCGCGGCGGCGCGCCGCACCGACGCTCCGCGCCTTCGTCCGACCAGCACCGCGACGGCACCGACCGCGACAGCCAACCAAACCGTGTCCAGAAGAAAGGTCCGGCCCGCATCGCGGATGAGGCCGGTCGCAACGAGTTGCAGGGTGTCTTGTGGGCTCGCGAAGAGGGTCAGGTACCGTTGCAGGTCGCCTGTCAGGCTCGTCGCAACATCGGTGCGTTCGAGTCCCGTGTAACTCTCCGGAATCTCGTGGACCTGCACACCTATGCCGATCGGCCCGGGGGCCGGGGAGGGGCGTTGGATAGTTCCAAGCGGCCCCAGATCGATCGTCAAAGTTCCGGACGTGGTCACGGCGTACGTCGCCATATGGGGCCCGAACGGAGCGACTGTTGTCGCGGTCAGCGCCGCGTGCAGTGCCGCCGCGATGACGAGCGCAAGCGCCACTAACAGGCCCGAAAGCCAGCGCCGGCGCGGTTTGCGGATCGATGCCATCATCCCATTGTCGCAAATCGGTGTGATAGATCCCGAATTGCCCCCAGGCGCGGCGCGCTCGGTTTGTTTAGATCGCAACTTGCCATTTCGAACGGCCGCCCCAAACCCCGAGCACAGGTCCCTACCGCGCCTAGCCGCACGGATCCACCTGGGCGGACCGCCGCCACAGGCGCCCCACTCCAGAACTCAGGAATGACCTGCAAGGGTCCAAAGGACTACGATTGCCGACATGCCCGGCAATGTTCTGGCGCCCGCGAGCGCCGCCTCACTCACCGATGAGCGCCCCATCATGTTCAACGACGATGTACCCCTAGCGGGCCAGCATTTCGATGCAGTCCTGGTGGGCGGCGGAATTATGAGCGCGACGCTCGGCACCTTCTTGTCAATTGTCGAGCCCGGCTGGCGCATCCTGCTGGTCGAGAGGCTCGATGATGTGGCACTCGAAAGCTCGAACCCGTGGAACAACGCCGGGACCGGGCACGCGGCCCTGTGCGAGCTGAATTACACCCCGCAGCGCCCGGATGGATCCATCGACGTTACTAAGGCCCTGGCGATCAACCGGCAGTTCGAACTGTCGCGACAATTCTGGGCTTCGTTAGTGCGCCGCGGTCTCTTGACGGACCCGACCAGGTTCCTGTCGGTAACCCCGCACATGACCTTGGTGCACGGGCAGGACAACGTCGACTACCTAGCTCGCAGGCACGCGGCGCTTTCAGTTCACCCGGGCTTTTCCGCGATGGAATACTCGGCCGATCCAGAGCAGATTCGCCAGTGGGCGCCTTTGCTCGTCGATGGACGCACCACCAGCACGCCGATCGCCGCAACGAGGGTTGCGCAGGGCACGGACGTCAATTTTGGCGCTCTCACGCACGACCTGATCTCGATACTGAAATCACGAGGCGCGAACGTGCTGACCGGGCACGAGGTCAAGGGACTGCGAAAGGTCGGGGATCGGTGGCGCGTGCGCCTGCGCGACGGATCGTGGAACGCCCGCCGCCGCCGGGTGGACATCACCGCGAATTTCGTGTTCGTGGGCGCTGGCGGGTACGCCTTGCCGCTGCTACAACGATCCGGGATCAAGGAGATCCGCGGCTACGGCGGGTTCCCGATTTCAGGCAAGTTCCTGCGCACGTTCAACCCGCAAGTCGTCGCGGCCCACCAGGCAAAGGTCTACGGCAAAGCGGCCGTGGGCTCCCCGCCCATGTCCGTCCCGCACTTAGACACGCGCGTCGTCGATGGCCGCGAAGCGCTCCTTTTCGGCCCCTATGCGGGCTTCAGCCCGCGGTACCTGAAATCGGGTTCCGTCTTTGACCTTGTCCGTTCCCTGCGACCATCCAACATCGTCTCAATGCTGGGCGCGGGACTGCACAACGTCGACTTGACCGGATACCTCATTGGGCAGTTGGCGGCACGCGACGAAACCCAGTTCAAGGCTCTTATGGAGTTCTATCCGCGGGCACGACCCGCTGACTGGGAATGGATCACGGCGGGTCAGCGCGTCCAGGTGATCAAGCGGGACAAGAAGGACGGTGGCCGGTTGGAGTTCGGCACTGAGTTGGTCCTCGGTGACGAAGGGTCGATCGCGGGGCTGCTCGGTGCATCTCCGGGGGCATCGACCGCCGTATCGACGATGATCGATGTCTTGCAACGCTGCTTCGTAGACCGCATCGACGCATGGCGGCCCCAGCTCGCGGAACTGGTTCCCGCGGCCTTCGGCGATGAGTGAGGAGAAGGCACCACCGCAGGTCGAAATGTGGACAGATGGTGCGTGCAAGGGGAACCCGGGCCCCGGCGGGTGGGGTGCACTGCTCAAGTCCGGGCCGCACGTCAAGGAACTGTGGGGTGGAGAGGCGGTCACCACGAACAATCGCATGGAGTTGACCGCCGTCATCAAGGCCCTTGGCGCGCTCAAGAGTCCCAGCCGTGTCACCTTGCACGTTGATTCGACCTACGTCATGAACGGCACCACCAAGTGGATTCATGGTTGGAAGCGCAACGGGTGGCGAACCAGCGACAAAAAGCCGGTCAAGAACGAGGACCTGTGGCGTCAACTCGATGCAGCGCTCGCCACGCATCAGGTCGTTTGGAAGTGGGTCAAGGGACATGCGGGTGACCCCGGCAATGAAAAGGCGGACGAGCTGGCCAACCGGGGTGTTGCCGAAATCCGCTAGGGCAATCCAGGCCTTCCCAAAGCCCCACCAAAGCCGCCCCGAATCCGCATATAAGGTGTTCCTGACCGCCGCGCCGCGGCGATCCTCGATATGCTGGATCGACCCTATCTAGGAGGTAACCATGCCAACCGCTTCGCCGCGAACCGCGGAAATTCTGCAGGCCACCCTCGTCGATCTGATCGATCTTTCGTTGCTCGGCAAACAGGCCCATTGGAATGTGCACGGACCACACTTTCGCTCGATTCACCTCGAATTGGACGAGATAGTCACCGACGTCCGCAACTCCTACGACACGGTCGCCGAGCGCCTGGCGCAGTTGGGCGTCTCCCCAGACGGTCGCGCCGCAACGATTGCTTCGTCTTCCCAGGTGGACGACATCGGCGCGGGCCCCATCGGTTCCGACAAGGTGGTGCGGATCTTCTCCGAACGCATTGATGCTGTCAGCGACCGCATCAAGGCCGTGCTTCCGGAACTGGACGAGGACATGCTCACGCAGGACCACCTGATAGCAATCGGCCAGAATCTGGACCAGCACGCCTGGTTCCTGCGCTCGCAGATCAAGTAGCAGGTAGACCGGCAAAGAGCAGCGAGGGGGCGCACCGAGCATTCGGTGCGCCCCCTCGCTGCGTCTCAACGCGAGCGTAATGCCAAAGGATTCTCAGAATTCCTCGTAGACAGCCGGATCCTGGTTCGCAAGACGCCCATCTTCGCGGCCCAGTGAGGTAATGGCGGCGATGTCCTCGTCGCTCAATGTGAAATCGAAAATGCTGAGGTTTTCCAATTGGCGCGACGGTGTGGCCGACTTCGGCAGCGGGATCGTACCAAGCTGCGTGTGCCAGCGCAGAATCACCTGCACCGGGGATTTGCCGTGCTTTGCCGCGATCTGTTGCACGATAGGCTCGCTCGCCACCGTGTTGCCGCGCCCCACGGGACTCCACGACTCCGTCTGGATGCCCAATTCCCGGTGCACCTTGATGGCATCGATCTGCGGGAAGTAGGGGTGAAATTCGATCTGGTTGATGACGGGGACCACTCCCGTCGCATCGATGACGGCGTGCAGGTGCTCGGGCAGAAAGTTGGAGACGCCCACGGCCTTGATGAGTCCGTCTTTCATCAGGTCAACCAGCGCGCGGTACGCCTCAACGTACTTGCCGACCTGCGGGTTCGGCCAGTGAATCAGGTACAGGTCGATGTAGTCCAACCCGGTGCGATACACCGATTCCTGGACGGTGGTGATCGCCTGGTCGTACTGCTGGTGGCGGCCGGGGAGCTTGGAGGTGACGAAAATCTGGTCCCTGGGAACCTGCGACGTTCGCACGGCGTGGCCGACCGTGCCCTCGTTTTCGTAGTTGAACGCGGAGTCAACCAGCCGGTATCCGACGTCCAGCGCCGAACCGATCGCTTTCGAACCATCGACACCATTCAATTTGTAGGTGCCAAGGCCAACGGCGGGGATTTGCGTACCGTTGTTGAGTCGCACGGCGGGTACAAAGGGTTGCGCGGGGGAAGTTGTCATGTTTTTCAGGTTACGCCCCTTGCGAGGATCCGGCGATGCGATGGCGAGTCCACTGCGGCCCGCACCGCCGGGCGAGTACCCGAAATATTGGCATGGCACCCGCCCACACCGCCACCGCGCGCGGGCTAAGGTTGAACCACACCCCACACGAAAGGTCGCGAACCGTGGACATCGGATACGACCCGGCCAGCCCCCTGTCCCCCTTCGAGCAGGTGCGCACGAGGATCGCCGCGATGGTCACCGGCGGGGACCTACGCGCAGGCGAACGCCTGCCCACCGTCCGCACCCTGGCTTCCGAACTGGGCCTGGCCGTCAACACGGTGGCGCGGTCCTACCGCGAGCTCGAAGCCGCGGGCATCATCGAAACTCGCGGGCGGCAAGGCACATTCGTCAGCTCGGCAGCCGACCACGCGGATCAGGCCCAGCGGCGGGCAGTCGCCGATTTCGTGCGGATTGCAACAGATCTTAACCTCGGCTGCGACCAGGCATTGACGCTGGTCGCCGAGGAGTTTGCCGCGCGAGGAGGCGACTAGGCGACAAGCGCCGCGACGACGCCCGCCAGCGAGACCAGGGTCACGACCCCGACCGCCGCGAACAGCACCCGGTGCACGCGCAGGAACTTCGTGGGCCTGCCCGCGGCATCCCGGGAGCGCTCGTCCGCATTGACTCTGCGCACAAACTGCGGCCAAACCGCGCAGTTGAAGGCGACATTGAGGGCGAGCAGGATTATCAGGACCGTGTGCATGGCCCCACCCTACTGGCATGCGCGGGCCACCCAGCAAACGTGCCTACGATAGTGACATGAGCGACACCGAAGTACCCACTCCGGCCGATCTACTCGATTTTTTCGGCGCGCCGGATGGCTTGGAGCAACTCGAATCCCTGCGCGACGAATTCACGCGCTTCATGCTCCAATACAAGTTCGCGATTGACGAAATCCTCACCAAGGTCAACATTCTTAGGGACGAGTTCTCTCATCTACACAACGAAAACCCCATCGAACACATCACCTCGCGCGTAAAATCGCCCGCCTCAGTGTTGGGGAAGATCGAGCGCAAGGGGTGCGCGGCCAATTTTGATGCGATCAAGAGGTCGATCTTTGATATCGCCGGGGTGCGAATCGTGTGCTCCTTTGTTCCCGATATCTACCGGGTTCTCGAGGCGCTAAGCATGCAGGACGATCTGACCATTTTGGAAGTCAAGGACTACATCGCGAACCCGAAACCGAATGGGTACCGCAGTCTGCACCTGATCTGCACGGTGCCGGTGTTTTTGTCGTCTGGGACGGAACACGTGCCGGTCGAAATCCAGATTCGCACGATCGCGATGGACTTTTGGGCGTCCTTGGAACACAAGATCTACTACAAATACGAACGCCAGGTGCCGCCCGAAATCGTGGCGGGTCTTACCGATTCGGCGCGCGTGGCCGCCGATCTGGACGACAAGATGATGAGCTTACGCGACCAGGTCCGCAGCCTCGCCCCCCCGCCGGGGAAGGCCGCGGCACGCCCGGATCGGACGGTGGCGCCGCACCAGGCCCTGGTCCCGCAGCTCCAGTTGGTGGAGCGCTTGGCGCAGCTGCGCCGCGCCCGCGGCGTGGGCGCGGGCACGGGCACGGGCGCAGGCGCAGGCACAGGCACAGGCACAGGCACAGGCACAGGCACAAGCACAAGCACAAGCACAAGCACAAGCACAAGCACAGGCACAAGCACAGGCACAAGCACAGGCACAGGCACAGGCAGCTAGTTAGCGGAACCGCCCGTTGCGAGCCGCATCAAATCGGTGTCAAAGTCTATGGCGTCTACTTCCCCGCGTTCGGCGGCAACAGACTCGAACGAGCGACCGTAGGCGGTGCGGTTGACGTCCAACACTCGTGCCCGAACGCCCGCGCCCACCAAGACCGCAAATTCGCCGGCGGCACGCTTGATCCGCTCGGTCAGTGCCGAGGGGCGCGCCCAATCTTCCGTAGCGGCGAATACACCGGTCGGCACGGTGAACGCCCGCAAGTAGGAAAACAGCGGCCGCATGGCCGATTCGATGACGAGCGCATGGCGCGGCGTGCCCGCGGTGGCGGCAAGCAGAACCGGCATCGCGATGAGGCTATCGTCGTCGGCGATGTCGAAGAATGACTTGAACAGCCCCGTCATCCCTGCCTTGAACACGGGCGAAACGGCGATGAGCCCGTCGGCGCCGCGGACTGCATCCATGGCGTCCCGCAAGGCTTGGGAGGTGATACCACCGGCGGCGGCAGCCGCGATATCCGCGGCGAGCGGCCGCAGGTCAATGACGCGAAAATCGACCCGCGCATCCGCGTCGCGGCTCACAATGTGGTCGCGGGCCGCAAGGCCGATTCGCTCGGCGAGCATCCGGGTGGTCGAGGGGTCGGACACACCCGCGCTTACAGCCACCAACGATAGTGTCTTCGGATCCACAGTAATTCTCCTAGGTCAGTTTCGCGGCGAGCGCGGTCAGGGTCGCCATTTCTTCTCGGTCCAGATGCTGCCACATGCGTTCGGCAACGATCTTCCCGTGCCGTGTTCCAACCGCGCGCTGCAGCTCGCGCCCGCGGTCGCTCAGTCCCAGCAGCACCGACCTGCGGTCGTCCGGATCGTCGGCTCTGGTCACCAGCCCGCGGCACACCAGGCGGTCGATCAGGCGCGACAGCGCGGGCTGGCTGAGCACGACGCCGCGCAGCACTTCGGACTGGCGCACCGGGCCGCGCGCCTTCGACAGCGTGTAGAGCACGTCGTATTCGCGCGCGCTTATCTGGTCCCAAATGTCGTCGGCCAGAAACCCGCGCATCATCGAGGCGTGCGCGCGCAGCAGGGTTTCCCAGGCCAGGTTCGCAATTTTGATCGCCTCGCGATCGAGGCCCCCTTGCGCAACCGCGGGATCAGGCATTCGTGTGTCGGAGGTAGTCATCGGCGTCTCACAGCGCCGGCATGACGGCTGGCTTCGCGGGGTCCGAATCCTGGTAGGGAGAGGTTCCGGTCACGTTATCGCCGCGATTGGCGTTGGGGCGCGGCTGGCGAGCCGGCTTGTCCCCATATTTTTTATGGACGAGTTCCCCGTGCGTCGGGGCCTCCGCCACCCCATCGGCGCGCCGCGCCGCCATTTCCTTCCGCACGACGGGGAGGATCTGCTCACCGATGATGTCGAGCTGTTCCAGGACGGTCTTGACGGGCAGCCCGCCGTGGTCGACCAGGAACATCTGGCGTTGGTAGTCACCAAAGTACTCGGGCAACTCCATGATCCGGTCGATGACCTGCTGCGGACTGCCGACAAACAATGGTGTCGCCTCGCTTACGGTTTCCAAGTCGGGACCGCCACCATAGACGGGCGACGAATCGAAGTAGGGGCGGAACTCGTTCATCGCATCTTGCGAATTGGGGCGGACAAACAGTTGCGACCCCACGCCAACAATCGCCTGCTTTTGGGTGCCGTGACCGTAGTGCTCGAAGCGGCGCCTGTAAAGCTCGATGAGTTTTTGGAAGTGGCGCATGGGCCAGAAGATCCCGTTGGCGAAGAATCCGTCGCCGTAGTAGGCGGCCTGCTCGGCGATTTCCGGGGTGCGGATCGAGCCGTGCCAGACGAACGGCGGCACGTCGTCAAGGGGGCGCGGCGTCGAGGTGAACCCCTGCAACGGCGTCCTGTAGCGCCCCTCGAAATCGACCACGTCGTTGTGCCACAGCTTGTGCAGCAGGTTGTAGTTTTCGAGGGCAAGCGGGAGCGATTCGCGAATGTCCTTGCCGAACCAGGGATACACCGGGGCGGTGTTCCCGCGGCCGAGCATCAGGTCCATCCGCCCGCCGGAGAGGTGCTGGAGCATCGAGTATTCTTCGGCGATGCGCACCGGGTCGTTCGTTGTGATCAGGGTGGTCGAGGTCGACAGAACGATTTTTTCTGTCTGCGCCGCGATGTACGCCAGGAAGGTTGTCGGCGCCGAGGTGTAGAACGGCGAGTTGTGGTGTTCGCCGGTGGCGTAGACGTCGAAGCCTGCATCTTCGGCCTTCTTGGCGATCGCCACCGCGTTGCGGATCCGTTCGGCCTCCGATGGAGTAATGCCGCTGACCGGGTCGCGCGTTACGTCGCCCACTGTGAAAATCCCGAACTGCATTGCAACCACTCCATCCGAGCGCGAGACTGCGTTCTTGTATGCGTTTGCATACAATCATACGTAACCGCGCGCGGATCAGAAATGTTCCCGGAATAATGTGGCGCTGGTCACCTTCACGCGATCATCGGGTCGCGCATCCCGGCCGGGGCCGGACCGCTGGGCCGCGCTGCCCCCGGCCCGGTTGGCTGGCTGGCCAGTTGGCTGGCTGGACAGCCAGGCGCATCAGCGCAGGTGACGGCGGGTCAGCGGCGGCGATCCGCCCGCAGCCGTTCCTCGGCCACCCTCATCAAGTCATCCGCGCTCGTGATCGTTCCGCTCGTCCAGCTCACTCCAAAATTGAAGTCCGGCCACACTGACTGCGGAATTCCCCGCGGGACGCAAGCCAAACCGCGAACCTGCGACTCCCGGATCGCGTCAACGCTCGCCGCTATGGTCAATTCGTCGGCGTCGGGGAGGGAGACTGCCACGGAAAAGACGCGGCCCGATATCCTTCCGACTTCGGCCCCCGGCGCCCGGTGATTCCCCAACGATTCACTCACCGCTCGCAGCACCGCGTCGCCCCCGTTGCTCCCGTATGCGGCATTGATCTTCCCAAGTGCACGCACGCGCACCAGCAAGAGTGCGATGCGGGCGCGCCCGCCCGCCGCCTTCTCGCACCGGCGAGCGAGGTCCGCCATAACGGCCAGCCTCGTGGGGATTCCCGTCAAGGCGTCGCGGCGCGTGCGGGCGGACAAAGCGGATACGAGCGCCCTCGTCACGTCGCCCGACTCGGCGTATCGCCACTGCTCCCCCGCCACGACAATCGGGTCGTACCGCCGTTTGAAGCCGCGCGCCATGGCCCGCGCCGCAGCGTCCGCAATAAGCACCTCGGGCCCCAGCACCAGGGGTGCAAAGTCGGTGATCTCTTCCACCCGGCGCCGCGAGTGCACGGCCCGGCCGTAGCCCAGCCGACCCGTCAACATCATCCCGTAGTGGGCGCGCGTGATGAGGCCAAAGCTGTTCGGATCGTTCCCGGCGACGCCGACGAATCGCAGGCGTTCGGCTCGAAACAGCAGTTCGAGTTCGCTCACCGGCATTTCGGCGCTGACCACGTGCAGATCCTGCGCGATTTGCCCCAGGGATCGCACTCCACCCACGGCAATCGACGGTTCCGTAAGGGGGCTATTCGCATATGTTTCGTGAAGCACCCGCCCAGTTTCGCATCGCCGCGGGGAGCCATCGGCCCAGGTCAGCGACAGTTTGGTGAGTGTTCACGATCGCTTCAAGGCCTAGTCACCTAACCCGGTGCCAACCTTCCTGGCGGCCTGGACCCACGCGTGATCCGGCGGAACCAACTTCGTCTTTCCGGAAACCTTTGCCAACGGCACCGGCACCGCTTCTTCTCCCTTGGCGGCCACCATCACACCAAATTCGCCGTCGGCTACCAGATCAGCGGCGGCAGCACCCAGTCGAGTCGCGAGGACGCGGTCCGCGGCCGATGGCGACCCGCCACGCTGGACGTACCCCAAAATCGTCACCCGCGCCTCGAGCCCCGTCGCGGCCTCGAGCTCACGCGCCAGCGTGAACGTGTGCTCCCGCTGGGTATCCTCGACATTTCGCAGGTGCGCCCGCGCGGCCCGCTGCTGCTCGGGCGTCTTCGCCGCCTTCACTAAAAGGCGCGCTGCTTCGTAGTCCGCGGAATCCTTCACGTCGCGCGCGCCCTCCGCCACCGCGACGACGGAGAAGCTGGACCCCCGCCGCGTGCGCTCCCCGATGGTGCGTGCGACCGACTCAACCGTGTACGGGATCTCGGGGATCAAGATGATGTCGGCCCCGCCAGCGATCCCCGCGCCCAGCGTCAGCCATCCGGCGCGGTGCCCCATGATCTCGGTGAGGATGATCCGGTGGTGCGAGTGCGCGGTCGAATGGACGCGGTCGATCGCGTCCGTGGCAATTTCCATCGCGGTGGCGAATCCAAACGTCGTATCCGTCTCGGCAATGTCGTTGTCGATTGTTTTCGGCAAGTGGATGACGTTGAGCCCGGCGTCGACCAGGCGCTTCGCGTTCTTCGCGGTGCCGCCGCCGCCAAGCATAATGAGGCCGTCGAGGCCCTCCCGCTCGTAGTTCTCTACGACCGTCGGCACCATGTCGACGGGGCCATCCGGGGTCGTGAACTTGTGCACCTTTTCACGCGAGGTGCCCAGGATTGTGCCGCCAATAGTCAAGATGCCCGCCAGGGCCCGGCCGTCCAGGGGTTCGTGTCGGTCCTCGACAAGCCCGGTGATGCCGTCGCGAAACCCCAGCAGCTCCATGTGGTAGTGGCCGACCGCGGTCTTCCCGAATCCGCGAATGGCCGCATTCAGTCCCGGGCTATCGCCGCCAGCAGTGAGAATCCCAACCTTCTTGGCAGCCATGGCGCTCTCCTCTTTGTGGTAAACGTGGTGGTCGAGATTCTATGCGACCGCAGACACAGCGCCTACACGGCAGCGGCGGCCTGCGCGATCGGGGTCTCCCCTGAAACCACGTCGAATTGCCGACGCTCGCCGTGCCCGGTGACCGCAAGCTCGCAAAGAAGGTCGGCGACATCCGCCCTCGTTATCTCCCCCCGCGCCAAGTCTTGGCCCAACGTTATGCGCCCGGTGGCCGCCCCGTCCGTGAGCCTGCCCGGGCGCACGATGGTCCAGGCAAGGTCGCGGGCTCGCACCGACGCATCGGCTTCGGCCTTGGCTCGCAAATAGATTTGAAACACGTCGGTGCTGCCCGGGTCCGCTAGGTCCGCTCCCATCGCGGAGACCACGATGAGCCGCGCCACTCCAGCTATTTCCGACGCGTCTGCGGCCAGCATCGCACCATCGCGGTCGACCGACCACTTCCTTTCGGCACCGGAGCCGGCGCCCGCTCCCGCGGCGAATACGACGACATCTGCTCCCCGCACGGTTTCGGTCACCTCGCCAAGGCTCGCATTCTCGATATCGAGAAGCACCCCCGTCGCACCGACCCGCTCCACGTCTGCGACGTGAAGCGGGTTACGGACGGCACTCACAACGCGCTGTCCGCGGTCCGCCAGCGCGCGCGCAAGGAGCAAGGCGACTTTCCCGTGGCCACCGATGATCACTACCTTCATAGCCACCGAGACTACCCGCATGGCCGCCGCTGTGTGGCCACCGGCGACCGCGCGAACAGCCGAAACCACCAGCGGGCGCGCAACGCCGACCGACCGCGCGGTCAGTCCTGCGCGAGCGTCGCCTGGAGCGTTATGTCGATGCCGGACAGTGCGACCGAGACAGGGCACCCCGATTTCGCTTCCGCGGCAATTCGCTGGAAATCCTGCTCCGAAATGCCCGGGACGCTTGCCGTCACCGTCAGTGCGCTGCCGGTGATGCCTACACCCGGCTTGAAACCGACGGATGCGGCGACATCGACGGAGGTGGGAGGGGTACCGAACTCCGTCAGCGCGTTGCTGAATGCCATGGCGAAACACGCCGAATGCGCCGCCGCAATCAGTTCCTCGGGAGTAGTTGTCTTGTCGGAGCCCTCTGAACGCGCCTTCCAATCGACAGGCAGGTCAGCTGCGCCCGAACTCACCAGATTCACCCGACCGGATCCCTCGAACAGGGTTCCCTGCCACTTTGTTGCAGCCTTGCTCACGACCATGATGGCCTCCTTCAATCGGTTCGGTTGTTGCATGACCACTGTTGCACACTTGTCCGGATTTATCCCGATTGCCGGGGCACCTGCGCAAAGCGGCCCGGCGGACGGCGCAACCTAACAGTTAGAAGGCGTGCAACTGCGGAACGTCCCCGCAAAACTGCTCGAACGCGGCGCGTTCCTCGGCGGTGAAGGCCCTCGGTGCGCGGGACGCGTGATCCAGCTGCACCATGCGCGACCGCGCGCGCAGGTAGGTGGTCCCAGCGGAGCCCTCGTCCATAATCTCGTATGCAAAGTCCACCGACGATGTCCCGATTCTGGGCACCCAGACCGAAACCACGAACGGCTGTTGCCGAAACGTCAACGGCGACACGTAGTCAATTTCATGCTTGACGACCACAAGCAGCGACGCCGTCATCGCCCCGGACGCGTCAACACCCATATTCGGAAACAGCGCGAAACGCGCATCATCGAGATACCTCAGAAACGCCCCGTTGTTGACGTGCCCGAATAGGTCAACGTCGGACCACCGGACCCTCATCAGGACTCGACCGGGTTCGCATTTTCTCTCCCCGCAACCTCGATCAACTTGCGGAAAGTCCTGCTTTTCCATGGTTGCCACACCCCTATTCTTTTGCCCGCGGCGCCCGCCGCCGGGCGCCCATGTCAACTAGCGCGATCAGCAGGGCCAGCGCCAAGAACCCGGACACCGCCAGCATTCCGAACCGATACCCGTCCCGGAAGACACCCAGATCGCGTGCCTGGTGGCCGCCCTCGTGGTAGATGGTCGCGTAGAAGATCGCGAGGGCGACGGCGCTGCCGATCGCGGTCCCGATGCGCTGGCCAAGTTGTCCCACGGAACCCGCCAACCCACCATCGCGGATCGGCACGTGTCCCAGCGTCAATGCCTGGTTCGGGGCAACGACCAGGCCGCCGCCGGCCCCGGCAAGCGCCATGATCCCGGCCATCACCCATTCAACTATGCCCGCGGGAGCCCACGCCGCGGCCGCACCCATGCCCACCGTCGCGGCAAGTATCACGACAAGCCCGACAACGACCACGGGCCGACCGTGGTTGATAACCAACCGCCCCCCGTACCACGCGGAAACGGCGCTGACCAGCGCGAATCCGATGCTGACCATCCCGGCGTAGACCGGTTCGACGCCGACGCCCAACTGCAAGAAGAGCGTGGTCAGCAAGAACATGGCCGGAATCGCGGAGAAATACGCCGCGATCACCAAAGTCCCGTTCCGAAACGAGGAAATGCGGAAGAGCTTCAACGGGATCAGCGGCGCCTTGCCCGCAACCGCGTAGCGCCCCTCCCACCCCACGAAGACGGCAGCGGCCAGCGCGGCAACAGCCAGCAACCACCACCGCCGTGGGTCATCCGTGCTGGCGCCCGTGGTCAGCAGGAACGGCGTCATCAGCGCCGTCACCGTCACGCCGAACAAGAGGATGCCGACGGGATCGAGCGACAGCTTTTGTTTGGGACCGGCCTGCGAGTTTGGCAGCAGCCAGATCACCCCGGCTATGACCAGGAGCGCTAGCGGAACGTTCATCCAGAACACCCAACGCCACCCGTCACGCGCGCCACCCAGCGCGATCATGAGGCCACCAAGAGTGGGGCCAAACGCGGTGGAAACACCGATCACCGACCCGAACAACCCGAACGCCTTTGCGCGCGCGGGCCCCGTGAATACCTGCTGGATGGTCCCGACGACTTGCGGCATTTGGATACCCGCCGCAACGCCCTGCGCCAGGCGCGCCAGCAGCAGTTGCTCGGGAGTTTGCGCCAGGGCGCACGCGGCGCTCATGACCGCGAACAGCGGCAGACCGACCAGGAACAGCGTGCGCCTGGACCGCTGGTCCCCGAGGCGCCCCATCGGCACAAGCGCCAGCCCGAACGCCAGCACATACCCGGAAACGATCAGTTGCAGCTGGCTCGATGAAGCCCCCAGCGACGCTTCGACGGAGGGCAGTGTGACGTTGACCTTGCTGAGGTCGAGAATGGTCATTGCCGCCACCGACGCGGCAACGGCGAATGATCGCCACTGGTGAGTTGCTGATGTCGCGGCGGCTTGATTCACCCGACCAGCCTACTGGCACCCAACGCGGACCACCCGGTCACAGCGGTGTCTAGCGCGTCACGAACCCGTGGTTTCGCTCATTGAGGAACGAGGCCCGCCCCCCTTACGACCCTTGCACGTGCGACCAGACGGACCACGGATCATCGGACGAGAATCCGCCGAAGTCTGATCGTCCGATGAGCCCGATGACCTGTCCGGATTCGGTAACGCCGTAGGGAATCACGGACCCCCCGCCGTTCTTTTCCAGATACGGCAGCACGGTCGCCGCCATGTTCTTATACGAGCACCCCAACAGATCGCGGTACCCACCAGCGAACAAGGATTTCAGGCGCGCATTGACGGTGGCCGCGGGCGCTTGGAAGAAATCGGCGGCAAGGAGGCGGCGCGCGTTGATGTTCACGCCGCGCTGTTCTCCCTGCGCAAGGGCGTTGCGCACGCCCTCATCGCTGGTCGACTGCAAAATGGCGGTGTCCGCCAGGCCGCGGTCGGCAAGCTTGTTGACGACCTGTTTGACCAGCGCGGACGATTTTATATCGGCGATAAAGAGCACCCGACCGCCGAATTCGTCAAGGAACTGGTCGAAGGTCAACGGGGTGCCCGTCGGCCCGCCCTCGTATGCGGGCCCCGTTTCCAGCCGCGACCAGGTGGCCAAGTCGATGTCTTTGAGCGCGTATGAAGCACCCGGCGCCGCGGGGTCGTAAAGCGTGCGCCCTGTGGTCGTGTCGTGGTTCACGACAAGCGTGCCGTCTGCCAGGACGCGCAGATCCACCTCGACAGCAAATCCGGCCGCCGCGGCGGCCGCGTACCCCTCTTTCGATGACTCGGGGTACCTTGCGGGGCCGCCGCGGTGCGCCACGACAAAGGGCGCCGCCAGCGATCGCGCGCTCGCGTAGCTGTCGATCCCGAGCAACGGCCCGTTGGCTTCCAGCGTCGTTGTCGCGGTCACGGACGAGGACGCTCCGCTGGTTCCGGTACCAAGCTTTTCGGGCACCTGGATCCGCCACGAACTGGTTCCAGCCGGACGTTCGGGAAGCGTGAATGTCACCTTGCTGGCCCCGGCCTGGGGGCCCGCCTTCTTGGTTTTCTGGGTGACCCACCTGCCCAACCGAACCGAATACTCCTGCAGGTTGACCGTCCTTGACCGACTGGGGTTGATAACGGCGCTCACCGTGCCGGGGGTCCGGGACGTTGCGGAAATCTGTGACGTATTCGCTGCGACGCGTGAGATTGGCAGCGGCGCCACCTCAACCGTGAAGGCGGCGACTTCGCTGCGCGCCAACGTCGTCTTGTTGGCTGTCACCCGCCAGCGGGTCTGCCCGGGGGTTGAGGCTGCCACCTGGAATTTGACGGTTGCGCGTTTCGAACCGCTGATGCGCCGGACCTGTGCGGTTTGCCATCGGCTCCCCGCCAGTCGTTGTAACTTCACGACCCGTGCGCGCGCGGGCAGCACAGAAATAGACACGGCGAGTGGCCGACCCCGCACGGTGGAGAAGTTGCGTCCGGTCGCCAGCGTATCGCCCGCGCGCGGGCCCTTCTTCTTGACGGTGACCTGTTTTCCGCGCACCTGCGCCGAGACGACTGCCACGGGTCGAAACCGCGACGTGACAGCGAATGACCCCCGGTAGGCACCCGATTTCCACGTGAGCCTGACACTGCGCGCGCCTTGGCGCCAACGTTTGGCGGGTTTCGATGACTTGCGGACGGCGACCCGCACGGTCTTGTACTTGCCCGCGTGCTTGGCGTTCACGCTGACCGAGTATCGAGACTTAATTGCTCCGCTCTTGGCGATGCGGGATGTCGCGGAAACCTCAATTGCGGGACGAGGCCCCGCCTGCGCGTTCCCCGCCGCCGCAACGTGCAGCGCCCATATTCCCGCCAGTGCAACCACGGCTACGGCCACCGCCGTAAAAAGGCGTGCGCATCGCGCGGAGCGGAAGCGGGCCGGCACGCCATGCGCCGCGCGCGGCGTCAACTGGAGTCGGGGGTTGGGCCCCAAAACTCGCGGGGTTTGGGAAGGTGGCACCCGGATAGTGTAGCCAGTGCGCCTCGCGGACTGCATTCGGGTCCGGCGGTGCAAGCGCACACGTGCCTTCACACACTTCGCGCCGGTGATAGCTCACGGCTCATCCGGGCGCGGTCCAACGCTGCGAGCAGCCGCCTGAGCCCCTCGCGGAGGGTCCCCGGCGAGGCTGTCAACGAGATACGCAGCCACCCCTGCCCGCGCTCACCGAAGGCCGTTCCCGGAGCGACGGCGACCTTGTCCCGTTCAATGAGGTCCATGGACCACCCGTAGACATCGCCGCCGCACCAATCTCGCACATCAACCCACACGTAGATGCCGCCCCCGTCTGTTGCGTAGGAGATTCCTGCCTGGTCGAGGGTGTCGCACACCAAGCGGCGGCGTTCCTCGATGGCGTTGGCAGCCGCCCCGACCGCATCCTGCGGGCCGCGCAGCGCGGCCAGCGCGGCGTATTGGGCCGGCAGATTCACGCAGGAAATCAGGGATTCCTGCAGCATCGGCATATACCGGTTGAGGGACGAGGGAACCACCAGGGTGCCCACGCGGACTCCGGTCATCGCGTAGGTCTTGGAGAATGATTCCAAGCAAAGCACTCGTCCATCATCGTCGTGCTGCAACGCGGACGCGAAGGTTCCCGCGCCCGGGAACGCGGAATAACATTCGTCGGAAAACACCCACAGGTCGTACCGGCGAGCCAGGTCGAGCAGGCGGCGCATCAGTTCCGGATCGATCACTGCGCCCAGCGGATTGGAGGGCGAATTGAGGATCAATACGCGCGTTTCGTTCGTTATGAGGGCTTCGAGCGCGGCGGGATCAGGTAAGAATCCGCCCGCGGCGGTCAGCGGATAGGGAACAACGATCCCGCCCAGCAGCGTGGTCGTGGTGGCGAATGGTGGGTAGCCCGGGTCCGGCACCAAGACCTGCGACCCGCGAGTGACGGTAGCCATGAGTGCCAGGGCGATCCCCTGCGCTCCCCCCGCGGTCACCCACACGCGCGACGAATCTATGTCCACGCCCAGCCGTTCGCTTCGCTCGCGCGCCACTTCCTTGCGTAGGTCCGCGATCCCGCCACTGGGCGTGTAGTGAGTGGCGTCGCGCTGGTAGGCGGCCATCCCGGCTTCGCGAATGTGGGCGGGAACCGCCCAATCGGGTTCGCCGACGGACAAGATCGATACGCCTGGGACCGTCCACGCCTTTTCCGTGACGTCGCGGATCTGTGAGGCGGAGGCGGTCGATAGGTGTGAAGCGGGTGCGGGCATGACCCGAGGCTAGTCGGGCAAGCGCTCATGCTTGTGGCGAGAACGTAACAGGCAGGTGTCGCGGGAGGCCAGCATCGCCACGGTGACCGCGGGCCCCTATTCGCAATGGCTCGCGCCGGAGATGTGGGCACCGTCCGGGTCCTCGAGCCAGGCGATCAGGTCGTCTACCAGCGGCGATGACTCTGAGATCACTCCCATGTGGTCGTACCCGGCGTACTCGACGGCGGTGGTGGTGGTACCCGCCTGGCAGGCCCGCTCCTTCATCGCGCGCTGGATCGCGATCGGAACCACTTGATCGTCGGTCCCCTGCCCCAGGAATAGCGGGGCGGCCATCTTTCCGCTCGCGATGTTTTGGGCTAATCGGTCGTGGACGGGGCCTGTATCAAAGTCGATCGAATACAGGCCCGTCGAATCAAACGCCGTCACCCCGGCCACCGACAGCGCCGCCGCCGTCATGAGCGGATCGGTGGCGCACCTGCTAGCCACCTGGTCAACGATGACCCGCGCCCCCGGCCGCACCATGCCCGGCAAGGAAACATCCGCGTATTCTTGCGCGTACGGCACCAGAACATAGGGTGCGACAACGCTGCCGATCAACGATCCTTTGTCGCCCATGATGTCGCGGGAAAGCGTGAGCGGGTCCGCCGCGGCGGAGAGTGCGGCGACGGCCCGGATCGTGAACTCCGGCGCGTAGGTGCCCGCAATCTGGGCCGCCCACAGCGTGGCATGGCCGCCCTGCGAATGGCCGGCCAGGTAGACCTGGTCGGTCGCCGCGACCTGCGGCAGTTCTTGCACCGCGCGCACCGCGTCCAGGGTGGCCCGACCCTCGCCTTCGCCGATCAGATACGGATACCTGCCCGCCGTTCCCTGCCCCGGGTAGTCCGTGGCGACCACGGTGTACCCGCGGTCGATGAGCTGCCCTATGCCAGGAATTGCGGTTTCCGACAGCGCCGTTGCGGTCAGGCTCGGTGCGCACTCGCGCGAGACGCCGGTCGTGCCGTGCTGCCACGCCAAGATCCGGGATTCCCCCGACTCGGCGCTGCGCGGGATCGCCGCGACGGCGCTGGCCGTGGCCGCGCTGCCGTCCGCCCGGGTTGTCGCGTAAATGAGCAGGAAGGCGTCCGCGTCCGCGGGGGCTTGTCCCGCATATGGCTCGTACGCAAGCAGCGTTCCCGGCAAGGAATTACCGGGTTGCAGCCCGTACGCCTCTGGAATGGATGGGCGGTCGGCGGCAGCGCGGATGACAACGCCAGCCGCGGCCAGCGAAATTACAAGGACGAGTCCCGCCACCGCCCACGCTGCTGTCTGCCAGACGATGCGGCGGATTCTGCGAGGCGGGCGGTCCGCCGGGACGCTGGCGGGCGCCAGCGCTAACGCAATAGCCCCGAGCGCAATGGCGTAGCTGCACGCCAGCGTCATGGCATCGGGCACCCACACGGCAAGGACCGCCCACGTCGCCGCCGTCGCGGTCCACACCCAGGCTCGCGCCCTGGCGGAAGCGGAGGTCGCGGCGGAAGCGGAAGCGGGGGCGGCGGCGGTCACGGCGGAAGCGGAGGCGGCGGCGGTCGCGGCGGAAGCAGCGGTCGCGGCGGAAGCGGAGGTCGCGGGGGCGGATCGCAGTGCTCTGTGCACCCCCACCACTGCTCCTATAGCGCCGAGCGCAACCGGGAGAAGGCGGGAGAACTCGTCCTCAAATCTGCCGGGTACAACCCAGGTTCCCGCGGCCGCAAGCGTGAGGGGTCGCACGATCAGCACGCCGGCGGCAGCGACAAGCAGCACTCGATCGATCACCCGCGACCACGGGATAGGGCGGGTATGCTGCATCGTTTAGGTCCCTCTTCGTTCTATCGTTGACGTTGCGCGTCGGCCCCATCACGCGCCACACACAAATCATCCGGCTGCGCCAACAAGTGTTCAGCTTCCGCTATCGCACCCAGCAGGTCATCATCCGTGTAGCGGCGCCGCGCGAAGTCCTGCCATTCGCTAACGTGGGTCCCCCACGTGCCGTCCGCCTCTTGCACGGGGTACGCCGACCGAACCCACCGTAACCGGTTTGCCTGTTCACCCGTGACGGGGTCAAGGCGCGTGTAGTGGAAGACGTGACAGTTGTGGATTTTGTAAGCGGGGTCCTTGTCATGCCGAACGAAGCGTTCATCGCTCCACCGCTGCAAGACTAGCCGCGTTGCCCAGATGAATTCGCCGTGCGATACAACGATGACCTTATCGCCGGAGCTTTCGCGATGCAGGGTACTGAGCAGGTTGCGCACCCTATTCTCAGCGACGTCGGCGATCGATTCCCCGCCCTCGGGCGCCCAATACAGCGGGTCCGCCTCACGCAGGGCGTAGGAGCGGGGGCGCTCCTCAATGAACTGCGACCAGGCCATGGTGCCGATGACTCCCCAGTCGCGTTCACGCACGGACCGGTTGAGTTCCCAGGCGCCGCTTAGGCGTAGGTTGCCTGCGGTTTCACGCGTACGCACGTAGGGAGAAACGATGTACCTGTCGAACCCGTCGCCGAATTCTCCCACCAGCCACCGCCCGATCTGCTGGGCCTGCGCAACACCCTGCGGCGTCAAGCGCCAGGACCTGTCGGGGAGGGTAACTAGTTGCTCGGAGTTTTCATAGAAGCTGTCGTCTCCGCGTTTGGACGCCGATTGGACAATGTTCGCTTCCGATTGTCCGTGGCGCACCAGGACTAGGTCATTGGGCATCATGAGGTCAGGCTCCTTTCTCCGCGATTCTTTCACGGTTGGATCGAAAGGAACCGGACCTTAGGTGCGGGCCAACGTCGCGTCACGTCACGTCACGATATATCGCGTCGCGCCACGTCACGTCATATCGCGTCGCATCGCATCACGACATATCGCGTCACGTCGCAAGCAAACCCGGATTGGAACCGAACTCAAGCGAAAGCCCCACCCCCGGGGCGCGGGTCAGTAACCGCGGGTTGCGTCCGCGATTTTTTCGCCGCTAAGCGAGGCGATGAAGTCGGCTGTCTCCATCGGGTTCGAAAACATCGGGTAAGTGAAGGACGTTGCCGCTTCCTGCTCGGCAAGGGAAGTGGCGGCCGTCGCATCAGTGAGAGTGACGACCTTGTACCCCTTTTCGTACGCGGACCGCATCGTTGACTCGACACAACAGTTGGTCAAAAATCCCGCCAACGCAATTTCTGTTATTCCCTTCGAACGCAAAATGAAGTCGAGGTCGGTGGACCAAAATGCGTCCAACCCCCGTTTGCCCTCGATGAGGATGTCGCCCGGTTGCGGCGAAAGCTCCTCGATGATCTCCACGCCCCAGGTGCCCTTGACAAAGGATGACGAGTCAACAACGCCTTTCAAGATTCCGTACGGGTGTTTAGTTAGCTCGCCGTACCCTTCGGCGAAGCTGATTGGGGTGTGAAACACCGTGCCACCGGCTGCGCGCACGGCCTCGGCCGCGGCCACCGCGTGATCCACCATCCCCGTCGTTTCCATGACTTCTTTCACCGCGTCATGCAGGGAGCCTCCCGGGGAAGCAAAATCGTTCTGGAATTCAATGAGGACCAGACCCAGGTCCGGTCGCTGTTGCGTGTGAGACATCGAAAACCGCCCTCGAAATATTACGGCCCTGATGCATCCGGCATCGTTGCCGTCACTTGTACTTTTCAGCATATGCCGCGAAGTCCCGCCGCGCCAGACCGAAATCGCAGGCGAATCAACACCGCAACCACCCCGCCGCAGAACCCAGGACACGACTACGTGCTTCACCCTGCGGTACGCTCAGTAACAAAGGCTTACCTAACTATTGACGATGAGGTACCGAAGTGGCTGAAACCCTCAACCTCGGCTCCGCACCCGCGGGATTCCGCTTTGAGCGCCGCCCCGCTGAGATGCGCCGACGTCTGGTGACGTTGAGTGAACGCACGTTGATTGCCCGCGATTGCGTCCGGGTCCGTGTTGCGGGCAGCGACCTGCGCGGATTCGGCGCGAACAGTGGCATCGATGACCACGTTCGGATCTTTTTTCCGGGGGATGCTGCCTCCGCCTCGGATCCGGGTGATTGGCCGAGCCGAGAGTACACCCCGGTTGCGTGGGCGGATGACTGGTTGGATTTGGAGTTTGTGCTGCACGGATCCGGCGTTGCGAGCGAATGGGCCGGCGCCGCGCCGATTGGTTCACAAGTCGTATTGGGTGGCCCGCGCGGTTCCGTTCACTTTTCCGGCAATCCCGCGCAATGGTTGATCGCGGGCGATGAATCCGCGGTCGCACAAATTCGGCGCTACGCGGCAGCGATGCCGCCTGGCGCCGACGCACGCATCGTGATCGAGGTGGCCGATTCGAACCACGAAGTACCAGTCGAAGCCCCGTGCGCCATCACCTATGTCCACCGCGGTACCCGCCCCCCGGGCGACGCGCTGGTGGCCGCACTCCGCGAAACATCGCCGCTACCCCGCGCCGAATCATTTGCCTTCGTCGCCGGCGAGCAGTCTGTGGTTTCCCCCGCCCGAAACCTCGTCTTCGACGACTGGGGTCTGTCGGACACGCAAGCTATCGTCAAGGGCTACTGGCGCCGCGCCTGACCCGAGCGGCGCTGCAAATACTGTCTACACGACGCCGTACTTGACCGATCCCTGTTCCCGGTAGGATCGGAAGTGTCTTGCACCCTCCACACGGCACAGTTGTGGCGGTGAATCCGGACCTTGATGGCCCCATCTCCCACTCCAGCAACTAGCGCCTCCGTGAGGAAATCGCCCGTGACGCCTTCCCCGCAAACAGCTTCCCCCGCGCCGGGCGCGCGCCTGCGCATCCGCTACTTCGAATACCTGCACCGGCTCAGCGTCACCGGCCTGGTGTTTGCGGCGCTGGCCGGGTTGTGGTCGTTCACTCCGTCGCTGCTGCCGCGCACGTGGTGGGTGCAGGGGCTTGTCACGGGCCTTGCGGCCATCACCGCGTATGGAATCGGAACGCTGAGCGTGTGGGTCGTGCGCGGCTTCGATATCCGCGACCGGCTGGACAGGCCCCGAGCGCGGCGAGTCGCGTTTCGGACCGTCGCCGCCGGGCTGCCCGTCCTTCTCATCCCGGTGCTGATCCTGTCGCTCACCTGGCAGATTCGCCAGCGCGAGCTTTTGAGCATGCCCGCCGTTTCGACGCTGGGTGTGATCGCGTATTTCGCGAGCGTCCTGATCGTGCCCGCGGTATTTGTGCCGGTGCTGGGTTTAGCGCGCGCGATTCGCAGATGGTCGGTTCGCTTGGGGCATTACTTCCGACGAGCGCTCCCCGCCCGGCTCGCTACCGTCACTGCCGCGATTGTGGTCGCTTCGCTCACCTATGGTGTCATTTCCGGGGTTCTGGTGCGTTCGATCGTGCGCGGTTTGGACGGCTCCTTTCAGGCGGCCGCGCACCTGGTCGACCCGGGTCTGACCGCGCCAACCAGCGCCCTGAAATCGGGCGGCCCAGACTCTGTAGTGAATTGGTCCGACCTGGGCCGGGAGGGCCGCCGTTTCGTTACCCGCGGCCCGTCCAGCGCGGACATAGCTTCGTTCGAACAGGAACGGACGGCGCCCGCAGCCGCGGCGAGCGTATCCGAACCCATCCGCGCGTACGCGGGCCTGACGGATTCCATCGATTCCGCGGCAGCCCTGGTCGTTGCGGAACTCGATCGGACCAAGGCATGGGACAGGGCCGCCATCCTGGTCGTAACAACGACCGGGTCGGGCTGGATCGACGAATCCCTGGTGTCATCTTTCGAATACCTGCATGCCGGGAACACGGCAACGGCCGCGATGCAGTATTCGTATCTGCCGAGTTGGATGGCGTTCCTGGGTGACCGAGAGACTCCCCCCGAGGCCAGCTCGGCGCTGTTTTCGGCCATCTGGGAGCGTTGGTCCCAGCTGCCAGAGTCTACGCGCCCGCGTCTCTACGTCGCCGGATTGTCGCTGGGATCGTACGGGATGCAGGCGGCGTTCTCGTCGGTGGATGACTTGGTGGCCCGAACTGACGGTGCCGTCTTTGCCGGCACGCCCTACTTTGTGCCGATGTGGAAAGACCTCACCGCCGAGAGGGACCCGGGCACGACGCAGGCCGAGCCGATAGTCGACGGAGGTACGCGGGTCAGGTTCTACACCGGCGACGCCGACCAATTGGCGGGAACGTGGCATTCCCCGCGCATCGCCTACCTGCAACACGGCACGGACGGGACCACCTGGTGGTCCCCGTCGATCATGTTCACCGAACCAGCATGGATGAACGAGCCGCGCGCTCCCGGTGTCATGCCGCAAACCCGCTGGTTCCCGGTGGCGAGCTTTTGGCAGGTAGCGTTCGATCTCTTCTTCGCTGCGGGGTCGGACGTACCGATGGGAGCGGGGCATCACTTCCAGCTCGAATACGTGGACGCGTTTGCCAAGGTGTGCCAGCCAGCAGGGTGGACCGATGCCGATTCCACCCTGCTGCGCCGGCACATTGGCGCGGAGCCTACGACAGTTTCAGAGTCGTGAGGCAGGTCAGATCCTCATCGCTCGTTGTTGCGAGCGTTGCGGTTGCCTTGCCCTGCGCCGCCTCGATCACCAGGTCGTACGATCCACCCTTCGGCAGCCAGATTCCAACGAATCCGTTGTCGTAGGTGGTCGCGTCCTCATCGATGACGGTTTGCCCCGATGCGGCGTCGGTCACCGTGACGTGAACTGGCTCATTCGCCAGCTCGCCCTTGCACGTTGCCAGGTTGTGGAAATAGCAGTCGTGATTCTTGTTCACGTACGGCGCCAGGGATACGTAGGTCTTGTCGCTGGGCATGTCGACCGTGTCTTCACCCGTCGCATCCGTGATGACAATGTTTGCGGGGCGCACCGATACGCTCAGGCCCTCCGGCCGCTGGGAGACCGGGAGCTTGTCCAGCCAGGCGATGATCTGGTCGGCGGGCAGCGCCGCGATGTTCTCGCGCGTGACGGCTTTGCCGTCGGTGGCCGCATCCGGGGCGCTGTCAGTCTGCGCCGCCGCGGGCGATGATGCTGTGGCGGCCGCCGATCCGGCGTCGCTGGCAGTCGGTTCTTGCGACCCGCATCCGGTCAGGACTGCGCCACCGAGCGCGAGTGCGATTGCGATCGTGCCCAGGCGTAGGCGCGCGGGTGTGGTTGAAAATGACATGAGAGTTCCTTTGCATAAGTTCTTGTTGACGGAAAGATCGCTCGCTGCCCCGCCGCGCTTCGACCGTGTGTCGAGGCGCCCTTGCGGGGCACGCAGCGGCCTACGTCCTGCTAATGCAAAGGTCCGCGAGGTCGGGCGCTTGCCGATCGGGTTGTTGTTCGCCGCGTCCCCGGGTGTCAGCTACGGGGCGCGGTTCGTAAAACCGCAGCCGGAATTCGCGCGGCGGCGCGACGTGAACCGGGGCGGGAGTCGACGCGGTCTGAACGCATCCACCAACCTGAGCCGATTCGCGAACCGTGCAGTTTCCGCACACATGCCCCGGGGCGTCATTTCCGGTTTGCATCCCCTCGCCTGCCCCCACGCCGTGGTGGGACGCCGCGACGGTCATGCCAGTGAGGGAAGACGCGGCTGCGGCTTGCGGCGAGGCATGCATGGTAAGCAACCCCATCACGGCAAGCGCGCCCAACATCAGACCGGCGAACAGCACGAGGTTGCGGGTCGCCTCGACCCGCAACCTCACGAAAGCCGTGCCGTAGCGCCTCATGCCGGCGAGTCTAATCCCTAGCGCTGACATCACCGTGGGGCCAACGTCCACCGCGCGTGATGCTGCCACCGCACCCGCGGCCACGCCAAACGCTCGGCGCACCCGGCCACCACACCCGGCCACCGCACCCGCGGCCACGCCCAACGCTCGGCGCACCCGGCCACCGCACCCGCGGCCACGCCAAACGCTCGGCCCACCCGACTACGGCACCTGGGGCAGCGCGATGGTGAGAATACGGGCATCCGTGTGGCCCGCCTTCACCACGACCATCACCTCGGCAAAGAGCCGGTCGCGGGCCAGGGAAACTCGTCCGCTAAAGACACCTGGATCGCCTTCCACCGGCGCCAGAATGTGACCGTCCGCCCACACGCGGATGCCTTCACCCCTCGCTCCGCTCACCTCCACGCTGACGACCCACGATCTGCCCTCCGCGCGCACGCTACCGCTGACGGAAAGGTCGGGGGCGGGGGCGGGGGCCTCGTCGGAGGTAATGACCTCGATGTGGTTGCTGGGCAGTGTAGGTGTCAGGAACGCCGGTTGCCGGTTGCGAGTCGCGGATTCGTAGGCGGCTGCGTAATCGAGCAGGGAATCGTCGCTGTAGGCGGGGCCCGCGAAGGTGAGATTCACCGGCATCTGGATGTCCTCCATGAACCCCATCGGCACCGAAACGGTCGGGATTCCCAGGTGACGGATGACCCGGTTGCCGTTCGAATACACCACCCCGTTGCGCGATGCGTCCGCAAGCGATGCGGCATTTGTGAACAGATCGACCCGGCCAACATCGCCGTTGGCGGGGAAGACGATCAGATCAAGATTCTGGTCCGTCATCCACTGCTCGAAATCGACCTTTCGCGCCTGCTCCAGGCCGCGCAGCAGGTGGTCAAAGCCCTCGATGTCCGCGAGCGAATCGGGTATACCCGCCTTGACGATTTCGGCCAGGCGCTGCCAATCGAACCCTCCCTTGGCCCGGGTGATCCACACCGACCACGGTTCGTCCGCGATCGGAAATACGGTGTCGCCGTCAACGTCGGCCCAGGTGTGCAGGTTGGGGTCGTTATTGATCCGCAAGAAGTCGTCCAGCACCTTCGCTGTCACCTCCCCGCCCTCCAGCGAACGCCAGTTTGGCGGGACCAACCCGCGGGCCGCGAGGCCCTGCGCACCCGGGCGGTCCTCTTCGTAGTTCTGCATCGCGGGGAAGTCGACCTCAATCACTTCCGCGCCCAGGGCACGCAGGTCGTCCGCCGCTGCGTCCCACAGGCGTCGCACCGTGGGGCGGATCACCGGTGGGTCGATGGGGACAAGGTCGGCACCGATGAAAATCTTCGGCACGCCGATGCGCAGGCCGTCAAGGCGTTCGGGGCGCGGGCGGGCGATCGGTTTGCTGAACACGTCCTCGGGGCGCGGCAGCGGCACGACTTGTTGTTCGCGCCAAAAGTCTCCCTCGGCCACCGGATCGGTCACCGCGAGTACCTCGAGCAACTGTTCCAAATCGTCCACCGTGCGGGTGTGGGTGACCACGACGTCGCAGGTGGGGCGAAGCGGCCAGTTGCCGCGGATCGATAGGACGCCGCGGGACGGCGTGTAGGCGACAAGCGCGTTGTTCGATGCGGGCGCGCGGCCGGAGGAAACCGTCTCTTCCGCCATGCCGAATGCGCACATGCTGGCCGCCGTGGCGGTACCCGACCCGTTCGAGGAACCGGACCCGTATGCCGCGGTGAGGTATTGAGGGTTGTACGGACTGCGCGCGTAGTCATAGAGTCCCGGCTGCATTCCACCCGCGGCCATGGGCGGCATATTCGTCTTGCCGATCAAAATTGCGCCCGCCTCCTTGAGTTGCGCAACCGTGGCGGCATCGTCGGTGGCGATCAGGTCGGCGAGCGCGGGACTGCCCGAAGCGACCGTCAGGCCCTTCGCCTTGTAGCTGTCCTTGATCGTAAATGGGATGCCTTCTAACCTGCCGATTGCCCCGGTGCGGCGGCGGCGATCCGATTCCGCGGCCTCTTCGAGGCAGTGCGGGTTGAGCACCGCGATCGCGTGCAGGCACGGTCCAGTGCGGTCGTAGTACGCGATGCGGTTCAAGTACGCGCACACCAGGTCGACGGAGGTGATCCGTCCGGCGTCAAGTTCTTGGAGCATGTCGGCGATGCTCATTTCTACGACATCGATGCGGGTCACTGCGTGGTGCCTTCCCGCCCGGCGCGCATCGCCGGGCTTGCCTGCCGCACCGAGTTTCATGTCACGCCTGCTCGGTGCGTTGTGTGGATCGGGTCGTGGCTGCCCGTGGGCCCCGTGTCACGGGCCTGCTATCGATCCTATGAATCGCAATGGCACGGTTGTGCAAGGATCGTGTTAAATCTTCGCTTCCTGCGGCTGTGGGTGGCTTGGCGCACGGGGACGCGGAGCGATGCGGCAGATGGGTGCGCGGGCGTGCCGGCTCCGAGCATCTCGCATCACGGGCACACAACACCAACAATTACCCTACTGACTTAGTATGGAATAGCATGAGGCAGCCGCCCCGACCAGGAGCCCCTATGAATCATCCGCCTTCCACCAGCGTATTGCGCATGCTGCCCGACGCTGCCTCCGCATGAGCAAATCACTGGAACTGCCCCACCTGCGCAGCCTTGTTGCCGTTGCCGATCACGGCGGGTTTTCACGCGCAGCGACGGCCCTGCACGTGAGCCAATCGACGATTAGCCAACACGTGCGGTCCTTGGAACGCGCGACCAACGCTGCCGTCGTCGAAAAGCAGGGGCGCAACGCCCGCTTCACCACACACGGTCAGCGGCTCCTCACCGAGGCCCGCAACATCCTTGCCGTGCACGATGAGGCGCTAGGAAGACTTACCGCGGCCGCTGCGCCTACCCTAGTAATCGGCGCTACCGATACCGGGTCCGACCATCTGCTCGCCACAACACTGCGAGCGCTTCACAGCGCGTACCCGCACCGAGCGATACAGGTCATCGTTGACCGCCCGGCGGCGATCGCCGCAGCGGCCGCCAGGGGAACTATCGATTTGGCTGTGGGGTTGGGCTTCCCGGGCGATTTTGCCCAGCCGACCGGGACGGTCGCGCTCCGGTGGTACCAATCCGCCTACACGCCGCCCCGGCGCGGCAAGGATCCGACGGATGGGCGACAAATAGGCGCGGAACCACCGGGCATACAAGCGGCCGATGAAACCGTCGTCGGCGCAGATCCGCAAAGTGAACCAACCGCCGGTTCGCTAGCACTGGCAACCGCTCCCCGCGCCAGCATTGCACTCGTTACACACTTCGAACCATGCAGCATCCGCCGCCTTGCAGTGGCCGCGCTCAGTGCTGCGGGATATGCGATCGAATTCACTGCAGAATCCGCTACGAGCGTCGGTGTCATCGCTGCCGCACGCGCCGGGCTCGGGGTCGCGGTGTTACCTGCGACGGAACGTATTCCAACCGGACTGGAACCGGTCGAATCGCTCCCACCACTGGGTGAAATCAGCCTGTATCTGCAGATCCGTGAGGGGTTGGATCCGGCAATCGCCGCCACCGTTCGGTCCGCTATTTCCGGCACCCTTTCAAAGTCGGCAAATTTTACCGACCTGGGTGAGCGCCGCGGCGTCGCCTCGCAAACCGTCTAACTTCACGCACCAACGCCGGCCCACCTGCCAATAACACGTGCCAATGACACCTGCCGCTGACCCGATTCCGCTGACACCAAGACGATCGACGCGCCAATCAGCCGCCTGTTTTAGGCACCCGCGCCACCAACGCGAGTTTGCCGCGCACCTTGCCTTGTTCCAACACGGCGTAGGCGTCTTGCGCCGCAGCCAACGGGAAATCACGCTCGATCCGCACGCCCAGCTTGCCGGTCGCCATCCACTCAGCCAGGGTCGCAAGGTCGGCGTGATTGACCCGGGTCATGATGGTCTTTGCCTTAAAGCCGCGCACCTTTGCTCCTAGTGCACGGCGAATAATTGGACCGCCCGGACCAAGCAACCTGCCGCCGCTCAGCGCCCCAATGGTCACGACGGTCCCGCCGGGGCGCAGCATCGAACGAAGTGTGCGCGCGGATGCGGTGCAAACCGTGTCGATGACTAGATCGTAGGGACCAATTGGGGTCTCGCCACGGGTGTAATCGAACACCGCGTCGGCGCCCAGTTCCTCCATCATGTCGACATTTCGGGACGAGCACACCGCCTCCACAGCCCCAGCCCCCATGAGGTGCGCGATTTGCACGGCCAGGTGCCCGACTCCGCCGGAACCTCCCCACACCAGCACGCGATGGCCGGGACGCATTGCGCCCGCATCACGCAGTGCCTGCAGCGCGGTCAGACCCGCGAGCGCCACTGCGGCACCGTCTTGGTCCGGGACCGAATGCGGAAGACGCGCAATCCACTGGGGTTGCGCAACCACAAAGTCCGCGATCGCACCGGCGACCTGCACTGCTGCGGGTATTGTCCCAAAAACGCGCTCGCCGACCCGGTATTCGCTGACCCCCGGTCCAATTTCAGTGATGATGCCAGCGAAGTCTTCACCAACGCCGCGCGGCTCCCCCGCCTTTGACCGTGTTTTGAGGCGAAGCACCCACGGGTCCCCGCGGTAGATGTGCCAGTCGACGGGGTTGACGGAGGCCGCGCCTACGCGCACCAGGACCTGACCCGGCCCGGGTACTGGCATTGGTAGCTCACGCCACGAAAGGCCGCGCGGATCGGTGTAATTCGCGAACGTCAGTGCCCGCATCGCGCGCTACTTTTCGGCATCACCGACGCGCACCAGCATCTTGCCGGTGTTGGCCCCGCGCATCATGGTGACGAACGCGTCCACGGTGTTGTCGATGCCGTCAACGATGGTCTCGTCGAATGAAATCTTCCCTGCGCTGAACCACGCGGTCATTTTTTCCTGGAATTCCGGCGCCAGCCCAAGATATGCGGCCAACGTGAAGCCCTTGAGGGTGAGTCCGCGGGTGATGATGTTTGACATATTGTCGGGGCCAACCGCGCGCTCGGTGGTGTTATAGGACGAGATCGCCCCGCACAGTGCGGCGCGTCCTTTGTCATTGAAAGCGTCCAAGGCTGCCTCAAGATGGTCGCCGCCGACGTTGTCGAAGAACACGTCGATGCCTTCCGGCGCCGCCTTCGCTAGTTGTCCTCGCACATCGCCGTCCTTGTAATTGAACGCCCGGTCGTAGCCGTACTTTTCGGTCAGCAAAGCCACCTTTTGTGCGCTGCCCGCCGACCCGATGACCCGCTTTGCGCCCAGGAGCTTAGCGATCTGACCGGCGGCGGTGCCCACTGCCCCGGCCGCACCGGAGATGAACACCGTTTCGCCCGGCTTCATGCCGGCCACCGCGGTCAGACCCGCGTACGCGGTCATGCCGGTCATGCCCAAGATGTGCAGGCGCAGCGAGAGGGACAGGCCGGGCACATCAGGGACGGCGCGGAACGAGTCTGCGGGGCCCTGTGCCAGATCGGACCATCCGTGCTGGTGCAAGACGGCTGTTCCGACGGGCAACTGACCCGAGCGCGATTCGATGACCCTGCCCACGGCCCCACCGGTTATCTGGGCGCCGATTGCGTAGGGAGCGACGTAGCTGCGGGTGTCGTTCATGCGCCCTCGCATATACGGGTCAACGGAGACGAACTCGTTGCGCACGCGGACCTGCCCCGCTTCCAGGTCGGGAAGGTCAACGCTGGCGACGGTGAAATTGTCGGGGGTGGGCCAGCCCTGCGGGCGAGATGCTAGTTGGATCGAGGTGCTGCGCGCGTGTGACATTCGGACAAAATTCCTTCAATTGTTGTTTGGTGGATTAGCGGGCGGTTTGCCACTAGGCGACGAGTCCGATTACGACCGCTATCACCCCGAGCGCAGGGATCACTCCCTGCTTGAGTGCGGCGCCGCGCTTCGAAGGGCTGGACAGATACAAGACCGTCGCAGCCGCGGCCATGGACCCCGCACCCGCCAGCACCAGCGCCGCGCCAACCGCTGCGCTGCCGGTGAACGCGATGACGCCGCCGACTACGACCGCGAGCGCCAGGAACAGGTTGTAGAACCCCTGGTTATACGCCATTTCCTTCGTGTCGATCGCTTCCTGTTCACTCATCCCAAACGTTGCGCGTGTCTTTTGAGAGGTCCACGCGATCGACTCCATGTAGAAGATGTAGACGTGGACCAGTGCAGCGATGAGGGCCAGGACTATTCCTGCTGTCAGCATGATTGATTCCTTGAGGGTGTTCTGTTGGTGGGTGCGGGTGGGCGGCTGCGTGTGCGGGTGTTTAGGCTGTCGGCCGTTTCAGCGGGTGGCCCGCCATCCGTTGTTGCGGGCGGGGCCACCCCGGAAACGAGTTTGTCCGGGGACGCTCTCAATGCCAACGCCGGGCATGCGCAAATAATTCCTGGGACGACTCCCCCATCGCCGGTCGAGTGGCCCGCGCTTCGCCGGTCAAGCAGCCCGCACATCCGCCGGTCGAGTGCGCCCTCAATTCGCCGGTCGAGTGCGCCCTCAATTCGCCGGTCGAGTGCGCCCTCAATTCGCCGGTCGAGTGCGAGCAAAGCTCGCGTATCGAGACCAAGCAACGCAACGATCTCGATACACGCCTCCGGCGCACTCGATCAACGAGACCAAGCAACGCAACCCGCCGGCCGAGTGCGCCCTCAATTCGACGGTCGAGTGCGAGCAAAGCTCGCGTATCGAGACCAAGCAACGCAACGATCTCGATACACGCCTACGGCGCACTCGATCAACGGGCGACGACACACTCGGTCGGCGCCGCCGTCGCGGCCCACCGCGCTGCGGGGACGCGGATCTCGTCCTATTTGCCCGCCTTGAAAAGCTTGACGGTGTACGTCACGGGCGCAATTTTGTAGGCGCCGCGCACGCTGACCCCGCTGACGGTGACCTTGACGCTCGTGGTGGCGCGGCCTTTGACCCTGCGAATCGACTTGGGCACGGTGAAACTCAACCCCCAGGTGTGGCCCAGAATCGAGGTGCCGCCGGTGCCGTACGTCGAACCTGAGCGGTAGATTATCCTCGCTCGTTTCGCCTTCCCGACCGCCGACACTTTCACCGTCGCCTTGGAAAAGTCCAGGTCAGAGCGCGTGTAATGGAAGCTCCAACGCCCGTCCGGTTCCAATTCGACCGGAAAATAGCCCGGCGTCGGCCACGCGATGGTTGCGGGGGTGGTGTTGTTTTCGCTGCCGGGGGCCATGACGTACAGCGCGCCGTACGAGCCCGCGAAGCCGACTCCCATGGTCTTTTGCTGCGGGTCGAGTATCCAGCGCCGGTGCCCGACCGCGTAGTTGTTTTCGCCGAAATCGTCCATGTATTGGGCGATATTCGCGGCGCCGATTGCTCCCATCGACAGGTTGGATGAGCTCGACGCGGTCGCCCCCAGCGACGATTTACAACGTTTATCGATGGGGAAATGGCTCAGGTATCCGTTTGAAAACTGCACGCGAGCGGCCTGGCTTGCCGCCGAATTTAGCTTCTTCGTGAAGGTAACGGAGCCAACCCCCGCCATCGCCCGCATGAAGTTGACTGCGCTGAGCGTGCGCTTTCGGGTGCCCGCCGAGGTCGCCGCGACCCTACACCCCATGACTTTCGGCATCTTCTCGGCCCTGACCTGCGCCGCATAGCGCTTGCGATACGCTTTCTTGACCTTCTTTTTAGACGAGGTTTTGATGGACGAGGCCGCCCTCCCCCGCTTCGCGGTCGACCTAAGGCGGTACGTCCCGAGGTCTTGGTTCTTGCCGGCCTGCACCGTGATTTCCTCAGTGGCAGGAAGGTCGTCGAACACAGCCGAGGTATCCCAGTAGACCAGGCTCACCGTATTCAGATTCGAGTACCACGCTCCTGGATCTGCGCTGGCGATCACTGCAACCTGGAACGTGAACCTGCCGTTCTTGTCGGTGATTGCGGTCCGTTGGACGCTATCGAGGTTGTCGCCCCACAGGGAGTCTGCCGCAATCTCGCGGTCGAAGAGTGTGGCCTCAATGCCCGGAACCGGCCAGCCGTTTTCGTCTACGAACCGCGCCGTGATGACCGATTGCCCGGTCACGCTAAGTCCGCCTTCTGTGACGCCTTGCGCGTCCTGCGCAACTGCCTGCGGGGCCGCCAGGCTCGCTGCGACAATCGCTGCGGCAAGTATCACTGCGATTCTCCGAAAACGACTGCTTGTTTCCATAGGGAGATCTTAGCGATGGTGGCGCGCCCACCCGCCGGTCGCACTCAACCGCCGGTCGCGCTCAACCGCCGGTCGCGCCCGCCCGCCGGCCGAGTGCGCCCTCAATTCGCCGGTCGAGTGCGAGCAAAGCTCCCGTATCGAGACCAAGCAACGCAACCATCTCGATACACGCCTACGGCGCACTCGATCAACGAGACCACAACCCCAACCCGCCGGTCGAGTGCGAGCGCCAGCGAGCGTATCGAGATCCGCCCGCTCACTTCGCGCTAGTCGTCTGCGCCGAGGCTCGCCAGGTAGTCGCTGCGCAGGTCGGCGAGGCTCTTCCCCGTCCCTTCCACCGCCCACCAAAACCACCCATTGATACTGCGCTGCGTGTAGGCATGAGCGGCACCCGAGGGCGTGTCGTACGCGCGCCCGTCCACATGCAGCCTCCCGTCTTGGGCGACGGTCGCCAGCGCGGCGGGGAACTCGTCCTTCATTTGGCAATTACGCAACCGCGCGCCCGGCGCCAGCCACCCGGCACTGACCAACTGTGCGACGTCGACGGTCATGACTGTGCGTGCGGTGCGCGGGGCGACCTCTAAGAGCCCGACGTGGCCGGTGGGGGCGGGTCAGACTTGCAGGATCTGGTCGATCATGGCGGACGTACGGGCTGCAATCGTGGTTTCGTCCCATACCTCGCCTGCATTCAGCGCGTCTTTTGTGATGAGGATGTCGTCGGAATGCAGGAAGTGGTTGCGCTTACTTTCCCATGACCCATTACTAACCTTGCTATTGAGTTTCTGGGTAACGAGCGTGAGGTTACCTAGCTGCTGCAGCGTGCGATCTCGGGCGACTTGCTGTTCTTCAGTGAGGTCAGCTTCCCAGTGCTCGCGCCACTTTTGCGGCATCAGGTGTTCAATCGTGCCCTTGCCGCGCACGACAGGCCCCATGGCGAGTCGCTGGCCGTTCGGATACCCGCGCTTGAGGTCTTCCAGGGCTTCAAGCACCATGCGCAGGCGGCTTTGCCGGTAGCGCCAATAGGCGGTCGCGCCGGTGAGGGCCTCACGCACCTCCTCGTCGCCGGGCCAGTACCCGACCGCGGTGTGGTTGTCGACCAGGTAGGCGTGCGCGGCGGTAGCGACCTCGCCGCCCGGCTGCCGGCTGAGGTGTTGCATCAGGTCAACGATGAACCGATTGGAACCCTGCGACGGCGCCTTGACCAGAGCGCGGCGCACGAACCAACTTTCCAGCGCGGCGAGGATCTGCGCGCGATCGGCGGCGGGAATCGCGCTTTGCTCCGGCTCTTCTAGCCAGATCAAGAGTGGACGGGCGACCTCCGAATCGAGCGTGCCAACCCGGTAACTGAATAGCTCCTCACGGGAAAGCTCGCCGCCCGCGCGCTCCGCGCCCTCGATGATCGCGCGATAGCGCACGGCGGCGGGCTTGATGCGCGGCAGCAGCGCGGCGATGCCCTCGCCGCTGGTGGTGACGTAGTACTTGAACTGGGAGAACAGTTCCCGGATGGGAAAGTCCTCGAGTGTGCGGGCGGTCAGCCACTGCCACAAAAATAGTGAGGCGCGGGAGTTCTTGATGCGACCGGAGATGATTTCTTCTTCCCACCAAGGTGTTTCAAACTCAGCCCTCCCTGCCCGGTGTCAGGGTGCCGTCGAGGATCAAGTCAGCGCGGGCGCGAATGTTCAGGGCGGTCACATCCTCGCGGCTCTCAGCGATCAGCACCGACACCAGTCCTCCGTCGCGGTCGGCGCGCCAGGCGGCGTACGCGGCCTTGGTCATTGCCTCCGCGTCACCGCCGTGGATGCGGTCATGGTCGAGGTAGGTGTCGATCACCTCGGTTCGTCCATGCCGCAAGGCAAGGGAGACCGCCTTCTCCCACTGCTGCTCGAACCGGTGCACGTCGACCAGCTCGGGCGCATCGTCACGGTCACCGACGAGCAGGGAGAAGGCGCCGCCGGCGTCGACGGACTGGAGTTGGGCGTAGTCACCGACCAGCAACATCTTCGCACCCGCATCGGCCGCGAGGGCGGTGATCCGGTCCAAGGACAGAGTTCCGGCTAGGGACGCCTCATCGACGATCACAAGCTGCCTCGCCTCGAATGTCTCACCCCGGGTGAGGTGGTTGGTCTACCACTTCGCCGTGTTCTCCGTGGCGATCCCGAGGTCGTCGGCCAAGACTTGCGCGGCCACTGCGGAGGGCGCCAGCGCGACCACCGAGCCCGAGCCGTGCTCGGCCTCCCACGCCCGCCGCAGCGCGTTCATCGCGGTGGTCTTGCCCGCATCCGCGGGGCGAACCAGCACGTCCACCACTCGGCCAGACACCGCGATCTTGGTCAGGGCGTCTGCCTGGTCCTCACCGAGCATCAATCCGTCGGCGCCGGGACGGGAAGTCATGCTCTCCACCGTCGCCATCGCAACCGTCGGCCCGGTGAGCGCGCGGGAGCGGGCAAGTAGTCGATCTTCAGCCGCGAGGAGTTCTTCGGAGGACAACACTGTGGAGTGCTTCGGCCGGAAGACGCTCGTCCCGTCGATGCGGCGGAATGCCGCTGGTGAGGTGGCGAGGTCGGGCGGGGTGAGCCGCAGCGAGGCGCTCTGGGCGGTGTCGGTGATCATCCCCACGATCGTCTCGCGATCCCGTGTGCTTGCGAACCGCCAGCCCATCGTCTGCCGTGAGGCTTCCGCGTGCAGGTTCCAGCGCCGCCACGTTGACCGCGTCTCACCCACCATGGTCACGACCGAGGCGCCGAGTTCAGCAATCAGTTCCAGCGGCGCGTCATCGGCGCGCAGGACGGACAGCGTCTCGTTGCTCATCGAGCGGCCAGCCCACGATGTTGCGTTGTCTCCGAGGATGGTGGTGGCGCGGGTGCGCCACCCAGCAGTGAGGTCAGCCAGCGACCGCACCTCTTTGTCTGGTCGGGTGGCGAGGGTGGCTTGGGCACGGAGCTTCACGATCGTCGCCGCTGACGGCCGCCGCCCATGCTTGGCCACGTGGTCGGCGATGAGCCGGTCAGCCTCTGCCTCTATGTCGTGGGAGCGGGTTGAGAACACTGCGATCAGCTCATCGGGGACGGCCGCGATTTCCCATGACGGGTTCCGGTCCCGGCCCCGCTCCCGGGCCTCCCAGCCGACGGCCAAAGTATGGGTGAGCCGATCGGCGAAAACCGCGTTGTAATGCTCGGACAGGGCGACCACGGCGGCGTGCATCGGCCGCCCGTCCAGGGACCGCCACTTCCCATCGAACGCGGTCTGAATCTTGTTGCTCACCACGACATGGGTGTGGAGCTGCGGGTCGCCGGCGCGGGAATCGTAGTGATCGAACCCGGTGGCGATCAGCCCGGTGACGTCGACCTGAGCGACCGCCCCGTCACCGGCGGTTACGCCGGTGCGGGTGGCGGCGACCTCACGCTCCATGAAGTCCACCACCTCGGCAACCGCGTCGTCGTGGGCTTCGGCGATCAACGCCTGGATTCCGGCATCGGCCACAGCCCACAGCACCGAGACGGACTTCGGGACCGAGAATGTGTAGTCGAAACCGGCCACCGCGCGCCGGGTGCCGCGCGCGACTTCTTCGGCCTCGATCAGCGGAACCGCCTCCGCCCGGCCCGCTGGCCCCAGCTCGTTGGGCAACTGTTCGACGCGCTGCCTGATCCGTTCAGCGACCGGCGCGTACTGCGGGAAGGCTCTGCCCATCGGCTCGTCGGTGATCGGGTCGCGGCCCATCCCGATCAGCAACTGAAGCTGCGCCTCCGACACGTGATCCCCGGTCGCGAGCCGGCCGCCGCCGAGGCCGGAGCCGAGCCACCGCCTAGGCGGGGTACCTTCCTCCGCGTAATAGCGCGTCAAGGGTGTCGACAACGAACGGTCACCGTCGCCAGCGGCCACGGAGCGCAGCAAGTACTTGTAGCCGTCACCGGCACTCATCACCCGCATCGACACCGTCGTGCGATGCAGGTGCGCCGCGGGCTTGCGGGTGAGGAAGGTACGTGTCGAACGACATTCGTCCAGATGCGCTGAGCGCGACGTGCTAGACCCGCTTGTCAGCCGGGCTGTCCATGACGACAGCCAGACTCGTTTCGCGCAACAGGCGGGCCAGGTGCTCCGCGCGTAGGGTCGCCAGGTAGGTCATCTTCTTCGTGCCGTAGACATCGACGAAGATCCGGCCGAACTGGGACGGCGACAGGTGCACGACGCCAATGAACTCGTGCAAGATCCACCGCCGGGGGGTGACCAGGAGGTGGGCCGTGGTGCGGGGATCGGCCCTCCGGGGGGCGGATCGGCAATGGTGTGGGAGGCCGGGGGTCGCATCGATTGGCGTACCGCTGGGGTGACCCAGCTTCAGGGGGCGGCGGTGCGTTCGAGCGCGTCGATGTCAAGGATGGTGATGTCACGGCGTCCGTGGAGTTCGATGATGCCGGAGGCGGCCAGTGCGGCGAGGCGTCGGCTCAGGGTTTCCGGTGTCGTGCCCAGGTAGGCGCTGATTTCCCGCTTGGCCATCGGTAGCCGCACTGTGGCCACGCCGTCGCGCATGTCGCCCGGTAGATCCAGCAGGTAGGCCGCGATGCGGGCGCTGACATCACTGGATGTGATCGCGGTCAGGAGCCGCTCGACGGAGGAGAGCCGGTCAGACAGGGTGCGCAGCATCCGCTGACTGATGTCGGGGTAGTCGCGCAGCAAGGCCGAGAGGTCGGAGTGGTCGAAGACGCACATCCGGCTCTCCTCCAGCGCGACGGCGAAGTCGTCCGGTTGGTGGCCCGTCAGGAAGGCCCGCTCCCCTACGACATCGCCGTCGGTCACCGTTCGCAGGATCTGTTCTTGGCCATTGGCTGCCGTATGGCTGACCTTGAGTTGGCCACTGTGTATCACCAGCAACCGGCGCGCCGGCTGCCCGGGGGCATAGACGGTTTGCCCCTTGGCTACGACCACGGGGCGCGCGAACCGCGCGACCTGCAACTGTTCCGAGCGGGTTAGCCCCTGGAAGATCGGGACGCGGGCTACGCACAGCTCATCCTCGGACATGCCTCAAGTTTATCGCGCCACGGCCGGGCACCACCGTGGCAAGCCTGCGGAACGCAACCGGGGGTCCCGGCAACCATTCGCCCGGGAATTGATCTGGGTCAAGGAGTTCCGTGCGTGCCGAACCTACAGTGAAGGCGTCAGCAAAGGAACACGAATACGAAAGGGACCCCCTGATGACTGCCTCAACCCATACTCCCACGCACACCGTCCTGAGGGCCGAGGGCTTCTCCTGCCCGTCCTGTGTCGCGAAGATCGAGAAGCAGGTCGGTCGCCTCAAGGGCGTCGAGAGCGTGAAGGTCCGCTTCGCCTCCGCCCGCATCGAGGTCGACCACGACGCAGAGCGCGTCTCCGTAGATGACCTCGTGGCCGCCGTGGCAAAGGCTGGCTACAAGGCCACTCCTACCGCCTTCTGAGGCTTCTAGGGACCTGCGCTGGCGGCCCGTGCGCCGTCGCGCTCCTCCCTCGTTGCACTCTCGGTCCGCTGGCACCAGCAGCAGAAAGGTCGTACTCGAAAGTGAACAGGCTCCAGAAATGGGTCAACGGGAACTGGTCGGTTCCCGTGGTGTCCGGCGTGCTCATCATCATCTCGTTCGCCGTCCAGCGGCTGGCCGGGGGTGCCGCCAACCTCACCGTCAGCCCCCAGTGGTGGCTCGATGCCGGTGCCCACGCCACCCACGCCAGCGCGGTCTTCACCCTCGCGGACGTCTTCATGCTCGCCGCCGCCGTGGTCGCCGGCTATGGGATCGTGGTCAAGGCGGTTCGTGCCCTACTGAGCCGCGTGATTGGGATCGACTTACTCGTCTCGGTCGCGGCCATCGGCGCGGTCATCATCGGCAACTTCTGGGAGGCCGCGGCGGTCACATTCCTGTTTGCCATCGGCCACGCCCTGGAAGCGGCCACCCTGAACAAGACCCGCTCGGCACTGGCCGAACTGGTCGCCGTAGCCCCGGATTTCGCCGTCGTCCTACGCGACGGCGAGCAGCTGGAGGTCCCCGCCGGACAGGTGAGGATGGGCGAGATCGTCCTGGTCAAGAACGGTGCGAAGGTTCCCGTGGACGGCCAGGTCGTCGCCGGCACTGGCGCCATCGACGAGGCCTCCATCACCGGTGAATCCATCCCGGTCGAGAAGGTCAAGTCGGACCAGGTCTTCGCCGGCACCGCCTCCCGAGGCGGGTTCCTACAGGTGATGGCCACTGGCATCGGCGCGGACACCACCCTGGCCCGCATCATCCACCGTGTGGAGGAGGCCCAGGACGCCAAGGCCAAGACCCAGGCCTTCATCGACCGCTTCTCCCGCTGGTACACCCCCGCGGTCATGGTGCTGGCCCTCGCGGCCGGCCTGATCAGCCGAGACGTAGTGCTGGCCCTGACCCTGCTGGTCATCGGCTGCCCCGGCGCCCTGGTCATCTCCATTCCGGTTGCAATCGTGGCCGGCATCGGCCGCGCCGCCCGCAACGGCATCCTGATCAAGGGCGGCGAGTACCTGGAGACCTCGGCGAAGATCACGGCCGTCGCCGTGGACAAGACCGGCACCCTCACCGAGGGCCGTCCTCAACTGACCGACATTGTCGTACTCGATCCCGCACTGAACCGCACCGAGGTGCTGCGATGGGCCGCAGCCGCCGAAGCCGGGTCCGAGCACCCGCTCGCCCGCCCAATCCTGGACACCGCCCGCGCCGAGGGCGTCGCCCCAGAGGGCATCCCCGGCACCGTCACCCCGGTCCCCGGCAAAGGCATCGTGTCCGACGTGGGCGGCCAGCAGGTGTTGATCGGCAACCCGCCGCTGCTGGACCAGTATGGCGTCCACGACGACAGCGACGCCGCCCAGGCGTCGGAGTCGCTGGCCTCAGCCGGCAAGACCCCGATGATCGTGGCCGTGGACGGGACGGCAATCGGTGTGGTGGCCGTGGCCGACCAGATCCGCCAGGACGCCCCCGAGATGGTTGCCCGACTGCACGATGCCGGCGTCGAGAAGGTCGTCATGCTCACCGGTGACACCCGACTGGTGGCCGAGGCTATCGGGAAGGCCACGGGGATTGATGAGATCCATGCGAGCCTGCTACCCGAGGACAAGCTGGACGTGGTCGCGCAGTTGCAACGCGAGGGCCATGTGATCGCCATGGTCGGCGACGGCGTCAACGACGCCCCGGCCCTGGCCACCGCGAACATCGGCGTGGCCATGGGCGCGGCCGGCTCGGCCGTGGCGGTGGAGACCGCGGACATCGCCCTGATGGGCGACAACCTACTCAAGCTGCCCGAGTCAATTGGCCTGGCCAAGCGAACCGTGGCCGTGATGCGGCAGAACATCACGATCGCCCTCATCACCGTGGTGGTGCTCCTGGCCGGCGTCTTCGCCGGCGGGGTGACCATGTCCGTCGGCATGCTCGTCCACGAAGCCTCCGTGCTGGTGGTCATCGCCAACGCGATGAGGCTGACGCGGAACGACAAACACTCGACCGCGATGCCGAAGTCCCAGCGCACCCGCATCAAGGAGCGCGAAACAGCAGGCGAGGCCGTCGACGCTGCCTGACGGCCGCGCCGAGGACCCGGGCCTCTGTCCGTCCCAGGCTCTCGTTCACATGAGTAACTAGCAAACGACAACGCAAATCAGAAGGGCAGAGAAAATGACCGAGACGCATTTCAGCATCCAGGGAAACGTCGAGCACTTCACCATCGCGGACATCGCGAAGGAGAACCGGGACTTCCGGAAGGTCCTCTGGACCGGTGAACACTCCCAGATCCTCCTCATGACCGTCCCGTCGGGCGGGGAGATCGGGGACGAGGTGCATGAGCACACGGACCAGATCCTGACCTTCATCTCCGGCAACGGCGAGGCCGATCTAAACGGCGAGACCCACCCGATCGACGCCGGAGACACCAGTGCGCGGTGCCTGCCGGCACCCAACACAACTTCCGCAACACCGGGGAGGAACCACTGGTGCTCTACACGATCTACTCCCCGCCGGAGCACGCCATGGACGGCGCCTACGCCACCAAGGAAGCAGCCGACGCGGCCGAGGCCGCCGGCGAGGACGATCCGCCGCAATCCTGAGCGCCATAGTGCCGTACGCGAGAGACTCGCCGGTTCCCGGCGGGGGTCCGCGTCGAAGCAGCAAACGAGAATCGCTCAGTCGTCAGCAGGAAACAGGAGGAACACAGATGTCCACAGCGCTGGTCTTCACAGACTACGGCGGCCCCGAAACCCAGGAACTCATCGACCGGCAGCAACCGGTCCCGGGGCCCGGTGAGGTGGCGATCGAGGTGAAGGCGGCCGGTGTGAACCCGGCGGATTGGAAGATCCGCGAGGGCCGGCTCGGACACCATTGGAAGCTGCCGGCACCGATGGGCCGCGAGGCCTCCGGCGTGGTCACCGCGGTCGGTGAGGGCGTGGAGGACTTCGCCGTGGGCGACGAGGTCCTCGGCCTGCCCGCCACAGGCCACGGTGGCATCGCCCAGCACACGGTGCTGTCGGCCGAGAACACCGTGCTGAAACCCGAGGAGATCTCCTTCGCCGACGCCGCGGCGATCCCCGTCGCCGGCGCTACCGCCTACGACGTCACCCACCAGATCGAGCTGGAGGCCGGACAGAGCCTGCTGATTCTCGGTGCCGGCGGCGGCGTCGGGCTGATGGCCGCCCAGATCGGCAAGGTCCACCAGTTCACCGTGCTCGGCGTGGCTAGCGCCTCGAAGAAGGAACTGGTGGAGTCCACCGGCGCCACATTCATCGAGTCGGGCGACGGCGTCAACGACCGCGTGCGCCGCCTCGCTCCGGAGGGCGTGGACCTCATCGTGGACCTCGTCGGCGGGGACGCTCTGCGAGACATTGCGTCGGTGGCCAAGGACCCGCAGAACATCGTCAGCACCGCCGACCCGGCCACCGCCACCGAACTGGGCGGCGCCGGTGTTGAGCTGAGCGGTGAGGGGTTGGCGAAGATCACCGAGGTGATCAAGTACGGGCTGGTCAGTCCAAACGTTCGCGAACGATTCAGCCTGGCCGACGCGCGGGAGGCGATGGCCGTCGTCGAGACCGGGCACACCGCCGGGAAAGTGGTCGTGGAGCCATGACGACGCCCCTCATGATCATTAGTAGGACCATACCGGGTGAACTACACATCACGCCGGTGACTTCACCGACGCTGCCGATTCGTTCAAGACGGTCTTCTTGAAAGGCGTGCAAGCGCTGATGCCCTCCACGTGGCCTAATTGGAGGGGTTGCATACGGTCATCCGAGGGCGGCGTGCGCAACTTTCTGCACGTCCACATGGCGCTCACTCGCCACCGCAGACCCGCTCGACGTTCTCGGCCCGCACGTGCCTATGCTTGCCCCGCGGCGCTAATCGCTTCGTCTGTGAACCGGGCAAGAGGGAAGTCGCGCCACCGAAAACCCAACTGTACGGCCCACCGTTCGTTCCCGGGCACCTGGCGGGCAGGTTAGACATCGAAGTCGGACTTTGGGACGTTCCCGCGACGACGCCGGAGTTCCGCGCTCCTGGGGCGACGAGCGTCCGGAAGTTCCGAGGTCGTCCGCACCCTCCCAAGCTCATACTGTAGATAGCGGACCTTGGCCTCTATCGCGGCAGCCTCTATCGGTGCAGTGGACGTATTCGAGAGGGATGAATGGGCCAGGGTACGGGGCGGCGATAGTGCGCCCGTCATCGTGCGGTGATGGCGAGCCCAAGGGTCGCCAGGGCGACGCACGCAGCGAGAACTCCGAGACTGTTGCGCGCGGTGGCTCGACGACGCCGGTCGTGAAGGAGCCGGATGGTTTCGAGGCTGGCGGTGCTGTAGGTGGTGTAGCCGCCGATGAGTCCGGTGCCGAGGATCGTGAGCCAGTCGTGGGGCAGCCAGGTGGTCGCAGTACCGGTGAGGGCTCCGAGGACGAACGAGCCAGTGAGGTTCACGATGGCGGTGCCCCAGGGAAAGGTTTGTCGGACTCGGGCGAGCAGGGCGTTATCGGTGAGGTAGCGCAGGGCCGAGCCGATCCTGCCCGCAGCAGCGACGGCCAGCACGAGCAGCGGGGTCACGCGTTGGCTCCGGGCTTGCAGGGAAGGTGTCGTCCCACGGCGATCCCGACAATGGTGGCCACGGCGCCGAGCAGGACGGTGCCGAGGCTGTGAGCGGCCGCGAGCCATGGGGTGCCGTCGCGCAGGAGGACGGCCGTGTCGGCGGCAAGAGCGCTGTAGGTGGTGAACCCACCGATGACTCCGGTGCCCAGCAGCAGCCGCAGGTCGCGCCGTCGGCCGGAATCGGGGCCGTAGCGAGCGAGGGCTTCGATGGGCCAGCCGAGCGGGAAGGCGCCGGTCAGGTTGATGGCGAAGATCCCAAATGGCGTCCCGGCTACATCGGAGATCGTCTCACCGAGCAGGTAGCGGGCCGTGGTGCTAGCGGCCCCGCCGAGGGCGACCAGCACGAGCGGACGCAGCAGCAGGCGTCGCGGGCCGCTGTCAGGGTCGAGGGGTTCGTTGCGGTCAAGCTCATCGGTCACGGAGACTCCTATCTCGGGGCGCGTGTGGGCGCAGGATGAGATAGTGAAGCGCCCTGGGTTTGTTGGAGACTCAGTTCATTTGATTTCAACCAGTTCTTTGGCGCTGGCAACACCAGCATAGAACGTGGCGTCGGACTCTGCAGGCGTCACGTCGCCGAGGTATCCATGGAGGCGCTGAGTGTTGTGCCAGTACACCCAGCCCAGCGTCGCGAGTTCGAGATCATCAATCGTTTTCCACGGCCCAGACTTCGCTGGCCCGCGCACCAACTCAGCCTTGTAATACCCGTTCACCGTCTCAGCGAGAGCGTTGTCGTAGCTGTCGCCGACAGTCCCGATCGAGGGCGTCGCCCCGATCTCTGCGAGGCGTTCGCGGTAGCGAATAGACGTGAATTGGCTCCCCGCATCGCTATGGCAGCGCAGTTCAGGGAGATGCTTCCCGCGTGACCCGCGCGTCATCTCGATCGCGTCGAGCACCGTCTCGGTCTTCATATTCGACGCGCACCGCCAACCCACGATCGCGCGACTATACGCGTCGATGATGAAGCACACGTAGGCGACGCCCTGCCACGTCGGCACGAACGTCAGATCGGTCACCCACAATTGGTTCGGCGCATCGGCCTTGAAGACCCGGTTCACGAGATCAGGATGCCTCGGCATCCTAGGGTCAGGCTTCGTAGTCTTCACCCGCTTCTCACGGCGTGCTCCCTCGATCTTGAGCACTTTCATCAGCCTGGCAACCTGATCACGACCGATATTGATGCCTGCCCGCTGCGCTGCTTTCCAGAGCTTGCGCACCCCATAAACGCAGTAGTTGTCTTCCCAGATCTTGAGCAGCATGGGCGCGACCTCTGCATCTCTGATTTGACGAGCAGAGGCTGGTCTGCTGTTCGCGGCATAGTACGTGGACGGGGCCACCTGCACAACCTTGCAGATGCGCTCGACCCCGAGCCTTCGACCGGCCACGATATCGTCTTTGTTCGCGTTGATGAATCGCACTAGCTCCGGTGGTGGCGGTCGAGCTCCGCCCCGAAGAAAGACGCCGCACGCTTGAGGATTTCATTCGCGCGTTTGAGTTCACGCACCTCTTGCTCGAGTTCTCGCATGCGAGCTTGCTCGTTGGTCGTAACTCCGGCTTTCACACCGTCATCGATATCGGGCCTGGCGCACCCAGGAGCGCACTGACTCAACGCCGTAGCCGAGCTGCTCAGCCACACGCGTCGTCGTTCCCTGACTCGTGCCGATCTCCGCGCGGAGAGTACGCACCATCCAGACCGCAGTAGCTTTCTCTTCAGCCGAATAGCAGCGTCCTATGCTCTTGCGTCGGGGGATGAATCCACTCTCGTTCCATAACTCTGGAGTCTCCAACAAACCCAGGGCGCTCCAGACGGAGAAGATGCCGCGTTGTCGAATGCATTTGGCCATCGCGTGCGGTTACACAAAGAGCGGCGAAGTGGAGACAACGCGCTCACCATCGACGGGCCCCGTCCTTGGCAACTGGCTCAGTCCCCGTTTTGCCTCGAAAGTGTGTCTTCGCAGCCTGCCCAAGCTTGATCATGAGCGAGTCGCCAGCCTCCTGCGCAATCTCACTGTCGAAGTACGCCAGTTCGCACCGCGTGGGGCGGCAGGACGCCATCGGCACGTTCGTGGGCGACTTGGTAACTGATCGCGAGCTGTGTAACACCGAATCGTGCGGCGATGACACGTTGCGATTCGCCTTGACAAATTCCGCTTCGCCCAACATGGCGCGCAGCGCGGGCACACGGCGCAGCCGCGCGATCTCGGCATCATGCGTGGCACGTTCGTACTCGACCACCAGGCTCATAGATCGATCTTATGAGCGCAACTTGGAATGCAACCCGCGCGTCCCTCCAGCGCGACTCCCCTCAGTCACCACAAGGAGCGCTAGCGGCGGAGCAGCAACGGGGAACTCGTCCTCCGCGCGAACGCCGAAGACCAGGTTGAACCAAATAGCGCCCCGCGCCCTGAAATGTAAACCCGCTTTACACGTTCCGCGAACCTGCAAACTTTTCTGCCAATTTCTTACAGGTTCGGCTATCGTGTTGGAATGCCTTGGTCGCCGAACTCCGCGTACGACTCGCTGCCGCCGCTACCACCAGCGGCCGCCGTGGAGACTCACGCTGTGCTCAAGGCGGTCATCGAAAGCCGCGCAGCACTGGCAACCTTGAGCGCATCGGCGGCCCATCTTCCCAACGCTTCCATCATCATCAATGCCATTCCACTTCTCGAGGCCCAAGCGAGTTCTGCGATCGAGAACATCGTTACGACCACAGATGACCTCTTCGCCGCCGCCGCCGCTCCCGCTCTGGAGACCTCGGCCACGCGCGAGACGCTGCGGTACCGATCCGCGCTTCGCATCGGGTGGGACGAGGTGCGTGCAAGGCCGCTCACTGCCGCCACCACCGAGCGCATCTGCGCCCAAATCCGCGGGCACGCGGTTAGCGCCCGTACCACTCCGGTCGTCATCGGCGACCCTGTATCGCAAACACGGGTGTACACGCCACCGGCCGCCCCCACAGCGATCAAGGACTTGCTGGACAACTGGTCGCGCTTCGTCAACGCCGATCTGCCCGGCACACGCGACCTAGATCCGGTGCTCGCAATGGCGATCGCGCACTATCAATTCGAGGCAATTCACCCGTTTACGGACGGCAACGGTCGCACGGGGCGCATCGTCAACGTACTCATGCTCTGCGCGGCCGGCATTCTCCCTCTTCCACTGCTATACCTTTCTCGCGAAATCATCGAAACTAAGGACGAGTACTACCGGCGCCTACTAGCTGTAACGGCCGAGAGGGACTGGGAGGGCTGGCTAGTCTACATGGCACTCCAAGTGGAGCGGAGCGCCAAGCGAACCGTTGCGCTCATTAGTCAAGTCTTCGCCGTGGAGACCGAACTGACTGACGCGTGCCGCGCGCATCTTGGCGCTGTGAATGCGGACTTTGTTCGCACCCTCATGGAGCAGCCATACACGCGTGTTCGGAACGTCATGGAGATCGCACGGGTTTCCCGGCCAACAGCGACAAAGTGGCTCAAGGAACTCACGAACGCCGACGTGCTAGACGAACGTCGCGTCGGGCGCGAGGTCCTCTACATCAATCGCTCCCTGCTCCGCACCCTCGCTTCGCACGGCGACTGATTCCCTTCGGCGAGTTTTAGCGGTAGCTGCAACACCTGCAGGTTAGCAGTTTTTGTTGATGAGTTCGGGTATAGCATCGGCGGATTTTCGCCAGCCGGTGGTCTTGCGTGGGCGGTCATTGAGTTCGTCGGCGACCGCGTCGAAGTAGCTTTCGGAGTAGGCGCTCAAGTTGGTGCTTCTTAGGAAGTATTGTTGTAAGAGCCTGTTGGTGTTCTCGTTCGCGCCACGCTGCCAGGGTGAGTGCGGGCCACCGAAGTCGACATCGAGATCAAGTGCGTTGCTGATGTCTTTATGGAGGGCAAACTCGCTGCCTCGATCCCAGGCAAGCGAGTTGCATAGGAACTCGGGCAGGTTCGCCATTTTTGGCGATGATGGCTTTTTCGACAGCTTCACAATCGTGGTGGTCAGGAAAGCCGTGCAGGAGCGCGAATCTGGTGGCGCGTTCGAAGAGCGTACCGATTGCGGATTGGTTTCGCGTCCCGGTGATGAGGTCACTTTCCCAGTTGCCGAGTCTGGCCGCGCGTCTCTCGATCGCGGCTCTCCGCAGTCACCATAAGGTGCACTAGCGGCGCAGCAGTGACAGAGAACTCGTCCTCCCCGCGAACGCCGAAGACCAGATTCAAACCAATGACGCCCGCGCCCTGACATGTAAACCCGCTTTACACATTCCGCGAACCTGTAAATTTTTCCGGCCGATTTTTACAGGTTCGGCTTTGGCGCCGGAGGTGGCGGTCTTGCGGCAAAAGCAGCGCGCTCAAAGCGCGGCCAGCACCCACTGCCACCCGATAAGTTCCTGCTCAAGGCGCACTGCCGGCCCGAACCGATCCGAGACGAGGTCGGAATACAGCGCCCGCTCGGCCGCGGTGAGCCAGGGAAGATCCGCGCGGCTCGGTGCCGGCTCGCGTACCCACCGCGCGCGGTGCTCCAACAACGTGGCCCGGTCCATCAGTACCGATTCGGCGTGCGGCACACGTGCGCGCAAGCGGCTGAGGATGCCGAAGCCCGCCGTATCAAGGTCGCCCCAGTACCGCACCTCGATTCCCGACAGCCACGGCAGGCTTCCGGCTTGCGCCACGTCGAAACCCCTGCCCCACAGGACCACGCCGTCGTCCGGCACGGGCACGCTGAGATAGGTGACCTCGTTCTCAACGATGAGCGCACGGGCCGGTGCAAGGGGCACCTGCGCAAGTTCCGCAGTGCGCACCGCCGCCTCGCTGAGCCCCAGCGGCCAACCGGGCACGCCTGCGCCCACGCGCATCCGCACGAGGCCCGGACGCGCGGCCAGCCCCAGTTCGGCGATGAATCCGTCCGCGGCACCGGAGACGCCCAGCATCTGCGCAAGCACCCTGCGGTGCCGCTCGGCGAACTTGGTATCGACACCCGGCGCACTGATCTCGCGCAGGTAGCGCGCCGATCCGCGGTGAGCGTCCAACCACACGTACGCGGCGACAATGTCTCGAAACTCGTCCGCCACATCAAGCGCCCTCAGGGGGTGCTGCACCACCCACTCGAACACCGCGGGGTGCGGGCGCGACACGCGAAGCACGGCCTCGAATCGTTCGATCGCGGCGCCCTCCCCGAGCAGATCCCACGCCTGGTCGAACGAACCAACCACCGCGCGCGTGGGGACCCGGTTGCGGCCGAAGTTACGCCCGCCGATCTGCCCCCAGACCAAGTCATACCGCCGCCCCGCACGCCCACCCGCCTCGACGGCGGCGATCCAGGCGCGCACCGCGGCCACGTCGTCTCCGATCTCGGACGCGCGGGGCCCGCGCAAGGGCACCTCGATCGGATCCAGCGCATCCCCGCGCGCCAGCGCCCGCAGGAGCGTGCCGTCGGCCCACCGGCGCCGCACCCGGGCAGCAACGTCGCCCGGGCTCGTCCATCGATCGCTCACTCGCTCCCACCCTGCCGTTCCCGGTAGTCCTCGATCGTCATGGTGCGCAGGCGCGACGCGCTCCCGGTGGGGTTGTCGACGAACCCGATCGCGCGCACGTACGGCTCTATCACGTGCACCTTTTGCAGCGGCGTCACGATCAGCAATTGCAGGCCTAGCTTCGCGAAGAGTTCCAGCGCGTATCGCGTCGATGCGTCAGACCCGCGCCCGAATGCCTCGTCGATCACCGCGAACCGGAAATCTTTCGATTTGGCCGCTCCCCATTCGAGCCCGAACTGGTACGCCAACGACGCCGCCAGGATCGTGTACGCCAATTTCTCCTTCTGCCCGCCGGATTTCCCATCCGAATCGGAATAGTGCTCAACTTCCAGGTCGCCATCCTGCTCGCGCTCGGAGGCCGCGAAGACAAACCAATTGCGCACATCCGTGACCTGCTTGGTCCATCGCTTATCCGCCTCGGCGAATCCCTCGCGCCCACGGAACCGCTCGATAATGCGCCGCACGTCAAGGAAGCGTTGCTCGGAATACTGCCCATCGGCGTCGGCCAGGGCGTCATCTGTCAGCGCCCGCAGGTCCGATTTGAACTGCACCACATCGTGGTTGGTCGTCAGTTCCTTTTCCAGGCGAATGAACCGCCCCGGGTTGAAAGGCACCGCGCTGAGCGCCTCGTTCACGGTCCTGATCCGGTCATCGATCTGTCCGGCCTGTCGCCCCAACCAGTTACTGAAACCCGCCAGTTCCTGGATGGCGTTGGTATTGAGTTGCCGCTTGAACTCATCTTCGAATCCGGGCAGGTCATCGGTGGCCACCTGGTTGCGGAAGGCGACGAATGCGCCGCGCGCGTTGACGTCCACGTCCAATTCGGCTCGCAGTTCCGGCCACCGCTCCAGCACGGTGCGCATGTGCTGCGTCAGGTTCAGGCTGTGCCCATTGAGCTCGCTGGACAGCCTTTCAATCCGGCGGTGGAGGTCCTCGGTGAGCGCCGCCTCGACCGATTCGCACTGATCCGCTAGCGCGGGGACTTCCCGGCCGAGCCGCTGCCGGATCGAATCGTATTCGGCCCGCGCCTGCGCCAGGCTCTCCTGCGACGCACGGGAGATCACCGCGAGGTCATTCGAGCAATCTTGCCGGGCGCGGTCGGCGGCCGCCAACGTCGTGGCGATGGCGGACGTGAGCGCGTTGGCTTGCACGGTGAGGCCTTTGGCCTTGGTCGCCAGGCGGACGAGTTCCGCCTCGATCTCCGCGAGCCGCGTCGACCCGGAAAGAAGCCGTTCCCTTTCCGCGACGCATTCCGCGCCCTGGTCCTCTGCCTCGGCCGCGTCCAGATCCTGCCAGCGCTCGAACCCGTCAAGATCCCGCAATGCGTCGCGTTGTTCTTGCAGTGCGCGCAAGCGCACATCCAACTCGGCTTCCCGCGCTCGCGCCACCACCAGATCCTTCTCGAGTTGCTCTCGGTCCGATTCGTGTGCGGCAATTTTGGGTTCGTTCGCCCAGCCCAGCACCCAGCGGCGGGGGTCGTTCACGGCATACCTGTCGTCCTTTTCGTGCCTCTCCCGGGACCGCACCTGGCCTTCGCGAGTCACTGCGCGCTCGGCCTGCCGAAACTCCTCGATCGTCCGCGCGCACAGGTGGTCGGCGCGCCGGGCCAATTCGTCCACCAGGTAGCCCTTAAACGGCCCCTCTTTGGTTTCCAGGCAGTCAGCAAGGACGAGTTCTGCGTTGCTCTGGCGCCGGGTCGCGATTCGTCGTTCCGGGACACGTTCGAAGACGAGTTTCGCTCCGATCGTGCCGCCACGCCGCCGCACGGTGAGGGCGCGTTCGTTGACCCACGAGGTGACGGCCGCATAGTGTCGCTGCGGGACGAGGAGGGAAAGCGCAAACCCGCGCAGCACGCGCTCCGCGGCCCCCCGCCACTGCGCGTGATCTTCGGCGACGTCGATCAGTTCCCCTGTGTAGGGCAGGTCGTTCGCGGTGAGCCCAAGATCGGCGCACAGCTGGTCGCGGAGCTGCACCTGATCATCCGGGAGGTTGCTTGCCCGTCCGCGCAGGCTGTCGATCAGGGACTTGAGCGCCCCGACTTGGGTTTTTAGATCCTCCCCGGCCGCGATCGCCGCCCAATTCTGCGCGCGGGTTTCTTCCAACGCGGTAGCCACCCGGTTTGTCTCGGCGGGCCGGCGCGCAAGGAGGGCGTGGAACTCGTCCTTCCCGGTGACGGGGCCAAACCCCGAGCGCTGCACGGCAGCGTCGAACGTGGCGCGGGAGGCCCGGCGAGTCTCGGCGAGCGCACGTGCCTGCCCGATGAGTCGTTCGAGTTCCGCGATCCGGTCGCCGCCGCTGCGCGCCCGTTCCTCAATCAGCGCTTCGCGGCGGGCGGTGAGATCCGCCGTGGCGGCTTCAGCGTCGGATCGATCCCGTTCGAGGCCGGCGATTTTGGCCTCGAATTCGGCGATCTCCCGTGCGAGGAGTTCCGCACGCAATTCCGCCATGAACAGGCGCACGGCGTCGCGCTCGCGTCCCAGCGCCGCCCTGCGGTCGATCGCATCCTCGTATTTTGCGGCAGATTCGACGACGGGAGCGAGCGCCTCGAGCTGATCCCGCGCCCGTTTGACTGCCTCGTACGCCTTCGTCAGATTATCGAAGTGACCGATGATCTCTGCGACTCGCGTGTCCGTATCGGCGGGTTCGAGCATGTGGTCGCGCACGAAGTCGTTGAGGTTCCCGACCGATTTCATGGAGACCGTCTGGTGGAAGAGTTCGAGCGCCTGGGGGGACCGCACGCCAAGCAGGCGCCGCAACTCCGTCGAGTACTTTGGAAAGTCGTCAAATATCTGTGCACCATCGCCGCGCAGCCGCTTGCGCAGGTCTTTGAGATCATTGCCGAAGTCAGCGAAATCGTCCTCGATCGACAGCGCGCGCTTCGCGGTGACGTAGAACCGATGCGGCGGCTTCCCGGGTTCGCGCTGCTGAAAGACCTGCGCGATCGTGACCTGTTCGCCGTGGCCCTCATTGACAAAGACCGCGAGCACTACCGAGTATGTACGGGCGCCTTCGCGCAGTCCGCGGGCCCGCGAGCGCCCTGACGATTCGATCCGCTCCGATTTATAGTGCCCTTCCACATAGGAACGCAGCGTGCGTTCGCGGGAGTCCGCCCCGGCCGCCCGGTTGTAGGCAACCCTGCCAGCGGGGATCAGGAGCGTGGTCATCGCGTCGACAAGTGTCGATTTGCCCGACCCGATGTCACCGGTCAGCAATGCGGTATCCCCGCCGAGCGTGAAACGCCACGCCGCTTCGTGGAACGTCCCCCAGTTGAAGACCTCCAGGTCGTGTAGCCGGTAGCCGGCGCGTGATTCGCCGCTCAATTCGACCGTCGAAAACAGACCCTCGCTCATCGCGGCCCCCGCTCATCCGCAGTGGCTTGGACCCTAGCCCTTGAGTCGTGGCCCGCGACGCCCGCGTATTCGCGCAGTGTCGCGGCGAAGTCGTTCAGGGTCTGCGCGTCAACGTACGCCTTGAGGATGCGCTTGACTTCCCAATGATCGGATTGCCCGCGGATCAACCGCAAGAAACCGAGTTCTGCCGCCTTCTTGATGGTCGTCTCCGCCTGATCAACCAAGCGGGCCTCGTTGGTGGATTCGGTTTGGAAGACGCGGATCATCTCCACGATCTGCTCCGTAGTCAGGACGAGCTTACCGTCGCCGTCCGTCGTCTCGAATTCCAAGAGCCGCTTGCGTAGCAGGATCAGCAGCAGGCTCACGTTGTAGGTCAGGGCGCGGCGGTGCACGAGCCGCCGGAACTCGTCCTCGTCCGCCTCAGGTGGCCGCGAACGCAAAAACGCGTACCCCTCGGAGTCGTCCATCACTATCTCGACGCCAATGGTCGCGAAGTGATCGCGCACCGCGCCCCCGGCGCGTTCCAATGTCAGCCAGACCGACTCGTCCGCATCCTTGTACACCACACCGCGCATGAGTTTGATGGCTGCCTCGGCCACTGCTCGCTCGTCTGTCATCGGTTCATCCTCGCTTCACCGTCACTCGGGGTAGCCGTGCCCTCTTCGTTCCGTCCGGCCTGTTCGGGTCCCGGTATTCGAGCACCGAACGCTCGGATTCGTCCATTTCCACGCTGACCTCGTCATCCGTGATGGCCAGGTAGCCCACGATCTCCGCCGCCCCCTGCTCAATCGGGTAGAGCGAGACCACGTCAGTTAGATCCGCCTCGGTGCGCGGAGATAGCAGTCCGCGAATGTTCGCGACTAGCCGTGCCTGATCGATGTAGGTCTGAGTGAAGAGCGCGTCGGCGTCGGCGGCCTGTTTCGCACCCTCGACGTGACTGTCCACGGTGACAGGCGCGGGAACCTTGTAAAGAGGGCGTTCGAATGGCAATGCGATTTCTATTCCCGGCAGATCGATTTCTATCCCGGCCGCGGGTGGGTCCTCGCGCGCGGCCAAGGCGAGCGATTCGATTTCTCGCACCAAGTCCAGCACCCGGCGGTTTTCCAGCCACACCTGGTCATCGAGGAATCGTCGCAGTTGATCGGATATCTGTCTGACAGTGCGCTGGGTGCGCTCGGCCGCTTCGGACCAGTCGTGGTGGATCGTCTGGATACGCGGTTCCACGACGATGCTGTCAAGAGTGGACACCTTGGCCAAGAGATCGGCTAGTTCCTCCTGGCGGGCGTGCGAGAGCAGGAAATCGTAGAAGGCTTGGAAGCTACGTCCCTGGTCAGAACCGGCGATTTGGGACCGTGTCCCGATGAGGTCGCCCAGCAGTTCGCCCTTAGCTCCGTCCCAGGCGGCAATCTTTTCCCGCGCACTGCGATCAAGCTGACGGAAATTCGCTTCCACCTCGCGGAAGTCTGCGAGTAGGTCGCGGGCAGTGGTGGACAGTTGTTGGTAGCGATCACGGATTCCGGTTTCATCCAAGATAGCGACGTCGCCTGCCTCAACCGAGGCGATCTCGGCGTCAATTTCGGCCCGCCGACGGTGCAGTTCGGCAAGTCGCGTCTGCGGGTCGGTTTCGGTCCCGTGTGCGATCTGGCGGAGCAATTCCACCACGGTGTGCAAGCGTGACTCAGTTCCAACGAAGGGTCGTGTCAACAGGGAATTGACCCACTGGTAGGCCTTCTCGAAGGCCGGGGTGACTTCGAAGTGGACCTCCTCGAGTTGCTGCGGATAGAACCGCCGCAGCATTCCCGCGGCTGCCCAGTCGTCCAGGTACGATGTGGCTTCCTTGGGGTAGCGCAGCGGCGCGCGGTCCGCGGCAGCCTCCCCGGTTCGGCCAAGGTCCACTCGCGTGTTCAGGTCGTAAAGATGATCGTCGAGGGCGGCAGCTATCTGGCTAACGGGCGCCGCCCCGCGGTTGTCATCGACGAAGAAGGAACCGAGGAACGACAGGATGAGGAGTGCGTTATCCGCACGCAGCACGCGCCAGGCAGCGCTGTGCTCACGCAGTCTCTCCAGTGAATCGTGGTCCATGACCATGAGTCTATGGGCGTCCACCGACATACCCTTACCTCAAGCCCCCCGCGAAGCCCGCACCAAGGCGAATTGTGCGCCCCGCAGTGCTGCGCTTGCGCCCGCTGGGTCAGCCCGGGAGCCGCCAGCGCGGCATCGAGTTGATCGCCTTTCTTCAAGCGACAGGCGCAAGAGCAGATCCTCCATGAGAACGGACCGCGCGAGGTCCAGCGCCGCCCCCAGCACGAATGAGGTCACGTCTTGGGACTGTGCGCAAGCCGCTTCGCGGAGGGTGTCAAGCGCCTCTGGAGTAATACGCATGTTGAGCCGCGCGGGACGATCGGTCGCGGCACTCGAAGATGTCGGTGTAGTCACAGTGTTTCTCTAATCTGCGCCTCGCGATTTTGGTCTCTGATGTCTTGAGCCAGTCGTCAAGGACGAGTTCTCCCGAGTGACATTCGCTGTGCTTGACTATTGATTTCTCAAACGAACGGATAACGATCATCGATCGCCTTCACTCGTCGAGCATCACGAATGCTGAGGGCCCTCCGATGCGCTCCGCGCGCACCCCGCCTAGGACAAGGTTGCCTGCCGGATCCGCAGGGTTTCCGCTCTGCCTCCAAAGTGGCCGCGCGCATCAGCTACCCGAGCTTTCACCTTCGATCCCGTGAAACGACCCACCCGCGCTCGGAATGTAGGCGCCCATGCTGCGACGGGGCACTCGTCCATATGCGATGTTTGCTGCGCGCCCCCGCACCTGAATGTCAGAGGGTCGCGGGAGCATGAGTGCGTTGGGCGGCTATTTGGAGGACAGTTGTTCCTCCGGCCGCGGGCACCCGAAAGGAACTGACCATGGGCTATGAGCATCAGGGCAGGCTCGACTTCGATGCGACACCTCTGGAAGATCCGAGCCAGATCACAGCGGGCGAACCTGCCGATTTCACCGCGGAAAGCGCGCAGGCTTCCATCGACGCGCTGGTTTCGGGGACGAGCACCTTTAGTGACCCAGCCGACTTCCGCGATTTGATCCGATTTGCGGCCCAGTTCCGGGGGTATTCGCCCTTTAACCGCATGCTGATTCAAATCCAGGACCGCGGCGCGCACTTCGTGGCAACCGACGCGGTGTGGAAACGCCGGTTCAATCGGCGTGTTCGCAGCGACGCGCGAGCAATCGTTTTGTTGCAGCCCCGCGGCCCCGTGCTCATCGTCTTCGACGTGCGCGGCACCGAACCGATCGATGAGACCACGCCGGCGCTCCCCCCGGAGGTGGTGAATCCCACCAAAGTCACCTACTGCATGTCCGAAGGAGAATTATTTGAACGCTGGATGAATACAATCCATAACGCTGCACGCGATGGGATCCGCGTGACCCTCGCCGATCAGGCGACCTGCTACTGCGGCAGCGCCAGGTACATCGGTATGAATTGCCCCGAGGTGGTGACCCGTCAGGTGCAGACCCAATCTCCCAAGCTCAGGCGCACAGAGCGCTTCCAGGTGTACTACGAGGTCACGATCAATAAGAACCTGCCGCTCAAGGACCAGTATTCGACCCTGGTGCACGAGCTGGCGCACATATTCTGCGGGCATACCGGAACGCATAACGCAAAACTGTGGCCAGACCGGAGCGTTATGCCGCACGAGGTAGTGGAAACCGAAGCGGAATCCGTTGCCCACATGCTGCTATTCAAGATCGACTCGAATGTGCAAATGGGCGATTACCTCCAAGGACACCTCGACAAGGAAGGACGGGTCCCGCCAGGCGTCAGCCTCAACGCGATGATGCGGGCCGCGGGAGAGATCGAAAGGATGGGCAACGGGCACCTAACCAAGCGCCGCGACCCAAAGGATGGTAAGTGACCGCAGTGGCGGGCCGCCCGGTCCCCGACGGACCGCATCGTGCTGATCTCGATCCGACCGGGCGCAGCCCTTCGACGGGCCCGAGCCCGCGCGGCCGCCCTGTGAGTCCCGCACGCTGACAAAAGCGAACGAGTTCACTGAAGCGATCCGAGTATCGCTGGCGAATTCGACGGCTGGCTCGCTCTTTGATTGCCCCTTCGGACGCCCAGCCCAACTTAGCGCCTACAAGCCTCAGCAACAGCTCGACGCCAAATCCGGGCCCCTCCTGGGCGGCCACCGAGCCCACGCCAGTCGGCCTTACGCCCACAGATTCGCGAATATGAATAGTGCCGGTCGCGGTTGATCCATTTGAGGCCAAGACCTACCTTTTGCACCACCGAAGGACCGAAATGGATTGAGTTCCTGCTACCGCCACCTACGGGTCTTTCCACGGTGTGGCCGACGGGGATCCGAAATCCTGCCAACCCCTCACAATAACCAAGACATCAGCGGGGCGAACGAGCCCCAGATGGTTCGCTTGATCGATCACCTGAGTGATCGATCATCCAGACCGACGTGTATCCCACCGCCGCAGCGCCCAATCGCCCGCAAACCAGGCCAGCAGCCCAACCACCAGAACGGTCAGCGCCGAAGCCAACGTGGCAATGATCCGCGCAGCCCCGGTGTAGTGCGTCAGAAATGTGAAGATCCCCCCCGGGTTACGAGAAACGAACATGTAGTCGGCTCCCCAGCGTGCGTTTGCGTACAGCGACGGTGGCACCAGCACCGCGGTCGCCACGATGACCGGTATCAGAGACCCCCACGAAGGGCGCACGCCTTCTCCGGCCCAGACCTCCAGCCCCAGCAGCACGAGTTGGATGTGAAACGTCAGTGTGTATAGCGGCGCAGGGTGCGGCAGCGCGTACCCGAACGTGTCGGGTAGCAATAATGTCACCACGCCCCCCAGGAACGCCCAGTAGAACACGATCTGTCCGATCCACCGGCGCTTCCACAACACCCACGCGAGCCCCGCAAAGATCGACGCGTCACAGGTATAGAGCGGCAAAAGATCCCCACCATGCGCAAATCCTGTGCGCAGGGCCCAGGCTACCCAGGCGGCGTGCACCACAACCATGGAGGCAACAATCCACACATCCAGCCACACCCGACGGGCCGACGTTCGGAATAGCAGCAGGTTTACGCAGGCGAGCAATGCGATGCCTAGAACGATCAGGTGTTGCGGACCGAACTGCTGCCATAGCGGGGGCGTGGCATAGGTGATCCCTGCCGGCATCACCGTCGTGATCAGCGTTTCTTGACCTTTACCTTGACGACGGCACGCTTTGCTCCGTCACGCGTGGTAGCCGTGATGGTCGCTTTACCGACGCGCTTCGCGGTGATCTTGCCGCCCTTGGATACCTTTGCGACGCGCGTATTCGACGACGTCCACGTCACCTTCTTGTCACTCGCATTGGAGGGCGTCACCTTCGCCTTGATTTTGATGGTCCGCTTATTCTTTTTTAGTCGCAGCGTGACCTTTTTCTTCGACAGTTTGACCTTCTTGACTGCGACGTACGGCTGCTTCTTGGCAATCTTGATCGAAAACTTGCCCGTCGTCTTCCCGGCTACCATAACTTGGAACAGGCCATCGAACGGAATCTTGTAATCCGCTATCTGAGCTGTGCCGTTCCAATCGGATTTGTACGTCAGCTGATTTCGGAATGAGTCATATAGGGTGACGGTGGCTTCGGTGTCAGTAACTTTTTTGAAAGTGATCGTAACCGTGTCGCCCTTGCGAGCGTTGAACGCGACACCATCGGAGTAGTTGGTGTACTTACCCGAGATCCGCCGAGTGCTCTTGTCGGTGAATTCGCCTTTCGTCGTCGAGCCAAGTGAGACAATCTTCAAAGTGTTCGGGATCGTGAAGGCGTACAGGCCGTAGACTAGTTGGTAATTGCTGCCCACGACGAGAGTGTACCTGCCAGAGCGTAGGACCGGGGTGACGCCAAGCCCGACGGTGTCGTCGTTCTCGACGGAGAAGTTGGCCCAGTCGGAGGAATTGGCACTGCTCGAAACAACATCCGTTTCGGTTTTGAATGAGTCATAGAGCTTCAGCGTGAGACTGTTGGTCGGGTTGATCGTCTGGAACTGCACTACGGAGCCAGCAGAGAGCGTCACATTGTAGCTTGCGCAGTAGTCAGCGAAGTCACACGACGGCAGCGCCTTGGTTATGGAGGCTTGCGGCACGTCCAGTAGCTTCGTCACACCGGCAATTGCGCTGTCGGCGGCCTGCGGCGGAGCGGCAAGGAGCGCCCCGACTGCCAGGACTGTCACCGCAAGGCTCGCGGTCATGAATGTCCACCGGCGACGCAGGCGAGCGGACGGCTCGGCGGTCGGGACGACTTCAGACATAACAATCCTCACAGTGCAGACAACATTTACCCTTGAATATACTCAAGGCACTTTGTTCTGTCCAAGGGCGCGGGACAAAGCACTGGGGAGTGAGCTTGCGCAGCAATTGTCGCGCTCTGACTTCGTTTGGTCTTCGCGTTCCCTAAGTTTGCTCGCCAGTTCCTTGCGGAGCGTTTCTAGCTGGCGCTCTGCGTCGGCGGGCTTTCTCCGATTGTCAGCAAGTCGGGCACATCAGCGCTACCCGCGGTGAAGTTGCGGCTACGTGCAACATAATGCTCGCTAAAGACGTGGATTCGATCAACCAAATCGTCGTCGTTGCCTCCCATCGTTTGCACTACGTCGTCGTCAATTGACAAAGAGAAACGTCGAAATCCTACGGCGTCTACCGCATTTCGTAGTCCGTCAAAGGCCCCGGCCAGCGAGGTCTTGCCTGTACCGTTCGGTCCATAGATGACGTTGATACGTGCGAGGTCGGGCAGCTTCGTGTCCCACTGGTAATTCTCGAAGAATCCACAGTTCTTCATCCACTCGATTCGCTGCTGCGTCAGTCTCCGCCCCCGGCACCCAGCCCGAAGAACCGTTCGAAGAACGCGCCGAGCCTGTGGATCATGCGTTGTTTCTTCTCGCCGTGGCCGCCGCCTGCGGCGAACCGCGACACCGGCGGCAGTATCTTCGTGATCGTGGTGCCGCTGGTGCGCAGTTGTCCGTCTCGGAACGCGGTCTCGACGAATACGCGGGTCGCTTCGGGGCGCAGGCTCTCATCGGTGATGATCGTGTCTAGTTCGGCCTCACACTTGGCGGTGATGAACGCGTTCCATTCCTGATCGATCTCACCGTCCACCGAGAGTGAGTCGACGAAATCCTCGATGAGGTCCTTCTTGTTGCGCAGGGTCGGGCTGGCGTCCACGGCGCGGGTGATCTCGGCGCGGATCTCTTTATCGTCTCCGTCCCCGCGCTGGGCGCGGTACTTGGCCACGAGCATGAGGATGTAGTCGACGTTGATCTCGACCTGCTTGATCAACTCGATCTCGAAGACGACGTCGTCGTCGATCTGTTCCTTGTCGGCGTCCTTGTCCTTGCGGAATTCCGCGTACAGGTCGAGGTGAAGCGCCCTGGGTTTAATGGAGGCTCAGTTCATTTGATTTCAACCAGTTCTTTGGCGCTGGCAACACCAGCATAGAACGTGGCCTCGAACTCTGCAGGCGTCACGTCGCCGAGGTATCCATGGAGGCGCTGAGTGTTGTGCCAGTACACCCAGCCCAGCGTCGCGAGTTCGAGATCATCAATCGTTTTCCACGGCCCAGACTTCGCTGGCCCGCGCACCACCTCAGCCTTGTAATACCCGGTCACCGTCTCAGCGAGAGCGTTGTCGTAGCTGTCGCCGACAGTCCCGATCGAGGGCGTCGCCCCGATCTCTGCGATGCGTTCCCCGTAACGAATAGACGTGAATTGGCTCCCCGCATCGCTATGGCAGCGCAGCTCCGGGAGATGCTTCCCGCGTGACCAGCGCGCCATCTCGATCGCATCCAGCACCGTCTCGGTCTTCATATTCGACGCGCACCGCCACCCTACGATCGCGCGACTATACGCGTCGATGATGAAGCACATGTAGGCGACGCCCTGCCACGTCGGCACGAACGTCAGGTCGGTCACCCACAATTGGTTCAGCGCATCGGCCTTGAAGACCCGGTTCACGAGATCAGGATGCCTCGGCATCCTAGGGTCAGGCTTCGTAGTCTTCACCCGCTTCTCACGGCGTGCTCCCTCGATCTTGAGCACTTTCATCAGCCTGGCAACCTGATCACGACCGATATTGATGCCTGACCGCTGCGCTGCTTTCCAGAGCTTGCGCACTCCATAAACCGAGTAGTTCGATTCCCAGATCTTGAGCAGCATGGGCGCGACCTCTGCATCTCTGATTTGACGAGCAGAGGCTGGTCTGCTGTTCGCGGCATAGTACGTGGACGGGGCCACCTGCAGAACCTTGCAGATGCGCTCGACCCCGAGCCTTCGGCCGGCCACGATATCGTCTTTGTTCTGGTTGATGAATGTGACTACATCTTGTGTTGGCGGTCGAGCTCCACCCCGAAGAAAGACGCCGCACGCTTGAGGATTTCATTCGCGCGTTTGAGTTCACGCACCTCTTGCTCGAGTTCTCGCATGCGAGCTTGCTCGTTGGTCGTAACTCCGGCTTTTACACCGTCATCGATGTCGGCCTGGCGCACCCAGGAGCGCACAGACTCAACGCCGTAGCCGAGCTGCTCGGCCACACGCGTGACGTCGTTCCTTGGCTGGTGCCAAGCTCGGCCCGGAGCGTACGCACCATCCTGACCGCTGCAGCTTTCTCTCCAGCGGAGTAGCGGCGTCCCTTGTTCTTGTGTTGGGGCATGAGTCCATTCTCGTTCCATAACTCTGGAGTCTCCAACAAACCCAGGGCGCTTCAGCCCTACGGCTTGCGTACGTTAGCGCAGGGACCAGAGGTCAGAGTTCTGCCAGCCCTCGAGTGCACCGATTCGCTTGAACGGTACGATCTCGTTCTCTGGGTATGTCACCAACAAGGCCGGTAAGTCGGTGGCTGCTGACAGATTCAGCTCATGGTGCAGATACTGGATCAGCGTGAGTTGGGTGAAAACACGGTTCTCGCTGCCTTTAGCAACAGCCAGCCGTGAATCGTCACTGAGCCTTGGTTTGATATCGAAAACACGGTTGAACAGCCGGGCATGGTGCGCGGAGTAGTTCCGCACGATATTCAATGACTTCAACCAAGACTCAAGTTGTGGCGCTCTTAACCCACACGCGTCAGCTACTGGGTTTCGTGCGCGCCCTGGTGCCATGCCATAGAGATGAGAAAGGGTGCCCCAGTCCATCACTTCGACAGCCGCCCAGATCGGCAGCTTGCCACCGTACATGTTCTCGTGATGGGCAACGAAATCTTCGCGTGAAGTAAGCAGCGCCGTCTCGTATTTCTTCAACCACACTTCGTAGCGAGTGTCGCCCTGCTTCGAAACGACCTGATGGGCGGGCGCTCCCAGCAGTTCCGGTTTCAAGTGGATGAATGGATCTATTGCACCGAGTTCGTGCCCGAGTAGTGCCCGAACTGCCAGCTCGATCCGCGCAAGCGAACCTAAAGCGACATGTCGGAGTTGCTCGTCGAACAAATACAGCTCGTGAACAAGATTGAATGACGCACCCGGACGAAACTCATCCAGACTCTGCCCCGTGGCGGGATCAAATCTCCGCATGGGGTGCCAGTAGCCAGAGAGACGATAGTAGTTGAGCTGGCGCAGCAGCGCTTCTGCTGAGGCTGGGTCTTCGATGGTCATGCCGCGCTGTTCAAGAAGCGCAAGCTGCTGCGCGTATGTCTTGAACTGCTTGGATTCTGCCATCGTAACCGCCTGGGAAGAAAAACGAGGACCGGCCCTGGACTCCCACCGAAGCGGGCAGCGGAACCGGTCTTGTTACCCATAAAACTAGCACAGACGCGACCACAAATGAAGACCGACTCTGGGGTTATAGGCCAGATCGTGTGGATGGGATCTGCTGGGAGCGTTGGGATGTAAGGGCTGCGGGGGTGTTGTTATGCCCTTGGACCCTTAGGTGTGACTGGTGCTTCGAATTCGACGCGTTGTGGTGTATGTGGTGCGGGCCTGATCAAGAACGGTCGCACGGCCGCGGGCATGCAGCGGTGGATCTGTCCACGGTGCAAAGCCTCCAGCGTCCGCCGACGCCCTGATGTGACCCGGGTAGGGCAACTCGAGGCGTTCGTAAGCCGGTTGACAAGTAAGGGTTCTCAAAGCGAGGTGGGGTCCTCGGCCAGGACTTTTCGGCGCACCCATCGGTGGTGTTGGAACGTGGAACCAGTGATCTCTGCCACCGCAGGGGTCCTCGATGAGATCTAAGTCGATGGGACCTACCTGCATGGCGGGTGGTGCTTGCTGGTGGCCGTCAACGGTCGTGATGGCACGGTGCTGGCCTGGCAGTGGTGCGACACCGAAAAGAAGGCCGCCTGGAAGGCCTTGCTCGAGCAGGTCCCTCCCCCGTGTGTGGTCGGCACTGACGGGGGTTCAGGGCTGACCTCAGCGCTCCGTGAGTGCTGGCCCGCCTCGCGGGTCAAGGAGCGCTCTTCATTTACCTCCAAGAAGAACTCGACGGGCTCGCGATCAACTCCACGACCGACATCATCGAAGGCGGCACCAACGCCGGCCTCAAAGCCCTGCTGCGCCAACACCGGGGAATGCCAGCCGACCACTGACGTCGCGCGTGTGAATGGTGGTGCTACCAACACTCCACCAATCCCGTACCACCACGAACCCTGATCAGGCCCGAACACACCCAGCCATCAAGGCCAGGACGCAACTCCACAAGGCACAACGAAAACGATCACCCCAAACCAGCGGAATACGACACTAACCCCACCGCTGAAGAAGGCCTCTCGGCCAGAAAAGGATGGGCCGCACGAAGTCACTAGCCCCCGCCCGAAAAGCGAAGAAAATCCCCATCAAACCACCCGCGACACGCCCAACCCATCCACACGTTTTGGCCTATAACCCCAACACAGGCGCCACCGCGGATACAGCGAAGGGCCCCGGAAACCGGGGCCCTTCGCTTACGAGTTACGTCTCAACCGTTACTCCGTGGAGCTAAGGGGACTCGAACCCCTGACCCCCTGCATGCCATGCAGGTGCGCTACCAGCTGCGCCATAGCCCCAACCTCGCCGCGCGGGCAAGATCCAACCCGCACCGCGGGCCGCGTAACACTCTAGCCGATAACAGCGATCAAATGCCAATCGCGGCCCGCGCACCGCGAACCCCACCGACGGAGCGCGGCGGGCGCGCGGATTAACGCGCGACGGGCGCGCGGATTAGAGCGCGGCGGGCGCGCGGGTGACACGCATCAAGGAAACGCTTCCCGGTTCCCCCGCGCCACCGCACCGATGTCGTACTACTGAGGGGAGGGTGCGCGGGCCTCGTCCGTAAAATCACAGCGAAACCGCGGCGCCTCACATTTCGGCGATGATCTTGACCTGCGTGTCCTTGTTGGCTGCTAGGAACTCATACCCGTCGCGCACAATATCCTGCGCCTTGATCCGCTTGGTAATGAACTGCGAAAGGTCGATCTTGCCATCTTGGACCAGCTTGATCATCCGCTCGTGGTCATTGCAGTACCCCATGGTTCCGCCGATGTTGCGCTCCAGGTACAGCAGCGAACCCATGTCGAGCGTTGGATTGTGGCTAAACAGCGCGATCACTTGCAGCCTCCCGCCCGGACGCAACGCGTCCAACAGGGCATCGAAGACGACCGGCACCCCGGCACATTCCAGCGCCACATCGGCCCCGGCGCCGCCGGTCAACTCCATGACCCGCGCGTGCAGGTCTTCCTTGGCGGGGTCAACAACGTAGTCGGCAACGCCGCTGGACAAGGCCTTGTCCTTGCGGGCCTGCGAGACCTCGGAAACGATCGTGGTAACCCCGATTGCCTTCAAGACCGCGGCCGCCAGCAACCCGATCGGCCCCGCCCCTCCCACGACCGCCACGTCGCCAGCCTTAGCCCCCGACAGCCGCACGCCGTGGCCAGCAACCGACAGCGGTTCGATCAAGGCCGCCTGATCAAGGGGGATGTCACCGATGTGGTGCACCCACCTTTGCTCGACAACGATCGCCTCCGATAGGCCGCCGCCGCGCCCCGATATCCCAATGAATCCCATCTTCTCGCAACAGTTGTACATCCCCGCCTTACATGCCGGGCACTGCCCACACACCATGAACGGCTCAACGACGACGTGATCGCCAACGGACAGGCCGCTCACATCGTCGGCCACTTCGGTGACGACGCCGGAAAACTCGTGCCCAAACACGACCGGAAGCGTCTCACCCGATAGTGGGTGCGGTTGGGAATCCGTGGGCGCCGGGGGGATTGGCCCCTCGAAGTAAAGGTGCAGGTCGGACCCGCAGATACCGCACCACGCTGGCTTGATTTTGACGGTTCCGGGTTGCAGAACGGGGTCCGGGACGTCCTCGTAACGCACGTCCTGCTTACCGTAATACCGAATGGCCTTCATCGTGACCTCCTCATCACGGCGGCGCGTGTGCCCGCATCGCGGCCCGCCCCGGCAAACGCGGCACCACCACACCGTCGAGGTCGGACCAAACGGGCCATCGGGGATCTATCCCGATTTTCCGCCTGATTCCACTTTACGCCGACTTCAGCCGTTTTGCGGGGGCCAGTCGAGGTTGATTCGCTGCCCCGTCCACGCGCTTTGCAACCACGGGTCGTGCGACGCTACGACCAGCGCGCCCGGCCAGTCCTGGAACGCGATCACCAGGTCATCGATCAGCGGAATCGACAGATGGTTCGTCGGTTCGTCAAGCAGCAATACGTCTGGGTTTTGGCTGATCACCATGGCCAAAAGCACGCGTCGCTGCTGCCCGATCGACAGTTCCCGCACGGGCCTATCCGCATCGCGTGGCGCAATCAGTGCGCCCAGGTTTTGCGCCGACGAGGCCCCCTCCCCCGCCGCCAGCTCCACCAGGACGCGCGCGCTTCGCGACTCTGCTCCAAGGGGTGTTTCTTGTTCCAGTAGCCCGACGCGCACGCGCTCCGCGCGCCCCACCACCCCGGTGCTGCCAGGCGGCAGCTCATCGCCCGCAAGCGCATGCAGCAGCGTCGACTTTCCGGTCCCATTCGCGCCCGTGATGAGCAAACGCGTGCCCGCCATGACCGCTACGCGGTCCCCGGTGGAGGCCCGCAGATCCAATCTGGGCGCGGCGATTCCGGGGATCAGCAGGTCGTCGGCCCACAGCAGTGTGCGCGATTGTGCACCCGCGGGCTGTCGCGCGGCCCGCGCTTCCGCCGGTCGAGCGGCCCGCGCAGCGGAGGCATCGAGGCCACCACCCCCAGCCCCTGACTCCGACACGCGCCCACGGCGCACTCGGTCACCGCCGAACCCGTCACCCGCGGGTTCCAACTGCAATCTGAGTTGCGAAGGCGGTCGCGGCACTTGGGCCGCCTCCAGCGCGACCAGTTTCGATTCAACGGACCTCACCCGCTTAGACACCTCGGCTTCGGTGCGAGCCGCCCGATACTTGGTAACGAATTTGTCGTTGTCGGTAGCGGCACGCCGGTGCGAGACCCGCCGCGCCGCAGTCCCCGACGCCCTACGCAGCCGCCCCAGCTCGGCCTGTTCCTCTTCGTAGCGCACCTGCCAAGCGGCTCGTTTCGCCCGCTTGTCCTGCAGGTACTGCTCTATCGTTCCGCCGTACCAGATGCCGCCGTCCCCGGCGGGCCGGCCCGGGCGCAGCTCGTCGGGCAGCCGGTGTGCGCCCCGCCCCACGGCGACCTGGTCCAGATCCACGATCGCGGTAGCGGCTTGTCCGATGAAAGCACGATCGTGGCTGGCAAACAGCACGGGGCCCGGCCAGTCGCTTATCACGGACGCCAGATATTCGCACGCGGGTTGGTCGAGGTGGTTGGTGGGCTCGTCCATAATCAGTCCGCACGGACGCCAGGCCAGCGTCAACACCAGTGCGAGGCGGCGGCGTTGACCGCCTGAAAGGCTCCGCAGAGTCCGCGCGGGCGCAATTTCCGCAAGCCCCAGCCCAGCCAGCATTGCCCCCAAATCGGCGTCGCTAGTCCACGCCCGCAGCGCGTCGGCGCGGTCGATCGCTGTTGCCAGTCTACGTTCCGCGATCGCGTCGCCGGGCCGGGTGGCGATCATGGACGAGGCCCGCTCCACCTCGCGCACGGCCTCACGCGCGGGCGCAAGCGCCGCGTCGAGCGCGTCACCGAAGGTATCCCAGGCAAGTTCGTCGACTTCCTGCGGCAGGTATCCGACCTGCGGTCGCAACACGGTACCCGCGTCGGGACTGAGGGCACCGACTGCCGCCCTGAGCAGCGTCGACTTCCCGGATCCATTTTCGCCGATCAACGCGACCGTCGCACCGGGGCCGACGGTGAATGTGACGTCGGCGAGGGCGCGGCGAATGCCGGCGAGGGTGGCAAAACTATGGGAAAGGCTTGCGATCTGGATCGCCGGCGATGGTGGATCTGATGCGGGGACCAAAAGTTGAGGGATGTGGGGCATGACGCGGCTCCGGCCTTGTGAAGGGGTAGGGGTTTCGGCGCGCGTCAGTTATCCATACGTCCCAGGCTACGTCATCTGCCGCTCGCCGGTCGAGTGGCGTGCGTTTCCGCCCGTTCGTTGGCGTGCGTTTCCGCCCGTTCGTTGGCGTGCGTTTCCGCCGAGCGCGCCCCTTTCAGTCACACACCCCGCAGAAAACCCCGCACTCGAACCAAACCACCGCACTCGGCGTCCCCGGGCACCCCCGCAAGCGCCGACCGCGCCCCTTTCAGTCAAAACCCCTGCTCAAACCGGCGCACTCGGACCAAAACCCCGCACTCGGCGTCCCCGGGCACCCCCGCAAGCGCCGACCGCGCCCCTTTCAGTCACACACCCCGCAGAAAACCCCGCACTCGAACCAAACCACCGCACTCGGCGTCCCCGGACACCCCCACGCGCGCCCAGCGCGCCCCTTTCAGTCACACACCCCGCAGAAAACCCCGCACTCGAACCAAACCACCGCACTCGGCGTCCCCGGACACCCCCACGCGCGCCGACCGCGCCCCTTTCAGTCACACACCCCGCAGAAAACCCCGCACTCGAACCAAACCACCGCACTCGGCGTCCCCGGACACCCCCACGCGCGCCGACCGCGCCCCTTTCAGTCACACACCCCGCAGAAAACCCCGCACTCGAACCAAACCACCGCACTCGGCGTCCCCAGGCACCCCCACGCGCGCCGACCGCGCCCCTTTCAGTCAAAACCACTGCGGCCAAGTGGCGTGCGTAGCGGGCGTATCGATACCAAGCCTGCGGTGGGTGGTCTCGGCACACGCCTTTGGCGGACTCGATCAACGGTGGGGCCCAGCCCTCAGCAAACAATGAAGAACGCAAAGCCCCAGCACTCAGCGAACAATGAAGGACGCGATGCCCCAGCCCTCAGTGAACGTTGAAGGCGGTGAGGCGCCAGTCGGGCATCGCTTCCGGGCGCGACCTTTCCAAACGGGCCCAGTGCACGTTGTTCATGCCGGTGAGCCCGCGCCAAGCTGACGCCTGCAGGCCGAGCATGTTGGTGATCCCGGCGGAAATGGCGGCGCCGTGCGAAACAACGACGAGCACGCCACCATCGACGGTTTGCGCAGCGTGATCCCGCAGGGCCTCGGCGATGCGCGCGGCGGCATCGTCGCGCGGTTCGGCGCCGATGATCGGCGAATCCATTCCGGCCCGCCAGCGGGCAAACTCTTCGGGGAATTCCTCGGCGAGTTCGGTGCCGGACTTGCCTTCCCAACTGCCGAACCCGCGTTCACGCAACCGTTCGTCCACGATCGGCTCAATGCCTGTCGCCGCGGTGTACGCGGCGGCGGTCTGGCGCGCACGCGTCAGGTCCGAGGTCACAAACCTATCGGCGCGGTACTGCTGCGCCAGGGCCGCCATGCCCACGGCCGCTTGCTCAAGACCGGCCTCATCGAGTTCGATGTCCACCTGCCCTTGCAGGCGACCCTCCGCGTTGTAGTGGGTGCGGCCGTGCCGCACAAGGATGATCTTCGCGGCGCCCTGCTCCTGCCACGCTTGCGCGGCCAGGCTGCTCACTCGGCAGCTCCGGGTTCCTCGCCGCCTGCCTGGTACGTGCCGGCGTAGAAGCCGAATTGGTCGTAGTCGTCGTACTCAGAAGTATCCCCGTCACCGCCGCGCGCGTCCTCGGGTAATTCCACCTCGGGGCAGTCTTTCCACAGGCGTTCGAGAGCATAAAACTCGCGGTCCGCCTCCTGCTGGACGTGCACCACAATGTCGCCGAAGTCCAGCAGCACCCAGTGTGCCTCCGCCAGTCCCTCGCGGCGGATGGGTTTCGCCCCGAGCTTGTGCAACGCCTCTTCTACGGCATCGACGATCGCCTTCACCTGGCGCTGGTTGCGCCCCGATGCGATCACGAACACGTCAGTCAGCACCAAGACTTCAGACACGTCCAGGGCGATGACCTGCTGTGCCTTCTTCTCGGATGCCGCACGCGCGGCGGCAATGGTCAGTTCAATGGCGCGATCGGTCGCAGTCACAGGTGTACCTCAATGGTTTCGGGGCGCGCTCCAGCTGTGGCGGGCACGCGGATTCTCCCCCAACTTTACGCTGATTAGCCGCGTTCCCGCGCGCACCTACGCTGTCAGCGCAAGATCAGTGCCGGGTGCAAGCAAAGATAACCGAGCCGCACTCACGACATTCGCGGACGAGGCCATCGCAATCGAATCGAAGTCGCCCTTCCAGATAACGAGCGCGAGTATCAACGCGCAGGCGACGATGATCGCCCAATGCAGCCAGTTGAGGTGCTTGTGATCCTCATCATCTAGGTCGTCGTGATCGCCGTCGGGCCTTTCCGTCGCCTCAACGCGCGCGGGGGCGACCACGGGAACGGATCCGGTTGGTGGCGACACTCGAATGACCGGAATCGACCCGGTCGCGAGGGTGTCGAGCATTGAACGCTGCGGGATTTCTTCAAGGATTGGTTCTGCGGGGATGGCCGGAGCGGCGCTCGGGCGTGCTTGTTTCGGCGCTGGCACCGTCGCCTCGGTCGCGTGCCCCGCCGCTTGCGCGGCCGACTCCGTGGGAAGTCCGGGCTGCTGCCGAACGGCCGGCTCCGCGGGAAGTCCGGGCTGCTGCCGCGGGGTCGGGGGCCCTGCCGAATCGGATTCTTGGCCGCTCGCCACCGGCAACCCGAGGGGCCGGGCGGCAGGTTGCTGCGCACGGTGCTGCTGCGGGACGGACCCCTGTGCGGAGCGACCATCCGGCGACCATTGTTTCGCGCTCTTTGCGGGAGATTGCGCAGCAGGCGGCTGAGCCCGTTGCGCCCCCGCTGCGGAAACCTCATCTGCACCCACCTGCTTGGGAGCCGGCGCCTGCACGCCGGACGGCATCCGCCCACCCGCGGGCTCACCGAATGGCGCCCCCGCTGCAGAAACCTCATCTGCACCCACCTGCTTGGGAGCCGGCGCCTGCACGCCGGACGGCATCCGCCCACCCGCGGGCTCACCGAATGGCGCCCCCGCTGCCGCTTTGGGTTCGGCGCCGCGCGTTGGCAATCCGGAATCGGCCGCAAGCTGCGCCCATTGCTCCGCGATGGCGTGAGAAGTTCCGGTACGACCCGCGATCGGCAATGCCTGCGAAGGCGGCTGGCTCACGGGGAGAACCGGCGTCAGGTTCCCTGTTTCGTCGACCGCCCGGATGGCGCCGGTCGTCGCGGGCGGTTCGACCGTGATCTCGGGAGCGGCCTGTGGGACGATCGGCAACTGACCCGTCAGCGCGAGTTCGCGGCGCGCGCGCCGCGTCGTCGGACCCGGTCGCTGCGGTGCTGCACCGGCGGTGCTGGATGCGTCCACCCGGGGCGAGCCTTGCGGGCCGGCCCCGTCGGGAACCGAACCCGATCCGGCTTCGCTACGTAAATCCGTCGGGGCGGCATTCGAGTGTTCCCGCGACGGCACAGCGCGGCTGGTCCGCTCGCCCGCAGGACCCACTCCCCCCGCAGGCTGTTCACTGAACGGTTGCGTTCGCAGCGATGCGCGCGCCCTTCGCCCGCGCCGCGTCTCGGCACGCGCGGAGGGCGGCGGCGTCGGGGCGCCTGCGTCGGGTTCGGGTGCGCTATGCGCGTCAGCGCCGGGGACCGGCTCCACGGAACCGGCGCCTGCACCCGCCGCGCCCGCGGCCTCACCGAATGCTGCAACATCGCCACCGCGACCAGAACCCCCAGCTGCAGCAGAATCCGTTGCGGCGTTACCCTGTGCGGCGCGGCGCGCCCGCCGTGTCGGCGCCGCGGGCACTCCCGTTGCCGCGGGCACTCCCGTTGCCGCAGGCACTCCCGTTGCCGCAGGCACTCCCGTTGCCGCAGGCACTCCCGTTGCCGCAGGTGCCGCGGGCACTCCCGTTGCCGCAGGTGCCGCGGGCACTCCCGTTGCCGCAGGTGCCGCGGGCACTCCCGTTGCCGCAGGTGCCGCTGGCGCTCCCGTTGCCGCAGGCGCCGCGGGCGCACCGTGACGGGACCGCGCGACGGGCTGCTCCACCGCGGCTGCATTTGCCCGCGGGGCCGGTGCCCCCTTGCCGGTTTGCCTTCCGGCGGGCTGCGTCGCGCGGCGCGCGCGCCGCGCACCGGCGGCAGCAGGCGTAGCGCCGTGCGCCGAGGCGCCAGCGGAATGCGATCCGCGGCGCGTGGCTACCGCTGCCGCCGGGCTGCCTGGCGAACCGGAGGCGGAGGCCTCGTCGGTCCCTGAGCTGTCGGCCAAACGTGCGGCGCGTTCGCGCATCTGTTTGCGAGTAAAAGGCACGCCTCCATCAGCCGCCGAAGCGCGACGTGCACGTCGCGTGGGCAACTCGATGATCTCTGGCAGGCTCCCCTGCCCCGGAGCCCCACCTTGCTCGCTAGTCACTGATCCCCCGATACAGCCCGTGCTTGCCAATGTACTGAACGACCCCGTCGGGCACCAGATACCAAACGGGCAAACCTGAATGCGCCCGCGCCCGGATCTGCGTGGACGAAATTGCCATGGCGGGAACCTCGACCATCGAAACCCGATCCGCCGGCAGACCCTCCAGACTCAGTTCATGCCCCGGCCGCGTGACACCCACAAAGCGCGCCAGCGACCACAATTCATCGACGTTGCGCCAGGTGGTGATCTGCATCAACGCATCCGCGCCCGTTATGAAGTACAGATCAGCGTCGGGCAGAGCCACGGCCAAATCCCGCAACGTATCTATGGTGTACGTCAAACCTGGACGTTCGATGTCAACGCGACTCACCATGAAACGCGGATTCGACGCCGTCGCGATCACCGTCATCAGGTAACGGTGTTCCGCCTCGGTGACCGCCCGGTCCTGTTTGAACCCCGGCCTGCCCGTCGGCACAAACAGAACCTGATCGAGATCGAACTGCGAGGCGACCTCGCTCGCCGCGACCAGGTGACCGTGGTGGATGGGGTCGAAGGTGCCACCCATGACCCCAATACGCGGTTGCGGCACGCCTACTCCATTTCCTCGGTCCCGATTGTTGCGCCAGGCGCGGTCAGTCAAACGCTAATGGCGCGAACCAACGTGCCGGAACGCGAAGGTGACCGCGAGCAGCGCGATGAGCGCCGAGAACGCGATGATCCCGAAGGCGATCGGGGGGAACGGCAATTCGTTCGTCTTCTCCGCGGCCTCGGCCAGGACGGTAACAGCTGCTGCGCTCACAAGATCCTCCAGTTGCGGCGGTACCCCGCCCTTAGAAACTACCTGCGCCGCAGGCTTCGACCAGCGGCACCGAATATGTATCGGCACGCCCGCATGGAATGTGAATCGCCCGATTGCGATACCCATGCGCCGATGCGGGCGCAATCACACCTATTGTCGTATTTGCCCCTGCCCAAAGACAACCCACTTCGACGTGGTCAATTCTCCCAATCCCATCGGCCCGCGAGCGTGCAGCTTCTGGGTGGATATCCCGATTTCCGCCCCCAAACCAAATTCGCCACCGTCCGTGAACCGCGTGGAAGCGTTCACAATAACGCACGCCGAATCGAGTTCGGCCACGAACTTGTCAGCCGCATTGACGTCGTTGGTGACGATCGCCTCGGTGTGCCCCGACGTCCACGCACGGATGTGATCGATGGCCTGGTCGATCGAGTCAACAATGCGAACCGCCAAATCCAATCCGTGGTATTCCTTGGCCCAGTCCTCATCCGTCGCGGATTCGAAGGACAGCCCCGCGGGGATTGCCGCCTTCGCGCCCGCATCCCCGTGAATGGTCACCTTTTCTTCCCGCAACGTCTCGAAGACTCGTGGCAGGAATTGTGCGGCGACATCGCGGTGCACCAGCAGGGTTTCGGCCGCGTTGCACACGGAGGGGCGCTGCACCTTCGCGTTGAGCACAATGTCATGCGCCCAATCGAGGTTCGCGGCGGAGTCAACGTAGACGTGGCAGTTTCCAACACCGGTTTCGATCACTGGCACCTTGGCCTCACGCACCACGGTCTGGATCAGGCCTGCGCCGCCGCGCGGCACCAAAAGGTCTACCAGCCCGCGCGCCCCCATCAGAGCCACGGCCCCGGGTCGCCCGTATTCGTCGACGCTCTGCACGAGGTCAGCGGGCAGGCCCGCCTCCACGAGCGCATCTCGCAGAACGTTCACAATGACCTTGTTCGATTCGGCGGCCGCCGAACCACCGCGCAGGATCACGGAGTTTCCGGACTTCAGGGCCAGACCCGCCGCATCGACGGTCACGTTTGGGCGGGCCTCATAGATCATCCCGACCACGCCCATGGGAACGCGCACCTGGCGTAGCGTCAGGCCGTTGGGCAGGCGGGAGCCCCGGATCACCTCACCAACAGGATCCGGCAGCGCGGCGACCTGCCGCAGCGCATCCGCAATCGCCTCGATCCGCTGCGTCGTCAGCGCCAACCGATCAAGCGTCGACTCGCTCATGCCGCCCGCGCGTTCGCGGTCGATGTCAACGGCGTTCGCAGCCAATATCCTGCCGCCGTGCGCGACCAGAGCATCCGCCAAGATCGCCAATGCGGCGTCCTTGGTTCCACGGGTCGCCGTGGCCAGCACCCGGCCCGCGACCTTGGAACGCCGCGCAATATCGTGCACGGCCGCCGTCACGTCAGATTCGTTGGTCTGTTCCAACGCAGCGGCCACCAGGTCGTTGGCTTGTCCGGGCACGGGAAACTCGCATTCGTTCGTCAGGCTCATCGCTTAAGGGTAACTATCTTATGGCTCCGGTGGGAACAACCCCCGCCTCGGCCCGCGGGCGGGTCCTTTCACCGTCACCGCCCGCGGGGGCGTCCGCATTGGCTGGGGCCCGCTTGCGCCCGCGTCGCAACAGGACCAGGTCGTCGCGATGGACCAGGGCCCGGTCGAACCCGTCACCGAGGCGCGCCCGCAGGTACGACGTGTGCCGACCCAGCAGGGCGGGAATGTCGGCGGAATCGTAGGCAACCAGGCCCCGGGCGATCACCTTCCCAGCCGGGTTGACCAACTCCACGGGTTCACCCGCCTCGAACGCACCCTCGACATCCAAAACCCCGGCGGGTAGCAGCGAGGCAAGCCCGCCCTGCACGGCGCGGGCGGCGCCCTCGTCCAAAATCAAACGCCCCTTGGGCGCGGCGGCGAAAGCCAGCCACAAGCGCTTGCGCGTCGTCCGCTTCCCGGTGGGTGTGAAGTAGGTCCCAACGGGTTCCCCCGCCAGGGCCGCGCGTGCGTTGCCCGCGGTCGTCAGCACGACCGGGGTGCCGCTGGCCGTGGCGATGCGCACGGATTCGAGTTTGGTCACCATGCCGCCGGTACCCACCGCGGTCCCGCGCGCCGTCACCTCGATGCCCGTCAAGTCCTCGGGCCCGCGCACAAGCGGAATATGCCGCGAACCGGGCCGGTCGGGAGGAGCGGTGAACAGCCCGTCGACGTCGGTCAAAAGCACCAGCGCGTCGGCGCGCGCCACGTGGCTGACCAGCGCCGCCAAGCGGTCGTTGTCGCCGAAACGGATTTCGTCGGTTGCCACCGCGTCGTTTTCGTTAATGACGGGCACCACACCCAGCTCCAGGAGCCGCTCTATCGAACGCTGCGCATTGCGGTAGTGATCGCGGCGCAGCGTGTCGGCGGCGGTGAGCAGCAACTGCCCCACCCTCAGCCCGTGGTCGGCGAACGCGGCGGTGTACCGGGCTATCAGCAGCCCCTGGCCTACAGATGCCGCCGCCTGCGCGGTAGCCAGGTCGCGCGGGCGACCGGGCAATCCAAGCGGAGCAATGGCGGCCGCGATCGCGCCGCTGGTGACCAAGATGACCTCGTGCCCCGCGTCTCGCCGTTCGGCCAAAACGGCCACCAGCGCCTCCAGGGCGGGAACGTTGAGCCGGCCATCGGTGCCGGTCAGGGACGACGATCCGATCTTGACGACGGTGCGGCGGGCCTGGGCGATGGCGGTGCGGGAATCACTCACCTAACCATTATCGCCCCTCGGCCCTATTTGCTGCCCATGCCGCGGTTACGCAGCCACAGCTGCATCCACGTGCGCGCGCCGATGGCGCCGCTCTTGAACAGGCGCACAAAGTTGCGTTGGATCCAACTCGGCGCCATTCCTTGGCCGGTGTAGAAGGCGCGCGCGGCGTGCTCGTACTTCAAAACCTGTTCGCGTTGACCGGCCAAATCGTAGGTTTCTTTGTGCCAAACCGCGGCGATCGGTAGGCGGGTCTTGATGCGTGTTGGCCGCTCGGGATTGGGGTGCCCCACCGTCATCCCGACCGCCGCGAACGAGTGCTCCGGCAGCCCCAGTTCCTTCGCGATCGCGGGCACGTCGTTGCGAATCGAACCCAGGTAGCAGATTCCTAGCCCCATGGATTCGGCCGCAACGGCGGCATTTTGCGCGGCGATAAGCGCGTCCCCGAACGCCACCATCGTGGTTTCCAGATTCTGCGACTCGCGCACGCTCGATTCGGCGACGAGGTCCGCCCCCACCTCGGGAACCTGGACCGCGCCGGTTGCGACATCGGCGAACACCTGGGTGGCCCGCGCCAGGTCCGCGATGAAGAACAGTACGACCGGCGCGCTGGCAAGGTGCGCGCCGTCGGTTCCCGCCAATTGGGCGATGCGTTGCTTCTTTTCGTCGTCGCGCACCTCAACGACGGACCACAGTTGCAGGTTCGATGAACTCGACGCGCTCTGGGCCGCGGCGATCATTGTCGCCAGTTCCCGGTCGGTGACGGGCCGGTCTATGTAGCGCCGCACCGAACGATGCGCAAGCAGAACGTCCACAGTCGGGTTGCCGCGGACGACCTGCGGGAACGGCCCCTCTAGGTATCGCTCGGTGAGGATCTGTTCGTGGGAAACGCTGTCATTGCTCATATAACCATTGTGCGCCGCCCCCGCCGGTGTCTACCGGGCCCAAAGTGCCAAGGTCCGGCGCTGTGCGGCCCATCGGCTAGTCCTGGTCGGGTTCGTTCCACACCCCGGATTCGCGTTCCATCCACAGTTCTTCGCGCGCTGCCGCCTTCGCATCCATCCGCTCGGTGTATTCGCGCCGCTTCTCCTTGCGGGTGGGCCGCAGGCTCTCCTGGAGTCGCTGGTCCGTCCCGCGCGGGCCGCCAAGCAGTTCCGCACCGGTCCTCATGGTCGGCTCCCAATCGAAGACGACGCAGTTTTCCGGGCGCCCGATGCGCACCTCGTCACCGGGAACTGCGCCGCGCCGGAACAGTTCCTCTTCGACGCCGAGCTTTTCGAGCCGGTCGGCCAGGTAGCCAACCGCCTCATCGTTGGTGAAGTCCGTCTGCACGACCCACCGCTCGGGTTTGCGGCCGCGCACTTCAAAGAAGTAGCCATCCGTCTCTTGCACGCGGGTGACCGTGAACTTCGAGTCGTCCGCCGCCGCGGGGCGCAACACCACGCGGGTTGGCGCCGGGGCCGGTTCGGCCGCCCGTGCGCGGGCCACAAGCTGGCCCAGCGCGAACGACAACTGCTTGAGGCCCTCATGGGTAACCGCCGAAACCTCGAACACCGGGTACCCGCGCGCCTCCAGCTCGGGGCGCACCATGTCTGCCAGGTCGCGACCGTCCGGCACATCCACCTTTGAAAGCACTACGACCCGGGGGCGTTCTAGAAGCGGCAGGCGCCCTTGCATGTCGTTGGCCGCGCTGTATTCGGCCAGTTCGTTCTCGATGACGTCAAGGTCGGTCAGCGGGTCGCGATCCGACTCCAAAGCGGCGGAATCGAGGACGTGGACCAGCACGGCGCAACGCTCAACGTGCCGCAGGAATTCAAGCCCCAGGCCCTTACCCTCGCTAGCGCCCGGGATGAGGCCAGGAACGTCGGCGATCGTGTACCGGTAGTCACCGGCCTGGACCACGCCGAGATTGGGCACCAGGGTCGTGAACGGATAGTCCGCGATCTTCGGGCGGGCCGCCGACATAGCGGCGATCAGGGATGACTTGCCCGCACTCGGGTAGCCGACCAGCGCCACGTCCGCAATCGACTTCAGCTCGAGGGAAACTGTCACCTCCTCGCCCGGTTCCCCCAGCAGCGCGAAGCCGGGAGCCTTCCGCTTTTGCGAGGATAGGGCGGCGTTGCCGAGTCCGCCCATTCCCCCGCGAGCTATCACCAACTCGGCCCCGGCGCCGACCAGGTCGGCAAGGGTTTCGCCGGCCTCGTCCTTGACAACGGTGCCGTCGGGGACGCCAATGATCAGGTCCTGGCCATTCGCGCCCTGGCGCATGTCACCCATCCCGGGGGCCCCATTGGGCGCGGCCCGGTGCGGCAGGTGATGGAAGTCGAGCAGCGTGGTCACCTGCGGATCCACGCGAACTATGACCGAGCCACCGTTGCCGCCGTTGGCGCCGTCGGGCCCGCCCAGGGGTTTGAACTTCTCGCGCCGCACGGATGCGCAACCGTGGCCGCCGTTCCCCCCGCGGGCGTAAATTACTGCGCGATCAACGAACGTGGCCATGGCGAGTTCCCCTCGTAACTTCTCTTGACAAAAACGAAGGGGCGCACCACGGATGCGTGGCGCGCCCCTTCGGCAAAACTAGCTGTCTGCTCAGGCAGACGCCTCGACGATGTCGATGACCTTGCGCTCGCGACGCTGACCGAACTGAACGGTCCCATCCTTGAGGGCAAAAAGCGTGTCGTCGCCGCCGCGGCCGACGTTGTGGCCCGGGTGGAAGTGGGTTCCGCGCTGGCGGACGATGATTTCGCCTGCCTTCACCAGTTGCCCACCGAAACGCTTGACACCAAGGCGCTGTGCGTTCGAATCCCGGCCGTTACGCGAGGAGCTCGCGCCCTTCTTGTGTGCCATTTCTGGTCCTACCTCTACTGTCGATGAAAAGTGTCAGTGACGGTGCCGACGTTCAGCCGTTCCGTCGCAAAGTCCTTGACGATCAGGCGATCGCCGTGATCTTCAGGCGGGTCAGCTTCGCGCGGTGACCCTGGCGACGGCGGTAGCCAGTCTTGTTTTTGTAACGCAGGATGTCGATCTTCGGACCCTTCTCATCCCGCACGACCTCGGCCGTCACCTTGACCTCGCCGAGCTTTGCCGCGTCGGTGGTCACAACCTCACCGTCGACAAGCAGAAGCGCGGGAAGCTCCACGCTGTCGCCCGGCTTCGAGGCCAGACGGTCGACGACGACGATGTCGCCTACAGACACCTTCTCCTGGCGCCCGCCAGCTTTAACGATCGCGTAAACCACTTTTGCTGCCCATTCTCTCTTGGATGACTGCGGAGATGCCGCCTGCGCACCACCCAGCACGTGCCTAACGGCGCCGTGGGGGTGCAAAACTTGATGGCATCCACAAAGAAGTGCGCACGGTCGCGCACCGACGTTCCACTTTACGTGGTATTCGCAGCAGGGTCAAATGCGCCTCGCATCGAATGCGCGGGCCTTAGCAGCCGCACCCGCCCCCGCCGCACGCCGATGTGACATGCGTCCTAGCTAGGTGCCGGCCTCGTCCTGAACAATGATGGCCGTGGCGGGAGTTTTATTTGGATTCGGCGTCATCGGAATTGTCATTTTTGTTGGCTATGCCGTCGCTCGCCGCCGCGTTTTGGGGCCGGACGGGCAGCGGACGCTTGCAAAACTGGCGTTCTCGATTGCGATGCCAGCACTGCTTTTCACGCAGATCGCGACCGCGGACCTGGGCAGGATTTTTTCGCGTTCCTTGATCGTGACGGCCGGGTCTGTGGTTGTTGTCGTGGCGCTCTACGTCGCGGTCGCCCGATTTGTCTGGCACCGGCCGGCGGACGAGGTCATCATAGGATCGCTCGCATCCGGCTACGTCAACGGCGGCAACCTGGGAATCCCCATCGCCGTTTACGTCCTGGGCAGCGCAACCTATGCGATCCCGGTGATGCTGTGGCAGCTATGCGTGCTGGCACCCGCGTCGATGGCGATCATAGAGCGGCTGCGCAACCGGGATGCGCGCGGCCTGCGCGCCGTGGTGCGCCCGGTGTTCCGCAATCCGCTGGTGATCGCCGCCGCCGCCGGGATAGCCGCGGCGCTGCTGCCGTGGGGCGTCCCCGAGGTCATCATGCAGCCGCTGGACCTCTTGGCCGGACTGGCCGTGCCATCCGCGTTGCTGGCCTTCGGGATGTCCCTGCACGGCGGATCGGTGCCCGGCGCGGCTCCGGTGCGCCCCGCGATATTCGCCATCGTGATCCTGAAGAACATCGTGCAGCCAGCCGCGGCGTACGCCGTAGCGCGCTACGGCGTGCACCTGGAGGGCGTCGACCTCTTCGCGGCCACCTTGTTCGCGGCCCTGCCCACGGCCCAGAACGTGTTCGTATACGCGATGCGCGCGGGGACCGGGGTGCAACTAGCCCGCGACTCGATCGTGATCACCAGCGCAATCTCGATTCCGATCGTGGTCGCGCTCGCCGCCGTTATGGTCTAAACCCAGCGACGAGCCCCCCTCTCCCGCGCCCTACGGCGCCGCAGGCGAATCGGTTCCGTCGGCATCGGGACTGTCGTTTTCCGCAACGACCTCCGCCTCGATCACGACTGCCTCGATCGCGGCCGGTTCGACGATCTCGCCCTCCGCAACCTCGCCGTCGCCGTGTTGTTCGTCGTGCGCGTGCGCGGCCGCCGCGGCTATCTGCGCCAGGGTCGCCTTGACCGCCTCGCGCTCCTTGGTCGATGACCCCGGAAGCACCGGCACCGGCGCTGCGGTCCCGCTCTCCTGATGCCCGGAGCTCTTGCGCCTGCGCGACGACTTCTTCGGCACGGGCTCTTCATCCGCTGCCTGGCTACCGTGCGACTTGCTGTGTTCGTTCGGCTCGGTGTGCACAATGAACCCACGCCCCAGGCAGTGCGAGCAGGTCTCCGAGAAGGCCTCGACGAGTCCCTGCCCAACGCGCTTGCGGGTCATTTGCACCAGGCCGAGCGACGTGACCTCCGCCACCTGGTGCCGGGTGCGGTCCCGCCCGAGGCACTCCACGAGCCTGCGCAACACAAGATCGCGGTTCGATTCGAGCACCATGTCGATGAAGTCAACGACAACGATTCCACCAATGTCACGCAGCCGCAGTTGCCGCACAATCTCTTCGGCGGCTTCCAGGTTGTTGCGCGTGACCGTCTCTTCCAGGGTTCCGCCCGTGCCGGTGAATTTACCGGTGTTGACGTCGATGACTGTCATGGCCTCGGTGCGGTCGATCACCAAGGAACCGCCCGACGGCAACCAGACCTTCCGGTCCATTCCCTTCGCCAGTTGCTCGTCGATGCGGTGCTGGGCGAAGACATCGGTGGGGTTCACCCACTTCGTCATTTTCGATTCGAGGTCGGGTGCCAACTCGTGGATATACGACGTCAATTCCTTGTAGACGCCCTTGCCGGAAACGATGAGTTCCTTGAAATCATCGTTGAAAATGTCGCGCACGACCCTGATCGCCATATCGGGTTCGCCCTGCAAAAGGCTGGGCGCGCTGGCGGTCTTCGACTTCTTCTCGATCGATTCCCACTGCGACTGCAACCTGGCGATATCCGCGGTCAGTTCCTCCTCGGAGGCGCCCTCGGCGGCGGTCCGCACAATCACACCCGCACCGTCGGGAACCACCGCGCGCAGAATCCGCTTGAGCCGCGAGCGCTCCGTGTCCGGCAGCTTGCGGGATATACCCGTCATGCCGCCGCCGGGAACGAATACGAGGTAGCGCCCGGCGAGCGTCACTTGCGACGTCAGGCGCGCACCCTTGTGCCCGATGGGGTCCTTGGTGACCTGCACAACGACGGTGTCCCCGGACTTCAGCGCCTGCTCGATCCGGCGCGGTTGACCGTCGGCCAGGCCTGCCGCGTCCCAGTTGACCTCACCCGCGTACAGCACGGCGTTGCGGCCCTTGCCGATGTCAACGAACGCGGCCTCCATGCTGGGGAGCACGTTTTGCACGCGCCCCAGGTACACGTTGCCGGCCATTGATGCCTGGGACTGCTGGGAGACGTAGTGTTCAACCAGGACGCCGTCTTCAAGTACGGCGATCTGCGTGCGGCCGTCCTTTTCGCGCACGACCATGGTCCGGTCCACCGATTCGCGGCGCGCCAGGAATTCCGCCTCGGTAATGATCTGCCTGCGTCGACCGGCGTCCCGCCCCTCGCGGCGGCGCTGCCGCTTCGCCTCCAGGCGGGTGGAGCCCTTCAGCGCCGTGACTTGGTCATTGAGAGAACGGCCCGATCCGGAATCTGCCTCCGCGTCGTTGCCGCGCGCGCCGCGCCTGCGCCGCCTGCGACGGCGCGACGAGCTGTCCGCGTCATCGTCCTTATCCCCGTCATCGCCTGCGTCCGCGGCGGCCTCCCCGTCGCCCTGCTCAGGCGCATCGGCTGCGGACTCTTCCGCATCGGCGTCCGCATTCGAATTGGTCTTGCGGCGACCGCGACCTCCGCGCCGACGGCGGCGCTTGCGCGCACCGGCGTCGTCGTCGCCGTCGTCATCGCTGTCATCGCTGTCATCGACATCGTCGGCGTCGCTGCCACCCGCGGCATCTACATGCTGCTCTTCGTCCGCTGGGGACACGTGCGCACCGGAGTCGGCGACCAGGTCTTCGGCGGCGGCGTCCTCACTCGGCTCCTCGGCAAGGGGCTCCGGGGTCGCCTTGCGTCGACGGGCGCGGGGCGATACGTCGGGTGCCTGGAACAGCAGCGTCGTCGCGGCGAGCCGAATCGGCTGGTCAGCGGGCGACTCTTCTTCCTCGGTCTCGTCGGCGGTGTCCGCGGCGCTAAACAGGGGCGCAGCCGGCGGCTTCTTCTTGCCGCGCGTTTGGCGTCGCTGCGCCTTGGCGCGGGGTGCGCCTTCTTCTTTGGGGGCGTCCGCGTCCGCGATCGGCGCGTCCTTTGCCTCATCCGCCTCATCACCAGGGTGCAAGGCACGGCTGAGCGAGTCCAGGTCGGCCTCGATCAATGAAGCAACCGCGCTGTGCTGATCGCCCTCCGCGGCCGCGCCCGCCTGCGCCGCCTTCGGAGCGCGCGCACCGCGGCGCTTGCGGGACGGCTTTTCGGCCGCCGCTTCATGGTCGACCGAAGCGCCCGCGCCGTCCTGGTCTGCCGAAGCGCCCGGGCCGTCCTGTTCCTCCGCCTGCTCGCGGACCGCCTTCTTCGGCGCGCGCTTGGATGCGCGGCGCTTCGTTACCCCTTCGAGTTCCGCGAACACGTCCAATGTCGGCTTGCCGGGGTCAGCGGCCGCAGGGTTTTGCGCGGATTGCGCGCCGGAACCGTCCGCACCCGCACCATCGGTGCCACCGCCCTCCGCCTCCGCGGATCGTTGTGACTTGCGCCCGGTCCGGTCGTCTGCGGGCCGCGTCGCCGCTTGCGGCTCGACGGCGTCCTGCCGCGCGGCGCTGGCCGCACCGGCCGCTTCGGGCGCCTTCTTGGAGCCCGCCGGGCGGGTCACGCGCCGTCGCGTCTTGCGCGCGGGGGCCGCCTCGGTGGCGTTGCCGGAACCGCGTTCGCCTTCCGGGGTGGCTGCGTTCGGTGTTGGGGTGAACTCGTCGTTATTCAATGTTTTGCTCCAGGTAGCACCGGTCCCACACGCCCGGTCCACCCACGGTGGGATCGTGCCACGCGGACACGGAAGTCTTCACGGGTGCCGCGCGAGCAAAACTCGGGCGTCAGCCAGCATCCATTTGCGGAGCGGCGACGGACCTTGAACAAGCTAGTTCGCGACCGGCACTTGGGAGGTTCCCGACGGGTGTGGACCACCGGGAGCCACTTACAAGTATGCCACACGGTGGTAAAGATATGCCGTTGGCAGGTAAAGAATATCGACGAGGCCCGCTCCCCCGCCGCCCGGCAGCCCGCATCGGAACCGCCTCTCGATGGTGCAGACACTATCCGCGGCAGTGTCATATCGAGCCCATTTCGGGACCTTAGTCCCGCCCCCAATGCGGCAGTCCGACTAGCGTCGAATGTGGAGAACGGACCACATATGTCCGGATTCGTCGCCCCCGGAACCAGGCGGGCGGTTTGGCCCTTCAACAGTTCCCAGGAGGCTCCACGTGGACGTCCTCGATCTCGCCCGCTGGCAGTTCGGCATCACGACCGTCTACCACTTCATCTTCGTGCCACTCACGATCGGGCTCGCCCCCCTGGTCGCAATCATGCAGACCGTGTGGGTGAAGACCGGGGATGACAAGTGGCTCAAGCTCACCAAGTTCTTCGGCAAGTTGCTGCTGATCAACTTCGCGCTCGGCGTGGCAACGGGAATCGTCCAAGAGTTCCAATTCGGCATGACGTGGTCTGAGTATTCGCGCTTCGTGGGCGACATATTCGGTGCGCCGCTGGCAATGGAGGCGTTGGCCGCGTTCTTCATCGAATCGACGTTCTTGGGCCTATGGATCTTCGGCTGGGACCGCCTGCCGAAGAAAATCCACCTCGCCATGATCTGGGCCGTGGCCGTCGCCGTGAACCTCTCCGCCCTGTTCATCCTCGCCGCGAACTCGTGGATGCAGCACCCGGTCGGCGCGACGTTCAATGAGACCACCGGACGCGCCGGAATGACCTCGATCGGCGACATCCTCACCAACAACACGTTGTGGGCCGCGTTCCCGCACACCGTGACCGCTTCGTTCCTCACGGCCGCGACATTCGTGGCCGGGATCAGCGCCTGGTGGATGGTGAAGAAGGCCCGCACCGGGGTCGCTAAGGACGGGACCACCGCCAAGAGCGTGTACCGAACCGGCCTGCGGTTCGGCTGCTGGATCATGATCATCGCCGGGATCGGCGTCATCTGGTCAGGTGATTCCCAAGCCAAGTTGATGTTCCAACAACAGCCCATGAAGATGGCCGCCGCCGAGGCGCTGTGCCACACCGAAGATGGTGCGGCCTTCTCGATCCTGACTATCGGCGACGTAAACAACGACTGCGAAGGCGTCACCCGCCTCATCTCGGTGCCGGGCGTGACGTCCTTCCTCGCCAACGGGAACTTCAACTCAACCCTCCAGGGCGTCCCCGAACTGCAAGCGCAATACGAACAAAAGTACGGGTACACGGACGAGGCCGGCAACGCCATCAGCTACTCGCCGAACCTCATGGTCACCTACTGGAGCTTCCGCCTCATGATCGGCTTTGCCGCTGGCTCGGTCGCCCTTGCCCTGGCCGGGATCTGGCTCACCCGCAAGGGCCGGGTTTCCGACAACAAGTGGCTGGCAAGGCTCGGCATCATCGCGATACCGACTCCGTTCCTTGCCTCCTCCTTCGGCTGGATCTTCACCGAAATCGGTCGCCAGCCGTGGGTCGTTGCCCCGAACCCAACGGGCGTAGACGGAGTGTGGTTGCTGACGGCGCGCGGCGTTTCGCCCATCGCGCCCTGGCTCGTGCTGACGTCAATGATCGTGTTCACCCTGCTGTACGGCGTGCTTGCAGTTGTTTGGTACAAGCTCATGCACCGCTACACGATCGAGGGCGCACCCGAACACGTCGAAGACGTGTCCCCGACCAAGATCGGCGGCAAACCGCGCACCGCGGACGGTGACGACGGCCCGCTGTCATTCGCATACTGATCCCGGATTCGAAAAGAAACTAGAGGGGAATAGACAACCATGGATCTCCCACTGATCTGGTTCCTGCTGATCGCAGTCCTGTGGATCGGCTACCTTGTGCTCGAAGGCTTCGACTTCGGCGTCGGCATGCTCATCCCGATCCTGGGACGCAACGACAAAGAGCGACGAGTTCTCATCAACACCATCGGCCCGGTTTGGGACGGCAACGAGGTGTGGCTCCTCACGGCCGGCGGCGCCACGTTCGCCGCCTTCCCGGAGTGGTACGCGACCCTGTTTTCGGGCTTCTACCTGCCGCTCCTGTTGATCCTGGTCGCGCTCATCGTGCGAATCTGCGGATTCGAATACCGCGGCAAGATCAACGACGCGAAGTGGACCGCATGGTGGGACCGCGCCATCATCTTCGGCTCGTGGTTGCCGGCGGTGCTGTGGGGCGTAGCCTTCGCGAACATCGTTCGCGGCGTCAACTTGGACGCCAACCACAACTACGTCGGCGGATTCTTCGCGCTTCTCAACCCGTTCGCGCTCCTCGGCGGGGTTGTCACCGCGCTGTTGTTCCTGATGCACGGCGCCGTGTTCCTGGCGCTCAAGGTGGACGGGGACCTGCGCGTGCGCGCCAACCGTTTCGCCGGAAAGGCCGCCATAGCGGCAACCGTCGCTGCAGGCGTGTGGGCCGTGTGGGCGCAGGCGGCGTTCGCAAACAGGGCCTGGACGTGGGCCATTGTCGCCGTCGCAGCGATCAGCCTGCTTGCGGTGATCTTCACGAACGCGAAGGGACGCGAAGGGCTGGCATTCATTTTCTCGGCCGTCGCCATTGCCGCCGCGGTCGTGCTGATCTTCGGCGCCATTTTCCCGAACGTCATGCCCGCGACCAACCCCGACTACTCCCTGACCATCCGCAACGCGTCCTCGACTGACTACACGCTGACGGTCATGACTTGGGTTGCGGTGGCGCTGGTTCCCATCGTCCTCATCTACCAGAGCTGGACGTACTGGGTATTCCGCAAGCGCCTGCGCACCGAACACATTCCGGCGCCAGCGGGGCTGTCGCTCACCAAGCAGACCTCCCAGGCTGCGGTGTGACACTGTTGACCTTGTGAAGCCACTCGATCCTCGGTTACTGCACGTAGCGGCGCCAGCGCGCCGCTACGTTGCTGTTACGACCGGGCTGGGCATCGCCACGGCCGCGTTGGTGATAGCGCAATGCCTGCTCATAGCCCACGCCCTCGCGCCGGTCGTGGACGGCACCGCCGACCTTTCCGCGGTCCTGCCGACGGTTTGCTGGCTCGCTGGCGTCCTGGCGCTGCGGGTCGCCGCAAGCTTTCTCCAGGAATACCTGGGGCAACGCGCCGGGACGATGGTCGTCGCGGATCTTCGCCACCAGGTGGTGCAACGCGCGGTCGCTTTGGGCCCGCGCTGGCTGTCCGGAAACAACAGCGCCGAGGTCGTGACGCTCACCACGCGCGGGCTCGATGATCTCCAGCCCTATCTGACTAGGTACTTGCCCCAGCTGTTCCTCGCGGCGACCGTTACGCCCGCGGCCCTGCTGGTGGTGCTCAAACTCGATTGGCTCGCGGCGGTCATCATCGTTGTGACGCTGCCACTCGTGCCGCTATTCATGTGGCTGGTCGGCGTCATGACGCAGGGTGTCACCGAAAAGCGGCAGGCGGCGATGAGTCGCCTCGGCGCGCAGGTGCTTGACCTTATCGCCGGCATCCCCACGCTCAAGGCCCTGCACCGCGAAAACGGCCCCGCAGCCCGCGTCGCTCAGCTTTCCGCCAGCTACCGAAAATCGACAATGGGAACGCTGCGGGTCGCGTTTCTGTCGGGCATGGTGTTAGAACTGCTCACCACGCTGTCCGTCGCGATCGTCGCAGTTGCGGTCGGCTTGCGCCTAGTCAACGGCGGGTTGGACCTCACCACCGGGCTCGCCATCATCATGTTGGCCCCCGAGGTATACCTGCCAATCCGCCAGGTCGGGACGCACTTTCACGCATCGGCGGACGGGATCGCCGCGGCCGGGCGCGCATTCTCGGTGTTAGAGGCCCCCGCACCCGACGCGGCCGCTGCCGCCCGCATCACCGCCGATAGCGCACGCGACGCGGCCTGCGGCCCCATACAGGCACTTGTTGACCCCACGATCGAGGTCGACGACGTCAGCATCCCGGTTCCGAATTCCGATTCCTACGCGCCCGCGGGGCTCTCGTTCCGCCTCTCACCGGGCGAAATCGTGGCGCTGACCGGCCCCAATGGCGCCGGCAAATCGACGGCTCTACTGGCGGTCATGGGAATGATCTCGGTCTCCCGCGGGTCGATCACGGTGGGAGGCGGCGCGGCGCGCCCGCTGTCGCAGGTCGATCCGGACCAGTGGCGAGCCACCATCACCTGGCTGCCGCAACGCCCGTGGATCGCCCCGGGGACGATCGGGGAGAATCTGCGGCTGCAAAACCCCGCCGCCAGCGACGAACTCATCGCGCAGGTCGCTCGCCTCACGGGACTTGACCGGGTGCTGCGCGAACGCGACGGCCTGGACACAAGGGTCGCCATGGGAGGCGTGGGGCTCAGCGTCGGCCAGCGGCAACGCGTTGCGCTCACGCGCGCGCTGCTATCGGCGGGCTCCGTCATCGTTATGGACGAGCCCACCGCCCACCTCGACGAGGAATCCGCACAGGTGGTCGCCGACTGCCTCGGGTTCCTGCGCGACCGCGGCAAGGCGGTGCTGCTGGTGACCCACCGGCCCGAACTCGTCGCCGTCGCCGACAGGGCCGTGGAGGTGCACCGTGGGTGACATCAGGGTGTTGCGGTGGGCGCTGTCGCTCGTCACCATCAGCTGGGCGCGGGTCGCGCGCGCGGTCCTGCTGGGGACGGCCGCTCTCGGCAGCGCGGTGGCGCTCGGCGCGTTTTCGGCGTGGCTCATCGCCTGGGCGTCGAAAATGCCCCCCGTGTTGGCCCTGTCGACGATTGTCGTTGCCGTGCGCGCCTTCGGCATCTCCCGCGGGGTGTTTCGCTACCTGGAGCGGCTCGCCTCCCACCACGTCGCGCTGACGACCATGGGGCAACTGCGCACCAAGCTCTACGAACGCCTCGCCGCCGCCCCCATCGGCGCGGTCACGGCGCTGCGCCGCGGCGACCTACTGGCGCGCGTCGGCGCCGACGTCGATACGGTCGGCGAGGTGGTCGTGCGAGCAATGATCCCCGCCGGCATCTCGCTGTGCGTGTCTGCGGCAACGGTCATTGCCATGGCAGTGCTGCTGCCCGCGGCGGGCTGGTGGTTGGCGATCGGGCTTGCCGTTGCCTCCGTGCTGGGACCCTACCTGACCGCGCTCGGAGCCCGCAGCGCCGCCCGCGCCGGCGCCCAGGCGCACGCGGACACTGCCGCGGCGGCGCTCGACCTGATCGACCATGCCACCGACATCACCGTCGCGGGCAAGACCCGCGCCTACCTTTCCGGCATCCGCGAATCGGACCGCCGGTGGATCAAGGCAACCGACCGCGGCGCCCGCGCGCTGGGCGCCGGCGCCGCAGCCGGAACCCTGGGGTTGGCCGTCGCCGTGTTGGGCGCACTAATCTGCGGCATCCCGGCCGTCTCCTCCGGGAAGCTCAGCGACATTGCGCTGGCGGTCGTGGTGCTGACCCCCCTTGCGGCATTCGAGTCGACGATGGTGCTGCCGGCCGCGGCCCTCCAGGTCTTCCAGTCGGCGGCGGCAGCGCGCAGGCTCCGCGAGCTGTGGGACAATTCGGCGCCGCGCGCCGCGCATCCGGCGGCGCAACCCCTGGTGGACCCGGACCTTCCATGCGCGCTGCGCACGCGGAATCTCGCGGTCGGTTGGGATGGCTCGCGGTCCGCCATAACCATCGGCGACGTGGACCTGCCCGTGGGGGCGTCCTTGCTGGTCACGGGCGCATCCGGGAGCGGCAAGACCACCCTGCTCGCGACGCTGGCGGGGCTGATCGCCCCGGTTCGCGGCAGTGTCGAGCGGCGCGCGGCCACCCTCATGACCGCCGAGGACGCGCACATTTTCAACACGACCGTGCTCGAAAATCTGCGCGTGGCGCGCGGCGACATCACCAGGGACGAGGCCCGCGCCGCCCTGCGCCTGGTGGGCCTGGATTCTTGGTTCGCCGCGCAGCCCGAGGGTCTGGACACCATGCTGGGCAACGACGGAATCAGCGTTTCCGGCGGCGAGAGGCGGCGGCTGCTCATCGCCCGCGCCCTGCTGGCGCGCGCGCCCATCCTAGTCATCGACGAACCCGCAGAACACCTGGACAGCGCCAGCGCCTACCGGCTGCTCGACGATCTGCTGCGGCTCCCGGCCGCGACCGCCGGATCGCGGTTCCCGGTGCTTGCGGTCGTCATCGCCTCGCATCACGTCGGGGCCCGACCGGCAGGCGTTCCCGTTGTGTCCCTGCACATCCCCGGCCTCGCGGCCAGCGCCCACTAGCGCGCCCGGCGCGCCGCCGGGGTCCCGGCGCCGCGAACCTTGCGGGTGGGGCGCTGCGGGGACGGGGGAACTCGTCCCGAAAAAGACGGATGCCCGCGAAAGCGCGCATTTTGCCGCCGACGCAAATCCGCGTACGGTGAATCTGCTTGCCCACCTCTGCGTCGAAGGAGCATCGTGCCCACCGAACCGGTTCTTGACGGACAGCGCCCCACCCGTGCCGATTACGAGGCTGCGACCCGCGAACGGTGGATCAGCGCGGGGGCGGAAATCACCACCATGCTGTTGCAGGGCGCGGACGAGGAAGATGTTCTTGAACACATCGTCAATGTCGCGATGGAGATTGGCTCGGCCGACACCGCCGCGCTGATTCTGCCGGGCTTGCAGGGCGAATTGACCGCAGAAATCGTCCACGGAAACGGCGCCGGTAACCTCCTGGGTCTGGTCATGCCGCGCGAGGGCATGTCGTGGAACGCGCTTCGCACCGGAGAGGGTCACCTGGTCGATTCGCTGGCGGCGAAACCGGATCTGCACACCGAGGCGCTGCGCGCGTACGGGCCGGCGCTGTATGCCCCCATGGGCACCGCGGAACAGCCCGTGGGCGTGCTGCTGCTCATGCGCAGCGTCGGGGGGCACGTCTTCGATGCCGCCGACCTGCGCCGCGCGCAGTCATTTGCGAAGCAAGCGGCGCTGGCCCTGGTGCTGGCCGATGCGCGGCAGGCGCAGGCCCAGGCCCGCCTGGTCGAGGAGCGCGAGCGCATCGCACGTGACCTGCACGATTTGGCCATACAGCAGCTGTTCGCCACCGGCATGCAGTTGGAAGTCGTGCGGCGGCGCGCCGGGCGGGGCCTGGACAAGGCTGGCCTGATCGCGATCGTGGACGAGGCGCTGACTTCGGTCGATTCCTCCGTCCGCGAAATCCGTTCGGTCGTGCGCTCGCTGCGGGACCCCGACGCGGCCTCCGGGGTCGTGGAACGGTTGCGCCGCGAATCGTCGCTGGCGCGCACGGGCCTGGGGTTTGCGCCCTCGCTGTTGATCACGCTCGATGGGCGGTCGGTCGGTGACGACGCCGAAGACGAAGAACTGTTCGATTCGGTGATCGTCGGGGCGCTGGCCGATGACGTTGTTGCGGTTGTGCGCGAGGGGCTGGCCAATGCCGCGCGCCACGCGCAGGCATCCTCCGTTTCCGCGCGGATTTCGCTTTCCACCCAGGGGGGCGGCGTCACTGTCGAGGTCGAGGACGACGGCATCGGGCTGGGAAACGTCTCCGGGCGCAAGTCGGGCACGTGGAACCTCGCGGCGCGCGCCCGCCAACACGCCGGGGAATCGGTGGTGCGCGATGCCCCCAGCGGGCACGGAACCCTACTGCACTGGCACGCACCGGTCACGCTGGATCCCGCTCAAGGCGCGCCGTCGCCGCGCCCCTGACCGGCAAATCGGCCCCGGGGCACGCGGGCTGGTTTTGAATCGTTCACAGGGAGTTCACCTCCCGGCCGGGTCCCTGCGGCTGCGCGCCCATGGGCGCGCGAAAGGTCACATCCGGTCCAATTATCTAGGCGTCTTCACGGCCCGAAGGCCGGCGTCTTCCGGGTAGAATCGGCGTATCCCGACAACGATGTCATGGCGAGACGAAAGCAGAGGACCACGATGAGCTCTCCATCGCGATACCCCGGCGAGGCCGTGCCCCACCACCACTTCGACCGTGCCGCTTCCGGCCGCCAACGCCCACCGCGGCGCTCGCAGCCACCTCGCTGGACCCGGCGCGGCGCTGCGCGGGTGATCGGCGGCCTGCTCTCCGCGTCCCTCCTGGCCCAACCGGCCGCCGCGATTGCGGCCCCCGCGGCGCCTGCCGCTAGCCAGGCCGCCGCCAGCGTCGAACGCATCGCCGCCACGTTTTCGGAACAGGGTCGAACCGTCAGCCTCATCATCGACGATGAGGCTCGCACCGGGCGCGTGCGGGTGACCGGCGCGCAAGGCGGGGACGCCGCCTGGATGGACTATTCGACCACGGGGTTCACCACTCACACCGGCCGGGTTAACTACACAAACCAGATTGCTAACGGGACGCTGACCTCCGCGCCGAGATCTGACCACGCGGGCACCACTGCGGGGCTCTTGCGTGCCTGCGCCAACATCAACAACCAGGCGTTTTGCACCGGCGGATCCCGCAGTGCCACGACTGATCTGGTCGCGGCGGTCAACGGGATCGACTACTTCTACGATTCGTCGACGGGCCTTTTCGACGCCGACCCCACCGGCAAGCAACCGGCTGGCGCATGGGTCAAGTGGTGGCAATCGGCCGTCGCCGTGTCCGCCCTGGTGCAGAGCGCGAAGCTGCTTCCCGAGGCCGATCGCGCGCCCGTGCTGGCCCGAATCGACCAGGTGTATCAGGCGAATAGGGGCAAGGACACCCACGGTTTCGGCGACAACTTCCGCAACGATTTCATCGACGACACCGGCTGGTGGGCAATTGCCTGGTTCGACGCCTACCAGCTCACGGGAAACCAGGACTATCTGGCCACGAGCAAGGTCGCGGCCGATTTCATGTCCCAGTGGTGGAACACCGATAGCGCTTGCGGCGGCCTGTATTGGCAGCTGGAGAAGAAGGACGGCGTGTGGGTCGGCAAAAGCCACCTTTCGGCTATTTCCAACTCACTCTATCTGCGGATCAACGCCGAACTTTTCCGTGCTACGGGCGAACAGAAGTACCTAGACCGCGCCACCCAGGAGTGGCAGTGGTTCACCGGGTCCGGGCTGATCGGCGCCGACGGGCTGGTCAAGGACGGCGTTAACCGAGATAGCTGCGAAGCCGGCGGGACGGCCTACACGTACAACCAGGGGTCATTCATTTCCGGGGCGGTCGAATACTACCGCGCCACCGGGGACCAGGTGGCCCTGGACAAGGCCCGCCAGGTGGCGAACGCCACGACGACCAGCACCGCGCTTAACCTGGACGGCTATCTGTTCGACGATTGCGAGAAACGGACCCAGGAGGAGATCGACGCTAGCCCCAACGAATACTTCGGCTACCGCTGCAAGAATGACGGCCCGACGTTCAAGGGACCGGCCATCCGCGGGCTCGGCGAACTCAACCAGATACTGGCCGACCAGCCGTTCAGCGCCTACATAGCCAGGCAGTGGGATTCGGCCCGCTCATCCAGCGTCAGCCCGCGGCTTTCCACCACGGAAGAAGGCGCCGCTGTCTTCGGGTTGCGCTGGTTCGACGGCACAAAGGCCCCCACCAACGACACCGATACCTCCAACGCGGCGCTTGCGCACATCGGGAATCAGGCAGCGGCGCTGATGCTCGCCAATGCGGCCGATGCTCCGGCAGCTTTGCTACCGACTTTGGCCGTCTCGGCATCGCAGGCCGCGTCGGCATCCGGATGGTACCCGCTAGGCGCGTCATTTTCCGCGACGAGTTCCCTGCCCGGCACGGTTAGCATGTTGCAAGACGGAGCCTGGGTGCCGTTGAGCTCGCCCAAGACATACTCCGAAGGCGGCGAATACCAGCTGACGCTGCGCGCCCCCGACTCCTCGCGAGTCGTGAACGCGCAAATCAAGATCGACGGCACCGCCCCGGTCGCGACCGCCCAGGCCGATGCCGCGCGGCACACGTTCACGATATCGGCGAGCGACGGACAAAGCGGAGTGGCCGCCATCGAATACAGCATTGCCCAGGGCCCATGGAAGACGTATTCAACGCCGGTGCACGTCCCCGAGGCGAATACTTCTATCGCCTATCGGGCGATCGACCAGGTGGGCAACGTCTCGGCTACCAAGAGCGTCACGACCGCGGACGTGCTCGAAACCTCGATCACGGTTTCGGCGACGACGGTCGAGGCGGGCACAAGCGCGAAGCTCGGCATAACGGTGGCCGCAATCGGCAGCAGCGTCGTGCCGACGGGGACGGTCGAAGTGTCCGCGGGGGCAACACGCCTGGGAGCCGCGGAGCTGTCGAACGGGAAGGCGACCATTTCGCTGCCGCGGACCCTTGCCCAAGGAACGCACCGGCTCACCGTCTACTACGGCGGCAGCAGCACCGTGGCCGCCACATCCGTCACCGTTGATGTGGTGATCAAACCGGCCAGCGACCCCGGGACAGGATCCGCGGGCGTCATCACCATTATCGTCAATGGCGGCGCCGCATCCCAGGTGGGACAAACGACCGCCCGCGCGAATGTGGCTCTCACGGTGCGGGCCCCGAAGTCGGTGCGGGCATCCAAGCGCGCCAAGGTGCGCATCAGCGCAAAGGCGAAGGGAACGAAGGTCACGGGCAAGGTGACGGTGCGCGTCAAGAGGATCGCGATCGCGAAGGGCCAAACGAAGACGGGGCGCTCGTCCTTCGTGTTCAGGGTGAAGCTACGCAAGCAAGCCGCGACCCTGAAACTGCCGCGGCTCAAGCCCGGCACCTACCAGGTCACCGCCAGCGTGAAAAAGTCGTCGAGCCACAAGAAGGCGACCAGCAAGACGATCAAGGTTCGCGTCAAGCGCTAGCGTTCGGCGCTAATTGCACGCAAAGTCCCACGGTGCAGTAAGATCGTGATCAAATCGTGATCAACGTTGACCACCACCGATGAGGACCTCGCATGACGCTTCCACGGCGTTTCGGGCGACCGGCGCGCGCCTTGCGCCGCCAGGCCAGCCCGGCCGGAACCTGGATATTCGTCGCTGGGTTGTGCCTCATAGCGGTCGCCGCGACGTTCGCAATCGTCGGCGCACTCGATACGTACCGGCACTCCGCGAGCCAGAGCATCGCCGCGGGGAGCCAACCACGGGCCGACGCGGCCCCGTACTCAACGCTGACCTCCCAGGCCCGAGGCGAGTCATCGACGACCGTGATCTCGCTGGTGCTACCGGCCCCGCACGCCGCCACCGCGGCATCGGTCGCGGCCACCGCCGCCGCGCGCCAGGGCGTCACCGCAAGCACCATCGCGGCCACCACGGGATCAGATCAGGCAACCCAAATCGCCCGCCTGACTGAGGATCAATCGATTGGCGGGTTGATCATCGAGCCGAGCGACGAACATGTGTCCGCGGCCGCGATCGCCCGGGCCAAGGAGGCCGGTAAGGCCGTCGTGATGCTGGCGATTGAACCGGGCACCGACCAAATCCAATACAGCGATGCGGACGCCATCGTCGGGTTTACGGCCGTGGCAAGCGTCGCAACTGCCGATTCGCCCGCGACGAAGCGGCGCGCTTCCCGGCAGCTCCAGGTGGCGACGGACATCGACCAGGCGATAGCGATCCTGCCCGATCTAGCGGAGGGCACGCGCGATTCGTTCCTCTACTACGATCGGGACGCGCTGATAACCCGCGCAGTTTCCGTCGCCGCCGACCTCATCAGCACCGCGCAGAACGCCACGCAACGCCACTCGACGGCGATAACGACGATCGACCCGGTGGTGGTGACAACGCAAAACGCGGCAACGGTGTTCGCCGATAGCCCGCTCGCCCTTCGCGCATTCGGGGGCGGTTAGGCCGCGACCGCCGCGCCCCGCCACACTTCGGGACGCAACCCGACGCGTCGCTCAGGCGTTATCGGAGGCGCTCCACGCGCGGTTACGTCGCGCGGCCGCCCACGCCGCAACTTGGGTTCGCCGCTGCAGCCCCATCTTCGCCAGCAGCGACGTGATGTGGTTCTTGACCGTCTTCTCGGCGATCGAAAGCCGCTCCGCGATTTCCCGGTTGGAAAGCCCCTCACCGATCAGGTTGACCACCTTCAGCTCGGAGGGAGTCAGGTCCTCGGTGGGGTCGTCGTGGTCCTTGCGGCGCCGGGTCACGGTCTTTTCGTCGAGCAGGACGCGCCCGGCACCCACCGCGCGCACCACGTCCGCGATTTCCGCGCCGCGCACCGATTTCAGGACGTACGCCACCGCGCCTGCGTCCAGCGCCGCTGCCAGAGCCACGTCGTCGTCGAACGACGTCAAGACAATGGCGCGCACCGACTCGTCGCGGGCGTGGACCGCCTTGATGAGATCGATGCCGGTGCCGTCAGGCAGTTGCAGGTCCACCAGCATGACCGCGGGATGCACCAGTTCGGCGCGGCGCAGACCTTCCGCCACGCTCCCCGCTTCGGCCACGATCGACATGCCCTCCGAGCGGTCGATGACCTCGGCAATACCCCTACGGACGACCTCGTGGTCGTCAATGATCATGACGGTCAGATCCGTGCTCTCGGCACCCTGATTTGCATCCACGGTAATAGTCTAAGCGGCGCCGGGAGCGAACCCGCACATTTCGCCTAACGATGCGGATACCCACCGAATCGGCCCTATGGATTTTCCGAAGATCACCGTCACCGCCGTCGCTGGCAGCGCGGGCAGATGTGCGAGGATCGGCCGCCGACTACAATCCGCCGGATCGGGGTGCCGCACCGCGGGCACGGCTCCCCCGTGCGCCCGTAGGCCTGCAAACTCCTGCTGAAGTACCCCGATTCGCCGTTCACGTTGACGTACAGGGCGTCGAAACTGGTGCCGCCAACCTCGAGCGCGGCCGCCATGACCGCCGCTGCGCTTTCCAGCACAAGCCTCATTTTTTCGGACGAGATCTGCCTCGCACTTTGCGCCGGATGCACCCGAGCGCGCCACAGCGCCTCATCAGCGTAGATATTGCCGATACCGGAGACGGTCTGCTGCCCCAAAAGCAGCGACTTGATCGCGGATGACCGCGTGCGCAGCGACCCGGCTACCGCGTCAATATCGAAGTGCGGGTCGAGTATGTCGCGGGCGATGTGGCTGACCCTTCGCGGGATCAGCGCCGCACCGGTGCCGGCGCCGGCCGCCAAGTGATCGCTCGTTCCGATCACATCGTCGACCACGAGGTAGCCGAAGGTGCGCTGATCGATGAAGTCGAGTTCGGTGCGGCTCGCGCCGCTGCCCAGCAGCATTGTTACCCGGGCGTGCGGATGGAGGGGGCGGGCCTCGTTCTCAAAAAATCGAAACTGACCGCTCATGCCCAGGTGAGCGACCAAGGCAACGGGCGCGGATCCGTCTTTCCTGGCGGTCATCCACAAGAACTTGCCCCGCCGCGCCACCTCACACAATGTCGATCCGACCAGCCGGTCGCGGAATTCTTGCGCGCCGCCAACCTGGTGCCTGATCGAGTAATCGCGCAAAATCGCGACGTCAAGAACCGTGTTGCCCACGACCCGCGGTGCAAGGCCCCGGCGAACCGACTCGACTTCCGGGAGCTCAGGCACCCGTGGTTGTCGCGTCCGCGGATGCCGCATCGCCGCCCTGTCGGCGTTGCAGTTCCTTGTAGGCGGCCTCGGCGGCGGCCTGCTCCGCGTGCTTCTTGGCGCTGCCGACTCCCGTGCCGTAAATCTCTTTGTCGATGCGGATAACGGCCGTGAACTCGCGCGCGTGGTCCGGGCCGATGCCCTCCACGCAGTAGTGCGGCGCCGTTCCGAATCGTTCGGCGACGGCCTCTTGCAAGGAAGTCTTCCAGTCGAGGCCGGCACCCAGGTGCGCCGCCTGGTCGATGAGCGGATCGACCAGCGCCAGGACCACCCGCCGCGATTCATCCAACCCGTGGCAAAGGTAGGTGGCGCCCAAAAGCGCTTCGACGGTGTCCGACAGTATCGAATCCTTATCGCCGCCGCCGGAGGCCGCCTCCCCCCTGCCCAGCAGGATGTATTCGCCCAGACCGATGGAGCGGGCCACCGTCGCGAGCGCGCGCTGCGAAACGGTCGCCGCGCGCATCCGCGCCAGGTCGCCTTCAGGCAGGTCTGGGAAGCGCCGGTAGAGGCGTTCCGTGACCACCAGCCCCAAAACGGTATCGCCCAGGAACTCTAGGCGTTCGTTGGTGGGGATACCGCCCGCTTCGTGCGCGAAGGAACGGTGGGTCAGAGCCAACACGACAAGCTCGGGGTCGATGGTGACCCCGAGCTTGTCGTATAGACGGGCAATCGCTCCCTGATCCAGCTGCGCTGCCTGGGAGCGTTGACCGCGATGATTGTTGCGACCAGTCACGCCAAAACTGCTCAGGCGTGCTCGCTGCGCAGCGCCTCGACGTACTGGCGACCCTTGTAGGTGCCGCAAGTCGGGCAGGCCACGTGGGACTGCTTCGGCGACTTGCACTGCGGGCACGTCGCGAGGCTCACAGCAGTTGCCTTCCATTGCGAACGGCGCGCACGGGTGTTGCTGCGCGACATCTTGCGCTTGGGAACAGCCACAGCTAGCTCTCTTTCGTCTCGTCGGCGTTCTTCGCTTCTCGAAGAACGTCCTGCAACACGGCCCATCGCGAATCGATGGACTCATGCTGGTGGTCTGGATCGTCGGCTAAACGAAAGCCACATTCGGGGCACAGCCCCATGCAGTCCGCCTGACACAACGGTTGAAATGGTAATGCAGTTACCAGCGAATCTCGAATTAGCGGCTCCAGATCGATAAGGTCGTGGTCGATGGCGTACACCTCGTCCTCGTCCTCATCGCCGGCGTCCGCGGCCGCCTGCGCGCGCTGCGGATACGCGAACAAACCCGAAAAAAGGACCAGTAGGTCATCTTCGATGTCTGCAAGGCACCGCACGCACTCGCCCGTGGCCCGAGCTTGCGCTGATCCCGTCACCAGGATTCCTTCCAGGACCGACTCGACGCGCATGCGCGCCGCGATGCTGGTCCCCGCAGGAATCGCGATGACGCTCGTCCCCCACTGCTCCGAATTGGTGAAGCGACGTTCAACCTCAATCATTTCGCCGGGGCGGCGCGGCAACTCACGGGTATTGAACGTGAACGTGCCACTGTCTCCTAGTGAAATGTCAAAGCCTCACTCTTCATCAACCGCAACCGGCGGAACGGGGCACTCGTCGATAAACGTGAGCCGACCAAACATCATACCGCAGGCGCGCCCCAATCCGCTACCCGCGGCGACGGCGCAGGGTGCGCCGTGCGCGCCTGGTCACCTCGCGCAACAGCGCACGGTTGCTGACCCGTTCGAGCGGTGGCTCCGCCGCGGCGCGGGCAAACTCATCGGCCTGTTCGGCAGGCCCGCTTTCGCTGCGCCGATCTAAATCCTGCATCTCGTGGATGACCAGCGGCGCCAATGCCGCGGTCGCGACATCGATCGGTATTACCTGCGCGCTTTGGGCCACGGGCCCGCGCGCCACGAGCGGCCGGGCAAGCGCATCCAAGTCGCCCACCACGCGCACCGACATGCCCTTGATTTCCGCCACCTGACGAGCGGCGCGCGCGATCATGACGTCCATGGCCCATGCTGGAACCCCAATGCGCGGTTCGTCGGGGGCCGGCACGCGGTTTCCCAGGATCGCGTGCACCACCCGCTTGCGGTGGACCTCGATGAACGAATCCCAGCGCAGATCCTCTTCCTTCATGACTTCGCGATTGAGCGCCCTGATCAATTCAGCTTCGGGCAGCGTCATGGACCGATTGTGATCGCGACCGGAAAGTTCCATTTCGCCGAGGGTGTTTTCGCGCAGGCCCAGCATCTGCTCGAACGCGCGAAACACGCGGAGGCGATCGCCCGGATCCAAGACAATGAGCGTGACGTTGTCGGACCCAACCACGGACGCCCACTTCTCGACCTGCATCGCCAGATTCGTGCGCTGCGCAAATAATGACGCGTTGGGCCCGTCGGGATCGGCAAGCACTTCCCGGGACCATTCATCGATATTCTTGCGCACCCCGCTCTTGAGCCGTTGCTGCCACGCGGAACGCAATACCGAGGCTTGATTCCGCAGGGTAAATACAACGTGCGCCGGCCTGCCGGCTTCCGCGACCATTCTTTCCACGGTTGCAGCAGGCAGCTCCGCAAAGAACTCATGACTAATAAAAACGCGGTCGCAGGCGGCCGACCTGATTTCCGAGGCAAGTTTGTCCCAGTGCTTTCGACCGGGAACGGCCGCCGCCTTATCCCCGCTGCTCCACCCGCGCGGGCGCTTGCTCAGAGCAAAAGAGGCATGGGAATGGTTGATTCTTTGTCCGGGGTAAAGCACCCCTTGGTCCAGCAGCTCGGGACGCTTGCCCGCGGCAGCCCGCTGCACCGCGGTCGTTGCCGATTTGGGCATCCCGACGTGGATCAACAGCGATCCGGCAGGAATTGGCGGAAGGGTTTGAGTAGACACTGCGGAATTCCGATCGGTTCTTCGGTTACGTATACAGCCCCCCGCTATTCAATTGTGTGGTTGGTTATCAACCGCGAAATAGTCTACAAAGAAATGCGCGTCTTGGCACAAGATAGGGTCTCACCGCGACATGATCGTCACGAATTGTCGAGCATTGTCGCGAGCTTTGCGCGACCCGCCTGCACCTGGGTCAAAACCCGGCCCAGGTCGATCTCAAAATCCGCGAGCCTGCGATCACAATAGTCATCCGCCTCGTGGCGCAGCCGGTCCGCGACCTCCTGCGCCTGCCGCTCGATCTCCTCCGCCCGCGCCTGCGCGGCCACCATGATCTGGTGCTTGGCAACCATCTCTTCGGCCTCCTCTCGCGCCTGGGCTAGGATGCGCTGCGCCTGGTTGTTGGCCGCGTTCAGCGCCTCGTCCGCGTCCGAAAGCACCCGGTCGGCGTGTGTCAGCTGACCCGGCAGCGCCTCGTAGATCGCATCGACGAGGTTCAGCGCATCGGTCTTATTGACCAACACCGATGACGACATAGGCATCGCCCGGGACCGCTCAATCAGATCCGTCAGCGCGTCGAGCAAGGCAGGCAGACCCCGCTGCGCACCATCATCGCCGTCCTCCTGGCCGGTAGACGCCTGCACGGCCCGCCCCTTGCCTACAGATTCCTCATTGAGGGCATTCGACATATTCATTCCTCACTCGTGTCGATGTTCGGCGCGCTGGTTGCCGCCCCCGCGCCACGGGACCCGCCGGGAAACAGCGCGGCCATGACCGCGGCCGCGACCTCCGGGGTAACCAGCCCGCCGATCTCGCCGCCATGCCTGGCGACGTCCTTGACCAAAGACGAAGCCACGTGCCCCAATCCGCCGTCGGCCGGCAAGAACAGCGTCTCGACGCCGGTCAGGTGCCGGTTCATCGCCGCCATTGGAAGCTCATCGTCCAGGTCCGATCCCGACCGCAGCCCCTTGACGATGACGTCTGCGCCCTTTTCCGCGCAAAACGCCGCGAGCAGTCCCGGCACCTCCGAAACCGTCGCACCATCGATACCCGCCACCGCGAGCGCGGCCAGGCGCAAGCGTTCGTCGAGTGGCAGCAGCGCAGACTTCGCGGCATTGCGTCCCACGGCCACGATGACCGTGTCGAAAATACCGGCGGCGCGGCGGACAACGTCCAGGTGCCCCACGGTGATGGGATCGAAGGATCCGGGAAATACAGCCACACTCACCCAACCAACGTAGACCACCACAATGTGCATTCCCCGGTGACACCCGCCGGTTGCGCGAATTCGTAGAAGAATGAGGGGCATGACCGATCCGCATGGCATCGAGCGCCTGCATGCACGCGCCGATTTCGACGATATATATGAACGAGTCCTGGTCCCTAGCTTCCCGGCCCACGAATTAGAGCAGCCGGAATCCCTGTGGCAACAAATCGCCGCCGGCGGCCTGCATGCGTTCGCCGCGCGCGGGGCGGGCGGCCGGTTCGACTCGGTGGTGATGGTGGCAGACCACGCGCCGGTCGCGCTTGTGCTCTACCTGGCCATCGACCCAACGGGGCGCGGATCGGGAACCGGCAGCCGCCTGATACGCTTCGCCACCGATTTCGCCGCGCGCGATTTGCGCGCCGATTACGTTCTTGCGGAAGTCGAAAGCCCTGCGCGCCACGGCCCGCACCCGACGTACGGCGATCCGCGCGCGCGGCTGCGGTTCTATGCGAGGCAGGGTATGCGCCTGCTCGACGCGCCCTACTTTCAACCCGGCATCGGCCCGGGCGCCCCGCGGGTTCCCGCGCTCCTGCTCGGTCTGCTTGCGGCCAAAGACGCCGTGCGCACCGATGCGGGGGTCTTGGCGCCCCCGCTGGCCGCCTTCATGCGGTCGTACCTAGTCGCAAGCGAAGGAAGGCTCGGCGACGATGGCGCAACGGTGCGGCTGCTCGCGGCCCTGGATCGGCCGGTTGTAAGGACGCTGCCCGCAAACGACTACCGGGAAGTGGCGCACGGCGACCTCGTCGGTGAGGCCGAAACCCACGCGCCCGCGCCATAAAATGTAGGTGCGTTTATCCCCGCGGGGTACTAATCACAACCGTCCTGGTAAGGAAATTGGAATGACAAAAGTAATGATCATCGTCGGATCGGTGCGCCCCGGACGCATCGGCCTACCCATCGCGCGGTGGGTCAACGAAATCGCCGAGAACGACGGCCGCTTCGAGATCGATTTCGCGGATCTGGCCGACATTGCCCTGCCGCTGATGGACGAACCCAAGCACCCGCGCCTGCGGCAATACGAACACGAGCACACGATCGCATGGTCAAAGCGCGTCGCAGCCGCGGATGCATTCATCCTGGTCACCCCGGAATACAATCACTCGTTCTCGCCCGCGATCAAGAACGCGCTCGACTATCTTTCGGTCGAATGGAATCGCAAGCCGGTTGCATTCGTAGCGTACGGCGGCGTTTCGGGTGGAACCCGCGGGGTCGTCGCGTTGGCGGAGGTGCTGGCGTGCCTGGGGATGGTCAAGACTCACGCCAACGTGGAACTGCACCTGGCAATGACGAAGGTCACCGACGGCGCTTTTGCCGGGGACGAGCGCCAAGCCGCGGGCGTCAAGGCCATTTTGGACGAGTTCTCTCAGCTCGCACCCGCGCTCGCCGAACTGCGAGCCGAAGCCAAGTAGAGCCCCATCGGCGCGGGCCCCGGACACCCTAATCGGCGTGCGCGGGGTCCGCCGCGGGGATCTCCGCGATGTGCATGGTAGTTGTGCCGTATTCGCGCATTCGCAGCGCGTTCCACGCCTGCGGCCACGCCGGGGCCGGCGAGTGGCCGTCGCGCTCGACGACGACGATTCCGTCCGCCGCTATCGCGCCGTCCAGGGCGCCCAGCAGCGCGTTGACCTGGGCGGCCGAAACGTCGTACGGCGGGTCGATGAAGACCAGATCCCACTTGCGCGGCGGCGGGGTCGCGGCGAACGATTCGGCCCGCTGCTGGGCCACAAGGGTAAGGTCCTGGACTCCCAGCGCGGACGCGTTGGCGGCAATCAGCCTCGCCGCCGCGGGCGAAGATTCCACGAGCGTTGCCGCCCGCGCTCCCCTGCTCAACGCCTCGAACCCCAAGGCCCCGGACCCGGCATAGAGGTCCAGGACGTTTGCATCCGCGATCGCACCCCAGTGCTCCAGGACGCCGAACAGGGATTCTCGCACCCGCTCCGAAGTCGGGCGGGTTCCCTTCGGGGGCACCTTGATGATGCGCCCCGACAGGCGACCGGCAACGATTCTGCTCACGCACCAACCGTAGCCGGATCAGGCCCGTTCGATGAATTCGGCGCGGCCGGCCAGCATCTCCGCGATCGCGGCCGCGAGGGCGCGGTGCCCCTCCAACGTCGGATCGTTCTGCACAATCGCGCGCGCGTCCGCGCGGGCTTGGGCGATGATTTGCGCATCGTCGATGACCCGCAGCGAGCGCAGCGACGAGGCGTACCCGGCCTGCGACTGCCCCAGCACGTCGCCCTCCCTGCGCAACGTAACGTCCACGTTCGCCAGCTCGAACCCGTCGTCGCTCGCGGCGACCGCGGCTATTCGCTTGCCGGCGGGGCTATCCGGCGCCACCGGGGAAACTAGCAGGCAGATGCCGGGCGCCTGACCGCGCCCCACCCGTCCGCGCAGTTGGTGCAACTGCGAGATCCCGAACCGGTCGGCGTCCATGACGACCATGATGGTCGCCTCCGGCACGTCGATCCCCACCTCGATGACGGTGGTGCTGACAACGACATCGATGGATCCGGCGGCGAGAGCCGCCATGATTGCGTCCTTTTCATCGCCGTTCATTCGCCCGTGCAGCGCCGCGATCCGCACGCCGGCAAGCGCCGGCAGTGCACCCAGGTACTGCACCATTTGCTCGACGCTGTGCAGGTCGCGGGGGGCCTCGTCCGCAATATCGCTTTGCTGGTCGGGTTGATCCTGCTCGCCGCTATCGACCGCTTCGCCCGGGTCGATCCGCGGGCACACCACGAACCCGCGCCGCCCCTGGCGGATCTCGTCGGCCAATCGTTGCCACGTCCGTTCCATCCAACGGGGCCTCCGCTCGTCGACCACGAACGTGGCCCGGTCGTGGCTGCGCGCCGGGGTGCCGCGCAGCACGGACACCTCCAGGTCGCCGAAGACGGTCATCGCCACCGTGCGCGGAATCGGCGTTGCGGTCATCACGAGCGTGTGCGGGACGGTTTCCCCCCTGGCACGCAGGGCGTCGCGTTGATCCACCCCGAATCGGTGCTGCTCGTCAACCACCACCAGCCCAAGATCGGCGAAGTGCACCTGGTCGCCCAGGAGCGCGTGGGTGCCCACCACGATCCCGGCCTGACCGCTCGCGATGTCCAGCAGGGCCTTCTTGCGCGCCGCCGCCCCGAGCGATCCCGTCAGCAGCGTCACGCGGGTGGCGGGCTCCGGTGCCATCAGCGTTCCGCCGCGCGCCAGATCCCCCATCAGCGATCCTATCGACGCCGCGTGCTGAGCCGCCAGCACCTCCGTGGGGGCGAGCAGTGCCGCCTGCCCGCCTGCGTCCACGACTTGCAGCATCGCGCGCAGCGCGACCACGGTCTTTCCAGCCCCGACGTCCCCCTGCAGCAATCGAAGCATGGGTGTGGTGCCGGCGATGTCCGCGGCGAGGGTGCCACCGACCTCAAGCTGGCCGCTGGTGAGGGGAAAGGGCAGCTGATCGTCGAACGCGTCGAGCAGCCGGCCCGGCCGCAGGTGCCGCGCGATGGCCTTATGGGAGCGAATGTCGGCCCGCCGACGCGCCAGCTCGGCCTGCAAGATGAAAGCCTCTTCGAATTTGGCGCGCCGTTGCCCCGCGTTCTTCTGCGCGAAGTTGCGCGGTTGGTGGATCAAACGGTACCCCTGCGCCAGCGAAACCAGGTTGCGTTCCTTGCGCACTGCGGCGGGGATCGGGTCGGCGTCGTCGAGCTCGGGCATCTGGCCGACAACGTCCCGCACGATGTGCGAGATTGCCCGGCTCGTCACCTTGCCCTTACCGCGGTAAACGGTGATGAGGTCGCTTGCCTGGGCGATGCGTTCGTTGCTGTACTCGGTGTCTTCGTCCAGCAGTTCCCAGTCGGGGCTGGTGAGTTGGACCATGTTGCGATACATCTTGGTCGGCCCCGTGAAGAGCCCCAATGCACCCGGCCGCAGCAATCTTTCCCAGTCCCGCGCCATGTAGGCGGACCCCGTGAACAGTGAAACCGCAAGCCTGCCGCCGCGGTCATCGCGCAGCATGACCGAGATGACGATCATCCGACCGTCCGCCGCGCGCCGAGAGGTGAAGGTATCGACGTGCGCGATGACGGTGACTTCCTCGCCGGGAACGATCGCCGCCAGGTCGGTGGGAACGCTGCGATCCAGGTAGCGGCGCGGGGTGTGCGCCAGCAGGTCGCGAACCGTCACGATGCCCATGGAGCGCAAACCCTTGAGGCCCTGCGCGATGGTGGCAGCGCGTTGCTGCTGCGCCGGGGTGGTCGCGTCGGGCACGCGCACAATCGAGGTGACGACCCTGTCGAGGAACGGCGTCGGGTCACTCGCCACTTGCGCGCTCCTGCCCGCCGGGCGCCTCGTCGTCCCATCCGCGGATCACGACAGCCGTCGCCGTGTTTCCGGGATTTCCCGTGGGAATCTGGATGATGTCAGCCGCTTCATCAAGGACGAGCGCCCCCCGCCCCGCGCTTCGCGCCCACCCATCGTCGTAGGCCTCGATGACCAGGTCGCTGCCGGTGACCGGCATCGCTGGGCGCGCGGTCAGCGGCGCGGTGCCCGCGGCCATCCGCTCCAGGGCGTGATGCGCCGAACCGAGTGGGAGATGGGCGACGTGGGGAACGGCGGTAATCAATGCGGCGAGGCCAGCATCGTGGCCGCGCGAGCACGAGACCACCCGCGCATCGCGCGACCCGGCGCGGGTGCGCGCCGCGGAAATCGTTTGCCTGGAAACGCGCGCATCGCCGATGAGCACCAGGCAGCTTGGCGCGTCGATGTCCCCTATGGCGCGTGCCAGGTCCGCGGTATCTATTGCCGGTCCGCCGGGGGGCTCCCACAGCCCGATCCCGCCCGCGGCGGCGATGTGGGCAAGGAACCCGGGCGAACGCGTGACGCCCACCCACGCCCAATCCCTATTCGTCCACAGGGGGTCTAGCGAGTGACACACGAACTGCGCGGGCGCCCACCCGGTCATCGCCCGCGCAACCGCGGCGGGGTCATCGGTGTGAATGTGCACCCGCGCCTGGTCCGTGACGGCAAGATCGTCGGAGGGAGAAACGACGAGGACGGAGTCGCCCAAGTCTCCCAATGCAGCCCGCAGATCCGCGAGCTCCTGGCGGGTGCGATGGCGGTCGGCGCCGACCAGGCACATCACTTCGAATGCGGCATCGCCGCGATGGGCGGTGTCGTGGGGAGCGATGCAGCCGGCTTCCCCGTGCGCATGCATGTGGTCGCCGCGCGCGGCGTCGTCCCCGGTGACGCCCCACGCCTCGGCGCGCAGGTCCAGGCGGATGTCGGGGCAGGGTTCGCCCGCCACCGCCGCGCGCAGCGCGGCTAGCAGCAGCAGCATCCCGGCGGCGCCCGAATCGACCACCCGCGCCCGCTGCAACGCATCAAGTTCGTTGGCCCCCCCGGCAATCGCTTGGCGTGCGGCGGCCACGGCGGCGTCGACAAGGCGCGCCGCGCTGGCGGCGTCGCTGGCGCTGGCGCCCGCATCCGCCGACGACCGCGCGGCGCCCGCTGCCGCCTTCGCCGCGGTGAGGATGGTTCCGGGCGCAGGGTGCGACACGGCGGCAGACGCACATGCGGATCCCTGCTCCAGGCCGCGCGCGATTTGCGGCGCCCCAAGCTCATCGGGCGCGCCGCCGCGAACGCCCAAGGAGAACCCGCGCAAGAATTCGCACAGTATGACCCCCGAATTTCCGCGGGCGCCGATCATGGCGCCCCGGCACAGCGCCGCAAGCGTTTCGTCTCGGTTCCCGTCCGCCGGCATCGCTTCGATGCCGTGCGCGAGGGTCCTGGTCATGTTCGTTCCCGTATCCGAATCCGATACGGGGAACACGTTTGCCCGGTTCAGGGGACCGGCATTGGCCTCGATAAGCGCGTGGGCGTACTGCGCCCATTGCCGCACGACGGCGCCAGCAGGTCCACCATGCACGGTGCCAACCTCCTGCTCGTCCCCTCGCGGCCCACGGCGGGCCGCCTCCTTCTACACGTATACCGTATCGCGCCCGGTTGAAGCGCTCCTGGCAACGAGCCCGGTCCGCGCGCGCTGGATCCGCCGCCGCTTCGCACATTTGTCGCCTACCCGGCGTGCGCGCCAGCCACCCCGCTTTGATTTTTCCTTCCCCCATGCCGTATTCTGTTGTGGTTGCCCGAACCGTATCCGGGCCGTCGGCACTGACATCAACCGGTCATGCCGACGACAGACCTTCATTCCGCAGGTGTTTTTGAGCGCCTGCGCACAGATATACAGGAGTTAACGTGGCTGCCAACTGCGACGTCTGCGGCAAGAGCCCCAGCTTCGGGTACAGCGTCTCGCACTCCCACGTGCGCACCAAGCGCCGGTGGAACCCGAACATTCAGCGTGTGCGGGCAGTTGTGAACGGAACCCCCAAGCGAGTCAACGCATGCACTTCATGCCTCAAGGCGAACAAGGTGACGCGCGCTATCTGAGCGAATCCCTAGTATGCCTTCCGAAAGAGGGGGCGCAGAGACGACAGTCTCCGCGCCCCCTCTTTCGTACCCGCCTAAGATTTTGCGCCCACTAGAGATGCGCGCCCGCTGGGAACCGGCTGGCTGCACAAAAGACGGTGATGCGCGGCGCGTTCCCGAACCGGAAGGCACCGCGCATCACCGACCACAATCAGTCCGCGCCGCAAGTCACAGCAATGGTCACGCCAGACGCGTCAGCCAACCGTAACGGTCCTCGACCTTTCCGGTCTGGATACCCGTCAATTCCTCGCGCAGAGCCATGGTGAGCTCGCCCGCGGCGCCACCGGAGACTACCTCATCGAAGTTCACGCCCTTGAACCGACCAATCGGGGTGATGACCGCCGCAGTCCCGCACGCGAAGACCTCGCTGACGGACCCGTCCCGCAGGCCCGCGAGCAGCTCCGCCAGAGAAATACGCCGTTCGACGACCTCGTGCCCGCGGTCGCGGGCCAACTGCAGGATCGAAGAACGCGTCACGCCCTCCAAGATCGTTCCCGTCAGTTCGGGCGTTTCGACGGTTCCATCGGACCGCACGACGAAAAGGTTCATGCCGCCGAGTTCCTCGAGGTACGTGTCGGTGACGTCGTCGAGGAATGCAACCTGCTCGCAACCTTGCTCGTAGGCTTCGATCTGCGGCAGCAGGCTCGCCGCATAGTTGCCACCGCACTTTGCAGACCCCGTCCCGCCCTTGCCGGCGCGGTGATAGTCCTGCGCTATCCATATCGACACGGGCTTGACGCCATCCGCGAAGTAGGAGCCGACCGGCGACGCGATTACCAAATACTCAACCTCGTGGCTGGACCTTACGCCCAGGAAGGATTCGGATGCGTACATGAACGGCCGTAGGTAAAGGCTGAATCCATCCGCGGACGGAACCCATTCGATGTCTTTGCGCACCAACGCCGCAAGCGACCCGATGAAGTCATCGGTGCTCAACTCCGGCAGGGCCAAACGCTTGGCGGATCGTTGGAACCGTGCGGCGTTCGCCTCCGGCCTGAAAGTCCAGATCGAACCGTCAGCGTGCCTATATGCCTTGAGGCCCTCGAATATCTCTTGCGCGTAGTGCAGCACCGCGGCCGCGGGGTCCAGCGCGAGCGGGCCGTACTCCACAACGCGCCGGTCCTGCCATCCGGAGTCCTTGCGCCAGGTGATCCGGCTCATGTGGTCGGTGAAGACCGTCCCAAAGCGGGGTGCCGCCAATTCCGCGGCGCGTTCCCCCGGCGGCGTGGGGTTACTAGTGGGGTACACCTCGAATGCCTCGACTAGGCCATCGAGGTCTTGCACGTTCTTACTCATTTTCTGGCCTTTCACCATGTGTCGGCGCATCGCGACAATGCACCGTCTACGACTTTACTGGTGAAGGCGACCGAGGGTGAAACCCTGCTGGCGTGCGGCGCCGGTGGCCATGCCACCGCGCCTGACCTAACCGTTCAGGCGCGCGACCAGGTCGGATCCGACCTCGGTCGTTGAGCGCACTCGGTCGCCTCGCTCCGCCAGGTCGGCCGCGATCGCGGCTTCGACGCGGGCGGCCTCGTCCACCAGCCCAAGGTGGTCGAGCAGCAGCTTCACCGACGCGACGGTTGCGGTCGGGTCTGCCTTGCCGGTTCCGGCGATGTCCGGCGCGGAACCGTGCACGGGTTCAAACATGGACGGCGCGGTGCGGTCGGCGTTGATGTTCGCCGAGGCAGCCAGCCCGATTCCGCCGACGATCGCGGCGGCCTGATCCGTGAGGATGTCACCGAACAGGTTGTCGGTGACGATCACGTCGAACCGAGACGGGTTCGTCGTGAGGAAAATTGTTGCCGCGTCCACGTGCAGGTAGTCCGTGGTCACGTCGGGGAATTCCGCATTCACCCGCTCGACGGTGCGGCGCCACAGGTGGCCCGCGTTCACCAGCACGTTGTGCTTGTGGACGAGCGTCAGGTGCTTGCGCTCGCGCGCCGCTGCGCGCGAGAATGCGTCGCGCACGACCCGCTCCACGCCGAACGCGGTATTGACCGAAACCTCGTTCGCCACTTCGTGCGGTGTTCCCACCCGGATGGCGCCGCCGTTGCCCACGTAGGGGCCTTCGGTGCCCTCGCGGACCACGACAAAGTCGATGTTTCCCGGGTTTGCCAGCGGCGAGGTCACGCCCTGGTACAGCTTCGCGGGGCGCAGGTTGACGTACTGGTCGAGACTGAACCGCAGCTTGAGCAGAAGGCCACGCTCCAAGACGCCCGAGGGAACGCTCGGATCGCCGATAGCCCCCAGGAGGATTGCGTCGTGCCCGCGGATCGCTTCCAGATCCCCGTCGGTGAGGGTTTCGCCCGTGCGGTGCCACCGCGCGGCGCCCAGGTCGAACGTCGTCGGGTCGATCCGCACGTCGGTGCCTGCGACGGCGGCCTCCAGGACACGCAGCCCCTGTTCCACAACCTCGATACCGATTCCGTCACCAGGGATTACTGCCAGTTTGATGCTGCGAGTCATATCAATGATTCTAGACCTCATACCGCCCACCGGACACACTCGTCTCACATTGTGGCTATGCGCCTATGATGGAGAACCTATTGCCCTCGGGATCCGACAGCTCGGCCCAGGCGGCCTCGTCCCCCTCCCCCGTCTTCACGACGGTCGCGCCCAATTCCACGATGCGCCCGACCTCGGCGTCGAAATCCTGCGGGTCTTGCGGCGAAAACTCGATCGCCAACGCCACCCCGACCCCGGCCGCATTGGGCGCGCGGAAGAACTCGATGCGCGGCGGCAGCTTACGCGTAAGGTTCCGCACGGCAAGTTCCAAGGTACCCGGCGGCACCAAGACAACGCCGTCCTCCGATTCGCTCAGGACCTCCCACACCAGCGCATCCGCCCACCAACGCCCCAGCTTTTGCGGGTCCAACGCGCCGACCGAAATTGAATGCCACCGCAACGACATGCCGTCCTCCTCGTAATAAATGCTTGCCTCTATCGTCACACGGATTCGTGCGCGCCTGCCGCCATCAGGCACCGCCAACCCACGCATCGAGGACGCGCGCCACCGCATCGTCATCGTTGGATCCGGCGTAGTGCATGGCGCGCGCCAGCACGTCCGGATGAGCCCTACCCACCGCGAAGGATCGCCCCGCCCATTCCAGCATCGGTATGTCCGCCGGCATATCGCCGAATGCCCAAACCCGCTCGCGCGGGATAGCGCGGGCCGTGCACCACCTCGCCAACCCGACCGCCTTGGTCACCCCGGGCGGATAGAGCTCCACCAGATGGGGCACCCCAGAATCAGCGAACTGCGCGCCATCCCCCGCGGCGGCGCGCACCCGCCGCCGCAGCGCGTCGGGGCTCATCCGTGGGTGTCGCACCAGAATCTTCGCGGCGCCGTTCGCGCGCTCTGCGGCCAGTTCCACTCGCCCCCGCGGCACATCGTCACGCCCCACAACCGAGCCGGTGGGTGAGGAAAGCACGGGGAACTCGTCATCGAAAACTGGACCGCTCGGCCATTCCGCCCCAATCAACACGCCGGGCAGGTCCCGGCGCAGCCTCGATGCGATCCGCACGAGCGCGTCATGCGCAAATCCGCGGGATTCGCTGACGCGGAATCCTCCGCGATCGGCCACCGCCACGCAGGCACCGCCCAGGCAAATCACCGACGCTCCCTGCGGGACCACGGGGGCGATATCGGTAAGCCACCGCAGCGGTCGCGCGGTCACGCACACCGTTTCGATGCCCGCCGCCGCCGCCCGCGCCAGGACCGCCCGCGTGAACGCGGAGATTGAACCGTCCGAACGCAGCAGGGTGCCGTCCAGGTCCGTGGCCACCACGCGCGGTTTGGCCGTTGCGCACTCCATCGCCCCATCATTGATCCTCGCGGGCGAGGTCGCAAGCCTGCGCCCGCGCCGCCGGCACTGCCCGGCGGTACGCTCGGACCATGGCTGATGAATTCCCCAAGCGGATCTATGAAAAGGAGCTGCTGAGGCTCCAGGCGCGGCTTGTCGACATGCAGGCCTGGGTGCAGGCGAGCGGCGCCCGCATCATCGTCATCTTCGAGGGCCGGGACGCCGCGGGTAAGGGATCGACGATCGCGCGCGTCTCGCAGTATCTCAATCCCCGCGTCACCCGCACGGTCGCGCTGCCCACCCCCACGGACCGCGAGCGCACCCAGTGGTACTTCCAACGCTACGTGGCGCACCTTCCCGCCGCCGGTGAAATCGTGCTCATGGACAGGTCCTGGTACAACCGCGCGGGCGTCGAGAGGGTCATGGGTTACTGCACGGAACAGGAGTATCAGCGATTCTTGCGGCAGGCCCCCGTCTTCGAACGGATGCTGGTCGAGGACGGCATAATGGTGTTCAAGTACTGGTTCTCCATCTCGGATGTGGAGCAGGAACGCCGATTCGCCTCACGCAACAACGACCCGATGCGTCGCTGGAAGCTATCCCCCAACGACGTTTCCTCCATCACCAAGTGGCAGGATTATTCGCGCGCAAAGGACGCCATGATCGCGCACACCGACATACCTGAGGCGCGTTGGTTTGAGGTCGACAACGAGGACAAGAGGCGCGGGCGGCTCAACATGATCGCGCACCTGCTCGACCACGTCCCCTACGAATTGGTCGAGCGCGATCCCATCGCCATACCTCCCAGGCCCAAACTCGGCGACTACCAACGCCCGCCGCGCGACCAGCTCAACTATGTTCCCGACTATGCGGCGACACTGCTCGCTAAGGATTAGTTAAGGGATCGTAGATTTCCGACGAGGCCCGCTACCCCCGCGCAGCGCATGCGAGGAGGAATTCGGTCATCTGCGAGAGGTTCCGTGCCCCTGCCTTGGAACTGAGATCGAACTGGTATTCGTGACCGGTGCGCGGTCGCGCGGAACGCGAAAAGAACAGCGCGCTCACCTCGACCCCGTGCTCGGTCAGCTTGGCCGCGAGCGCCTTCGACTGCGGCGTCAGATCATCGTTGTTTCCCGCTGAGATGAAAGTCGGCGGGAAGTCGCCCGAAACGTTGCCAAGGACCGATTCGCGCGCAAACGCGCTCCTCTCGTCATCGGCCCACTGCGCGGTGCCGCAGTATGCGGTCACCATATCGCGGACGACGGCCGCGAACGACCCCGTGGCTTCTCGCATCATCCGCGCATCGTAGACGCCGCACTGCAGAGCCGTGGCCACGGGACGCGCGCCGGCGGTGTGCAGGTTCCGGGTGATGCGTGATGTGCCAAGCTCTTCGGAGTAGGAGGCATCGACCAGTGCGAGCGCTGCCTGCGCGGCGATATTCGCCCCGGCGGAATCTCCGCCAAGTATGAGTTTGTCCGGTGCGAGGCGGAACTCGTCCTTCTTCGCGGCAATAAAGGCGATTGCCTCCAGCATTTCGCGCACCGGGGTGGGGTACAACGCCTCGGGGGCCAACGTGTAGTCGAAACCAACCACGTTGAAGCCTGCCCGCGCCAACTCGGCGAAGTACCCGCCGATGTCAACCTTGCTGCCGCCGATCCATCCCCCACCGTGCGCCCACACTATCGTCGGGCCGCCAGGAGGTCCGGGATACACATCGAGCAACTGCGCTGACGCCGCCCCGTATCGAATGTCTTGGTGCACGTCATCCATTGTCGCGCGCCGCGCCGCCGAGTCGCTGCCCGGCGCGCCCGACGCGAACGCCGAGGGGCCGCCGCCCGCATGTCTGCGAACGGCGGCCCCGGGGACTCACGTGACTGAGAGGCGCGGATGCCGCTAAGGCTCAGCGCGCGGCCCGACAGCGCGGGTCGTGCCTCAGCGAGCGGCAGAACCCTCGACGTAGTCGGCGTCGCGGGAGTTGCGCCACGCGAACAGCTTGCGCAGCTCGCGGCCGGTCGCCTCGATCGGGTGGGATTCGCCCTTCTTGCGCAGTTCCTTGAACTCCGGGGCCCCGGCGTCCTGGTCGGCGATGAACCGCTCGGCGAAGGCGCCGCTTTGGATGTCGGCGAGAACGGCCTTCATGTTCTCCTTGACGCGCGGGTCGATGACGCGCGGGCCGGAAACGTAGTCCCCGTACTCCGCGGTGTCGGAGATGGACCAACGCTGCTTGGTGATGCCGCCTTCCCAGATCAGATCGACGATCAGCTTCATCTCGTGCAGAACCTCGAAGTAGGCAATCTCCGGCTGGTAGCCCGCCTCGGTGAGGGTTTCGAAGCCGTACTCGATGAGCTGCGAAACGCCACCGCACAGCACCGCCTGCTCACCGAACAGGTCGGTTTCGGTCTCCTCGGTGAAGGTCGTCTTGATGCCGGCGGCGCGCAGGCCACCGATCGCCTTGGCGTAGGACAGCGCGAGCGGCCAGGCCTGCCCGGACGCATCCTGCTCGACGGCGACGATGACGGGAACCCCGCGGCCGTCCAGGAACTCCCGGCGCACGGTGTGGCCCGGTCCCTTGGGGGCTACCATCGCGATGTCGTGGCCCTCGCCCGGCTTGATGTAGCCGAACCGGATGTTGAAGCCGTGCGCGAAGAACAGGGCGGCGTCCGGCTTCAGGTTCGGGGCGATCTGCTCCGCGTAGAGCTTGCGCTGGTGCTGGTCGGGAGCCAGGATCATGACGACGTCCGCCTGGGCTACCGCGTCGGGGATGTCGGCGACCTTGAGGCCCGCCTCTTCCGCCTTCGCCCGCGAGGACGAACCCGGGCGCAGGCCCACGGTCACGTCGACGCCCGAGTCGCGCAGGTTCAGCGCGTGCGCGTGTCCCTGGCTGCCATAACCAATGATGGCGACCTTTTTCGACTGGATGATTGACAGGTCTGCATCGTCGTCGTAGAACAACTCAGCCACGGTGATTCTCCTTGAATTTGTGATGTGATTGGAACTTAGGCACTGCGGGTTGCGCGATCCAACGCGCGTTCCGTCATGGACCGCGAGCCGCGGGCAATGCCTACGATTCCCGACTTGACGATCTCACGAACCCCGAAGGGCTCTAGGGCCGCAAGCAACGCGGACAGTTTATCCGGATTGCCTGTGGCTTCTATGGTGAGCGCATCCGGTTGCAGGTCAACGACGTGCGCCCGGAACAGCTCGACGACTTCTAGGACGTGTGTGCGCACCGAAAGGTCGGCGCGCACCTTGACCAGCATGAGTTCGCGCTGCACGGATGCGTGCTCGTCGAGCTCGATGATCTTGATGACGTTGAGCAGCTTGTTCAGTTGCTTCGTCACCTGCTCCAAGGGCTGTTCGTCCACGTCGACGACGACGGTCACGCGGGAAAACCCCTCGTGTTCGGTCGGGCCAACGGCCAGCGAATGGATATTGAACGCGCGCCGGGCAAACAATCCGGCGACGCGGGTAAGGACGCCCGGTTTGTTTTCCACAAGGACGGCAAGGGTGTGTCGTGTCATCTTGCGTTACCTTCCGCTCACTCTTCGCGATCCCACGCGGGCGAGATGCCGCGGGCGTATTGGATATCGTCGTTGCTTACCCCGGCGGCGACCATCGGCCACACCATGGCATCGCGCGAAACGTTGAAGTCTATGACAACCGGCTGATCGTTGATTTCTTGCGCTCGCTTGATCGTCGCGTCGACATCGGATGCGTGCTCGACGCGCAGGCCGGCGCATCCGTATGCTGCGGCCAGCTTCACAAAGTCGGGGATGCGACGAGTCCCGTGCCCCGTGTGCAAGTCCGTGTTGGAATACCGCTTGTCGTAGAAAAGAGTCTGCCACTGCCGCACCATGCCCAGCGACGAATTGTTGATGAGCGCTACCTTGATCGGTATTTCATTTATCACGCAGGTCGCTAGTTCTTGGTTTGTCATCTGGAAACATCCGTCGCCATCGATCGCCCAGACTTCGCGGTCCGGTTCGCCTACCTTGGCGCCCATCGCCGCGGGGATGGAGAAGCCCATGGTGCCCAGCCCACCGGAGTTGATCCAGGTGTTCGGCCGTTCGTAGCGGATGAACTGGGACGCCCACATCTGGTGCTGCCCCACCCCGGCCACGTAAATGGCGTCGGGTCCGGCCAACTGGCCCAGCCTCTCTATAACGTGCTGCGGCGCGAGCAGCCCGTCCGCGGTTGGCGTGTAACCCAGCGGGTAGGTTTCCCGCCAGTCGTCGATCTGCCGCCACCACGCACCCAGGTCTGGTTTGCCGTGCAGCTCGTGCTCACGGGCCAGTTCGGGAAGCAGATCCGTGATGACTTCCTTGAGGTCGCCGACGATCGGCACATCGACCTCGCGGTTCTTGCCGATCTCCGCGGGGTCAATGTCCGCGTGAATGATGGCCGCCCGCGGCGCGAAGCTGGAAAGCTTGCCCGTAACTCGGTCATCGAACCGAGCACCGAGCGCAACGACCAAGTCGGCCTTTTGCAGCGCGGCGACTGCGGCGACCGTGCCGTGCATGCCGGGCATGCCGAGGTTCTGCGGGTGGGAATCGGGCAGCGCCCCGCGTGCCATGAGGGTGGTCACAACCGCCGCACCGGACTCGTCGGTGAGCTTGCGTAGCACCTGCGACGCACCCGAGCGGATGATGCCTCCGCCGACGTACAAGACGGGGCGTTTCGCCGCCGCGAGCAACCTCGCGGCCTCGCGGATCTGCTTTCCGTGGGGCTTGGTGACGGGCCGGTACCCCGGAAGCACGAGTTCGTTGGGCCAGGAAAACTTGGTCGTGGCCTGCAACGCCGATTTGGCCACGTCGACCAGGACCGGTCCCGGGCGTCCCGTCGCGGCAATGTGGAATGCCTCGGCGATAACGCGGGGGATGTCGGCTGCGTCCGTCACAAGGAAGTTGTGCTTGGTGACCGGAAGAGTTATGCCAACAATGTCCGCTTCCTGAAACGCGTCGGTACCGATCATGGAGGCGCCGACCTGCCCGGTGATAGCGACCATGGGGATCGAGTCCATGTTCGCGTCGGCGAGCGGCGTGACCAGGTTAGTGGCGCCGGGTCCCGATGTCGCTATGGTGACCCCGACGCGTCCGGTTGCGTGCGCGTACCCCGAAGCTGCGTGGCCGCCTGCTTGCTCGTGTCGCACCAGTATGTGCCGCAGCTTGGTGGAATCCATCAGCGGGTCGTACGCGGGAAGAATTGCCCCGCCCGGCAATCCGAAGATCACGTCCGTGCCGGTGGCCTCGATCGATTTGATGAGCGATTGTGCGCCGGTCATTTCCTGCGGGCGCACTGAATCCGCTACCGTCGCGGCGCTCGGCCCTGGCCTCGCGTTTGCGGATGCGGTGTTTGTCATGTCCTGCTCCTGGTTCTCACGTTTGCTATGCCACGGCACCGGCCGGTCCCGGCGGATACTCGCCGACCCCAGCGAGCCGATCTGGTGATCGATCGCGGCACCGAATGCAAGGTGTCTTGTGAACAACCCCTGTCACGGTCCTGCAAAGGGTGGCGCAGTATTCGTGACATGAAAAAACCCCTCGTTCCCGGTGGGGAGTATTCGAGGGGTGAGCGCGCAGTCGGTGACCTGAATCGGCAGCCTCAGGCTGCGCGCTCAGTAACTACTAGTAGTACGACCGTCTGCATGGTCACCAAGCATACGGCAAAGCTCGATGAAAGTCATATCCGCCTGCGACCCTAAGCGACCGGTCCCCGCAGAAAGACCGTGTGCGCGGCCCGCGCCGCTCGATCGCGCGCATCGCAACCCGCCCAGAATGCGGGACCGCGTAACGATCGCACCACATCCACATCGCCCCACCTTGGCCTTCGCTCCACCGCAACCGGTGCGTCCTACCGACGCGCGACCCTTGTCGTTGCCCTAGATTTGGCAACGGCGCTCGCATACCCCGCACGCTTCCACGTGATGCGCACGCGGACGGTCGCGCCTGCTTGCGGCGCGCGCAACTTCAGGGCGCGCTTTGTCGCTCCGGGGATTTTCTTTCCGTTCGCATACCACTGGTAGCTCACAGACGCCTTCTTCACCTTCGCGTGCACGGCCCGCAGCGTGCGCCCGACCCGCGCCGCGCCGCGCACCTTTGGACGCGACACCTTTCCCAGGCTTCGCGCCGCCAGGTATTGGCTCGCCGACTGCGTTGCGGTCGTGAACTTCGCCCCGCGCCCCGTCACCTCAACGACCAAATGCTTACCCCGCGCCCCGGTCGGTACGCGGTAGCTGGCGGACGTCGCCTTCTTGATCCGCTTCCCGTTCAGCAGCCACCGATAGGTCAACGTGACACCGCTGGGCCAGGTGCTGACGTCCGCACGCGCAACCGCTCCGGCGCGAGGTGTCTTTGCCCATTGCACCGAGGTCGGCACCAGCGTGCGCGGCTTTGAGCACTTATTTGCCTGCGATCGCGCGGTGTGCCCATAGGAGCGCGAACCATTCGGCACCGAGGCGGTGATCTCGAGCCGCGTCGAGGTCACGACGACCTGACGCCCGGATGCGGCGATCATGAAGCCGCATTCCAGCCCCACTCCTCCGCCCATCGGGGTGGACCAGCTCCCGTATCCGGTCACCGACTCCCGACCCGCTGCCATGAGGACAACACCGTCCTGATTCACCAGGCGCGCCGCGATCCACGGCTTCTTGGCAGACTCAGCGAAGGAATAGCCGTAGGCACCCATCCAGCTGTAATTCCACCCGCGGTCGGTTCCCTTCCGGCGCGACCACGTGACGGGGAAGGCTTCCACGGAATTCACGGGGTTAGTAAGCTTCGGAACGAGCACCAAGCGCGCCGTCGCTTGCGCCTCCGGATCGGTGACCGTTATGCGATGCGCGTCCGGGTCGGTCCGATCGCATTGTGCCCGATACTCACCGGACTCCGCGGCGCAAACGTAGTAGGTGCCGGGGCTAAACCCGAAGTGGACCTCCCCTAGCGCATCGGCCCAGTTGTTCATGCAAAACGATGCGGTTTCATCCGCGAAGTCACTGGGGCTGCAATACACGACCACGAGCACGCCGGCCGCATGCGCTCCGCCCAGATCCACTACCGCGTTGTATTCAGATGCAAGCGCCCGCGGAACGCTCACGCCGCCGATCACGGTGAGCACGGCGGCCAGCAATCCCGCTAGTGAGTTTCGCAACATCCCAAGAATCGTAGCAAGTCGGCATATTTCGCGCCCGATCACCTCGCCTTCGCCGAACCCGATTGGCCCCAACCCACCAAATCCCCGGATCGCAACGATGTCGCGCCGCGCTTTCGCACCCATCGCGTGACGAGGAACATAATATGGTCACAAAGTCTGGATAATTGGGCCTCACGGGCAATGCGGACACTTCGCGCAAATGGGACCAATTTCCCAAATACTGCGGCTTGTTATTGGGAACGATAGGTCCATGCCTTCGATAGGCATAACTGATTGCCTGCTTCAAACACGGAGGATTCCATGGACCGCAAATCGCTTGACAAACTCATATCCGCGACCGGCGCCGTTCTCGCCTTGGTTCTTTTGCTCGGCGGCGCGCTGCTGGTGTGGGCCGGTCAATTCGTTGACGCCCAGGTCGGAAGCCAGCTTTCGGCGCAAGACATCACGATGCCGCAGGGCGAGGCGATCTCTAAACTGGCGAACGAAAGCGACCGCGCCGCGCTTGAGCCGTACGCGGGCCAAAAACTCGACGGTCCGCAACAGGCGAAGGCCTTCGCCGACCACTACATCCTGGCGCACATGAATGCCGCATCGGATGGCCGCACCTACGAAGAGGTCAGCGGCGAATACACCAAGTTGAGCGCCGAAGAGAAGGCCACCGACGAGGGCAAGGCGCTCGGAGACCTGCGCCAGACGCTGTTCATGGGCAACACGTTGCGTGGCACCCTGCTGACCGCATACGCATTCGGAACCATCGGCCAGATCGCGCTCATTGCCGCGGGCGTCGCGTTCGCGGGCGCGGTCGTGCTCGGTGCTCTCTCATTCCTTGGCTTCCGGCACGCCCGGGTTGCCGCACCGACCGCCTAACCAGGCCTCCCGGTCACAGCGAGAAGGCTCTTTGCCGCCCGGAACACCCGGGCGGCAAAGAGCCTTCTCGCGCGCGGGCCGCGGTACGGCCACGCTGCCGAGTTGTCTTTACGCGGGCGGCGGGCGCGCGCTACGCCCCGGCGTGCGTTCTCGGTGTGTAGATGCTGCGGGAGGCGTCGAATTCGTCAGCGAGCAGCGACATCACGGTGGCATTCGTATAGCTCTCGCCATCGCGGGCATAGTCCCGCAAGGTTCCTTCCTCTTGGAACCCATACGATTCGTAGAGTTCCTTGGCGCGGGGATTGAGCGCCAGAACAACCAATCCCACGCGGTGCAGGCCATACCCGTGCGGGTGCGGAGCAAACGCCAACTCCAGCAGGCGGAACACGGCCTCGCGCCCGTAGCCACGTCCCCGGTGCCCGGGCAGCATCGACATTCGCATGTCAGCCCGCCCCGCAAACTCGTCCATCTGCGTGAACACGGCGTGCCCGATCAGATCATCGCAGTTCGGCGTCGTGATGGCGAAGTCGACACGATCTGCGCGTTGCCGCAGCCGCTTGGTCCAGTCATCGAAGGCTTCCCTGGACCCGGCCGGGACCAACCCGGTCAGGCGCGAGGTGACCGGATCGTGCGCGGCGTCCCACAATGCGTCATGGTCCCGGTCGGTGAGCGGGCGCAGACACACCAACTCGCCGACAGCGACCATTCCCTCGCTCACTACGCGTTCACCCGCTCCATTACGAGCTGCCGCGCGCGCCCGGCGTCGGCCTGCCCCTTCGTGGCCTTCATGACGGCACCGATGATAGCTCCGATCGGCCCCATGTTGCCGCCACGAATCTTCTCCACGATGTCAGGTTGTGCGGCAAGCGTTTCGTCGATCACCCGGAGCAACAGCGAATCGTCCGAGACGACCTCGAGCCCCCGCGCCGCCACGACCGCGGCCGGCCCGCCCTCACCGGACAGCACACCCGCGATCACCTGCCGGGCCAGCTTGTCATTGATCTTTCCTGCATCAATGAGTTCTTGCAGTTCGACGACCTGTTGCGGACTGATCGCTAGGTCGCCTAGCGCCAGATCCTGTTCCTTCGCGAGGCGGGCCAACTCACCCATCCACCACTTGCGGGCCGCGGCCGGTGTCGTGCCGGCCGCGACGGTCGACTCGATGAGGTCCAGGGCCCCCGCGTTGATAACGTCGCGCATCTCGGGGTCGGAATACCCCCAATCTGTTTGCAACCGCCGGCGCCGCGCGGCGGGCAGTTCGGGCAGCGATTCGCGAATCTGCTCAACCCACTGGCGGCTGGGGCTGACCGGAGCCAGGTCGGGCTCCGGGAAGTACCGGTAGTCCTCAGCGTCCGATTTTGGGCGCCCTGACGATGTTTCGCCCGTGTCCTCGTGCCAGTGTCGGGTTTCCTGGATGACCTTCTCGCCGGCGTCAAGGATCGCTGCCTGCCGCGAGACCTCGTAACGGACGGCTCGCTCGATCGAACGGAAGGAGTTGACGTTCTTCGTCTCGGAGCGCACGCCGAGTGGGGATTGCGGCGTCGGCCGCAACGACAGGTTGATGTCCGCGCGGACGTTGCCCTGCTCCATTTTCGCCTCGGACACTTCCAGCGCCCGGAAAATGTCACGCAGCGTCTGCACGTAAGCGCGGGCCACCTCCGGTGCGCGCGCCCCGGCGCCCTCAATGGGCCGGGTCACGATCTCGACCAGCGGGATGCCCGCTCGGTTGTAGTCAACCAGCGAGTAGGTCGCGCCGTGAATGCGGCCACCGTCCCCGCCCACGTGGGTGTTCTTTCCCGCGTCTTCCTCCATGTGCGCGCGCTCAATGTCCACCCGGAAGATCGTGCCGTCTTCCAGTTCCACGTCCAGGTAGCCGTCGAACGCAATGGGCTCGTCGTACTGCGAGATCTGGTAGTTCTTCGGGACGTCTGGATAGAAATAGTTCTTGCGAGCGAACCGGCACGTTTCAGCGATCGTGCAGTTGAGCGCCAACCCAATTTTGATGGCGTACTCGACGGCCTGCGCGTTTACTACTGGAAGAGATCCGGGCAGCCCCAGCGACACCGGTGTCGTTTCGGAGTTTGGTCGTGCCCCGAAGCTCCCCTCCGCCGGGCAGAACATCTTGGTGCGCGTCCCCAACTCGACGTGCACCTCGATCCCCAAAACCGGATCATACGACGCGATGGCCTCGTCATAATCGACTAAATCAACGACCTTCGACATTTACTTACCCTCCAACGCTGGGGCCTTGGCCAGGAGCGGTCCGCCCCACGAATCCTCGAGTAGCACTTCAAGCGCCGCACCGACGCGATACAGCCGATCGTCTGCCTTGACCGGCGCAAGAATCTGGAACCCAACCGGAAGACCGTCATCCGACAGCCCCGATGGCAGAGACATGCCGGGCACTCCTGCCAGATTCGCTGGGATCGTCGCGACGTCGTTCAGGTACATCGCGAGCGGGTCGTCGAGTTTCTCACCGAATTTGAACGCTGTCGTCGGCGCGGTGGGCGACACCAAGACGTCAACGTCGCCAAACGCGGCCAGGAAATCGCGCTGAATGAGCGTGCGCACCTTCTGCGCGCTCCCGTAGTAGGCATCGTAGTATCCGGCCGACAACGCATACGTCCCCAGAATGATCCGGCGCTTGACCTCATCGCCAAACCCGGCGCCACGAGTCGCCGCCATCACGCGTTCTGCGGTAACGGGGCCGGATTCCGGTTCAACCCGCAGCCCAAAGCGCATCCCGTCAAACTTCGCAAGGTTGCTGGATGCTTCCGAGGGCATGATGAGGTAATACGCGCTCAGCGCGAGCGGGAAGTTCGGGCAGGATACCTCTCGAATCTCGGCGCCGGCCGTGCGCAACAGGTCCAACGCTTGGTTGAAGGACGAGGCCACCCCGTCCTGGTAGCCCTCGCCCGTCAGCTCCTTGACGACACCGATGCGCACCCCGCGCAGGTCACCCGCAGCGCCGCTGCGCGCCGCTGCGACCAGCTCACCCACGGGGGCATCTAGCGAGGTCGAATCACGGTGGTCGTACCCGCCGATCACTTCGTGCAGGAGCGCGGAGTCCAAAACCGTCCGCGTGACCGGACCTGCCTGGTCCAAAGAGCTTGCCATCGCAATCAGACCGTAACGTGAAACGCCGCCGTAGGTCGGCTTGACGCCAACGGTCCCGGTTACGGATGCCGGCTGCCTAATCGACCCGCCGGTATCGGTTCCAATCGCCAGCGGAGCCTCGTACGCGCCGACAGCCGCCGCGGAACCACCACCCGAGCCGCCGGGAATCCTGTCCAGGTCCCATGGGTTGCGAGTATTGCCGTAGGCGGAGTGCTCTGTCGAAGACCCCATTGCGAACTCATCGAGATTCGTCTTGCCGAGGATCGGCAGCCCGGCAGCCTTGATCTTCTCGACTATCGTCGCGTCGTACGGGGGGACCCAATTCTCCAAGATCTTCGATCCCGCGGTGGTCTGGATGCCGTCCGTCACGACGATGTCCTTGACCGCGATCGGCACGCCCGCAAGCGGCCCCAGCACCTCTCCCGCGGCGCGCCGCGCGTCGGCGTCCGCCGCCTGCTGCATCGCCGCCTCGGCGCTCACCGTGATGAATGCGTTCAATTGCGGCTCGACCAGTTCGATCCGGTCCAGGTGCGCACGCGTCAACTCGACGCTAGAGACCTCACCCGAAGCGAACAGCGCGCCTTGGTCTGCGGCTGATAGCCGCACGACATCGTTGCTCATGCTCACTCCTCACCAAGGATCTGCGGAACCAAGAACCGGTCATCCTGGCTCGCGGGTGCCCCGCTGAGCGCCTGCTCCACGGTGAGCGGGCGCTCCGGCACATCCGGGCGGAATACGTTCGAGATGGGCAGTGGGTGGCTGGTCGCCGGAACATCGGCGGGAACTGCGCTGACTTGCGCTACCGACTCCACGATGACGTCGAGGTCACCAGCCAACTTCGCTATTGCTTCGGGACTGAGTTCAATTCGAGCCAGGGCCGCGACGCGCGCGACCTCATCTACAGAAATGGAGGACATGCATACGATTCTACGATGCCTACCCCGCGTCGCCTGCCATCGGTTGGCTGTGGTGCGGTGTGTGGTGCGTGTTGCACCGGTGCGGGCTGTGGCGCTGGTTGCGTTGCGTCGGTGCCATAGTCGCCCGTGTTGTGGTGCGGCGGCCCGTGTTATGCCGACACGTGTTGCGCGGGTGGGTGGTGTGTTTTGTTGTGGGATGCGCGAAGGCCCACCAGTGTGTGGTGGGCCTTCGTGTTTGGTTAGTGTTCGGCGGTGTCCTGCTCTCCCACCCCTAGGGGCAGTACCATCGGCGCTGAAGGGCTTAGCTTCCGGGTTCGGAATGGGGCCGGGCGTTTCCCCTTCGCTATGACCGCCGTAACATTTGTCAGAGTGTAGCAAACCATGTTTGTGTTTGGTTTGGTGGTTCTCTGGGAACCGTATAGTGGACGCTTACGTTTGTTTTGTGTTGTGTTGAGGTTGTTGGCTGATTAGTACCGGTCAGCTCCACAGGTCGTTAGTCCCTGCTTCCACGTCCGGCCTATCTACCCAGTGGTCTAGCTGGGTGCCTTCCACCATTACTGGTGTGGAAACCTTATCTTGAAGCAGGCTTCCCGCTTAGATGCTTTCAGCGGTTATCCCTTCCGAACGTAGCTAACCAGCCGTGCCACTGGCGTGACAACTGGCATACCAGAGGTTCGTCCGTCCCGGTCCTCTCGTACTAGGGACAGCCCTTCTCAAGTTTCCTACGCGCGCAGCGGATAGGGACCGAACTGTCTCACGACGTTCTAAACCCAGCTCGCGTACCGCTTTAATGGGCGAACAGCCCAACCCTTGGGACCTACTCCAGCCCCAGGATGCGACGAGCCGACATCGAGGTGCCAAACCATGCCGTCGATATGGACTCTTGGGCAAGATCAGCCTGTTATCCCCGGGGTACCTTTTATCCGTTGAGCGACCACGCTTCCACTTGCCGTGGCCGGATCACTAGTTCCGACTTTCGTCCCTGCTCGACCTGTCAGTCTCACAGTCAAGCTCCCTTGTGCACTTACACTCAACACCTGATTGCCAACCAGGCTGAGGGAACCTTTGAGCGCCTCCGTTACTCTTTGGGAGGCAACCGCCCCAGTTAAACTACCCACCAGGCACTGTCCCTGAACCAGATCATGGTCCGAGGTTAGGAGCCCAGCCCGATCAGAGTGGTATTTCAACATTGACTCCACAACCACTGGCGTGGCCGCTTCATAGTCTCCCACCTATCCTACACAAACCGGACCGAACACCAATACCAAGCTATAGTAAAGGTCCCGGGGTCTTTCCGTCCTGCTGCGCGTAACGAGCATCTTTACTCGTAATGCAATTTCGCCGAGTTCGTGGTTGAGACAGTAGAGAAGTCGTTACGCCATTCGTGCAGGTCGGAACTTACCCGACAAGGAATTTCGCTACCTTAGGATGGTTATAGTTACCACCGCCGTTTACTGGGGCTTAAATTCTCAGCTTCGCTCTCAAGAGAGCTAACCGGTCCTCTTAACCTTCCAGCACCGGGCAGGCGTCAGTCCGTATACATCGTCTTGCGACTTCGCACGGACCTGTGTTTTTAGTAAACAGTCGCTTCTCCCTGGTCTCTGCGGCCCTTACCCGCTTCCCACCGCATGGATGGTAACGGTCCGGGCCCCCCTTCTCCCGAAGTTACGGGGGCATTTTGCCGAGTTCCTTAACCACGATTCTCTCGATCGCCTTAGTATTCTCTACCTGACCACCTGTGTCGGTTTAGGGTACGGGCGGCTAGAACCTCACGTCGCGGCTTTTCTAGGCAGCATAGGATCACCCGCTTCACCCCCCAATGGGGCTCCCCATCAGTTCTCAGGCACATGAATGGCGGATTTGCCTACCATTCGCCCTACAACCTTAGACCTGGTCAACCATCGCCAGGCACGGACTACCTTCCTGCGTCACCACTGTTAACACGTTTACCTACTACAAGTTCAGTTCCCAGCCCACCACAACAAGAACAACCCCGAAGGGAAGTACCTGACGCGGTGAGGTGGTTAGTATCACAAGCCTTGGTATGGGCGGTTCTTCGCCGGTAGCAGAATATCAACTGCTTGTCCATCGACTACGCCTGTCGGCCTCGCCTTAGGTCCCGACTTACCCAGGGAAGATTAGCTTGACCCTGGAACCCTTGGTCATCCGGCGGACGGGTTTCTCACCCGTCTTTCGCTACTCATGCCTGCATTCTCACTCGTGTAGGCTCCACCACTGGGTTACCCCGCAGCTTCACTGCCCACACGACGCTCCCCTACCCATCCACGCACCTGGACCACAAAGGCCTAGCATACGCGTGAATGTCACGGCTTCGGCGGTGTACTTGAGCCCCGCTACATTATCGGCGCGGAATCACTTGACCAGTGAGCTATTACGCACTCTTTCAAGGGTGGCTGCTTCTAAGCCAACCTCCTGGTTGTCTATGCAACTCCACATCCTTTCCCACTTAGCACACGCTTAGGGGCCTTAGCCGGTGATCTGGGCTGTTTCCCTCTCGACTACGAAGCTTATCCCCCGCAGTCTCACTGCCACGTTCTCACTTACCGGCATTCGGAGTTTGGCTGACGTCAGTAACCTGGTGAGGCCCATTAGCCATCCAGTAGCTCTACCTCCGGTAAGAAACACGTGACGCTGCACCTAAATGCATTTCGGGGAGAACCAGCTATCACGGAGTTTGATTGGCCTTTCACCCCTATCCACAGGTCATCCCCCCAGTTTTCAACCTAGGTGGGTTCGGTCCTCCACGCGGTCTTACCCGCGCTTCAACCTGCCCATGGATAGATCACTCCGCTTCGGGTCTAGACCCAGCGACTATAACGCCCTATTCGGACTCGCTTTCGCTACGGCTTCCCCACACGGGTTAACCTCGCCACTGAGCACTAACTCGCAGGCTCATTCTTCAAAAGGCACGCCGTCACCCCAACTAAGAAGGCTCCGACGGATTGTAAGCACACGGTTTCAGGTACTATTTCACTCCCCTCCCGGGGTACTTTTCACCTTTCCCTCACGGTACTAGTCCGCTATCGGTCACTAGGTAGTATTTAGGCTTACACAGTGGTCTGTGCAGATTCACACCAGATTTCACGGGCCCGGTGCTACTTGGGATCCTCAAAAGGAGGCCATGAGATTTCGTTTACGGGACTACCACCCTCTATGGTCGGCCTTTCAATACCGTTCAACTATCAACACGACTTTCTCACTCCACGGGTAACTGTCAGATCACCCAATCAAGTCCCACAACCCCACACACGCAACGCCTGACAACTTGACACGCGCATGGTTTGGCCTGATCCGCTTTCGCTCGCCACTACTCACGGAATATCTCTTCCTGCCGGTACTGAGATGTTTCACTTCCCGACGTTCCCTCCACTTACCCTATATATTCAGGTAAGGGTAACTAGGCATAACCCTAGCTGGGTTCCCCCATTCGGACACCCTCGGATCACAGTTCGTTTGCCAACTCCCCGAGGCTTATCGCAGGCTACAACGTCCTTCATCGGCTCCTAGTGCCAAGGCATCCACCCTGTGCTCTTAAAAACTTCAACAAAACCAAGAAAACAACAACAAAACATGTCATCAAACTCGATCACACAAAAACAAGATGCTCGCGTCCACTATACAGTTCTCAAACAACCAACGAACCAACCAGCCCCACCCCCAAAAACAAAGGAAGCAAGACCAACACGCCGCCAAGAAACAACCACACGTGATTGCCTCAGGACCCAATAGTGTGTCCACACCATCACCACACCACCCAAGCACCCTCCACAACCCCCACCAAAATGAGGACCGGTACTAGAAACTCGAACAACGCGATAACAGCAATAGTTGATGTTCCACCCAATGAGCAACTACCCCGGCACACACTCGGCACCGAAAGATAGCCACCACCCCAAAAACCGGGGCGATCAAAAGCTCCTTAGAAAGGAGGTGATCCAGCCGCACCTTCCGGTACGGCTACCTTGTTACGACTTAGTCCCAATCGCCAGTCCCACCTTCGACGGCTCCCCCCACAAGGGTTAGGCCACCGGCTTCGGGTGTTACCGACTTTCGTGACTTGACGGGCGGTGTGTACAAGGCCCGGGAACGTATTCACCGCAGCGTTGCTGATCTGCGATTACTAGCGACTCCGACTTCATGGGGTCGAGTTGCAGACCCCAATCCGAACTGAGACCGGCTTTTTCCGATTCGCTCCCCCTCACGAGATCGCAACGGTTTGTACCGGCCATTGTAGCATGCGTGAAGCCCAAGACATAAGGGGCATGATGATTTGACGTCATCCCCACCTTCCTCCGAGTTGACCCCGGCAGTCTCCCATGAGTCCCCGGCATAACCCGCTGGCAACATAGGACAAGGGTTGCGCTCGTTGCGGGACTTAACCCAACATCTCACGACACGAGCTGACGACAACCATGCACCACCTGTACACCAGTCCGAAGACGCACCCATCTCTGAGCGATTCCGGTGTATGTCAAGCCTTGGTAAGGTTCTTCGCGTTGCATCGAATTAATCCGCATGCTCCGCCGCTTGTGCGGGCCCCCGTCAATTCCTTTGAGTTTTAGCCTTGCGGCCGTACTCCCCAGGCGGGGCACTTAATGCGTTAGCTACGGCGCAGAACTCGTGGAAAGAGCCCCACACCTAGTGCCCAACGTTTACGGCATGGACTACCAGGGTATCTAATCCTGTTCGCTCCCCATGCTTTCGCTCCTCAGCGTCAGTAGCGGCCCAGAGACCTGCCTTCGCCATCGGTGTTCCTCCTGATATCTGCGCATTCCACCGCTACACCAGGAATTCCAGTCTCCCCTACCGCACTCTAGTCTGCCCGTACCCAATGCAAGCTCACGGTTGAGCCGTGAGATTTCACACCAGACGCGACAAACCACCTACGAGCTCTTTACGCCCAATAATTCCGGACAACGCTTGCGCCCTACGTATTACCGCGGCTGCTGGCACGTAGTTAGCCGGCGCTTCTTCTGCAGGTACCGTCACTTACGCTTCTTCCCTACTGAAAGAGGTTTACAACCCGAAGGCCGTCATCCCTCACGCGGCGTCGCTGCATCAGGGTTTCCCCCATTGTGCAATATTCCCCACTGCTGCCTCCCGTAGGAGTCTGGGCCGTGTCTCAGTCCCAGTGTGGCCGGTCGCCCTCTCAGGCCGGCTACCCGTCGAAGCCTTGGTAGGCCATTACCCCACCAACAAGCTGATAGGCCGCGAGCCCATCTTCCACCGAAAAACTTTCCACCCCCAACCATGCGGAAGAAGGTCATATCTGGTATTAGCAGCCGTTTCCAACTGTTATCCCAAAGTGAAAGGCAGGTTGCTCACGTGTTACTCACCCGTTCGCCACTAATCCAGAAAGCAAGCTTTCCTTCATCGTTCGACTTGCATGTGTTAAGCACGCCGCCAGCGTTCGTCCTGAGCCAGGATCAAACTCTCCGTAAAAAACAAATCGCCACACCCACAGGTGTAACAACAATACGAAGGAACCAAAGCTCCAAAAAACCCAACACCCCAAAAAGAGCGCCAGGACAAACAAAAGACAATCAAACAACCAAACCACCACAAAAGCAGCCCAGCCATCCAACCATCATGGCATCAACTATCAAACACACTATTGAGTTCTCAAACAACCACCACACCCACAACCAACCAGAACCAAACAGTCCCAACCAGCCACGAGGCAACCTAACAACCCTACCCCACCAACCCCACCCAGTCAAACCACCAGGCAAAACCAGCAAGAACAGGGCGCCACAAAGCACGAAGCTCAAAGAGTGACTTCCCCCGGGTCCGGCCAAGACCAGCAAACCCAGTTCGCAAGTCCCGTCCGCGTCTCCCTGTCGGGGCAACGAGATAAAACATTACGCCCATGTCTCGGTTCAAGTCAAATCCGGTGGCACCGCTACGGAAACGCTGTGGTTGCAAGTGTCGGGAGCGCGCTCGATCCGCACGTCCCGCCGCCCGATCGTGTGACGCGCGACACGTCGAAGGGCGCGGCCAGCGAAGCCGCCAGGGCGCGCTACGCGGTTCCGATCATCCCTCCCTGGCGACCGGACTGTCCCCGGCGATCGCGACCGGGCTGCCCCCATCCACTGCGACAGGCCCGTTCCCGCTCAGGGCGGCCGGGCCGCCGGCGATGAGTGCCTCGAACCCGGCCTCGTCGAGCACCGCAACGCCCAACTCGCGGGCCTTGGCCTCCTTTGCCCCGGCGTTTTCCCCCGCGACGACAAAATCGGTCTTCTTGGACACCGATCCCGCCGCCTTACCGCCGCGTGCAACGATCGCCTCCTTCGCCGAATCCCGGGTGAAGCGCTGCAAGGTTCCGGTAACGACAATGGTGAGTCCGGCAAGGGTGGCGGGGGCCTCGTCCTTAATTTCTTCTTGCATCCGCACCCCGGCGGCGCGCCAGCGCTCGATCACCTCGCCATGCCAACCAGCGTCGGCCCCGTCGAACCAATCGCGCACCGCGGAAGCGATGATGTCTCCGACCCCCTCCACCTCGCTGAGTTCCGCATGCGAGGCTGAGCGGATGGCATCGATGGAGCGGAAACGGGCGGCGATCGCCCGGGCCGCCGTCGGCCCGACGTGCCGAATGGAAAGCGCCACCAGGACGCGCCAAAGAGGTTGCGTCTTCGCCTTGTCGAGTTCGGCCAGCAGCCGCGTCGTGTTCGCCCCTACCAGCGACGGTTTACCGGCGGGATTGGCCTTGGTCGGCGCGCCCGGCTTGGTCCAAAAGTACAGGCGGGGTTCGAACAAGCCCGTGGCCCTTCCGCGCGATTTGATCTCGCGCCAAACCCGCACGTCGCGCAGCTGATCCGCTGTGAGATCGAACAACTGCGCCTCATTGGTCAAAACCGGTTCCTGACGCGGCGGCAACGCCTCGGGCGGAGCCGACGATACCTTCCCGTCCAAGCGAATCTGTGCGGCCGCGGACGGCCGTCCCGCGTCTGGATCGGTCAACGCGATCGCCGCTTCCGCCCCGAGGGCCTCGATGTCGAACGCCCCGCGCGACCCCGCGTGAAATACCCGCTCGCGCAGCTGCGCCGGACAGGACCTTGCGTTGGGGCACCGCAGGTCGACGTCCCCGTCCTTCATCGGCCGCAGGGGCGTGCCGCACTCGGGGCAGTTTCGCGGCATCACGAACTCACTGCGGGGGAACCCGTCGCCACGCAATGCCACGACCGGTCCGACCACCTCCGGAATGACGTCCCCGGCCTTTCGCACCACGACAACGTCACCGATCAGCACGCCCTTGGCGCGCACGACGTCTTGGTTATGGAGCGTCGCCCGCGACACCGTGCTGCCGGAAACGACGACGGGCTCCATCACCGCAAACGGTGTCGCCCTGCCGGTGCGCCCGACACCGATCTCGATGGCCAGGAGCCTGGTATTGACCTCCTCCGGCGGATACTTGTAGGCGACCGCCCAACGCGGGACGCGGCTCGTGAACCCCAAGGTGGCCTGGAGCGCAAACTCGTCCACCTTGACGACGATGCCGTCGAGTTCGTGCTCGATGTCGTGGCGATGCTCACCGTAGAATTCGATCATCTCGCGAACCTGCGAAAGCGATTGACAAACCCTGTTGTGCGGCGAGATAGGAATGCCCCAGCGCGCGAAGAGACTGTACGCGTGCGATTGCCTGTCAAATGCCGCCGGGGCCGCGCCCGCCCACTCGACATCGCCGATACCGTGCGCATAGAAATTCAGGGGGCGCGAAGCGCTTACCCGCGGATCCTTTTGCCGCAACGACCCCGCCGCCGCGTTGCGTGGGTTCGCGAAGGGGGCCTTGCCCGCGGCGACTTGGGCCTCGTTCATTGCTGAAAAGTCGGCGACGGGGATGAAAACCTCGCCACGTATTTCTATCGTCACGGGATGGTGCGCCGGATCGCCTCCAAGCACCTGCGGTATCGCGGCAATGGTGCGCGCGTTGAGCGTGACGTCCTCACCGGTTATGCCGTCGCCGCGCGTCGAGGCGCGTGCCAGTTTGCCACCCACGTACAGGAGGTTGAGCGCAAGCCCGTCGATCTTGACCTCGGTGAGCCAATCGATGTGGGCTCCGTCGCTATCGCGCATCACCCGCGAGGCCCACTCGTCGACCTCGCCCACGGAAAACACATCCTGGAGCGAATACATCTGCTGGAGGTGACGCACGGGCGCGAAGTCCGTGGAATAGGTGCCGCCAACGCGCTGCGTCGGGGATTCGGGGGTGCGCAGGGCGGGGTAGGTGCTTTCTAGGCTCTCAAGGTCCCGGAACCACCGGTCGTATTCTGAGTCTGGGACAGTGGGTTGATCCCTGACATAGTAAGCAAATTGGGCATCGTCGATCAGATTGACGAGTTCCGCCCAACGCGTGCGAACGCTGCCGGGCAATCCGCCGCTGGTTTCGTCGCTAGCCGCGCGGTCGCAGGCTTTAGGCGCATCCGAAGTCGCGGCCTCGTCGTTGGCACCCTGTGAGTTCATGCCTCAATAATGCCAAGTATTGCCGCCGACGGTGACTTGCGGCGGCCCGAAAGGTTGCGGCCCGGCCTTCATCCTCGGGTCGGTTCACCCGTGCGCAGGTGCGAGCGGGCGGCCGCGACCGCGGGAGCGAGGTCTTCGAAGAGGTGGTTCGGGTGCCGCAGAGCTGCCACCGCGCCCACCCGCGTCATTACTTGCCGGTGGGCTGGTTTGATGCCCTTGATGAACACGGTGACATTCCGGCGTTCCAGATCGCTCACCAGTTCGGCCAGCGTGTGCGCACCCGTGGCGTCGATGTGTTGCAGGTGGGATAGGCGCAGGATCACGATCTCGACACCGCGCTGCTGCTGAACCCTTTGCACGACGCGATCGGCAACACCGAAGAACAGGGAGCCGTCCAGCCTAAAGATGGCGATCCTCTCGTCCCCGGGCTGCGCCTCGCCGGGGATTTCCTGGCGGTGGACGCCGCACGATCTACTCAGCGCGCGCAGTGCGAAGAACGCCGCTACCGCAACGCCGATTCCGACGGCGACTATCAGGTCGAAGCTCACCGTGACGACCGCCGTCACGATGAAAACTGTGGCAGCCGAACGCGTCGAAGTGACCACCTGGCGCAACGCGCCCACGTCTATCATTTTGACGGCCGTGACCATCAGGACACCGCTGAGTGCAGCGAGCGGAATACCCGAAACAAGGTTCGAGGCCAGGTAGACGACGGCGATGAGCGCGATCGCATGAACGATGGCCGCGGCGCGCGTGCGCGCACCTGCCCGAACGTTCACCGCGGTGCGAGCGATAGCACCGGTTGCGGGCATGCCGCCAAACAGGCCCGAAGCGATCGAGGCGAGCCCCTGCCCGACTAACTCACGATCGGCGTTGAACGGTCCTGTGTCGGCCATCGACGCGGCAACCCTGCCGGACAGAAGAGATTCGATCGCCGCCAGGGCCGCCACCGCGAGAATGGGACCGGCCAGGTCGCCCAGCATTGACAGGCTCAGTGCCGGCAGGTGGGGCGCTGGCAGGGAACTGGGCAGTTCCCCGATCGATTGCACCGGTACCCGGGCGAGCATGACCGCGCCGCTGACAACGACGATGGCCACGAACGAGGCCGGAATCGCCCTGCTGACCAGGCGGCTGGCCAGCATGAGCGCCACGGTCGCCGCAACGACGGCGAGCGGAATGAGCGCGTCGGGCCAATTCGCCGCCAGCGCGGCCTGCACGGCCGCGACCGCCGCATTCGTCGAATGCGGAAGCGAGGAACTCACACCCAGTGCGGTCGGGACCTGCTGCAAGAAAATGATGATCGCGATGCCGGCCGTGAATCCCTCGATGACCGGCCACGGAATGTACGAGATTGTGCGGCCGAGCCGCAACAGGCCGGCAGCGCACACCACGACCCCGGCGAGCAAAGAAACCACCACCACCGCGCTCACACCGTGCTGCGCCACGACCGGCGCCAGGACGACGACCATGGCTCCCGTGGGGCCGGACACCTGCACGTTCGAACCGCCGAAGACCGCGGCAACGATGCCGGCAACGATCGCGGTGACCAGGCCGGCCGCCGCCCCCACCCCAGCGCTGACGCCAAAGGCCAGGGCCAATGGCAAGGCGACGATGCCAACGGTGATACCCGCGACCAGATCCACCCGCCACGTTTTCGGCAAGGCCCGGTAATCCGCCGCCCCCGGCGCCAGGTCCGCGACCGCGGACCACACGCGGCTCACGCCTCCACCTGCGCGTCGAGTTGCTGCCGCGTTTGGTCGAGGATGCCGGCCAGCAGCGTCCGCGCGACGCCCAGCAGATCGGCGACTTCTGGGAACGCGAGCCTGTAGTACACCACCGAAGCGCGCCGCTGCGAAGTCACTAACCTGTGTTTGCGCAACACGGACAGGTGCTGGGACAGGTGCGAGGCTTCCAAACCCGTTTCCTCGATCAGGCTACCCACGGCGACCTCACTTGCGGGATCCACGGACAGCAGTTCCAAAATGCGAATCCGATAGGGGTGGGCCAAACCCTTGAAGAGGTTCGCCTTGATTTCGTACAGCGGTCGCTGCTGCTCTTGAATCACCGTGGTTTCACCAGTTCCGTTGCAAAATGCCACGGTGTCTGTGGGGTCCGCAGCCGATCGTCAGCCCACGACTTGATGGCTTGACACATCCATCATCCCACACCAATGCACCTCGTCAGCGCGGCGCGAGGCGTACGACGCACTTGACCGCGGGCCACGCGGGGACGAAAATTACGAACGCATTGCCATTGCGTTATCAGCATGTTGCGAACTCGCGTGGCATGCACCCATTCCTACCGAACACTTGGAGCCGATCCATGACAGCTGCCGCGCAGTCCATATCCGCCGTCTATGACACCGTCCTGCGGCGAAACCCCGGGGAACTGGAGTTCCACCAGGCAGCTAAGGAGGTGCTGGATTCCCTAACGCCCGTGGTTGAACGGCACCCCGAATACCTCGACGCCGCGATCCTCGAACGCATTTGCGAGCCCGAGCGGCAGATCATTTTCCGGGTGCCGTGGGTCGACGACTCCGGCCGCGTTCAGCTCAACCGCGGATTCCGCGTGCAATACAACTCGGCGCTGGGGCCCTACAAAGGCGGGTTGCGCTTTCACCCGTCCGTCCGCCTCGGAACGATCAAGTTCCTGGGGTTCGAACAGATTTTCAAGAACGCCCTGACCGGGCTGCCGATCGGCGGCGGCAAGGGCGGCTCGGACTTCGACCCGAAGGGTAAGTCCGATGCCGAGGTCATGCGGTTTTGCCAATCATTCATGATGGAACTGCACCGCCACATCGGAGCCGAAACGGACGTTCCCGCTGGAGACATCGGCGTCGGCGGGCGGGAAATCGGTTACCTCTTTGGCCAGTACAAGCGCCTGCACAACCGCTACGAATCCGGCGTCCTCACGGGAAAGTCCCCGGCGTGGGGCGGTTCGCTCGCGCGCACGGAAGCAACGGGCTACGGCACCGTCATCTTCGCTCGTGAAATGCTAGCGACCCGCAACGAGAGCTTCGATAGGGCTCGCGTCATCGTGTCCGGATCGGGCAACGTCGCGATTTATGCGATCGAGAAGGTCCAGCAACTAGGCGGCAACGTCGTGGCGGTATCCGATTCGTCGGGCTACGTGTACGACCCGGATGGCATCGATCTCGACCTCCTCAAGCAGGTCAAGGAGGTTGAACGCGGCCGCATATCCGATTACGTCTCTCGCCGCGGCGGGCGGGCGGAGCTTCGCACGAATGGAAGGGTCTGGGACGTCGCCACCGAGGACGGAGGCATCCAGGTGGCGCTGCCATGCGCGACGCAGAACGAACTCGACGAGAACGATGCGGCCGCGCTGATCGCGGGAGGGTGCCTGGCCGTCGCCGAAGGCGCAAACATGCCCTGCACGCCCGCCGCCGTCACCGCGCTGCAGGCCGCCGGGGTACTCTTCGCGCCAGGCAAGGCCGCTAACGCCGGAGGCGTGGCCACCTCGGCCCTGGAGATGCAGCAGAACGCATCGCGGGACACCTGGACCTTCGATTACACCGCCGATCGGCTCGAACAGATCATGATCAACGTCCACAACCAGTGCAAGGAGACCGCAGAGGTCTACGGGGCCGCGGGCAACTACGTGCTCGGGGCGAACATCGCCGGATTCGTTCGCGTGGCGGACGCGATGCTCGCGCTGGGCGTGATCTGACCGCAGGCGCCGAGCGCCGATAGGCCCCGGGAATCGCGCGGGTGGGGTCCCTTCGATAACTCGAAGGGACCCCACCGACCTCATCGGTGCCGGGCACGACCGATCTACGAGTCGGCGCGGTCCGAAAGTTCCGCCGCGACGTCAACAAGCGTGGACAACTGCGCGCCAACTTCTTCCGCGGTGGTCGCTAGCGCCAGATCCTTGGCGATGAGTCCGGTGTTGGCCAGTTGCGCACCCGTGAGGCCGACTGCGCGCCAAGGGCGCCACAGCAGGTCGGCCGTCGCGGACACCGGGGCGCCCGCGCACTGCGAACGAGCGGGCGCCGAGACCGCCCACCACAGCCGGATACCGCTTTCAACGGCTTGCGCGATCATTTCCCAACGCCGGGCGTCGTATCGACCTGCATTGAGGCCGACGGCCATGCCGCCCACCTCGCAAACCGTTTCGATGCCAGCGACCACGGGCCCCAAATTCACGACAACGTCAGCGCCGATCCGATCCCGCACTATCGCCAGTACCGCGCGAATAACCTCCCGCGGCACCCGCCGGATCCTCGACATCCCCGAGAAGTTGGGGATGGTGCCGGCCATGGCGGCTCCCAGCATCGATTCATCCATAACGAGCGTCAGGGCGTCGATCCCGGGCGCGTATTCGCGCAGCGAATCGATGTGCAAGGCGATCCCCTCCGCGAGGGAATGCGCCACGGCCTCAATTGCCGCAAAGTCGCTGACGGCCAGGTCCCCTCGTCCCAAATACAAGCGGCTCGCAAGGGTTACCGGCCCCGTTGCGGCCACCGAGAACCGGCCCCGATATCCCGCGAGCGCGATGATCGTCGCCTCGCGTTGGCGCTCCACCTCCCGCATGGCCGCGCGCACATCGCGGCCCGGGCGATCCGCCATCTTCCACCCGTGCGGCCCCAGCTCGGTGGGGAGTTGGTCCAAGAGCGCGCAGGCGCGCGCCGTGCTCGCAACGTTCGCCGGCCCCGTTCCGCGCAATTGGGCTTCGAACGGGATTCCGATGCCCTGCCCGGCGCGGCCGCGGCTGAGATCATCGAGAATGCGCAGCTGGGCGGCCAGCGGATCCGTCCCCCACAGCGGGCCGGTGCCCGTCAATGCGATCATCGCGAGCGGTGGGCGCCGACGACCGTCCCCTGCGCCAGGACCCGCGTGCCGTCGTAGAACACCAGCGATTGCCCCGGCGCGACCCCGCGCAAGGACGCATCGGTGAGGCGCGCGATCAGTCCGTCTTTCGACGTCGCACGCACCAATGCGTTCACCGGCTCGCCGTGGGCGCGCACCTGCACCTGCCCGGTGATTCCGTCGGCGGCCGCCGCGGCGAGGTCTGCATCGAACCAGCAGGCCCTATCGCATTCGATGGTGTCGACGGTCAGTAGCTCGGCCGGACCGACGATCACTTGTCCGCGCGCGGGTTGCGTGGCCACGACGTAGCGGGGTTTGCCGTCCGGCGCGGGGCGGCCCAGGTTGAGCCCCTTGCGCTGGCCGATGGTGTAGGCGTACGCGCCCTGGTGCGTACCGACCACGTTGCCATCGGTATCGACAATTTCCCCCGGTTGCTCACCGAGCCGCTCGCGCAAGAACCCCCCGGTGTCACCGTCGGCGACGAAGCAAATGTCGTATGAATCGGGCTTGTTCGAAACTGATAGGCCCCGGCGGGCGGCCTCGGCGCGCACCTCGTCCTTCGATGCGAACCCGCCGAGCGGGAAAATGGCTCGCTCCAAGTGCCGCGGACCCATGACCGCCAGCACGTACGACTGGTCCTTAGCGGTGTTGGGCGAACGGTGGAGTTCGCGCACGACCCGTCCCGCGGAATCCTCAATCATTTCAACGCGCGCGTAGTGCCCCGTTGCCACGGCGTCGAATCCAAGCGCGCTCGCCCGTTCCAACAGCGCTTCGAACTTGATGAACTCGTTGCATCTCACGCAAGGATTCGGGGTGCGCCCCGCCGCATACTCGCTCAGGAAGTCCGCGACGACGGTTTCTTCGAATTCCTCCGACAGGTCCCACACGTAGTACGGAATACCGATGATGTCCGCGGCCCGACGGGCGTCCGAGGCGTCCTCGATCGAACAGCAGCCGCGCGATCCGGTGCGGAACTGGTTGCGGCTGCGGCTTAGCGCCATGTGGACACCCACAACGTCGTGTCCGGCCTCCACCGCCAGCGCCGCCGCCACGGCCGAATCGACGCCGCCGGACATTGCCGCCAAGACCCTCACGCCACCGTCTCCTTCTTCATTCGCCCGACCTGCCCGGCCCGCCGGGCGCGTTCGATCGCCCCGGGCAGCACGGCCAGGAGGCCATCGATATCATCCTTCGTTGAGGCGCATCCGAGCGAGAATCGCAACGCGCCGCGGGCCTCGTCCTCGCTCAGCCCCATCGCCATGAGGACGTGCGATGGCTGCGGCACCCCGGCCTGGCACGCGGAACCGGTGGACGCCGAGACCCCGCTGGAATCGAGCGCGAAGAGCAGCGAATCGCCCTCGCATCCGTCAAATGTGAAAAGCGCGTTCCCAGACAATCGCCGGGTGGCATCGACCCGCGGATCAACACCACGCAGGTGAGCGTGGGGAATCTCGGCAAGAACGCGGTCGATGAGGTAGTCACGGATCTGGCGCTGCCGCGTGACCTGCGATTCCCGCCCGGCCGCCGCCTGCTCGAGGGCCGCCGCAAACCCGGCGATGGCGGGAGCATCCAGGGTCCCCGATCGCACGGCGCGCTCCTGACCGCCGCCGGACATGATCTCGACGAGCGGAAAGTCGCGGGTTGCGACCAGTGCGCCGACGCCGATGGGGCCACCGACCTTGTGCGCGGCTATCGTCATGGCGCCCAACTGCGTCTTCCCAAAATCGATGGGACACAAGCCGAGCGCTTGGACCGCATCGCTGTGCGAGGCCACCGCGCGTGCGCGGCATTCGGCAGCGATTTCAGCGATGGGTGAGATTGTCCCCACTTCGTTGTTTACCCACATCAATGAGGCGATCGCGACCCGGCCATCCGCTTCGTCGAGCACCCTGGCCAGGTCCCCCGCGTCCGTGCCGCCGTCGCCGCTGACCGGCACGTAACGCACCTGCGCACCCGCGTAGGTGGCGAGCCAGCGCGCGGAGTCCAGGACGGCGTGGTGTTCCGCCTCCCCCACCACGACCACGTCCCTGCGCGGCTGAGCGAAGAAAGCTCCCTTGACCGCCAGGTTGTCCGCCTCGGTGCCCCCCGCGGTGAAGATGACCTCCGATGGACGAGCGCCGACAATCGCGGCAATGCGCTCGCGCGATTCCTCAACGATTCGGCGGGCTACGCGGCCGCGAGCGTGCTGTGAGGATGCGTTGGCGCCGCGGCGGGCGGCATCGGCGTATGCGGCTAGGGCCTCCTGCGTCATGGGAGTCGTCGCCGCGTGGTCAAGGTAGATGTCAGTCATGGCTGGCTTTCTGTACGGGGGCAGCACACCACCGGAACCAACATCACTTGGCGGCGCGATATTCCCTGATCCGCTGCGCCGCCTGCGGCAGGACCGCGGCCAGGTCGCCCACCACGGCGAAATCGCAGATGTCGAACAGCGGCGTCTCCGCGTCGACGTTCACCGCCACGATCGTCTGCGCCGCCTGCATGCCACCGCGGTGGTGCGGCGCGCCGGAAATGCCTGCGCCGATGTAGACGAGCGGGGCGACCGTCACACCGGTCTGTCCGATTTGCGCGTCGTGATCCACCCAGCCCTCATCGACGGCGTCCCGGGTGGCGCCGACGGCCGCACCCAGCGCGTCCGCCAGGGTATTGATCGGCCCAAAGTCACCTTCCGTTCCGCGCCCGCCGGCGACCACGTAGGCGGCCTCGCTGAGCGTCGGACGCGAGGCGTCGCCGGCCGGGTGCACACTGCGCCTGGTGGTCGTGACGGCCGCTGCGCGGGCGGGAGCTTTGACGCTCAGCGACACCACGTTGAGGTTCGCCGCGTCCCCCGGGGCAGCCTGGATGGAATTGGCGCGCACGGTGATGACCGCGACGTCGGTTGTGAAGGCGGAATAGATGTCCCAGGTGCCCGCAAAAACTCGTTTGAAGGCAAGCAGGTTGCCGGCTTCGTCGAGTTGCGGCTGCGCGTCCGCGACCAGGCCCGCCCCCAGCTCCTGCGCCGCGAGCGCGGCAATCTCGCGGTTGGCGAAGGTGGTCGTTGTCAGGGCCAGATCCGCACCGACATGCCGCACGCCGGCAGCGAAACCGTGTGCGGCCGCCGGGGTGATTGTGAAGGGCACGTCGCTTTCCACCTCGACAAGCGTAGTCACGCCGTAGCGGGCCAACTCGTCTTTGGCCTTAGGCGTGAGTTCGCCGCCTGCCACGGCCGCAACGCCTCCCAGCCCACGGGCCAGGGTGATCACCTCAAGGTCGGCCGGGCGAATCCGGTCGTTCGCCGCATCGATGAGAACCGCAACGGTTCGCTTACCATGGTTCGTCATTTGTGTCTTTTCCGTTCGCCCGTCACACCAAGCCGCGTGAGATCAAAAAGTCCGCCAACGCAGTTCCGCCGTCGCCGTCGTCAACGTGAATGACGACCGGCGCCTTGGGCTCCCGGGGCTGGGCGCTGATCACCCGCGTGCCGGCGGCACCGGCGCCAACTTCCAGGTCGCCAACGCCCAGGTCCGCGAGGGACAGCGTGTCGATTGCCTTGGTGCGGGCGGCAATAATCGATGAGAAATTTGGGTACCGCGGGGCGGCTATGTGGTCGTTGACGGATACGACGACGGGCAGCGGTGCGCTCTGAAACTCCGATACGCCATCGAGTTCGCGTTCGATCGAGGCGACGCCGCCATCGACGGTGAGTTCGCGGGCTATCAGCAACTGCGGCCAGTCGAGGTTCGCAGCGAGCAACGATGGCACCACCGAACCCAGCGAGTCCAGGGCCGCCATGCCAGTAATGACGATATCGACCGGCTCGTCCTGGGCCAGGCGCCCGACCGCGGCGGATAGGACCGCGGCCGTCGAAAAGTAGTCGGAGCCCGCAATCGCGTCGTCTACCACGTGCACCGCGTTGTCGACCCCAAGTTGGTAGGCCTTGCGCAAGGCCAGTTCGGCGTCCGCCGGGCCGACGGTGAGCGCGATGACCTGGTGATCCGTCCGTTCCCCGGGTGCTGCTTCAACGAGCCTGAGAGCGGCTTCGACGGCCACCTCATCGAGTTCGTTGAGGGTTCCGTCCGTTGAACTGCGCACGACGACGCCGTCGGGGTCGAATCGTCGATCGGATTGAATGTCGGGGACATATTTCACCGGCACCACTACGCGCATACTCAAAACTCCTTGGGGTATCAAAGAAACGATACCCCTTTCGGGTACAGGTCATGACATTTCACCCCGTATCGACAGGTCCGGTGCCGAAATGCGAGACAATAGGCGCATGGCTGGCCAAGTTGTAAAGACACATGATCGTTTCCCCCCGCTCGGCGTCCGTCTGGTGGACAGCGGTGTCGAGGTTGCGGTGGTCGCCGCGCACGCCACGAAGGTGGAATTCTGCGCGCTGACCGTCACGCCCGAGGGCCTGCGCGAGGCTCGCTACGAACTTGACCACTACGACTGGGGGGTTTTCAGCGGGCACATTCCCGGCATCAAGGCCGGGCAACGATACGGTTTTCGCGTCCACGGTCCGTGGGATCCCGCGAGCGGTCTGCGCCACAATCCCGCGAAGCTCCTGATTGACCCCTATGCCCGGGGTTTCGTTGGCGAATTACGCAACGTTCCTCAAACACGCGATTTTGTTACCACGGACGATGGCCCCGCAGACGATCCTTACGGCCCCCCGGATCCGCGCGACGACGCGGAATTTGTCCCGCACAGCGTCGTCGTCGAGCCGCTCGCACCGCACCCGGACGTCCACCGTCCGCGGGTTGCGTGGGCGGACACCATTATCTATGAGGCACACGTCAAGGGTCTGACGCATTCGCTGCCCGACGTTCCACCCGAATTGCGCGGCACGTACGCCGGCGTTGCGCACCCGGCCGTGATCAACCACTTGAAGTCACTGGGTGTGACGACCCTGGAACTCCTGCCGATACACGCCTCTGCGTCGGAGACTCATCTCGACGGACTTGGCCTAAGTAACTATTGGGGATACAACACACTCGGGTTCTTTGCGCCGCACGCGGCGTACGCAACCGCCGCCGCGCAGGCGGCCGGGCCGACCGCCGTCCTCGACGAGGTTCGCGGCATGGTCCACATCCTCCACGAAGCGGGCATCGAGGTCGTGCTGGACGTCGTCTACAACCACACGTGCGAGGGCGGGGTCGACGGTCCCACTATCGGATGGCGCGGCCTGGACAACCGCTCCTACTATTTGCACGACGGCGGCTCACCCGTGCGGTACGCGGACGTCACGGGAACGGGTAACTCGTTGGATTTCCGGCGTCCGCGGGTGATTCAAATGGCGCTGGATTCGCTGCGCTACTGGGTCACGGAGGTCGGTGTGGACGGTTTTCGTTTCGACCTAGCCGTCACGCTGGCGCGCGGCAACGACGGTTTCGACCGTTTCCACCCCTTCCTGGTCGCGCTGCAAACCGATCCGGTTCTGCGCAGCGTCAAGCTGATCGCCGAACCGTGGGATGTCGGCCCGGGCGGCTGGCGCACGGGCCAGTTCCCCTCACCTTTCGCCGAGTGGAACGACCGATTCCGCGATGCCATGCGGGGGTTTTGGGTACACGACCTGGGCTCGCTCGTGCACGGCGGCCCGGCCTCGAGCTTCCGTGAATTGGCAACGCGCCTGGCCGGCTCGGCCGATCTCTTTGGCATGTCGGACCCGCCGCTGCTGCGCGGCCCCGTCGCGTCCGTCAATTACGTCACCGCCCACGACGGATTCACGATGGCGGACGTGGTCAGCTACAACGAAAAGCACAACGAGGCCAACGGCGAGGAAAACCGCGACGGGACCAGCAACAATGTCTCGTGGAACCACGGTGTCGAGGGGCCCATCGCCGTCGATACGACCGCCGACAATGGGGTCAACGCGGCCGCCATGCGCCGCAAGTCCCTGCGGAATCTGTGGGGCATGTTGATGCTGTCGGCGGGTACCCCCATGATCACCGCCGGGGACGAGTTCGGGCGGACGCAGAAGGGAAACAACAACGCCTATTGCCAGGACAGCGACATCTCGTGGATCGACTGGAACCTGGCGCAGTGGCAACGTGATCTGCTGGCTCACGTCAGGTTCCTGGGCCGTTTGCGGACGCAACACGCCGTCCTCAAGGTTGATGATTTCTTCCTCGGCGCGCCGCGGCCCAATGAGGCGCCGGAGAAGGTCGACCTGAGTTGGTTTTCTTCTCAGGCGGAACCGTTGACCCATCAGGATTGGCACGATCCCGCGCTGCGTTGCCTGCAAATGCTGCGCCGCGGATCTGACGCCGACGCCCATGTGCTCCTGGTCGTCAATGGCGAGTTGGACGACCGAAAGGTGGTCATAGCCGGAGCCCCCGTCACAGAGCGATCGTGGCAGTTGGCGTGGGATTCGGCCGCCGAAGTGCCCCTGGAGGACCCCGCCGCGGGCCCGCAACGGCGCGGCGGCGACAAGGTCAAGGTGGCGGGATTCTCGATACAGGTGTACCTGGCGCACCCGCCAGCGACTCAACTCGAGCAGCGTTAGGGGTTCTTCCGTGTGCGGACGATACGCGGATTTCAAGGCGAGCGACGAGTTGGCCGCGCTTTTCGCCGTCGACCCCGCGTGGATATCCGAGAGTGCGGCCGCGCATCGGCCGAATTGGAACGTTGCGCCGACCCGCGACGTGCGGGTCGTGGTGTCGGGCCCGGCCGACGACCCCGGTGCGGTTTCCGGGTCCAGTTCGCCGGCGCCGATGTACGTGCGCCGGCTCAACACAGCGCGCTGGGGGCTGGTTCCCGCATGGTCGGCGGATCTGTCGATCGGCGCGCGCATGATCAACGCGCGGGCCGAAACGGTCGCGACGAAGAGGAGCTTCAAGGCCGCTGCCAACAAACGGCGCTGCATCATCCCGGCGGATGCGTACTACGAGTGGCAAAGGCGCGAAGGGGGGAAGGTTCCGTTCGCGATCGCCCCGGCGGGGGCTGCTGTCTTCGCGTTCGCCGGGCTCTACGAGTTCTGGTCGCCGCGCGGCGGCGGCCCCGCGATCGCGACCTGCACCATCATCACCACCGCGGCCGCCGGCGACCTGGCACGCATCCACGATCGGCGCCCCGTGATGCTCGCAGGCGGCGACTACGGGCGATGGCTCGACCCCACCCGCGCCTTTCTCGACGTCGAGCCCCTGTTGCACACCCCGCAGCCCCCAGTTCGCTCCTGGCGGGTAAGCCCGCTGGTCGGCAACGTTCGCAACAACGGACCCGAACTCCTGCGCCCGGATCCGCCGCTCGCGCGCGACCATTAGGCGCCGGTGCGGTCCAACTCCCAGGGCGTGATGAGTCCCAACCCGGTCACCGACTTCGGTTCGTGGCGGACCGTCGTGAATTTTCCGAACGGCCGCAATGCGGTGACGGTGGCCTCGTCGATATAGACCCGGCCGGGCTGGGCGATGGACACCAACCGCGACGCGAGGTTCACCGAGGGACCAAACACATCTCCGAATCGGGACAGCACCCTGCCCCAAACAAGGGAGATGCGAACCGCCATCGGCTCATCCGACACGGCCGTACCGTGCGCCGACCAGTAGTCCCGCAACGCGAGCGCAATGTTCGCGCCCTCGCGCGCGTCGTCCGCGATGAACAAGAACGCGTCCCCGATGGTCTTGACAACGCGCCCCCCGTTGGCGGTGATCAGGTTGCGGGTCACGGATTCGAAGGTTTGTACCAGATCGGCCAGTTCGCTGGCCCGCAGGTGGGTCGTGCGCTCCGTGAACTGGACTATGTCAATGAACCCGACGGCCCGCGGCAGCGGCAATTCGACCTCGCTCGCGTCGAGTTGCGCCGCCCCGCCCCGCGTGTCCGAAAACTCCACGGAGTACCGCTGCGCCCACGCGGCAAATTGCAGGCGCCAGGCGTGGACGACCTGGGTTTGCAGGACGTGAACCAGGGCGGGCAGGTTCCTGACCACCTCCAGGCGGGCGGCGCTGCCCGGTATGTCGTTTTGGCGCGCAACATGATCGACGAGCGCCTCGATCTGCCACAACGCCAGGCGATCCATGGTGTGGCCCACGGATCTGACCAGGGTGCTGACCGTCGGCTCGTCCCACTGATGGGCGCACGCAGCGGCGGATATCTCCGCGATGGCCTGCGCATCCAGTTCCGTGAACCCCACCAGATCCGGCGCCTCGACGGGGAGGCCAAGGGCGTGCCAGTAATTATCCACAAAGCTCTGGTCAACGCCCGTTTCGGCCGCCAGTTCCGCGGCATTCAGGCTCGGCGCTTGACCGACGATAGCCTGCGCTATGTCGCGGGGTGAAAGCGGCTGCGAATGGGCCGTGTCGTCCTCGGTATTAGGGTTTGCTGCCACACCCACGAGTGTAGGGCAAACCCGCGACGTTAGTGACCTGCGTCACGTTGCCCGTGCTGAGAGCGAGGATTTCTTGGGGTGTTCGGCGGGGCGCACGTGGACAACGTCGCCCTCGGTGACGGCCACGATTTCGCCGTTGTCGCATTTCAGGACGAGTTCCCCGTCGCTCGCGAGGCCCACGGCCGTGCCGGTCAGGACATCGCCGCTGCCGCGCTCAACCCGGATCCGCATGCCGATGGTCACCATGGCACCCAGGATCCGATCCGCTTGCTCCCGATCCGCCCCCGCGGCGGCGGCACGCAGGATCGCTAGCAACCGCCCCGCGATCTGCCCCGCGAGTTCGCACCGGGAGGGGACGGCGGTTCCCGGTTCTGCGGCCAGGAGCAGCGACGTCGCATCGGGGGTGGGCAGTTGGGCCGCGCGAATCGTGGTATTCAGTCCCACGCCGATCACCGCCCTGCCCGCACCCGGCGCGGGCACGCGCTGCGCCAAAAGGCCCGCGACCTTGCGCCACCGCGCGGGTTCGCCGCTGCCGACGGAAAGCAGAATGTCGTTCGGCCACTTGATGGCGGGACGCAGCCCCCGCACCGCGGCGATCGTGTCATAGACGGCCAGACCCGCCAACAAAGGCGCGCGGCGCAAAACGTTTTCGGGGGCATCTACCAGCACCGACATAGTCAGCGCGGCTCCGGCCGGCGTCACCCATGCCCGCCCGAGACGACCGCGCCCGCCCACCTGGTGATGGGCAACCACGACGCTGCCGTGCCCCCACGTTTCGCGGTCGGCGGCGCGCGCCGCCAGGTAGCTGTTCGTGGAATCCACGGATTCCAATACCTCGACGCGCCCCGCGCGGTACCCGTGCGCGAGAATTGTCCTGCGAATCTGGTCCGCGTCGAGGTCGTTAGATGGCATCCCATCACGATAGTGCTCGCGGTCGCCGCAATTGTAGTGGCGCGCCAATCAATGAAACGTCCCTTGTGAGGGAATCGATAGAGCCACAACGCCGCGCAGCGTTTAGGCTCGTACCTGTGACAGATTCCTCACCGGCACATCGCGCCAGCACGACCACGACCAGCGCCAAGATAGACGATCTGCGGTCTCGTCTCGCGGACCTCACGGCGGAACGCGAAAACCACGCGCAGGCGAAGCAACATGCCCGTGGCAAAAAATCCGCGCGCGAACGGATCACCCAATTGCTGGACGATGGTTCGTTCGTGGAGATGGATGCCTTCGCCTCCCATCGCGCGACCAGGTTCGGCATGGGCGCCAAGGTCGCCCCCGGCGATGGCGTTGTCGTGGGGCACGGCACGATCGACGGCCGCCAGGTGTGCGTGTATTCGCAGGACTTCACGGTCTTTGGTGGATCGCTGGGCGAAGTGCACGGGCAAAAGATCACCAAGGTCATGGATCTGGCGCTGCGCACGGGCGTGCCGCTCATCGGCATATCGGATGGCGGCGGCGCCCGCATCCAAGAGGGCGTGGCGGCGCTGACGCAGTTCGCAGAGATCTTTCGCCGCAACGTCGCCGCTTCGGGGGTCATCCCCCAGATCTCGTTGATCCTTGGCCCCTCGGCCGGCGGGGCGGTGTATTCCCCGGCGCTCACCGACGTGATCGTCATGGCGGACGGCACGTCCAACATGTTCATCACCGGTCCCGACGTGATACGCGCGGTGACCGGCGAGGACGTCGGATTCGAGGAACTCGGCGGAGCTCAGACCCACAACGAGCGGTCGGGCGTGGCGCACTACCTGGCCGCCGACGAGGACGATGCATTCGAGTACGTGCACCACCTCCTGACGTTCTTGCCGCAAAACAACCTGTCGGATCCTCCCGTGTATCCGTTCGATCCCGCGGAAGCGGCGACGCAGGCCGACGAGGCCCTCAACACCCTGATCCCGGACTCCATATCGCAGCCCTACGACATGCGGACCCTGATCGAGACCGTAGTCGATGACGCGGAATTCCTTGAGATTCAACCGCTTTTCGCTCCGAACGTGCTGATCGGGTACGGGCGGGTCGAAGGCCATTCCGTGGGCATCGTCGCGAACCAGCCCCTGTCCATGGCGGGGACCTTGGACATCAACGCGGCGGAGAAGGCGGCACGCTTTGTCCGCACGTGCGACGCCTTCAACATCCCCATCCTCACGCTCGTAGACGTGCCGGGTTTCCTGCCGGGAACCGATCAGGAATGGAACGGGATCATTCGCCGCGGCGCGAAGCTCATCTACGCGTATGCAGAAGCAACGGTCCCACTGGTGACCGTGATCACGCGCAAGGCCTACGGCGGCGCCTACATCGTGATGGGGTCCAAGCAACTCGGTGCCGACATCAACCTGGCGTGGCCGACCGCTCAGATCGCGGTGATGGGAGCCGCGGGGGCGGTCAACATCTTGCAGCGCCGGGCCCTGAGCGAGGTGGCGGCGGCAGGCGGCGACGTCGAATCCGCCCGCGCCAACCTCATCGAGGAATACGAAGAAGAGGTCGTCAACCCCTGGGATGCCGCCGCGCGCGGGTACATCGACGGGGTGATCGAGCCGAAGCAAACACGCATGGAAATCACCCGGGCGCTGCGCGCATTGCGCACCAAACGCGGCACGCTACCCCCGAAAAAACATGGGAACATTCCACTATGAGCGAGTTTGAAAACCCCGAGAACGCCAACCCGGACGGCGGCGAGAACCCGGCCGACGACGCGCCGCTTGCCGTCGACGCGACCGGATTGCACGCGCTCGTGGACCAGTTGGCGGGTGCCCTGCACGACTACGTGGACACCGCCGTCGGCGTGCGTTCGGAATTCGACGCCAACACGGCAGACGACGACCCCCGGGTCGAGGCCGCGGAACGGGCCGTCGAACGGTGCAATACCGCATTCGATTCCCGGTTCGAAAAGGCGCTGGGCATGGTTTGCGCGCACACCGGGTTTGCCGACGACGATGACGACGAGGAGGACGATTCCGACGACGTGGACGAGGAGTCCGTCATCCTGGAGCTCACGTTCGGCCCCGCCACCCGCGGCGCCGACACGGCGACCATGGGCATCATTCAAGAAGCAATGGAACGGCTCGATGCGATGGCCCGCGAGTTGGCCACGGAATTCGAGCACCGCGGTGTCACGATCTCTCACTGGTCCTGCGTGCACGAGATGTACATCGATGACGAGGATGACGAATGAGCGAATCACCCTTCGCCGATGTCAGGATTCTCAGCGGTCAGCCGACCGAGGATGAGGTCGTTGCGCTAATCGCCGGGCTGGCGGCCGCGGCGCTGGCCGTGGAACCCGAACCCGAGGAGGTGACCCGCCCGCGCGTGCGGTGGCGCGACCCGGGCCGCGGATTGCGCCTCAGCCCCCTGGGGCGCAAGGGCGGCCGCGGGCCCGATGAGTGGCGTTGGTCGCTGCGGAGCATGCAGAACTGGTAGATGCGGGCCTTGTCGGTCACATGCCGAGCACCCGCGCACCGTACTTCAGGAAGATGGTTGCGGTGATCACGGTGAGCAGCACGACGGTGACGAGGGTGTCGAGGTTCATGCGCAACGCCGCACGGGCCCTTTCGTGCCACCGCGCGCTGAGGTAGAAATTGTTGTCGCGCAGGTTGACGTGCAAGAGCGTCATGAACACCGCCGTCGTGCCGAAGGTAATGACCAGGCACCAGGGGCACAGTGCGTGGATAACGAAGCTCGACTGGTAGAACAGCCAGTAGGCGAAGGTCAGGCCCAGCAGGTAGATCACCTGCGCGCTGAGCATGAACCATCGCGGAAATCTTACCCCCGCCAGGCTGGCGACCGCGATCGTTATCACAACGGGTTCGCACGCCAAGCCCAAGAAGGAATTGGGGAACCCAAATAGTTGGGCCTGATCGGATAGCGCAACCGTTCCGCAACTCAGAACCGAGTTGATGTCGCATGCCAGCACGGCGTCAGGAGTGGCGGCGAGCACCACCGCGTCGATCGAAAGGACGAATGCCGCGAGCAATGACAGCGCCGCCGACGCCAGCATCGTCCCGAACAGGTACCCATTCGAGTGGCGGAATCCGCGCAGCGGGATGCTTGCGAGCCCCCCTGCTCCGATTGCAGAATCCTCGGTCGGCACGTCAGCAACGACTTCGTTGGTAGTCACAGGTGGCCCTTTCGGTTGCTCGTTCAACCACAATAGTGCCTGGGAAAAAACGGTCATGTCGGGACATACGTCCCCAATAGGAAAGGCGCGCGCGGCGCGGCCGGGATCCAGCGGGCGAAAAAGATGACGGGCGCGTCGGCGTGAGGAGGGGGTTACACGCCGACGCGCCCGAGCACGACGAGCCGAGTTCTCGATCCCAGGAGGCACGGCTACAACAATCAGTATCGGCCCCAATTACGGTCCACCGGGTGGGCCCATCGTCCCTGCGATCCCGGCGCGCACCGCGCGCCGCGCGCGGGTGGGTTAGGCTTCGGCCGTGGTCGAGTTCATTTTGGCATCAGCATCCCCCGCCCGCCTTGCGCTGCTGCGCGCCGCCGGGATCGCACCGATAGTCCACGTTTCCGGCGTCGATGAGGATGCCGTACTGAGTTCCTTGGCGGACGCAGACCCCACGGCCGACGCAGCTACCCAGGTCCTCACTCTCAGTGAACACAAGGCCGCCGATGTTGCGCGTTTTCACGCCGGGGCGCTGGTAGTCGGGTGCGACTCCATGCTCGAAGTGGGCGGGGACGTCGTCGGCAAACCGCGCACGCCCCACGTCGCGATTCGCCGATGGCGCGACATGCGGGGCAAGACCGGCACGCTGCACACGGGACACTCGATTGTCGGTCCGGACGGCGCCACGCTGAGCCGAACCGCCTCCACCCTGATTCGGTTCGCCAACCCCAGCGATGACGAGATAGCCGCCTACGTTGCCACGGGCGAACCGCTCGGTGTCGCGGGCGGATTCACCATAGACGGCAAGGGCGGTGCGTTCATAGACGCGATTGAGGGAGACCACCACAACGTCGTAGGTATCAGCATCCCGCTATTGCGGACAATGACGGCGCAGATCGGGATAAAGTGGACGCAACTGTGGGCCGACTAGGCCACCTTCCACAAACCGTTTGTAGGTTACCTACAAACAATCGGGCACCCCATTGAGGTAGCAAGCAAAACTGCCCACCCCCACCTATGTCCGCCTGCGCACACTAAGCCGCGCGCGATAGATTAAGCCGTGACTTCATTGCAAACCGCGCCCGCGTCGCCCAAGCGAACGATCACGAAGATCCTTGTAGCCAACCGCGGCGAGATTGCGGTGCGGGTCATCCGCGCCTGCCGCGACAGCGGCATCGGTTCGGTCGCCATCTACGCGGATTCGGACCGCGATGCGCTCCACGTCAACCTCGCCGACGAAGCGTTTTCTCTCGAGGGCGAACGCGCCACCGACACGTACCTGGACATTGCGAAGATCATCGCGATCGCTCGCCGATCGCAGGCGGACGCGGTGCACCCCGGTTACGGATTCCTGGCAGAAAACGCCGAATTCGCGCGAGCCGTCATCGACGCCGGGATGACCTGGATCGGCCCCAGCCCTGCCGCGATCGAGGCTCTCGGCGACAAGGTTTCCGCGCGCCACATCGCGCTTTCAGCGGGTGCGCCACTGGCACCGGGCACCGCGGACCCGATCACGGATGCGGCCCAGCTCCACGATTTCGTACGCGAGTACGGCCTCCCCGTTGCCATCAAGGCCGCGTTCGGCGGGGGCGGTCGCGGCATCAAGGTGGCCCGCAGTGAAGAAGAAATCGACGAGCTGTACGAATCCGCGGTGCGCGAGGCCGTCGCCTCGTTCGGCCGCGGCGAGTGCTTCCTCGAACGTTTCTTGGACAAACCGCGCCACGTCGAAACGCAGTGCCTCGCCGATGAGTTCGGCACGGTCGTGGTCGTCTCGACGCGCGACTGCTCGTTGCAGCGGCGGCACCAAAAGCTAGTCGAAGAGGCTCCCGCGCCGTTTGTCACCGCAGATCAGCACGCCCAATTGGTCAGCGCATCGCAGGCAATCCTGAAAAAGGCCGGATACGTTGGAGCGGGCACCTGCGAGTTCCTGATCGGCGCGGACGGGATGATCTCGTTCTTGGAGGTCAATACGCGCCTCCAGGTCGAGCACCCGGTCTCCGAGGAGATCACCGGAATCGACCTGGTGCGCGAGCAAATTCGCATCGCCGCCGGTGAACCGCTCGGCTACACGGCGGTCGCCCCCCGCGGGCACTCGATCGAGTTCCGCATCAACGGCGAGGACCCCGCCAAGGGGTTCATCCCGACGCCCGGAACAATCACGGAATTGGTCTTCCCGCAGGGGCCTGGCGTGCGCATCGATTCCGGGGTCCGGCAGGGCGATGTCATCTCCGGCTCGTTCGATTCGATGCTGGCGAAGGTCATCATCACCGGCGCCGACCGCAAGCAGGCGCTCGCCCGCGCGCGCCGTGCGCTCCGGGAAATGACTGTCTGCGGCATCCCAACCGTGCTGCCTTTCCACCAGGCCGTGCTCGAGTCGCCCGCGTTCGCTCCACCGGGGGACGAACCCTTCACCATCTACACGTCGTGGATCGAGGACGAGTTCTCCGCCCACCTGCGCGACCTGGCCCAGGCGGAGCCCTCATTCGCGCAAGACGACGCGCCCTCGTCCCCCTCGACCGAGCGAGTGGTCGTCGAAGTCGGGGGCAAGCGGCTCGAGGTTGTCATCCCGGCGGGGCTCGGCTTTGGTGGCGGCGCGCGCCCGGCGCACCACAAGCGGGCGGCCCCCCGCCGGTCGGCCGCCGCGAAGGCCGCCAGCTCCAACGCGCTCGCCTCGCCGATGCAGGGAACTATCGTGAAGGTTGCGGCGCGCGATGGAGACGCGGTCGCCGAGGGCGACCTGATCGTCGTCCTCGAGGCAATGAAGATGGAACAGCCCTTGGTCGCGCACCGCGCCGGGAAGATCAAGAATCTCGCGGCCACCGTCGGCGAGCAGGTGACCGCAGGCACCCCCATTTGCGAGATAGTCGACTAGAAATGGGCGACGACCAGCGGCCGAGCCACAATCCCGGTGACGGATGGGTTTCGTGCCGCTGCGGGCACCAACACTGGGGGCTGCACGGGGCGGCGGGGCTGTTCGTGATCCGTCGCCGCGAAGAGCACATCGATGTTCTCTTGCAGCACCGTGCGGCGTGGAGCCACCAGGGCGGCACCTGGGGTGTGCCAGGCGGCGCGGTGGCCACGGGTGAGACGCCATTGCAGGGCGCACTGCGCGAGGCACGCGAGGAGGCCGGCGTGATTCAAGGCGATGTGCAGGTGATCGGCGGACTCGTCCTTGATCACACAGATTGGCGGTATTCGACGTTTCTTGCGGTGGTTCGCCCCGGGCGCGACATCGCTGCCGTCGCCACCGACGCGGAAAGCCAGGAAATGCGGTGGACCCCGTTGGCGCGCGTGGCATCGCTGCCGCTACTGCCCGCCTTCGCGGAACAGCTGCCGCTCTACCGCGCCGCTCTGCGCCGAGCTTTGGGAAGATCGCTCCTGCCGCGATAGCCGCCCCGCGGTTTCTACACCAGGATCGCCGCGGTGCTCGTGGTGCCGATCCGCGTGGCACCCGCCTCTATCATGGCGATTGCGTCGTCGCGCGTGCGGATCGAACCGGCGGCCTTGATTCCCATCGCACCCGCAACCGTCTGCGCGATGAGGCGCACCGCGTGGGTCGTCGCGCCGCCGGCGCGGTGGAATCCCGTCGAGGTCTTCACCATGTCGGCCCCCGCAGCCGCGACGGCATGGCAGGCACGGACTATCTCCTGATCCGTCAGGATGGCCGTTTCGATGATCGCTTTGACCAGGGGCATTGGCAAGCCCTGGTCGGCGGCCGCTTCCGCCAGCGCCAATCGAACGATCTCGATCCCATCGCAGACCCTGCCCCACTCGCCGGCCTTCGCCGCCCCGAGGTTGATGACGACGTCGATTTCCTGTGCCCCGTTGCGCATGGCGGTCACCGCCTCGACGGCCTTGACCTGCGCTGAATGGGCACCGCTTGGGAACCCGCACACGGTCACGAGCGTGGGCCCAGGGCTGGGCAGGTGCGCGCGTTCCAGGCGCGAGGGCGAGATGCACACTCCGCGCACGCCGTAGGCGCTGGCGAGTTCGATCGCTCGCTGCGCATCGGCCGCGGTAGCCGCGGGTTGCAACTCGGTGTGCTCAATGTATGCCGCGAGGTCGTGGGCGTTTGCCGCCATGAAACGAGCTCCTCGTCGTAAGCGCATGCGTTTAGGGCATGTGTGACCGGTGCGTGGCGGTGCCGCCGCTTGTCATATCCTACCCAACGATGCGGACTTCACACTCTATGTTCGCGGTAACACAAGCCACGTCAGATGCGACCACCCTCCGAAGAGTTCTCGCGCAAGGGTCGGGCCCGCGAGCGCGTCCCAAGTCGTTGCGAAGATGCGACCCGCCGCCGGCTCGAAGACGAGCGGGCCGCGAAAGGGATCGCTGGCGGGCGCCAGCAGAACGGCGTGGCGGGGCACGGCCGATCCGTATCCGTCGCGCGAGTCGCCACCGGCGTAGGCAATGACGGGTTTGCTCCTGCTCACCGCCCTCTCGATCGCGCGCCCCGCCCGCTCGCGCGCGGACGCGTCGAGATCGTTGACCATGCGGCTGCAATAGCGGCGCCCCGGGGTGCTGGCAACGCGGGCCGCGTCCCACGGCGCTACTCCCCACGCGTGCGGCCAGACCCGCACGGGTCCACGCTTGGTGGCCGCTCGCGCCAGATGCGCCACGGCCGCGGACCACCTTTGCGAACCTGACTCGCGGGCCCGTTCGGCCAGCGCGCCCCGCCCGGATGCGAACGACGGTTCACCGCGCCCGGTGGCGATCCAGGCGGCGAACACCGGATTGGTGGTGAGCATCAGCACGGCAAGGCAGGTGGGAACGCACGAGCGCTGATCCGGTTGGATCAGGTCGATGCCTGCGAAAGTCGCGGGGCCCGGGGCGAAAGTCGGGCGCACAGTGGACCGCTTTGCCCCGCCTCCCGCGCCAGCCGCGGCGTCCAATGCCTCCATCTGTTCCTGAGTCAGACCCGCCGCGCGCCCGATCGCGGCAAGGGTTTCGTGCGATTTGGTCGCCACGACCGTCGGCTCGGTCAGCGGGTACGCGCGCGGCGTCACCCCGAATGCGTCGAGCAGGGCCGTCAGTTGCGCTCCCGGCCTTGCGGATTGTTCCGGCCTTGTCACCGCCGCCGCTTCCACGCGTCATCGGTGAGCATCGCGGTGACCGCGGGCGGTATCTCACCGGCGGCAACGTCGGCGATCGTCGTTTGTTCCAACACCGCCCGCATGGCGGCCCGCACCGCAACCCACACGGTCGTCAGCGCGGTCGCGGCGCCCTGGTAGGCCACGTCCTCCCGCGGCAGCCCCCTGACGGCCGCAAGCGGCCCATCCACCGCTCGCACCACATCCGCTATCGAGATGCGGTCGGCAGGCACTCCGAATGCGTAACCTCCGAATCTGCCGCGCTGGGAAACGACCAACCCGTCGCGCTTCAAATCCCGCATGATCGATTCCAGGAATTTCGCTGGAATGTCCTGCGCCTCGGCTATCTGCGGGCCGGTGACGGAGTCGCCACCGCGCGTCGCCAACTCGACGAGCGCCCGCACGGCGTAGTCAACTCTGGCTGTGATCTGCATATTTCCCCCGTATCAATGTGCCGACAGCGAGTCCTCGCAAAGCGGCGCACGCCTACCCCACATGCATTTTCGCAGATACGGCCGCCATCACTGAATCGACAGCCGTCTCAACGTCCATGCGCGAGGTGTCCACGACGACGTCCGCGTCGAGCGGAACTTCATACGGCGACGATATTCCGGTGAAGTCTGCGATCTCTCCGGCTCGCGCCCTGGCGTAGAGTCCCTTGCGGTCGCGCTCCTCGCACACCTCCAGCGGCGTGGCAACGTGCACGAGCACGTACGAGCCCACCCGTTCGGCGCGTTCGCGGACCTGCGCCCTAGCCGCCGCGAAGGGCGCGATGGGCGCAAGGATGGCCACCCCCTTCACCCGCGACACCGCCGTGGCGACGTAGCCGAGCCTTTCGACATTGAGATCCCGCGACGCCCGATCGAATCCGAGCCCGGCGGTGAGCATCTGACGCGCCTCATCGCCATCGATCAGCACCGAACTGACGCCGTCGTGTTCGAGCCGCGACGCCAACGCCTTGGCCACCGTCGATTTACCGGACCCCGAAAGGCCCGAGAACAGCACGACGCATCCCCGCGCCGCGCGCCTGCTGCGAGAGCCGATCCACCCGTCAACAACGGCGCCAGGCGCTTGTTGGCAAGTCCAAGCGCCCAGCGTTCCCTTGACCGCGCGGACGGGTGCGGCGAGCAAACGCGCGAGCGTCGACTCTATGGTGTGCGCGGTCCCGTCCGCGCCGACGACCTTGACCAGGTCCCCGCGAGCGCGAATGAAATCGGGCACGGTGACCACAGAGCCCACAAGCTCACCATCGTCCACCGCTCGCTGCAGGCAAAGCGCGAGCCGGTCTCCCCGCTCCGCATTATCGGTGTCCCTAGAAACGGGCACGACCCACACGGGCGGCGCCGCTGCGTCCTGGAAGGCGGCGAGGTCGCGGTAGGTGGGGAATCCATCGACGACGACGATGGGGCGGTGCGAGGCCGCGGCCAGCGCACCCGCATCGGGCGACCAAGCGGATACGCCGATCGCTGCCGGAACCGGCCGTCGGATCATTTCCACGGAGCCCACCGCGCCGTATCCCGGGGAACCCGGCCGAATTCCGCCCGCGGCTAAAGCGACCCGCGCAAAGGGCGTGTTCTCGGGATCACATAAAACCAGGCATTCCTCCCTGGCGTTCGCGAGACGCAAATCTTGGGGACGCACGAAACCCAAAACAGCCGCCTCGATCAAGTCGACTTCGGACCACGACACCACTAACTCGCGATTATGCACAGTAACCTCTCAGGACGCCGGTGCGGAAATACCAATAGAAATGCGGTACGGTCTTTAATTGATGACAAAGGAACAGTTTACCGAGACACGACCGAAACTCGCGCCGATACCGCCGGAAAGCGTCCTTCTTCACGTCGGAATGCCCAAGAGCGGCACCACCGCCATCCAGTTCTCGGCGGCGAAGTTACGGCCCGAGTTGTTGCAGCACGGCGTGCGGTATCCCGGCACCGGGCACAATCATTCACTGGCCTCCTTCGCGGTGGCACGAAAGCGGCGCGGGTGGCAAAGCGGCGCGGGACGGTTGCCCATTGTACCAATGGAACACTGGAATTCCTTGGTCACCGAGATATCCGAAGACCCCGGAAATCGCATATTCGTATCGCATGAGTATTTCGCCGAAAGGTCAATAGACGTTGGCAGTAAAATTGTCAGCGATATACCCCGAGGCGTGCACGTCGTATTCACGATCAGGAATCAACCCTCGCTGCTCAGTTCCGCGTGGCAGGAATATCTAAAATCGGGTGCGACCGAAACAATAGATGAATGGCTGGAAATCGTCCTCAACGGTGCACCACATAAACACGGATATCCCAGTTTTGCGCGCCGCTCAAATCTCAGTGAAAATGTTAGTAAGTGGGCTGCACTGGTGGGCCCCGAAAACGTCACCGTCGTGGTTCTAGACAAGAAGGACCGCGGCCTGCTGAACAGGTCGTTCGAACAGCTCCTCGCCTTGCCGCAGGGATTCTTCGAGCGGGCCAAGCTGAGCGGCCGGCAAGAGAACCGATCGATGACGCGCATCGAAGCGGATCTTGTGCGCGCTGCTAATAGCCGCATAGTTGAGACGCCCGGACTCGACTGGGCAACATTTCGCGATTTCCACAAATTCGGCGCCGTGTTCTCACTCTTGCGGGACCGCGTTCCCCCCAAGGATGAATCGCGCATCATGCCCGACCGCTGGGCGCTCGAACTCATGGCACAGCGCGCGCGTGAGCACGCGCTGCAAATAGAGTCCTTAGGGGTCACCGTTGTCGGCGACCTCGCAAACGTGTACGCCCTCCCACACGATTCCGGCGTGCGGCAGCCGCCAACCACAAATGTCCCCATAGATTTGGCGGCGCAGGTGGAATTCGGCGCGTTCGTTGCCGCCCAAAAGTGGCGCGCAAAGCAGGCGCTGAGTGGAAAGGACTTCGCGCGATTCGAACCGTTGGCCACCGCGACTCGTTCCGCCGGGTCCCAGGCGGCATCCACGGACGAAATGCAGATCGCGCTTACGCAGGCACTGGGCGGGGTCCCGACTTTGGCCCTGGGTCGCTACCTCGCATCTCGTGCAGTGCGGTCGGCTACTCGAAGACTGCGCCGACGGGTTCGCTAGCCGCAGCGAACTCGCGGCAACGACTCACCTTGACTACCGATTCGGGAATGTATCTCAATGAATGACCATGAACTCGCGTCAGACCTGGCATTGCAGGCGGGCGGCGCGCTGCTCGAACTGCGCGACCGGATCGGCGACGGTGCCTACGATCCCGCGCGGCTTCGCGCGCAGGCCGACCGCGCCGCCCAAAGCGTGTTGGCCGCGGCACTGGCGCGCCACGCGCCCGGCGATGCGGTCCTTTCGGAGGAAGCCGCCGATGACCGCTCCCGCCTCTCGCGCGATCGCGTCTGGATCATCGACCCCCTCGACGGAACGCGGGAGTATTCGACAAGAACGGACGGGGCGTGGCGCGACGACTGGGCCGTGCACGTCGCTCTGTGGACGCGCGGTGGCGGTTTGACGGCTGGCGCCGTCGCCGAACCCGCCCGCGAGCGGCTGTTCAGCACCGCCTGCGATCCCGTCGCCCGCCTAGCACCCAAGACTCCCCTCCGCATCGCAGTGAGCCGCTCGCACCCCAGCGACTTTGTCCGCGCGGTGCTGGGCGAACTCGATGCGATTCCCGTTGCCATGGGATCCGCGGGCGTCAAGGCCATGGCGGTTGTCGACGGCACGGTCGACGCCTACGTGCACGCGGGCGGCCAATACCAGTGGGACTCCGCCGCGCCGGTGGCCGTCGCGCGTCACTGCGGGATGTTCACATCGCGGATCGATGGCGCGCCGATCGAATATAACCGCGAAGATCTATCAGTTCCGGATCTCATCGTGTGTCATCCGGACATTCAAGAAAGCGTGCAAGCGGCCGTAGCCCGCACGCTCAATGGGAAAGGGAAGCTTCCGTGACCGCACGAATACTCGACCAGTGGAAGACACTGGAATCCGAGAGCATTCACATCATCCGGGAGGTCGCTGCGGAAATGCAGCGACCCTGCCTGCTGTTCTCCGGGGGCAAGGACTCCATCGTCATGCTCTGGCTGGCCGTCAAGGCGTTTGCCCCGGCCCGCGTGCCCTTCCCGGTCATGCACATCGACACGGGCCTGAATTTTCCCGAGGTTTTGGAGTTTCGCGACTCCCTGGTCTCCGACCTGGGAGTTGAACTCATCGTCGCGTCAGTTCCCGACGCGATCGAACGCGGGCTGGTGAGGGAGGATTCGAGCGGGTCCAGGAATCGGATCCAGACCCCGGTCCTGCTGGAAGCGACCGAGCAGCACGGATTCGATGCCCTGTTCGGCGGCGCGCGCCGCGATGAGGAAAAGGCCCGTGCCAAAGAGCGAGTGTTTTCGTTCCGCGACGACTTTGGCCAGTGGGATCCGAAGAATCAGCGCCCGGAGCTGTGGAGCCTCTACAACGGTCGCGTGAGCCCGGGGGAACACATCCGCGTGTTCCCGCTCTCGAACTGGACGGAACTCGACATCTGGAACTACATCGAGGCGCAGAACATCCCGATCCCGTCGCTCTACTTGGCGCACGAACGCGAGGTCGTGGACCGGCAGGGAATGCTCTACGCAGTCGGCGATTTCATTGAATTGCGCGATGGCGAATCATCGAGCATCCGCACCGTTCGGTATCGGACCATGGGTGACGCCAATCTCACCGCCGCGGTCGAGTCGGACGCGGATACGGTCGCGAAGGTTGTCGAAGAGATCGAGACGGTGCGCCTAACGGAGCGGGGCGCGACCCGTGGGGACGACAAAGTGTCCGAAACGTCCATGGAAGACCGCAAGCGCGAAGGATATTTCTAAACATGGCTGACTTACTTCGGTTCGCTACGGCGGGCTCGGTTGACGACGGCAAGAGCACTCTCATCGGACGCCTCTTGTTCGATTCCAAGGGGCTTTTCACCGATCAGCTCGAAGACGTCGAGCGCATCTCTAAGCGACGCGGCAACGATTACGTTGACCTTTCGCTGCTTACCGATGGATTGCGGGCGGAACGCGAACAGGGCATCACGATCGACGTCGCCTACAGGTACTTCGCGACCCCGCGCCGCAAATTCATCATCGCCGACACCCCCGGCCACGTGCAGTACACCAGGAACATGGTCACGGGCGCGTCCACCGCGGATGTGGCCCTGATCCTCATCGATGCGCGCCACGGTGTCACGGAGCAATCGCGGCGCCACGCGTTCCTTGCCACGCTGCTTGGGGTATCGCACATTGTCTTGTGCGTGAACAAGATGGACTTAGTGCAGTGGTCACAGGATCGCTTCGATGAGATATGCGACGAGTTCCGCGAATTCGCGGCAAAGCTCACCATCCGCGACTTGACGTTCATTCCGGTCTCGGCGTTACTCGGCGATAACGTGGTGGAACGATCCGCGAACACCCCGTGGTTCGCGGGCGCCACGCTCCTGTCCTACCTCGAAAACGTCCACGTGGGGTCCGATCGCAATCTGGTCGACGTCCGCTTCCCGGTGCAATATGTCATCCGGCCGCAAACTGCCAGCCACCCGGATTACCGGGGCTACGCGGGGATGCTGGCCAGCGGAATTGTCCGCGTCGGCGACCCGGTCAGGGTCCTGCCGAGCGGCCTCGAAACCACCGTCACCGCGATTGACGGCCCCGACGGTCCGCTCACGGAGGCGTTCCCACCCATGTCCGTGACCATTCGGCTGGAAGAAGACATCGACATTTCCCGCGGCGACATGTTGGTCCGCCCCCGTAACGTGCCTCATTCATCGCAGGACATCGAGGCGATGGTGTGCTGGATGGACGACAGCGCGGAACTGGTACCCGGCAAGAAGTACGCGCTCAAGCACACGACGAAGTGGGCGCGCATGGTCGTCCGCGAGATCGAGTACCGGGTCGATGTCAATACCTTGCACCGCGACCTGGACGCGTCCTCGCTGGGGCTCAATGAGATTGGCAGGGTCAGATTGCGTTCGACTGTGCCGCTCTTCTGCGACCCGTACACGGAGAACCGGGCGACCGGATCGTTCATCATCGTTGACGAGCAAACCAACAACACGGTGGGCGCTGGGATGATCCTTCGCCGCTAGAGGCCTAACGCGGGTGGTTGGACGCTCATGCGCGGCGTCCAACCACCCGCCCCGGCACCCTCGAATTTCAGCCCAACGGGTTGTCGCTGACCAGGTCGACACCCGGACCATTGAGCGTCACGGTGCGCGCCAGCACCTTGATGCCGTTGGCGATCGCGCGCTCGTCGATGTTGAGATCGCCCTGATGTATGTCGCAGCGGCGCGAACCCGGAGTGTGCACGCCCAGGCGAACCATCGCGCCACCGACCTTGTTGAGTATCCAGGCAAAGTCTTCCCCACCCAAAGATTGTTCGGTCAGGCGCACTGCGTCGCCCCCGAGCATCTCCCTCGCGGCCATATCAACGAGGTGGACGGCGGCCTCGTCATTAACCACTGGCGGGACCCCGCGAATGTGCTGAATCTTCACGCCGACCTCGAACGGCGCGGCCACCTGCTGCACAGCGCTTTCGAGCAACTCGCCCGCGGCCTCCCATGCCCGCACGTCGAGGCAGCGCAGGGTTCCCTTCAGGGTTCCCGTCGCGGGTATTGCGTTCGCGGCGTGGCCCGCCTGCACCATCCCCCACGTCAAATTCACGCCGAATCGGGGATCCAGCCTGCGACCGATGATTGCCGGCACCTGCGTGACGATCTCGCCGAGCGCGTAAACCACGTCGCCGGTAAGGTGCGGGCGCGACGTGTGGCCCCCCGTTGAAGACACCGTCACGACAACCTGGTCGGAGGCCGAGGTAATGGCGCCGATTCGGCTGCCGATGTGGCCGACATCGAATCGCGGATCGCAGTGCAGCGCGTACGCACGCCCGACCCCCTCCAGGACCCCCTGCTCGATCACGTCCAAGGCGCCGCCGGGCATGACCTCCTCGGCGGGTTGAAACAGCAGGCGCACGGGCCGCGATAGCCTCCCCAGCCTATCGAGGTCGTGCAATACGAGCCCCGCGCCAAGGACCACGGTGGTATGCACATCGTGGCCGCATGCGTGCGAAACGCCAGGAACCGTGGAAGCGAATTCCAGGCCGGTTGTCTCTTGTATCGCAAGCGCATCCATGTCCGCGCGCAGGGCCACCCGCCGCTCGCCGCCGGAGGCGTCACCTATGTCGCAGGTCAGCCCCGTGCCGCGCAGCAGGCGCGGCTCCAAGCCGGCAGCGCGCAACGCGTCGGCCACCTTCGCGGTGGTGCGGGATTCTGTTCGCGCCAGCTCCGGGTAGGCATGCAGATCCCGGCGCAGCGCTATGAGGTCCGAATTGTGCGCCTGGACCCTTTGCTCGATGAGGGAAGCGATCGAAATGTGGTCGTTCACATCACAGAGCCTAGTACCGCTTCCCCGCCACCGGCGCCGCCGGCGAGTACGCGCGCCTACACCGGGGCATCCGGCACATCCGCCGCCACCATGGTCACGATGTCCTTCACTGCCTGCGCACGCGCACGGGTCGTGACCAGCACCGCATCGGGCGTGTCGATCACCACAACGTCGTCGAGGCCAAGCACGGCGACCACGCGTCCAGCACTTGCCGAGACTATCGATCCCGCCACCCCGTCGCGAACGATCAGCGACGAGTTCCCCAGTGCTTTGTTTCCAGCGCGATCGACGGACGGCAACAGCGCCGCGAGCGAGTTGAAATCGCCCACGTCGTCCCACCCGAATCCGGCAAGAACGATCGCCGCCTTCCCCTCCGCGGCGACCGGTTCGGCGATCGCCACATCAATGGGCACCTTTTCGAGTTGCGGCCACAGCCGGGACATGGCCTCGTCCCGCCCGTCGGTGTCCCACACGGTCGCCAGCTGGGTCAGGATGTCGTGCATCTCGGGCTTGATTCGTTGCAGGTGCCCCAGCAGCACATCGGTGCGCACGACAAACATCCCCGCGTTCCAACGGTATTTCCCGGTTGCGAGGTATTGCATGGCGGTTTCGGCGTCGGGCTTTTCCTTGAACGCCTCGACGTGGCGCGCCCGCGAACCGGGCTGGTCGCTGAGCTTTTCGCCGGACCGGACGTAGCCGAAGGCCGTGGAGGGACGCGTGGCCGGTATTCCGATCGTGACGAGATAGCCGTGGTGCGCAGCTTCGATCGCCTGCCGCACGGTTTCGTGGAACTCGTCCAAACCGCGGATGACGTGGTCGGCCGCGAACGATCCGACGACGGTGGGGCCGTGCCGGTGGTGGACAACGGCGGCAGCCAGGCCGATCGCCGCCATCGAGTCGCGCGGCGCGGATTCGACCAGCACGTTGTGGGCCACCGAGGGCACCTGCGCACGCACGGCCGGCGCGTGCGCGCCTCCCGTTACCACGAAGATTCTGTCCGGCGCGCAAAGCCCATCCATGCGATCGACCGTGGCCTGCAACAAGGACCGCCCGCTTCCCAGCAAATCGAGCAGGAACTTGGGGCGGTCCTGGCGCGAGAGGGGCCACAGGCGGGTCCCCGCCCCACCGGCGGGAATGATCGCGGTGAAACCGTCAAATGCGCTGCGAAGATCGTCCATTCGCCCAGCATATCGGCATAGTAAATCCATTGACCAATCCCAATATAGGTCCACCTAACATGGTGTGGCGAACACTACAGTGTAAGTTGGATCATACGAACCTATCGCCGGGTGTGATACGCCGAAAAAGCATGTGCCGCGGGCAACCGCGAACATGCGCGGCCAATGATCGCCCACGTAATCCCGTCACAGGAGGCGCACTGTGCCCAGCGCACCAGTCGGCACGTTGTACCGCGGCCGAGAAGGGATGTGGTCGTGGGTCGCTCACCGCGTCACAGGCCTGCTTCTTTTCTTGTTTCTTGTCGTTCACGTCCTCGACACCGCACTCGTGCGGGTTTCGCCCGAGGCCTACGACGCCGTAATCGGAACCTACAAGACGCCGATCCTGGGGCTGGGCGAGGCTGGCCTGGTGGCGGCGGTCGTCTTTCACGCCTTCAATGGTCTCCGTATCATTCTGGTCGATTTCCTGGCCAAGGGACCCCGCTACCAACGGGTCATGCTGTGGATCGTGGTCGGCCTGTTCTTCGTAACGATGGCGGGTTTCCTGCCTCGCCACCTCATGAACGTCTTCGGGGGTCACTAAAGTCATGAGCTCGACAGTCATTGCATCGCCTCGCGAAAAGTACACCCGAAAGAAGTCCACGCGCGGCAACTTCGAGTTATACACCTGGGTCTTCATGCGCATCTCGGGCGTTGTCCTGGTAGTCCTGATCTTCGGGCACCTGTTCGTCAACCTCATGCTCGGCAAGGGCGTCCACGCCATCGATTTCGCATTCGTGGGCGGAAAGTGGTCAAATCCGCTGTGGCAGGTGTGGGATTTGCTCATGCTGTGGCTCGCGATGTTGCACGGCAACAACGGCGTGCGCACCATCATCAACGACTACGTTGCCAAGGACCTACCGCGCCTGTGGCTCAAGATCGTCTTGTATGCGGTCACCGCTGTGGTCGTCGTCCTGGGAACGCTCGTCATTCTCACGTTCAGCCCCTGCCCCACCGGGGCTGCGGCGGATTTGTTGCCGAGCTTCTGCACGGCCTAGTCACCGGAACCACCGTCAGTATCAGTATCAAAGGAGAAGGCCGCAACGATGCAGACTCACAGTTTTGACGTTGTGATTGTCGGTGCAGGTGGCGCGGGCATGCGCGCAGCCCTCGAATCCTCGGCCGAGGCAAGCACGGCCGTGATCTCGAAGCTCTACCCCACCCGCTCGCACACGGGAGCCGCGCAGGGCGGAATGTGCGCGGCGCTCGCCAACGTCGAAGACGACAACTGGGAATGGCACACCTTCGACACCGTCAAGGGCGGCGATTACCTTGTCGACCAGGATGCCGCTGAGGTCATGGCAAAGGAAGCTATCGAGGCGGTAGTCGATCTCGAACACATGGGCTTGCCGTTCAACCGCACCCCCGATGGCCGGATCGACCAGCGCCGCTTCGGCGGTCACACGCGCAATCACGGTGAAGCCGCGGTGCGCCGCGCCTGCTACGCCGCGGACCGCACCGGTCACATGATCCTGCAAACGCTCTACCAAAACTGCGTGAAGCAAAAGGTCGAGTTCTTCAACGAGTTCTACGTCCTGGACCTACTAGTGGACCACGACCTGTCCCAAGGGCACGTCCCCGAGGGAGAAGACGTCAATGTCGTCGGGGTCGTCGCGTACGATCTGGCGACCGGTGAAATTCACGTCTTCCGCGCCAAGTCCGTGATTCTGGCTACGGGCGGCGCCGGCAAGATCTACAAGACGACATCGAATGCGCACACCCTCACCGGTGATGGCATGGCCCTGGCACTGCGCCGCGGCATCCCGCTGGAGGACATGGAGTTCTTCCAGTTTCACCCGACCGGCCTGGCGGGCCTCGGCATTCTCCTTTCCGAGGCCGCTCGCGGCGAGGGCGCCATCCTGCGAAACGGCAACGGTGAGCGCTTCATGGAGCGTTACGCGCCGACCATCAAGGATCTGGCCCCACGGGACATTGTCGCCCGCTCCATGGCTAACGAGGTTCGCGAGGGCCGCGGCGCAGGTCCGAACAAGGACTACGTGCTGCTGGACCTGACCCACCTGGAACCGGCGCATATCGATGCCAAGCTGCCTGACATCACCGAGTTCGCTCGCACCTACCTCGGCGTCGAGCCGTACACCGAGCCCGTGCCCGTGTACCCGACAGCACACTACGCCATGGGTGGAATCCCGACCAATATCAAAACCGAGGTCTTGCGCGATGACGAACACGTCATCCGCGGCTTGTACGCGGCGGGCGAAGTCGCTTGCGTTTCCGTGCACGGCTCGAACAGGCTAGGTACCAATTCCCTGCTGGACATCAACGTTTTCGGCAAACGCGCCGGCCGCTTTGCCGCGGCCTACGCGAAGACGGTCGGGTTCCGGGAGGTACCCGCCGACGCGATCGATGCCACCGTCCACGAACTCGAGCAAATGCGATCGCGGCCCGAAGGCGAGCGGGTCGCCGACGTGCGCAGGGAACTGCAAGAAACGATGGACCGCGATGCGCAGGTGTTCCGCACCCAGGAATCGCTGACCGATGCGCTGGCAAAGATCCGCGACCTGCAAGGCCGGTATCGAAATGTTTCGGTGCAGGACAAGGGAAAGCTCTTCAATACCGATTTGCTCGAGGCCATCGAACTGGGCTTCTTGCTGGACCTGGCCGAGGTAGTTGTGGTCGGTGCACTTTCGCGGCGCGAATCTCGCGGCGGTCACTTCCGCGAGGACTACCCCCAGCGGGACGACGCGCACTACATGCAGCACACCATGGTCTACCGGCGCCCGCTGGCCGACCACGATGCCGACTCGCCACTGATTCCCGCGGACGCACTGACACCCGAGAACGCGTTCGACCTGATCCGCGTGTTCGACGGGTACAAGTTGGTTCTCGGTTCCAAACCCGTCACCGTAACCCGCTACGAGCCGATGGAGCGTAAGTACTGATGACTGCGACAATCGAGACCGCAAGCGCCGGCCAGGCCGTGGAGGCGGTGCCCAGCTTCACTGTCACCTTGCGTATCTTGCGGTTTGACCCCGAGAACCACGGGCCGGACGCTTACTGGGACGATTTCGATGTCGAAGTGCACGGAACCGACCGAGTGCTCGATGCCCTGCACAAGATCAAGTGGGAGCAGGATGGCTCGCTCACGTTCCGGCGTTCATGCGCGCACGGAATCTGCGGCTCGGACGCCATGCGGATCAACGGCCGTAACCGGCTCGCGTGCAAGACGCTGCTCAAGGACGTTAATCCCGCGAAGCCCATCACGGTCGAACCGATCAAGGGGCTGCCTGTCATCAAGGACCTGGTCGTCGACATGGAACCGTTCTTCGCTTCCTACCGTGACATCATGCCGTTCCTGGTCGTCACGGACGGAAAGCACCCGAGCTCGGAGCGGCGCCAGAGCCCCGCGGAACGCGAGCGATTCGACGACACCACCAAGTGCATTCTGTGCGCCGCGTGCACGTCGTCTTGCCCCGTCTTTTGGACGGACGGCCAGTACTTTGGCCCGGCGGCGATCGTCAACGCGCACCGCTTCATCTTCGATTCGCGGGACGAGGGAGCCGCCCAGCGCCTCGAGATCCTCAACGACAAGGAAGGCGTTTGGCGGTGCCGGACGACTTTCAACTGCTCCGAGGCGTGCCCCCGCGGCATCGAAGTCACCCGCGCGATTCAGCAGGTCAAGCGCGCGATGATCACGCGCGCGTTCTAACGGGTCGCCTGGGCCGAGTCGGCTATCCGCCCGGAATCGTCCTCGCTGAGCCAGGCGGCCGCGTAGAGCACCGTCTGCGTGAGCAGATTCACGAGCATCAGCAGCGTGATCATGACGGCGAACGAGGCCAGCAGCGCATTCTTGCTGATCGATCCGGTGATGACTTGCGTCCCCAGGATGCGAAGTGTCTCCACCACCGCCGAAACTGCGACCGCGGAGGCGAACAGGGGGCGCCGCGCGCCCCGGTATTTGCCCATCACCCGCAAAACGTATAGGAACACGGCGACGTCGATCAGCAATCCGAAGAGGACCCCTGCGGCGGTTGCGCCCGGCCCAGCCGCGGTACCAAGGTGTTCCTGTATCCACGATTGCGCGGCCGCGATGGCGATGCTCACGCCGGCGCTGACAATGACCGCCACCGCGAGTATGACGTAGCCGCCCAGATCCTTGGCCTTCGCGATCAAGAAATTCTCGCTGACCGGTTCGGCGTGCATGACGGTTTGCACCGCGGTCCGCAGCCCGCCCATGAACGAAATCGCGCTCCAGAGCAACACGGCGCCCGCGATGACCGTTGCCACCGCGCTGCCCTTTTCTAGCAGAAGTTGCGAGGGGGTGAGCACGCCGCCGTTGCCAGTATCCACCAGCCCCGGAACGTACTGGTCGACGAGCCCAAGGGCGCGGTTTCGCAGTTCGATATGCCCACCGACGACGCGTATGAGGACGGTGTAGCCGATGACGAGCCCGGCGAACAGTGAAAACGCGGCGGAGTAGGCAACTCCCCCGGCAAGCAGGCCCCCGGCCGCGGCACCGTAGCGCTTGAGGGCGCGCCCGATTCGCGTCGAGTTCCACCACGCCATGACGGCGGCAACCCATCCGGTGAGGCGTTCGTAGGCGGACTTCATGCGGTAATCTCCGATGGTCTCAGGGTCGATAGGGGCATCGATGCTAGGTTTGGGGTATGAGTTCTGACGACGAGAACACCTCTCCCGCGACGCCGCCCGCCGTCGATGCGGACGGTGGCATCCTTCCGCCCGCCCCGATGCTTCCGGACCCCGAAGCCGAGGGCGAGGGACCGGAACTGGTGTCGGACGAAGAGGACAATCCGTGGGGCGAGCCGCAGCCGAAATGGATTCAGCGACTGGCGCTGGCGACGTCCCTCACGTGTCTGGCTGCGGCATTCATCATCATATTAGTCGTCATGTAGCAACAGCGCAGGGCGGGCAACCCGCACCGCGCTCGTTAGGCGGCGCGGGCAGCGGATCCCAATGCCCGGGCGCATCCCCCACGCCACGCACGCTAGTCGGAGGGTGCGACCTGCATTGTGGGGAAGTCGTCGTCGAACGAGGATCCCAGCGGGAATGACTCCATGGGGCGCCAGATCCCGTCCGCTCCGTGCTCATACAAAATGACGTCGTTGACCACGAAGCTCGCCTCGTAGGCTCCCATATCCGCGAACGCGACATTGAGCGCCGAGTCGGCGACGTCGTGGGCAACCGTGACGTGCGGGTGGTAGTGGAACCGAGCGGGACTTGCCAGCGGACCGGACCTAACCAGAGCTTCCAGCTTCTCGCACTCCGCTATGCCCTGCGCAACCTGGACGAACACGACTTGGGACACGGGGCGAAACGTCCCCGCCGACCGCAGGTAGACAAGGAAAGGGTCTATCTGGCATGCCATATCCCGCAGGTGCTGGTGGATGCCCGGCAACTCGGCGGAAGATACCTCGGTTGGTCCCAGAATCGTGATGTGGGGCGGGATGGCGCGGGCCTGCGTGTCCCCGAACGATTCGCGCGCGGCCGCCAGCTCCTGCGCAAACGGCGCGGGTACCGCAAGCGCCACGCCGATCTGCACGGTGTCCGTCGGCTCCGCGGTGGCACCCATCCCCTAAGCCCCCTTCTGGTCTAGGCCGACGGGCGCCAAGAGTCCGACCCTGTCGTACACGCGCTCGAGCGTGACCTGGGCAATTCGCCGAGCGCGGGCGGCTCCGTTTGCCAAGATGCGGTCCAGCTCTGCCGGATCCTCCAGGTATTCACGCGCCCTGGCCTGGAAAGGAATCAGGAAATCGACCACGATATCGGCGAGCGCCACCTTGAGCGCCCCGTATTGTTTTCCCTCATATTCGGCCACGATATCCGCGATGGGCCGGTTGGTGAGCGAGGAATAGATGGAAAGCAGATTCGAGATTCCCGGCTTTTCCGCGGGGTCGTAAGCTATCTCGTTGCCGGCATCGGTGACCGCGGACCGAATTGCCTTCGCGGCCTTCTTCGGGTCATCGAGCAACCAGATAGTTCCCTTGGAAGCGGAAACCGACTTGCTCATCTTGGCCGTGGGATTTTGCAGGTCGTAGATTTTTGCTATCGACTTCACGATGTGCGGCTCCGGCACAACGAAAGTGTCCGCACCGAACCTTGAGTTCACCCGCTCCGCGATATTCCGCGTCAGCTCCAAGTGCTGGCGCTGGTCCTCCCCCACCGGAACCAGGGCGGCGTCGTAGAGCAGAATATCGGCAGCCATCAGCACCGGATAGGTGAACAAACCAACGGTGGTGCCCTCGCTGCCGCGTTTGGCGCTCTTGTCCTTGAACTGCGTCATGCGACCAGCCTCACCGTATCCGGTTTGGCAGGCAAGCACCCAGGACAGTTCGGCGTGCTGCGGAACGTGGGACTGCGCAAAGAGCGTCGCCCGGTTGGGATCCAACCCGCCAGCGAGGTACTGCGCCGCAGTGCGCCGCGTACGCGCCCGCAGGGCGGCCGGGTCCGGGTTCACCGTCAGCGCATGCAGGTCGGCAAGCATGTAGAAGGCATCGTAGTCATCTTGCAGAGCCACCCACTGCGTCATCGCACCAACGTAGTTTCCAAGGTGCAGTGAATCTTGCGTGGGCTGCATCCCAGAGAGAATCCTGGGTCGTGACTGTTCAGGCATAACCACCATAGTGTCACTTTCGCGCCCCGGAATCGAACCGGCACGGTTCGATCGGGCCCAACTCGGGACTCCTGCTCGGGCGCCGACTATCCGCGGGTTCGCAACCGCCAGCCGCTGTCAGGTCGCGTCAACGTCCCAGGGGGGCAACTCGCCCGGGCCGAGCAAACCGCCCGCGGTGCGCACTGCCGTGCGCGGCTCGTGGCCCATCTCCCCGGCCGGCGAACGCTCTTGCGCGGGTTCGGTCAGCGCCTCGCGGACGATGCGACGCGGGTCGTATTTGCGCGGATCAAGCTGGGACCAATCGATATCGGAATCGGTGGATCCGGCGGCGGAGAACTCGTCCTTGAAACTACCGAGCTGCCCGCGCAGGCTCTTGACCAAGGATGCAAGCTGCTCGGCGTACTGCGGCAGGCGCTGCGGTCCGACCACGATCGCCACCACCACGAGCAGGACTAGGAATTCACCCCCGTTTATTCCGAACACGATCCCTCTTCGCCAGTCAGTAAGATAGAGCCAGTCAAGTCTACGACGAGTGGTTCAGCAATAGGGAGACGATCATCGCAATCGACAAGGCTCTGAGTTGGGCATTCGCGGAGGACTACGTGACGGACGCCCCCGGCATCGAGGCCGCCCGCGAGCGCGCCGGAGAATACGGAATGGCCGCAATCAGCCGGGCCACGGGCGCCGTTTTGCGGGTCATCGCGGCGGCCATGGGTGCGCGGACCGTAGTTGAGGTGGGAACCGGAGCGGGAATCACCGCGCAGTATCTGCTCGAGGCGATGCCCGCCGATGGTGTTGTTACCACCATCGATGCCGAGGCGGAGCACCAGCGTCAGGCAAAGGTGGCGCTGCGGGAAGCCGGCATAGGGGTGAACCGCACGCGCCCTATCCTTGGCCGCCCCCTGGAGGTGCTTCCGCGCCTCGCGGATGCCGCTTACGACATCGTCGTTCTCAGCGAGCGCCCCGAGATGCTCGCCGCTTACACCGACCACGTCCTGCGGATCCTGCGGCCGGGCGGAGCGGTGATCGTGCTCAATGCCCTGTGGCACGATGCCGTCGCCGATCCGGCCCGCCGCGACGAGCCCGTCGTCGCGCTGCGCCAAGTCATTCGCTCCCTGCACGATGATGAGCGGTTGTTTTCCGCAATCGTGCCAGTGGGCGCAGGGATACTAGTGGGCACCAAGCGGTGATTCGGGCGCGGCCGCGGGCGCTTGCGCGCGGTTGCCGCGACGATGCTGTTCGCAATTTGGGTCGGGCGGCGGGCACCCGCCTGCGCCGTGGCCTGCCTGCCGACGGGTACCGACCGCCGGGGCGGCCCCGCGGGGGTACTTTCTACTTCAGCTGCGCGGCAAGCAGGTTCGCGACGGTGGCGACCCCGAAGCCGGTAGCGTCCGGGGCCTCCCAGTCCGCGGGGCTCTTTGCGCGGGCGGGCCCGGCGACATCGAGGTGAACCCACGGGATTTCCCCCACGAAATGCTCAATGAACAAAGCCGCCGTGATGGTGCCTGCGCTCACCGCCGAGGTGCTTGTCGAACAGCGGTCAGCGACCGGCGACCGCAGCGAACTGCGATAGCCCTCGTGCAGGGGCAAACGCCACATCGGTTCGTGTGCCACCCCCGCGGATGCGAGGACGCCATTTGCCAGGTCGTCATCGTTCGACAGCAGTGCACCCATCTTGGTACCGAGCGCAGTTTTTGCGGCCCCCGTCAGCGTGGCAACGTCTATTATCGCGTTCGGCGACAGCGCCGTGCGCGCCCAGGCAATGGCATCGGCCAGCACCAAACGGCCCTCGGCGTCCGTATTCGCGACCTCGACACTCGAACCATCCGCCATCCAAAGTACATCTCCGGGCCGCAGCGCGGAACCCGACGGCATGTTCTCCGCCAAAGGCATCACGGCGGTAACCTCGACGGGTGCGCAGTTGAGAGCCGCTGCAACCACCGCGCCCAGCACGGTCGCCGCTCCCGCCATGTCGGTCTTCATCGCGGGCATGGTCGTGCGCGGTTTGAGGCTCAAGCCACCCGAATCGAAGGTGATCCCCTTGCCCACAAGGACCACATGCGCAAGGGATGCGGCCGGAGCGTCGGATTCGCCGGGCCGATAATGGGCCGTCACGAACCGCGGGGGCGTTGCGGCGCCAGCACCGACGGCCAGCACCCCACCGAATCCGTTTGCGGCAAGCCACTGCTCGTCCCGCACCTCCACGTCCAGGCCAATCTCGCTGCCGATGCTCTGGCAGGCGGCGGCGAAGGCCGTTGGCGTCACGACGTTGGCGGGAGCACTTCCGAGGGATCGCGCGATCCACACCCCGCGCGCAATGTTGCGCTGCACCGTGATGGCGCGTTCCAACGGCTCAAGCGCGTGCTTGCCGCACAACAAAACGACGCCGGGCACCTCGCTGCCCGTGGGGGCGAAGCCGCTCCGCGCTGCCGACCACGGACGGTAGAGCGCGGATAGGTAACCGCGGGCAAAGCTAGCGAACGCGCCAGGGCTGGTCGGGACCCCCAGGTCCACCACGACCGTGCCGTTTCCTCTCACCGCGCCGGCCAGAGCCGCCCCGGCGAGCGCAAGATCATCATCGCGCCCCGATCCCAGACCAAGGAAACCGAGCCGCCGGGTCAGGCCGTCCCAGGGTAGCTTCGCCCCCCGTCCGCCGTGAACGCGCGGCAGGGTCAGGGCCTCGCATTCCCCCGCGCGCCCCGTGATTCCCAGCGATTCGCCAAGATCCGCCAGATCGACTCCGTAGCGCAGCGATGCCGCCGTCGCGCCGCGGCTAGGCCGCACCGAATCGTCGCCGTCGGCGGGTTGGACGGTGACGAAGGCCTGCACGTCGGGTTGCGATAGCAGCCCCGTCGATTGCATGGTGCCCGGAGCCAACAGGATCTCCGGGGGTTGATTCCCATACAAGCTCGCAGCGGGCGTGGCCCGCGATTGGAACCGCACGCTACTGGACGACACCCTCAAGTGCGGCCTTCAGCGCGGTGGCCTCGTCGGCATTCATTTCAATGACGAGCCTTCCGCCGCCCTCGGCCGGGATCTTCATAACGAGGCTGCGTCCCTCCTTGACAACCTCCATCGGCCCCTCGCCGGTTCGTGGCTTCATTGCCGCCATGGACTTGTCCTCACTCTCGCGTTACGAAAACCCGTCTTCAAAGCCCTATTCTAGTCCATTAGCCGCATCACGTGCTGAAAGGAGGAACTCCACGGCCTGTTCCGGGTCGTCGACAACGGTGAATAGATCGACGTCCGAAGCCTTAATTGTCCCCCGCTCAACCAGCGAGGTTCGCAGCCAGTCGAGCAGGCCACCCCAGTACGCGGAATCGACCAAAACGATCGGGAAAGCGCCAACCTTGCGCGTCTGCACGAGGGTGAGGGCCTCGAACAGCTCGTCCAGGGTCCCAAAGCCGCCGGGGAGCACAACGAAGCCGCTGGCGTACTTGACGAACATCGTCTTGCGAGCGAAGAAATACCGGAAGTGGACTCCCAGGTTGACGTACTCGTTCATGCCCTGTTCGAAGGGCAGCTCGATGCCCAGCCCCACCGAGGTGCCACCCGCCAACGAAGCGCCCCTGTTGGCGGCCTCCATCACGCCGGGTCCGCCACCGGTTATGACCGCGTACCCCGAATCGACCAGCCTGCGTCCGATTTCCTCCGCCGCGCGGTAGTCCCAGTGATCGCGGCTAGTGCGGGCGGAACCGAAGACAGAAATTGCGGGGCCGAGTTCCGCCAGCGCCCCGAAACCCTCGACAAATTCGGATTGAATTCGCAGGACCCTCCACGGGTCGCCGTGCAGCCAATCGGCCGATTCGCTGGTGCTCAGGAGCCGTTCGTCGCTAGTCGTCAGCGGAACCTGCTCTCCCCTCAGCAGAATCGGGCCCTTTCGGTATCCACCCTCTTGGCCGGTCGTGGCATCGCTACTCATGCCATAGACACTAGCGCGTGAAATCTGCCGCGTTCGTTAGCCACGAGTGAAGCGCCGCGTAACAGTCGATGACTTGCCGAACGCTCACGCGTTCCTGGTCGTGGTGCGCAAGGGTCGGATCCCCCGGCCCGAAGTTGACGGCCGGAACGCCGAGGACGCTGAACCGTGCCACATCCGTCCATCCGACCTTCGCGACGGCACCCTTGCCGGTTGCCGCGCCGACGGCGTCGACGAATTCGCGCGCGATTGGCGCGTCGAGTCCGGGGCGCGCGCCGTCGGCCTCGTCGTCCACCTGCACCTCGTAGGGGGAAAAGAAATCACGCAGGAAGGCGATGGCCTGCGCTGCCGGCATCGACGGAGCAAACCTGTAATTGACGGTCACGGTGCACGCATCCGGAATGACGTTTCCGGCGATGCCACCCACGATCTTTACCGCGTTGAGGGACTCGCGATAGTCGAGCCCGTCCACGCAGATGGTTGCTGGCTTGTAGTCGCGCAGCCGATTGAGAACCTCGGCCGCCCCATGGATCGCGTTCACCCCCATCCATGCGCGCGCCGAATGCGCCGCGACGCCGGGGACCATGACGTGGACCCGGACGGTTCCGTTGCATCCGCCTTCGATGCCCCCGGCCGAAGGCTCCCCCAGCACCGCGAAATCGCCCGCAAGCAGTTCCGGGTACTCGGCCACCAGGTGGCCCAGGCCGTTCAGTTCCGACGCGACCTCTTCGTTGTCGTACGCCACGAGCGTCAGCTCGTGCAACGGGCGTTCACTCGCGGATACGATGTCGGCGAAAACCTGCATCATCACGGCCAGCCCGGCCTTCATATCGACCGTGCCTCGGCCCCAAATCATCGTCTCACCGCCCTCCTCAATCTCGCGAGTGGGCAGATTGTCCGCGACGGGCACCGTGTCCAGGTGCCCCGCCAAGATAACTCGGCGCGCCCCAGCCCCATTGGTCCTAGCGATGATGTTGTTGCCCAGGCGCGTCACCACGACCCGGTCCGCGGGCAGGGCACGCAGCGCGTCCTCGACCGCGTCGGCCAACTCACGCTCGTCGCCGCTCACCGATCGCGTGTCGCACAGGGCACGCACCAGGGCGGTGAGGCCACTGGAACCCCGCGTCAAATCTAGACTTGGCATGATCTCGATGCTACCGCACCGGGCGACCGCCAATTCGGGGACTTTACCTTTCCAATACCGCTCATTTGCTCAAGTGCGGTTAGGCTTGTATCTATGTCTGTCACTTCCGCAAATGACTCAACTTCGACCGGATCCGCGTGGGCTTTCGGGTTGGCCTCCGTCGACATAACGGGCGCCACTTTGGATGTCTGGTACCCAAAGCCACAACTCGGCGAACCCCTGGCGGGGGCCACGGCCGCGGATGCCCCCCAGGCACTCCACGATCTGGCCACGACCGACGATGCCCGCCGCGTCGCCACGCGCGTCGTCTTGACCCACATCGACCTCGCGGCCCCGCCCGCCAATGCGGCGGACGCCTACCTGCGGCTGCACCTCCTGTCGCACCGATTGATCAAACCCCACGGACAGAACCTGGACGGCATCTTTGGGGTGCTCACCAACGTCGTGTGGACAAGCGCGGGACCGGCATCGGTCCACGGTTTCGAAGAAACGCGCCTGCGGCTGCGCCCGCGCGGCCCCGTCACGGTGTACGGCATCGACAAGTTCCCCCGCATGGTCGACTACGTGATTCCCGACGGCGTGCGCATCGCCGATGCGGATCGCGTGCGTCTCGGCGCCTACCTGGCCGCCGGCACGACCGTGATGCACGAGGGATTCGTCAACTTCAATGCGGGCACCCTCGGGGCATCGATGGTAGAGGGACGAATCTCGGCCGGAGTCACGGTCGGAGACGGTTCGGACGTGGGCGGCGGCGCCTCGATCATGGGCACCCTGTCCGGAGGCGGCAAGCAAACGATCACGATCGGGCAACGGTCGCTGCTCGGCGCCAACGCGGGGCTGGGGATCAGCCTCGGCAACGACTGCATCGTTGAGGCGGGGCTGTACATTACCGCCGGCACCAAGGTCACGTTCGCGGGTGGTGAGCGCGCAGGCACAACCGCCAAGGCGCTCGAGCTCTCAGGCAAGGACAATCTGCTATTCCGCCGCAACTCGCTGACGGGCGGCGTCGAGGTGGTGGAGCGCGCTGGCGTCGGCATTGAACTCAATGCCGCGCTCCACGCAAACGTGTGAAACGCTTCCTTGTTTCTTTCACCGCCTTCGCTCTCGTGGCGTGCCTAGCGGTCGCCGGTGTCATTGTTTTGCTCAACAAAGTCTCCACACCGGCGACCGCCGCGCAGCGGTGCACCGCGCAGGCGCAGGGCCAGTCGTGGTCGTTGGATCCCGACCAGTCACGCTTGGCAGCGCTGATCGGAATCCGCGCCATGGAGCGCGGCATGCCGGCCCGCGCCGCAACGATCGCGCTCGCGACCGCCTACCAAGAGTCGAAGATCACCAACATCAACTACGGTGACCGCGACTCCCTGGGGATCTTCCAGCAACGCCCTTCGCAGGGATGGGGAACCCGCGAGGAGGTGACGGATCCGGTCTATGCGACCGACGCTTTCTACGACGTGCTAGCCAAGGTGGATGGGTACGAATCCATGGCGGTCACGAAGGCGGCGCAAGCCGTGCAGCGCTCCGCCTTCCCTGACGCTTACGCGGATCACGAAGACATGGGCCGCGTGTGGGCATCCGCGCTCAACGGCTACAGTCAGGCATCGCTGACGTGCATCCTGGATCCCGTGGCGGACGGCGACCCGCACACCCCGGCCGAGTTCAAGAAGATCCTCAAGACCGACCTACCGCAGGCGACAGCTTCCACCATCGATGCGCAGGAGGGCCAATTAGCCGTCGAGGTCGATCCCGAACGCGCGGCGAAGAAGCTCAACCTGGGCGCCACCCAAGCGTCGCGCGTGGGATGGGCTATAGCCCAGTGGGCGGTGGCCACCGCCCACGCAACGGGAGCCACCTCGGTCAGCTTCGAGGACATGCGCTGGGATCGCGATGGCGGCACCTGGTCGGTGGTGACGAACACGACCGACCGCGTCGTTGTCGCCTTCTCGCGGTAGCCGCCGGATCAGCGTTCGCCGATATCCACGTAGTCGCGCGTGGTTGCGCCGGTGTAGATCTGCCGGGGGCGGCCGATTTTGCTCTTGGGATCCCTCATCATTTCGCGCCACTGAGCGATCCAGCCCGGCATGCGCCCGAGCGCGAAAAGCGGGGTGAACATCGCGGGCTCGAAGCCCATCGCTTTGTAAATGATGCCGGTGTAAAAGTCGACATTCGGGTAGAGCCGGCGCTCCGCGAAGTAATCATCGCTCAGGGCGATCTCCTCGAGTTCCATCGCGATTTCGAGCAACGGATCGTCGATTCCCAGCGTCGATAGGACCGCGTGCGCCCTGCCCTTGACGATGGCGGCGCGCGGGTCATAATTCTTATAGACGCGGTGCCCGAATCCCATCAGGCGCACGCCTTCTTCCTTCGCCTTCACTCGCTTGATGAACGTCTTGACGTCGTCATCCGAATCGCGAATCGCGGTCAGCATCTTCAACACCGCCTCGTTGGCGCCACCGTGCAGCGGCCCCGAAAGCGCGCTGATTCCGGCGGAGACTGAGGCATAGAGGTTGGCGTGCGCCGACCCGGTGATGCGGACCACCGACGCCGAGCAGTTTTGCTCGTGGTCGGCGTGCAAAATCAGCAACTTATCGAGGGCCTCGACCAAAATGGGATTCGCGTCGTACTGCTCGTAGGGCACCGCGAAGGTCATGCGCAGGAAGTCCTCGACGTAGCCCCTTGAATAGTCGGGGTACAGCAAGGGTTCCCCGACGCGCCGCCGGTGCAAGTACGAGGTGATCGTCCGCGCCTTCGCGAGCAGCAGCACGGTCGCCAGTTCGACGGTGTCCTCGTCGAACGGGTCAAGCGATTCCGGATAGAACGTTGCCAGGGCGCTCACGGCCGATGACATGACCGCCATGGGGTGACTGGTGCGCGGGAACGTCCCCATGAACGTCCTAAAATCCTCGTGCACCAGCGTGTGCCGGTTGACCCGCTCGATGAACCCATCGCGCTCCGACTCGGTCGGGAGTTCGCCGTGAATGAGCAGGTACGCAACCTCCAGGAAGGACGAGTTCTTCGCCAACTGATCGATCGGATACCCGCGGTAGAGCAGTACACCCTCGTTGCCGTCAATGAAGGTGATCTTTGACTCGCACTGCGCGGTGTTCATGAAGCCCGGATCGTATGTAACGTACCCGGTCTTATTCATCAAGTCGGCGACGACAATTCCGTCGTTGCCCTCGGTGGCAGGCTGAACGGGTAGATCTACGGCGGCGCTTGACGTCGTTACTGTCACCGTGCGTGCGTGTTCCTTCACGAACGTTCCCTTCATGAGCTGCGAGACGCAACGACAGTCGAACGCGACTGCCTGCCGCATCATTGCCCGGACTTGACTCGAGATATTGGCACAATCTGCCCCAGACTGTACCCGGTCACGGCGGAACTCGGCCACCTTCGTGGCGAGAACAAAGCCTTGATTTTACAGATTCTATACCCTAGCCAGGCAATCCGATCATCTTTTGCGCAGCGCCGCTATTCGCTGCGCCGCCGCCGCAATCTGCCCATCGGTCGCGGTCAGGGAGATGCGCACGTTGCGCCGCCCGCCCTCGCCATAGAACGCCCCAGGTCCGGCGACGATCCCCGCGCGCGCCAACGCCTCGATGAGCCCCCAGCCGTCCAGCCTGCTGCGGCCATCTCGAACCCACAGGTAAAGACCCGCCTGGGAATCACAGATCTCGAGGTCCGCCTCGGCGCACGCGGAAACGAGCAGGTCACGGCGGCGCTTATAGGTGGCGCGCTGGACTCGTACATGATCGTCATCGCCTAAGGCAACCGTCATCGCGTGCTGCACCGGCGCCGGAACGATCATGCCGAGGTGGCGGCGCAGGCGAACCAGGTCGCCGATCACCCGGGAATCTCCTGCCACGAACGCCGCGCGATACCCGGCAATGTTCGACTGCTTCGACAGGGAGTATGCGGCGAGCAGGCCGGTCCGGTCGCCGTCGCACACGGCATCGTCGAGGATCGAGGGGGTCGTGGTTCCGACGTCGCACCAGTTCAGTTCGGCGTAACACTCGTCGCTGACCACGACAGCCCCGCGCTTGCGGGCCGCCTGGACAACCCGGCGCAGGTGGGCAACGCTGAGCACGCTGCCGGTGGGATTGCCCGGTGAATTGATCCAGACTAGGCGCACCGACGGGTCCGCCTCCCAGTCGCCAATCTCGTTGGTGGCCAGCGGGTGGGCCCCGGCCAGCAGCGCCCCAACCCGGTAGGTGGGGTAGGCAACCTCGGGGAATACCACCGTGTCGCCGGCGCCTAGCCCCAGCAACGACGGCAGCAACCCCACCAGTTCCTTGGAACCGATTGTCGGCAGAACCTGTTCGGCGCCCAGGCCGGTTGCGCCGCGGCGCCGACCAAACCAATCGACGACCGCCTGCCGCAGCGCCGCGGTCCCGACGGTAAGCGGGTACCCGGGCGCATTCGCCGCCTCCCGCAGCGCTTCCTGCACCACCTGCGGGGTGTCGTCGACCGGCGTCCCGATCGATAGGTCGATCGCCCCACCCGGATGCCCCGCGGCGATCTGCCTGTAGGACGCCATTTGGTCCCACGGGTAGTCTTCGGTGAACGATTCGAAGCCCACGTTGTTCCCGTCGTCGATTACAGAGCGCTGAGTCCGGTTAGGCCTGCGGCGGAAGCGCCGCAATCATCGGATCGTCGTGGTCGATCTGACCGAGCTTTGCCGCTCCGCCCGGTGAGCCAACCTCGTCGAAGAAATCGACGTTGGCCCGCGTATAGTCCGTCCACTCATCGGGGACGTCATCTTCGTAGTAGATGGCTTCGACCGGGCATACCGGCTCGCACGCGCCGCAGTCAACGCACTCGTCGGGATGGATATAGAGCGAGCGTTTACCCTCATAGATGCAGTCGACAGGACACTCCTCGATGCATGCCTTGTCTTTGACATCGACGCATGGTTGAGCGATGACGTACGTCATAGCGGTGTCCTTTCTGATTGGGTAACCCCTCTAGCCTAGTATCCAATTGTGACGAATCCTGATGCGGTCCGAAATTCGGACGTTCCCGGTCGAATTCTGCACCCCAGCGAACCGTGGCCCGTCGGGGTGCGGGTCATGGTGCGGATCATGATCGACGATCCGCGGCATAAGTTCACGGACCTGCTGGGGTACGTCCGCGCCGACGGCCCGCTCAGCGTCACCGTCGAAACGCGGTCGGGCCTGCGTACCGTTCCGCGCCGGCTGATCGAGACCGCAAAGATCATTCCGCCGCCACCGCCCGCCCGCAAACGCTCGATGAATTAAGGACGAGCGCCCCCCGCTTCTTTCGCAAGCGGTTCCAGGACGTATCCGTCCGCGTCGATCCCGACGACGGCCTCGCCCGTCCTGCCCGCCGCCCGCAGTTCCCGCGCCCAGGCGGGCCCGGCGGCGATGCTCCGTGCGCCGGGCCCGCCCGGGCGCGCTTGCTCGCCGGGCGGCGCGTGGAAGAACCACGCCGTATCCCGCCCATCCGCCAAGTCGGCGGCGAGGCGCTGCAGCCTGGCAGCGACCTCTAACAGGCAGATCGCAACCGCCTCGCCGTTGGCCTCCACCATCGCCTGCGATCGGCGCCAGTCCCCCCGCGCGACGCGGGTCCCGTCCCGGAAACTCCCGGCCGCCAACGCGCGCGCCACACTGGGGTCGCTTCCGCCGGTTGCCAGCGTCAGCAAACCCGCGGCGAGCGCGTGCGGCACGTGAGAGATCTTCGCCACGGCCGCATCGTGGACCGCGTCGTCCAGCACCAACGCCCGGGAATTCGTGCCATCGGTGACGAGTTCCACCACCCGCCTAAAGCTCCCGCTCGCCGTGTCGTCATCGATCGTGATCGCCCACACGACGCCGCGCAGCAACTGCGGCGACGTGGCCGCGAATCCGCTGCGTTCGGTGCCCGCCATGGGATGCGCCCCCACGTAGCGAGCGCCGAGTCCCGCCTGCCGGGCCAACCCCCGCACGGGCGCCTTGACGCTGCCGACGTCGCACACCGTGGTCGTATCGTCGGTGCACGCAGCAATCTGCGCGAATAGCTCGCCCATCTCGCGCAACGGCGCCGCCACGACGATCAGAGCGCCGGGCTCGCCGCACGCGCTGTCGACCGATTCCGCGATCTCGATTCCGCACTCGCGCGCTGCGCTTCGCACATCGGGATCGGGATCCCACCCGCGCACTCGCCAGTGCGCGCGCACGAGGGTCTTAGCCAATGACCCACCTATGAGCCCGAGGCCAAGGATAACCACACCGCGTGGCGGGTTCACCACAGCAGCCCCCTGGTGCGCTCCGCCGCGGTGCTCGCGGCAACAACCGACCCGGGAGGAATGCGGTCGCTGGATACTTGCGCTTGCAGGTCCTCTACCGATGGGAAGACGCCGAGAGTCTTCACCGAATCACCCGCGTCCAGCAGTTGCGCGATGAGGGAGGCAACCGGTGGATCGCCGGGCTTGCCGTCGCAGGTCACGATGAAAACATACTTGCCGGAGAGCGCCTTGAGCGGGCGAGTGATCAGGCTCGACATATTGACCCCGCGCGCGCCGAAGGCGCCGGCGATCCGCGCTAGTACCCCGGGACCCGTGACCACCGGAGTGATTGCGAGCATCGTCGACCACCCGAGGGCGGGTTCGGCGCCCGCCCCGGCCCCGCGCGTCCCCAAGCGCTCGCGGGCCGCATCCCGGCGGGTCACCAACAGGAACCGCGTCCGCGCCCCCGCGAAGTCCTGCACCGACGTCGCCACGGTCGTCAGCCCGTACAGTTCGCCGCAGATGCGCGGTCCCAGGGCGACCGCCTCATCGTCGAGGTCGCGGCAGGCCGCCGCGTTGGATGAAGCCGGAACCGGGGTCAGATGGTGGTCGCGGATGAAGTTCTTGCATTGCGCCAGGCCGTGGGGATGCGCGGTGACGCGGCTGACCCCATCCGCGCCGGAGCGCACAAAGGCATCGAACTCGATTGGCAGGTCCAGTTGATCGACCGCCACCGCGTTGCCCGCACCGATCAGCGAATCGAGCGACGGCGTCACGTAACCCTCGACGCTGTTCTCGATGGCGATCACCCCGGCGGACCACCGTCCGTCTTCGATTCCCGCTACGATCACCGGTACGCTGTCGGCGGCGATAAGGTCGCGCGGCGAAGCCCAGTGGCGCGCGGCGGCGTAGGTGAATGAACCCTCCGGGCCCAGGTACGCGGTGGCGTTCGGCCCGCTTGCGGCTACGGCAGCCACACCGGTTCCAATGCGGACGGGTCGGGCGTCGCGACCACGCGCGGAAGAACGGCGATCACGCGATGCGACACCTCCATCGCGCGGAAGGCTCCGACCAATGCGTCGAGTTCCGCTGCGGCGCTCACGTCGAAGGCACAGAAGAACACGTGCGGGCCGTCATGCGTCGGATGCGAGCGCAGATGCACCAGATTCAGCCCGACATCCGCCACGGAACCCAGCACCGAGTGAAGCGATCCGCGGTGGTCGGCGGTCGGGCCGAATGCCAGCCAAATTCGCGACGGCTCGGTCACGCGTACCTCGCCGTCGCGACGGACGAGCCCGTACCACTGGGGGCGACCACCGAGCTGATCCGAGCCTGGTATGTCGACGTATCCGGCCGGGACGTTATCGCGCTCCACAACCAACAAACCGTCGACCCCGGCCAGCGCGATTCGGTCGTCGACCGGCATCGCGGTGGGCACCAGGTGGGGGTGCACGCCCATGGCGCGCAACGTATGCCGGCAATCGCGCATGCCGGCTTCGTCGACAACCGTATGCCCCGACGCCGCCGCCGATTGCCCCACCCACGCCCAGGAGGAGGGCACGGACCGCGCCGCGACGATTCGCACCCCGGCGGGGCTCGACAAGAGCGCGTGTTCCAAATTCGGGTCCGGGCGCGAGGGGTTGCCGATGTGGACCACGGCGGCCAAGTGCGCAATGGATCCGACCGTCTGCAACGTGGCTGTCGTGCTCCCCAGGTCCAGAAGGCCCGTTTCGTCGACGAGCCAGCCGCCCTCGACTGCTGCCCGCCAGGCGGTTGACGCGGATTCCCTCGACGTTCTTCCTAGCATGACCTCAGTCGTCCTTGCTCGCGGACTTGGTCGGCTCCTTGCCGCAAACAATCGCGTTGGTTGCCTTGTAAGTCCATGTCTTCGATTCGTCTATGACAGTCTTTTTGGATGCTATTTCGGTCACCTTGCGAGATACCGTCACGGTGAATCCCGAATTACCTGCGTTGGATGCGACACAGCCCGCGGCCTGGGTGTAAACCCGCCGCGGCGCAACGATGTTCCGCTTCGGCGATGTCGTGGTTTCAACCTTGTAATACTTGGTGCTCCATGCCTGGACGTAGAAGCGCCCGTTGGCGATCCAGCCTCGCAAGAGCACTCCGTACGGCGACTCATTTCGCCACTTCATATCGAGCGTGCCGGTGTAGATCGTTGCTTCACGGCCCATCGGATATCGCGAGAACCACTCGGTGTGCGGCCGGTGCTCCACATCGACCATCCCCGCAAAGAAGCCAACGTTGTAGGTAGTGGTCGCCACCTGCGATAGGCCGCCACCCATCCCCTGCGAGTGGAATCCGTTGACGACAACACCCGCCTCCACGTATCCGCCCGCGGCAGTGACTGGTCCGACGGCTTTTTCCAGGGAGAAGGTCTCGCCGGGCTTGACTAGCGTCCCGGTCAACCGTTTGCCGGCGTTGGCTATGTTCTTGGTGCGAATTGGCTCGGAGGTCAGCGGGGTCGAGAACTCCGCGACCACTTCCTTGATACCGAGTTCCGCAAGATCGTCCGCCGTGACCTCGGGATCGGTCTGCGTCAGTTCCACCGTTCCGCTGCGGTCATCTGTGAGAGCTGCCGCCAGCACCGCCTGGGCCGCAGTTGCGCCGTCGAGGGATTTTCCCGTCGTGCCGGCCTTGATCTTTGGTTTGTTCTTCTTGTTGAAGGTGAATGACGCGTTCTTTGCCTTCTTTTCCAGGTCCTTGGTGCGCGAAACGATCGCTTTCTTGATCGCGGTCGCATCGAGCGCGGGCTTCAGTTCGCTACCATCGGCGGTGTACGACAGCGCCCCGGCGACAACGTCCTGCGGTATTTCCACCTTTTGCCCGGCGGCGTCGACCCACACGGCTCCGGACACAATCGTGTTCGCGCTCTGCATTGCCGCATCCACGGTCTGCTGCGTAATCGCCGGCGCGACCTCCTTGGTCGGCAGCGAGATCGCGTCCTTGGTGCGCATCCAGGAGTCGGCCACGCTCTGTTGCGCCTTGGTTAGGTCGACGGCGGTTCCGGATTGCGCATCGGTTGCCACGGGCTTTCCATCGACGACGGTGATCGCGCCGTTGGTTGCCTCGGTGGTCAGGGTGGGCTCGAGAGCCTCCAGCGCCGAGTACAGGGCGCTGCCGTCGATCTTCGTGTCAACGTTCATTTCCTTGGACCCGAAGATGTGCGCGATCAACCGCGCTGGGTTCAACGAGAAACCTGCCAGGTTGGCGGTCGTCGCATCGACATCGATGCGCAGGCCCGCGGTGGCCGGGTCGAGCGTGGCCTGCTTCTTGCCCGCTGTCACGATGACGGGTGTGGCCGCATCGTCGGTAAGCGCGCTCGTCAGGCTGGCCCTGGCCTGCGCAAGGGTCTGCCCGCCGATCTCGACACCGCTGACTTTAGTGCCCGCGGGCACGCGATCGGACAATGCAAATTGCGCTCCGACGTAGGCTGCCCCTAGAACCAGCACCACCGTCGTGGCGATGACCGCACCCTTTACCCGCTTGGACCGACGCGAACGCTCGGGAGCGAATCCATCGAGCGGGTCGGGTGAATCCGTTGGAATGTTGCTCGTCACTTCTTTGCGTCCTCTTTTTCGAGATCGTTTTGTGATTCCGCACGAACTTCGTCGTCCCCAGGATAGGGAACCGGATCAGATTCAATTGCGGGGCGCGCCGCTGACCGCGCACGGGTCCACCGATCGAAGCGTTTCAGCAGCAAAACCCCAGGCAGGAAGGCGCATATCGAGCCGCCGTTCATCCAGATCACTCCGGCCGCGACGGGTGCGGCCCCGAGATCGGTTCCGGCGACCAACACGTCACCGCCCGGGCCGGTTCCCGCAAGCACGAGCGCGGCCACAGACCAGCCCACGGCGTAGCCGACCAGCGCCGCGCCTCGCCGCCAGGTCACCATCCAGGTCGCCCCCAGCAGGGTCGCGAGCAGCGCAGCGACAAGCAGATAGGGGAACCATTGGCGATGGACCAGCGTCCCCAAGGTGGCAACCACCACGCCCAAGGCCGCGCCACCCAGAAGGCCAACCGCGGCGGCCGGAACCGCGCGCACCCGGGGTGATGCCCCGCTAGATTCGTGTGTTTCGCTACCCGTCACGGTGCCACGCTAACCTTTCCATCTGTGTGATCGCACGGCATGACGACAAACGACTCGCTTGCGGGCACGGCACGCAGCAATCCATCGCTCAGCGCGTAGGTCGCAATCACCGCGCGCGAGGGCGCGGGCACCCGGGCGACGCATTGCACCTGTGATCGATGCGCACGAAGCGCCTCCAGCACCCTTGCCAGCACCGGGGCAACGGGGACGTTGCGCCGGTGGCCCCGCGCCGCCGGGCCGCCGGGCGGCGGGACCTGGACACCGCGCAGCAGCTCGCGGTGACCGCCCCGCGTCTTTTCGGCGACCGGGGTTCGCTGCCACGCGGCACCGAGTTCTCGCACCAACGCGTCACCGTCCCCACCATCGCCTCCCGCCTCCGCGCGCTGCCAAATCTCGGGGCGCGGGCTTTGCGGCAGACGCGGGCCTCGTCCTTGCTCGGAGCCATTCCACGCTTCGACGATGCCGTGCACGCGAACGTGATCAGGGTGCCCGTATCCGCCGTCCGGGCCATAGGTGACCACAACCGATGGACGCTCGATGTCCAAGATCGCCGCCAGGGCCCGCACCTGCGCGCCCAGATCTCCCGCCACCAGCGACCCTGGAGGCGGGTCCACAAGTTCGCGCGCGCGGCCCGGCTGCGCATCGGACCACTCCATGCCCGAATCCGTCCAACGCTCGCCGGCCGCCGGCGATTCGTCGAGGAACCAGTGGCCGCTCACACCCAGGGCCCCCAGCGCGCGCGATAGCTCGGCGAGTCGCAGCGGCACCAGGTCGCGCGATCCCTCCAGATCGGCCAGATCGTCGCCTATAGTCTCCCCGCGTTCCCCGCGCGTTGCAGTGACCACCACGGCACGCCCGCCCGCCTCGGCCCACGCCGCGAGCACCCCGCCCGTTGAAAGGGTTTCATCGTCGGGGTGGGCGTGAACGGCCACGAGCGTGCCGCGACCAAACTCAGTGCGGTCGCGCTGCGGGTCGAGCATCTAGGAACGCCTGGCCCTCGCAGTGGCCTTGGCGCGCTCGGAGGAATCGAGGATGACCTTGCGGATTCTCACGACCTGGGGGGTAACCTCGACGCACTCGTCCTCGCGTGCGAATTCCAAAGATTCCTCGAGCGTCAGGTGACGCGGGGGAACAAGGGATTCGAAGTTGTCGGCGGTCGAGGACCGCATGTTCGTCAGCTTCTTTTCCTTGGTGATGTTGACGTCCATGTCCTCGTTGCGGGAATTTTCGCCAACTATCATGCCCTCGTAAACCTCCTGCGTGGGGTCGACGAAGAAGGAGCCGCGCTCCTGGAGGTTGATCATCGCATACGGGGTCACCACCCCGGCGCGGTCCGCGACGAGCGAACCGGTGGTTCGCGTCTCGATGGGGCCGGCCCACGGTTCGTAGCCTTCCGCGATGGACGAGGCGATACCCGTGCCGCGAGTGTCGGTCAGGAAGCGTGAGCGGAAGCCGATCAGACCGCGCGCGGGCACCAGGAATTCCATGCGGACCCAACCGGTGCCGTGGTTAGTCATGGTTTCCATGCGCCCCTTGCGCTGGGCCATGAGTTGGGTAACTGAGCCCAAATACTCCTCGGGAACGTCGATGGTCATGCGCTCCATCGGCTCGTTTATCTTGCCGTCGATGGTCTTGGTGACCACCTGCGGCTTGCCGACGGTGAGTTCAAACCCCTCACGACGCATAGTCTCGACCAGGATGGCGAGCGCCAACTCTCCGCGCCCCTGCACCTCCCAGGCATCGGGGCGGTCGGTCGGCAGAACGCGCAACGAAACGTTACCGATGAGTTCGGAATCCAGGCGGTCCTTGACCTGCCGGGCCGTCACCTTGTGCCCCTTGCCGCCCTTACCCGCGAGCGGCGAAGTGTTGATACCGATCGTCATGGAGATCGCGGGATCGTCCACGGTAATCAGCGGCAGCGGGCGCGGATCCTCGGGGTCGGTCAGGGTCTCCCCGATCGTGATGTCGGCGATACCCGCAACCGCAACAATGTCGCCCGGGCCCGCCTGCTCCATCGGCACTCGTTCAAGCGCCTTCGTTTCGAGCAGTTCGGTGACCTTGACGTTGGAGATTGTCCCGTCGTGGCGCGCCCACGCAACATTTTGGCCCTTGCGCAGTGTCCCGTTGAAGACGCGCAGCAGCGCCAGGCGGCCCAGGAACGGGGAAGCGTCGAGGTTTGTGACGTGCGCCTGCAACGGAGCGTCCTCGTCGTAGTGGGGCGCGGGAATCTTCTCCAGGATCGTGGCGAACAGCGGTTCCAAGTTCTCGTTGTCCGGCAGGCTCGCGTCGGCCGGACGTTCCAGGCTCGCGCGCCCGGCCTTGGCCGCCGCGTACACGACGGGAACGTCCAAAACGCTGTCGAGGTCGATGTCGGGAACCTCATCGGCCAAGTCGGATGCCAGGCCGAGCAAAAGATCGGTTGTCTCCGAGACGACCTCTTCGATGCGCGAGTCGGCGCGGTCAACCTTGTTGACGACGAGGATGACGGGGAGCTTCGCGGCGAGCGCCTTGCGCAGCACGAATCGCGTCTGCGGCAGCGGCCCCTCGGACGCGTCGACGAGTAGGACGACGCCGTCGACCATCGACAACCCGCGCTCAACCTCTCCGCCGAAATCGGCGTGGCCGGGGGTGTCGATCACGTTGATCGTGATGCCGTCGGGCTCCCCGACTTTGCCCGCCGAGGGTCCGGTGTAGTGCACGGCCGTGTTCTTGGCCAGGATCGTGATGCCCTTTTCGCGTTCCAGATCACCCGAATCCATGACACGGTCATCGACGTGCTGATGCGAGCCGAATGCACCCGACTGCTTGAGCATGGCATCGACGAGCGTCGTCTTGCCGTGGTCTACGTGGGCAACGATGGCAACATTGCGCAAATTGGAGCGCAGCGGCATGGGCGATTCTCGATTCACTGTGGGGTCTAGTACGGAGGGCGGTGCGGGCGACCGCTCGCCGCGACGCCCCGTGGGGCCGCCGTTATGCCACGAGCGGGGCGACCCACATCAGTCGCAACCTACCAATCTTACCAGGAGTACGGAATTACCCGTCTATGTCGCTGACCGCACCACCCGCACCGGCGCAATGCGGGCGCCGAAGGTCCGTATCCGGCCGCGCGCATCCCCGCGCGGGGGCACGGGGGCGCGGGCGCGCGGCTGCGGCGCTCGGCGCGCCCCCGCGGCGCGCCGTGTTCAGCGCGCCTTCGCCGCCAGCAGCTCCATGCGGGCCTCGCGCCGAATCCGCTGCTGCTCGGGGTTCGGGACCGGTACCGCTGCCAACAGTTCCTGCGTGTACGGATCGCGGGGCCGCTCAACGACCTGTCGCGAGGTTCCGACCTCGACGATCTTGCCGTGGTGCATGACGGCGATGCGATCAGAGAGCATCTCGACGACGGCAAGGTCGTGCGAAACGAACAGGCAGGCAAAGCCGTGTTCCCGCTGCAGGCCCTGGAATAGATCCAGCACCTTTGCCTGCACCGAAACGTCGAGCGCGGAGGTAGGCTCGTCGGCCACGAGCAGTTGCGGTTCGAGCGATAGCGCGCGCGCTATCCCAACGCGCTGGCGCTGTCCGCCGGACAGCTCATGCGGGTACCTGTTGCGCATGTGCCGCGGCAGTTCGACTTGATCCAGCAACTCCTCGACACGCTTGTTCAGCGGCGTCCCCTTGAGCCCGCGGTGCAGGTACAGCGGCTCGCCTATCGACTCGCCGATCGGCAACCGCGGGTTGAGCGAGGACCCGGGGTCCTGGAACACGATTCCGACCCGGCTGCGCAGGGGCTGCAATTGGCGGCGGCTGGCACCGACCATGTTCACGCCATCGATTTCGAGCGACCCGGCGCTCACGGGCAGCAGCCCCACGACCGCGCGCCCGATCGTCGTTTTTCCCGACCCCGACTCGCCCACAAGGCCGACTACCTCGCCCTGCACAATGTCGAGGTCCGCGTTGATGACGGCCTTGAACGGCGCACGCCTGCCCTGCTTCGGGTAGGTGATTTCCATTCCACGGGCGCTGAGGACCACGGGCCGTTCGAACACCGGCGGCGTTTGGGCGCTGCCGTCGAAGACCCGCGCCGTCACGCGCCCGTACTTGTCCGTTTCGCCCTCGCTGCCGCCTGCCGGCGCCTCCTCGGCGGCACCCGCGTGCGCACCGAGGTGCGGCACGGCAGCGAGCAGCCGCTTGGTGTAGGGATGTTGCGGATCGTGGAAGATTTGGTCGCTCGTTCCCCGTTCGACGACGCGCCCGTCTTTCATCACCATGATGTAGTCGGCCATATCCGCGACGACGCCCATATCGTGGGTGATCAGCACGATTCCGGAGTTGATTCGCGTCCGCAGATCCCGCATCAGCGACAGGATTTCGGCTTGCACGGTTACGTCGAGCGCCGTGGTGGGCTCATCCGCGATCAGTAGTCGCGGGTCGCACGCCAATGCCTGAGCGATCATCGCGCGTTGGCGCTGCCCGCCGGAGAGCTGGTGCGGATAGGAATTGATCCGCACCTCCGGTTCCGGGATTTCGACCAGGCGCAGCAGTTCGAGCGCACGCGCGCGCGCCTCGTGCGGGCCGATGTCGAAGTGGGTGCGCAGCGTCTCCTCAATTTGGAAGCCGATCGTGTAGACCGGGTTCAGGGCGGTCATCGGCTCCTGGAAAATGACCGCGATCTCCTTGCCGCGGATCTGCCTCATCTTGCGCGCTGGCATTCCGATGAGCTCGCGACCGTCCAGTTTGGCGCTCCCGGTCGTGCGCCCGTTCGGCGGCAGCAACCCGACCAGCGACATGGAGGACTGCGTCTTGCCCGATCCGGATTCACCGACGATCGCCAGCACCTCACCGGGCCTGACATCGTAGGAGACGTCGACCGCGGCCGGATACCACTGCCCGTCCACGAAGAAGTCCACCGACAGTCCGCGAACCTGCAAAACCGGCTCAGCTACCCCGCCCTGCGCGGTTTGCGCGGGGCGCTCGTCATTGGCACGCGTGTCAGGCATCGTGATTCCCTTCAGGACTTCCTGGCATTATCTGAAAGACTATGTGGGTGCCACTGATATACCGCACCCGATTTTCGAGGGTCATCGCCGTAGTCTGCGCCGCGGTGGCGACCCTGACGCCTATCACTCTCGCACTCGCCGCACTTCCGGGGGCGCTCGACAGCATTTCCCTGGTGCTACCAGCCGCGATCGTGTGGGTGTTGTTTTTTGACCCCGCCGTGATTATCGACGAGCACCGCGTCACGTTGATCGGTGTCGTGCGAACGGTGCGGATTCCCCTTTCCCGCATCCGGTTGGCCCGGGTCAGGTACTCGTTCGAGGTCGTGACCGATGCCGATGAGGTGTTCGAGGCGTGGGCGCTGCCGCGCGGTGCGCGGATGCGCGAATCAATCGCCGACGAGGCCGCCAGCGAGGTCAATGAACGCATCGCGATTGCGGAACCATCATCCGCGCCGCTCACGCGATCGTGGAACGTGCGTTCGATCCTCATAGTCGCCAGCGCGTTGGCTGTCGCCGCTGTCTCTTTGCAGCTGTAGCCCCTCATCGATTTCCGCTTTCGGCGGCGGTCGCTGCAACGATCGCAGCGGGGGTAGCGCTTTGCTTGCGAGCCGCCTTCTCCATCTTGCGGGCGGAGGGTATGCGACGCTGACGCGGGTCGAAGGCGTCGCGCAAACCATCGCCGATGAAGTTGATGCACAGTGCAATCAGGACAATGAAGAGGCCGGGCCACCAGAACAACCACGGGCGCGTGGCGAAGGCCTCCTGGTATTGGTTGATGAGCTGGCCGAGCGAGATGTTCGGGTACTTGATTCCCAAACCGATGAAGCTCAGCGAGGTTTCGAGCAGAATCGCCGAACTCATCAGGAGAGTCTGGTTGACGATGATGACGCCCACGGAGTTGGGGAGCATGTGCTTGAACATGATCCGCAGGTCGCTTGCCCCGGCCACGCGCGCGGCGTCGACGAATTCGCGCTCGCGCAGGGTGAGGAAGTCGCCGCGCACAAGCCTGGCGAGGGTCGTCCAGGACACCAGACCGAGAAAGACGGCCAGCATCAGGGCGCTCGATTTGTTCGAGGCGAGGGCACCCAGCACCGCTCCCAAAACGATGACCGGGATGGTGATGACCAAATCCGTCATCCGCATCAAGATCGCGTCGAGCTTTCCCCTGTAAAAACCGGCCAGTGCGCCGACGACGACACCGATGAGCGAAGAGACGATTCCCACCACGAACATGACGATGAGTGAGGTTTGGGTACCGCGCATGACGCGGGCAAATACGTCGCGCCCGGATTCGTCGCGACCGAACGGATAATCACCCCACACGAATCCCTCGCCGCCTAACCACGTAGGTAGGCGCAGCGTCGGGTTGCCCCCCGTCTCCGCGACGCTACCGGTTTCGAGCGGGGTGTGCTTCCACCATCCGGTCCACGATCCGATTCCCACCGAGGTGAACGCCAGCAGAACGATCAGGAAGAAAATGATGAGGGCGGCGACGGCGCCCTTGTGGCGGAAGAATCGCCGTACCACGATCTGGCCCTGCGACAGGCCCTCAACTTCTTTCAGCGCGATGTCGACGTTTTGAGATTCGGCCAATTCGGCCAGTTCTTGCTCGGTGACCTGCGGGTCGACGGGCTCTTGCGGTGTCAATGTCATGAGTTCACCCGAATCCTTGGGTCAAGGGCAGCGTAGATGAGATCGGCGACGATATTTGCGAGCACCGCGAGGGCGGCTGTCACCACCAAATAGGCCATCACGGGATCGATTTCTGCCATGCTCAACGATTTAACGAATAGCTGACCCATGCCGGGTCGGCCGAATACCTGCTCGGTAATAATCGCTCCACCGAACACCGCCACAAGGTCCATGGGGACGATGGTCGCGAGCGGAATTAGCGAGTTACGGAAGGCGTGTCGCATGACGACCGTCCGCTCGGTGAGTCCCTTGGCGCGTGCGGTGCGAATGTAGTCCTGGTTCATCACTTCGAGCATGCTGGCTCGCGAGTAGCGGGTGTATGCGGCGAAGCTGATCAGCATCAGCGCGACCGTCGGAAGCAACAGGTGCGTATACGTATCGAGGGTGGAGATCCAGAAGTCGCCGCCGAGGTTGGGGGTCCGGTCACCGACTGTCGCGATTGGCCTACCCCGTATTTGCGACATCTTTAGGTAGTCGCCCCAATACAGCATGGCCTGGTCGACGAAGGTCAGGCCACCCATCGTGATCGCGGTCAGGGCGGCGGCACGCGAAGACTGGCGCCAATCGGGCCCTCCCCACAACCGGCCGATCAAGATGCCGATGCCGGCGGCCAGGGCAGCCAACCCCAGGAGCCACCACCAGTTGAACGACTCGTTGTAAAAGACGTACTGCAGCGGGAAGTAGGCAATGACTCCGATGACGACCGTGGTGCCCGCCGCGCCCAACGCGCGGCGGTTCCGAAGCCCCGTAGACAGCAGCGTGAATCCGACCGCCGCGCCCGCCCCGAGGACGGCGAGCAGGATCGGGTTGATGTTCGGCTCCAACCACCAGTTACTGACCTGCAAGTAGGTGTAGAGGGCAGCGGTGATGCCGGCGGCGCCCGCAAAATTGATCAGGCGCCTGCGCGCATCGCCGCCGACCGCCAGCATCCAAAGCACCCCGAAGATGACGGCCATGCCGGCGATCCCAAGCGCCGACAGATAGGGGTCCTTGAGGAAGTCGTTGAAGCCGATCGCTCCCCACTGCTTGAGCAGGACGGCCACCCAGAACGCCGGCAGGGAGTAAAGCAGAAAGGACGTGAACGTGATGATGTAGTCGAATGTGCTGTATTGCCGCAATGCCGAGATGATGCCGACGCCGACACCGAGGATGATCGCCAGGACCGACGCCGCAAGGACCAGCTGGATGGTAGACACCATCGCGGTTCCGAGCTGCGAGTTCACGTGCTGACCCGTGCGCCACGCTGTTCCGAAGTCACCTTGGACAAAACTCGCCAACCACTTGAAGAACCGCACGATTACGGGCGTGTTCAGGTCCAGCAGTTCGGTCCGCTGCGCGATGAGCTGCTGCTTATTCGGCGCGCTCGATTCGATCAGGTCGTCCAATGGACGTATCGAGACGCTGACAAGCAAATACATCAAGAACGTCGACACAAATAGTGTCGCTAGCCCGGCAAAGAGGCGGCGGGCAATAAATCTAAGCATCGGCACATTTCCCCGGTGAGACTAAACACCATGTCTAAGTGGCAATCATACGCTGACTGCCGGACTCGCCCGGGACATCCTTGCTCCGGACGTATTGCACTCAAACAGGTGTCCCCGGTGGGCGCGATTGCTCCCACCGGGGACACCTGCTATTTCATGCTGTGTTTTTCTGCGCTCGACCTAGCGGACTAGGCGGCGGCCTTCCAGTTCCAGTACTGGTTGAAAATGGTCGGCGAGATGGTGCTTGCTTCGATGCCGTCGATCGCGGGGTTCCACGCCTGAATGGCGGGGAACTGGAACAGAACCGTACCGAAGGCGTCAGCCCACAATTGTTTCTCTACCTGCAATTGGATGTCGAACTGCTTGGCAGGGTCAATTTCGACTTGCAATTGATCGAACAGGGCATCGACCTTCTTGTTCGAGTACAGGCTGTAGTTGTTCACTCCGCCGGTGCGGTAGTTGGCATCCGATTCGGTCACGGCGGTCGAGGTCGACTGCCAGCCGAACAGCGATGCGTCGTACTCGCCCTGTTTCGTGGCAAGCATAGGTCCCCAATCGGTAGTTGGGGCCGAAGCGTCGACCAGGTCGAAGCCCGCCTGCTTGGCCGCATCCTGGATCAAAGCGAATTCGGAGACGCGGCGCGCGTTGTCCGCGTTGAACGCGAACCGAACCTTCACGGGGGTTTCGACGCCCGCGTCCGCCAGCAACGCCTTTGCCTTCTCGATGTCACCGGCGTCCGGGTAGGTGGACGAACCGTTGTCGGCAACCATCTTGTCGTAGTCGGGCGATCCGGGCATCAGGATGAACGAGTTGCGCACTGTCGCATCCGGGTTCGACGACTTGATCAGGTTGTCCACGATCGACTGACGCGGGATCATCTGCAGGAACGCCTGGCGCACCTTCAGGGCCTTTGCATCGTCGCCACCGTAGGTTGCTGCCGAGAACGGGCTGCCCTTCTTGAAGACCAGGTCGATGTGCTCGTAGGTGCCTTCGGTGCCGAAGTTCGTCTTGACCTTGTCGCCCAGCTTCTCGAGGGCGGAGCGGACGTCGGCGGATGCCTGCGGGCCGATCAAGTCGACCTCACCGTTTTGCAGCGCCGTGACCTGCGCCATCGGGTCCGTGATGTAGCGAACGGTCACGTTGGGCACCGAGGCCTTGTGGTCGCCCTTGTAGTTGGGGTTCGCTTCCAGCGTCAGGTACTGATCCTTGACGTAGTCCTTGAGAACGTAGGCGCCCTGCGATACGTACAGTTCGGGGTCGGTCGGCAACTGAGTGAAGTTGAAGTCGTTGTTCCAGACCTTGGAGACCTTCGCCAGCGCGGCCTTGTCGTTGTCTTTGAACGCCTTGATCAGTGCCTTGTTGGCCTCGGTCGCGTCGTCAATGCCCAAAGCGCGCTTCGCAACTACGTGCGCGGGCAGCGTCCTGCCATCGAACGAGTATTGCCAGTCGGCGTACTTCTTGGAGTACGTGAAGGTGATCGACTTGCCGTCCTCGCTGATTTCGGGGAAGTCCTTGATCAACTGCGACGATGGCACAGCGGAGTTGAACGCGACGTCGGAATCGCCGGCCTTGAGGTTCCCCTCGTCATCCAGGGCCTCGTCAATGTTGATCGTGTTGTAGTGGGTTGACGTCGCCGCCCATTCGAGCAACAGATCCGTGGCGTCCACGGGGACACCGTCAGACCAGTTTGTGTCCGCCCCGAACGTGTACTTGACCTGCAGCGGGTCGTCGGACACCTTCTCGAAGGTTCCGAACGACTCGTCGCGCTGCAGTTCGAGGTTCGAGTCGTACCAAACGAAAGAGCCATCGAGCAAAGATGCGATGACCGCGTTCTGGGTCGCATTGCCGGTGTTCGACGTGAGGTTCAGGGAGTTCAGTGGCGCTTCCCAGGCGATGGAAATCGAATCGAGGCTCGTCGCCGCGGTGCCGGTTGCCGCACCGGTCGTTTCTGCCTTCTTGCCGCCGCCGGAGCACCCGGCCAATGCCATCGCGCCCGCGGCAACAAGCGCAACCGCGCCTAGTGCTGTTTTTCTTCTCACCTTACGTTCCTCCTTGGAATTTTTTCGGTGGCTAGGAAAAGTTGCGGGAAGATTCCCCGCACATCGGACCCCAACCGACCAACGGCGGATAAATCCGAATGTACCGATGCCAATGGCCGCCTGCACCCGATCCACGAAACTGCGGAGCTATCGTTATCGACTTGATACCTAACAGATACATAGATCTCATACAGGGCGTGACCAGGGTCACGATGATATAAGGCCTATCCCCCAACCACGATACTGGCGCCGGCCGACTTCGCAACGCGGACTATTTGTCCCACATTCCCGGCGGGTCGCCATCGGACACGCGACACCGGATTCTCACATCGCGTTATCCACACCCCTCGGCAGGGCCGCTGGCACCTCGCTAGACTGGCGAAACGATGCCAAGTCAAGCCCGCTCGGCGTCGCCGGCGTGCAATGCGGCAGACCATCTGCGTACCGCCGGTTCACGACCGGACAAAAAGGGGAATGACACGTGCGCCATATGCTGGCGGGCCTCACGGCATCCGCAGTCATCATTGCCGGGGCGCTGTCGCCCGGTGCGACCCGCGCGAATGCGACCGATCTGACCCTCGCCGGCAACACCGGTCAATCTGGTTTGATGGCGGCCCCCATCGATAGTTCTGCAACCGAGCTACTGGATCTGCCGACCCCAGCATCACCCGATTCGGGTGCCGCGGCGAGGGTGAGCGCTGCCGCGCCGCAGGCGCCCTCGTCCCTCGCCTCGCTAGCCACACCGGCCGGGGAGGCTAGCAACCTGGAGGCAAGCGGCTACCAACCCGTTGTTGCGGCTTCGACGTATGGTCAAGCCGAACGGATCGTGGCGAAGCTCACTCCAAAGAAGGCAAAGAAGAAGTTACGCACGCTGATCATCCGGGTCTATTCGAAGAAGAAGAACGCGGTCGGGGCCTCCCTGATTCGCAAGCTCGCAAAGAACACGGACAAGGCGTTGCGCGCCCAGACCAACGGGAAGTGGGGACTCAAGGCCACCCAGACGCCTTGGGTGAGGGTCAGGGGAGGGTCTTGCACGGACTTCTCGGAGCTGGCGACGCAGGCGAAGCGAGCCGCCGCAAGGAAATCGGGCAAGTACAGGGCATCGAAATACGACCGCGTCGTCATCTACATGCCCACGTCCGCGCGGTGCTATTGGGCGGGGCTCGCGGAAATAGGCGGCAAGACCGTGTGGCTCAATGGCGACACGCACGCGCTGATACTGACCCACGAGTTGGGGCACACATTCGGCGCGGGCCACGCAAACTACTTGAGTTGTTCCAAAAACCGCACGATCACGTCCCGCGGCAAGGGATGCAAGATACTCGAATACGGCGACCTGGGCGACCTGATGGGGGCCGGCGCGTCGACGGGCATGATGCAGGGCGTGATCGCCCGCGCGACGCGCTGGACCAGCGCGAAGAGAATCGTGACCGTAAGGAAGCGAAACGCCACGGTGACCATAGTTCCCCGCGCCGCCACTTCGGGCAAGCGGGCCATCAAGGTGAGCGGCAAGAAGGGCACGTACTGGATCGAGTATCGCACCCGGGCCAAGCTCGACACCGTCCTCACAAAGGACCTGACCGGCGTCGTGGTGACAGTCAAATACAAGACCCGCGGGACCGGATCGGTCGCCATGGATATGCAGCCGCAGAACGACTACCAAGCGGTTTCGCTGCCGCTCGGAGCTTCCTGGACGTCACCCGACGGCGTGCGTCTCACGCTGCGCAAAATGAATGCCGACTCGGCGACGATACAGATCCAACGACGAGCGCCCCGCGCCACCAAGCCCGCCGTACAACCCGCACCGAGGGTCGTTGCGGGCGATCAATCGGCCGCCATCACGGTGACAAAGGGTGCCGACGGCGGCGCCCCGATCCAGCGGTGGCTCGTGACGGTAAGGCCCACGGCGGGCGGCAACACCATCACGCGGACAATCACCGCCACCGCCAGCACGTCTCGCACGGGGTACCTCGACGGGCTGCGAAACGGGACCAGCTACGACGTCCGGGTGCAGGCATATAACGAAAAGGGATGGTCCGCGAAGTCGGCGCCGACCCGCGTGACCCCTGCGCCCGTCGCACCGCAACTCACCGTGGCTTCCCCCGCGGACAACGCCGTGGTCGCCGCCACGCTGCCGATCACCGCGAGCGCGAAGATTCTTCCGATCTCGGGCGCATCGATCGCTTCCTTGGACGCCTACCTGGATGTGCCGTGGTCAGACCAATCGGGCTACTACGGACGCACCGGGGGCGTCGGGACCCGGTCGCTGAGCCTCAACGGCGCAATACCGCTGACCAATATGCCCGATGGCGTGTATACCGTGCGGATCGTGGCAACGGACACCTACGGGCGCACATCGGCTTCCTCGCGGAGCATTCGCGTGAGCGGCCAATCGCCCCAGCCGGTTATTGACGCCGTAGCGCCGACTGAATCCGGCGTTACCGTGACGGCGCGTGTGAACCAGGCGGTGCACCGCGCGGCCAGCGTCAGACTCTGGCTCGTCAGTCAGGCAGATGGAACTGCTGTCGAAATTGCGGGCGGTTCGGCGAATCCGCAGTCCGGTCAGGCCTTGGTGTGGGACATCGACCGCGATGCCGTGGCCGCGGGAACCTACCGCATCGTTGTACTTGCGTTCGACCAATTTGCCTACGCCCCCAACGGGGGCGCCTTTCCCTACACAACGGCCTGGGGTGTGACGCGCGCGCAGGCGACGGTCGGTTTGTGAGGAATGTGGCCTGAGCGGACGACCGCCGGCTCTCGGCGGCGGCCGCGGGCAGCGGTCCGGGGGCCACAACCGCAAATCTCACATGGTGGACACCTGGCAACCGGCGACACGGGCTCTAAATCCTACGATTGCACCGGATTGAGGGCGCTCGTCCCAGAAAGTAAGACAAACGTCCCACATGCGCGACACCGCGAGTGCGGGGCCGTAGGGTGAGTGGCGAACACTTCACAACGTTCCGCACACCTTGGAGGGGATACCATGACCGCACCAATCGATTCCGACGCCAGAATCCAGGAATACGCGCACCCTGAACGCCTCGTTACGACCCAATGGCTGGCCCAGCACCTGGGTGACGAGGGCATTGTCGTCGTCGAATCCGACGAGGACGTTCTGCTTTACGAAACAGGGCACATTCCGGGCGCAGTCAAGATCGACTGGCACACCGACCTCAACGATCCGGAAATCCGCGAGTACATCGACGGCGACCAATTCGCCGAGTTGTTGAGTTCGAAAGGCATCTCGAAAGACACCACCATTGTCCTGTATGGGGACAAGAACAATTGGTGGGCTGCCTACGCCGCCTGGGTCTTCACCATCTATGGCCACGAGGACGTGCGGCTCCTCGACGGGGGCCGCGGCAAGTGGATAGCGGAGGGTCGTGAACTCACGACGGATGTCCCGGCCCCGACCCCGGGCACCTACCCGGTCGCCACGCGCGACGACGTTACGTTCCGGATATTCAAGGATGACGTGCAAAAGCACATCGGATCCGGCCCCCTGGTCGACATCCGATCCTTCCCGGAATACACCGGAGAGCGCCTGCACATCCCCGACTACCCCGAAGAGGGTGTTCTGCGCGGCGGCCACATCCCCACCGCGCGCAACGTCCCCTGGGCGACCGCCGTAGCCGAGGACGGGACATACAAGCCGCGCGCCGAACTCGAGGCGATCTACCAGGCCGGGGGCCTGGGGCTGACCAACGACGATGCGATCGTCACCTACTGCCGCATCGGGGAGCGTTCCAGCCACACCTGGTTCGCGTTGCACTTCCTGCTGGGTCTCGACAACGTCAAGAACTACGACGGTTCATGGACCGAATGGGGCAACGCCGTCCGCGTCCCCATCGTCAAGGGCGAAGAGGCCGGGGCGCTCGTTTAGCGCACCGCGAGGGCCCTGCATCGGGTGGTCCCGGCGGTCGTCGGCCGGGACCACCCTTTTCGTCCCTGACTGTCCCATCGCCGCGCTCGCCGGTCCACCCGTGTACCAAACTCGGGATATCTGAAAGACTGTACCCATGACCCCACCTGCGACGGCCGCCGAGTTGCCACCCGTCCTCGCCGAAATCCGGGAGGACTTTCTAGCGCTCCCGGAACGAGACCGGCCCCAATTGCTGCTCGAATTCTCGCGCGAGTTGCCCGAATTGCCGGACCGCTTCAAGTTCGCGCCCGGCCTGTTGGAGCGCGTGGAAGAATGCCAGTCCCCCGTCCGCGCTTTCGCGGAGGTTGCAGACGATAACACCGTCCATCTCTATGCGACGGCCCCGCTGGAGGCGCCCACGACGCGCGGGTTCGCGTCGATCCTTGTCCAGGGCATCGCCGGACTATCGCCGCACCAGGTCCTGGCGATCCCGGACGACTACCCCAGCTGGCTCGGACTCGATCGCGCCATTTCACCGCTTCGGCTTCGCGGCATGGCAGGCATTCTTAGCCGCACCAAGCGGCAGGTCAGAGAGCAAATTTCAGCGTAAGGAACACCACCGTGGGGACTCGCACCGACCAACTCGCGACGTCACTGATCGCAGCCACCGACGCGATAGAACGGGAACTGGCCGCCCGCTGCGAACTGGACCGCGTGCACGGCCTTGGACCGGTCACGCGCGCCGCCATAGCGGCCGGCGACCCCGTGGCCACCTACTACGCGACCGCGCTGTGGCGCCTGACGGCCCACCGCGAGGCGGCCACCCACGAGCACCTGGACATAGCCGACCCCCTCGGCGTGCTCAGCGAATCGGTCGTGCACCGCGCGGAACGGATTCTGCAAGAAATCGTGCGCCCGAGCCGCGCCGTGCGGCTAGCCGCTAGCGCGATCGCCCGCGCTGCCAGCGCCGACCCCCTGGGCCGGTGGCTGACTATCATGCGATCGCGGGATATCTCGCAGCTTCCCGTGTATGACCGAGGAACGTTCGCGGGTTTGCTCACAACGAACGGGGTGGCTCGGTGGCTGGCGGACCACGTCGACGAGAACGGGGACGCCCTCATCGAGTCGGCGCGCGTGCGCGATGTGCTTCCGTTCACGGAGGTCACCGAAACCGTTGAGTTCTATCCAGTTACTGCCTCGGTTGCGCAGATTCTCGCCGTGCTGCGCCGGGTTGATGCGCCCAAGGCCGTCATCCTGACTGCGTCTGGCCGCGATGTCGATCCGCCCCAGGGGATACTGGTCCGCGCGGATCTGGGTGAGCTGGAGGCGGCGTTAGCGCTCGACGAAAGCCCCGCGGCATAACGGGAACGAGGCCCGCTCGCGCCCCCGCCACAGGGCCCGGCGGCGCATCATCGCGCCCCGGCCATCCACCGGACCTGCCCCGGCGAGCGGCCCCACCACCGGCCGCGCGAAGGGGGCGCCGATCCCGCGGGATCGGCGCCCCCTTCCCTACGGACAGGACAACAGGCGGATCAGATTCCGACCGCGTGCTTGATCGGACCGATCAGGAAGTAGAGCACGAACATCACGGTCGCCACCCACATCAGCGGGTGGATGGTCTTGATCTTGCCGACCGAAACCTTGATCAGGGTCCAGGCGATGATGCCCGCACCGATACCAGCGGTGATCGAGTAGGTGAAGGGCATCATGGCGAGCGTCAGGAACGCTGGAATGCCAACCTCGTAGCTCTTCCAATTGATTTCGAGCACCTGGGTAACCATCAAGAACCCGACGACCACCAGCGCGGGAGCGGCGGCCTCCGAAGGAATGATGTTCACGAGCGGGGCAAGGAACGTTGCCAGCAGGAACGCAACACCAGTGGTGACCGAGGCAAGGCCCGTGCGGGCACCGTCGCCGACGCCCGCGGTCGATTCGATGTAGCTCGTGTTCGACGACACCGAAGCAGCACCACCGGCGGCGGCGGCGATCGAGTCGACGATCAGAATTTCCTTCGACTTCGGGGGGTTGCCCTCCGCGTCGAGCAGCTTAGCTTCGGCGCCCACGGCCACCATGGTTCCCATGGTGTCGAAGAAGTCAGCCAACAGCAGCGAGAACACGAGAAGGATCACTGCGACGATCCCGATCTTGCCGATCGAGCCGAACAGCGAGAACTGACCAACCAGCGAGAAGTCGGGGGTGGCGACGACCGACTCGGGGGTCGAGGGCACGTTGAGGGCCCACCCGGCGGGGTTGTCTCCTCCGTTGCGGCCACCGATCTTCCCGATGGCCTCAATGATCATCGCAAGGATCGTGGAAGCCACGATCGAGATGAGGATCGCGCCCTTGACCTTGCGGACCATGAGAATGAACGCCAGCAGCAGCCCGAACGCGAAAACAAGCAACGGCCAGGCGCCAAGCGAACCGCTGATGCCCAACTCCACCGGGGTGCTCATCGACTGCGGGATGCGAACGAAACCGGCGTCGAACAAGCCAATGAGGGCGATGAACAGGCCGATGCCGACGCTGATCGCGGTCTTGATGGACCGCGGAACCGCCTTGAACACCGCGTTACGGAAACCGGTAAGGACCAGGATCAAAATGATCAGACCCTCGAGGACGACGATTCCCATCGCGTCGGCCCAGGTCATGCCCGGCAGCGCCGCGATCGAGTAAGCGACCACCGCGTTCAGGCCCAGCCCCGCCGCCAAAGCGATCGGGAAGTTGGCAAACACGCCCATCAGGATCGACATGATCCCAGCGACGAGGGCCGTGGTCGCCGCTATCACCGCGGTGTTGGGTTCGTCGCCGCCGCCCAGGTACTTGCCCGTGCCATCTTGGACGTTACCGATGATGATCGGGTTCAAGACGATGATGTAGCTCATCGTGAAGAACGTGACAAGGCCACCGCGGATTTCGGTGCCGATCGAAGAGCCACGCTCGGAAATCTTAAAGAAACGGTCTAGGAAATTGGTGGGTGTCGCCGCAGCGCTCTTGGAACTGTTTTTCGCTGGCCCCGACTTGGCGGGGCTGGGGGACTTAGAAGCCATGCATTCTAGTATTCCATCCTGATGAAGTGCTGAATGCAGACTTTCGGGTTACGAACGTAACATCTATGTGAAACTGGTGGATGTGACGAACCCAGAAACGAAACACATGAACGTCGAGTCGTTCAACCTTGACCATCGCACCGTCGCCGCCCCCTACATCCGGGTGGCCGACCGCAAGACGCTCCCGCACGGCGATGAACTGACAAAGTTCGACGTGCGTTTCACGCAACCGAACGTCGCGCATCTGCAGATGCCCGCCGTCCACTCGCTCGAGCACCTCTTCGCGGAATACTCCCGCAACCACAGCGGCCAGGTCGTCGATTTTTCACCCATGGGTTGCCAAACCGGGTTCTACCTTTTGCTGTCGGGCCACTGGGAGAGCGCGCAGGCGGCCCAGTTGGTCGCCGACACGCTGACCGACATCCTCGGCGCCGACCAGGTACCTGCCGCCAACGAGATCCAATGCGGTTGGGGCGCCAACCACTCCCTGGCCGGGGCCCAGGCCGCGGCGCGCTCCTTCTTGTCCAAGCGCGCGCAGTGGTTGGAGGTCACCCGTGGCTAGCAACGTGGACGCGATCGTCGTCGTCGCCATGGATGAAGAGGCCGCGCCGTTCTTGGCCGCGGGCGACGTCGTGAACGAAAAAATCGCCGGCAACGCGTTGCTGCGCTGGTTGCGGTATCGGGACCGGACGATCCTGCTGGTGCGTTCGGGGATCAGCTACGCGAACTCGGTCAGCGGGCTAGTCGCCGCCCTGTACGAGGCGCCGCAGACCCGAGTCGTGTTCAGCGCCGGCACCGCCGGCGGGCTTGCCGCGGGCGTGGGGCTGGGCGATGTGGTCGTCGGAGAGACATACATTCACTGCCAGGTCGACGCGACTGCGTTTGGTTATGCCCCGGGCCAGGTGCCCCAAATGCCCGCGTCATACCGGGGGGACGGGGAACTCGTCGCTGCGGCCACAAGCCAGGACTACCGCATCCATCGCGGGCTCATTCTTGCCGGGGACAGCTTCGCGTCGCCCGCTTTCGCGGCGCAACTGCTCAAGCAGTGGCCCGATGCGCTGTGCGTGGACATGGAATCGACCGCGCTGGCGCAGGTGGCCTACAACTTTGGGCTTCGCTTCGTATCGGTCAGGGCAATTTCGGACCTTTGCGCACCCGACGAGTTCGACGAGCACGTCGATGACGCCGCGCAGCGATCGGCATCGGTAGTGCTGGACCTGATCCAGAATCGCTAATCGCCCGATTGCGGGCCGGCCGAAGGACCGCAGCGCGCGGGGGCGTGGCTGGCGCCCGGTCGCCGAAGGCCGCCCGAACTGGGATGCTGGGAACCATGGACGACGCACATGTGGAGGTCGCGGGCCTGACCAAGAGGTACGGCGACAAGACGGCGATATCCGGCGTGTCCTTTCGGATCGACGCCGGGGAATCGGTCGCGCTGCTGGGGCCCAACGGCGCGGGCAAGACCACCACTATCGAAATCCTGGAGGGTTTCAGGCGGGCGACGGCCGGCCGCGTGCGGGTGCTCGGCTGCGATCCCGATCGCGCGGGGCCGACGTGGCGCGCCCGGGTGGGGATCGTGCTGCAGCAAACCGGGACTTTCGACGAGGCAACAGTCGGCGAGCTGCTGCGCCAGTTTGCCGCCTACTACCCGGCTCCGCGCGATGTTGCGGAACTCATCGAGGCCGTGGGGCTCACCGCGCAGGCGGGCACGCGCATCTCGCGGCTGTCGGGCGGGCAGCGCCGCCGGGTCGACGTGGCGCTCGGGGTGATCGGGAATCCTAGTATTTTGTTCCTGGACGAGCCGACCACCGGTTTCGACCCCGAGGCGCGACGCGAGTTCTGGGCCTTGATCCGCGCTATTCGTTCCCGCGGCACAACGATTTTGCTCACGACCCACTACCTCGATGAGGCCGCCGAACTTTCGGATCGAGCGATCGTGATCGCCGCCGGGACGGTCCTGGCGGACAGCCCGCTGGCGCAACTGGGAGGTCCCGACGCGCACAAGCCCCACGTAAGGTGGACCGATCCGTCCGGGGATCACTTGGAGATCACCGCTGATCCCGGGGCAGTGGTGACCGCGATTCACGCCCGCGGCAACTACTCAGATCTGTCGGTGACGACACCGTCGCTGGAGCAGACCTACCTGGACGTTATCGACCGAGCGCGCACCGGCGGGGTGCGGCAATGAACCCGATCCGCTTGGGGCTGGCGCGCGCGGCCTACGAAATCACGATCTATTTCCGGCGGACCGACGAAGTGTTTTTCACGTTCCTGTTCCCCGTGATGATGCTCACTGTCTTCGCCGTTGCGTTCTCGAAGACCACGTGGGAGGGAGGAATCAGCGCCGCTGAATACTACCTGCCGGCCATGCTCGCCGCCGGTATGTTCATATCCGGCACCCAGGCATTGGGAATCGAGGTGGCCACCGAGCGCCTGGACGGCACGCTCAAGCGCCTAGCGGGCACCCCTTTGACTCCCGCAGCCTATTTCACCGGGAAGCTGATCAAGGTCCTGGTGACCGGCATTGCGCAGGCCGCGCTGCTGATCCTGGTCGCCTCCCTCGCCTTCGGGGTGGGCCTGCCCTCCGCGCCCGGAAAGTGGATAGCTTTTGCGTGGCTGCTCGTGCTCGGCCTGATCACATCCAGTTGGCTGGGCATCGCGTTAGCCCGCATCCCCCGCAATCGCAAGAGCGCATCCGCGGTAGTCTTGCCCTTCGTATTAATCTTGCAGTTCATCTCCGGGGTGTATCTCCCCTTTTCGGCGCTGCCCGATTCCCTGCGGAGCGTCGCTTCCGTGTTCCCACTCAAGTGGTTCGCGCAGGGGATGCGGTCGGTTTTCCTGCCCGATTCGTACGCCGCGATCGAGCAGGGCGGAGCCTGGCATCTGGGTCAGATTGCCGTCGTGACCTGTGCGTGGCTCGTGGTCGGGGCGGTTGCGACGCGGCTGACATTCAGGTGGATCGTCAAGGAGTAGGCTGCACCGGACGCTGCAAACCGCCCGCAGAAGCGCGAGGATCGACGAGTTCTACCCGCGCCAGCCGATACGAGATTCCACGCGCGCTCTTGTCGGCGATCACGCCAATGCCAGCTAGGAGCAGCCAACAGGTTCCGAGCGCCGCAGGGATTCCCGGATCGACGTGGGGAGCGGCCGCCCACAACTGCGCCGCCGCGAACGGGGCAAAACCCGTCAGATAGCGCACCGCACGGCGCGGTCGCCCGCGCCACCGCGGCTCCAGCCAAACGAGCCTTTGCCCCACCGATGCCCCCGATCCGAGCAGGGACGGAGCCGCCATGAGGGCGGCAACGATCGCCATCGGCACGAATGAGAACATCCACGATTGCCCGGACGGAAGCGGCCTGCCGAACCCGTAGAGCCCTACCGCGCGATAGACGATGGCGAGGATGTAGGTCCCGATCCAAAACGTTGCAAGATCCAGGCCCATACCGACCAGTCTGCGCGGACGCGCGACGCGACGGGCACGATCGCGGGTCGCCTCCAGTTGCCTGGCTTGGGGCATCCATCCCAGAATGAGCGGTGCCAGCGCCGCGCCCAAAACCGCACCCGTCGTATTGGTGATGACATCGTCGATATCGGCGACCCGGTAGGCGCAACCCACCAATCCCCACACGCCCGTCAGTTGCGTGGCTTCGATCGCAAGGGACATCGCCAACCCCGAGAACGAAGCGAACGCGAACGACCTGCCGAAGTAGCGGCGTACAAGAATGCCCCACGGCACGAACAGAATGACGTTGAACACCACCTGTAGGGTCGCCGTGCTCGTCAGCGCTTGGGGTAGGGGCAGGCCGGCCGTCGCGCGCGCGATGTCATCGATCGAATGCAACGGCACGAATTCGGGACGGATCGAGTGGTTGAGGTTGCACCACTGGGGGCTGGGCATGGGGAACATCGTGTAGGAAACCAGGGCGGCCCCGTAGATTGCAACCGCGGCGGCGCCCACGATTCTGCGCGCGTTCAGGGCGCCGAATTTGCGGAACTGGACGATCAGGAGCGGCACAAAGATCAGCGCGAAGGCAATGACTCCCAGGATCACACCGATGTATGCCGACCAAACCCATGTCATGCCTCAACCATGGCACGCCCGCACGCGCGGGTACAAAATGGTAGTTATGCTACGAATCAAGCGAGTTTACGAGGCCGCCGTCCCCGCGGACGGTTTCCGGGTGCTGGTCGATCGACTGTGGCCGCGCGGCGTGACCAAGGCGCGCGCCGCCGTAGACTTGTGGGCGAAGTCGGTCGCGCCCAGCACCGAGCTTCGCCGCTGGTGGGGCCACGATCCGGCAACCTTTCCGGAATTTGCGCGCAGGTACCGTGCGGAGTTGGACGGCGACGATCTGACCGCAATACGCGCGGCAATGCGCGATCACGACCAGGTCACCTTGCTGTACGCGGCGCACGATCCGGCGGTCAATCACGCGGTCGTGCTCCGCGACTACCTCACTCAGGCCGATTCGGATTCACCGGATAGCGCCTGATCCAATTCCGTGAGGATCCGTTGGGCGTCCTGGACATCCCACTGGGTTCCCTGCAGCTCGAATTCCAGCAGCATGGGACGCCCCGACGCCTTCGCGACGCTGCGTGCCGCCGCCTGATAGTGCGCGCCGAAGTTCCGGTTCCCGGACCCAATGACGCCGACCAGCCGGCGCCTGGTCACAGCATCCCCAAGAAACCGCTTGACCGGTTCGGGGACTGTATCGTTCTCGGAATTGCCCGTCTTGTAGGACGGGGTGAGCAGCACCCATGGGCCGTCCGGAACGGTGGTGCGCACCTCGCGGTCGGCAAGGTCGAAGATCGGTCGGCACAGGCGGTGCGCGAAATCACGGACCATTCCCGACGCCGAAGAATAGTAATAAACCGGTACCTGCCGAACGCTCACTCGGTTAGCGTATCGCGCCCGCGGCCCGCGGGCGGGCCGACGCGGTCGGCGGTCGTATAATTGGGGTGCGCCCAGGCGCCCGGCGGTGGGGCTCACCGGAACCAACCTCGGCAATGCCGACAACAGTCCCTGCTTTTCGACCTCGATCTCGCGTGTCCGAAAGGTGGGCCCACCGTGCCTCACACTCCCCTGGTTTCTCCCGTGCGCAAGGCGTCAAGGCACGCTTTTGCGGTATCCGTCTCGCTAGTCTTCGCCGGCGGCGCCTGCGGCGCGATGCTCCGCGACATCGTCACGCTGATAGTTCCCGCCTACCGGTTCCCGGTCGCGATTTTCGCCATCAACATTGTCGGCGCGTTCATCCTGGGGTGGCTGGGGGAACACCTGCTTGGCAAAGTGCCCGATCCCGTTCGCCGCGAGCGCCTGCGCTTGACGTTCGGCACGGGCGTCATGGGCGGATTCACGACGTATAGTTCGTTCGCGGCGGATTCCGCTCACCTTGTGGCCCAGGGTTACCTTGACATTGCGGTCCTGTACGCATTGGCAAGCGTCGTCACCGGGCTCGCCGCGTGCGCGCTCGGCGTGTGGGCCGGCGCTCGAACCGGTCGCATCACCCCTGCGCTGACGCCCGTCAACGATGCTGACGAGCCAACGAGTGAATTGCTTGAAGAGGCAGCGGATAGGGACGAGTTCGCCGCCCCCGCCGCCCGGTCTAATGGAGAAGAATCATGAACGCCTTGGCACTGGTACTCCTCATTGGGCTGTGCGGCGGGATCGGATCGGCGCTTCGCTATCTCACCGACATCTCGTTCCCGAAGGCCTGGCGCGAACGCTACCCCTGGGGTACCACCACGGTGAACCTAGTCGGTTCGTTCTGCATGGGTCTGCTGGTTGGCGCGCCGTCATTTCTGGGTCCGTGGCACGCCGTCGTCGCGGCGGGGCTGCTCGGCGGGTTCACGACCTTTTCCTCCGCGATGGCAGATTCTATTTCCCTCATTCGCACCGGGCGGATCACGCGCGCGGTCGTGAACACCTTCGTCCAGCTCATTGCGGCCGTGGCGCTAGCCGGGCTCGGCATTGCGCTCGTGAGCTAGTTTCACCCGGCGCCGCCCCCGCCGCCTTCGGCGGGGGCGAGTCGCAGCGTTCCACGGACTTCTGACCCCGCCGCGCCACGCGGTGCGGTGACAGAATGCTTGGGTGGTCAATGTTATCTGGGACATGGGCGGAACCCTGATCGACACCTATCCAGAGGTCGACAGGGCGTTGGCCGCCGCCGTGTGGGGCACGGCCCCCACCGCGCAGCAGTTGCGACATGTGCAGGCGCTGCGAACAGTATCGATCGCACATGCCATAGATGCACTTAGCGCTGAATATGCGGTCCCGCCCCAGACCCTGCAACAGGCCTATCGAGACCTCAAGGCGCGTTGGCAAACGCATCCCGCTCCGCTCATGCCGTGCGCGCGCGATCTGCTGACGGCGGTGAGCGCAAGCGGCGGCCTGAATTTGGTCGCAACCCACCGCGATCGCGCGTCGGCCACGGCGCTATTGGATGCCCTAGGCATCCGCGTCGATGACTTGGTGTGCGCCCCGGACGGCCTGGCCCGCAAGCCTGACCCGGCGATGAACCTAATGTTGCTCTCCCGCCACCACCTCGCACCGCGTGATGTGGTCTGCATCGGCGACCGCGCCATCGATATGCAGGCGGCCGCCGCCGCGGGGTTGCGCGGTATCCTTCTCGATCAAGACGCCGCGGCCAACGGGGCGCGAGCGCCGAAGCACGAGCGGGTGCAGACCCACCAAACTCGCGTCGACGTCGTCGCTTCATTGTGCGAGGCATTGGCGCTTCTCGATTGACGGTGCGCGGTCACGGCGCGGTCACGGCGCGGTCGGCGAAACGGCGGGCGGTCCCTGCAAGGGCGGGGCACTCGTGCCTCTTCGCGATTCCGTAGGCCCCCTCACTAGCAGCACCGATGCCTACCGATTGACACGAATGTACGTGACCGAGGCCACCGCCCTCTTTGTGGTCGCCGACCCCGCGTAGGTCACGCGAACCGCGTAGTTCCCCTTGCGCTTGAATCTTTTCAGCTTTATGGAGGCCTTCCCGGCCGACCCCAGCGTCGCTTTGTAGGTGCGGCCGCCGGCTTTCACCGTCACGGTTCCGAGAGGGACGATGCCGCTGGCGCCGACCTTGATTTTCACCCTCGCCCGCTTCGATCTGGATAGCGTCCGCGGCGAGGTCACGGAGACAGTGGCCGTTGCCTTGCCCACGCGCTTATCGACCGTCGGCACTACGCCGATCGCGCCGTGGCCCGCGAGCACCGGCACGACGCGGACGGAGACCAGCTTCCCCTTGTCAGCCGCCGTCAGGGTGTAGGTCGGGGCCGAGGCTCCCGCTATCGCCGCTCCCGCTCGCAGCCACTGATAACGAAATGCGGTGGGGCGCGGCGACCACGCCCCCGTGCGCACTGAAAGGGTCGATCCGACCTGCGGCGATCCCACCAGCGTTGGCGTCATGACCGGGAATGGGGGTGTCCCCAGGGCCACGGTTGCCTGGAGGCTGTCGGCAAACGTTCCCGTCACCGCGATGCTCGCGTGGCCCGCCTGCCGGACCACGATCGTGAGCCGCGGACTGGTGCCCAACGCCAGCGCGGGCAGCGTAACGTAACGCTGCGTTCCAAAGATCTCGGCGCCATTCGACCAATAGTAGGAAAGGGAAATCTGTTGCGGATCCACCTGCGCCAGTCCGCTCAGCGAAGCTGAAACCGTCGCCCCCACGCGGCTTTCACCCGCGAGTTCCACTGTCGGCTCCGCAGGCGCCTGAGCTGGCTGGGCGCGCAACACCGTGGGTTCGTCAACCGCGCGCAGTTCCCGTCCTTCGCCGACCAACTCGGCGACCGAAATCTCACCTTCGGCATTCCCTCCTTGCAGGCCCTGGACAAAATAGACGTCCTGGTCTCGCGTTGCGATGCTCACTGCCAGACCGCCCGCCGCATCCGTGAGGGCGCTGGTAGAGAGCCTCTCGCCCGTGGTGAGGTTCACGGTCACGACGTCGAGAGGGCTTTCTGCAGCGAAGCCCGCGAAGGTGACCTGCGACGCGTCCGCGATCGCCCCACTCGAGTGCAACGCGATTGTGGGCGCGTTGGCTGTGGCTGCGGTGGCGCCAGCCAGCGACGCCGCCAGGGCGGCGGCCGCAATCGGCGCGAACCAGCGATGATTTCCGGAAAATTGCATGAGAAGTGCCCTCTGTTCGATCCAGCGCCCCCCGCACACCGCCATCCTGCCATTGCCGCGGCGATAGTATCGAACTATGTCCGAGGGAACCATGGACCGTTTTGCCGATCCGCTCGCAGTCGATTCGGTCCCATCGCCCGCCGATGCCGGGTTGATCAAAGTGGCAGCGGTGGTGCTGCTGAGCGAGGCGGCAGCCTTGACCGTCAGAAAGCGATCCAGTTCGCTGTTCCAGCTTCCCGGCGGGAAAGCCGAGCGAGGCGAGACCTGGCTCCAGACCGCTATCCGCGAGTGCCGCGAAGAAACCGGCATCGAACTCGATCCCCGCGAACTGACGTACCTTGGGCGATTCGACGCAACAGCGGCGAACGAACCCGGGATGCGGGTCGAATCGACCGTTTACCTGAGCCGGGTCGACCGCGCGCGGCTGAGCCCGACTCCGCAGGCAGAAATTGCCGAACTCCGGTGGACTCCGCTCGGCGCAGACCCCGCGGATTTGGCTCCTTTGCTCGCGACCCGCATATTTCCCGCCCTGATTGGCACCCAATGCGGCGATGTCGAACTTTAATGCGTAAGTTACGGACGCGTCTGCGCAGGTTGTCATAAAAGAGATCAAATGAGTGGGCCCGAGGCTTGTTGTCGAAGATTACGCCTTGCTACCCTGATGACACGCGAAGTAAGACAACGAAGTCTGAGGAGCGGTCATGGGAATCTTTTCTCGAACGAAGAAGTTCGATTTAGCGACCGAGATGGTCAACGGAATCGTCGCGACCATACCCCGACCCGCTTTTCCGCACGCCGTTGCGGAAAAGCGACGCTTTCCACTTGGGGTCGCGGGGTCGACAAATGCGGTGTGGGATACAACGCAGCGCCCGAATCTTTTCGCCGTCGGGGCGGGCAAACTGGGCCGCAGCACCCTGGTACGTACGCTCGCGGCCCACGGGTACGAATTCGCGGATTCATGGGAGATCCGGATCATTCACAGCGCAAAGGCGGCGGACAACGCGGCCAGGACCATCGAGTACCAATCGGAATATGCCGCGCGCGTTGAGTCCTACACCGACAACCAGGACTTTTCGCGCAAGGTGATGGCCCTGCGCCGCCTGGTTGCCGATCGCTCGGCGCACATGCACACGCCTGGCAGTTCGCCGCTGTTCCCGATCCTGGTGATCATCGACGACCTGGATCTGTTCATTCACCCCGATTTCAGCCGGGAGGGATACGAGTCGGTGGAGGTGGCACACCAACTTTACGAGCTGATCCCGAACGCCAACGCGGTCAACATCCACTTCGCGATCCTCAACAAGGGCGCGGCATTGGACCGCATCGTTGGCTCCGATCTGGCGGCGTCCTTCATGCCGGTATCGCTCTCCAGCACGAACGAACGCGATTCGCTGATGTTGTTCAAGGACTACATTGCCGCGCGGGTTCCGAGCCGCAACTACTTCCGCGAGCGCGACAAGTCGCTTCCGCCCTTGCTGGGTCGTGGCGTGACGCTGCTCCCGTCCGGGGAACCGGCGGAAACGCAGTTCTACAAGACGATGGCCGAAGAAGAAGTCTGGGTTTAGGCGTCCGCGGGCAGCTTCCGCCGCGGACCAGAGAGCGGGAAACGGGCGGCCGCGTCCAGGCGATCGGGGTTCTTGGCCCGCCGGCAATTCACGGAGTGTCGGCGGGCGACGCTCTGCGGCGCGAGGGCGCGAGGCCGCCGCCCCTTCGCCTCCCCACACGCAAGGTTACGAGGTTGCCGCGGCCGTTCGGGTGAGGTAGGTCGCCAGCGCGAGCGCCCGCTCGGCCATTGAGCGGGCGCTCGCGTGTTCCCCCGCCGCGTGTGCTCCCGCCCCGTGCGGGCCGAATCCGTCCACCGTCGCAACGCCCATCGCGCCAAGATTGTTGGCGTCGCCCGCGCCCGCGGCGGGCCGCCCGCCAAGTTCCAGGCCTGCTTCGTGAGCACTAATCGCCAGGTCCGACATCAGACGCAGATCCTGCTCGCTGGCCTTCCACGCCGGCCGATGACTGAGGACCTCGACCTCGACGTGCGCGCCGGGGCGCACCGCGTGTAGATTCCCGACAGCATCCAGGACGGCGCGCTCGGTTTCCGCATCAACGAACCGGAAGCCAATTTCCGCCTCGGCGTGGGCGGCGATGACGTTCGCGCGGGTTCCCCCCGCTAGGGTCCCGATGTTGCATAGCACCTCGCTAGATCCCCCACCTGCCCCTGCAGCGATCGTTCGCACGTGGGCCAGTTGGTCGATGATCTCGTCAATCGCAGATACCCCCTTGTCGGGATCGAGCGCCGCGTGCGCGGGCACGCCGGCAACGCTCAGGCGCACGCGCGTGCTACCGCGCCGCCCGACCTTCAGCGCGCCGTCGGGGTGCGGGCACTCGAACCCCACCGCGCACGCAGCATCGCGCGCGGTTTCCCGCAAAAGCCCCGCGCTCGACGGCGAACCGATCTCCTCATCGCACACCAGGATCACCCTCACCGCCCGGTGATCCATTCGCGCGATCATCGCCATCGCTTGAAACATGATGACGATGCCGGATTTCATATCGAGCACCCCCGGCCCGCTGACGCGGTCGCCCTCGACGCGCCAGGGTACCTGCTCCGCCAGCGCGCCCACGGGCCACACCGTATCCGTGTGCCCCACCAAGAGAACCGGATTCTCCCCGCCCCGACCGCCCCAATCGGCGATGAGGTTGGTTCCCTGCTCCGACTCGACCAGACGCACGGCGGCCCCGATGCTCCCGAACCACCGCGCCAGGACGTCGGCGATCAGCGCGCTGGCGCCGCGGTCACCCGACGGCGTTTCGATCCGCACCAGATCCTCTAACCGATCAACCATGTCTTCGGCGCGGGGAAGGATTAGTACGCGACCGGCATCCGCGCAGTCGGCGCGCAACTGGTTATCAATAGGCATATCCGTACCATAACGCATGCACGCTTGGGAGCGGAACCCGCATCACTCGCGCCACAGCCCGTCACAAACCCGAAACATATGTAACGTATCCTGACTGCATGACAGCAGCCGCGACCAGCGACCTACCGGCCCCGCAGGGCACCAGCGCCGATTCCGCCTCCATCGAGTGGAGCGGCGACCTCAACACATTCGAGTCGTTCCGCGAGGCCGGCGACCTGTACCGCCGAGTATTCGGATACTACGACCCCGACCTATCCATAAACGCTAATCTGATGTCCGCCCTGGTGATGAACGGCGGCAGCGTGGTCGGCGCCCGCGACGCGGAAGGAACCCTGGTCGGATTCGCGTACGGCTTCCCCGCTATCGAAGACGGGCGGGTCTATCACTACTCCCAGGCCGCCGTCGTCGATCGCGCGTGCCAAGGCAAGGGCGTGGGCCGCACACTTAAGAACCGCCAGCGCGAATCCGCGCTGGCGCATGGGCAGACGGCCATGCGGTGGGCGTTCGATCCGCTCCTGGCCCGCAATGCGCACTTCAATCTGGACGTGCTCGGGGCTAGCGCTATCCGGTTCGTGCACGACTTCTACGCGCGCACGTCCTCTGATCGGCTCCTGATCGAATGGGACCTCACCGCCGCAGAAGCCGACCGCTCTGCCGGCCTTGCAGCGTCGCAGCCGCCGCCCGACATGAGCCAGGTTCCGTGGTGCGAACCGCTCGTTGACAACGCCGGTAGCACCTGGATTCGCATGCCGTCCAGCATCGGGATCGCCGAGAAAACGCGCGACGTGGCGGACCTGCGCGCGGTCCTTCGCCGCACCCTCGACGGGGTGTACGCGCAAGGGCAAAGCATCGTTTCCTGCCGCCGCCTGGACGCTTCCTCCTCGCTGTTCCTCGCGGCTCCCGGGGCAGCCTCGCTAGCCTAAGACCATGTCGATCGACCGCAGCATTGCCCCGTCTCACGCACTGTCATCGCCCGCCGACAGGTTCGGGGCTAGGCTCCGCACCAACGTTTCCGCGGAGAATTTGCAGGCGGATGTTATGGCGGCCGAGGCGAACTCGCTTGCGCACACGTTCGCACAGCTGGCCGCATCCGCAAGCGTGCCCGCGGCATCGCAGATCCTGCTCGGCGCCCGCCGCCGGTACTTTTCCGGGGCCGGGAAATCATCCGCCTACGCGAACCTGCTCACCCACGATCTCTCGTCGACGCTGGCCAACGTGTTCCTCGTCGATGGGCACGCGCTAAGTTCCCTCACCGTGCTCTCGGACGTGCGTGCAACCGACGCGTTGGTGCTGTTTTCCGTGCGGCGTTACCGGGAGGAGACTGTCAAGTTCGGTACGGAGTTCGCTCGCGCGGGTGGCAGCGTTGTGCTCGTGACGGATTCAGCGGACTCGCCCCTGGCTGGTATCGCCGCTGTGGTCATCACCGTCGACACGGGATCGGTGTCCTACGCCGATTCACCGACCGCGATCGCGGCCGTCTGCCACCTACTGAGCACCTTGACCGCGGCCAGCGCCAAGGGCGCGCGCCGACGCCTGGCCGCCCGTGAAGAAATCGCAATCCGGCTTGGTCTCTACCATCACGACGAGTCCGCCTCCCCCGACCCCCAGGAGCCATGAAGGTGCACATATCCACAATTCGCCTGCACCAGGTGACGCTGCCGCTGGTGCATTCGTTCCAGACCAGTTCACATCGCAAGTCCTCGCTAACCCACATACTGGTGGAGGCGTCCGACAAGGACGGAAATACCGGCTGGGGCGAGATCGCCTCGCCAACCGACCCGTTTTTTTGCGGCGAAACGACGCACGGCGCGTGGGACATCAGCGTGCGGCACTTAGTTCCGCGGATGCTCGGCGCGCAATGGGAACACCCCAGTGAAATCGATGCGGCATTCGCGAAGATCCGCGGCAACGAGTTCGCCAAGGCGGGGTTCATCGCGGCGGCCTGGGCGTTGTGGGCGACAGCCAGTGAGATTCCGCTGGCGGCGGCGCTCGGGGCGACCCGCAGCGAGGTGGCGGCCGGGGTTTCTTTGGGCATCGAACCAACAATCGATGCGCTATTGGCGCAGGTGGACCGCCACCTTTCCGACGGCTACAGGCGGGTCAAGCTCAAGATCGCCCCGGGCTGGGACATCGCGCCCGTGCGCGCCGTGCGCGCGGCCTACCCGGACGCCGACCTGCACGTTGACGCCAACGGTGCGTATCCGTCTACTCCCGAGGCGGCGGCCCTGCTGGCGCAGTTGGACGAATTTGGGCTCACCATGATCGAGCAGCCCTTTTCGCCCCGCGACTTCCTGGCCCATGCGGCATTGCAGTCGCGTATCGCGACCCCGATCTGCCTGGACGAATCGGTCGTCGACGTGGCGGACCTGGCGACCATGATCCACCTGGATGCGGGGCGCGTCCTCAACATCAAGGTTTCGCGTATGGGCGGCCTGACGCAGGCACTCGCGGCGCACGACGCCGCGCAGCGGGCGGGCATCCCGGTGTGGTGCGGCGGAATGCACGAATTCGGCGTGGGCCGCGCGGCCAACGTCGCCCTCAGCGCGTTGCCCGGATTCACGCTGCCGTCCGACGTGTCGGGCAGCGACAAGTACTTCGCGCGGGACGTCATCACCGCGCCCGTGGTGGCGGTATCCGGCATGGTCACAGTGCCGCAGGCCGCGGGCCTGGGCTTCGAAGTGGACCGAGAATGGATAGCGGCCAACCGCAACGCCTTCTTCGACACCGCGACCGCTAGATAGCAGGGCAGCGCGCGCCGGGCCCCCACCAACCAAACTAGTATCCCAACGATTTTCACAAACAGTCGGAACCGAATCGAGCATCACATGTCACAGCAAGCATTGGTCCTAGTCACGACGCCGGTCGCGGGGATCGAATCCGCATCCGCGTTCAAGGTTGTAGACCCTGCGACTTTCCACATCAGCGCCATGGACCTTGCCGTCACTCGCGGCGACGGCATCTTCGACGTATTCGGCGTGCGCGATGGCGCCCCGGTGAACATGGACGCCCACCTCGCGCGCTTCGCGCGGTCGGCCGCGATGTTGGATCTGCCCGCACCCTTGGAATCCGCCTGGCGGCCGGCCATCGAGGCGGCCATCGAGGCGTTCGGCCCGGGTTACGGTGCCGTCAAGCTCGTGATGTCGCGCGGGATTGAGGGCTGTGGAGTGCCCACCGGCTTCATCTATGTTTGGTCAGTTGAGGACGAGGCCGCCCTGGATCTTTCCGGAGGCATTTCGGTGGTGACGCTCGACCGCGGCTACCGTCACGATGTGGCGCTGACCTCTCCGTGGCTGTTACAGGGCGCGAAGACGTTGTCGTATGCGGTGAACAAGTCTGCCCTGCGGGAGGCCGCCCGGCGCGGCTTCGACGATGTCCTGTTCGTTAGCTCGGACGGGTACCTGCTGGAGGGGCCGACCTCGTCCCTAATCTTGCGCATCGACGGTGAGCTGTTCACCCCCAAACACGACCTGGGAATTTTGCCCGGTACCACTCAGATCGCAAGTTTCCAGGTCGCGAACTCGCTCGGTCTGACGGCGCGCGAGGAGTTGCTTGCGGTCGATGCATTGGATCGGGCGGATGCGGCGTGGCTCACCTCGTCGATTCGCGGCGCCGTACCGCTGCGCAAGGTGGACGACCGCGAGTACGAGATCGACTCGGACCTGACCGCCCGGCTGAACGCCACAGTCATCCGCCCCAGCTGATGCTCAGTTGGGCACGTCGAGGCGGAAATGGTGCGAGATGATCGCCATTCGGTTCGTCAGGTAGAAGCGGTGCGCAGCGAATCGCTGCACACCCGAATCCAGGTCGAGCGCCGCCGCCCCCGCATAATGCGCCCGCCGGCGCATTTCGGCAAGCATCTTCGCCCCGAAGCCGGCGGAGCGGCGGGTTGAGTCGACCACCAGATCATCGACGTACAGGACCAGCCGCGCGTCCGTTTTCGCCATGAGCCGCCAGCCCGCCACCGCCGCGCACCGGTCCTCGACCATGAGCGCGGTGAAGGTGGGTCGCTGCCCGATCTGGCTTTCGAGCACGGCCCTCACATCAGTCATGGTGATGCCGATGCGAAGCTGACCAAGCACCGGCAGCACGGCTTCCCACAATGGATCATCGCCGTCGATCACGTCGACGAACCGGCTTGTGTTGTTAGCGGGCATCGGTTCCCCTTCGGTGGCGCCAGCGCCGGTGGCTGCGGCTTATTCGCGAGCGCGATTCCCGCTCGCCCCCGCTCGTATATAAGACAAGTATGCCCGCTAATTCGCGGGCGCCTCCCTGCGCACCGCCGCGCGGTGCCTGTCTTCGAGGCGCGCCAGGCCGGCGGGGAAGGTCGTGGCGCTTCGCGCGCGGCATGGCCTTCCCCCACATTCCCGGCCCCCATCGAAGCGATGCGCGCCCCCGATGACACGTCGGGGCTGCCACGACGGCTCCTGCACCCGGAAAATAAAGGTAGGTACCTGTTGACTTTGCGTAGGAACCTGCACATACCAGGAGGGTCGTAGGTGAGAAGGATCCTACGCAACTAGAGAGGCGGTCACATGACCGAACACGACAAAACGCCGCTGCAGGCACATTCTCCTGCCAGCGCCAACACCGAAGTGCCGTCACCGCTGAACATCCTGGGTCGCTTGATGTACCTAACGATTCTGATGCGCGTGACCGATGGGCGCTTCCGCCACGGGCACGGCCGTTCGGCTGGGGTGCTGAAGGGCCAAGGACGAGCGCTCCGCATCCTGCAATTGCAGTCACCCATATCGCAAAAGGAACTCGCGTACCTGCTCGGGATCAGGTCCCAGTCACTCAGCGAACTGATTACGAAGCTTGAGGACGGCGGGCTTGTGAAGCGGTCCCCCGACCCCGGCGACGGGCGGACGTGGCTTGTCGAGATCACCGAGCTGGGCCGCGAGGCCGCGGGCGCGCAGCCCAATACGCTCGAGGAGGACCCGACCTTTGGCCTCAGCGACGACGAGGCGGCGCAACTGACCGCGCTGCTCGACAAGGTCATCGAAAACGTCGAGGAGTCGGCGCCCATAGGGGCGGACCGCCGCATCCAAAAGATGCGACAAATGTGGTTCGAGGCGGGCGCCAGCGGCGACCGGCGGGCGGGCGGGTTCGGCCCCGGGTTCGGTCCCGATTACGGCGAGGCGTTCATGGGCGCGCACCCCGGCCGCCCGCGCGGACGCGGCCGCCAGGGGCGCTCCCGCAAGGCAGCTGAAGGGTATTGGTTCTGATGGGGGCGGAGTTGGCCGTCGAGGCGGCCGGGTTAGTGAAGGTGTTCGGAGACAATCGTGCGGTTGACGGCGTGGATCTGCGGGTTGGCGCCGGAACCGTCTACGGGGTACTCGGGCCGAACGGGGCGGGTAAGACGACGACCATCTCGATGCTCGCCACCCTGCTGCGACCGGACGGCGGGAGCGCGCGGCCAAATGTGGGACACGATCCGAGAGTTGGTGCGCACCGGCTCAACGGTCCTACTGACCACCCAGTACCTGGACGAGGCGGACCAGTTGGCCGATCGGATTGCCGTGATCGATCGCGGGCGCGTGGTCGCCGAAGGCACCCCCGACGATCTGAAGGCGAGCGTCGGCTCCGCCGCCCTCATTTTGACGGTCGCGGATGGAACTCGTTCGCATGAGGCCCAGCAACTGATCGGCAAAACCCTCGGCACCCGCGCCACATTGACCCCGGAGGCGGGGCGCCTGACCGCGCCGCTGACCGACCCCAACGCCGTCACCGACCTGCTTGTCGCGCTGCGCGGGGCCAGCATTTCGCTGCTAGACATCAGCGTCCAAAAACCCACACTCGATGAGGTATTCCTGGCGCTGACAGGCCACGACGCCGCCGCATCGGCAACGACTCAAGGAGCCTGACAATGACAACATCGACCATCATCCCCCCGGCACAGCGCGCTCTGCGCCACCGCCCGTCGCTGGCACAGAGCGTGCGCAACTCCTTGACCATGGCGGGCCGCGGGCTGATCAAGATCCGCCGCACACCGGAGCAGCTCTTCGATGTGGTCTTCCAGCCCATCGTCTTCACGATCATGTTCGCGTACATATTCGGGGGCGCAATTGCCGGAAACGTGGCAAATTACCTGCCGTATCTGATCCCCGGCATCCTGGTGCAAACCGTCATTACGACGTCCGTGGTGACCGGAACACAGCTGCGCGAGGACATGGACAAGGGCGTTTTCGACCGGTTCCGATCCCTGCCAATCGCTAGAATCTCGCCCCTTGCGGGAGCCTTGCTGGCGGACACGGTGCGTTACGGAATCGCGACGGTATTGACGTTTGCCGTCGGATACGCAATCGGATACCGCCCCGCGGGAGGAATCGGCATGGTGGCGATAGCTGCGCTGCTGGTGATCTTTTCGGCGTGGGCGGTGAGCTGGATCTTCGCGTTCTTCGGTGTCATTGCGCGCACGGCGTCAAGCGTCCAGGGGATATCGATGCTGATCCTGTTCCCGCTGACGTTCCTGTCCAACGCCTACGTCCAACTCGACACGCTGCCGACGGGCCTGAAGTGGTTTGCCACCATCAACCCCGTATCCCACCTGGTCACGGCGGTGCGGGAAATCGCGAACGACGGGATTATTACCAACGAGGTCACCGCAACCGTCGTCGGCGCCCTTCTTATCGTTGCCGTCTTCGCGCCGCTGACCGTGCGGGCGTACATGCGCAAGGCGTAGGCGGTGGCGCCGCCCTTTACCGCCGAGCAAGTCGCGCACAAGGCGAGTACCGATATCACCCCGCCGCCGAGTGCACCTACTAACGCTTTCGCACGAGGAACAGGAACTCCTCGTTGTTAGAAGGGCTCGCTGATGCTGCCTAGTGCGACAACCAGCCGAAACACTTCCTGAACTGCACGGATTTCGATTCCGCGGTGCCGTGGGATGCGGCGAAATGGCCCCATGTGTATCAATTGTCGTGGGGCTTGCGTTGGGTCGGGCGCCGCACCGGCGGTGATGCTGGCGTGCCCGGGGCAACCGAGGGCACCGGAACCTAAGTGGCACGGCTGGCAGGCACCATCCTCGCGGAATCGATACACCTGCCCGGAAAACTCCGGCCACATTCAAAGGTTTCGCGACCTACCAGCGAACGTGCGAGAACAGGAAACTTGCGCTGACTTGGACCGACAAGAAGAATACGAAGTCGAAGGCTGCCGACGTCCACGTGACCATCGACTATTCAGGATGTGTCATCGCGTTGCTTTCTTCCACGCCAGTATCAACATTGGCAAGCGGAACATAGCAAATTTCAGCAGAGAGCAAGGCGTGATTTCTACAGTGCTCGACTTTTGACATGTGACCGGAAGTGATGCTGATCGTCAAGCGCTGATGATGACGCCCGCTGGCACGACGTCTTGGCATGGAGGCCTGGAATGAAAGCCGATGTGTTGGATGGTCCAGTTGGGCAGTTGGCGGTGGCGGAACTCGTCCTGGGTGAACGGGCGATGGCGCTCGACTATGCACTCAGCGCGCTGGCGGACCCGGAGGCGTTTCGCCGCAGGCTGGCGGATACCGCACATTCCAGGTTCGAGGAACTCCGCGATCTCGTGCTCGGCGATCCGTTGCGGGTCGTAGGGGTCTTTGGCAAATTTGTTGAATCCGTCCACCACGGCTACGCGCCGCAGGGCCACGACCGATTCGGGGTGCTCGCCTCCTGCACGGGTATACTTCGACCAGTCGCACGGTTACTCTCGGAAGCGCCCGAACTGTCATGGTGGTGGTCCCCGGTCGGCAGTGTGCAACGTGTGACAGAGTCGGGTGAGGGCCGTCGCGTCGATGTCGCCCAACTCAACGACGAGGCTGCGATGAACTGGTGGACCGCGCCGATGACCTCGCGAACACTGCAAACGACCAGGGGTCCGATCTTGGGTGCACCGAGCGTGAGCGCAGTGATGGCGGAGGACCTGGCAACTGCCAGGCCGGACACCTGGGAGTATGCCCCGCCGCTCGGCGATGTCGTCGAACTCTCACATCCGAGGGATTGGGCAGGCCTGGTCGCCCAATTCCCGATGCGTGTCGCGCCCGCCGTCGCCGACTGGTCGCAGATAACGGGCCGACCGGGCCCCTGGTACCAACCGGACTGGGCGCGAGTGGCGGAGTGCTATTCGGGCGCCCACCTGAGCGTTGCCGCGTACCTTGCCACCGCGTACCGTGCCATCGAGTTCAGGGACGGGTGGACCGTCCTCTCCGGATGGAACCCCGACGCCACCGTGTGGTTCGACACCGACTGGCCGCCTAAGTCGACTACGTAAATCCCGATGCTCGTGCCGTGGTCCCGATCCTTCGGCGCGCGCGGTGGCGCTCAATGCTCACCTGCCATCGCGCTTTCCCGACACGCGCGAGATATCCGCGACGATTGCCGCAACCGTGTCGGGTTCCATCGCGCCCGCTTCTCAGCGTCCAATAGCTTCCAGTAGCTACCCCCTCCAACGGGCTCGTACTGGGCTAGGATCGTTGAAATATCAAAGGCTCACACGTTAAACCGGAACTCGACCACGTCCCCGTCCTTCATGACGTAGTCTTTGCCCTCCATGCGGGCCTTGCCCGCGGCGCGGGCGGCCGCAACGGACCCAGTCTCGATCAGGTCCTCGAAGGAAATAACCTCGGCCTTGATAAAGCCGCGCTCGAAGTCAGTGTGGATGACGCCGGCGGCCTGGGGTGCAGTCCACCCCTGCCGAATCGTCCACGCGCGAGCTTCCTTGGGCCCGGCCGTCAGGTACGTTTGCAGCCCCAACGTGTGGAACCCAACCCGGGCCAGCTGATCCAATCCCGATTCCGCCTGCCCGGCGTCTGCGAGCATTTCGGCGGCCTCGTCCTCATCCAATTCGACCAGTTCCGACTCAAACTGCGCGTCCAGGAATATCGCGTCGGCGGGCGCAACGAGCTCGCGCAGCTTTTCCTGCGTGGACTGGTCGGCCAGGCCCGCGTCGTCCGTGTTGAAGACGTAGATGAACGGCTTCGCGGTCATGAGCTGGAGCGATGCTATTTCCGCCAGGTCTAACTTGGCGCCGGCCGCACCGGCGAACAGCGTTGTGCCCGATTCTAGAATCGACACCGCCGTGTTCATCGCCTCAAGGAGTTTGGGGTCGCCCTTCTTAATCTTCACTTCCTTTTCGACGCGCGGAATCGCCTTTTCCAGCGTCTGCAGGTCAGCAAGGATCAGTTCGGTGTTGATCGTCTCGATATCCGAGGACGGATCCACCTTCCCATCGACGTGCACCACGTCGGGATCGGAGAACACGCGCGTGACCTGGCAAATCGCGTCCGCCTCGCGGATGTTGGCGAGGAATTTGTTGCCCAGCCCCTCGCCTTCCGACGCACCCTTGACGATGCCGGCGATATCAACGAAGGACACGGTCGCGGGCACCAGGCGTTCCGAACCGAAGACCTCGGCCAGCTTGCCAAGCCTTTCATCCGGCAGCGGCACCACACCAACGTTCGGTTCGATGGTTGCGAACGGGTAGTTCGCGGCCAGAACCTGGTTGCGAGTGAGCGCGTTGAACAGTGTTGATTTGCCGACGTTGGGAAGTCCGACGATTCCGATTGTTAAAGCCACGGGGTCAAGTCTAGGCGGTCCCACTCGCACCTGGGGTCGCTAACACTGCACAGCAACTGGATCGCGCCGATGGGTTTTGCGGGACGAGGCCCCCGCGCCCGCGGCCCGCTCATTCGCGTGTGTAGCGTCCAATGTCACAGGCTCATGATGTGCTTGGCGCATGGAGACTCTCATTGGAATTGCGGTCGGGTTAGCGCTTGGGGCGGTGGTCGGTTGGTTCGTGGGCCGTTCGGGCTCCGCGCAGGTGCGCGCGGAGCTTGCAAGCCAACGCCAGCAAGCTCAAGCCGCCTTGGATCAGGCGCAGCGAGCCGCGCAGGATCAGCTAGCCCAGGAACGTGCGGCAACGCAGGCGCTCCTTGAACAAAAGCAGAGGGATTCGGACACTCTCATTGAGAACGAGCGCCGCGCCTCCCGCGAGCAGGCCGAACGCACTGCGGCTCAACACGAGGCGTTGGTCGAGCGGTTGCAAGCCGCTGCCCAACAGCGGTATGTCGAAGCGAAACAGTCCGGTGAACGGTTGGTCGAGGCAGAACGCGCCGCCGCCGCGAAACAGATAGAGGAAATGAAGGCCGACCGCAAACGGTTGGCGGATGAGTTCGAGGCGCTCTCCGTCAAGGTATTGGACCAGTCTAAGAAGACGCTGTTGGAAGCGGCCGAGGAACGTTTCAAGCGGGCCCAGCTGAGTTCGGACGCCGAACTGGCGAAGCGCGAACAGGCCATCAAATCGATGGTCGATCCGATGACCAAGACCCTCACCGAGGTCAAGAAAGAGGTCGCCACGGCGGAGACCTCGCGGCGGGAGGCGCATGCCGCGTTGAATGAACAGTTGACGATGATGAAGGGGGCATCGGAAAAGCTCTTCAACGAAACGTCCCAGCTGGTTTCCGCCTTGCGCGCGCCGCAAACCCGCGGCAGGTGGGGCGAAATCCAGCTGCGGACCGTCGTCGAGGCGGCAGGCATGATGAATCACGTCGATTTCGACGAGCAGGTATCGGTCGATGACCAACGCCCCGACATGGTCGTCCACCTCCCCGGTAGCAAGGACATAGTTGTCGATGCGAAGGTGTCCTTCACGGGGTTCCTCGACGCGATCAATGCCCCAGACGAGAAGGAGCGCGCCAAGAAGCTCGCCTCGCACGCGCGGCACGTGCGCAATCACGTGGACCAGCTTGGCAGCAAGGAGTACTGGGAGAAGTTCCCCTCGCCCGAATTCGTCGTCATGTTCCTACCTGCCGAAAATTTCCTGCAGGCCGCATTGGAGCAGGACCCGAACCTGCTTGAGCACTCATTTAGCAAGAACGTTGTGATGGCAACGCCCGCAACGTTGGTTGCGCTGCTGCGCACGGTCGCCTATACCTGGCGCCAGGAGCAGTTGGCCGCCAACGCACGGCAGGTGTTCGATCTGGCTCGCGAACTACACAAGAGGCTCGGCACCATGGGCGGACATCTGGTGACGATGAGCAAACGCCTCAACGACACGGTGGAGGCTTTCAACAAGTTCAACAGTTCGCTCGACCGCAACGTTGTCACTCAGGCACGCAGGTTTTCCGAGTTGCAGGGCCTTACGGAAATAGCCTCGCCCCCGCCACTTGAAGTCCAAGCCGTGCCAGCCCAAAAGCCCGATCTGTACGCGCTGCCGGAGCCGGATACCGACGCGTAGCGAAGCAGCGACGCCAAGCCAGGGCGCAATCCGGGCAAGGGCGACGCGGGAAGGAACGCGAAGCCAGGACACAATCCGGGCCGGGGCGACGCGGGAAGGAACGCGATGCGGGAAGTGGCGGTTCGCCACGGGCACCGGTGGGCCCCGTCCACCGCCGACTGGGAACACCGGGTTGCAGGCCAGCTACGATCGCCAGTGCGCAGATGTGCCCTGGTCCCCGCCCTCTGGGAACACCGGGTTGCAGGCCAGCTACGATCGCCAGCGCGCAGATGTGCCCCTCACCGCACCGCGATGACCTTCGCCAAGAGTTCGGGGCCGTTGCGGTCGATCAGGCGACCGCCCCAACGCAGGCCCGCCCAGCATGCACCGCCGCCCACGGCGACCGCGAGCGCCAAGCTCACCCAGCCCAGCGCCACTCCCCCGTGCCAGATCGCTACGATAGCGGGGATCGCAAACGGCACGCAAACCACCATCAGGGCGGCCCACCCAGCAAGCTGGGTGAGCAAATTGACGGCAGAGGTCCCCGATGGTGCGGAAAACGGGTTCTCGCCCGCGGCGGGCACCGGATAGACGAACACGGCCGACAGCACCGAGGCGAGTCCGGCGCTCGCGCCCAATGTCCCCACCGTCACGGCTATCGCGGGCGCGGCCAGGTCCCACCTACCGGTCGACCACAAGCTGCCCACGACCGATGCGACCCCCAACGGAATCGCCAGCGCACTGGCCGCGATGACTCGTCCCGCGCGATCCACGAATCCCGGCAGACCGATCTGCATCCAAAAGGCGCTGCCGTCGTATCCCACGTCCGCAGAGATAGACCACATCACCAAGAACACCAATGCGGGACCGAGCGCTAGCATCGCCAAGCCGCGCCCGCCGGTGGCGAGCACGAACATGATCGGAACGATCGGGGCCATCGCCAAGCCCGCCGCGTAGCGGGCATCGCGCAGCCAGTACGTCAAGCATCGCGCCGCAACCGCGCCCAACGCGGAGCGCGTCCGCCACACCCCAGATAGCCTCCCCGAACGCAAGGCGGTGCGCGACTGCGCCGGGTTTTCCATGGCCCGGCGCAAACCGTCCCACCAAGCCCATACCAAGAGCGCGAACGCCGTGACCGTGATCCCGCTCCGCGCTATCGCGACGCCCCACTCGCCCCGGGCGATCGAGACCGTCACCGCCCACGGGGCGCCGATCGGCGTCCATCCCAAAACGTCGCCGACGCGCGGCGCCACCGTCGCATCGAAGCGGACCGGACCGTGCGCGCTGACTGCGGCGGCGACGATAACCGGCACAGCGACCGCCGCGCCGATCGCCCAGCGCGCGGCGCGCGACCCCAGCAGGCGGCCCACCCAAATCGTGGTCACTCGCGACGCCACCACGCACAACGCGACCCCGGCAAGCGCGCACGGGGCCGCCACGTACCAAAGCTGCTTCCACACGAACGCATTAGCCACCGCCACAACAAGCGTCACGGCACCGGGGACACCGACCAGCGTTGCGATTCCCAACCCCGGCAGCATCCGCCCGGCGGACACCCCAAAGGGCGCGAAGCGGCGCGGGTCGAGCGTCATATCCGCCCCCATCGAAAAGATGGGGACCAACGCCCATCCCGCGACGGCTAGGGACCCGGCGATCACCCACGAGCTCTCGATGAACTCCGCGTCCTGACGGGCCAGCACCGGAATCGAAGCCAGTTGCGCCGTCACCAGGGACAGTCCGTACACCAACGCCAGCACCAGACCCACCACCTGCCAAACCGAACGTCGAAACGCATTGGCCAGCAACGACAGCTTGAGTCGGACTAGGACAGCAACCACGACAATTCCGATCGCTGGGGCAAACCGCCCACGAGTTCCACGAAGCGTTCCTCCAGGCTCACCCCGGCGCGTACCTGTTCCAGGGTCCCCGCCGCGCGCACGCTACCGCCCGCGATGATGGCAACGTGGTCGCACATGCGCTGCACCAGGTCCATGACGTGGCTGGAAACGACGACCGTTCCGCCGGCCGCCGCAAAATCGGTCAGTATCGACCTGATCACCGTCGCGGATACGGGGTCGACGGCCTCGAAGGGCTCGTCCAAAAGCAAAATCTTGGGCGCATGGACCAGCGCACACGCCAGCGAGATCTTCTTCGTCATACCGGCCGAATAGTCGACGACCAGCTGCCCCGCGGCCTCGCTCAACCCCAGGACGTCCAACAACTCATCGCGGCGCAGATCCACATCCTTGCGGGGCACGCCCTGGAGCAGCCCCGCGTAGGTGACGAGCTGCGCCCCGGTGAGGCGATCGAAGAGTCGGGCCCCGTCGGGCAGGATCCCGATCTGGCGCTTGCCGCGGGCCACGTCTGCCCACAGCGATTGCCCCTCAACGTACACATCCCCGGAAGTGGGGCGCAGCAGGCCGGAGGCCATCGACAGGGTCGTGGTCTTGCCCGCCCCGTTCGGCCCCACAAGACCGTAAAAGGAGCCCGGCGGAATGACCAATGAAATGTTGCTAACTGCGCACTTTCGACCGTAGAACTTGGTCAAGGAGCGCAGTTCCACTACACAGCCTCAATCGGCAGCGACCTGCGTGGCGCGCGGCGCGGCCCGGAGCGCAGTTCGCGCGGGAGCGAGAAGAGCAGATCTTCGGTGGCGGTCCGGATCTCTTCCACCGCGCCAAATCCCCGCGCGGCAAGTGATTCGAGCAACTCATCCACCAGTACCTCGGGAACCGATGCGCCGGAGGTCACACCGACGGTTTCGACGGAAGCGAACCAGGATTCTTCAAGTTCGCCCGCACCGTCCACCCGGTGCGCGGTGCGCGCACCGGCCTCGAGCGCGACCTCGACCAATCGCACGGAATTCGACGAATTGGCCGAACCCACCACGATCACCAGATCGCACTGGGGGGCAAGCTTTTTGACGGCAACCTGCCTGTTTTGCGTCGCATAGCAGATATCGTCGCTGGGCGGATCCTGCAAGGCGGGGAACCGTTCGCGCAGCCTGCGCACGGTCTCCATGGTTTCATCGACCGACAGCGTGGTTTGGGAAATCCAGATGACCTTGTTCGGGTCACGCACTACTACGCCATCGACATCCGCCGGGGAATTGACGATCTGGATGTGCTCGGGAGCCTCGCCGTAGGTGCCCTCGACTTCCTCGTGGCCGGCGTGACCGATGAGAAGGATGTCGAAATCATCCTTGGCGAACCGCACCGCCTCCTTGTGCACCTTGGACACCAATGGACAGGTCGCATCGATCGTCGCGAGGTTACGGGCTTCGGCCGCGTCCTTGACCGCGGGCGACACGCCGTGCGCGGAGAACACAACCCTGGCGCCTTCAGGGACCTCGTCCGTATCGTCTACAAAGATCGCGCCGCGCTGCGCCAGCGTGCTGACCACGTACTTATTGTGAACGATCTCCTTGCGCACATAAATGGGCGCACCATATTGTTCCAACGCCTTTTCGACAGCGACAACCGCCCGATCGACGCCGGCACAATAACCGCGCGGGGCGGCGAGAAGAACTTTTTTCACCCGTCCACTGTATCGGGGAATAATGAAGGAATGCTTCCCGCCCGCGCAGCCGACACCACCGAACAAGACCCGTGGCCAGTGCGGCTGCTGTCCGCGAAAATCGAGGAATACATCACGCGGATGTCGGTGGTGTGGATCGAAGGTCAGATTGTCCAGCTCAACCGCCGCCCCGGCGCCGGGATGGCGTTCTTAACCCTGCGAGATGCCGATGTCAACGAATCGCTTCCCGTATCGATCTACGCCAGGGTCCTGGACGCCGGGCCCAAGCTCAACGAGGGCGACCGGGTCGTGGTGCGCGCCAAGGCCACCTTCTGGCGCCAACGCGGCAGCTTTCAGCTCCAGGCCGACAGGATCCGCCCCGTCGGCGTCGGCGACCTCCTCGCGCGCATCGAGCAGCTCAAGCGCGCCCTGGCGGGCGAAGGGCTCTTCGCGCCGGATAAGAAAAAGCCCTTACCGTTCCTGCCAAGGGTGGTCGGGCTCATCTGCGGACGAGAATCGAAGGCCGAACACGACGTGACCGTCAATGCGAGCGCCCGCTGGCCGGGCGTCCAGTTCGAGATTCGGGAGGTTGCGGTTCAGGGCACGCAGGCGGTAGCCCAGGTCACCCGGGCCCTGGCCGAGTTGGACGCCATGGACGGCGTCGACGTCATCGTGCTGGCTCGCGGCGGCGGTTCCGTCGAAGACCTGCTCCCGTTTTCCAACGAGACCCTGGTGCGGGCCGTTGCGGATGCGATCACGCCCGTGGTGAGCGCCATTGGCCACGAAACCGACAACCCGCTCGTGGACTTCGCAGCCGATTTGCGGGCCTCGACGCCAACCGACGCGGCCAAGCGGATAGTCCCCGACTACGAAGACGAGGTGCGCGGGCTGGCCAATGCGCGCAGTCGAATCGACCACGCGATCGATACCTCGCTGGCGCGAGAGGCAAGCACCATCGCGGCTCTACGCGCCACGCTGAGTTCACCGTTCGCGATCGTTGAACGCGAAGAGCAACGCGTCAAGGAATTAACGGAGCGACAGCGGTCCCTGCTAGAGGCCACCATCTTGCGTGCCGACCGCGACATATCGACGCTATCCGCGCAGGTCACGGCCCTATCACCGGCTCAGACCCTGAATCGCGGATACGCGATCATCCGCGACGAAAACGGCGTCATTGTGCGCACGGGCGCCACCATTTCGCCCGGAACTCGCATCACAGCGCGTTTGCGCGATGGGACTCTCGATGCAACCGTCCGCGGGTTCCGCCCGACCAGTGGTTAACTTAGACGATGAGTAACGTTGCGGATCTGACCTACGAACAAGCCAGGGATGAACTTGTGACCGTTGTGGGCAAGCTGGAATCCGGCGCCGGGTCCCTGGATGAATCGCTGGCTCTATGGGAACGGGGCGAAGCCTTGGCCGCGCATTGCCAGCGATGGCTCGATCAGGCACGCGCACGGCTCGAGAAGGCTCGCGCCGCCAGTGCGGGCGACGCAGGACTGGAAGATCCAGCAGGAGGCGAATCGTGAACGCACCCAACACCGCGGTGTTCGGATCGGCACCCGACCCCTACAAGGTCCTGGTCGTCGGCGAATCCCTCATTGACGTCGTGCAAAAGACCGACGGCTCGGTCCGCGAGCACTGCGGCGGTTCGCCAGCAAACGTCGCGATCGCCCTCGGCAGGCTGGGCCACGAGGTAAACCTGGTGACGTGGCTAGGCAAGGACGCCTACGCCGATATCCTGCGCGATTGGTTGAACGACTCCGGGGTCAACATCGCGGCGGGCTTAGGGGATGCGCCCTACACCCCGCTCGCCTCCGCCGTGATCGACAAGGACGGTTCGGCAACCTACACGTTCGACCTGACCTGGGATCTGTCAACGAGCGCGCGCGTTCCCGACCAGACTTCCGTCATCCACGTTGGTTCCCTGGCGGCGACGCTCGAACCGGGCAGCGACAAGGTTTACGAATTCATGCGGTCGGCGCGGGAAGCAACAACCGTCTTCGATCCGAACATTCGCCCCAGCATCGTGGACGATCCCGAGAGCATCCGCCATCGCGTCGAGCGCTTCTTTGACGCATCCGATGTCGTGCGGGCCTCCGACGTGGACCTGCTGTGGCTCTACCCGTACACGGACCCGATCGACGTGGCGCGCCGCCTCGTGCGCGAGCGCAGGCCCTCGCTGGTGGTTATCACTCAGGGGCCGCAGGGCGCCACCGCGATCACCAAGAACCACGAAGTGCACACGCCGACCGCTGCCTTCTCGGTCGTCGATAGGGTTGGCGCGGGCGATGCCGCCACCGGCGGCCTGATCGACGGGTTGAGCCAGGCCGGCCTGCTCACGAAGGCTAACCGCGAGCGGCTCGCCGACATCGACGAGCCGACGCTGCAGGCCATTTTGGACTGGTGTGCCCAGCTTTGCGCGTATTGTCTGTCAAAGGAGGGTGCCACCATGGCACGGCGGTCCGATCTTTCGGTATCGCTCAATCTCCCTTGTCACGATGGAGCAAACGATGGTTAAGACCCCGGCGCAAGCCTGGCAGGATCTACATGCGGGCAACGCGAGGTTCATGGCGGGAACGATGCACCACCCGTCGCAGGACGTTCAGCGCCGGCACGAACTCGCGGCAGCGCAATCGCCGTTTGCAGTGATCTTCGGCTGCTCCGATTCGCGCGTTGCCGCGGAAATCATCTTCGATCAGGGCCTGGGCGACGTCTTCGTCGTGCGCACCGCGGGACACGTCCTCGACACGACCGTCATCGGCTCAATCGAGTACGGCATCGACGTATTGGGGGCCTCCCTGATCGTCGTGTTGGCCCACGACCACTGCGGCGCAGTAGCCGCCGCGCACCACACGCTGACCACCGGCGAACAACCCACCGGCTTTGTGCGAGCGATCGTTGACCGCGTCCTGCCCTCGATCGTAAAGACGGGGGGCCCCGGCAAGGAACCGGGCCTGGCCATCAACGCGGAGGAACTGGGCCGCGAGCACGTGCGCCACACCGTCGACATGCTGTACGGCTATTCGGCGCACCTGGCCGCGGCAGTCGATGAGGGCCGCTGCGCGATCGTCGGCGTCGAATACGAACTGCACGACGGAAGAGCTTCCGTGATCGATTCAAGAGGCGACATAAGGTAGGGACATGGAATACCGCATCGAACACGACACCATGGGCGAAGTCAAGGTTCCAGCGACGGCGCTGTACCGGGCCCAGACCCAGCGCGCCGCCGAGAACTTCCCGATTTCGGGAACGCCGCTGGAGCGCGCGCACATCGCGGCGCTGGCGCAGATTAAGAAGGCGGCCGCGCGGGCGAACGCCGAACTGGGTGTGCTGGACCCCGCCATCGCGCAGGCAATAGTCGATGCGGCGGACGCCGTCGCCGCGGGGCACTACGACGGCGATTTCCCAGTGGATGTGTTCCAAACGGGGTCGGGGACCTCGTCCAATATGAACGCCAATGAGGTGATCGCCACCCTTGCCACGCGCGCATTGGGCCGCGAGGTACACCCCAATGACCACGTCAACGCGTCGCAATCGTCGAACGACGTGTTCCCGACCTCCGTGCACATCGCCGCCACCGCCGGAGTCATGCACGACCTGATTCCGGCGCTCGCCCACCTGGCGGACGCGCTGGCCGACAAGTCCCAGGAATTTGCGGTCGTGGTCAAGTCTGGGCGCACGCACCTCATGGATGCCACGCCCGTGACGCTGGGGCAAGAATTCGGCGGATACGCGGCCGCGATCGGCTACGGCATCGAGCGTTTGCAGGCTGCCCTGCCGCGGGTCGCGGAGGTGCCCCTTGGCGGCACCGCGGTCGGTACCGGAATCAACACGCCGAAGGGGTTTCCGCAACGCGTCATCGCGCTGCTGCGCGAGGACACCGGCCTGCCGCTGACAGAGGCGCGCAACCATTTCGAGGCCCAATCGGCGCGCGACGGGCTGGTCGAACTGTCCGGCGCGCTGCGCACCATCGCCGTTTCCCTGACCAAAATATGCAACGACCTGCGCTGGATGGGTTCGGGGCCCAACACGGGACTAGGCGAGATCGCCATCCCGGACCTACAGCCCGGCTCGTCGATCATGCCCGGCAAGGTCAACCCCGTGATTCCGGAGGCGGTCCTGATGGTGGCCGCGCGCGTTATCGGTAACGACGCGACGGTCGCGTGGGCGGGCGCCTCGGGTGCGTTCGAGCTGAACGTGCAAATCCCCGTGATCGCGCTGGGCGTTTTGGAATCGTTGCGCCTGCTCACCAACGCATCGGTGGTGCTGGCGGACAAGACCGTGGCGGGCCTGACGGCACACGTCGATCGCTGCCGCACCCTGGCTGAGTCCTCGCCATCGATCGTGACCCCGCTGAACCGGGTGATTGGGTACGAGGCCGCCGCCAAGGTCGCCAAGCACGCCGTAAAAGATGGCGTCACGGTGCGCCAGGCGGTCATTGACCTGGGCTTCGTTGAGCGCGGGGAACTGACCATCGAGCAGCTCGATCAGGCGCTCGACGTCCTGTCGATGACCTGAGCCAAGCCCCGCGCAATTCCCCCGCGCCAGCAGGCGTCGTCGTGACCACCATCGAATTCGTGGTACATCACCCCCGGGTATCGGGCGACGGTTTGCCGGTGCAGCGGCGCAAGCACCCATTCTCGCTCCCCCACCTCCGCGTAGAGGTGGGTGGCGTTTGTGGCCGGCGGTTTCACCGCTGGTTCCATCCATAGGGACGAGGACTGCGCCACCGCGCTTGCCGCCCCGCTTTCCCACACCCGCAGGGCCGTGAGGCCGCCCAGCGACTGGCCCGCCACGACCGTGCGTGCGGGGTCGGTCGTGATGCGCGGATCGGCGAGACGGGCCCACGCAATGAGCGTGTCGGCGATGTAGCGGGCGGCATCCGGGGAACCGAGATGCCGCCACCGGTTGCTGCGATCCCCGGCCGGCACCAAGACCAGCACGCAGGCGGGCAGCACCTTGGCTCCCACCATCGCGTCAATGACGCCCGGCAGCACCGGCGCCCAGGTTTCGCCGTCCAGCGCAACGATGAGCGGAGCGTTGGGTTGGAGTTCGCCGGAGACGTGCCACCACCCCGTTTGCCCGCCGGGCAGCCGCACCCGCGCGGGCAGCGGCCCGCGCTGCAGGTACGGCCGCTGGACGCGATCGCGGCCGTGGGCTTCAAGGCGGCAACGCTGTCCGTCGAAGGCGACGCTTACCCCGGTGCCACCGTGACGCTGAAGGGCGCCGGATGGGTCAACAAGGCGAGCACCGCCGGATCGAAGATCGCGATCAAGCTCGCCAAGGACGCGAACGCGAACCCGCAATCGGAGTTCTTCGCACCGAACCCGTTCACGACGATTCAGGCGAGTGAAAATGGCACATTCTCGCAAGCAATCACCCTGCCAAAGGAAGGCGTCGTTGCGGGTTCAGTCATCGGAATCCGGGCGCTGTCCGGATCGCTGGCCGACGACGACGTGAATCGATCGGTCGTCACTGCCGTGACGGTGGTCGCCACGCCAACCAACCCGTCCGACCCGACCGACCCGACCGACCCGACCGACCCGTCGAACCCGTCGCAGCCCACCAACCCGTCCGGGACGGGGAGCAACGCGGGAACGTCAGGATCAAAGGCCAAGGCACCCACGAAGAAGGCGCTCAAGAAGGCCGTGAAGAAGGCCCTGAAGGGTAAGGCCAAGGTCGGTAAGAAGGTCACGGTCAAGCTCAGCGGCAAGAAGTTCGCCAAGAATGCCAAGGTTACGGTCCGCTGGGTCGTAGGCAAGAAGGCGGTCAAGGGCAAGAAGGGCACCAACAAGACCTACAAGGTTCGCAAGTCGAACGTTGGTAAGGCCCTGCGCGTGCGCGTCACCGTCAAGGTGCCCGGCGTCAAGAAGGTGACCACGACAGTCCTGGTCGAGAAGCGTATCCGCTAGCGCCTGCGCAACAGCCGGACACGTATTTTCCCGCGAGGCAAGGGGTGTCCGGCCGGTTTCCAACCGGCCGGGCACCCCCATTTTTGTCGATTCGGTCGGGTCGGGACGCGGAGCCCTCGTCCCCTATTCCCCGACGCGTTGAGAGACTACGCAACCTCCAGGGATTCGAGCATTTCGGTGACCAGAGCCGCGACCGCGGATCGCTCCGGGCGCACCAGTGTGGTGTGCGAAAACAGCGGCTGCCCCTTGAGCGATTCGACGACGGATGCAACCCCATCGTGCCTGCCCACGCGCAGATTATCGCGCTGCGCGACGTCGTGAGTCAGGACCACCTTGGCATTCTTACCTATGCGCGAGAGCACGGTCAACAACACGTTGCGTTCCAGCGATTGGGCCTCGTCGACGATCACGAACGCGTCATGGAGCGACCTGCCGCGAATGTGGGTCAGCGGCAGGACTTCGAGCATCCCGCGGTCGACTATTTCCTCCACCACGGTCGGCGAAACCAACGATCCGAGCGTGTCGAAGACGGCCTGTCCCCAGGGGTTCATTTTCTCGGCCTCGGCTCCCGGCAGGTAGCCGAGTTCTTGCCCACCGACGGCAAACAGCGGCCTGAATACGATGACCTTGCGGAATACCTGCTGTTCCATGACCTGTTCTATCCCCGCGGCGAGCGCAAGCGCGGATTTTCCGGTGCCTGCGCGCCCGCCGATCGACACTATGCCGACGGCGGGATCCAGCAGTGCGGCGATCGCAAGTCGTTGTTCGGCCGAGCGCCCGTGCAGGCCGAATACTTGTTGGTCGCCGCGCACCAGTTCGAGGTGCTTATCGGCGCTCAGCCGCGCGAGCGCCGAACCGCTATCGCAGTGCAATACCACCCCGGCGTTGCAGGGCCAGGCCTGCGCCGCAGCGCGCGCCTCATCGTGCAGATCGGCGAGTGCCAGCGCGTCGTTCTGCCACAGGGCGTCGAGTTCCGCGCCAAGGACTTCCAGGTGCTCGACTCCGGTCCAACCCGAATTCGGCGCCGATTGAGCCCGATATTCCTCAGCATTGAGCCCCAGCGCGGCGGCCTTGACACGCATGGGCAAGTCCTTGGAAACGACCGTCACCCCTTCGCCGTCGGCGGCGAGGTTGGCGGCGACCGCAAGTATCCGCGAATCGTTGTCGCCGAGCCTAAATCCCGCGGGGAGCACGCCCTGATCGATGTGGTTCAGCTCGATGCGGATACTCCCGCCCTGGTCCCCCACCGGCACCGCGGTGTCGAGCCTGCCGTGCTTGATGCGCAGATCGTCCAGGTAACGCAGCGCCGACCTGGCAAAGTATCCCAGGTCCGGATGGTGGCGTTTGGCCTCTAGCTCCGTTACAACAACAACGGGGACGACCACGTGGTGTTCCGCGAATCGGTCGAATGCACGCGGGTCCGAAAGCAACACCGACGTGTCGATGACGTATGTCAGAGCCATGATTTCCTCCTCGCGGCACCCTCGCGCCGCTTTCGTTGCGATGCGTCTGGTTAGGTTTCGCGAGCGGGTTGTCCCGTCATGTTCAGTAAATTACATCCGCGTAGTTTGGTCCGCTACCTGGTGTTCCAAGGTTTTACCAGGTGTTCACGCCGGGCCGTGCACTGAGTGCAACTTCGCCGTAGGATTGCCGTGTGAGAAGCGATCGCGAACGACGCTCGAGTGCGTGCCTCGCCGCGCGCGGGAGCGCGGGTGGGGGCGCGGGCACGGCGGTTGCGGATCCCGGCGACGGGACATCCGCGGTCACGAATCCGGCCACGGGCACGGCGGGCGCGGGCGCGGCGTTCGCGGATCCGGGCGGCGGGACACCCGCGGGCGCGGGCGCGGCGGTCGCGCCGAGGCGCCGCTTAGACCGCGAGCGCTGTCACGCAGCACTGCTCGCAGCGGCATTCGACCTCACGCGCACCCGCGGCCCCGACGCTTACTCGTTTTCGGACATCGCCGCGCGTGCGGGCGTCTCCCGGCGCACGGTCTTCAACCACTTCCCGACGCGGGAATCGCTCACGCTCGAAATGTGCGGCCACGTGCTCGCCGCGGCGGTTGATCGCATCGAAGTGACGCTGGCCCGCGACTCGCCAATGAATAAGGACGAGTTCTTCGCCTCCCTCACTAGCGCCCTTCTTGCCGCGGATCTGCCAGCCGCTGCCGCGGACATCACCACTGTCGTGGGAACCGATGCCAGCCCCGCCAAGCAAAACGCGATCTTGCGCCTGGTTCTGGAGCGCGTCAACCAGATATTTGCGGACCATGCGCGCAGGGCGTTCCCGGCGGTCAGCGACTTTGCGATAGCGCTCCTGGTCAGCCAGATCACCAGCGGCATAGTGACCGCCTCGACCTATTGGCATGAAACTTACCGGCCCACCGATTGGCCGGGACACGTCCGCCTGCTCGTCGCAGGCATCGCGACGGGTCACCCCGCATCACCAGCACACTGATCGCACCGATCCGGAAAGGCACTCCCTTGGCTTCATTTCTCTATCGCATCGGTGGCGTCAGCGCCCGCAGGCCGTGGCTCGTGGTCACGGCTTGGATGGTGGTCGTGGCGATCGCCGCAGCGACTTACAGCGCCTTCGCCGGGGCGATGACGTCTCAAATCACGATCCCAAATACGCCCACCTCCAAAGTCACCGACATGCTCGCCAGCGAGTTCCCGTCTGCGTCCGGTGGGAGCGGCACCGTCGTGGTCACCACAGAAGACGGGTCCGCCTTCACCGACGCGCAACGCGCGGCAGTATCGGCTGTCGTCACCGAAATAGGCGACGTCGCCGGGGTCGCCGGCGCGGTCGATCCGTTCACGGTCGAAGAGCAAAAGTCCCAACAGCAAGAACAGCTGGCCGCGGGGCAGAAACAGGCGCAAGAGGCCAGCGAGCAGATCAAAGAATCTCAGGCCACGATCGACGAGGGCCGGGCGGCAATCACCGCCGGGCGCACCGAGTTGGGAAACCAGATCGCACAGGCAAAGGCCGCCGGCCTCTATGAGGCGAACAAGTCCGAGTTCAACCGCCAGCAAGAGGCCCTCGATGATAAGACCACGGAGCTAGACCAGGCGCAGGCCAAGGTCGATGCGTCGACTGCCGCCATCGCCGCTTCCACGCCCAAGGCCGACGCGGGCGCGCAGTTGCTCGCAGCCGCTCGGGAATTCCGCACCGTGGCCGCCGATGGCAGCACTGCAATCATCACGGTGCAGTTCACCGACCGCGCGATGGCCGTTCCGCAGTCCGTGATCGACTCGGTAGTCGGGATCGTGAACACGGCGAACATCGGCGGTGTCAGCTTCTACGCCTCGAACGACCTGGTGCAAACCATTCCGAAGATTCTGGGGCCAGCGGAAATAATCGGTGTCCTGATCGCCGCGATAGTTCTGGTGGTGATGCTTGGAACTGTGATCGGCGCGGGTCTTCCCATCGGCGCCGCTCTCATGGGAGTCGCCGTCGCGACCCTGGGGTCGCTATCCCTTTCCGGCGTCATCGATTTCATCTCAGTGACACCAGTGCTAGGGATCATGCTGGGGTTGGCGGTCGGGATCGACTACTCCTTGTTCATCTTGAGCAGGCACCGTCGTCAGCTCAAAGCTGGGATGGGAGCGGCTGAATCCATCGCATTAGCGAACGGCACGTCCGGCAACGCCGTTGGGTTCGCGGGAACGACCGTAATCATCGCACTACTGGGCCTGAACTTGACAAGGATTCCGTTCCTGGCACTGATGGGCAATGTTGCGGCGTTCGCGGTGCTCGTCGCTATTCTCATTGCTGTAACGCTCACACCAGCGCTGCTGTCGCTGATCGGGAAGCGGATCCTGCGGCGATCGGAGCGCGCCACCATAGGCCACGAGGAGCACGTCGCCCAGACCAATCGCCCCATGAACACCTGGCGCGCGCTGGCGACCGTGCTGCTGGGCGCCGTGGGACTGATCGTGATAGCGCTCCCCGCGACTACCATGCGCCTGGGCCTGCCGGATGGTTCGGCGGAGCCTGTCGGCTCCAGTGCCTACAACGCATACAACGTGGTTGCCGACAAATTCGGGGCCGGCTTCGATGCGCGGCTACTTGTAGTCGCGACCATGCCACAGGCCGTGGACGACGAGTCCGCAACGCTGGCGCAGGCGGCGATGACCACGCAGATCATGAAGTACCCCGATGTCGTGGCCGTCGTCCCGATCGGTGTTTCTGATAGCGGGAAGGTCATCGCCTACCAGGTCATTCCCCGCGAGGGACCCAACGCCGAGTCAACGTTCACCCTGGTCAGCGACCTGCGTGCGGCTTCTCCGCTGACGGTATCGGACCAGAGCATTTCCATAGGCGTGGCCGGATCGACCAGCGCAACGATCGATGTGTCGAACCGGCTCGCCGACGTGTTGCCCATGTACCTATCCGTGGTGGTGGGGTTATCGTTCCTCATCTTGATGATCGCGTTCCGGTCAATACTTGTGCCGCTGATAGCATCCGCCGGGTTCGTTTTGTCGCTGCTCGCATCGTTCGGTGGCATTACGGCGATCTACCAGTGGGGCTGGTTCGCCGGCGTGTTCGACGTCAACTCCCCCGGACCGATTCTGGCATTCCTGCCGGTCCTGACCATCGGAATTCTGTTCGGCTTGGCCATGGATTATCAACTCTTCATCGCTGCGGGTATGCGCGAATCTTTCGTGCACGGGGCGAGCCCGCGAATCGCGGTGCGACGCGGTTACCTAGCGGGAAGGTCCGTCGTCGCGGCCGCGGCCGTGATCATGATTTCGGTATTTGGCGGGTTCGTCTTCGCTGACTCGCACATGATCCGGTCTATCGGATTCGCACTCGCGTTCGGGGTGTTGCTTGATGCCTTTGTGGTTCGCATGATGATAATCCCGGCGGCGATGCACCTTTTGGGAGGCGCCGCGTGGTGGATACCGCGGTGGCTGGACCGCCTGCTGCCCGACGCGGACATCGAGGGGGCCAAGCTCGAGCGCGAGCACCCGCCGGTCGAGCAGGAATCGCCGGTCGAGAGTAACCCGCGCTTCCCCCGGTCGCCGGTCGAGTAAGCCGCGCAGCGGGCATATCGAGGCCACCGCCCCACACCGATTCGGGTAGGCTACAGGTTCTGTCATCTATCACTTTGGGGGCATGGTGAGACGGATAGACCGGCGTGGGTTCCTTAAGCTATCTGGCGCTGCTGCGGTCGGCACTGCAATCGGCGCAGGCGGCTTAGCTGCCACCGAGAAGGTGGCCGCCCGCGGTCACTTGGACTTTTACCACAGCTATGCCGCCAGCATCCACGCTGGCCGCGTAACGCCACCGAAGCACCGCGATGTGTCGGTTGTGTGGGCCGGTCCCGCGGTCAATGAGGTGGCGCTCACCTTTGACGACGGCCCCGCGCCGGACTGGACCCCGCGAGTATTGCGGGCGCTCGCCGATGCACAAGCGCCCGCAACGTTCTTCGTGCAGGGAAATCGTCTGCTTGAAAACGGGCACATCTTGGCGGGAGCAATAACGGATCACGAGATTGGAATCCACACCTGGGATCATTCCGACATGGGGCGAATGTCGCTCGAGGAAGTCACAAACCAACTGGTCCGTATGCGGGATCTGATTGTGGATCGGCTCGCCGTAACTCCCACGCTTATGCGCCCACCCTACGGCCATATCGCAGGATCGACCCTGCTGGCTTGTAACGAACTTGGGCTTACTCCGGTCCTGTGGAACCTGCAAATGCTCGACGCTAACTTCCGTTCCGATCCCGCGGGCCTGACACGATACATAGGTTCGGCGGTGTCCGCCGGCTCGATAGTGCTCGCACACGACGTGGGCAATAGTCAATACCTTGTCACGATCGACGAGTTACCCGCCATCATCGCCGCGATACGCGCCCGCGGGTTCAAACTCGTGACCGTATCGCAGTTGCTCCGCGCGCATTCGCCGGTCGGCTAGCCCGCGCAGCGGGCGTATCGAGACCACCCCCACGCGCGCCGACCCCGCTGGTCGAGTTGCCCGCGCAGCGGGCGTATCGAGACCACCCCCGCACGCGCCGACCCCGCTGGTCGAGTTGCCCGCGCAGCGGGCGTATCGAGACCACCCCCGCACCAAAGATTGATCTCGATACACGCCTCCGGCGCACTCGATCAACGAACACAAACCACCGCACTCAGCGACCCCGCTGGTCGAGTTGCCCGCACAGCGGGCGTATCGAGACCACCCCCGCACGCGCCGAGCGCGCCCCTTCCGGTCAAAACCCCTGCTCAAACCACCGCACTCGAACCAAAACCCCGCACTCGACGTCCCCGGACACCCCCGCAAGCGCCGAGCGCGCCCATTTCAGTCACAACCCCCGCACAAACCACCGCACTCGGACCAAAACCCCGCACTCGACGACCCCGGACACTCCCGCGCGCGCCGAGCGCGCCCCTTCCAGTCAAAACCCCTGCACAAACCACCGCACTCGGACCAAAACCCCGCACTCGACGACCCCGACGTCGCGGACACATTGGACACGTTTATTGCACCCTGAATCGTTTTCGCGGGGGTAAACGGGGATTTGCCATTCTAGACGGGAAATAGACAACGGCCCCTGACCAAGTTTTCCCAGGTCAGGGGCCGTTTCATGGTAGCGGGGGCAGGATTTGAACCTGCGACCTCTGGGTTATGAGCCCAGCGAGCTACCGAGCTGCTCCACCCCGCGTCGCTCGTACTACTTTACTAGACCCGCCCCCAATGTCCAAATTCAAGAACGGGACTTGTCCCTGCCTGAGCACACGCGAACCGCTGCCGACGAAGAAGCTGCTGGGCGGCACACGGCCCGCATAGATGTCAAAGAGCCATCGCACGTGTGCCTCGCGACGCGGGCGGGCAGCCAAAGACACCGGCGCCCGCCCGCCGGCAGCTACTTCCCAGAGGCCGCCTTCGCTGCGCTCTCGGCAGCAACAGCACGGTCCAGTGCATCCTGCAGCGCATCCTGCGCTTTGCCGTATGCGGTGAAGTCGCCCTTCTCCAGCGCCTGCTGCCCCTGATCCCAGGCCGTCTGCATGTCGGTGAGCGCCTGACTCAGTTGCGCGTCGGAATCGGTGTCACCGGTGCCTGAATTTGCATCCGTACCACCGCCGGTACCGTCAGTCGCACCACCCGACCCGGTCGTGTCGGAACCGCCAGAACCACCGTCAGTCGCACCACCCGACCCGGTCGTGTCGGAACCGCCAGAACCACCGTCAGTCGCACCACCCGACCCGGTCGTGTCGGAACCGCCAGAACCACCGTCGGTCGCACCACCCGCCGTACCATCGGTAGCCGTACCATCGGTAGTCGTTCCATCGCCGGTACCCCCCGCGCTAGACGACGCCGTCGCGCCGTCATTATCGGACGTCTCCGCACCGGAATCCCCACCGAATACCTGATCCAAGGCATCCGACAGCGACGTTCCGAAGCCAATCTTGTCGCCGAAGGAAACCATCACGTACCGCAGCAGCGGATATGTCGAACCTTGCGACGAATACGCGTACACGGGCTGGACATACATGAGCCCCCCACCAACGGGCAGCGTCAGCAGGTTACCCAATTCGATCGTTGAGTTGCCCTGCTTCAAATAGGTGAAGGCCTGCGCAACTGCGGAATCGGTATTGAACTGTGTTTGCACCTGGCCCGGACCTGGGACGGTTGCGTTTCGCGGAAGCACCAAAAGGCGCAGTTTTCCGTATCCGGATCCCTTGACGCCCGCGGTATTGCCGGCATCAGCATCGGCGGCCAAGAACCCAGTCAAGATCTGCCTGTCCGAATTACCACCGGGGATAAACGTCGAGGTCAGCGAGAACGAAGACGACTCCTGCCCCGGCATTTGCAAGGTTACGTAGTAAGGAGGCTGCCTTTTGGCGTTTGCGCTATTACCGCTCGTCGAAGTGGTCGGGTCCGCCGGCACCTGCCAAAAGTCCTGCGTGGTGAAGAAGGACGCGGCATCGGTTACGTGGTACCGCGACAGCACGGTGCGTTGCACCTTGAACAAGTCCTCCGGGTAGCGAATGTGCGACATCAGATCGCCAGAGATTTCGCTGATCGGTTTGATGGTGTTCGGGTAGATCTTTTGCCATACCTTCAACACTGGGTCCTGGTCGTCCCACGCGTACAGCGTGACCTCACCGGTGAACGCATCGACAGTTGCCTTCACCGAGTTGCGAATGTAGTTGACCTTCGCCGGGGCGAGCGCGCTGACGGTGCTCGAACTGGCGGTGAGCGAGTCGGTCGTGGCATCGTCGAGCGCCTGCGAGGTGGCATAAGGATACGTCGAGGATGTGGTGTAACCGTCAACCATCCACAGAACTCGTCCATCTACCACCGCCGGATAAACGCGCCCGTCCAGCGTCAGGTACGGCGCCACCTTCTTCACCCGCTCGGCCGGGCTGCGGTCATACAGAATTTGCGAATTCGCGTTCACCCGATCCGAGAAAAGGATCTGCTCGGACCGCATCTCAACCGCGTAAAGCAGTCGGGAAAAGAACGAGTCCAGCTTCGGCCCCGCCGACACAGACGTTGTTGGGTAGGTCGTCTTGACTTGCCCCGTGGCGGAATCGTCCGGGTAGTCCAGTTCCCATGCTTCGGTGCCCTGCGCCGCCCCCACGATGGAGTACTCGGGAGCGTTGGGGCTGAAGTAGATACGTTCCTCGTAGGGCGTTTCCCCGTCGTCGCTCAGCTTTCCGGTCGATGGGATGTCACTTTCGAAGAATGCCGGCGAGCCATCGGATCGGACCTGGTTGCCGTATGCCGCGACAACCCCGAACCCGTGGGTGAAGACCGTGTGCTGGTTCACCCAGTTTCGCTGATCGTTGCCGAGCCCGTTGAGGTTCAATTCGCGCACGCCGATGACGGTGTCATGCGAGGAGCCGTCGAAAGTGTACTTGTCGACGGCTAGGGTCGATTCGAAGTTGTAGTACTGCTTGTTTTGCTGCAACTGGCGGAAAGCCGGCGAGACGATATTGGGGTCCAGTAGGCGAATGGATGCGGTGGTTTCGGCGTCGGATCGCAGCGCCCCCTTTTCCGCGGTCGTCTTTGCGTCGTATTCCTTGACGTCGATGTCATCGAGCCCGAATCCGGCCCGCGTCGCGTTGATGTTGCGTTGGATGTAGGGCGCTTCCAATTCCTGCGCGTTGGGCTGAACCTGGAACCGCGCGACGATGGCCGGATACACAACGCCGATTATCACGCCGGTGACGATCATCAGGCCCACGCCGATCGCGGGGAGCCGCCAGTTGCCGCGCGTCGCGCACGCCACGAACAGCAGGGCGACCAGAACCGCGACCGCCGCCAAGATGGTGCGGGCGGGGATGCCTGCGTGCACGTCGGTGTAATCTGCACCCTGGGCGACCGAGGTGGTCGACAGCAGCGTTTCGTAACGCGAGAACCAAATCTGCACCGCGATCAGCGCCATCACGACGGCGGCGGTGACGTTGATCTGGATGCGGGCCTGGCGCGTCGCTACGAACGACACCTTATTGCTAGCCCGCTGCTGAATCCGCACGCCACCGTACAGGTACTGCAACACCACCGCCGCGATCAGGCTGAAGATCGCAGCGACTAAAACGAATCCGAGGACAAATCGCAACGCGGGCACGGCGAATACATAGAACCCGATGTCGAGGCCGAACTGCGGATCCTTCTCACCGAATTTCTCGGCATTGAGCCACACCTGAAAGAGCTGCCACTGCGCGCCCGCTGACGCGCCAGCGAAAAGCCCGATGAGGGCGGGAATACCGATCGTCGCGACCTTGCGGATCGGTTCGAACGCCTCGCGGTATTGGTCCATGGGGCCGCGCCGCGAGGTCATGGGAGCGTAGACCGGCCGCCCGCGGAACGCGAGGTGCGCGCTCAGCCACACTGGCAGCGCCATCAGCGCAAAGCCGACGACGAACAGGACCGCGGTGGTTCCCCATTGCGTGACGATCACGCGGGTGAATCCGGCCTGCGAAAACCACCAGAACTGTGTCAGGTAACGCGAGGCAGCGAGCGTCGCAACGACCACGACCGCGAGGAAAATCAGCGTGATCCCGAAGGGTCCTAGCCTGCGCTTTGTTCCGTCTCCCTCCCCTCGGGGGGCACGACGGGGCGGATTGGCGGCGGTTGACGTCATCGGTGAATAGCCTCTTCGTTATGGGACAGGCGGCAGCAGAATTCACTGGCTACCGCACCAGCCTTGCACACCCCGCTGAGTTTGTGCACAAAGTTCGCGACGGGCTAAAGAGCTTCACCCGACTCCGGCACACCGCGGCAGATCGTCCGTCTTACCCGCCTTGATGTCACCGAGCACGTCGACGGCTTGCGACAGCGTTTTCACGGCGACGATGCTGATCCCCTTGGGCGGGTTCTGCGTGATATCGGTGCAGTTCGACTCCGGCGCCAGGAACCAGGTCGCCCCCGCCTTCGACGCTCCAACGATTTTGTGATCGATGCCGCCAATCGCCCCCACGTTGCCCTGCACATCGATGGTTCCCGTCCCGGCGATTATTGCGCCGCCGGTCAGATCTTCCTTGCCCAGTTCGTCGACGATCCCCAACGCAAACATCATTCCGGCGCTCGGGCCGCCAACATTTTGCGCGTTGATTGTCACCGAAACCGGCAGGTCATAGTCGGGTTCCAGCAGAACACCAAGCTTTATGGACGAGGCCCCCTCGCCCGCCGAGCCGTCCGCGTAGGGCGCGAAGCGCACCGTCACATCCTTGCCGCCGCGTTGGACCACAACGTCGATGGGGGTATCTGCCTGCAAGGATGCTATGCGCGTGAGAACGGCCTGGTAGGTCGTCACCTTGTGCCCATCCACGGATTTCAGCACGTCACCATCCTTGAGGACATCCATGGCACGCGGGATCGTGTCGTTTGCCGCAAGCCCGGCCTGTTCCCTGGTGACGGTTCCCTTGACCGTCAAAGTCACCGGGACCGTGTAGCCGAGCTCGGTCAGCGCCGCAACGGCCGCATTGTGCTGGGACGACTCCATTTCGGCTTGGCTTTCTTGCTGCACCTGTTCGGTGGTGCTGTCGGCGGGAAAGTAGGCCTCGACGGGAGAAACGGTTTGCTCGGGGTTGATCCATGCCCGCAAGACATCCATCGCGGCGAGCGGCGTATCGGGCGATCCCGTGACGCCCACGGTCGTGAAGAGCAGTTGGCCCGACCCCGCGGGCGAGGCGGTTCCCTCTATCGTGATCACAGGAACAACCTCTCCCTTGGCCGATTCCATGGTGCCCAGGACGTTCCGAGTTTCCCCGGGGCCGACCGTGACGTACGGCATGGGAGCGACAAGCATCCCGATGATCAGCAGCGCCGTCGAGAAGCTTGCGATGTCCTTCAACGTTGGGCGGGGGCGCTTCATGTAACTCCTTTGGAACGGCGAACCGCCATGATCGTACCGGCTGCCGCGACGGCGGCGCCGACGGCTCCGGCCGCGATCGCGCCGCGGCCTGCGAGCAATTTACTGCCAACACCTGGGTGGTTCGCCAGTGCGCCGACCACCGATCTCACGCATTCCGCGGTCGATACCTGGGGCCGCCAACCCGCGTGAAGGAGTTTGCTGGGCATGACGACCCACGAGTCGAGGGTGAATGCCAAGTCCGACACCGGCCCGGGCAGCATTCCCGCGCGATCGAGCCGGAGCGCGATCGACGCGGCCGCCTTATCGCTCAAGGAGAGCGTCCGCCGGCCCGCAATCCGCGCCACCGTCTCCGTCGATTCGGTGTCCGGTTCCCATCCACCCGCCGATTCGCGCGCGGCTCCCGCGACCACGGTCCCGCACAGGCCGGATTCGCCGACCACGACAAGGGCGGATACAAGGTCGCGCACGTGCAAGAACTGCCAACGCTTGGTGTGCTGCGCGGATCGCAGCAGGCGCGGGGCCCCGAAGTTTCGTGTCATCGCCGTATCGATGTCCTGCCCGACCAACGGCGCGGTGCGCACGACGGTAAGGCGCGGGAGGCGATCGGGGTCGGCGTGGTTGCCGGATGCGACCAGCTCCTTGACCAGCGACTCGCCGGCGGCCGCGGTTCCGACCCACCCCAGATCCCCTTGCATCACGGCGAGATCGGCGTCGGTGATATCGGGTCGCTGCGGCCAGGCGCCGCACACCGCGGCAGATGAAACGACGATGACGTGGCCGCCTCCGCCCGCGGCCTGGATGGCGTGCTCCGCATCGACCGTGAGAGCCTCGAGGCGCGCCAGCGATCGGGCCGCACCCGTCGCGTGCGGGCTCCCGGATTCGATGACCACAATCGCCACGAGGCCTGCCCGCCCCTGCTCCCCGCGAGCGTTCAAAACCCCGAGCTGCGCCGAAATGGCGTCCGGCAGCGGACCGCTTCCGAACACTCGGTACGATCGTGAGGCTGTGCGCCCTGAGCGAATTCCGGCCGATGCCACCGTTATTTTGTTCCCCTTGCCAGGTAGTGCGGTTACGGTAAAACTCACTGTTAGCCTATATCCCGCCTCTGACAATGCAGGGAGTTTGTGATGAACCCGACCCCCGACCCATCTGACCCACTCAAGGCTTGGGAACAGGCGCTGCGCGCCGCCTTCGGCCCCAACGCCGACGCGATCATCGAACAGATGCGCGCGTCCGGGGTCGACATGGCCGAATTGATGCGGCAATCGGAGGCTCTCCAAGCAAATCCGCAGATGCTGGACATGATCATGCGTCAGGCGGCAACATTTCTGGCGGCCGACCCGCACGATCCCGTCAACGCACCGCTAGCGAAGAACATCGCTCGCCAGGTGACGTCGTCTCTCGGCCCCGATCCGTCGATGACGGACGCCGATCAGCGAGCGGTGCGGAACATCTTTAGCGCGTGCGAGCTGTGGCTGGACGTCGCAACAACGCTGCCCCCCGCCACGGTCAGCGCGCACGCGTGGAGCCGCGCCGAATGGGTCGAGGCGACGATCTCGACCTGGGAATCCCTCACCTCCCCCGTCGCCGGCGCCGTCGCATCCGCACTGACGCAGCTATTCCGCGACGAAGCGATCGCCGACGCGACGATCGACCCGGCCGGCGGGTTTGCCCCAGATTCCGTCCTGCGTTCGATGGCATCGGCAGCTTTCGGGATGCAGGTGGGGCAGGCGACCGGAGAACTGGCGGCAGAAGTATTCGGCACCACCGATGTCGGCATACCGTTGGTGGATACGCAGACCGTGGCGATGGTCATAAAGAACGTGGACGAGTTCGCCGCCGGCTTAGACTCCCCGCGCGATGAGGTGCGGCATTTCCTGGCGGTTCGCGAGGCGACCGCAGCCCGCCTTTTCGCCTCGGTTCCGTGGCTGCGCGCGCACGTGCGCGCGCTCGTGGACGAATATGCCCGTGGCGTTGTCATCGATCGGGAGGCACTCGAAGAAACGCTCCGGGACGTGGACCCTAGCAACATTGAGGCGATCCGCCAGGCAATGTCTGGCGGAATTTTCGCGGTTCCAACAACCAGCGATCAAAAGGCCACGTTGGCGCGCCTGGAAACCGTTCTGGCCCTCATCGAGGGATGGGTCGATACCGTTAGCACGCAAGCTGCCATCCCCCACCTGCGATCCGTTGTTTCCTTGCGCGAGATGATGCGCCGGCGGCGCGCGGCGGGCGGTCCCGCGGAGCAGACCTTCGCGAAGCTCGTCGGCCTGGAACTGCGCCCGCGCCGCGCGCGGGAGGCGGCCGCGTTGTGGGAACTACTGCATGCGCGCTGCGGCGTCGACGGGCGCGACCAGGTCTGGGACCACCCGGATTTCCTGCCCGAGGGAACCGATCTGGACGATCCCCACGCGTTCGTCGAACGCTGGAGCAACGGCCCCACCGCGTCCACCGACGACGTGGACGCGGCTCTCAGTGCCATCTTCGCCGAAGCGGACCGGGACGACGGCCAGTCCCAGGACTAGTGCGAGGTCACGTCCGGATCGTTGCCGCCCCCGTTGTCGACGAAGTCCAGACCCTGCAAGAAGCCGCGAGCTCGTTCGGTGTAGGGGTACGCGGACAGCAACGTCCAGAACTGGGAATCGTGGTCGACAAATAGCGTGTGAGTCATTTCGTGGAGCAGAACGTAGTCCAGCACCCACGTCGGCAGACCCCGCAGGCGGGTCGAAATCCTGATATCGCCCGTCTCGACCGAGCACGATCCCCAGCGGCGCTGCTGCCGATCGGACCACTGCACCGATCCGATGCGGACCGAATCGGGTAGGTACGCGGCCGCGAGTTGCCGGGCGCGTTTCAGTAACTCACTGTCCGAGGGCCGGGTCCGGCGTTGCCGCACCTGAAAGCGTTTGGCCATTTTCTCGACCCAAAACTGCTCCTCATCGGCCGACAATCCCGCCGGCATGAGCACGACTAGCTCATCGCCATCGATGCGGGCGCTGATGGTGCGTCGCCGCCTGGTGCTGCGTTGAATGCGCACACGGGTCACTCCGTGCAATTCCATGACTCGACGGTAGCGGTTTACGACGCGCATGGCACCCCCATCGCCGGTAATTGTGGATAACAAGTTCCCACAGCCCGCTATGACCGCCCCCCACAGGGCACGGATACACGATCGCGGGACCTACGCGGCCGGTCTCCGCCGGCGCAGCGACGAAGAACGCTAGCCAGCAAGCGAGAGTTGGTTCTTGGGCGGGCGGCCTCGTCCTCGCTTGTTCTTTATTACAACCCCGTCGGCCAGCGATTCGCCGCCCCACACCCCCCACGGTTCCGCGCGTTCGAGTGCCCCACGCAGGCACGCCGCCCGCAGGGGGCAGGGCGCACACAACGCCTTGGCCCGCTCGATGTCGTGGCTTTGCTCGGCGAACCACAGGTCTTCGTCCGACTCGCGGCACGGCGTGGTCGCGACGGAAGCGAAGGAGAAATCCGTCGTTGCGGTGGCGATTTGGGGACCCGGCGCAGGCGATGCGACTCCCATTGAGCGTGGCGATTCCTTCGTCACGGCGTTCATGTTTTCGACTCCAAAGCAGGTGTAAAGCGGGGTCGAGGGGAGGCCGCGTCGCCTATCCGGACGCAAAAAAGGGCCGTCACCCTCGTTGAATGTGAGCGGTGCGGCCGACGGCAGTCCGGTAGCGAACTACCCGATCGTGGCGCCGACGTCGCACCCGCGCGAAGGCCGCGGGCGAACCGCGGCGAAGGCGGGGGCAGCACCGCCGCATGCACCACGGAACGCAGCCGACCGGCCGGTCGCGAACTGCTTTATTGAAATCATCGTGGTGCACCTCCTTCGCTTATCTGGGCGCCTTGCGGGCGACGCGGACTCGAACTGTCCCAGCCTACGGCGCAGCGCGCCGCGGCGCCACTTTATTTTCCCGAGTTCCTAATACCGCGCGATTCGCGTGGCGCTGGCGGGCTGTGCGGGGCCGACCGAGCACCGCGCGGTCGCTGCCCTGACTGCACGCGGTAGACCGGACGGTCAAAAACGGCCAATCGCGCACCTGCCCCGCTAGCGTTCCCGCGCTCGTCGGTGGAACGGACGGTCAAAAACGGCCAATCGCGCACCGCGCGGTCGCGCCTTTCGGGTCAGGCGCGCAGGTGGTCGACGACAATAGCAACAATCGATTCACCGAATTGCTCGAGCTTTGTCGGCCCGATCCCGCGTATGCGCGCAAGCTCCGCCATCGTCGTGGGGCGCGCCTGCGCGATCTCCACGAGGGAGATGTTTCCCAGGATGACGAATGCGGGCTTGCTCATTTCTTTGGCAAGATCCGCCCGCCACTGCCGCAGTCGCTCGAAGAGTTGCGGGTCGACGTCCTCGCCGGTTGCGAGCGCGCTCGTGCGCGCACGGCGCTCCTTTGCGAGCGGCGAGACGTCCGGGGCGGGCCAGATGCCGTCCAGAAACCGCGAGCTTTTCCGCGTGCCGCGCCCTCCAGCCCGGCGCGACTTTGCGTACGAGAGTTCCAGGTTGCGCTTTGCCCGCGTGATACCGACGTAGAGCAGGCGTCGCTCCTCGGCAATCGCCTCGTCGGTTTCCGCCAACGAGATGGGGATCAGGCCCTCGCTGACCCCGATCAAGAACACCGATTCCCACTCAAGACCCTTGGCCGCGTGGAGCGACGCGAGCGTGACGCCGTCGACGGTCGGTGCGTGCTGGTTGGCCGCGCGCTCTTGCAGTTCCTGGACGTATGCGCCCATGTCCGCGCCGCGGGTTTCTGCCAGGGCATCCGCCAGTTCGACCAGCGCTTGCATGGCATCCCATCGCTCCCGCGCCGCTCCCTGCGCCGTCGGTGCCTGCGCGGACCATCCCACATCGCCAAGGATGTCGCGGACCACCTCCGGCATTGAACGGTCCGGGGCATGGTGCACGTTCGCGCGCAGGAGCATGGTCGCGTCGCGCACGTCCTTACGCTGAAAGAAGCGCTCACCGCCCCGAATCACGACGCCGACCCCGGCCTCCTGGAAAGCCTGCTCGAGGGCCTCCGCCTGCGCGTTAGTGCGGTACAGAACCGCGATATCGGCGGGTCGTTCGCCCGCACTGATCAGCGCGCGGGCGCGGGCGGCGACCCCCGCCGCCTCGGCCTCATCGTGGTCGTACGTAGTGAACGACACCGCGGGCCCGCGCCCTACCTGGGAAATCAGTTTCAAAGGCTTGACGCGCGCCGGGTCCAGTTTGCGGCCGCGCTCCAGGACCGAGTTAGCGAGCCCAACAATCGCGGTGGTCGAACGGTAGTCACGAACCAGCGAAACGACCGTGGCGCCCGGGTACTCGCGTTTGAATTCCATCAGGTAACTGGGCGTGGCCCCCGCAAACGAGTAGATCGTCTGGCTCGGATCGCCCACCACGCACAACTCTTGTCTGTTACCGAGCCACTGCCTGAGCAAAGTGTGTTGGATCGGGGACACATCCTGGAATTCATCGACGACGAAGTGCTTGTATTGGGATCGAATCGTCTTGGCTACGTCGGGGTGGTCGGCGATCATTTGCGCGGTCAGGGCCAGGACATCCTCGAAGTCCATGACGGCGCGTTCGGTCTTCAGTTCTTCGTATCGCGAGTAGAGGCGAGCCACGGTCTGCTCGGAAAACCCTGCCGGCATCTCGCGGGATTGCCTCTCGACGACGGCCGCGAAATCATCCGGGCGCACCAGCGTGACCTTCGCCCACTCGATCTGCGATGCCAGGTCGCGCACCGCTATCCTGTCAACGCTCATTGCGAGCGACCGGGCGGCCGCGGCCACCAGTTGCGCCTTGTGCTCGACGACCTGCCAGGGGCGCCCGCCGATCACTTTGGGCCAAAAGTGCCCCAATTGCCGCATCGCGGCCGAGTGAAAGGTGCGCGCCTGCACCCCGGGAACGCCCAGATCGCGCAGGCGCGAGCGCATTTCGCTGGCGGCCCGCGCGGTGAAGGTGACCGCCAGCACGCTGGTCGGTGCGTAGCGTCCGGTTCGCACCCCGTACGCGATGCGATGGGTGATCGCGCGGGTCTTGCCCGTGCCCGCCCCCGCCAGCACGCACACCGGACCGGTGACCGCCAAAGCGACCTCGCGCTGTTCGGGGTCGAGTGCGTCTATGAGTTGGTCCGCCCCGGGGACCTTCGCGACCTTCTCATCTGGCGACATCAACCGAGCGCATCCTCCCTATCGTCCTAACTGCGAAACTACACTGTCTAACAACCATGTCAGCGCCGTGTGACATCCCCGCGCCGCCCCGACCCGCACATTCGACCCGAAGGACCACGCTCGTGACCGATTTTCCACAGCTTCCCGCCGCCGGCGAGGTGGTCATGCTCTCGACTCCCTGGTGCGGCTACTGCAAACGTCTCAAGACACAACTCGCTTCGGCCCGCATCCCCTTTAGCGACATCGATATCGAGCAACACAGCCACCTGATCCCCTTCGTGGAGCGCGCCAATGGCGGGAACCGAACGGTCCCAACCGTCGTCTTCCCAGACGGTTCAACGCTGACGAATCCGACGCTCAATCAGGTCCAGGACAGGCTCCGTGTGAACTCCTAATCGCCCGCGGCGCGCCACTGGTTGATCAGGACGCGGGCAATGGACGAGGCCGCCGGAAGTTCCACCGCCCCGGTCTCGAGCGCTGCCTCCAGTTCCTCCCTGCTGAACCAGCGCGCGTCCGTTATCTCCTCTCCGTCGACTCGGATGCCCCCGCGTATATGCTCCGCGGTGAACGCGAGCATCAGCGAGGATGGAAACGGCCACGGCTGACTCGCCGCGTATCGCACGGTCCCGACGGCGATTCCCGTCTCTTCAAACACCTCGCGGATGACGGCCTGCTCCGCGCTTTCGCCGGGCTCGACGAATCCCGCCAGGAGGGAATACCTGGCGGGCGGCCACGCGCTTGCGTGCGCCAGCAGAATTCGATCGCTGCTATCGGTGACGGTCACAATCATCGCCGGATCGGTCCGCGGGTAAGCGAGCCGCTCGCAGCGGGCACAAATCCGTATCCATCCCCATTCGGCGATGCGCGTGCTGGCCCCGCACCCAACGCAGTACCCCTCCCGCGAGTGCCAGTTCGCCAGCGCCACCGCCGTTACCCCAAGCGCCGTGTCGGTAGCGTCGAGCCCGTCTCCAATCGCCCGCAGATTCGCAAAGAGATCGGCGTCGATCCCCGCCAACTGGGCCGTCGTCTCGCGCGAAATGTCGGAACGGACCACCGCTGCGGCACCGACCAGCGCCGCCGCGAGGAGCGGGTCTCGTCCCGAAATGTCGATGGCAAACACGGCCGCGTTCTCGCCCCGCATGGGTGCTTGGGCGGGCGCGCGCGTCGCCGGATCCCAGGCATCCCCGGTGGCCCCCAGGAACCACGCGAGATCGGGGCCCACCTCGCCCAATGCAGCGACCACCGCCTGCGGGGTCACCATCGCCAGAGCGGGATGGATCGGGTCGCGATTCCAGGCGATTTCGCCGTCGCGAACAAGCACGACGCGGGTCGTAGGTAGCCCTGCCAAATCGCGCCACAGATCGCGATTCTGCCGCCATGCAGCGGCCCGTCCAACCCCCTGCCCCGCAAGCGGGAACGGTCGTTGCGCGGGCGTGGGATCGGCTGATTCCATCATGTTCTTCCCCTCAGCATCGGGCTGGTCGCGTGGCGCTGCACGCGTTCGCATGCCCGACAACGTAGCGTTGAATCGTGCATCGTTCACCCTATGCCCTGGCCGCTCTCGCAACGCAGGCCATCCCCGGTCTTGACGCGCGGCAGGTGGCGCCGATCGATGAAGGCGTCGAGGGTTTTGACTGCGCGCTGGTCATCGACGCCGAGGCACGGCACTGGGTTGTGCGCGCCCCGTTGAGCCCGCAGGCGGGCGCTGGCCTGGAGGCGGAAATCGCCTTCCTTTCCGCGCTGGTTCCCTACATTGATCGCGGCGATTTGCCGTTCATCGTTCCGCGAGTTGCCGGAACCGCCGCACTGCGCGAGGGCGGGCGCGCCCTGGTCCATTCCGAGCTTCCCGGCTACGCGATTGCGATGGAGAAGTTGGCTCCCGGCCCCGGCCTGGCGGCCGCGCTGGGCCGCGCTCTCGGCGCCATCCATGAACTGCCCGTAGCGATCTTGGAGGAGACCGGCCACCCCGCATACACCGCGGAACAATACCGCGAGCGCCGTCTCGCGGAGGTCGATGAGGCTGCCAAGACCGGACTCGTGCCGGTTTCCTTGCTTTCGCGCTGGGAGCGGCAGCTGGAGGATGTTGGCCTCTGGCGCTTCATACCGACGGTCACCCACGGGGCGTTGGCCGCCGACGCGATCCTGGTGCAGGCGGGCAACGTCGCGGCCGTGCGCGATTGGTCGGAGGTCAAGATTGCCGATCCCGCCGACGATCTGGCCTGGGTGCTGGCGGCGGCGCCTCACGATTGCATCGATTCGATCATGGAGGCCTACCAACTTCGGCGCACCGAACTGCCCGATCCGAACATTGTGGCGCGCGCCTCCCTGGCAAGCGAGTTGGCGCTCCTGCGGTGGCTATTGCACGGAACTCGCAACAATTTGCCGGATGTTGTGGCGGATGCGGTGGAGATGCTCGCCGATTTGGACGTTGCCACCGCGGCACAAGAGGGGGAACTGGTGCGGTTCCCGCGCTACGGCGGCACGGGTGAAACTTCCTACCAGGACGAGGTGGCCACGTCCGCACTCGGAACAGTCCCCGCCAGTTCCGGCGAAGAATCCGCGCAGGCGGCTTCCGCTTCCCCGCGCCAGGGCGGGTCGGCTGGTGCTGATCCCGGTCCCAGCGAGCTCGATTCCCTACCCGTTTCCGGGGTCACCGAACCCATCGACTACGTCGATGAATCCACTGCCGATCGCGTCGATCAGTAACGAGCGCTCCGCGCCAGTATTTCGGCGATTTCCCTTTCGTCCGGCAGGTCGGCCACCCGCTTGGTTTCGCCGGTTAGCAGGTAGACGAATGCGGCACCTACTTGGTCCAGCGGCTTCCCGCTGGCCCGCGACCAAGCGATACGGTAGATGGCCAGTTGCAGCGACCGGGACCGGAGTTCTTCCGCGGTCAGCGAGGGCTTGCCGGTCTTCCAATCGATGACGATGTCGCCGTCCGGCCGGTCGGGGTCGCGGAAGATGGCGTCTATGCGCGTGCGAATCGATATGCCACCGACCGTCGTCTCCACCGGGTATTCGAGTGCCACGGGAGTCAGATCGGCCCACCGGGAGGCCAGGAAGTTCGCGGTGAGATGCAGCATTTCATTATCGTCGCCGACCCCCTGGTAAAGATCGGTCTCATCGATGTCGAGCATGACGGGAACGGCATAGTGCTGCTCGATCCACTGGTGAACCCTGGTGCCCGTCGTCGCGCGCGCACTGGGCCGGGCGGGCACGGGCCGCAGCCAGTTGAGCCTCGCTGCCTGCGGATCCTTAGCGAAGGAAACCAGGGCGGAGGCGCTCATGTGATCGGGCATGCCCGCGGTCTCAACGTGCGGGCTCGCGGACGCGGCCGATTCCGCCAGGAGCACCGTTGCCAGCCACTGCGCGACGCGGGGATCTCGGTCGAGGTCGGCCGGGTCGCGGGCCCCCAAGCCGTCCACGAGCCCCGCCGCGCCCGCGCCCGGCTGCGGCGCAGCGCTATCTTCGCACTTGGCGGCGGATTTCGCGGACGCACCATCTTGCGGCGACGAGCCGGTAGCGGCCTCGCCGCCCGGGAACCCACTCATTTCCTCGGTAACGGCCCGCGCTAGCCGCAACGTGCCCGCCGCGTCTTGCTCGTTGGTGCCGATTCGCGGCCACCATCCGATCTCTACCCCGTCATCGAGCGGATTGGTGGCTGGGGAATCCCCCAATGGAGCCGATCCCGCCAGTTGATCCGCCAAGCCCAGGTCGACTATCTCTTCGAGGAACGGTGAGGGCGGCGCGGGACTCTTGCGGCCCTGCCGCCAACCCGCCCCCGAGACGAGCAGGGACGAGCGAGCGCGGGTCAGCGCGACGTAGGCGAGTCGACGCTCCTCGTACTCCGCGGTTACTCCCGCCGCCAAGCGAAACTCCGCGATGTTCTGCGCCATCTCGACCGCGTCATCAGCGACCAGGTTGAAGGCGGGCAGATCTTTGGCGTCTCCGCGCAGCGGATAGGGAAGATTGCCCTCCCCCACGAGCCAGCCGGCCGAGGTCGGTTCCTTTTCCCGGTAATCCACGGACGGAAAGCTGCCGATCGCTAGACCCGCGACGGCGACGCTATCCCACTCCAGGCCCTTTGCGCCATGCACCGTGATCAGTTGCACCGCCCCCGGATCGGGGTCAGCAACGGGACGGTCTAGTCCGCGTTCCTCTGCCTGCGCAACCGCCAACCAGGACAAGAAACTGCCGACCGTAGCGTCGGGGGTCGACGCCGCGAACCCGGAAGCCACCTGACTCAGGGCATCGAGGTGGACTCGCGCGGGTCCACCGCCACGATTGATCACGACCTGCAGGTCCACGCCGAGAATTTCCTCAGCGCGGTGCAGTATCTCCGGCAGCCCGTGGCCCAGGTACGTGCGCAGTTCTTGGACCATCCGCCCCAGCTCGGTGAGCCGCAACCTGCCGGTCTGCGACATGCGAACGCGCGACGGGAGCTGCGCCTGCCGCACCAGCCAGTCCAGGGCCTCGATCAAGGTGTGCCGCTCCCCGCCGCGGATCTCGGCGGCGGCATCGAGGCACCGGGCCGCGTCCCGTAACCCGCCCACGTCAGCGGGACCGATGTTGAACCGCGGTCCGAGCAGCAACCTCGCCACCGCGTCCCCGCGCGATGGATCGTGCGCGACCGTGAGCAGGGCAATGACGTCAGCGACCTCCGGCACGTCGAGCAGACCACCCAGCCCGACGATTTCAATGGGTATGCCGGCCGCTTCGAGGCTCTGCGCGATGGGAACAAAATCGCGTCTTGCGCGGCACAGAACCGCCGCACTGGTTGTCCCGCCGGGAAGCCAGTGGTCCTTGATCCACGTTGCGATGGCGTCGGCCTCGGCCAGGCTCGTTTGCGACCAGTTCCAGTCGACGGAGCCGGGCAAGGCACCCGCGCGCGGCGCTAGCCGCGGCACCGAAACGGTTGTCAGAGAATCGCGCAGGGGGCGCGCAACCGCATTCGCCGCTTCCAGAATCGCGGAGTCGTTGCGCCACGATGTCGACAGCGTCAATGCCGTCGCTCGCTGCCCGTTCGCGGACGCGAATTGGTCGCGAAACCGCGCCAGCGACGATGCGCTGGCGCCACGCCACCCGTAGATGGACTGGTGCGGGTCCCCCACCGCCATCACGCTGTGCCCGTTTCCAAACAGCGAAGTGAGCATCGTCACCTGGGCGTACGACGTGTCCTGGTATTCGTCCAGCAGAACCGCCTTGAACCTCGACCTCTCGATGGCTGCAACGTCGGGGCAGGTGGCTGCTATCCGGGCGGCAAGAGCGATTTGGTCGCCAAACGACAGCGCGCCCGCGTTGTTTTTCTCCGCGCGCAGCGCCATCGCGATATCGATGAGGGCCGCGCGCAGGCGCAGCGATTCGCGCAGCGAGGCCACGTCCTTGGCGAGGACTCGCCGCCGCGGCCCAAGCGGAAGCGCATCGATTGCCTCGACCGCATCCTCCAGCCACCGCTGGGCCTGGCGCGGGTCGCACAGGTGCTCGGTCAGGGACGATTCCAGCTTCATCACCGCGGCGACCACGCTCGATACCGCCTTTGTGGTTTGCAGGTCGTGCGGCCAGGTTTCGACAAGACGCGACGTGATTTGCCAGATGCCGGCGTCGGTCAGCAAGGTGGCGTCGGGTTCGATCCCGATGCGCAACCCGTGTTCGCTCACCAACGATCCGGCGTACGCGTTGTACGTGGAGACCGTGGGACGATCCGCGAGCGATGCCATCGCAGCGGTACCCGTCGTGCGAGCTCGCAGCGCGGCCAACCTGCGATCGATTCGGTGCGCCAGCTCGCTCGCGGCCTTCTTGGTGAAGGTGAGCCCCAGGATTTCATCGGCCGCCACCTTCCGGTTCGCGATCAGCCAGACAACCCGCGCCGCCATCGTTTCGGTCTTCCCCGAGCCGGCTCCCGCCACCACGATTACGGGATCTAACGGCGCCTCGATAACTTCAATCTGTTCCCCGGTTGGCTGCGGCAGCCCCAGGATCGTGGCGATGCGGCTCGCGGACAAGGTCTTCTCATTCATGCGCGTCGTCCTCTAGTTTCCGTTCGGCAGAAGCGACGAGGCCAGCCTGCGCCCGGCGATCGTCTGCGCTACCGAACTCACTGTGCGGTGCCCGGTTCGCCCGGTCGTCCGTCCCGGGCACATCGGTCAGCTGACGGCCCTGGTCCATCACTGGGCACGATGTGCGGATGGGACAGCTGCGGCACACCGCACCGGGGCGTGCCCACAGTTGCCCGGCGGCCATGATGCTCCCCGCCTGCGCGATCATTCGTTCCGCCCAGCTCGGGTCGGGAAAGTCCGCGAGCGCACGCTGCGTGCGGATCGAAACTGACTTTGTGGGTGCCCCAAGGTAGACCAGTTGGGCGCCGGCAAGGCTGTCCCGTGCAGCGCAGTCGGCGCTGCGAACCGCCTGCGGCCCGGCATCCGCGTCCGCGGTTCCGGCGTGCCCCTTGTCGTATGCGACCTGATACGCGGCAAGTTGCGGATCGACCTCCGCGTCAGCCTGACTCGCCGCCACCTTTCCCGTCTTGAAGTCGGTGATCAGCGGCCTGGCGCCCCGCGAATCTATGCGGTCGATGGAACCGCGCACACGCACCCCCGCGACCTCGACGTCGATAGCCCGTTCGACGGCCCGCGGAGCCGGATTGTCGGCTTCGAATTGCGCGAGCTTCGCGACCATAGCCCGCGCCTCCTGCTCGCTTTGCATGGACGGCCACCCGTCGACGAGGCCCAGGTCGGGCCAGCGCCGGTGCAGCTCGGCCGCGAGGCTAGCGGCGCTGGCCGCGGGGTGGTCTTTGGCAATTTCGTGGATGAGCGTTCCCAGGTGCGTCGAAAACGTCCCGGAGGGGACTGCCCCGAGCATTTCGCCCGCCCATCGCAACGAGCACGCGTGCGCCAGCGCGATGCGCGAGGGCGAGACTGCGACCACCTCATCCGCCGAGTGCAGCGGCGCGACCGTGGAGACGGGCTGGATGCCGTACCACGTTTGGGGCTGCGCCTCGCGTACCCCGCTGCCCGCCAGGCGACCGAGGAGCTCCACCCACGCCGTGGCGTTCGCGGACCCACCCTCCTGCGCTAGGGCCGCGGCCCCGGCGACCCGGGCCCGCAACGCAAGCCCGCGCAGGTCGAGGGGCGGCGGGGCGGCGATCGGCGGGCCCGCCGGGGGTGGCGCCACCAGGTCGCACATCGCCGACGGCTGATCGTCGTCGCTGCTCACCGCGGTCACGTGGACGCATTGCGTCGCCCTGGATACGGCCACCAAGAAGAGCCGCAGTTCGTCGTCGAGCACCGCCCGACGTTGCCCCCGGACGTCGCTCGCGCCGACGCGCCCGTCCACAAGATCCGCGAGCCGCTGCGCCCCCAGCAGTGAATCCCGCAGGCGAAGGTCGGGCCACACGCCGTACTGCAACCCGCTGACGATGACGAATGACCACTGCCGCCCGGTCGCCTGCGCAGGCGTAAGGACCTCGACCACGTCGCGGCGCTGTCCCGTCGCCGCCAAGGTATCCGCGGGTATGTCGAACGAGCGGATCTGCTCTACGAACTGGTCGATCGTTGCCAGCGCGGCGCGTTCGGTGAACGTATCAGCCTTCTTGAACAGCGTCATCAGCGCATCGAGCTGAGCGTGCGCCTGAGCGGCGTGCGGCCCCCCGCGCAGCGCCGCCTGTTGCCAGCGCTGCGCGCATTTCGATGCATCCCACACCGCCCACAGGACGGTGCCGGGGTTGGTCTCGTCAGCGGTGTCCCGGGCCGCTGAGATCATTGCCGCGAGCCGGTACATAGCGGCCGCTAAAGGCGTCCCGCCGATGCTTGAATCGCGCAATCCGCGCAACCCTCCCGGCCGTGTCAGGCAGGTCAAGAGCGGATGGCGGCCGCCCTCGTCGTCGGCGCAGAGCTTCGCTGTCAGCTGGGCGGCGATACGCCGGACCGCACGCACCGCAACGGGATCCAGGTCAAAGTAGGGCGAAGAGAGCACCGCCAGCAAAGAGGCCTCGTCCCAATCCTGCGCCCTCGTACGCTGGACTATTTCGCAGAGCGCGCGCACTGCGGGTTCTGCCCGCAGCGCCCGATCGGCACCGCCGGTGACCGCGGGGACGCCCGCCCGCTGCAATGCACCGGCGAACGCGGCGGCCTGCGCGCCCGAACGGACGATGACCGCGCACCGGGACCACGGCACCTGCTGGGTGTAGTGGCGCCAGCGAACCATCCACGCGGCCCACGCCATTTCGTCGTTAAACGACCGCAGGTGCCAACGCGCAACCGGATCCACGAGCCGCGGTCGATACTCGCCGACGCTCGGCCCCGCCTCCGCATCGGGCGAATCATGGTCGTCTTCTACTGCCGCCCCTGCCCCCGGGTCCCCGCTGGGCCCACCAGCGAATCGGTGCCTGGTCCCGGCGGCTGTCCCGATGCTCTGCGCGATGCCTGCGATCGCGCGCGTGACCTCCGGCGCCGTCCGATGCGCCGTCGTGAGGACGAATGGCAGCGCGTCGAACTGCCCCACCTCGAGCGACCGCGGTGAGGGCGGCGTCGCGGCCAAGCGGGCCAGATCGGGGCGCGAACCACGAAACCCCTGCACCGCCTGGTCGGGATCGCTGAGCAACACCAATTGGGCGCCGTCCGCCGCGAGCGCAGCAAGCAACTGCGCGGTCGCCGCCGATGCGTCCTGGTACTCGTCGACGACGACTAGCGAAAACCGCAGCCGTCCCGGCGCGTCCTGCACCCGCAGCCGCTCGGCCACGACGGCCGCCTGCGCAACGATCCCGGCCGAATCGAACCTATCGCCGCGGTCCGGCGTCATCCGCGCAAGCTCGTTGACGTTCTCGTACTCGCGGTAGAGCGCGGCCGCGGCGATCCACGCCGGCTCGTCGTGTTCGCGGCCCAAACGTTCCAGGTCCGCGGGGGCAATCGCACGCTCCGCGCACCGCATCATGAGGTCGCGCAGCTCGGACCGAAAGCCCGCCAAACCCAACGTTTCTGGCGGGATCGCCGCCGGCCACGGCACGTCCACCCCCATTCCGGCCAGGTGACCCGCGAGGAGCTCAGCGATCTCGCGGTCCTGTTCCGGGCCGGTCGTTAGCACCGGCGCCGGACGCCCGTTCATCCGCGCGTCGTTGCTCAAGATGGCGAACGCCAGCGAAGCGGCCGACCGCACAGCCGCGGTACGCCTGGTCCCGCCGCCCGCAGCGGTGACCCGATCGCGCAGCCTCGCGGCCGAACCGCGCGACGCGGTGAGCAGCACGACCCGGTCCGCATCCACGCCGCTGGCAATCGCATCGGTGACGATGTGCAGCGCCAGGGTGGTCTTTCCGGTTCCCGGCGCGCCGGTCACAACGATGTGCCTTCCGGTCGCCACCGCCGCAACCACCGCATCTTGCTGCGAATCGAGTCGCGGGTGCGCGGGGACCTCGTCCTTACCCTCCGGCATTGCTAACGTCATGGTTTTCATACTGCCAGGACCGTCCGACACCGCATATTCCGGTGCGCCCCGCGCGCGAATCACACGCATTATTCAGGCGATAGCGCTAGGTTAGATACCTCAGACATAGTGGCTCGACAGATCGGAAGGCTCATCCCATGGCCGCCCTAGGATTCCTCGCCCGCGCGCTCGTGTCAGTTCCCTTCATCGTCGACTCCGCGCAGGCGCTCAAGAACAGCGACGAGCACTCCGCCCGCGCTGCCATGTTTGCGACGCACTGCCCTCTCGCCGAGCACGCGCCGACGCTCACCCCCGGCCAATGGAAGCTCGCGGTGCGGGGGCACGCGGTTGCAACCATCGTGTGTTCGCTGGGGCTCGTCGGCGGCAAGGCTCCGCGCCTGCACGCGCTGATGCTGGCGGCACTCACCGCACCGCGCGTGGCGATCTCAATGCCGCGCAAAGACAGCGGGACACCGTTCGCGGCCGGTACCGCGACGCCGTGGAAGTCGCTGGCCAGTTCCCTGGGGCAGGTCGGAGCCGCGCTCGCAATCGCGGCCGACAGGCACGGCAAGCCATCGCGGCAGTGGCTGCACGAGCACCAGAGCGATGCATAATTACGCGCCCGTTAGAGGGCCCCGGTAGGCTGGTCGCGTGACCGATAATGCGAAGACTATTCCGTCCGACTCAGTGCCAGCGAGCCAGGGTGACTGGGCAGCTCCGCTGGCCCCGGTGGGCGGGTTTCGCGCCGAGGTGTCGGTCCCGGGATCGAAGTCACTGTCGAACCGCTACCTGGTTTTGGCCGCACTCGCCGCCGGGCCGGCCGTGATCCGAGGGCTGTTGCGCAGCCGCGACACCGAACTCATGATGGCGGCGTTGACGGCGCTGGGCGCGTCGTTTTCCCCCGGGACCGCGCCGGGTGAATGGCGATCGGTCCCTCTTTCGCCCGTGACTGGCGACATCGAGATAGATACCGGGTTGGCGGGAACCGTGATGCGCTTCTTGCCGCCCGTCGCCGCGCAGGTTGCGGCCAGCGTTAGGTTCGACGGAGACGAGGGGGCACGCGTGCGCCCCATGGCTCCGATCATCGACGCGCTGCGGGCCCTGGGTGTGCGGGTCGATGACGGCGGGGACGGGTTACTGCCCTTCACGGTTCACGGCAACCCGCACCTGCGCGGTGGGCACGTGGATGTGGACGCATCGAAGTCAAGCCAATTCGTTTCTGGACTGCTCCTCGCGGCGCCGCGCATGAGCGAGGGCCTGACCGTGCGCCACATCGGGCCAACGCTGCCGAGCCTGCCCCACATCGCCATGACGGTCGCCGTCTTGCGCCAGTTCGGCATCCAGGTTGACGATTCGCGCGACGCTATCTGGCGCGTGTACCCCGGCCCGGTCCAGGCGGAACAAATCCGGGTGGAACCGGACCTGTCCAACGCCGGGGCGTTCATGTGCGCGGCGGCCGCCGCGCCCGCCGGGTCATCCGTAACGATCCCGGGGTGGCCGCGTGCAACCACCCAGCCCGGCGACATGATGCCCGGAATCCTTGAGCAGATGGGCGCGCGCACCTCCCTGGACGGCGACCGCCTCACGGTGACATCGAGCGGGCAGCTGCGCGGCATCGACGCGGACCTGGCGGCAGGGGGCGAATTGGCGCCGCAAATCGCCGCGCTGGCCACCCTGGCCGATTCGCCCACGCGGCTGCGCGGAATCGCGCACCTGCGCGGGCACGAAACCGACCGCCTGGCGGCGCTGGCAACCGAGATAAACCGCCTCGGCGGGCGCGCGGAGCAGACATCCGACGGGCTAGTCATCACCCCCCTGCCGTTGCGAGGCGGGCTGTGGCGCACCTATCACGATCACCGCATGGCGCACGCGGGTGCCATCGTGGGCCTTGCGACACCGGGCGTCGTGGTTCAGGACATTGCGACGACCGCCAAGACGATGCCCGGGTTTGCGGGCATGTGGGAAGACATGCTCGGTACGGGCATCAAGGAGCAATAGAGACCGTGGGGCACGGGGGCAAGTGGGACGAATCATCGTTTACCGACCGGCCGTCGCGGCGCGGCTCGCGGCCGCGCACGAAGAACCGCCCGACCCACGATGATGCCACGCTCGCCATGGTGATCGGCGTCGACCGGGGCCGCTACACGCTGGTCGCGGATGACGGCCTGCCCGCCGAACGCCGCGTGGTTGCGATGCGTGCGCGGGAGCTGGGCCGCACCCGTATCGTCTGCGCAGACCGCGTCGCAATCGTCGGGGACACCAGTGGTGCCGCCGGGACGCTCGCCAGAATCGTGCGCGTCGAGGACCGCAAGACGGTTCTGCGGCGCACCGCCGACGACACGGATCCCTACGAACGGATCATCGTCGCCAATGCGGATCAGCTGGTGATCGTCACGGCCTGCGCGGACCCGACCCCGCGCCCCCGCATGATCGACAGGTGCATCGTTGCCGCGTTCGACGCTGGCATGGATGTGCTGCTTTGTATGACGAAGGCCGACCTGGCGGATCCCGAGCCGATCATTGCTCCTTACCGCGACATCGGCGTCGAATCCATTATCACCCGGCGCGCGGACGGCCGGATCGAGGGCCTACCGGCCCTGATCGAACTGCTGCGGGGCAGGGTTTCGGTGCTGGTTGGTCATTCCGGAGTCGGCAAATCTACTCTGGTCAATGCGTTGGTGCCGGGCGCCGATCGCGCCACGGGACACGTCAATGCGGTCACCGGCCGCGGCCGGCAAACGTCGACTTCGGCGGTCGCGTTGCGTTTGATGGATGAAGCGCACGCGCCCGCCGGATGGGTCATCGACACCCCCGGCGTGCGCTCGTTCGGCCTGGCCCACGTCGGGGTGGACAGCGTCATCGCCGCGTTTGACGATCTCACCGAGGTCGTGGCGCGATGCCCGCGCGGCTGCACGCACCTTGCGGGTGCCCCCGACTGCGAACTGGATGCGTGGGTCGCGACCGCGAGCGACGGCGAAGGCATCCGCCGGTCTCACCGCGTCGACTCGCTGCGCCGCCTGCTCGCCGCGCGCGGCGCCACCACCACCGCGGATCGACTAGCGTAGAGCTATGCCCTCAGCCCGCTACGAAGACGACCTGCGCCTGGCCCTGGTCCTCGCAGACCAGGTAGACGCAATTACCACATCGCGCTTTCGGGCCCAGGACCTGCGGGTCGAAACCAAGCCGGACCTGACGCCCGTATCGGACGCCGACCGCAGCGCCGAAGAGGTGATCCGCTCGCAACTGGCCCGATCCCGGGGCCGCGACGCGATCGTCGGCGAGGAGTTCGGCTCCACGGGGCATTCGGACCGCAGATGGATCATCGACCCCATCGATGGCACCAAGAACTTTGTCCGGGGCGTGCCCGTGTGGGCGACGCTGATCGCGCTGATGGAGGGCGATCAGGTCGTCGTTGGCGTGGTCTCGGCTCCGGCCCTCAACCGCAGGTGGTGGGCCGCGAAGGGAACCGGCGCGTACACGGGCAAGTCGCTGGCACGCGCCCGCAGGCTGGCCGTGTCCCAGGTGGCGACGCTCGCAGACGCGTCGATGTCGTATTCCTCGCTGACCGGCTGGCGCGATGCGGGGCGCCTGCACCAATTCGTCGATCTCACGCTCGATGTCTGGCGCACCCGGGCGTATGGCGATTTTTGGTCATACATGCTCGTCGCCGAGGGCGCCGTCGACTTTGCCTGCGAGCCCGAGCTGGCGCTGTACGATATGGCGGCGCTCGTCCCTATTGTTACGGAAGCCGGCGGAAAGTTCACCTCACTGGCGGGTGTGCCGGGGCCGCTGGGAGCTAATGGCATAGCGAGTAATGGGCTATTGCACGATGACGTTCTGGGACGCATTGGTTTCTAAGGTTTTGGCCGACGAGGCCCCCGTCCCCGCGCAGCGGGCCTGCGCGAGATTGATTCTTCGCCCGGGGCTGTGCGCGCTGTTTGCCGCCGTCCACGAAGCGCGGTAACCTAAGACAAATTGACAACGATGTCAGGCTGGTCGACGAGCCACTACCGTGGCGGTCCGCATCGTAGCGACGTCATACGAAAAGGGAGATTCATGCGACTCAACCGTCCACAACCGCGCGCACACACGCCCGGCGCGCCGCTTTCACGCAAAGTCCTCGCGGGGCTGACTGCGCTGGCCGTCGCGGCGACGGGATTGGCTGCCGCCGCGCCCGCCAACGCTGCCGCCCAAACCATCACGGGTTCGCAGGCGGTTGGCCTGGTGAACACGTTCATCGGATCGCTCGACGACGGTAATACGTTCCCGGGGGCGACGACCCCGTTCGGTATGGTCCAGCTGTCCCCCGACAACGGTCACAACGTCGGCTACTACTCGACAAACGATGCCGTTCGAGGGTTCTCGCAGGTGCACCTGTCGGGCGTTGGCTGCGGCCTGGGAGGATTTGTTCCAGTTCTCCCGACTACGGATTCGCCCACCGGCAGCGGGTTCAACTCGGACTATGCGTCCGGGAACTATTCACGTTCCGTGCTCAATAAGGGCCAAGAGGGCGCCGAGGTTGCCAGCCCCGGCTACTACAAGACTGTGCTGAGCTCGGGTGCGGCCAACAACATCACCGCCGAACTCACGGCAACAACCCGCACCGGGGTGCAAAAGTACTCGTTCAGCTCGGGCGATGACGTCAAATCGTATGTTCGCATCAACGCCGGCCAGGCACTATCGAGCGTACGCAGCTCCAAGGTGACGATCGACGCCGCGAATCGCACCGTGGCCACGGAAACCACCGTGTACGGCTTCTGCCAGGACACGCCCGATTTCACGGTCTACTCGATCTCCAAGTTCAACCAGGCTTTCCAGGGCTACGGGACGTGGACGGGCAACACCTACACCGCCAACAAGACTTCCGCATCGTCGACGGACCGCACGGGCGCCTCTCTCGAATTCGCGCGCAACGCGACCGTTGAGGTGCAGACGGCGATCAGCTACGTCAGCGCTGCGGGCGCTCAGGCGAATCTCACGGCGGAGTCGAACACCTTCAACGGCGCCCGCACCGCGGCGAATGCCGCGTGGGCAGACCAGTTGGGGAAGGTCTCGGTGACCCAAAGCGACGCCAATGCGCAGGGCACCGATAAGCAAACGCAACTCAAGACGTTCTACTCGGCCCTCTACCGATCGTTCGTCGCCCCCAACGTCGGCTCGGACGTCGACGGCAAGTACCGTGGCTGGGACACGCAGATCCACCAGGTCTCGGACGATGGTCTCGGCGCCTACTATCAGGACTTCTCCCTGTGGGACACCTACCGAACGCAACAACAGTGGCTCTATCTCACCGAACCTAAGAAGTCCGCTGACATGGCCAAATCGATTGTGTTGCAGGCAGAGCAGTCCGGCTGGACCCCGCGTTGGGGCTATGGGCCGGTTGAAACGAACGTCATGACAGGCGATCCCGCCACGCCGTTCTTGGTGTCCGCCTGGGACCAGGGCCTGCTCACCGGAACGTGGGAGGAGCGGACCTACGCGGTACTCAAGCACAATGCGGACAACCAGCCGGCAGCCGACGTCTACGTCAACGGGCGCGCCGACAACGACCGGTACATTGCGCGCGGTTACGTGACGCAAAACAAGAAGGCAAAGTTCCGCAACACCGACTACGACATGGACCACGGCGGCTCCGCCACGCTCGAGTACGCGCTAGCCGACGGAACGCTCGCCTACATGGCGAAGAAGCTCGGGCACACCGCGGATGCCGAGCGCTACGCGCTGCGCGGCCAGAACTTCCGCAGCGAATGGGATCCTGCCACCAAAACCTTCCGTGCCCGCGACAAGAACGGAATCTACCTGACCAAGGGCACCGATGAGGAAAAGAGTGCCTTCCACGAGGGAACCTCCGCTCAGTACGAGTGGCTCGTTTCGCAGGACGTGCCGAGCCTCATTTCGCTCATGGGTGGCAAGCAGGCGACCAACGACCGCCTCGACACGTTCTTCGCGTACAACTCGATCGATCTCGAGTCGAACCCCGGCCGGGTCGCCAAGAACTCTGGCAGCAACACGGCCTGGTGGGTTACCGGCACGTACGACTACTACGGGACCAAGACCTACAACCCCAACAATGAGCCCGACCTCAACTCCGCCTACACCTACCTGTGGACCGGGCAGCCGTGGAAGACCACCGACATTGTTCGCGAAGCTCTGACCCTGTTCACCGACACGCCTAACGGCGTCACCGGCAACGACGACCTCGGAACGATGGCCGCGTGGCAGGTAATGTCCACCATCGGCATCTACCCGATCATCCCGGGCAAGGACGTGTGGGGCTTGACCACCCCGGTGTTTGACAAGGTCGAGATCGCCCTCGACAAGGACGTTTTCGGCAAAGATGAGCTCACCATCTCCGCCGACGGCGCGTCCATGACGAACCGCTACACGCAGTCGGTAGCGATCGGGACGCAGCAGCTTGATCGCGCCTACCTTTCGGGCACCGAACTCACCAGCGCAGGGACGCTGTCCTACACGGTCGGTAGTTCGCATTCTCAGTGGGCAACAAGCGACGAGGCCTCCCCTGGTTCGCTGGCCACCGTCACCGACCTGCCGACGCGCCTCGTTGTGCAACCGACGACCTCGGTCTACGAACGCGCATCGCAATCGCGGGCAATCGTATCCGCGGGAAGCTCGACCGCCGTGCCCGTATCGCTCCAGTTCACGGGGACCAAGGCAGTCGCCGGTGACGTGACTGTGACGGCTCCTGCGGGGCTGACGGCGAGTGTCACCCAGGGCGCAACGGTTTCCGTCAACCCGCAGGGCGGCACGGTGATGGCTAACGCGACGGTTCAGATCAGCGCCGACGCGTCGGTAACCGCGGGCACGTACAACGTCGCCGTTAGCGTCGGATCCGGTAGCGATGCGGTGGCCTCGTCCCTAGCAGTGTCCGTGGCCACGACGGAGCAGACCCTGCTCGGGACCGCTGGCGCGCTGAACAACCAGGCTATCGCCAGCTCAACCAATTCTGCCGACTCGGCAAATGCCAAGTTCAACAAGTACGAATCGGACGGTCGCGATATCAGCGGACAAGAGTTCTTCTTGCGTGACCAAGCGACCGCGGCCGGATTCCCCCTGGGGGTCTACTCGACCTACCCCGGCGACGCGTCGATGTCGTTCCGCATCACGAATGCGGTGGCGCAAAACGATAACCTCATCGCGCTCGGGCAAACCACGAACGTGGCCGGGAAGCTGCCAAATGCCACCAAGATCGCGTTCGTCGTCGCCGGTAACAACGGCAATGCGAGCGGGAACGTCACGCTGAATTTCAAGGACGGCACCTCCAAGTCGGAATCCATCAGCGCGACCGACTGGTGCTCCGATTGGTCTTCGCAGGCCGGCAATAATGTGCCGCTCGGCAGGGCGACGCAGCGGTACTCCAGCGGTGTCCAGGACCTTTCGTGCGGCATAGCAGTAACCCAAGTGATCTCGCTGGGGGGCAAGGAACTCACCTCGATCACGTGGCCCACGGCAAAGAACATGCACGTCTTTGCGATAGCGTCGGATGCCGCCGCCGTGGCATCCGCCGCGCCAGCAATCACTGGGGGCACTTCGGTCGGGACGCAGTTGCAGGGCGCAGTGCCTGACTTCGGCTCCGCGGCGACGGTTTCGAAGCAGTGGCTGCGCGACGGTGTGCCGATTGCCGGGGCTACCGGCGACACCTACACCGTTTCGTCCGCTGATGAAGGCACCACCATCACCTTCCAGGTCACCGCCGTGGTCGCGGGGATCAACCCGACGACCGTGACGTCGCAGCCGTTCGCGATCTTGGCGCCGACGGAGCCGGTTATCATCACCGCGACCCAGCAACCGACCGTCACCGGTACGGCGCAGGTGGGTAAGACCCTCACCGCCAACCCCGGCGAATACGAACCCGCGGATGCGGCAGTGTCCTTGCAGTGGCTTGCTGACGGTGTTGCAATCCCGGGTGCGACCAGCCCAACACTGCTGCTCGATGAGGCCCTGCTCGGCAAGTCAATCTCCGTGCGGGCGACGGTGACCAGGCAGGATGCGGAGACCAAGCAATTTACCTCTGCTGCAACTAGTGCCGTTTCCGCCGCCGACGACAACGGAGGTGGCGATGGCGGCGGCGACAATGGCGGCGGCGCGGGCACCAAGGACCCGATCACCTTGAATGTGACCGCGTTCGTGAATGGGGTTCCAGCCACGGCCTCCTCGATCCTGCAGATCGGCCAGTCGCTCACCGTGAACCCTGGCGCCTCCGGGATCCAAGGAACCTCGGTCGCGGTGACATACCAGTGGTACGCAGGCGGCAAAGCAATCGCCGGGGCGGTGGGACCGTCGTACGCGCCCGAACCGGCGGATGCAAAGAAGGCGATCACCGTGCGGATCACCGCTGCGGGTGACGGCTACAAGACGGTGACCGCGCTGATCCCCTTCGGCACGGTGAAGCTCGGCACGATTCGCGGAGTGGGGAAGACGTCGCTGAAGGTCGGTTCCAAGAAGGTGACCAAGAAGACGAAGATACGCGTCGGGAAGCGGATCAAGGCGCGCGCCAGCAAGGCGACCGCGCCCGGATCACCGGTCAAGGTCAGCTACAAGTGGTACGCCGGAAAGAAGGCGATCAAGGGAAAGGCCGGCAAGAAGGCCACGCTCAAGGTCACCAAGAAGCTTGCAGGCAAGAGGCTGAAGGTGAAGGTCACCTACTCGGCCGCTGGCTATGCTTCCAAGAGCTCGACTTCGATCAAGACGAGCAAGGTTAAGCGGTGAGCTCCTAACCATCCGAAAGGCGGCGGGGCGTCCGAGTTCGGACGCCCCGCCGCCTTTTTCCATCCGCCCCGTGGACAGGGTACTCAAACTATTTGACCACCCCCTGCGGTGGCATTATGGTTGATGCATCCCGACAACGGTGTCAGGAAATAGCCACCGTCGGGTAGATCCCACCGTGGGAAGGCTCCCGCCTCCCCCGATCGATTCGGAGTTTCCCTGCATGAAAACGCCCACGTCTCTGCCACCGCGCCGCAATCGGCGCGCTACATCTTTGCTTGCGCTTACGGCCGCCGGAGCGTTGTCGCTCGCTGCCCTAGCAGCCGCTCCCGGCGCCCTTGCCGCCGAGGCGGAACAACCCGCCACGTCCGCTAACTGGCTCGAAGGCTACTTCAACAACGTCGCGATCGGCGATAGCGGCTCAACCGCCGCGAATTTCGATGGCCTTGGCTATTACTTCCTCCGCGATTCGCAAGGCGCGCTGCCGACTAATACCCCGCTCACCATCGATGGGGAGGGCGGCACCGAGCTCTCGTACACCCTGGCGGGCGGAACCGAAGGCGCGGCCGACAACATCTCGATTGCGCCCGAAGATACGTTCACGATCGACAACACCTCGCTCGGCCTCGGATCCCTGGCCAGCACGAAAGCCACTCAGATCCGGCTGATAGGGGCAGGCTCCGGGGGCACCACCGAAGCGAGGGTGACCCTCAACTACGCCAGCGACAATAACGATGAGACATCGGATTCCTCCACGGAAACCTCCGTCAATCTATTCGACTGGTGCAGCCCCGGCGGAACAACCGATTCAACCAGCATCACCAATAAGTGGAACCGTTCGGGCGACAACCTCGGTTGCGGACTATCGGCCACCAAGACCCTGCACGTCGATGAGGGACGCGCCGTGGACAGCATCACTGTCAAGGTTCCCGTCCAGAATTCCTCGTGGCGCTTCCACATCTTCGCGATCGCGTCCGATGCCGTGGTTGACACCGATGCGATCACGCTGAAGTCGACATCCGGGGCCGCAACTATCGGCAATATCCCCGAAGGCAACAAATATTCAGATTCAATGGAATCACTGACGGCATCGAATACCGTGGCGTGGTCACAGGCACCCGACTCGGTCACCTACGTCTGGAGGGTCGCCGGAAAGACAGTTCAGGTTGGCCCATCAGACTCCTACGCCTTCCGGGCCGCGGATGCTGGTAAGTCGATTGTCGTATCGGCTGTCGCGAAGAAGAAGGGCTACGTCTCCGGCGCCGTGACCAGCGATTCGGTCACTATCGCGAAGGGCGATTTCACCTCCACCACGGACCCACAGTTGGGCGGAACAGCCCGCGTTGGCGACCAGCTAACAGCAACCCCCGGCGCCGTCACACCCACGGGGGCGACCGTGTCATACGCATGGTTTGCTGACGGCCAAGAGATCGCCGGCGCCAGCGCCTCCTCGTTGCTGTTGTCCGCGAACGAACTCGGTAAGAAGATTAGCGTCAAGGTCACGTACTCCAAAGCGGGTTTCAACGATTTGACGGCACAGGCAAGCATTGATGATCCCGTAGCCAAGGGCACGATCACAACCACGACGCAACCATCCATTGCGGGTTCGTTCACCACGGGCAGCCAGCTGACAGCGTCGGCGGGATCGTACTCCCCCACCGGAGTTACCGAGTCCCACCAATGGCTCGCGGACGGCGAGGAGATCGCGGGCGCCACGGCATCCACCTACACGGTCACACCAAATGATGTGAACAAGACCATCGGACTGCGAGTTACCGCTTCGCGCGACGGGTTCGAAGACGCAGTCGCGACCGTGTCTGGTGAGGAAGTCACCAAGGCTGACCTTGCCGCCACGGCGGATCCGACGGTCTCGACCAACCCGGCATTCGGCTCCGAGGTCGTCGTTTTGCCTGGAACATACGTCCCGGAATCGGCCGTCGAATCGTACGAGTGGCTGCTGGACGGCACCCCGATCGAGAACGCCGCCGGAGCGCAATACACGCCCAGCACGCAGGACATCGGCAAGGTCCTTTCCGTTCGCGTGACCGCAGCCGCAGACGGATACAACGCCTACGCAAGGGAGCTTGTTTCTGGCAAAATCGCCTTGGCCGAGCTCGCGGTCACCGTGGCGCCCAGTCTCACTCCAAAATCAGGCGTCATCGGAACCGCGGCTCGCGTCGTCCCCGGCACGTACGCCGCCGGAAGCGACGGCGCAGCGGCCGTGCAATTGTCCTACCAGTGGTCTGTGGATGGCGCGGACATCCCCAAGGCAACGACCGCAACGTACACCCCCGTTGCCGCGGATCTGGGAAAGACCCTGCGAGTGGTCGTCACCGCTACTTTGCCCGGCTACGCGGATAGCGTGACCACGCTCGAGGCAGGCAAGGTCTCGCGCGGCGCACTCGTTGCGGCGAAGGCACCGGCGATCACCGGATCGGTTGTCCGAGTCGGGCAAGCGGTGAAGGCAACGCCCGGGACATACAACGTCGCGGGCGCAAGCTACACGTACCAATGGCTGCGAAACGGTGCAGCCATCTCGAAAGCGACGGGCGCGACCTACACCCCTGTCGCCGCCGACTACAGGGCCGGGCTCGCTGTTCGCGTGACCGCCACTCTCAACGGCTACGCTTCGGTGACAACCGTCTCGGCGCAGCGCACCGTGGGGATCGGCATCATCAGCGTGAAGAAGAAGGCATCTCTGAAGGTCGGCAAGAAGAAGGCGATCAAGAAGAAGATCAAGGCTGGCAAGAAGGTCAAGGTAGTCAAGCCCAAGCTTTCGACCGGCGGCGTGAAGCTAACCTATCGCTGGTACGTGGGCAAGAAAAAGGTCTCCGGAAAGAAGGGCGCTAAGAAGACCTACAAGGTGACCCGCAAGGACGTCAAGAAGAAGCTCTTCGTGAAGATCACGCTGAAGAAGAGCGGCTACAAGACGGTGACGATCAAGACGGCAAAGACCGGCAAGGTCAAGCGGTAACGCTCCTCCCGAACTGGCGGTGCGACCCGAATGGCGGGTCGTCGGAGAATCGATCTCCGGCGACCCGCCATCGTCGTTCGTCGGTGGGTGCGCAGCCGCACATGCGCGCGGCGCCGGGTCGCCTACGGCGCGAGCGGAATGTCGCCCAGCTCAGATACGTCGTACCACAGGAGGTCAGCGCCCTCCAGCGCCCCGGCACCGTCATCACCGGCGATGGCCGCCGACCGCACTAGCCCGGCCGCCTGGGGCTCGTCTACGTGCGCGCACACCGCCGTGCATTCCAGGGGAGACGAGATCACCCCGATGAACAGGTCGCCCGCAACCGCGCCACTGTTCGGCGCTTCCTCGGCCTCCACCGTAAGCACCGCGCGCAAAGCGGGCGCGTGACCAGCGTCCCGGGCGATCGCCTCCAAGCTGAATCCCGCCGCGGCGTAGAGCGCTTGAAACTCCGCCTCTTCGCGGTCGTCAGCTGAATCGAAAGCAGCATGCGGATCGACCGCCGCGAACGGCGTCCCGGGTCCCACGGCGACCGAGTTCGGCGTAGGCCCAATTCCCGCGAGTTCGCCGATCGACCATGGCAGGTACATACGCATGCCCGCATTGTCGCAGCACCGCCCGCATGCACGGCAACGACGCGCCGAAGTTATCCACAGTTTTCGCTTAGCACCTCCCCAGCGGCGTCAAAACTTGCCATAATACCTAGCACCTGCTGTCCCAGCTTCGAGGAGACAACGTTGTCACGACCACGCCGCAGTCCGCAACCGAATCCCTATCCGCGTCGGTGTCGATGTGTCCCGACCGATCACGACGCACGCCGGTGCACCCACGTGCCCGTGCCGACTCCGCAGGCCCCCGCTGCCACCGGCATCGATCCTGGCCAGTTGGCGGCGCTGTCCGCCCTGAAGGCGGTCGAGGCGGTATACGGAGGGGCGTCGCTCAACGCGCTACGACCGGTGGTCCAATCATCCGTCCTACGGAGGCTGTCGCAGCGATGCAACTGGAGGGGGGAGGGACCGCCAGGGGTCCGCCCGATCATCAAGCTTGTCGGCCATCGGGCGTCGAGTCCCACAGCCAGCTGCCGCGAGGTGTCCGTGGCGGTATCAGTGGGCGCCCGCTGCCTGGCCGCCGCCGTCCGCGTCGAACAGATCAGCGGCCGCTGGCAGGTGAGCGCGCTGGAGGTGGGATAGCAAGCGGGCGGGGCGGGCGCCACATTTCGTGGTGCCCGCCCCACCCGTCGGCGAGTCATCGCCGGACGCTATGCCTCGTTACGACCGTGACATACCTTGTACTTCTTGCCGGAACCGCATGGGCACGGTTCGTTGCGTCCCGTTCCGGGATAGGTGCGCTTGTCGTCCGGGTTGGCTCCGGCGGCGCGACTCGTTTGCACCTCACCGTCCTCTCCGGCCGATGAGTATTCGAGCGGGACTGCCTTCTTCGGTTCGTCGAGGCCCTTGCCCACGAGCTTGGGTTTGCTGGCGGCGGTAACGGTCGCCTTGGACACGAATGCGGATGCCGTCGTGGTAACCGCTGGCCCGCCTTCGCCGTCCTCATCCTCTATCTCGAATTCTTCGATGCCCTCGACCTCTACCTCTACCTCGTCCTCCTCCACCTGCTGGACTTCGACCTTCAAGAAGAACAGGAACCCTACCGACTCCTCCTTGATCGCGTCGGTCATGGCCTTGAAGAGCTGGTAGCCCTCGTTTTGGTATTCAACGAGCGGGTCACGCTGGGCCATCGCCCGCAGGCCAATGCCCTCCTTGAGGTAATCCATCTCGTAGAGGTGTTCGCGCCACTTGCGGTCCAGTACCGACAGAACGACCCGTCGTTCCAGGTCGCGCATCGCTTCCGACCCGAGCTCCTCTTCGCGCTTGCGGTACTGGTGCTCCGCATCGGAGATGATCTCATCAAGCAGCAGCTTTGTTGTCAGGAGCTTCGGACCACCAGCCTGCTCGATGACCTCGTCGATCTCGATCGACACGGGGTAGACCGACTTCAGAGCCGTCCACAGCGTTTCCAGATCCCACTCGTCGGGCGCATCGGAAACGGTTGCGGCCTCAATGTACGAGGTGAGTACCTCGTGCATGAAGTTCTGCACCTCGTCCTGCATGTTGGCGCCAGCCAGCACCGCACCGCGTTCGCGGTAGATGACCTCGCGTTGGCGCGACATGACGTCGTCGTACTTCAGGACGTTCTTGCGGATTTCGAAGTTCTGCGCCTCGACCTGTGCCTGCGCGCTCTGAATGGCCTTCGTGACGATCTTGAATTCGAGAGGCATGTCGTCGGGGAACCCGGTGCGCTGCATGATCGATTCCGCCATACCCGATTTGAACCGCTTCATCAGGTGGTCTTCGAGCGAAAGATAGAACCGCGATTCCCCCGGGTCGCCCTGGCGTCCGGACCGGCCACGCAGCTGGTTATCGATGCGGCGGGATTCGTGGCGCTCGGTGCCGAGGACATAGAGCCCCCCAAGCTCGACGACCTCGTCGTGCTCCGCGGCAACCGATTCCTTGACCTCTTGCAGAACTTCCGGCCACCGAGCCTCGAATTCTTCGGGGGTATCGGCGGGGTCGAGACCCAAGTCCTTCATTCGGGCGTTGGCCAGGAATTCCACGTTTCCGCCAAGCATGATGTCGGTACCGCGTCCGGCCATGTTGGTCGACACGGTGACGGCTCCCTTGCGCCCGGCCATGGAGACGACCGCGGCTTCCCGCTCGTGCTGCTTGGCGTTCAACACCTCGTGACGGACGCCCCGCTTCTTGAGCATGTCCGACAAGAGCTCCGACTTCTCGACGCTGGTGGTACCGACGAGGACCGGCTGACCCTTCTCGTTGCGCTCGATAATGTCATCGACCACCGCTTCGAACTTCGCCAGTTCCGTCTTGTAGACGATGTCGGGCTGGTCGACGCGTTGCATGGTGAGATTGGTCGGGATGGGGACAACACCCAACTTGTAGGTGCTCAGGAACTCCGCGGCTTCGGTCTCAGCCGTACCCGTCATACCGGCGAGTTTGTCGTAGAGACGGAAGTAGTTCTGCAAGGTGATAGTCGCCAGGGTCTGGTTCTCGGCCTTGATCTGGACGCCTTCTTTTGCCTCGATGGCCTGGTGCATGCCCTCGTTGTACCGGCGGCCGGGCAAAACGCGCCCGGTGTGCTCGTCAACGATCAGGACCTCGCCGCGCGTGACGATGTAGTCCTTATCGCGGCGGAACAATTCCTTCGCCTTGATCGCATTGTTCAGGAAGCCGACCAGGGAGGTGTTGAGCGAGTCGTAGAGGTTGTCGATACCTAGCTGGTCCTCGACCTTCTCGATACCGGGTTCCAAAACGCCGACGGTGTGCTTCTTCTCATCGACCTCATAGTCGACATCCCGAGTCAAACGGCGGGCCACGCGGGCGAACTCCTGGTACCAGCGAATCTGATCGCCATCCGCGGGTCCCGAGATGATCAGCGGGGTGCGAGCCTCATCGATCAGGATGGAGTCGACCTCATCCACGATCGCAAAGTTGTGCCCGCGCTGAACCAGGTCCTCTTCGCGCCAGGCCATGTTGTCGCGCAGGTAATCGAACCCGAATTCGTTGTTCGTGCCGTAGGTGATGTCACACGCGTACTGCTCGCGGCGTTGCGCCGGATTCTGCTTGCTCAAGATGCACCCGGTCGTCAACCCCAGGAACCTGAACACGCGCCCCATGAGTTCACTTTGGTATTCGGCAAGGTAGTCATTGACGGTGATGATGTGCACGCCCTTACCGGACAGCGCGTTGAGGTACGCCGGCAACGTCGCGACGAGCGTCTTGCCCTCACCGGTCTTCATCTCGGCGATGTTGCCCTGGTGCAGGGCCGCACCACCCATGAGCTGCACATCGAAGTGACGCTGCCCGAGTGTGCGGCGCGCGGCCTCGCGCACTACCGCGAAGGCCTCGGCAGCTATGTCGTCGAGCGTTTCACCGTCCGCCAACCGGGCCCTGAAGCGATCAGTCTCCTCCCGCAGCTCCTCATCGGTGAGGGCCGTGAAGCTATCTTCGAGCGCGTTGACCTGTTTGGCTAGGGCGCTCAGCTTTTTGAGGATCCTGCCCTCACCCAGTCGCAGGACCTTTTCGAGGATTGCAGGCACGCATATCTCCTGGTGTCGTATGTTTCGCGGCAAGCGCCGCCGTCGCACAGCACAATGGCGCTATGCGTACCGGCCTATCTTAGACGAGACTTCTCAAAGAATCTCCCCGCAGCGACCCCATTTTCTCCAGAAGAGAAAAGCCTGGGGTGGCAACCGTATCGGCGCCACCCCAGGCCGGTTCCCTGGAGGTTCGTGCTATCCGCAGTTCGTATCCAAAGCGATCACGCCGTAGTCCCACCCGCGGCGCCGGTACGCCACCGACGGACGCGAAGTAGCGGTGTCAACGAAGAGGAAGAAGTCGTGCCCGACTAATTCCATTTCGTCGATCGCTTCCTCGACGGACATGGGCGATGCCTGATGCAGCTTGTTCCGGATGACCACCGGCGATCCCGAGACATGGAACTCGACGGCCTCTCCGTGCTCATGGGGCACCAAGTCATCGGCGGGCTCATCGGTCGCCACCGCGGGGACCTCGTCTAGCGGCGGCAGGCTCGCGGCAACCGCGTTGATTCCCTCGCCACGCCGGCGCGTCCTGGTCCGGCGGTCATGCGCGCGGCGAAGCCGCTCATTGAGCTTGTCGAGCGCCAAGTCGAGGGCCCCGTAGCGGTCGTCTGCCGCGGCCTCCGCCCGCACCACCGGGCCCTTGGCCCGCACCGTCAGCTCGACCTTCTCGCACACATCGGCAAGCCGGGGGTTGTTTTCGTGCGTCACTTCCACATCGATTCGCTGCACTCCCGGAGCCAGCTGGCCGACCTTCGCTAACTTATCTTCAGCGTGTCGGCGGAACCGTTCCGCTATATCCGTGTGACGACCAACGACGACGATCTCCATTTTGACCTCCGAGCGTGTGAGGTGCGCAGCGCGCACAGCTTCCAAGAAATCCCGCGGGCCACCAGGCCCCGGGGGTGTAACGTCAACACCTCCTGAATTCCCTGCGTAGGTTCACCAGCACCGCCACTTTGCGGTGTGATCCAAGACTAGCCGCTCTTGCTGAGCGATGCATACACCGACCCTCCGGGCGCGACTGCGCACGCGAGCACCACCGCGCCCACTACCCGCACATTCGCGCGCCCCAGCACCAGTTGGCATTCGCGCAGCGTCGCACCGGTGGTCACGATGTCATCGACCAGGATCACGTCGCGGCCCACCGGCAGCGCACCCGCGCGCACAGATACCGATCCCGCCTGGTTGCGGGCCCGGCCCGCAGCACCCAAGCCGACCTGATCCGCGCGCCTGTTGTGGGCGCGCAGCGCCGGGGCGCACCCCATCGCGCCCGCGCTGGCGACGTGGCGCGCCAGCGCGGCCGTCAGATCCGCTCCGCGCCGCCGAATGGTGGCGGGTCGAGAGGGAACGGGGACGGCCGCCAGCATCCGTCCCCCGCCCACGTGCGCGCGGGCTGCTTTCCCCGCGCGGACCGCAGCCAGCCCCAATAGCGCGTGCAGGTCGTGACGCCCGCCTTCCTTGGCGGCCAGAATGACCTCACGCGGCTCGTCGCGGTAATGACTCAGCGCCCACACGGGCATTGCGTGGCCGCCATCGGCCAGGTCCAGGCGTCCCGCGAACTGCTCGCAGCGAAATGGCTTGCGTTCCCACATCGCACGGCACGGGGCGCACAGTTGCGTGTCGTAGAGCCCGCATCCGGCGCACCTAACAGGCACCACGACGTGTCCAATCGCGGTGCAGATCGCGCGCCATGACGGACCCGCGCGCCGCTGGTCATCACCCGCAAACGTTCCCATAGCGAATTTGTACGCGACCAAGGGGCGGGCCTCGTCCATCCTTGTCCGCTGTGGAAAACAAGACGGTACTACCCCGGGTACGCGACCGCGGCGATCCCCGTTGCGGCCTGCCTCCAGCTCGCACCCGTGGCACTGCGCGACATCAAGACGCCGTCGGTGCGCAGCACGTACAGCGAACGGATGTCCCAGTCGCCCGCCAGGGCCTTGGCCTGCCCGACCGCGGGTTGCGCCTGGTTCGCGTCACCAAGCGGAGCCTCGAACACGGTCGCATCCGACGACGCGGCCCCATCGGACAGCACCGCCACGGTCGCTTCCCCAATCCAGGTGACGTCCTCGGCCCCCGCAATCCCGCCGCCCGCAACGATTCCCTGCACCAGCTGGCTGGGTGCGCCGCCGTCATCGCGCACGACGGCAGCGATATCCACTCGGGACGCCTCAGCTGAGTCCTGCGCCGAACGCGACACGATCGCGACCCGCGCGCCGTCGCGCGAGACTCGCACCGCCAACACCGAGCGTCCCTCCAGCCAGCGCGCGGCGGGCCGCACGGTCCCTGCCTGCGATATGGCAACTATCTTGCCGTTGGCGGCGGTCCACACCCACCCGTGCCGGTCGATGCTGGGATTAGAGACCGTCTTCGCCTTCAGCAACGGCGTTGCCCCCGCGGCGACCCCCGCCGCGCGGATCTGGTACAGCGCCCCCGCGCCGACGCGCACTATTGCGGTTCTGCCTCGCTGCACCCCGTCGGCGGCCTCTACCGCGAGGCCCGTCACTTTGCCGACGGTGATCGCCCCGAACGCATCGTCGGCATGGAAACCACCATCGCGGATCGACCCCAGGCGTCCGTCCTTGACGAGGCTCACGGAAACCCCGGCGGTCGGATCCCGCATCAGCGTCGCGGGGCTCACCGTCAGGTCGGTGGCGCCCGACATGATCCGCACGGACCTTACCTGCGGAACCTGGTAGAGCGTCTCCGCGAATTGGGCCATCATTTCCGCGCGCGCCGTGGCGTCCAAGGCAAGAATCGTCTGGTCAAGGTCGATCGCGACCTGCCCGTCGGCGTCGATTTGCACCGAGCCAGCGACGTTCAGCGCCGTCTTTGGCGGAATGGCCGTCGCCACGGCGTCCTGCAGCCACTGCGCAGGTCCTGCCAGCAGGCCTTCCGCAACGTATCCCGCCAGGTTCTTTACCGGGTACCAGCGGACATCGGGGACGAGGTAGGTGCGGTCCGGCGACAGGAACTGCAGCGCGACCCGGCGATGCGTGGACGTGAAGTTCGGCATCGAAATGAGGGTGCCCTCCGGGGATGTCGAAATCCGCCACTGCCCATCCTCGCGGACCATCCTCATCGAAACCACCTGTTCGGCGTCGGCGGATTCCTCTGCGAACTGCCCCGTGGAATCCACCCGCGCGGCGAGGGCGATTGGCCCGCTCACGTCGACGTACTCCGCCGCGGCCCCGCTCGCTGTGGTATCCGCCGGCGTGCCATCGGGACCGAGCGCGGAAAACGCCGGCTCGCCCGTGTACACAATCGTTTCCGTTCCCGGATCCCACGATTGCGCGCGGGCGCTCGTCAGGAACTCCTTGGCGACGCGGTAGTCGTCGTAGACGCCCACGGCCTGCGCCCGGATGAATCCGCGCGCGATGTCGAGCGGGGACGCGTCCTGCGTCGGCCCGTCGGCCTCGATGTACACGGTTTCGTTACCGGTGGCCGGCAGCGAGGCGGACATGACCGACCCCGATGTGGGGATGGAGGCACACCCCGCGAGCGCCAATGCCGCTAGGACCGCCAGCAACCCGCAGAGCGTTCTGCGCGCCATCATGCTTGTTCCTCCTGATCATCATCATCAGTGACGAGGGCCGCCGGCGCGGCTGCGTCGCCCGCAGCCGCGCCGTCGAAAACGGTCAGCGCCGTGCCAGGCAGGTAACCGCGCGCGTCGGCCTCGTCCCTGTCATGAGTCAATATCAGGGCGCGGCGCACGTTGCGCGAATGAGCGCTGCGCGGCAGTGTCAGCAAGAACGTCGCGCCCCGGCCAGGTTCTCCATCCACTTCCAAGGTACCCCCGTGCAGCAGTGTGTCCTCCAACGAGATCGATAGCCCCAATCCGGTTCCGCCAGTGGTGCGGGCGCGGGCCGGATCGGCCCGCCAGAACCGATCGAACACGCGCGGAAGATCGTCCGGCGATAGCCCGATACCGTGGTCTCGCACCCGGATGGAGACCGAATCGGGGGTGGCGCCTATGGCGACCTCGACCGATCCGGACAACGCGTGTTCGATGGCATTGGCCAACAGGTTGCGCACGATTCGCTCGAAACGGACGGTGTCCACCTCGCATACGACCCGGTCCACGGGAACGCGCAGGGTGACCCGCACGCCCATGCCGCGGGCCAACGGCATCATCTGCGAAATGACCGTGGTGATAGTTGCACCGATGTCGCGCGGCTCGGAATCGAGCTTCGCAGCGCCCGCATCGAAGCGGCTAATCTCAAGCAGGTCCGTCAGCAGCAGTTCGAAGCGATCGATCTGCTCCTTGAGCAGTTCGACTGATCGCCTCGCGGGCGCCGGAAAGTCGGTGCGGGAGTCGTGGAGTATGTCCGCCGCCATGCGGATCGTGGTCAGGGGCGTGCGAAGCTCGTGCGAGACGTCGGAGACGAAGCGGCGTTGCAGGTTCGACAGGTTTGCCAGCCGCTCAATTTGCTCTTGCAGGCTCGCGGCCATGGCGTTGAACGATTCTTCGAGCGCGGCGACCTCATCGGAGCCGTCCACCGGGATCCGTTCGTCGAGGTGTCCATCCGCGATCCTCTTGGCCGCGGTTGAGACGGTCACGATCGGACGCACCATCTGCCTCGCCACAAGCCACATGATCAGCACCAAGACAGCCGCGAGCGAGGCCAACGACGCCCACACCACCCGCTGGATGAATGTGAGTGTCCGCTGTTCTGGCTCCAGGGAATACACCAGATAGAGTTCGAACGAGCCTGCCAGCGGCACCTCGACCGACGATCCCACCACGACTCCCGGTTCGGCCCGGCCCGTGGCCGGAAGCGCCACCGACTGCCAGTGGGCTTCTTCGCGGTCGTTGGCGACGCTCGCCCGCAGTTCCGGGGTGATAACGGAACCGAGGTCGGGGCTCGATGAGACATCGTTGATGGTGGAGCCCGCGGCGGTGGCCGCCGGAGTCCGCCACAAGAAGACCTGCCGACCGTCGGCGGCAGACGATTGCAAGGTGCCGACCGTATCGGTGAGCAGTTGCTGGACCTGGGTACTGTTTGCCGCGGCCGAGGAGTTGAGCAGCACCTGGGTGTTGGCGATGCTTCGCGTGGCCTCCGTCAGGATTACTTGGCGCCGCTGGGAGACGATTCCGTCGCGAATCGTTGAGGCCATCAGCGCAGAAAGCACGGCGAGGGACAAGATGGTCATGACAACGACCGACGCGACGACCTTGGTTTGCAGGGACGAGCGCCACCTCTCCCCCAAGGCCGCGGCGATCCGCACGGCCATGCGCGACGCCCAGCTGTCGGGGTGATCGGTGCGCGCTACCACGTTATCGCCACGGGGCACTAGGCCGGCGGATCACCTGTGCGCCTCATCGGGGCTGGCGCCCGCCCTGTAACCGACGCCGCGAACGGTGAGCACGACCTGCGGGTTTTCGGGATCCAACTCCACCTTGGCCCGCAGGCGTTGCACGTGCACGTTGACCAGGCGAGTGTCGGCCGCGTGGCGGTACCCCCACACCTGTTCGAGCAGCTGTTCGCGGGTGAAGACCTGCCACGGCCGCCGCGCCAAGGCGACCAACAGGTCGAATTCCAACGGGGTCAGCGTCAGCGGCTCTTCGCCGCGCACGACGCTGTGCCCCGTGACGTCGATGGTCAGGTCAGCGACCTGCAGGATTTGGGTTGCGCTGTCCTCGCGGCGCCGCAGGCGCGTGCGAATGCGAGCGATTAGTTCCTTGGGTTTGAAGGGCTTGACGACGTAGTCATCGGCTCCCGCTTCCAACCCCGCCACGACATCGACGGTGTCCGACTTCGCGGTCAGCATGATGATAGGCACATCACTGAGCGCACGGATCCGGTGGCATACCGCGACCCCGTCCAGCCCTGGAAGCATGACGTCGAGAAGGATAAGGTCCGGGTGATCGTGTTCGGCGGCCTTGACCGCCGTCTCGCCGTCCCCCACCAGCAGTGGCTCGTAGCCCTCTGACCGCAGGACGATTCCGATCATCTCGGCCAGAGCCGCGTCATCGTCTACTACCAGAATGCGTGAAGTCATAGGCTTTAGTTTGCCACCTATGCCTGGAATCGTCGGCTGGGGCTCCGTGCGGCGCGCAGGAGCGTGTGGGAGCATATGCAGTGGTAACGATCGACACATTGGGGGTACGACACATGACCGAGCCCGGACCAGGCAGTTCAGAGCCGCCGCTTGGGGCTCCGCAGGAAGGCCAGCCCCAGTACGGCCAACCCCAATACGGGCAGTACGGCCAACCACAATACGGGCAGTACGGCCAAACCCAATACGGGCAGTACGGCCAACCCCAATACGGGCAGTACGGCCAACCCCAATACGGGCAGTACGACCCAACGCAACTGCCGACTCCGGGCCCGGCACAACCCGGCGCCGCGCGGCTCGGGGCGAAGCCCGGAATCATTCCGCTGCGACCGCTTTCCCTCGGGGAGGTCCTGGACGGCGCCTTCAACGCGGTACGCCGAAACTTCGCGACGACCATGGGGCTGACGCTCATCATCGTTGCGATTTGTGTCGCAGTGACGACTACAATCGGCACCCTCGCCATGCCCGCGATTTCCGCTCGGCTCGGCACCTGGACGTCCATGCTCGACGAGGGAGAAACCAGCATTGGCTCCCTCGGGTACCTAGACCAGCAGGGAATTAGCATGTTCTCGTCGGTCGGTGCCGCCCTCGCCGGGATCCCCATCACGGGGACGCTGGTTTACGCGATCGGGCAACTCGTTCTTGGACGAAAGATCACTGCGGGCCAGGTGTGGAGCCAGGTGCGGCCGCGACTGTGGGCGCTCGTAGGCCTGACCGCCATCACCAGCGCAATCATCCTGGTCATCGTCGCCGGACCGATCGCGATCATGGTCCCGATGCTCTCTAATGCGTCGGCGGGGTGGCTACTGGTGTGGGTTCCGCTGTACTTCGTCGCGCTCGTCGCGGCGGCCGTGGTGAGCGTGCTGCTCAGTTTTGCTCCCGCGGTGTTGATACTCGAGGAGGCCGGGGTGGTGGCCTCGGTGAAGCGCAGTTGGAACCTGGTCAAGACCCGGTTTTGGCCGATATTCGGCACGGAGGCGCTGGTCTATGTGATCGTGTCGTTCCTGTCGCAGATCATCGCGGTTCCGCTGGTGCTCGTCGCAACGATCGTCGGTACGCAAACTGGCAGCGCGCCAGCGTGGATCGTCTTGATGACAGTGGCCACGCTGCTGGCTTCCGCCATATCCGCGGTCTTTACGGCGTGCGTGAATTCGATTCTGTATGTCGATGTGCGCATGCGCAAAGAGGGCCTAGACGTCGAACTCGCGGATCAGGCGGGGCGCCCGTGAAGTTCGCGGTTCCCGTCACACCGGATGCTGCGACGGCACAAAAATGGGCGCGCGACGAATTGAGCCAGCCCATCTACAACGAGCACGAGGACCCACTGACGTGGCTCATGCGTAAGCTCTCAGAGTTTTTCTCCGAGCTGGTCAGCCGCGCCGGTGGCGGAACGTTGGGGCTGTGGCTCGTCGCCGGGGTAATTATTGCCGTCGTCTTGGCCGTCATCGTGATCGCTGGACCGCTGCGCACCATACGGCGCAAGACGCAAAGCGCCGCATCGCTGGACGACCGCACTGTGAGCGCGCGGGACCTGCGCGACGGGGCGCGCGCCGCGCTGCGCGAAGAAGACTGGAACCAAGCCATCATTCTCGGCTACCGAGCAATGGTTCAAGATGGGGTCGAACGAACGATCATTGTCGCGCCGACGGGCATGACCGCCCACGAGGCGGCCGAGCAGCTTTGCCCCGCATTCCCAGAATTCACGGCGGGCATTACCGCGTTCGCGACTCTGTTCGACGCGGTGTGCTACTCCGACCTGCAAGCCGACGCCCAGCAGGCACGATCGTGCGTGCAGCTAACGCTCGATGCGGCCGCTGCGCGGCCGCAGTGGCAGGACGACTCGGCCCACGACACCGCCGTGGAGTTGGTCCCGTGACGCTGCCGACCAGCACAGACTCGCCACCGCGCGCATGGACGGCAGCCCCTGTAACCCCTCCCGTGGCGGTGCGCCGAGGGCGGGCACCCCGCCTGTGGATCACGGTCGTGGTGCTTCTGATTGCGGCCGTCGCTATCGTCGCCGCATTGACCCCGCGCACGTCGAGCACCCCGTTCGCGCCCGACAATCCGAGTGCGACGGGCGGACGCGCGCTGGCGCAGGTTTTGCGCGCGCAGGGCGTGCAGATTCAGTACGTCACCACAAATGAAGAAGCACTATCGGCCCTGGCGAAAGGCGGCGCCGAGACGACCCTCCTGGTCGCGAAAGACTTCGGAATGTCGCGGTCGCAGGCCAAGGAACTGGCAGGCTCGTCCGCGTCGTCGATCCTCGCTATCGATCCAGGCCCCGAACTCATGGAGGCGCTGCTTCCCGGAACATCGGCTGGCGACTCCGGCGCCTACGGTGACGTGCTCCGCGCCGGATGCGATGACGCCGACGCGGTCGCCGCGCAGACCTACGGTCCGGCAGCACGTGGTCTGTCGACAACCGCCGACGGCGTCACGCGGTGCTTCGGGGCGGGCGGAACGTATTCCATGATCGTGGGCGGCGATAGCCGGGTCACGCTACTCGATGCGGCCGCACCGCTGACGAATGAGCACTTGGCGAGTAACGGCAACGCTGCGCTCGGCCTGCGATTGGCGGGTAAGCACCGAAGCCTCGTGTGGATGGTTCCCGATATGCTCAAGATGCAACAGGGGGCGGCGGACTCGTCCATCGTCGCGACCCGGCCATGGCTGATCTCAACGCCTTTTGCAGCCTTCCTGGCAGTGCTGCTGGCGGCGCTTTGGCGCGGGCGACGCTTCGGGCCGTTGATCGCCGAACGGCTCCAGGTCGTTGTCGGACCTGAGGAAATCGCGCGCGGGCGTGCGCGCATGTACCGTTCATCGCGAGACTATGAACACTGCGCTGCGCTGTTGCGGGCGGCGACGCTGTCGCGGATATCCGCGCAGGGCCTGGTGCCGCGGGGAGCCCACCGCGAGCAAGTGGTACAGGAACTCGCCAGGGCCAGCACCATTCCGGCGCAGTGGATCGACGCGATGTTCTACGGGTCGGCTCCCGGATCGCCAAACGAACTGCAAGAACTAGCAAACCAACTGCAACAACTCGAAAATGAGGTGCGCAAGCTATGACGAACGATGGATTTGGCCCCGCGGACAATCACTTCGCCAACGCACAATCCGCGGCAGTCGAGGACGCCACCGGCAAAGACCAACGGTTCGGTCCAGCCCCTACCGGGGCTGCGGCCGGGCCTGATCCTGCGCCTGCGGCCGGGGCCGCGCCTGACCCTGTGCCTGCGTCCGGGGCGGGAGTGGGGGCTGCGGGCGGGGCCGCGCCTGACCCTGACCCTGCGCCTGCGCCTGCGTCACCCCCGACCCGGAGCTCCCTTGCCCGCGAGCGCGCGGCCGAGGACGAGTCGGCCCTCGTGCGGGAACGCCTCGCGGCCGTGCGCACAGAGGTCGGCAAGGCAGTCGTTGGGCAAGACGGGGCGGTGACGACCCTGCTCATTGGCCTGCTGACGCGCGGGCACGTGCTCCTTGAGGGGGTCCCCGGGGTCGCGAAGACGCTCCTGGTGCGCGCGCTTGCCCACAGCCTCAGCCTGGAAACCAAGCGAATACAGTTCACGCCCGACCTTATGCCCGGAGACGTGACCGGATCGCTCATATACGACTCTCGGTCGGCGGAATTCTCGTTCCGTCCTGGGCCCGTTTTCACCAATTTGCTCTTGGCAGACGAAATCAACCGCACCCCACCGAAGACTCAATCGGCGTTGCTCGAGGCGATGGAGGAACGCCAGGTGACCGTCGATGGCGAGCCACGCCCATTGCCCGACCCATTCATCGTCATTGCGACTCAGAACCCCATCGAATACGAGGGCACCTACGCCCTGCCGGAGGCGCAACTCGACCGGTTCCTACTCAAGGCGACGTTGCCGTTGCCGGCCCGCGATTCCGAAACCGAGATACTCGCGCGGCATGCAGCGGGGTTCAACCCGCGTGATCTCGATGCCGCCGGGGTGCAGCGGGTGGCGGGTCGCGACGATTTGGCCGCCGCCAGGACCCAGATCGATCGGGTGGCCGTCCACCCCGCCGTCATCGCATACATGGTCGACATTTGCAGGGCGACGCGCAACTCGCCCTCGATAGCGCTCGGCGTCTCGCCACGCGGCGCAACGGCACTGCTCGCGACATCGCGCGCGTGGGCTTGGCTAGTGGGACGCAATTTCGTGACCCCCGATGACGTCAAGGCGCTGACGCATGCGACCCTGGCGCACCGCATCTCCTTGCGACCGGAATCTGCGATGGAGGGGGTCACGGTCGATTCCGTCCTGTCAACGATCCTGAACTCGATTCCGGTGCCGCGCTGATGGTGCGGGCGTCAATCGACCTATTGCCGGGAATGCGACATGGTCATTAGCGGGCGGCTGGTTCTCTTACAGCTGCTGGGAATCATCCCGGCGGTCATTTGGCCGACTCCAAACGTCGTCTTTGGTTGGTTCGCGGCGGTGGTTGCGCTGGGCATTGTCGATGCCATGGCGGCCGCTTCCCCAAAGAAGTTGCTGGTCAAACGCAACGAACCGGTTGCAACCCGCGTCGGCCAGCACACGGAATCGCAGATCGTATTGCGGAACCCCACCTCGAGGCGGTTGCGGGCGGTTGTTCGCGACGCCTGGACTCCCTCGGCCCACGCCGCCGATTCGCGCCACCGCGTTGCGCTGCGGCCCGGGGACGGGGCTCGCATAGCGACGGGCCTGCAACCGACGCGCCGGGGAATCCTGGAATCCGGGCCTGTCGTTGTCCGCTCTTACGGTCCGCTGGGGTTGATTGGGCGCCAGCGCAGCCTGCCCGTGACATCGCAGGTGCGAGTCCTGCCCGCCTTCCACTCGCGGCGGCACCTGCCTAGCAAACTAGCCCGGCTGCGCGAACTGGATGGGCATTCTGCGGTGCAGATCCGCGGCGAGGGGACGGAATTCGATTCGCTGCGGGAGTACGTCATCGGCGATGATGTGCGCTCCATCGACTGGCGCGCGTCCGCCAGGCGCGCCGACGTCGTCGTCCGCACGTGGCGGCCCGAACGCGACCGTCGCGTCTTGATCATTGTCGATACGGGACGGACGAGCGCCATGCGAACCGAAGACGGGACCCGACTGGAGGCGGGTATCGAGGCGACTCTGTTGCTGTCTGCGTTGGCAGCGCACGCGGGAGATCACGTCGAGGTCCTGGCCTTCGACTCCGCGCGCCGCGCCGCGATCCACACCGACACAACCCACGACGTGCTTGCGACCGTGGCCAATGGCCTGATGTCGCTGGAGCCTGCGCTGGTCGAGACGAACTGGGAAAAGGTCGCGGGTTGGGTCGCGCAGCACCACCGGCAGCGCTCTCTTGTGGTTCTGGTGACAGGTTTGGAACCTGCCCCACTCGAAGCGGGGCTGCTGCCGGTCATCGGCCACTTGACGCGCCGGCACACGGTGATCCTGGCGTCGGCGACGGCGGGAGGTGGGCCGAAGGCCGCGGGTGGTGACCCTGCTACGGCAGCGCCGAAGGAAGCCCTCCCGGCATCCTCGGACGCATTTGTGTCCAATGCCTTTGTGCCCGACGCATTCGATACGGCAGCGAACGCGCGATGGGAGTTGGATCGAGCGGGAGTATCGGCGCAGTTGCAACAAGCCGGGGTGCATGTTGTCGATCGTCCCGCCTCGGACCTGGCGTCAGCGCTCAGCGACCGCTACCTCGACCTGAAATCGATGGGTGAACTGTAGTAGCGGGGTCTTTCACCCGGCGTAAGCAACGCTATACCCGGCCTCGTCCTGCCGCAGGTCCCCCGTCTCGCCGCGCTTGATTGCCCGGCGCCCAAATATCGCGATGTACGCCACGACCGCCCCAAATACCGCGGAACCGATAACAATCTTGGCCCAGGTGGGTAACGCGGTCCCGGTGACGAATCCCTCGACGATGCCGGACAACAGGAGCGTGCAAGACAGCCCGATCGCAACCGTAAACAGTGAGCGGCCTTCCTGTGCCAGCGCCAGGGATCGCGGCCGCGGTCCCGGATCGACGATGGTCCAAAAGAGCTTCAAACCAGCGCCGCCGGCCATGAAGACGGACCCTAATTCCAGGAGCCCGTGCGGAGTGATGAGCGAAAAGAAGGTTCCGAGTTCTCCGTATGCGGCCATGAGTCCCGCAACGGCACCGATATTGACCGCGTTCTGGAAAAGCGCCCAGATGGGCCACAGGCCGGTAATCCCAAAGGCAACGCATTGCGTGGCGATCCACGCGTTGTTTGTCCACACCTTAGAGGCGAACCCAAACCCGGGCTCGTAGTAGCTAGCGAATTGGTTATAGACGTAGTTTTCTCGTTCTTGCGCGCTTCCGATCGAGGCCAACCCTTCGGGAGTGTTTGCAACCCAGATCGCGACGATCACGGCAATCGCGCTCACGCCCACGGTAACGGCTAGGGTCCACCAGCGGACCCGGTACATCGCCGCGGGCAAAGACACCGCGAAGAACCGGGAAACATCGGACCAGGTGGCGCTCCGCGATCCGGCGATGCGCGCGCGGGCCCGCAAGAGCCGTTCCGATAGTTGCGTAATTGTTCCCGGGTCCGCGGCCCGCGAACGAACCACCGACAGATCCGTGGCGACCTGTTGATAGAGAGACACCAATTCATCCGACTCACGGCCGGTCAGGCGCCGCGACTTCGCAAGCACGTCCAGTCTTTCCCAACGCGGTTTGCGCACGGCAATGAAGGCGTCCAAATCCATGACTTAACTTTGACACATGCGTCCGTCTCTCAGCGCGCCCCAGGCATGCGCCGTGCCACAATCGATGCATGCCAGTACGCACCGAGCCAGCGCCTAGTCTCGACGATTCTCACGCTGCGTCACTCGAAGGAACGGTCCTTGCGGAGGGGGTCGTCGCTGATTCCCGCCCGGTATCATTCGCCGTCCGGATGGTTTCGGGCGCGATAGATGGCCTCGTCCAAAGCGCGGTCTTTTTTATTCTCCTGTGGGCGTTATGGGCATTTGTCGCCGCCAGCCAGGGAAACTTCGATGGCGACGCCGCTTCCATCCTCATAATCGTCTTCACGGTGCTGGCACTTGTAGCCGTTCCTGCTGGAGTCGAAACGATGACGCGAGGGCGATCCCTCGGGAAGCTGGTTATGGGAATACGGGTCGTGCGCGACGACGGCGGCCCGGTCCGATTCCGCCACTGCCTCGTACGCGCGCTGACCGGCGTATTCGAGTTGTGGTTCACCTTCGGTTCGGTCGCGACCGTGGTCGCATTCTTCAATTCCAAGGGAAAGCGCATCGGCGATCTGTTGGCGGGAACCTACGCCATACGCGTGCGCGGTGCTCGCATCGCGACGCTGCGCCTCCAAGTGCCACCAGATCTGGCAATGTGGGCGTCGCATTCGGATATGCGCCCCCTCCCAGATTCCGTCGCGTTGGCGGCCCGCCAGTTTCTCTCGCGCGCAGGGCAATTCACTCCAGACGCCCGAATGCGGCTCGCGCAACAAATCGCGGCTTCACTCGAACCGTACGTCGCTCCCGGGCCTCCCGCCGGCACCCACCCGGAGGCCTTCATAGCGGCCGTACTGGCGACCCGCATGGAACGCGACCTGGCCCGCGCAACCGCGCAGGAACACATGGCGGTGCAGCGCCGCGAACAGCTCTCGCGCCTCCCTTTCGGAATCATCGATGCCCCCAAATAGCGCATCCGCCGGTCGGTTCGCTGATCGCGCGATTCGGACGGCGGGGGTCTTCTAGGCGTTGCCGCTACCGAGCATTCGGCCACAAGCTCGCGCTCGCGCCGCCACCGGGACACGCAGGGCGCGCCGACGCTACCGAGCATTCGGCCACAAGCTCGCGCTCGCGCCGCCAAAGCGGTGCCTCCACCGACCACCCCCACTCTGCTGCGGCACCACGCACTCGCGATAGCACGACCCCGGCGCAGGCTCGGGGAGCACTGATCCTCGTCCGCCCCGAGACCGGGTTGCCGGATCGACACGCCGCCGACCTGTGACTAGTGTTGCTTGTGTTACATATGTTCCTGCAGGCGTTGGATCGGGCGCGGCAATGTCGCCACGCTTTGAGCAGCGACAAAAGCACCGGAGATGAATCATGCACCCGTTTACCCCCATGCGTCGTATCGTGGCCACCACTCTAGTTGTCGTGCTTGCGGCGGCGACCGGTGCCACAGATTCGGCGGCCGCTGGCGCAGCGGCGAGCGGCCCCTCCACGAAGTCAGGTTTGGCTCTCGATCTCGCTCGAAGGACCGTTGGCGACGATGCGGCTACCCAGGCCGTGCGCAAAAAGCGCGCAGCGAAGTCATTTCGGATTACGGGGGCAGGCTACGGACACGGCGTAGGCATGTCTCAATACGGGGCCTACCAACTGGCGCGGCAGGGAAAATCCGCCGCGAAGATTCTGCAGTATTACTACAAGAACACTTCGGTAGAGGCAGTCAAGGTTCCCCGGACCATCTCGGTCCAGGTATTCGGTCCCGAACCTTACGCCTTTAGCGGCTATGCCGACCGGGCCCGCGTCACAACCGTGAGCGTGCGGAAGGGTGAATGGCGACTCGTCGATCGCGACGGTGACATCATCTACCCGCGCGACGGCGTCGCTAGCAGGAAGCTCTCAGTGCGCTTCAACGCTACGGGAACAAAGGTACGCGCAACCGTCTATGCCGGATCGAAAAAGAAAGAGTCCTTCACCGCGCGGGAGATCCGTTTCCAGTGGACCGGGACAGAATCACTCGAAGGAAGTGACGCCGTGGCCGTGGTGCAGGGGGCGAACGGCACCTATCGGCACGGAGAACTAGTCGCGACTTCCATTCGCAAGCGGATCAATATAACGAATCGGCTCGCGTTGACGCACTACCTCTACGGCATATCAGAGATGCCGTCACTGTGGGGCACCGATGCGAATCGGGGCATCGCGGCGCTTTCCGCCCAAGCGATCACCGCTCGCAGCTATGCATTGGTGCGCATGCGCGTGTCAGCATCAGCTCCCGCGGGCAAGCTGCGCAAGGGCTGCAATTGTCATCTGGTCGATGACGTGCGGGATCAAAATTACACCGGATGGAAGAAGGAGGGAGAGAAGTCCGCGAATACCAATGTCGGCAGGCTGTGGACTTCCGCAGTCGATTCGACGGTAAACAAAGACGGGGAACAGGTGCTGCTGTACGCCGGGAAGCCGATCGCTACGTACTATTACTCGTCCTCCGGTGGGGCAACCGCGAACGTCGGGGACGTTTGGGGTGGTTCCGTTCCCTATCTTCGCTCCGTCCCGGACAAGGCAAGCCTGTCCGCGCCCGGTAACAGGATGAAGAAATGGAAGCGAACGGTACCCGCCCGCACCGTCGCCGCAGCCTTCGGCCTGAAGTCAGTGGTCAGCGTCAAGGTCATCCGCCGGTACAAGTCGGGCCAGGTAAAGACATTGCTCGCGACATCCCCCAGCGGCAAGCGAGTAAAGCTAACCGCGAAATCCGACCAGTTCCGTTCCCGCCTCGGATCATTGCCGTCTGCCTGGATATCCTCCCTCAAGCCCGGATATTGATTCGAGGCGCGATAGCGGCCACCTCCGCCGGCTGCGATCCGTTGTGTTAGAAGCGGAAAGGAGCACGTTGTGGTGCTTTGTGGCGAACTCATTGACGGGGATGCGGGGCCGGATTCTGCGGGTGGGGGGTGGCCACGCGGTTGTGGAGGCGAGGCTGAGCGGCAGGGCGAGCGGTAGGTGTCACAAACTGCTCGTTGTGGACGCGTATGTGGACGCGATCTGTGACCGTGCTGCTGGTGGGGCCGGTGGCTGGCGGCTGTGCGCTGTGGCGGCGTGACTTTACCTGTCACCTATCCGTGCCGCAGTCCCCCGAGCGCAAGGAACGACCCGTAGGCTCGTAGGCTCGTAGGCTCGTAGGCTCGCAGGCTCGCAGGCTCGCAGGCCCGCAGGCTCGCAGGCCCGTGGGTTCGTGGGTTCGTGGGTTCGTGGGTTCGTATGCTCGTATGCCCACGGCCCCCCTACTCGGGCTATCGCGGCGCGCTCAAACGCGCAGCCGCAGTGGTAGGTGAAGCCACGATCCCGGTCGGAAGCGTAACCAAAGTCGAGACTGTGAATGCGACTGCGAGTATGACAGGGCTCCGATAGCACCACTGCCACCAACATGACCACCACCGCGATAGCACCACTGCCACGAGCATGACGAAACTGCGGCGGCAAGTGTCCCATCGCACCGATAACCGATTCCGCGCGCGGGAAGGAATGCAGGGTGACGAAGCGCTTGACCAAGTACAGGTAGGCTCGATACGTGCGAGTCTTTTCATGTTCCCGCTGCGGGAGTCTTGTCAATTTCGAAGATGCCAGGTGCCTGACCTGCGGTGCGGCGCTAGGGTATGTTCACGGCGTCGACCGTATGCGCGCTCTCGGAACGGACGGGCAGGCTACGTGGGCGGGTGCCCAGTGGCGCCGCTGCGCGGAATCCGACGGCGGTTGCAATTGGCTCGTTCGCACATCGGACCCGGATCCTGAATGCGCCGCATGTCGGCTGATTCGCCGCCGACCCGCCGATAATGACGAAACCGGTCAGGGGCTCCTATCTCAGGCGAAAGTCGCGGAGCGCAGGCTCCTGTTCCAGCTCCTCGAGCACTCTCTCCCGATCACCTCAGCCCGCGAAGCCGAGGGAGGGCTAGCATTCGATCTTCTATCGTCCACTTCTGAGGGTGAGAAGGTGGTGACCGGCCACGCCGACGGGATCGTCACCATTGACTTGGACGAGGTCGGGGACGCCTACAGAGAATCGATTCGCGTTGAGTTCGGCGAGCCATATAGGACGATGCTCGGTCACTTCCGCCACGAAATTGGGCACTACTACTGGCAAGTTATCGTCGCAGACTCCCCCGTGATTGACGAGTTCCGGGACATCTTTGGTGACGAGCGCGAATCGTACGCCGATGCGATCGAGCGCCACTACTCCGAAGGCACTCCCCCGAACTGGCAGGACAATTTCATTTCGGAATACGCCACGATGCACCCATGGGAAGACTTCGCGGAATCCTGGGCCCATTACCTGCACATCACAGATACACTGCAGACGGCAGCATCGTTCCGGATGCGCCTTGGCGGGCTAGTCGGCGACAAGTTGGCCGATTCGCTCAAGGGAACCTTGACCACCGCGCCGGATCTGTCCATGACCGGATACCACAACGTCGATTTCGGACGGATCCTCGATACCTGGCACCCGCTCGCGCTTGCGTTCAACCAAATCAACAGGTCCATGGGCAAGGCAGATTTGTACCCTTTCGTCATTCCTGCACCAGTGCGCAAGAAAATGACATTTGTGCACGAGGTTATCGGCGCCTATGTCCGCTTGCACCAAACGGAGCAGTAAGCCTAAAACCAGCCAAGGGACCGCGCGCGACACAACGGTGTGCTGCAGAGCAGCAACCGTTGAACCGATCAGTCGGCAGGTCCACGCGCCGTGCGCCAAACACGCGGCGCGGAATTAGGAAACGTGCTCGTTCGCCCGAATCAAGTCTTCGGCGAAGTCGACCTCGACCGCATAAAGATCGGAAATGTCCACGGGAGTCACCTTCATGCCGTCCTTCTCGATTGACAATTCGATCCCTCCCTCGAAGTATTCCTGATCCGCAACCTCTTCGAGGCGCTTAATAAGGGCGGCCTTATCGCCGCTTCCCACGTAGTTGATGCCGATTGCTTCTCCCAATCCGCCGACGACCTGCTTCGATAGCTTCGCGATGAACCCATCGGCGTCAACGGTGTACTTGACTTCTTCCTCGGCTACCTGAGAGGTGTTGACCGCAACGACGGATTCATCGCGCTCAATGTAAGGACGGAGGCGTTCAAGGATCGCCGGGTCGAAGACAACGTCGCCGTTCATCCACAACAGCCCGCCGGGAGCACTTGCCCGCAACAGCCGCATCAGCGACTTGGAGGTATTTGTGCGGTCGAACTCCTCATTATAAACGAATACGGCCCGAGGGTGTGACTCCATGATCATCTCGAGCTTGAATCCCACAACGACATACACCTGTGCATCCGGGAAGACCTCCGCGATGTTACCGAACTGCTGACCCATGATGGTCCGGCCATCGTTGAGCGGTGTCAACGACTTAGGGAACGGTTTACCCAAACGAGTTCCCATACCAGCAGCCAGAATTCCAACCTGCATATGCCTCATCCTCACCTTGGAGGCCCCAAGGGCCCGAGTGTTGTTCGTCACGCTTGTCGGCGCACAACCCTAAACTTTACCGGATTCCCATTTCTCGGCCTCGGCCGCGCGGCGCGCCCGCCGTTCCATCCGCTTCCGCCGCTTCTCTCGTCGCAACTCCAAGACGTGCTTGCGGTATGCCTCGGCGACCTCGTCCACGTCGCCGTCCATGCGGATCTCGCCCTTGTCGAGCCAGATGGCGCGGGTACACATTTCCGAAATGGTCTTCGCCGAGTGACTGACGATGAACACGGTCCCCGCGGACTCGCGAATAGCAGTGATACGGCGTTCGCACTTCTCACGGAAGGCGGCATCGCCGGTGGCGAGGGCCTCGTCCACAACCAAGATGTCTGGTACTACTGCCGTCGAAATCGCGAATCGCAATCGAGCGCCCATCCCGCTCGAATACGTCGACATGGGCAGGTAGACGGCATCGCCAATCTCCGAAAATCGAACGATCTGGCGGAACTTCTTTTTCACCTCGGACCGCTTCATACCGAGCGCCAAGCAACCCAGCATCACGTTGCGTTCCCCCGTGAGGTTGCGCATCAATGCAGCCCCCACGCCCATCAAGGAGATAGTGCCGCGGGCATAGACTCTGCCCTGGGACAGCGGTTGCAGTCCGCAGATTGCGCGCAGCAGCGTCGATTTGCCCGACCCATTCGACCCCAAGATACCGATCGATTCACCGTCGTAGGCTGTGAACGACACACCGCGGACTGCGTGGACCTCGGTGGTGCCAACCGACGACAGCTTCATCCCGCGCCGAGCTATGCGTTTCCACAGCGGGTCATTGCGATGCGCGCGAACTTTGCCGCCTTTGGAACCAATGATCAAGTAGTTGACGTGCACGTCGTCCAGGATTACGGAGGGAACGCGCGGCTTGCCCTCGCCCTGCGCGGTCGGCGCACCCTGCGCGACGGCGGCGTCCTGTGCAACGGCGGCGTCCTGGGCAACGGCGGCACCCTGCGCGGTCGGCGCACCGATCACGGCGTCGCGCGGGGACTCATTCGCGGCCATAGCGTGCCTCCGCTCGCCAGAAGTAGATGAGGCCGATGACCATTGCCGCGGCGGCCCAACCCACACCCCACAGCCACAGCGACCACTCGAATGGAATTGTCGGCTCGTTGAGTGTCACCTGTCGCACCAGCTCCAGCAAGACGGCCACCGGCTGGTACTTCAAAATTGCCACGATCGTGGGGTTGCTGAAGTAGTGCATCACCGGGAATATGGCGCCGGAACCGTACATGACGAGTCGCAAGCAAAATGGGACGAGGCGCGCCAGATCCGGGATGAACGCCACCCAACGGGCAACAATGAATGCGCAGCCCAGGGAGAAGAAGAATGCGATGATCAACGCAACGGGGAGCAGCAACAGATCCCAGCCCCAGTGGACTGGTTTCGCGTTGTGCAGCGCGCCCGAGAGTTTGATGATTATCAGCATCGCCACCATCTCGGGGATGAAGAACGCGAACTCCGTGATCGTCTGCGAAATCGGCAGCACGGCCCGGGGAAACGGCAGCGACTTCATCAAACCGCTGCCCTTGCGGATCGATTTGCCGCCGTTGCCAATCACGTCACCAAAGAACCGGAAGGTGAACACGCCGGTGACAATGAAGGCAACGACGTTTTCGACGCCACGCGTCGTCCCCAGCATGACGCCGAAGACCAAGATGTAAACGAGGGAATTGAGAATCGGATTGAGGAAGTTCCAGATCTGCCCCAGGTAGGAATTGCGGTTCAAGGATGACGCCTGGGCGAACCCCAGTTCACCCGCGAACGGCAACCATTTGCCGATGCTACGGACATAGGCGGGCAATGACTCCCGTCGGCCCACCGGATGAAGCCCGTAGCGAGCCGCTAGTTGAGCCGGCGATAGATCCTCGTCGCGTTTCGCAGCGAGAGCGGCGCTACCCGCACTGTGCGCGGCGTCAGCCCCAGCGGCTCGCGCCTCACCCGAATCACGGTTCAAAGTTTCTTTGTTCCCGTCTCAGTCATGGTCGCGTCACCGCGACCCCGCCATGTTTTCCGCCCCTGCGGCGTTTGCGTACCCTACAGCGTACAAGACCCAGGGCACTGGGTATGCTGAGAGCGTGCCAAACCCGATTCATGCGATCCGCGAGGCGGGCGCGGCAACAGCTTCGCGGCTCGCGGCCGCGACCCGCCGCAATCCCCGCATACGCGCCTTACTTGCTCGCGCGCGCGAATCCGCGCTCAAGCTTCGCGACGACGTCGTGCCAGTCGAAATCGACAAGGATCTGGTCTTCTTCGCTTCTTTCTCCGGCAGATCGGTCGGCGGATCCCCGCTCGCGGTCTTCCTGGAATTGGCCAATGATGGGTCTCGAGCTGATCTGCGATTCGTGTGGGCGGTGCGCGACCGCGCCGAGGCACTGCGCCAGCATCCCTACTTAGACTCGCCCCGCGTATCGCTAGTGCAATACGGGTCGCGCCGCTGCGCTGCCGCGATGCGCAGGGCCGGAGTGTGGGTGTCATCCACAACGCTGCCCGAACACATTCGTTTGCGACCCGGGCAGCAGTATATTCAAACGTGGCATGGCACTCCCTTCAAGCGCCTCGGCCGCGACATCGCTGGCACATCCGCCGGGGCCAACGGTCACGACTTCGCGCGCCGCTACGCGCGCGACGCGGCGCGGATGTCCATACTCGTATCGGGATCGCAATTCACCGATCGAGTCTTTACAACCGCCTTCTCGCTCGACACGATGGGCAACGAGCGGATACTCGCGCACACCGGGAACCCTCGTAACGACCCATTGGTTCGTGTGGCTGATGCAACCCCCGCCCAAGCGCGCGCCGCACGGGACGCCGCACGAGCGAAACTGGGGCTGCCACGCGACGGGGCGCTCGTCCTTTATGCCCCCACGTGGCGCGACGATATGCCCGCAACCTCGCGCGGTTACCGTTTCACGGTGCCCCTCGATGTAAAGGCGCTGCGCGCGGCATGGGGAAACGACGTATCCTTCATCTTCCGCGCGCACTACCTCATGGCGGCCGCGTGGGACTTGGACGGGTTGGAAGGAATTGTGTACGACAGGTCCGCCGCCGACGATGTCAACGACGTGATGGTGGCCGCGGACGCGTTGATAACCGACTATTCGAGCATCTTTTTCGACTACGCCCTACTGCAACGCCCCATGTATTTCTTCGCCCCGGACCTGCAGCACTACGCGCAGGTTTCACGCGGGCTGTATTTCCCTCCCGAACAATTGCCCGGGCCGGTGGCAACCACAATGGACGAACTAGCGTCCTGTACCGCGCCCGATCAAGCGGGACGCACCGATACCTCGGCGTTCACCCGCGAATTCGCCACCTACGAGCGCGGCACGGCCAGTCGGCAAATCATCGAACGGGTCTGGCCCCGGTAGCGGCCGGGCACCGCCGCGCGGCGGCCGCGCCGAGCGTTTCCGTTACGGTGTGGCCCCGGTAGCGGCCGGGCACCGCAGCACGATCTGTTCGTAGACCCTTTGCGCGCTTTGGCCATCGCGGAAGGAATGCGCGCGTTCGCGCAGTCGGTCGGTGTGGGTCAGATTCGACGTGCGCGCGGTCCCGTCTTCCAGCAGGCTACCGAGTGCCGCAACGGTCTGCTGCCACGTGGCCGTGGCGGCCGGCCCCGCGAACTCGGTCCAAGGCTCGTAGGTCCCGCGCGTGGCCGCGTATTGGGATGCGTCCGGAGCGAAGAAAACGATGGGGCGTCGCAACAGGGAAAAATCGTAGGCGATCGATGAATAGTCCGTGATCAGCACGTCGATGCCGGTTAGATGCGGCGTGATCTCGTGGATGACGTCGTTTCCGCACAGGGCGATCCTGTCGCTACACGCCGGCCCGGCATCATAATTGCCGTCGCCGAGCGGATGGGATCTGATGAGTAGCGTGGCGTCCGCGTCGCGCAAAAACCGGGCTATTTCTTGCCACTGCGAATCAGTGGGCACGGCGGGGTCGCGCCCACCATCGCGCCACGTCGGCGCGTACAGGATCGTAGTTGCGCGGGAATGTTCGTCGCCGCATAGGCCCCGGACCAGCGCAGACCCTGTTCCCGCCATCCCCGCTTGCGGACTTGCCGCGAAACGGGCCAGTGCATCGTCGCGCGGGTCGCCGGTGACGGCAACGTTGTCGCCGGCTACGCCCAGGGCGCTACGCATTCGCTCGGCAGCCATTGGCGAGGACGAAGTGACCAGACCCAATCCGCGGCCAGCGCGGCGATAGGCAGCCGCCATGATCGACCGCACCAGGGCGTTGCTGCCGAGGAGCGGCAGGCGCAGCGCTTGCCGCGAATCGAGGTGGAGCTTCTTCATGGGGATGCCGTGCCATAACTGCACCACGTAGCCTCCCCTGACCGCGTACCTGTTGACGTCCCCGTACCCGTGGGTGACGACGATGACGGCGGCGCTAGCCGTGGCGCGCCACCCATCGCGGCCACGCTTGAGCACTGCATCTATCCCCGCCGCCTGCGCGACGCGCAGTTCCTCGTCCGATCCGGCGAGCCACAGGCAACGTATCTCGGGATGATGCGCGCGAACATAGTCGTGCAATACCAGTGCGCCTTCACCGATCCCGGCTCCCGAGCCGAACACCCAATGCCCCGGGCGCCGGGGCACAAATCGAGTCGCGATCGCACCCGCCACGTACTTGGGTAGAGCAAGAATTTTGCCCAGATTCCCCGAACCGAATTCAAAGCGCGCCACACCCTGCACACTACCAGTCGACCGCGCGCGCACGGCGCGCCAATCGAAGCATCGTAGGATCGGGGGCGACACCGCACGCACACAAGGACGGCTTAGTTATGACTTCTGTTCCCGGCGCCGCTGCCAACGGGCAGCCCACCGCGGCGCTTTGCCCCGTTCCCGATCCGTGCGACATCAGCTTCATCATGCCGGTCCTGAACGAGGGCGACTACCTTCGTTCGGCAATCGATTCGGTCCTGCGCCAACAGGTCCCCGGGCGCAGCGAACTGGTACTCGCGTTGGGACCGTCGACGGACAATACGGACGACATCGCCCTCGATGCGGCCCGCAGTGACGCGCGCATCAGAATCGTGCGAAACCCCGAACCGAATATCCCCGCGGGCCTAAACAAGGCAATCCTCGCCGCGCGCTATCCCGTGGTGGTGCGCGTGGATGCGCACTGCGAGCTGCCGATCGGATACGTCCTGGCAGCTCTCGACGCGTTGCGCCGCACGGGCGCGGCGAATGTTGGCGGGTTGATGCATGCGGCCGGGGATTCGCGCATGCAGCGAGCGATCGCCAGGGCGTACAACTCCCCCCTCGGTTTGGGCGGCCCCGCGTACCACGTTGGCGGTCAAGAGGGCCCCTCCGAATCGGCGTACTTGGGCGTGTTCCGCAAGGAGGCGCTGCTTGCGGTCGGGATGTACGACACGAACGTGAAGCGCGGGGAGGACTGGGAACTGAACCTGCGGCTGCGAAACGCAGGATACTTGGTATGGTTCGTGCCGCAACTGGTGGTCACCTACCGGCCCCGCGCATCGTTGGGAGCGTTGGCGCGCCAATTCTTCGCGACCGGTTCGTGGCGCGGCGAACTGGCGCGCAGGGACCTGCGCCACACCTCCGTGCGGTATTTCGCGCCCCCGCTACTCATTGGCGGGCTGGCGGCCGGTGTGATCGCGGTGGCGTGCGCGCCACTCGCTGGACGCACTGCGGCGGGTGTCACCGCGACGTGTTTGGCGCTGACTCCCACCGCACTCTATGCCGCGGCCCTGATTGCTGCCTGCGCCGGGCGCGCGGGCGGGGAATCGCTGCGGGACCGCGCAGCGACATTGGCGGTCCTCCCGACAATGCACCTGTCCTGGGGCGCGGGGTTTTGGCGCGGCTTCATAGCCGGGGCCGGTGGCGCGGATGACACCTCGCGGGTTACGACGACCAATACCTAGGCCGTAAAGCGCGACCCGACACCGACACCGACGCGCAACCCGATACCAATACGCGACCCGACACCGACGCGTGACCCGACACCAACGCGCGACCGGACATACCGAGCTACCGCAGCGGGGCCACCGCCCGCAGCGACACGATTGCGTCAGCATCCGTGGTCAACGAAACGGCGCCGACCGCCGGCCGGCTGAAGGTGATGGTGCCGGGGCCGTCCCCGCCCTGGGAACCCACATCAACCAGGGCAAGGCGTCCCTTAGTGTCGCGCACGGTCACAACGCCCTGCCGGGTGGCGGTGGCATCCGCGCCCGGCTCCGCGCCGTCGCCCGATTCCGGCGTATCGGCGTACTCGATCGCAAGTCCGGTAACGCCCGCGGTCGTTGGCAGCTGTGCGGTTCCGGCCGCGGATTTGGAGCCCAAAACAAGTGTCCCGTCGGCGCCCGGACTCACGCTCCAGCCGCCGCTTAGCGTCGCCAACGACAAATCAACCGACCGCGCAACGCTCACGATTTGGGCGGCCGCGGATGTCCCCTGCGCATTGCGGGCCAGCACGGCGACCTGCGCGAATTCCCCCGGATCCAATGCGATTTCAGCCTGTTTTTTGGTGGTGGACGAGCTTTGCCACGACCCCAGCTCCGTGCCCTTGGCGGTGAGCCTGCGCACGTAGACGACGTAGCTGGTCGCCCCCGCCGAGGCGGGCCAGCTCACGGTCTGCTTGCCGCTGCGCAGGTAGCCCGCCGCGGGCACCACGGCCGCCGCCGGCGCGGTGGGGATCGCGAGCCTGGCGGCCACCGTTGCGCGCTTGGTGCGCCCCAGCCCGATCCCGGAAATGTAGACCTTTTTCTTCGACAGGGTCTTGATCGTCAGCGTCCCGGACCTCGCCTTGTCTAGCTTGATAACTATCGATGCCTTCTTGCTTGCCGTGCCGCTCGCCAGATTCACCGTCTTGCTCCAGCCGCCCAGCGAGACTCGCACCGTGCCAGCGCCGGCACCGCGCACGCCACGCAGGACGACGTACCTGGCAGATTTGATGGATTTGACCCGCAGGGTGCGGCCCGCGGACGTGGAGCGCAGCGCCGACTTCCCCCAATACTTGGAGCTCTTGACTTTCTTCCATCCGGATGATCGCAGTATGGATCCCGCCAGCACTGGCCTGCTTGATGTCGCCAGCACCCGGATCGGGCCGCGCCGCCCGTCCTTGTCGATGGCTCGCACGCCGATCACTTTGGTTGCAGTGCTGGCGATTTTGACGCTAGCGCTGGTCCCCTTCACGCTCTTGTATACGGTCCAGGTGGAATTGCTCGGATAGCCCGATCGATAGGAACTCGACCCCTGCGTAACGATTTGATAGGACGAGGCCCCCGTCACCGGCTTCCACTTGTACGTGGCGCTGGCCGCCCACTGCACGGGGGTTGTCGCTGCCGACGCAGAGATGCCGACGGGCGCCGGTGCGTCATCGATGGGCGTTCCGGAGCTGATGGTGGCCTCGTCCATAAGCTCTTTGGCATCGCTGCGAATCTGCGCCAGCTTCGTATACAGGTACTTCCCGGGGCACGACGTGTAATTCGTATCCCGGTGACCCTGCACCGTCCGCACGGTCACCTTCTGCCCGAACGCCGCGCGGGTCGTGCTCTTGGAACTGGTACCTGTCGTCAGCTTGGTTTTCGCGGTCGGATCGATTCCGTACTGGTAGGCCTTCCAGGCCACCACCCGCGTAATCGATGTCATCAAGGCGCTGGTTGGCTGCACTGTTTCGTAGTTGCCCATGGCGCTGATGCCGATCGTGCCGGTGTTGTAGCCGCCCGCCTGCGCCCCAATCGGCGTGTCATAGACGGCGGTTCGGCGACCCTGATAGATGTTGCCGAACTTATCGACCAGGAACTGGTAGCCGATATCCGCCCACTTCATCCCGGAGGTGTGGTAAGTGTATATGCCGCGCACGAGCGCGGGAGCCTGCGCCTCGGTGTAGGAATTGGCGCCCGCGGTGTGGTGAATGTAGATCGATTTGACGCCATTGGAGGTCGCGTTCCACGCGCCGCCCAGCTTCTCATTTGCGCCCCATTGGCTGCGGGTAATTACCTGCGGCTGCAAGACGTCGCGTGAGTCCGCCGCCTGCGCCGCAGCCCCGGTTGCATCCGCAACCACCGCGGCATCGGCCTGCGTGACGTGCGGATCGATCAGCTCGATTTGTAGGTTGCTTGGGGCGATTCCGTCCGCGGTCATCACTCGCACCTGGTATCCCGTTGCGCCAGCGCTGGTTAGCGGCTCCGTGCCGTGGCGCGCGGGATCGGCGCCCCCAGAGGTGTCGCTGTCGTCATCGGACACCGGAAGATTGGTCCAAGATCCCCACGATTCGTTCTCCCGCAGGCGCAACGCTACCTGGGTGACTTCCGCTGCACCATCCCAGGTGACACCCGCAACCATGAAGTTCCCCGTCTGGACCTGTGCGGTCAAAGCGGTGAGCCTGCCTGCCTGCTCGGGGGCGGCATCCGGCGCAAGATCCGCCGATTCCTCGCTCACGGCGGCCAGGGCGAGCGGGTCCTTGCTGGCCCGGCTATCGATCCCCGCGATGGCCTTGGTGGTAATGGTTGGTTCCGCGTTTTGCGCGATGGTGCGCGGAAGGACCGCAACGGGAACCGCCAACGCGCCCGCAGTCAGGATGAAAGTGGACAGGAGGGAGGTGAATCGCCGCATACACTGCATAGTAACAACGGACACACCAGTAACATCAGTAACAGATATACGGCGAGTCTCAAATCACTTGCGCGCCGCGGCGAATAACTGGTCCTTGGTCCACCTGGCACCGTCGGCGTCCACCCACACATTGGATTCGCACACGTGGCACGTCACAAAGGTCATGTCCCGCCCGTCGGGCAACGTCAGCGGCATTGTTGTCACCGTGCGCCCGGAGCAACGTGCGCACTCGTAGCGCACCGGCGCCTCAGGCATTCTCCCCACGCAACATCCGCAAGTGACCGCGGCGCGTTATCTCGGTTGCCTGAACGACCGGGTCGGGTGCCTTGTGCCGCGGGGCTGGCGGTTCGCGGATTGCGTCAACGACGCGCGTGAGGTCATCCGAACCCCGCTGCGGGGCCTGTTCGGCGGCGGGCTGATCGGCCATTGTCTCGGGCCTTTCCAGGCGCACGACCTCCCAGCCGCGCGGGGCGGTCAGCCGTCCGGCGTGGACCTCACACAAATCGTAACTATGCGGTTCCGCCTGGGTCGCCAGCGGCCCCAACACAACGGTGGAATCCGCGTACACGTAGGTGAGCGTCGAAACTGCGGGCCGACCACAAGCCGAACGGGAACACGGCCGATTCACTATCACAGCACTGACGTTACCCGCTCAAGTGTGACGACCTTCGCAACCACGCCACCTTTCGGGCGAAATATGTCGGGTTTTGGTGGTGCGCGCGGGGAAAGTTGGCGCGGGAACGACGCTCGCGGGGAAAACTCGCGCGGCGCCGTGCGGGCCGCACCGGTCTACACTCAAACGTATGACATTTCGCCCCTCGACCAGGTCGTTGCGCGACCGCCGCGGCAGGGGCATTCGCGGACCGCTGATCCCGCCTGCCCTACCCGCGTATCGCACGCGCGCCGAACGATTCGACGATACCGTCGTGGCTGTAGTCACCGACATTGAACGTAGATGGTCCAAGGAGTTGCGGCGCACGGAATTCGCCGTCGAAGACGTCCCCGCATCCGATCCAGCACCCTGGGAGAGCCAGGGCGTGCCCCTCGCGCGGCTTTTCCCCGCAGAACCCGGGCAGGCCGCGCGCATTGTGCTGTACCGGCGCCCCATCGAAACGAGAGCGCCGAACCGCCACGACCTCGCCGACATCGTGCGGGCCCTCGTGGTCGAGCAGGTCGCTGTCCTGCTCGGTGTCGCCCCCTGCGACATCGACCCGACGTACCCGCAGGACGACCGCTAGCGCGGTCCCCGCCTCGACCCCAGCCAACAGCAGCAAACCGCCACCCCGGCGCACCGCGCGATGCGACTCGATCGCGATTCAGTTCAGCGGCGGACGACGCGCCGCTAGCCCAGCGTCCCCCGAGTCACGGCAATGGACGTTTCGGTATCGGGGGTGGCAGAAGCCTGCATGGATGCGATCGTTCCCTGCGTGTCGGCCGCCGCGACCACCCCGGAAATGGCGAACACCTCATCGCCGGCGCTCGCCGCGATGGCAGGGGACGTCACCCGAATAGCGGCGATCTGCCCGCCTGAACCTAGCGATGACATCGAAACGGTCACTATCCCGCCATACCCGAGCTTCGCGGCCGTCTTACCCAGCGCTGCGCCGCCGGCATCGTAGGCCTGGATTTCGACATCGCGGCGCTCGACCCCCTGCGCGCCGGTCTTCGCATCGTCGTCACCAACGATGGGAAGCTTACTTATCGACGAGGCCGCCGCATCCGCATTGGCATTGACGCGGGTTAGGACAAGGTCGCCGGTCAGGCCCGGTGGTATTGCCAGCACCTGCGAGACGGCCGCAGTTCCCGTTGCCGGCGTGGACCCAACCCACGCGAAGTCCCCCGAGGTGCCGATATCGACCTGCAAGGAGCCCTCGCCGGACGTGACCTGGGGGCCCTTGACCACAGACTTCGCGCCGGCGACCACCTGGCGGTCGGCGACGATCACCACCGAGTACAGGCCCTGCGCCAAGCCTCCCAGGGAGATGTCCGTCACCTCTCCCGCGGTTAGCGTCGCTTCTTGCGCGCCGCGCAGGATACGAAGACCCTGTGCCGTCAGCAACGAGATCTTGACGTGGGTATCGGCGTTTGGGGCGAGCAGGCGGAGCGTGGCCGCCCGGGCGGAACCTATCTCGCTGTCGTCGACCCGCACCCCGCTTAGGACTTGCACGCGGGACGGTGTTGCACCCGACAGCGCCGTATCTATGCCGAGCGGGACCAGACCGTCGAGAGTCGTTTGGGAAATCGAGGCATCAACGTAACCGCCGTCGGTCGTGACGTGCGCGACTATGCGGCGTTCGCCGGGAGCAACCGCGGCGAGCAGCATCGTCTGGCTCGCTCCCGGGGCAACCGCGAATGCGGACGGCCCGGATAGGGCGATCGGACCGCTGCTGCCCCACAGTTCGACGTTGACGGTCACGGACGTCAAACCAGGGTTGTCGATTACGAGGTTAGAGGTCGTGCCCGGTTCGGTGTCGCCGGCGACGATCCAGTGCTCATCGCTCGAATACCGGCAGTTGGCGGCCACCAATCCGCGTTGATCGCCCGAGTTCGCCCACGATGCGGTCGCGGCCGCCGGCCGAGCCGACGGCGCCCCCGCCGCCTTGTCGGATGCTGATCCGATTGCCGTCATCGCTACCAGCGGTGAACTTGCTGCGAGCTGCGAGGCCACGGCAATCGGCGCCTTGCCGGTAACGGCCGGGTTCGTCGCGGTATCCGCGCCGTCCTGCCCGCGGTCGGCCAGCGGCGCGAGGGTGGTTACCGCCCCCGGGGTAGATTCAGCGACCACCCACGACGAGACCGGGTGGGATTCTCCCTGCTCGCCGTCGGCGTCCGATGTCCCGGTTACTTCGGGCACGGGGCCGGGGCACGTGATGACGCGGTCCGAGGGCGTGACCTCAACCGAGGTCGTGCCAAGCTCCGTCTTGCCATCCCACGCGTGCCCAGTCGCCTGCTCGACATAGGGGATCACCGCCGCGACGCCCGCCAGCGCAAGGAGACCGATTCCTGCTGCAACCGATTTCAAACTCGTCATGATCGCTCACCGATCCGCCGTCGGACAGGCACCGCGAGCAGGACGAACACCAAGAAGACACCCGCCTGCGCCGCGAGCCACGGGCGCTTCGATTCTCTTTCGTAGGAAAGCCGGAGCGTGCCACCGTCGGCGCCGACCGCGAATCCGAGCAGGCCGTCCGCCCGCTCCACCTGCTCTAGGGCGCGACCGTTGAGAGTCGCGTGCCACCCGGGCGCTGCGGCCTCGGCAACCTGCAGAACCCTTCTAGCATCGCCCGGCTCGATTGTCGCGGTCACGCCCAGTCCCGCGGCCGGCAATGCGGTCAGGATGGCCCCATCGATGCTATCGGCGAGCGTCGCCCAGGCTATGGTCGATTCGCCATCGGAGGCATTGACGACACGCCACACGACGTTCTTCTTGCCTTGTGTCACGCGTTGCATGCCGACCGCCGAATCCACCCGATCCGCGATAACAGAGGACTGCCCGCTTGCTTTGTCGAGCAGCACCGCGCCGATCCCGAATCTACTCAAGTCCGCCACTACGTCCGCCCCCGCGGATCCTGCCAGGCTGCCCACCGCCGCGGCCAGTGGATCGGATTCGGCGCGCAGGCGCGACACGGCAACGACGGCTGACGATTGCGTGAGTTGGGGCCCGTCGTAGCGCAATAGCTGGTAGGTCAGGTGCGACTTTGAGCCGGACAGTGCGAGCACTCGTACCTGCTTGTCGGATTGCTGCATAGCCTGAGCGATCGCCGGAACCTGCGCCCGTTCAACGGCGGCCACCGCCGGGTCCGTTTGCAGTGCGCGGCTTTGCACCGCCCCCAGTGCCAGGGGACCCGCGATGCAGGCCACGGCCAGGGTCCCCACGCTCACCTGCCGCCACCCGAACGGGAACCGTGACGCCGCCACACCCAGGCCGGTTGCGCCACCGGCGGCGGCGATCGCGACCCCCGCCGCCGCCAGCGACAGGCCCGGTCCCGGCTGCCCGACGACGAATGAGGTTCCGGATACGGTGATGACGGTTGCGGATGATATCGAACCGATCGCCAGTCCCAACGCCGCCAACGCCCACCCGCGGCGTGCCGTCGCGGCGTGCTGCCCGCCACGGAACAACCCCACCGCGGCGAGCGCAATCGTGAGGACGCCGGTGAGGATGGCAAGCACCAAAGCGGGGGTGTTGAGCGCGGCGGTGCCGTTTTCCGGTAGCACCACCCCAACGAGTCGCTGCCACCACACGGCGAGTTCGGGGGGCTGCTGCGCGCCGGGCGATGCCAGGAGGATGCGCCATCCCTCCGCCCGCCAGGTCACGGCTGCCCGCAACAACAGCGGGGCCAAGAGCGCCAGTGACGGCAGGGGCACCAGCCACCATCCGCCCCGGCCCGCCAACGAATTGCGGCGGGCGCCGATGCCGGTCGCGAACACGACGATGAGTAACGGAACGAAAAGCACGGGGGCCGCGGCGCACACCAGCGCCATGAATAGCCCCGCGCCGCCCACGGCGACGAGTGAGCCGCGACCGGCACCCGCCCACGCTTCGACGCCGCGCTCATCCGGGTCCCTGGCAGCCACCCCCACGGCATTGGCGAAGGCCAATGCGAACCAGGGCAGGGTGGCGTGAACAAGCGTTGCTCCCAGATTTCCCGTCGCCAGGCCGCCGAAGAGCAGAGGTGAAGTACCCCAAACGGCGGTGAGCCAGACGCGAACCGGCAACGATCTACTCACCGCTCCCGCGGCGAACCATGCTCCGATGGCTCCGATGATCGGCGCTGCAATGAGCAGCAGGGCAACCGCGGCCCTCATCGAACCGCCGGTCAGCACCATGGCGGGCGCCAGCGCGGCGATGATTGGATCTGCGGGGGCTGCCGAGCCCAAAGACTGCGTATTCCACCCGGACGACACCGTGGTCCACCACTGCGACCACCCACCGGTAACCGGGAGCAGGTCCCCGCCCGTCACCGTGGCGCCCGACCACAACGCCGGGATCAGGTTCCATTGGCCCCACACCGCGTACACGATGAGCGAAGCAATCGTCGCCGCCATTGCCGTCCGCCTGCGCCGAGCGCGGCTCACGTGCGCCGTCCACTCCAATTCGTTTCCGCGTCGCAGCCGCTGGCGTTCCGCCGCCCGCGCCAGTCTTTGGTCTCTGTCCGCGGCAGCTATCTGCCAGGATTTGGCGAAAAGCGGGCGCAGTGAACGACGCGGGACGCGGGCGGTGCGCGCCGCCGAGTGCCGCGCTAACACGATTCGCGGAAGCTGGGTGAGGAACCATAGCGGGGCAAGGACCTCGTCGATTGCCTCCAGGGGTTGCTTGACGGTAACCCGCCACAGTGCCCGTGGTATGGCGCACAGCAGGAACCACGCGGGCAGTAGCCAGGCCACGATCGCGGGAGCGTGAACCGCCCGCACGTACATCCACGCCCGCAACCGGGCACCAAACGAGCGGGATAGTGCCTCTTCGTTGCGCGGTTGGGGACCGTGCGTGCCCAGCAACGCGAGCTGCGCGTGTTCGACCATCGCGCGTGGCACGACGATGACCCGACGGCCCATCCTGCGTACCCGCAGGCTGATATCCAGGGAGTCGCGGAACGGCCCCAAGGCGGGGTCCGTCCCGCGCAGTTCGTCCCATACGTCGCGGCGTATCAGGCTCCCTGCCAGCCCGACCGCCAACACGTCTTCGCGGTCGTCGTGCTGGCCCTGGTCGATTTCACCCGGTTCTATTCCGGTCAGTCGCCGGCCCGCCCCCGAAACCGTGTAGCCCGCTTCGATGAGCCGGTCGGGCTGATTCCACACGACCTGTTTGGATCCAGCCAATCCCACGTGGTCGGAGCCCTCAACCGCCTCGAGCAACCTTTCGAGCGCATCGGGAAGGGGCGCCGAATCCGCGTGCAGCAGCCACAACCATCCGTCCGCGGGCGCCGCGGCCCCGGCGGCACGCATTCCGGCTCGAACCCCGGAGCCGAAGTTCTTGGAACCCGCCCCGGTGGCGGCGATCACCGCGACGCCATCCGGGACTTTCAGGTCGGCCAGCACCGCCTCGGGGCGCGGATCGTCGGCCACATCGACCACGATAATGGTGCCCGGCAGGAGTGTCTGGTTGAAGGTTGCACGGATCGTCCGCCGCGCGTAGGGGGACACCCCGCGTGCGACGATAATGGCAGCGACGCGCTGGTCGATACGCTGAGTGCCGTCAGGCGCGACGCTTAAGCTTGCGGCGCTCACGCTCGGACAAGCCCCCCCAAATCCCGAATCGCTCGTCGTGCTCGAGTGCGTATTCGAGGCACTCCGCCTTCACTTCGCAGCGCACGCATACCCGCTTCGCTTCGCGCGTCGACCCGCCCTTTTCGGGGAAGAAAGCCTCGGGATCCGTCTGCGCGCACAGCGCGCGATCCTGCCACGACTCGACGGTGTCGTATCCCTCATCGCCGTGAATCAGGGAGAGTATGTTGAGTTGCGCGGGGGTTGCGGGGCGGTCGGCATCGGATGGCAATGGCCCGTTTGGGTCAAGAATGTTCCACACGCGCACACTCCCCTTTCGTTAGCCCTGAGTCCGCACCCGCCGGCGGCGCGCACCGCTGCCCGCCGCGAAGTCGAGCGAGATGATACGCAGGATGTCATCTTAGCCGCCAAATTACATCTATGTCATCTTTGCCCTACTCGATCGAATTCGCAACCGCTGCGGGTACTTTGTCCTAGAGAATGTCGTTGCGGGCATCACATCGCGAAAGGGCCCTTTGCGTCCCGACCCCGATCATTTTCACAGCGAACTATCATGGTTTCCCGTGGCTACCAAGATCCTCATCGACGCAGTTCGCACCCTGCAATCGCTTGGCCAGCGCCCGGCACTTTCCTGGTATGGACACGGCGGCGAACGCATCGAGCTTTCGGGCTCGGTTCTACTGAACTGGCGCAACAAGACAACCAACTTTCTCATCGACGAGTTCGACGCCCACCCCGGAACCCACATCGCGGTTGACATCCCGCCCCACTGGCGGGCCGTGGTGTGGTACCTCAGCGCGTGGACGTGCGGCGCGACCGTCATCGCGAACGGCGATGCCCCGATCGCCGTCACATCGAATCCTGCGGCGTGGGTCGAGCGGGCCGACGAAATCGTGGCCGTCCCGCTGCCGTCTCTTGCACGGCGGTTCGAGGAGGACCTGCCCCCCGGGGCCATAGACGCCGGCCCGGCCGTCATGGGAAGCGCGGACGCGCTCGGGTACGTCCCGCAAACGAATGCCGACCTGACCGCCGTGCGGCACGGCGGGGTCGACACGTCCTTTTGGGATCTGGACGACTGGGGGCGCTCGTCGCTGCACGACCTCGAATCGGAACGCGTTGTTATCGACGCGCGGACGGCTCCGACGGCGTCCGTCGTTCGCTCCGTCATCTCGACGTGGGCGCGCGGAGCGGCGGCGGTGGTGGTTTCGGATCAGGCGCTGGACGACCCCGCGATCGAGAGCGTTGCCCGGGTCGAAAACGCGGCTCTGCATCTAGGATAAGGCCACCGAAGTAGACTGGGCGGGGCGGGTTCGCGGCACGAACAGGTGCGCCCATAGGAAGCCCTTCGGTGCAGTTCGGCACCGCGCCGCGCCCCGCCCCGCACGACGTTTCTAAATCCCGTAGCAAGGACCACCAGTGCTTCACATTCGCCCACACCAGGCCGAGCCTGAATCCGCCCCAAGCCCGGCGCGTCAAATCGTCCCGCTGTTGGCCGTGCTCCTCACCGTTGTTGTCGGGGCCGGATTCGGCATCTATGCCGTGTGGCTGGCCGCGATCGGCGCGCCTGCCCAGTGGGTCAGCGCGTGCGGGCCCCTATTGCTGCTCGCGGGCGTCGCCCTGAACATTTATGGGACGGAACGCGAAACCGGTGGCGTGACGCAACTGGCATCGTTTTCGGCGAACGCGCTGACCGGCTTCGCCGCGGCGCAGATGGCCGGCGGATCGCAGCGGGTCGCGGCCGCTGTCCTTATCTGCGTCGTCCTGCTGTTGCAGGTGGGCGGTCCCGCCATCGTTACCGCGTCCAGGCGCTCCACCATCTGGGTGCGCCACCTGCCCGGGTATAAGGACAGCAAGAACCCGGTGAACTGGCGCGACGCACTGCTCATCATTGAATGGATCGCACCGCTGGCCGGAATCGGCACGTTGTGTACCGGTTCCGCGCTGTGGTGGCTGACCGGGGCCGCGCTGGCAACGGCATTGGGACTAGCCACCGCCGGCCACATCGCGTGGACCAACCTACGCCTGGGGCGCACCCAGGCGCAGCTGATCCGGAGCATCAGGGCCTACGACCCCGAGTTCATTTTGTACACCGCGCGTCCCGACGACGCGAGCTATCAACTTGCCATGTGGCTTCCCTACTTTGAGCGAACGGGTAAGCGCTTCCTGATAGTCGCGCGGAGCGTTGACGCAGCCGAACCCATCGCCGCCATGACCGCGGCCCCCGTTCTCCAGCTGCGCACCCAACGCTCCTTGGAATGGGTCCTGACCCCCTCCATGGGCGCCGCCTTCTACGTAAATGCCTCGTCGGGTAACAACGCCTTCGTGCGGCACCCGGGCGTGGCCCACGTCTACATCGGGCACGGCGACTCCGACAAGCCGCCGTCGTACAACCCGACCCACGCCATGTACGACCGCGTCTTCGCGGCCGGGGAGGGCGCCATCGACCGCTACGCGGCGCACGGGGTGTCAATCCCGCGGGATAAGTTCGTGATAGTCGGCCGGCCCCAGGCCACTGACATCGACGTCGTGTCGGGCCCGGGGATGCCGGCCGGCAAGCGACCGACGGTGCTCTACGCGCCGACCTGGCGCGGGCACGTCGGCGCGACGGCCTTCCAGTCGCTGCACCTGGGCGAGGGGATCGTGCGCGCCTTGATCGCGCGCGACGTCAACGTCCTCTTCCGCCCCCACCCCTTCAGCTACGAATTCCCGGAAGACGCCGCCACAATCGCGCGAATCCACGAGATTCTGGCGTCCGATCAGCAATCGAGTGAGCGAAAGCACACGTTCGGGGCGCCCGCGGAAAAGCACTTGAACGCCATCGAGTGCATGAACGAGTCCGATGCCATGATTTCGGATGTGTCGTCGGTCGTCTCCGACTACCTGTATTCGGGTAAGCCGTTCGCGATGGTGGCAATCAGCGAGCCGCCGGACGCCTTCGCGAGGACGTATCCGATCGCGCAGGGCGCGTACGTGATCGATGACGCCCTGACCAACATTGACGATGTCCTGACGCACATGCTCGGGACCGATGAGAAGTTCGCTGCCCGCTGGCAGACCCGCTCGTACTACCTCGGTGATTTCCCGGCGGAAACCTACGACCAGGTTTTCCCGCAGGCGGTCATCGACGCCATAGCCTTGGGCGTTGCAAAGCAAAACTCCGCCGCCCCGGACGACCTCGATTCGGATGCATCCGATTCGCCCGACCAAGGCGCAGATGATGAGGACGAGGCCGCCGCATCCGGCGCCACCACCGCCGTCGGCAGATTGCTACTCATGGCCCGCGGCGGGCTGCGCCTGACCGTCATGCGCAATTTCTTGCGGCAGATCCTTCCCGTCACAATCGCCTCCGCGTCCGTTGTGCATCCATCCTGGCTGTGGAGTGCGGCGGCGACGGTCTTCGTATTGGGCGGGTTGATCGAGGTTGCCCGCCGCCACCGCACCCGCTCGGTGCCCCTGCGCACGCTATACGGCACCCAGGCAGCGTCCTGGTTGGCAATCGCGCTCTCCTTCTCGCTCGCGCTGCCGGGCGACGTGGCTCTTCGAGCCGATAAGTTCTTCGCGTTCCCGGCGCTGGCCCTGGTTGTGGCCTGCGCCGCGTTCCTTGTTGATTTTCGCGGCGCCGTCGCCTCCGGGCTGCCGGGGCTCAGGGTTCCGGCGACCTCCGGCCCCCTCATTGTTGCGCTCGCGGGCATCACAACACTGGTTGCCTATTTGGTGGCCTTGGTAACTCTCGCGGTCGGCGCCCTTTCCTCGAGCGGATTGCCTCCGACGCTGGTCGGCATTTTAGTTGTCTTGGCGGCGCTGGCTAACGCCTCGGTATTCGGTTACGGGATCGTGCAGGCGTGGCGGTCGGCGACGGACAGGGTGCAACTGCACGATCTCGTGGAAAGCTACGGGCCTCAGTTCGCGGTGTATTTCGGGGCGACGACCGGTGCCGATTACCAGTATGGAATGTGGGCGAACTACTTCGACCGGATCGATAGAAAGTACGTCGTCGTCACGCGCAGCGAACGCATGCGGCAGTTGATCGCGTCGATGACAAGCGCTCCGGTCGTCTTGAGCCCCACCCTGCGCTCACTGGACGATGTGGATGCCGCCTCGCTCTCGACGGTGTTCTACGTCAACAACGCGGTCCGCAACACCCACATGGTGGAGCGCGCGCAACTGGTCAACGTCTGGCTCAATCACGGCGACTCCGAGAAGCCCGCCTGCTTCAATCCCGTCCACGCCATCTACTCATACATTTTTGCGGCCGGGCAGGCGGGCATCGATCGCTATGCGCGCCACGGGGTGTCGATCCCGCGCGACAAGTTCAAGATCGTTGGCCGCCCGCAGGTCGAGAACATCGAGCCGGTGCGCGCAGAGCGCGACGAATCTCTGCCACGAACCGTGTTGTACGCGCCGACCTGGATCGGGCCGTACTCCGACACCGACGTTTACTCGCTCCCGGTCGCCGCCGCGTTGATCGAACGCCTACTACAGCGCAACGTGCGCGTCATCTTCCGCGCGCACCCGCTGAATTACACCAAGCCCGTCGCCTGCGGGCTAATCGAGGACGTGCAAGAAGTCCTGGCGCGTGACGCTGGGGAAACAGGACGCGAGCACCTGTGGGGCCGCACCGCGGAATCCGACATGTCGATTGTTGACTGCTTCAACGCTTCCGACGCGATGATATGCGACATCTCCGCCGTGATCTCGGACTATCTTCAGTCGGTCAAGCCGTTCGCCGTCATGGCGATGGGCGCTTCGCGCGAGGAGCTTCTCGCGAAGGTGCCCGCGGCGCAGAGCGGCTACGTGGTCGACGGTAGTTTGAATAATCTCGACGAGATCCTGGACCAGTTGCTCGGCCCAGACCCGCTGGCCTCCGATCGCGTCGCAATGCGTAAGTACTACCTCGGGGACTACCCGCCAGAAAACTACGCCAACCACTTCCTCGACGAAGCCCGCCGCCTGATCGATGCCGGCCGCCGCCCCTGACCCCGGGCGGCGCCTGCGGGAACCCGTCGCGCCTTCGGCATCCGCGCCGGCCGCCGCCCCCAAACGCCAGGCGGCGCCTGCGGGCTCATTAGGCGCTCGTTTCAGCTGTTGAACCCCGAGGGGTCGAGGGTAATCGGTTGGTCGTTGGCGAGTTCGTTGAGAAGCCCGACGAAGGCTTGGCTCGGCTGCAAGTCGCCGTTGAATCCGCCCAGGTAGTAATCGCGCTGACGCCATCGCAGGTCGTGCAGGGTGTCGGGACCGAACATGTCATCGAGTGCCGACTCCATGGTTTGCGGCTCGACCAGCGAGATCACGTAGGCGCCGCGCGAGGTTGGGTATTGCGCGCGGAACTGCTCGACAGTGCAGTTCGTCGTGACCATGGCGAAGGGCTTGCCTGACTGCATATAGTCGGTGACGATTCCCGATACGTCCGATACCATCGCGTCGGATGCATTGGTGACCTCGGTTACGCCCCACTGCGTTTCCGCTTGTGCGCCATAGATATGTTCGATACCGGTGGTCGCAGTTGCCCGCTCCAGCATTTTCTCGATCGATTCGATGATCGCACGGGAGTCATGCGCGCGCCGGCTCACGGGGTGCGGCCGAAAAATGATCCGTGCCCCGCGATCGAGTAGCTGTTGGACTATCCGCGGCCCCCAGGGCAGCGAGGAAAAGTGATCATTCGGTGGCCGACCCGCCCACGTCGGGGCGTACAGTACGGTCGGCACTTGCAGCCCTAAGATTCCCCGATCGGCGACTTCAATTGTTTCCGTCTGCGGGCGACCGCCTATAACGAATTTCTCGCGCGGGATATTTATTCCGCGCATCGCGTATCGATCTATTGCCCCCTGCCCCGCGACGTACAAGATGTCGTACTTTCGCGACTTCGGGTTGGAACTGGACTGCTTATCGCCGTCCCCGTGATGCAGGAACACATCGACCACGCCGGGAGCCGCCGCAAAGAAGAGGGTATTGAGGCCGGAATTGTGCACATAGAATGCGGCCTTGAGGGAGGCGGGCATGGTCTCGCGGACCGCCAAAACGCTCGCTTCGGCCGGCACGATGATTGGGACATCGGTCGCCTCGGCCAAGAGGTCCAGCGTTCGTTCCTGCATCGTGACGATGATGTATGGCAGACCCGCGGCGCGAATGTATCGCTCCCACATCTCGATGTGGAAAATGGCACCACCCGCGTACGGCATGGCAAAGACGGGGGAATACGCGTCCAACGCCCGGCGAATCGACCGTCCGGCCGCGCGATTTCGAACGCCCTGGATGACCGCAGGGAGCGCCATGGCGAGGCACCACCCGGCGCCCCACGCGAAACCGGCTGTCCCCGCGCCGACAAGTGCGCACAGGGCCGTTCCCCACACTCCGGCGGCAAGGCCCCACCGTGTGAACGCCCGCACGGTTGCGGGAAATTGCGGAACGGAACGGCTGTCGGCACCCGGGAGATTTCGCACCAACGGCGGCACCGGCGCATGGAAATCCTGGCACCAGGCGGCGATCGCGATCAGCAGGCAGAAAGCCAGTGCCAACGCAGGCACCGCGGTCTTTACGAAAGCCAGAAACACCAGGCCTACGATCGCGGGCAGGACGCCAAGAAGGGTGCCGAAACGGTCCCGCAGCCTTTCGGGCGATCCCAGGGCGATCGCCCCGCAACAGATGACGGCCAAGGCCGCACCGATGCGGGCCGTAACCGGCCCGCCAGATATGGTGCACGCCACCCCCATAGCCACGCAGACCGCAATCAGCACGACCGATGCGTCCCAGCGCGTGGTGGCCCGGCGCAACCCGCGCTGCAGAATCCGACGCAGGGTCTTACTTGCTTTGCGAACCATTGATGGGGCAGCCATTCGTGTCTTTCGTAGATTCCGACCTTGCTAAGTTGCCATGAGCGACGCCACTAGCGTATCTTGCGGGCGCGGGCGCCCGCGAGTTTCCTGTGCGTTAGGATCGAGTGCGCAGGGGGCTGCACAGCATCGTTTAGACCCCCTCCATTTCCGCTAAACCCGACTTGTTTAGTAGGGTAAAGTTGCTTCGTCCGAACCGCATGGGGGAACCGAGTGAACCGCTTTTTCAGCCGCGCCTTGACCAAGGCCGGCAACACGCTAATACGCCTCGCCAAGCCGCAGCCGCGGATCCGCGACAATTCACGTGGCGGGTCGCTCTTGCACCAAGATCTGCTGGACCGCTATCAGGTGTCAAGGTCGCTGCTGGTTGACGCGGACGGCAACGTACCCGCCCGGTGGTGGCTAGTCAACGACAACTTTGGGGACCTGCTCTCGCCCTGGATTCTCGAGCAGATCAGCGGCCGCAAGGTCGTGTTGGCGGACCGCACCATCCCGCATTACGTCGCGATTGGATCGATTGCGAAGCACATACGACCCAACTCCGTAGTGTGGGGGACGGGTTCCTTCGGCACCGAGGGCGAGGAAGACATCTGCCCATCGGCCACCTACGCGGCCGTGCGCGGACCTTTGACTCGCTCGCGCCTACAGCACTTCGGCGCCAAGATCCCGGCAATCTACGGCGACCCCGCCCTGCTGACGCCCGCCTTCTACTTCCCTCGGGTGGAGATTACGCATGAGGTCGGAATGGTGACCCGTTGGTCCGAACGGAACCGCCAGGCAGCGGAATTTGGGCCCGGCGTCGCGCACATAACGCTCGACACCACCGATATCGAAGGTACGCTGCGGCAGATTCTGGCGTGCAAGCGCATCGTTACGTCGTCGCTGCATGGCCTGATTATCGCCGACGCCTACGGTATCCCGAGCGCGTGGATTTCGTCGGGGACGCCACGGGGCGGAGAATTCAAGTTCTACGATTACTTCGCGACAGTCAATAAGTTCCGCAAAGTCCAACACTTCTCATTCACGAGTGCCCCCGTCACCGTCAAGCGAGTACTCGCAAAGCTCTGCTTCGACGGGCGACCGATTCAGTTCAACTTCAAGGCACTGCTCGACACATGCCCGCTACTTGAACGTAAGTAGGGCCAAGCGCGGGCGGGCCCAGCGGACCGCGCCTAATCCTCGCGGCGCACGTCGACGACGACCCCGGTCGACTGCGTAGTCAGGACCGCGAGCGCACTGTCCGCCACCTGTTCCGCCGACAGCAGCGTGCCGGGAGGTTCTTCGCCGAATGCGTTCGACCGCATTGGCGTCGCCGTCCGCTCGGGGTTGATGACGTTGACCTTGATGCCAACCGGCGCCCACTCCTCACTGAGCGCCTGGGTGAGGTTGACCACCGCGGCCTTCGTCGAGGAATACAGCGAGTAATTCTCGCGCCCCCGCGTATACGACGAGGAGGTGAAGAACAGGAGGTGTCCGCGGGACTCCTTCAGGTACGGATACGCGGCCTGCGCCACCCGGATCGGAGCCAGGAAGTTAACCTCGACGGTTTGCGCGACCTCTTCGGGGGTCGTCTCGTTCAGGCGCCCCATACGCAATACCCCGGCCGTGAGCACCACCGCATCGATCCTCCCGTGCGCGTCGTGCGCCGCTTGGAATGCGGCAGCGATCGACTGCTCCGATTCGACGTGCAGGCCGGTGGTCGAACGACCGTGCGCTTCGACGATCGCACCCGCGGATCGCGCAATGCGAGCCATCTCGGCGCCGATTCCATACGATCCGCCGAGGACGACGATGACCTTGCCGCTTAGCTCCGAAAGATCCACCTGCGCCGCGGGTTGGCTCGCCAACTGGAAGAGCTTATCGGCGATGTACAGGTCGATCGGGTGGGTGACTTTCATATTGTGCTCTGCACCCTCGACAGTCTTAATCGGCACGTCGGGGCGGTACGTCAGGACGACACCGCAGTCATCGGTGGCCGCAAAGTCCGGATCGTTCGCCGCCAATTCGTATGCGCTCTTCAGAACGCTGTACAGGAACGATTGCGGGGTTTGCCCGCGCCGCAAGCGGCCGCGCGGCGGGATGGACGTGATGACCTCGTCCTCATCGACCTCGACGATCGTGTCGGAGGAGGGGATGACTACGTCGACCGCCCCGAATTCGTCAAGTGCGGCCACCGAGGCCGCGATCATCCGGTTGTCGACTAACGGGCGCACGGCATCGTGCAGGACGAGTTTGAGCTCTCCCTCACTCGCGGCGTCCTCGGCGAGCGCGTCGATAAGTCGCTGGGTGGTCTCGTTCCTAGTGTTGCCACCCTCCAGGATCCGGGTCAGCTTGCCGAAGCGTTCGCCAAGCAGCGTCGCCACGTTCTCGGACCATCCCGGGGTGATCATGACGATTAATTCGTCGATCTCGGGGGACTCGTTGAGAGCGTTGACTGTGTGCTCGAGAATGGTCTTTCCGGCGATCTTGACCAGTTGCTTGGGAACGCTCAGCCCCAAACGAGATCCGATCCCGCCCGCCAGCACTACTCCGATTGTCCGCACGATATAGGCCTCACTATTAGACTTCTGGCGCCCCCGGTGGCGCCTCGTTGCAGGTCCATCGTAGTGGACAAGCCTGGAGTGCCGCGCGTGCGCCGAAACCCAAACGCCCACTGATCGCCGTAGAGGTAGTCCCGATACAATCGGGAACCAGCCCCGCGCGGGATCGCCGATGCGCCCCCGGGCGCCCCCGACACATGTGGCCCCTTCCCCGTGCTGTGACAACGCCATACCGCAAACCCTGCGCTACAACTATCGCGGGGGTTTGGGGGTTCAGCCCGTTGCCCCTTTACGGGCATCTAATTCCTCGAATATAGACAGCCACGTAGCAAAAACCCGCGACTCCCCCCGCGCCCGTAAAACCCACTGACGTCCCTGCACCCCAAGCCTCCGCGCACGGGCAGGATCCGCCATCAGCGCACAGAGCGCGTCGGAAAGCGCCGCGAAGTCAAGATAAGGAACGAGCAACCCACCAAAATCCCCCAACTGTGCACGGGGACCGTAGGGCAGATCGAACGACACGACAGGAGTCTCTTGAATTAATGACTCGCCAATTGTCATTGCGTAGCCTTCGAAGTCCGAGGCAACCACCATCATCCCCGCCGCAGCGAGTTCGGCTTCGGCTCGCGGCAACCACCCGCGGAAGGTCACTCTGTCAACGAGTTCAAGCTCAGCGACGGCCGCCTCCACGTCTTCCCAGGTTGGCCCGCTGCCGACGATCACGAGTTCCGCTTGTGGAAAGCGCCGGGCAACAGGCGCGAAAGCGTGAACTATTTCAACGACACGCTTTTCAGGGGCAAGGCGTCCTAAAAATATAACTCGATATGGATTTCGCACCCCTGCATCTGATACGCGGTCGGTGAAGTGCAGTGAATGCGGCACGACGAAAATAGGTGGGGCGCTCGGATATTCCGCACGAATATCTGCAGCCTGCTGCGGAGTTAATGCGACAATTCCGTCGATGTCACCGCCCGCCCGCAGGACACGCAAGTGGTCGCTCTTGACGCGAGCTCCCAGTGCGCGACTGCCTGAGTAGTGGTTGCTATGAAAGAACATGAGACGAATCGTCTTCTGCGAGGGCAACAGGCGCAAACTGTCCACGCTCCCAATCCCGTCACCGACAAAAACAGGCAAACCATCGGAACCCTCTGAAATGAGAGAATAAATGTGAGCCTGCAATTCAGCCTGCGACTTAAACTCGATCGCGCTCAACGACATCAGTGGAAATATAAAAGCCCGATCGACTTGGCCGTTAGAGACGTTGAACCACCGCGTTATGAAAGGAATGCCCGAGCGAGTGAAAAACCGATCTTGACGAATTCTCGAGCCGTCGGCGTCAAAGTCTGATTGACGCCACGGGGCACCGGAATGATCATATTCGATACGAGAAAGGCGACGATGTGAATAATCAAACACGTCCCGAAATCTCAGCCTTCCTGAGCGATCGTAGTCCCAGTACTCCCGATAGACGTTTGTACCCTTCTCAAAATAGCGGAGGCTAGCAGTATCCCCACCTATTGGGACTCCGAACCAGTCATTCGAAGCAGAAGGGACCGGAGCTGCGCCTTCTGGATGTGGCTCGTAGTATGACCGTGCAAAGTCCCAAATATTTATGATCGTGGCGCCGTCCGATAACTCCCCGCGATCGGCGAAAACCCTGGCCACGTGATCGTATCCAGGCCTCGGCTCCGTCGTTATCACCGCGGCCCTCCAACCGTGCTTCGCGAAGAGAGAGGCTCTTCTCAGCATAGAGAGCGTCATACCTCCCGCTTCGAGACCCAGCTTGTGGATAGTCATACCTATGAACCGGCTCATCTTTACAGATTCCCCCAGACTCGATCGACGAACCTTGCGCTTGCGTTCCCGTCTTCCAACGGCATGTATTCCTTCACGAATGCCCGGCGATCCTGCCCATGTGGATCTCGCCCGTTATAAATCTCAACGAGCGCCTCGATGAGTTCCGCGCGATCGGTAACTATGTCACCCGGCGCAGTATTGAGATACGGAAGTAGCGACGACCGCCCTGCCAAATATTCATCGAGATCTGGAACCAAGAAGACCATAGGTTTTCCCGTTAAGGCGTAGTCAAAGCGCAGGGAGGAGTAGTCAAGAACTGCGACGTCCGACGCGACTATGAGGTCTCCGATCTCGGGATAGTGCGTAACATCGATCACATTCGGCGCACTTTGCAAGCGTGTCGAAACCCTCGCATTCATGTGGTGTCCGCGCACTAGAAATACGGTATTTGAACTGACCGCCGAGGCAATGTCTGCATAATCAACGAAATGATTCATCGTCGATTGAAATTCGTTTGTCGATGACGCGTCCCTATAAGTAGGCGCGTATAGAACCACATTTGCATCATCGGCTATGCCGAGACGTCCACGCAAAAACTGACGTTCTCCGACTTTCGGACCTCGAACAAGTCTGTCGTTTCTTGGGTATCCGATTTCGAGCGTCTCACCATCAAACCCAAACTCTTTACGAAGAAGCGGGGTAGCGTATGGCGCGGGGGACACAAAAAAATCCCATTCGGCGGAGCGTCGAAGGAATGACTCGATTCGCTGCTCGCTATATCCGAAATGCCGCCAATACGAAAGACCCATTTCTTTGAACGGGTATCCGTGCATGGTTTCAACAAAAATTTGCCCTGGCCGTTTGCGCGAGTAATCGGGTTGATGCACGTTATCGATGTAGACTCCGGCTGATCCGAAAATCTCGTACCACTCGCGCGTTCCTATTAAAACTGGAATCCCACCTTCAGGGACAGCAACCGCTGGGCTTTGTACGCCCCAATAGAGCCGAAGGTCGGCTCCGCGGCGATAGAGCTCCTCATGAATCGCTAGTGCATTACAGGTGCTTTTCTCGCCGTAATAGCTTCGGAACAAGACCGCGTCCTGCTGAACACCGGTGTCGATTGCCTTTTGGTATCGGGAGATGTTACGCTGTTGGTTTCTTGTGCCACGATCACCGGGTTCGAGGTAACTGTTCACATCCAGGTTTGCCTGCACGCGGCAACTGTTAAACGTGATCGCCCCAGGTGACAACGGCGGCGATACGACGAATGTGTCCGCGAGATGCTCCGCGATATCCAGTCTAGTAAAGAGATCGCCATCGCTATCCGCGAATTGCAGCGTGTACGCGCCGGGATCGAGCGCCTTCAACGGCGAACCCCAGCGATCGGAACTAAGATCGAGCTTCACTCGAAAACGCTCGCCATCGCGTACTGCTCGGGCCACGGATCGGATTCGTTGCCCTTCGATGATCACGCTCAGTTCGTTACGGAAATGGGGCGGGTACTCCCCTTCAATGAGAATTGATCCATCGTCTGCCTGAGCCACGTCATCAATGCTTATGGCTGCGGGCAACGCAACGATCCGGGCGGTGCGTCCCCTGTAGCGCTCGGCGGCAAGGTAGGCGCCCAAGTTCGATGTGCCCTCCATCGGCACACCAACTGGCCAGGATCGACCGTCCTGTGAAACCGCCGAAAGTGTCATTCCCATAGAGGGATCAGCCCAATTTACCGACGCACCGTTGATAGCACGCACTCGATCCCACTCTTCGACGAAACCAGCGGGGATTTTCACCACGTGATCGGAATCGGATCCCTCGAACCGCATCCAGTCGCTCTCAAAGACACTATCCTTGTCAATTTCGACCCGTAGCAAGCACTTCTCGGCGTGTTGGGCCCCACGTAGCAAGACAGCGATGTCGCCCAAAGCCGAGCGCGCCACGGATTCGACCAATAGCCTTAGGGGTCTGACGTTGATGGCCAGGCCATATTTGGCGCTCAATCTGAGATCGTAAGCGCGATCCCCATAGTCGATCGCTAACCGGCGATCGACCGGAAAGGAGGTGTTGCCATAAACGGGAGCGTCGAAGACGTAACCCCCTTGTGAGATGATCAGGTGCAGCCTCCAGGAGCCGCTTGAGGTCAGCTGCCGGCAGTCCACGACCAATTCGACCGCGCTATCGACCGAAGGAACCTGCGCGATCGCCCCTTCCACGCTTGCGGACGGATCAGCCACCCTACGCGCATCGACGACAACCGTCTCTCCGGTCCGAGCATTCACGGCAGTGGCCTTGTAATGAGGCGGATTATTGGCGCTTGAAACACCGGCAATCCTTGCATGCGCCCGTATGCGAATAGCATGGTCAGAAAAGACAACACTACGCACATGCACATGACCACGCCGGGCACGCGCAGGCAACCGCATGTCCAGATTTGCCTCGTCTGCAATCCGTTGGAATCTCGGCGACAGGCGCAAAACAGTCTCACCGCTATCAGATAACTTCACCGCGCTGTCATGCAGCGATCCTTGCGCCCATTTCATCAGACGCCAATATTCAGCGTACGAACGATTCTGGAGCAGATAATACGCGAGCCGAACGGTCGCCCAAATATCTGTGTCGGAGTCCAGCGTGACGTGAGCCAGGTATCGGCGAACTGCATCAGCTATTGTCCGAAGATATTCCGAAGTCACAGATTCTCTGTTCAGCGGCAAAAGGCGCGGAATGTCGTTCTGGAGAATCTGGAGTCGGCGAATATTCGCGACCTCAGATCCCTTGAGTCTTTGATACACTTTGAGAGAGTCATCCCAGGCGGCGATTTGATGCCGCAGGTTATCTACCTCGCGGGCCCGCTGCGTGATTGAGCTATTTTCCTCGTCTCTGATTCGCCAGTTCACAAAACGTTGTTCGATAATGTCAATGGATTTTGCCAAAGAGTAGGCTCTCGCAGCCACAACCTGATCTTCATAAAGTTTGCCAACCGGAAACTTGAGTCTCGCGCTATTCCAAAAACTACGACGATACAGTTTGCTCCAAGCTACAACGTTCACCATAATCGAAGGGCGGTCAGAAGGCGAGACACGCGATTCACCGAATTTCATAGCGTCCACGATCCATGAACCGGGGTTAACGGTACGTCCTGCCCGCTGGCGCTGATACCCACAAACCGCGAAATCTGATTTACTGGCCTTCAACGATTTGACGAGGGTTGAAATCGCGGATCGGTGAAGGGTGTCGTCCGAATCAATGAACATCAGATACTCGCCACTCGCTACGCGAACACCATTATTACGTGCGGCACTCAACCCTTGGTTCGACTGACGCCGATATTTTATGGAGCTATGCTCACTTGCGTAGTTCTTAGCAATCGCTGTTGACCCGTCTTTAGAACCATCATCGATCAAAACGATTTCAATATTTTTATACGTTTGGTCGAGCAGGCTATCGAGACATTCCGCAAGATATTTCTCTACGTTATAAACGGGAACCACGATAGAAACACGACCGGGCGCCTGGTGGCCACCTAGTCGTAATCGCATAGATTTGACGAACCGATATTTCAGCAGTTTTTGTCGTGCAGGACCGGCTTTTCTTCGTGCACGGCGATAGATTCCCCTAGCCTTCGTTTCGATGCGTTTGAATGCCGTTCCTGATTTCATTGCTACTCTCGTTGATCTTCGGATTTATCCGATTCTACGTTGTCATATTTCCAAGCGCGACGGCACGCTCGTACGATGTGAGACTTTCCATAAATAGCTTGTTAAACGAGCACATATCTTCGTTCGCTTATCGGTTGCGCCGCCTCAAACGTCTTGTTCACTGTAGCGGTTATGTGCCGTTAGATACCGGCGACGAACCGCGAAATATAGTCGTGTTCGGCGCAGGTGCTGTTGTAGACCGCCTGGGCGGCAGAGAAATCAGGGAAGTCTGATAACGCATGGGCGCGGCGGATCGATAGCGACACGGAGCAACGCTATCAATGTTCGCCCGCCAATGAAAGCGCAGGTCTTCAGTCGTACCGTACCAACCACGTGAGCCGCGGGCGGATGAGTGGCCGCAACAAACGGTCCAGGCTACGAGCGGAAAGCATCACGCTGAGTACGATCGCCGCCAACACCAAAATCGCAAACTTCCACGCGGAGTCAAACCATCCGAATGCCGCTTCCCACGTCGTGAACGCTACGATCACAAAGAGGTGAGCAATATAGACCGTCATTGTGCGTGTTCCCCAATCCGCTAGACGCGGCGCACGGCGCGGAGTGAGGGACAGTGCCGCGAATATCAGAACAAACGCAAGCATCATCAACGCCAACCGGAGGGCGCCCGCCCATGCCGGATTCCAGTCCAGATTCACATACGGTGTGGCGCCTTGCACGCCGGGTCGCAGTGCGAGCGCGTCCGCCTGCGGCGCCCACACGTAACAAGCGGCGGCAGCCATCGGTAAAAGCGCGGCTGCAGCAATCTTCGCCACGGGCCCCGCCAGGAATCCCCGGTGCAGGCGCAGACCGCCAGATGTGCGCCACCCCGCCACAAAAAATGGCAAGAAAACCAGGGTCCGCGAAATGGCCATGTGCCAATCTGCGGCGGGAAAATACCCCGCGGCCACCGCGATAATCACTGCCACTGTCACCGGAAATCGGATGACCGCAAATAAGGGCAATGTCAGGCGCCAGGCCACCAATGCGACAAGAAACCACAGGTACCAGTACGGTGCGGTCAGATCGAACGCATGCGGTTTATCACTGACGTGTCCAAAGAACCACCAGATCACGCTGAAGATGACGTACGGCGCGATAAGGGTACGGATCATCGAACGCGCCGAGCGCGCGGTGAGGCCCGCGGAACTAGAAAATCTGCCCGAAATGAACGCAAACATCGGCATGTGAAACGAATAGATAAAGAGGTACAGCGCGTACATCAGGCGCGAGTCTGCATACCTCTCGATCGTGTGCCCCACCACAACCAGGGTTATCGCGATGAACTTTGCGGTGTCCCAGACGGGGTCGCGGGGGCGCGCCACCGGCGCGGCTCCGCCGCCGGGCGCCATCGCGGCGAGACCCGGCGGATCAGCCGCGGCCAACGACTATCCTGGCGACGCCTTGCCAGCGGGCGGCATCGGTAATGTTTCTCCCGTCGACCAGCAGGCGGATGCCGGGGAAGTCTCCCGCGGCGATCTCGCGGTAGGCCACGTGGTCGGTCTGCACGATCACGACGTCCACCGGATCGCCCGGGTGATACGGGTCCCACCCAAAACCGGCAAGCTCGTCATCGCTATACAGCGGGTCGGATACGACGACCCGGGCGCCGCGGGCGCGAAGCGCCTCCACGACGGCAAACACCCCAGAAAACGCCGTTTCCTTGACACCGCCGCGGTATGCGGCCCCCAATACGGCGACCCGCAAACCGTCCAGGGACCCCAGCAGCTCGGTGGCCCGGTCGACCACATGCGCGGGCATGGCGGCGTTGACCGCGCGGGCCGTGCGCACAATCTGCGCCGACGGATCCACGGATAGGTAGAGGCGCGGATACACCGGGATACAATGCCCGCCGACCGCGATGCCGGGCCGGTGGATGTGCGAATACGGTTGGGAGTTGCACGCATCGATGACGGCATAAATATCGATGCCGTGGGATTCGGCAAACATCGCAAACTCATTCGCCAACCCGATGTTGACATCCCGGTAGGTGGTTTCAGCGAGTTTGGCCATCTCGGCGGCCTCGGCCGACCCCAGATCCCACACGCCATTGGGGCGCGGGAGGTCGGGGCGCTCGTCGAATGTTAAGACCGACTGATAGAAGGCGGTGGCGCGCTGCGCGCCCTCGGGCGACAACCCGCCGATCAACTTGGGATATTTGCGCAGGTCGGCAAACACGCGCCCGGTCAGCACGCGTTCGGGGGAAAACACCAGATGGAAATCGGTGCCTTCGCGTAGCCCGGAATCGGCCTCGAGCAGGGGCTTCCAGCGACCGCGCGTGGTGCCAACCGGCAGCGTCGTCTCGAAAATGACCAAGGTGCCGGGTGTCAGGTGCTGCCCGATCGAATGGGTTGCGGCGTCCATCCAACCGAAGTTGGGGGCGGCGGTGGCCTCGTCCACAAATAATGGGACGACAACGACGACCGCATCGCTGCCGGGGATCGCATCGGCGTAGTCGGTCGTTGCGCGCAAGCGGCCGGCGGGTACGGTTTCGCGCAGCGCCGAGCCCAGGCCGGACTCCCCCGGGAACGGTTCGCGCGCCTCGTTGACCGCCCGGACCGTGTCGGCGTTGATGTCGACGCCGACGACATTGTGCCCCGCGAGCGCGAATTGGGCCGCAAGCGGCAAACCGATTTTCCCCAGTGCTACGACCGATATTTTCACAGATGCAATTCTATTGCCTCGATGACGCGGCCGGCTGCCCGGCCGTCCCCGTACGGGGTGGCGGAAACGTCGGTGGGGCGCGGCCGCGTAAGTCCCGCAAGGATCTGCGGACCCGTGTGCGCCAGCACGTTCCACCCCAGGTCGACAGTCTCCACCCACTCGGTTTCATCGCGCACGGTCGTGCACGGCACGCGCAGCAAGAAGGCCTCCTTTTGCAGGCCCCCCGAATCCGTGACGATTCCGCGCGCCCCCAGCGCCGCCCGCACCAGGTCCGGGTAGGCCAGCGGGTCGCGTGCCCGCAGCGCGCCGCGCGTCAGGTCGATCCCCGCCTCGCGCGCCCTAGCCGCCACCCGGGGATGGGCCAGCAAGATCACCGGCGCGTCCGCCGCCGCCAGCGCCTCCACAATTTCCGCTAAGCGGGTGGGATTATCCGTGTTATCGGCGCGATGGATGGTCGCAAGATAGTAGCCTTCCGCGCCCAGGCCCCATTGCGGGACGAGGCCCGCCCCCTCCCGCAAGACCCTATCCCGCGTCGCGAACAGCACGTCGGTCATCACGTCGCCGACCACGACCGTGCGGCCCGCCAGCCCCTCATCGCGCAGGTGTTCGGCGGCCACGTGCGTGGGCGCCAGCAGCAGATCGGCCGCGTGATCGGTCAGGACCCTATTGTGTTCTTCTGGCATGCGGCGGTTGAACGATCGCAGGCCTGCTTCCAGGTGCGTGACGTGCATGTGTTGCTTGACGGCGCTCAGCGTTGCGGCCAGCGTCGAATTCGTGTCGCCGTAGACCAGGACGGTGTCGGGCTCCAGGTCGGCGAGCACGCCGTCCAGTTCGGCAAGCATCGCCCCGGTCTGTTGCCCGTGCGTTCCCGATCCGATCCCGAGGTGCACGTCGGGGGCGGGGATTCCCAGATCCGAAAAGAACACGTCCGACAGCAGCGGATCGTAGTGCTGGCCCGTGTGGACAATCCTGTGGTCGATTCCGGCGGCCCGCGCCGCCTGCGCGATGGGGGCGAGCTTGACGAATTGGGGCCTGGCGCCAACGACGCTCACGATTCTTGACACCTGCCGATCCTAGCGAATCCCCGCCCGGTACACTTGCGGATCGTGAACGTTCAGCGCGGTCCCATCGAGCCGGTGCGGCTCGACGCGCTCACCGGGCTGCGCTGGTGGGCCGCCTTGGCAGTGTTTGCCTACCACTGCGAGAATCTGGTGGAATTCCCCGCCTTCATTGCGCGGTGGCTGCAGTGGGGCTATCTGGGCGTCACGTTCTTCTTCGTCCTGTCGGGGTTTGTGCTGACCTGGTCGATGCGCCCGGGCACTTCCCGCACCACCTTTTATTGGCGCAGGATTTCGCGCATCTATCCGCTGCACCTCGTCGCGCTGGTCCTTGCGATACCTGTCTTCTATTCGCTACATCCCGACCCCGCCCAGTGGTGGGTCAAGCAGTGGTCGCTTCCGGTCATTGCCCTGTCGGTCGTTGTCCTGCAGGGCTGGTGGCGCGATCCCGTCATCCTCTTTTCGGGGAACCCCGCCGCGTGGACGCTCACCGCGGAATTCTTCTTCTACGCCTTGCATCCGTTCCTTGCCGCCATGTTGTGGCGGGTGCGCCGGCGCGGCGCATTCGTCGCGGTCGGCGCGATAGCGGCGCTGAGCCTGGTCGCCCGGATCGCCGCCATCGCCTGGCCCGCGGGTTGGTTCGCTAACCTTCCCTGGCCGGTCTTGCGAATGAACGAGTTCGCCCTGGGAATGGCGCTGGCGTGGGCGATGCGGTGGGGTTTCGCGGCGCGCGTACCGCCCTGGTTCGTCGCGGCCGGCGCGACAGCGGCGTTCGCGGCGCTGACGTACCTTCCCTCCCTGGGCGGAATCGGCCAATGGGTTCCCGAAGTTGCGACCGCAATCAGCGCGCTGGCGATCGTGTCGGTGGCGAGCCGCGAGATGGCCGGTGGCGCCCGGTGGCTGCGGTGGCGCCCCATCGTCGTTCTGGGCGAGTGGTCGTTCGCGTTCTACCTGATCCACGCCACCATCCTGTACGCGGTGCGGGAGGCGGGGGGCTTTCAACCGTGGGGAGCCCCCACCGCTGTCACCGTTGTCGCGTTGGCCGCGGTGGCGATCGCGGGCGCGGGCGCGCTGCACACACTGGTCGAGCGCCCCGTCGAATCCCGGTTGCGCCGCGTGTGGCCGGCGGCGCCGCGCCCCCGGTAGGAGCCGGTCGGCTTTGCTACGTTAGGGGCGTGCGCATTCTCATCGTCACGCCGTGGTTCCCCACCACCGCGCTGCCGCATTCTGGGGTCTTTGTGGTGCGCGACGCGGTCGCGCTGTCCGGGCGGCACAGCGTCCGCGTCATCCACCTCGTTTCCCCACAGCACCTGGGCCCCGATCCGCGATCCGCGCGCGTGCGCGACATCCCGGTCACCCGGGTCCCCATGTCCAGGGCGAATCCGCTGCACTGGTTGCGGGCGGCGCGCACCGTGCGCGCCGCCGCCCGGGCCGCCGACGTCGTGCACACGCAGGCCATATCGGGCCTGCTCCCGTTCGCGCTGGCGCGCCCGAGTCGCACGGCCGCGTGGGTGCACACCGAGCACTGGTCGGCGCTGACGACGCCGGGTACCCTGCCGCGTTGGGCGCGACCGTTCATCCGGCCGATCTCGCGCCTGCTGGCCCGCCCCGACGTGGTCACCGCCGTATGCGAGCGCCTCGCCGCCCCGATCCGCGCCGTCCGCACGGGGCCGGTTCGCGTCATCGGTTGCGTGGTAGCGGCGCCGGCGGGCCTCGTCGATCTTGCGCCCCAGCCCGGCCCGCTGGCGCTGGTTGGTGTCGGCGCCCTGGTGCCGCGCAAGGGTCCGCTGATGGCCGTAAGGACCGTGGCGGAACTGGTCGATCGGGGTGTCGACGCGCGCCTGACCTGGGTCGGCGATGGCCCGCAGCGGGCGGATGCGGTCGCGTTGGCGCGCGACCTCGGTGTCGGCGAGCGGCTGACGCTCACCGGCTCGCTCGACGATGCTGGGGTCCGCGCGCGCCTCGACGCGGCCCGCCTCATGCTCATTCCGACGCTGGGCGACAACTTCTGCACCGTTGTGGCCGAGGCCCTGAGCCACGGCCGACCGGTGGTTTCCGGGATAGAAACCGGGGCAAGCGAGTACACGGCACCCGCGGTCGGGGCCTTCGTGGCGGATCAGACCCCGGGCGCGTACGCGGATGCGGTGCAGGCCGTCCTGGCCTCGACAAGCAAGATGAGCGCGGCGGATGTTGCGGCCACTCTGGGCGATCAGTTCTGGCCCGCCAACGTGGCCGGCGCCTACACGCGCATCTACGAGGACGTGGTCGGCGGCGCTTTGCGGCCCGCACCGGGCGGCACCCATGCAAAGTGACGAAGACCTGGACGTCGATGTCATCATCGCCGTCCACAACGATCGCAGGCCCCTGGAGCGTGCCGCCGCCTCGGTGCTGGAGGCGACCCGCGCCCGCGTGCGGGTGACGGTGGTTGCCCACAACACCGACCCGCGGGCCATCCGGGATCGCCTCGGTGCCCTGTATGCCGACCCCCGCCTGCGGTTGCTTGCGCTCGAAGACGGGATCCCCAGCCCTTCGGGGCCATTCAACCTCGGGTTGGACGCCGCCACCGCGCGGTACACCTCACTGCTCGGATCGGACGACTACCTGGCTCCCGGCGCCGTCGATTCGTGGCTTTCGCGCGCGGCTCAATGCCGCGCGAATGTTGTTATCGCGGCGTTGCGACACGACGACGGGGCCCGCGTGCCCACCCCGGTTGTCCGTCCGCGCCTGCGTTCCACGCTCGACGTCAAACGGGACCGGCTCATGTACCGTTCGGCGCCGCTGGGTTTGGTCGACCGATCGGCCTTCGGGCACCTGCGCTTCGCGGCCGACCACCCCGTGGGGGAAGACCTGCCGTACGTGTGCCAGCTTTGGTTGCAGGGAAGGGTCGCCTACGACCGGCGCGGTCCGGCATACATCATCGGTTCCGAGGCAACCGACCGCGTAACCTTCACGCCGCGTTCGATCGCCGACGAATTCAGGTACTTACCGTCCATCCTCGCCGCGCAATGGTTCACCAGCGCCGCGATCCCCACGCAGTCCGCGATCGTCGCGAAGTTCCTCCGGATCCACGTTTTCGGCGCCATCTATTACCGCTCCGATCCCAGTTGGTGGGACGGCGCCGAACGCGAACACCTGGCCCAGGTCACGTGGGCGCTGATTCGCGAGGGACACGGGATCGAACGGGTACTGTCGCGCGCGGACAACGACGTCATCGCGGCCGCCCTGGACCCGGCCGTTCCCGCCGCCCGACTCGTGGCGGCCGCGCGGCGGCGACGCCGCTTCACCCGCCCCGCCGCGCTCATCCCCGCGCGCCCCGCCAGCCTGCTGCACCGCGAGGCGCCCCTGCGATTCATGGCCGCGTCCTACCTGGGCACGCTGTAGCCTCGCCGCCCGGCCCCAACCGGGGCGCCGCCGGGCACATGCCCCCTGCGTCGCCAACCGACCTAGGGCGCCGCGCTCAACCAGCTCTCCAGGGCCGCGCGCGCGCCGCGGCCCGTGTGGTATCCCTCCACAAACGCGGGTCCGGCTTGCGCGGCGCGCACCCGGTGCAAGTCGCGCTGCGCCGCGATACCAACCAGCACCTCGCGCAGCGAATCCACGCTCGCTTCGACTATGGGAAGTTCCTTCCCGGTTGTCTCGCAGACGTAACCGCGCACCGCCTCGCTCACGTGCCCCACGACCACGCGACCGGCGGCCATCGCCTCGCAGGCCGCCACCCCGTAGTCGCCAACCAGGAACTGGTCGACCACCACGTCCGCCGCCCCGTAGAGACCGGGCATTGCTCCGTGCGACACGCCCGTGGCGGGGCGGTAGTCGATGATGCCTTGCGCGTCCAGCTCTTCGAGGACCGGCGCGATTTCCCGCGTCCCCTTGATCCGGCCGGATGACGGAATATGCGCAACTATCAGCCGGCCGGTCGCATCGCCTAGGTTCCGGGCCCCCGCGCGCACCCACCGGTCGGTGGATATGGTCACGGGCAGCACGGTGGCTGCGGGTACATCCGCCAACAGCCCCGCCGTCGACACAAAGGTCGGCGCATCCACCTCGCGCAGCACACCCAGGTTGTGGCGAACTCCCGCCTCGACCTTGTCCAGGTCCGGCCACCCGGTGCGGAAGGGAGACCAAGGTTCATTGACCGCGTGGCGCGAGGGCAGGCGAACGTCGGTGCCGTGCGCAACCATGGCCACGTTCACGCCCCTTTCCCGCAGCGCCCCGACCTGCCGCACGACGTCCCCCCCAAAGGCGCCGCCCAGTATCCGCAATTCCGCCTCGATCAGCACGTGCGTGAACGTCCGGGCGATCCAATCCAGGGTTTCGCGTTGCCAGCGGCGCGAATGCGCGGAAATGCGGTTCGGCACCACCCAATCGGCAGCGAAAGAGAACGAGTTGCCCGTCCCCGTTACCATCGCGACCGCCGAGGTCAGCGGGCGCGCGCCCACGGCGCGCGCCCAGGCCGCTCCCTGTCCCGCAAAGTTGGCCGGCCCGATCAGTAGCCGGGTGTCCTCGCGGGCAACCCGCGGGGGCGCGGGGGCCTTTTCTCCCGCCCGCCGCGCCTGCACCAGACCGGCGCCGTCTCGCGCCCAACGAGGCAGGTAATGCCAGATCGCGGCCCTAGCGTTCACAGTCGAATCCACTCCCTGTTCAGGATCTGCGCGCTGCGCGGTCCGCTGTGCACCCCGCGGACAAAGGCTCGGCCCGCTTGCCCCAACTCTTGCCACGCGGCTCGCCGCTCGATCAGCTCGACAATGACGTCCGCAATCGAAGCGACGGTGGCCTCGACAATGGGTAGATCCGCGCCGGTTGCGGCACGCACCCGGGCGCGCACGGGATCTGCGACGTGCCCGACGACCACCCGACCGGCGGCCATCGCCTCGCAGGCGGCGACGCCGTACGACCCCAGGCGGAACTGGTCAATGACGATATCGGCGCTCGCGTAGAAGTCCGGCATTCTTGCGGTCGGGATGTCGCGGGCGGTCACGTAGCGGATCAGCCCGGAGCGATCCAGATCGCGCAGCGCGGGTTCCACCAGGTGCGTTCCCTTGATCGCCGCGCGGCTGGGGATGTGCACGACGGTGGGGATGCGATCTAGCGTCCCGGGCGCGGGCGCATCGGATTGCGCCCAGCGCTCCACATCGACGACGACCGGGCACCAGGTGGCGTACGGAACGTCCAGCAACAGATCTGGGGTTGACACGAAGACGGGCACCCCGAGGCGGTCGAGCAGGCGCCGGTTGGCCAGGGCATCGCGCTCGTATTTGTCGATGTACCAGTGGGGGTCCAGGTAGGGTGACCACGGGGTGAGGCGTTGGTGGCGCGACGGTAACCGGATGTCGGTTCCGTGGCACATCATGGCTATCGAAGCGCTGCCGAGCGCGGCGACTTCGCGTTCGATGTCGCGGTCGAATAGCCGCCCGAACAGCGGGCGCTGCGCCTCGAACATGACGTGGGTGAATCCGCGAGCTGCCCGCAACTGATCGGTTTGCCACCGCGTTGAGAGTTGATAGACCGGGACCGGCACCTCCCGATCTGCCGGGAAGCTGAACCCCGCGGGTTCATCGACGGCCAGGTTGCGGGCCGCCAGGGTTGGCGCGTAGGCGCTCTCCAACGCCCGCGCCCACAACCACCCTTGTCCCGCATAGTTGGTGGGTCCGATCAGCACGGAAACGTTCGCGTCCGGCGCCTCCAAGGCCGGCGGCACCGACCCCGGATCGACGCTCCCGTGAGCGCGCGCCGCCAGGCGCCCCAGCGGGCTCGCCGGATTCTCGGCAACCCAGTCGATCGCGCGGTTCACCGGTCGCGGCAGGTGCACGCGGTGCCGCAGGAAGAAGGCGACCGCGCGGTTGGCGGCCCTCGTCGCCGCAGCGCTGGCCCCGCCAACCCAGGCCCGGATCCCGCGCCTCACCGCGGCAGCGCCAATCGCACCAGGCGCCGCGCGCGGGAATCGACGGCGAGGGATAGCCACGGACGCGCCGCAATGAGTTGCGCAAACCGGGGGCTTCGCAGGCGCGCGGCCCGTGCCACATCGCGCGCGCTTGCCTCCGGTTCGTCGGCGTCGATTCCGCAGACCACACCCGCAATCATCGCTTCGGGAATCGACAGATAGCCCGTTGCGTCCGGGGCCAGTTCGCTCAGCCACTGCCCCACCGCCAGCAGCGATCTCACGTCGTTCTGCGCCCACGCAGATGCGTCAGGGCGCCCGCGCACCGCGGTGACGACGCTGGTGCGCCACAGCTTGATGGCGATCGCCCGGCGCTGGCGTATCGACAACTGCCACGGCCAGGGAGCGGCGGCCAGATGAACCAGCGCTATGGCCTCCTCGTGGAAGGGGCGCGGAATCAACGTGACGCGCTCGGGGGCGTCCCGGCCGATCACGTACGCGGGCATCCCCACGCCCGCGTCAACGTAACCCCGGTTGCAGGCGGCCAACCCCAATTCGATGTCCTCGCCGGTCGCCGCCGTCGGCGTCAGCCGCACGCCCAGATCGGCAACGAACTCGCGCCGCAGCAGCCCCAGCGGGGCGGTGCGGTAATCGAGCCGGTCCCGAACGGGATCCAACCGCCGCACGCGGCGGTACCGCAGCAGCGGTTCGCGCCACAGCGGGCCGCCATCTTCGCGGATCGCCGCCATGAGGTAATCGGGCCGCCACCTGCGCACATGCTGCGCCCAGGCGGCGATGGCCCCGGGTTCCAGGTAGTCGTCGGATCCCAGTAGCCCAACGTAGTCGGCCGTCGCCGCATCCAGGCCCGCGTTGAAGGGACCGGCCGGCGAATGCAGGCCATCGCTGAGTTCGATGACGCGCAGGCGGCGGTCGGTCGCGAACGCGGCGAGCGCCTGCCCGAACGCGGCGCGCGGCTGGTTGTGCGCCACGACCGTCACCCGCACGTCGTCTCCCGCGCGCGAACCGAGCACCGACCCCACCGCGCGCCCGACCTGCCGGCGCGGGTCGTGGGCGGCGACGACGATATCGATCAGCGGTCGGTTCACAGTTTCTTCCCCAGACCCGCCAGCGCCACCTGCTCACCGAACTGCGGCACGGACTTGGCCAGGCCGGCGAACGTGTCGTGGCCCAGGATCCTGCCGCCCGCGACGTACGCGACGCGATCGTAGTCGAGGATCGTGGACAGGCGGTGCGCCACCGAGATGATGGTCATGTCGCCCTGCAGCGCCTTGATGGCGCGGGTCACGGAATCCTCGGTCTTGGTGTCGAGCGAACTGGTGGCCTCGTCCAAAACCAACACCAACGGATCGGCATACAGGGCGCGCGCGATTCCCAAACGCTGCTGCTCCCCGCCCGAAAGCGCGACGCCGCGCTCCCCGATCATCGCGTGGATGCCGCCCGGCCGCTCCGCAACCATCGGCCCCAACTGGGCCATCTCAATGGCCCGCTCCACGCGCTCCGCATCGTAGTCATTTGTCCAGGTCAGTGCCACATTTTGGGCGATCGTCCCGTTGAACAGCGAAACCCGTTGGGGCACGTATCCCACGCGCGATCGCCACGCGCGCAGGACGTCGATGAGCGGCATTCCGTCTATCGCAATGGTGCCACCCGACGCAACCGAGAGCCCCAACAAAAGGTCCACCAGCGTCGATTTACCCGCGCCCGACGGCCCGACGATTCCCAGCGACGACCCGAACGGTATTTCCAGGTCCACCCCCTGCAGCACGTCATGGTGCGCGTTCGGATAGCGGAAGCGCACGTCGCTAAGTTGCAGGATTCGCGGGGAGGTGGGCAGTTGCGCGCGATCGGCGGCGGGTTCGGTGGCGGCCACGTCGGATTCGGACTCGCGAATGTCGGTCACCACGTCCTGGGCCGATGGGAGCGTGGCCGTGGCCTGCACAATGCTTGCCTGCACGCCGTTGATCGCCGGGATGAGCCGAAATCCGGTCGCGGCAAACAGCACGACGGAAATGATCGCCTGGTTCATATCGCCGATCGCGTACCCCACCCCGCCGATCAGCACAAAGCCCCCCACCAGCGCCGATTCGAACACGAAGCGAGGGACTACGGAAAGGAACGACGTGTTGGCGCGCGCGCGCACGGCCCGGCGCCTTTCGGCGGTGACGACGGCGGCCACCTCGTCGAGCCGGTTGCGCAGCGTGATTTCCTTGAGCGCCTCGACCATCTGGGTCATGAAGTTCGCGACCTTGTAGCTGGCGTCGCGGTTGACGCGGCCCGCCTCCATCGACCGCTTCGTGACGATCCGGTTGACCACGAACGTGACGAACCCCAGGTACACCACCGCGATTCCGGCGGTCACGGGCTGCGCGACGACCAGGATCGCGAGGATGAGGACGAACGTCAGGAAGTAGTTGGGGACCATGGCGATGGGCAGAACAAACCCCATGATGGCGTTGCCGATTGCGCCGTCGGCGATGCGCGTGATCTCCGCAACCGAACGCCGCGAACGTTGTTCCCACGAGGAGTGGATGTATGCGGCGAAGAGGCGGCGCCCGATCAGCAATTCGTAGTGCGCAAACCTGCGCGTGGCGACCCAGTGCAGCCCCACCGCCAAGACCCCCTTGGCGACGATGAGCGCGCAGGCGATCAGCACCAGCCACGGCGCAACGCCCGCGTCGAAGGTGCCGAGCAGCGGGATCGACAGCGTCGACGCCTGCGAGACGATCGGGGTGATCATCAGCGCCAGCAGCGACATTCCGGCGACGTCGAGCAGCGTCAGCGCGCTGGACGCACCGACATAGAGCATGAAGAATCGGCGCGCCCCGGCTGGGAACAACGGGATCAATTCGCGCAGGGTCCGCCACAGGACTTTCATGGGCGCTCCGTCTCAGCGGTTCGGCCGGAGGGCACCTGATCCACCAGCCCGTTGACGGCGCTCACCCAGATTTGCTCCTGATTGGCGGACGAGAGCTCCCTCGCCGCCCGCCCGGCTGCCCGCTTGTAGGCGGTAACCGCTTCGGGTGTCAGGGCATCGATCGCCGTTGCGAGGTCGCGGGCCGTGAACCCGTCCGCGATGACGCCCAGGCCGTAGTCGTTGACGTAGCGCGCCATTTCCGGCGATGGCCCGATCAGGACCGCCAGGCGCGATTGCACGTAGTCAAAGAGTTTGTTCGGCAGTGCCCAGGCGTTGTTGAAGTTGACGGGCGGCAGCAGGTGAACGCCGACGTCATACTGGTGCAGCGTCGCGGCCAGATCCTTGTAGGCGACGGGGTCGTGCACCGTCACCCTGGCGCTTGCCTGCGTTCGTTTGCGCAGGTCCTGCACGTACGCCGGTTCGTTCGGGACGAGGTATAGATCCAGCGTCACGTCGCTGGTCGCGTCCAGCACCGCCTGGACCATCACGTCCAGGTGCCGGTCGCGCATCCCCACGCCGGAATGGACCAGCCGCAGCGGGCTGCTGGCCGGTGTGGCTGCAAGGTCCTGGTACGGTGCCGCGTTGGTGACAACGGCGGGCGCGAATCCGAAGTTCTTTTCGTATTCCGCCGCCAGGCCGCCGCTGACGGTGGTGAATGATCGAGCGCGGGCCACGTACTTGGAGCATAGCCAGTTCAGGTACGGGGTTTGCAACCGGTGCCAGGCCGGGATCTCCTGGTGCAGGTACGGCGAGTATTCGTGCAGATCCGCGTGCACGCCGCAGCGCGGGCGCGCGGCGAGCGCAACCCCGACCGCCTCCACGTCATTGGCGATCACGACGTCGGGGCGGCGCGACCCGATCAGGCGCAGCGCGGCCCGCACGGACGGCATGAGCCAGTAGGCCATGCGGTACGCCCGCAGGCGCAGGTAGGGCCCGAAAGGACGGTTCGGTGTCCCGTCCGCAATCCGCAGGTGCGCGTGCGCGGCCTCGGGCCGGGGCCCGTACCCCACCGTCGTGACGCGGTAGGTGGGGGCGAAGGCGCGGACCTGCTTGAGCACGCGCGCGTCGGATGCGATGGGCGAAAAGGAGATGATCATCAGGTCGGGTTTGGTCACGCGCTGATCGCCTTTCGATCGAGGGCGGTCAGGATCACGCGCACCGGGTTCGACTCGCGGTCAAGGACGTGCGCGGGGTTGGGGGGCACGTGCCGGTTCCACATGTTCGCCGCCGCCCGGCGGTTCACCGCGTGCCCGATCGTGGACGCAGTCGCCCGGGGATTTAGCAATTCGCGTAGCACCCATAGATCGGCCCGGGAGAACGGTTGCGCCCAGCGGTCACTGAGCGCACAAATGGCCCGCATCGCGGCGCGCAGCGCCGCGATGTCCTCGTCCGAAAAAGCAATCTGCCCTGCTCCCTGGCCCAGGATCCTCGCCACCACGAATCCCAAGACGTGGATGCGGGCCAACTTCACCGCAAGGGAGCGCCGCACGGCGGCTGGCGCCGAACGCGTCCACGGCGCGGTAGCCGTCGACAGCACCGCCCGCATGACGCGTTCGACGGGAACGGGATCCATCGACACGCGTGAGGCGGCATCGGCGCCGATGATGTACCGCGGGGCCCCACGCGGATAGGCGATCTGGGCACCGCTTGCCCACAGCCGGGCGCTTGGTTCCATATCGATGCCCGCGTGCAGCGATTCATCGAAGCGGTAGGCGGATTGCCACAGCGTCCGGCGCAGCAATCCGAGCGGCGAGGTTCGATACAACACCCTGTCGCGCACCGCGTCTAAGCCATCCGTGCGTCCCGGACGCGGCAGCGGGTTGGGTATTTCCGTGCCGTCCTGGTGACGGATGGGGGCAAGTATCGCGTCCGGCGGCTTCGGTGCGCCGTCGCCGTGCCGCAGCAGCGCCTCGTAGCAGCCCGCCTCGACCATGTCGTCAGAGCCCATGACCGCCACCCATTCGGCCCGCGCGTGCGCGATGCCCGCGTTGAAGGGGCCTGCGGCCGACGCGATGCCGTCCACGTGCCGTATCACTTCGATCCGGCTTGGATCCAGTCCCGCGAGGTGGGGAGATAGGGCGTCCGGGTCGATTCCGTGCGCGACCACGATGACGCCGATCGGGCCGCCGCCGGCCAAGACGCTCGATACCGCCCGGCGCAGGGGGCGCGCGGGCGTGTGCACGGCGATGACTATCTGCGCGCGCGGGCGCGCGGGCGCGCTCACGCGCGGCCCCTCGGGGCGGGCTCCCGCGCGCCGGGTGAGGCCCCCAGGTCCCGGGTGCGGGTGCGGGTGCGCTCGCGCCGCACCGCCACCTGCTCCACGACGCCCGCGGCCAGTTCGGCCGTGCGCGCGATGGAGACGTTCTGCTCCGCCCAGTGCGCTATCCGCCGCCGCGTGGCGGGGTTGGGTGGATCGGCCAACGCATCGGTGAGAGCGGCAGCAACCTGGTCCGTTCCATACCCGCAAACCCAGCCCGCATCGGTATCGCGCACGACCCGCGCGGCGGGCCCCGGACCCGCGTACAGAACCCGGGTGCCGCAGGCAAGCGCCGCATTCACCTTCGTGGGATAGGCGAAGTCGTAGCCGATGTCCGGGCGGATGGATACCATCGCCACCCAGGCGGAGGCGAGGTAACGCGCGGCTGCGGCGGGAGGGACCGTCGGGACGAACTGCACCCGGTCGGCGATTCCCAGGTCGACGGCGAGGTGTTCGAGGCGCGACCATTCGCTGCCCTGGCCCACAAAAATGAGTTCGGCGCCGGCCACGTCGGTCTGCGCAAATCCGCGGAGCAACACCTCCGCGCCCTGCCACTCGGAGGTCGTGCCGACGTAAACGGCGCGCGGGAGCGAAGTCGGCGCCGCGGCGTGCGGCGTGAAGATCTGCGTGTCGACGCCGTTGCGCACCACCACGCATCGATCGTGCCCCGCCAAGTCGCGGACCCTGGCGGCCACGCCATCGGTCACCGCGATGACCGCGCCAGCACCCCGCAGAGCGAACCTTTCCATCGCGCGGACAACCGCAGTCACCAGGCGCGGCGCTCCCGTGCTCGCCGTGGCGTCCGACCAGATATCGGCGGCGTAGTAGACGTACGGGATGCGCCGCAGCGCACACGCGATCCTGACCGCCAAGCCCGTTGTCGGCGGCGGCTCGGCGACCACGACATCGGCGGGCCCCCCGGCAAGTACGCGAAAGAAAGCGGGGATGTCGAAGCTGAGGTACGGGACATAGCCGCGCACGTAGCCCGCCTTATCGCGTGCAGCGGGCCAACGTTTAACCCTCCCGGGCACTTTCGACGAGGCCCCCCTGCCCGTCGGCCCGGTCGTCGTGGTCGCGACGGTCACCGCTGCGCCCCGGCCTTCCAACGCCTGCACCAGGGCGGCGAGGCGAAAGGAAGCGGCCGCGGGTTCTGGCGCGTAGATTCGCGTGACCAGTGTGACCCTCATGGAGTAAAGGTTACCGGCTGCCCCGATCGTGCGGACTCCAAGAGGCCCTCAACCACCTGCAACGTGCGCAGGCCGTCGGCCATTGTCACGACGTCCGATGGCTTTCCGAGAACGGCGTCGCGGAACGCCTCGTGTTCGGTGCGCAGCGGCTCCCGCTTCGCGAACGCGAAGCGGGTCACATCGCCCTCGCTCACGCCACGGAAGGCCTGCATCGAATCCCACTCGACGGGTATGGTGCCGTTCGCGTAGAACGTCAGGTCCCCGGTCGCCGTATCCGCCACAAACGCCCCGCGCTCCCCGGTGACCACCGTCGTGCGCTCCTTCATCGGGCTGAGCCAGTTGACGATGTGATTCACGATTACGCCCGAGGCCAGGCGGCCGGTGGCCAGGACCATGTCCTCGTGCGGGCGTCCCGAACGACGCGTCACCTGCCCGCTAATCGCGGTGTACGGGCTCTGGGCGACCCACGCCGTCAGATCGACATCGTGCGAGGCGAGGTCCTTACCCACGCCCACATCGGCGATGCGCGCCGGGAACGGCCCCTGCCTGCGCGTCGCGATCTGGTAGACCTCGCCCAGATCGCCGTGCTCGATCCGGCGCCGCGCCTGCTGCAGCGCCGCGTTGAAACGCTCGATGTGCCCCACGGCCCCCACAAGCCCGCGCGATTCGAACGCCTCGACCATGCGCTCGCCCTGCTCGACGTCGGTTGCGATGGGCTTTTCGACCATGGTGTGCACGCCCGCATCCGCGAGCGCCAACGCGGCGTCCTGGTGAAACTGGGTCGGCAGAGCCACGACGGCGATGTCGATTCTCGCTTCGATCAGGGCGGCCACGTCCGGAAGCACTTCCAGATCCCCGGCCACGCCGAAGCGGTCCCCCCCGGCGTCGGCGACGGCAACCAGGTCAACGCCGTCGATTTCGCGCAAGACGCGCGCGTGGTGGCGGCCCATGGCACCGATCCCGATGAGGCCCGCGCGCAGGTTCGCCATCAGGCACCCGCCTTCGCGACCGCCGCTACGGCCGTGACGATCCGCTCCAGGTCCGATTCGGACAGGGACGGGTGCACGGGCAGGGAAATTACCTGCGCGGCGGCCCTCTCCGTCTCGGGTAGGTCCAACCCAGGCGCGAACTTCTCGAGGGAGGCGAGTCGGTGGTTGGGAATCGGGTAGTAGACGCCGGAGCCCACGTTGTACTCCTCGCGCAGCGCCTTGACGATGCGATCGCGGTCCTGCTCGACGCGGATCGTGTACTGGTGGTACACGTGGACCGCCCCGGGGGCAACGGGCGGTGGGGTGACGCCGTCGACCTCGGATAGGTACCGGGTCAGGTAGGCGGCGTTGTCCTGCCGCTTCTTGGTCCAGCCGCCCACCTTAGTCAGCTGCACGCGCCCGATCGAGGCGTGGATGTCCGTCATGCGGGCGTTGAATCCGACCAGCTCGTTGGCGTACTGGCGTTCCATCCCCTGGTTGCGCAGCAGCCGGACGTTGTGCGCGATCTCGCTGGTCGCGGACACCATGCCGCCCTCCCCGGACGTCATGTTCTTGGTCGGGTACAGCGAGAACATTGCGAATTGACCGAACGTCCCCACGCTGCGGCCCTGCAGGGAAGCTCCGTGCGCCTGCGCCGCGTCCTCGAACAGTTTGATGCCGTGTTCGGCCGCGATGCTCTCGAACGCGGGCGCGTCGTAGGGGTGACCGTACAGGTGAACCGGAAGGATGGCCGCGGTGCGCTCGGTGATCGCGGCACGGGCGGCGCGCGGGTCCAAGCAGAAGTAGTCCGGTTCGATATCGACAAACACGGGGGTGGCCCCCGTCAGCGCGACCGAGTTTGCCGTCGCGGCGAACGTGAAGGAGGGGACGATGACCTCGTCCCCCGGTCCAATCCCCGCGGCCAAGAGGCCGAGGTGCAGTCCGGCGGTCCCGGAATTGACCGCGACGCACTCGCGGCCCTGCACGAGCGCCGCGCTGAATTCCTCTTCGAAGGCCTTGACCTGCGGGCCCTGCGCGATCATGCCTGATCGCAGCACGGCGTCAACGGCGGCTCTCTCCTCGTCGCCGATGATCGGCTTGGCGGGTGGGATGAAATCGTTCACTTCGCAACCTCTCTGAGGTCGCCTTCAACGACCTCGTACCGAACCTCGCTGACCGGGCACACCCACTGGCCAGCTTCTTCTCGCAACGGGACCCCGGCTTTGCCCACCCAGCCGATGCGACGCGCGGGAACGCCCGCGACAAGCGCAAACGGTGGCACGTCCTTGGTCACCACGGATCCGGCGGCGACCGTGGCCCAAGCCCCGATCCGCACCGGAGCGACGCACACCGAGCGCGCACCGATGGCCGCGCCCTGCTCTATCGTGACGCCAACGGGCTGCCAGTCATGCGCTGACTTTGGGGTCAAGTCGGGGTTGACCGCGCGCGGGAAATGATCGTTGGTCAGGACCACGGCGGGACCGATGAACACGCCATCGGCCAGGTCCGCCGGTTCGTATACCAGCGCGTAATTCTGGACCTTGCAGCCGTTGCCCATGCGCACACCCGACCCGATGTACGCACCACGACCGACCACACAATCGTTGCCAATGTCTGCGCCTTCGCGCACCTGGGCAAGGTGCCAGATGCTTGAGCCCTCGCCGATTGATGCGTCCGGCGCGACGTCCGCGCTCTGCGCAATTCGCACGCCCACGTGGCCTCCCCACAGTCTCGTTTTGTCTAAACGTATCGCACGTTTCGCCGCGCGGCGTGTGACTAAGGGACAATTGATGCATGCACGAACCCGACCTCACCGATGCGTGGCTGGTGATTCCCCTGTACAACGAGGAATCCGTGGTCGGCGGCGTGATCTCGCAGGCGCTCGCCGTGTTTCCCCACGCGGTGGCGGTCGATGACGGGTCAAGTGACGGTTCCGCTCGCGCGGCGGCGCAGGCGGGGGCCGATATCGTGTCCCACCCGATCAACCTGGGGCAGGGCGCGGCCCTGCAAACGGGAATCGAATACGCGCTGCGCCAGGGCGCGCGGTGGATCGTGACGTTCGACGCCGACGGCCAGCACCGCGTTGCCGATGCGGCGGCGATGGTCGGGCTCGGACAGGCGGCGGGCGTCCCGGTCGTGCTGGGGTCGAGGTTCCTGGACGACCGCACCAAGGCCGGGTTCGTGAAGAGGATCGTGCTGCGCCTGGCGGTCTGGTTCACCAACGCGACCACCGGGCTGCGCCTCACCGACGCGCATAACGGACTGCGGGCGCTGCGGCGCGATGCCGCCTTGCACATCGATCTACAGCAGGCTCGCATGGCCCATGCGAGCGAGATAATCAGTCAGGTTGCCGCGGCCAAGCTGCCCTACCGCGAATTCCCCGTCCAGGTCCTGTACACCGATTACTCCCGGTCCAAGGGGCAATCGGTCCTCAACGCGGTCAATATCATCGTCGAACTGCTATTCAAGTAAGGGGACACAGCGAACATGTGGATCAAGGTGCTGCTTCTCATCGCAATCATGGCCGTCGCATTCGCGCTGACCCGCGCCACTGTCGGGGTTCGCCGCCAGGCTTTGCGCCGCCTGCTGCTGGCCTTCTTCGTGGTGGCCGCGGCCCTATCGGTGCTGTTCCCCGGCGCCCTGACGCGGATCGCGAACCTGGTTGGCGTCGGGCGCGGCACGGACCTGCTGCTGTACGCTCTGGTGATCGCGTTCTTGAGCTATGTGGCGACGTCCTACCGGCGCACAAGCGCGCAATCTCGCCAAATCGTGGCGCTTGCTCGGGAGATCGCCCTGTTGCGCGCGCAGATCGACCCGCGCAATCTCCACAACTCCTCCACGTCCCGCTCCCAGCGCGTGCCACCGAACTGCGATTCCAGGCAATACGATTCTGAATTGTGACTGAGGAAAACACCCCGCAAACTCGCCGCGCCCGCCGACTCATGCAGGAGGCGCAGCTGCGCGAGGAGCGGTTACGCAGGATGGACGAGGCCTATCAAAGCCCGCAGACCCCCGCCCCGCAACAGCCAGTCACTCCCGCGCCCTGGCAGCGCAACGATGAGCCGGCGACCATCGACGGCACCTCTACGGCGGGCGCGCCCGCAGCGGGCGGCGACGAGCCCCATTCGACGTCGGCTGGCAGCCCCGCCGAACCCGACTCCGCCGGCACCGCCGAACCCGGCGCAGTAGGCGGCCAGCCCGCTTCTTTCTCCGCTAGCGGCACCGGTCCCGTGCGCCGGTCGAGCGTTTTCGGCGCCGACGCTCGCGGTGCGCAGCTGCGGGATCCCTCGGCGCCGGCCCGCCCGGTAGCCCAGGATCGCGCTTTCGCGCCCGCGCAACCGGCTTTCGGAGGGGGCTCGGCTCCCGCGGCGCCAACCGGCTCGACGCAGGACCCCGCGGATAGCGCCGCCCAACCCGCATCGTTCGCCCAACCCGCATCGTTCGCGCCGGGCGCGGCCGGTGCACCGGCCGCCGCGGGTCCCGCCCTGGACCTGTCGGCGATGGAGGGCGACCGCACTTGCGGGCAGGTTCATGCTCGCAAGCGCAAAACCCGCAAGGCCCTGAAGATCGCGAGCCTGACGGTGGCCGCTGGTCTGGTGTTTTCCACGACGGCGGTCGCGGCCGTCTACCAACGCTTCCAGGGCAATATCAAGTACGTCGACGTCGGCAACCTGGTTGAGGACACCGAAGCCACATCCACGTTCCAGCCGCCCAGCGACCCGAGTTCCGGCAAGGCGCTCAACTACCTCGTCATCGGGGTGGATGATCGCTCTGGCAGCAACTCCAAGCTTTCGGATCACTCCGTGGAGGGGGCGCGGAGCGACACCACGATGGTTTTGCACATTTCGGAGAACCGCAAGCGGATGGAGGTCGTCTCGATCCCGCGCGACTCGATGCTCCAGGTTCCCTCGTGCAAGCTGAGCAATGGCAAGCGAACCACCGCCTACTTCGGAATGTTCAACAGCGCGTACGCCACCGGCTACGACCAAGGCGGCGACACCGAATCCGCGGTGGCATGCGTGTGGCGCACGATCCAACAGAACACGGGCGTCAAGCTCGATGGGGCGGTTATGGTCGATTTCGCCGGGTTCGCCGGTGTCGTCGACGCGATGGGGGGGCTATACATGTGCATCCCGGAGGAGACGATTTCCAAGGACGCGGGCAACCTGCACCTACAGGCGGGATGGCAGACCCTCAACGGAAAGAAGGCGTTGGGGTACGCCCGGGCGCGCAAGGGGACGGGGCAGAATTTCGATGGTTCGGACCTGTCCCGCACCGGACGCCAGCAGCAAATGGTCGCAGCTATGTTCAACCAGATCACGGAGGATGGGGTCCTGAACGACCCGACCAAGCTCTTCAAGTTCGTCGATGCGACGACCAAGACGCTTACCGTCACCGACACGCTACAGGACACCACTGGCTTGGTGGGATTGGCCTACTCCCTGCGCAGCATCCGTGCCAAGAACGTCACCTTCATGACGATCCCCTACGAGGCATACCCCCAGGATCGCAACCGCATCCAGTGGTCCGCGGCCGCGGACACGGTGTGGGCCAACATGGCGGCGGACAAGGCTATAGCCAAGACGGAAAAGTCATCGGACTCCACCAAGTCGGCGACCGGATCGACCAAGACAACAACCACGACGCCGACTCCGGGACGCGATGCTTTCAATGCGGACCAGACCACCGCCGTGTGCAAAACCACCGCCAAGTCGAAGAAGAACTGATTCTCAGTGACTGATCGTTCCAAGAAGGCGGGCGGCCCGCCGCCCAGTTTCGCACCGTCCTCGTCCCGTCGCCGCCCCGCGGACGACGACGCCACGGTCGTGGGGCCAAGCGACTCGGACCGCATCGACCAAACCAGGGTGATGCCCGCCGACAGCGCCGCGCGGCAGACGGATCGCCCACAGCGGCCGTTGGCGTCCGGCGCGGGTTCGCGGCCGGCTGCGAACCCGCGGCGCATCGCTCCGCACTCCGCCTCCAACCACGCCCCCCAGCGCTCGGAGCGTGGCCGCGACAAGCAAGTCAATGAGGGACGAGTCCGCCCCAGCGCGGACCGGCATGACCGCAGCGGTGCGCAGGGGCCTGCCGACCGGCCCGCGGGTCGCAACCGTGCGGAAGGTCCCGATCAATCGGGCCCGGCCGCTGCGACGCCGGAGGCGACCGCGCGGGCCGCGCAGGCGCGTCGCAAGCGTCGCCGGCGCACGGTGGCATCGATCGTCGTACTCGCGCTGATCTTGCTGCTCGCCTGGCCGATCGGGCTGGGCATCTGGGCCAATGGCAAGATTCAACACGTCGCCGCTCTCAGCGACGAGCCGGTGGGCCCTGCGACGACCTACCTTTTGGCCGGTTCCGATTCACGTGCCGAATACGCGCCCGACTCGACGGTGCAGGGCGCCCGATCCGACACGATCATGCTCTTGACGGTTCCGGCATCCGGGCCGACCTCGCTGATTTCGCTGCCGCGCGACACCTATGCTGAGATTCCGGGCCATGGGGCGGCGAAACTCAACGCGGCCTATTCCTACGGCGGGCCGAAGCTGCTGGTGGCGACGGTGGAAAAGCTAACCGGCACCAAGGTGGATCATTACGTCGAGGTCGGCTTCAACGGGGTGGAAAACATCGTCGATGCGGTCGGCGGCGTGCGGTTGTGCCTCGACTACAACGTGAACGACAAGCTCTCGAAGCTCAAGTGGAAGAAGGGCTGCCATCGCGCGGGCGGCAAGAAGGCGCTGGCGTTCGCCCGCATGCGCTATTCGGACCCCAAGGGCGATATCGGTAGGGCGGAGCGGCAACGCCAGGTCATCGCCGCAATCACCAAGAAGGTCAAGGATCCGTCACTGCTGTGGAAGCCGGTGCAGCAGGTTTCGCTCATTGAAGCGGGCACGAAGTCCGTCTCCGTGGACACCAATTCGAACATCGTCACGCTGGCGAAGCTGGCGCTGGCTTTCCGCGCCGCGAACGGTGACGGCGGGGTCCGCGGCACGCCACCGATCAAGTCCTTGAATTACCGCCCTGGCAATGTGGGCTCGACGGTGCAACTCGATCCCAAGAAGGCCCCGGGGTTCTTTAAATCCCTGCGCGAGGGAACCATCGAGCCCGGCGAAGTGGGCGGCCTGACCGCGTAGGAGCCGCCGCCAGCCGTGTCATCTGCGGGTTTGCGCTCGCAGCGCCTCACCCTTGTCGTAGGCCTGCTGCCGCAGCGCCGCTTGGAATTCGGTCATCGCGATGCGCAACCGCTCCGCCTGCGCATCCGTTCCGGCCGCGAGGATCCGCGCCGCCAGCAGCCCCGCGTTCCGGGCGCCACCGATCGAGACCGTGGCGACGGGAACCCCGGCCGGCATCTGCACGATCGACAGCAGTGAATCCATGCCGTCCAGATACTTCAGGGGAACGGGCACGCCGATGACCGGAAGCTCGGTGACCGCGGCGAGCATGCCGGGCAAGTGTGCCGCGCCTCCGGCGCCCGCGATTATCACCCGCAATCCGCGCCCCGCCGCGGCGCGGCCGTACTCGATCATTTCCGTCGGCATACGGTGCGCGGAGACAACGTCCGCCTCGTAGCGGATGCCGAATTCGTCGAGCGCTGCGGCGGCAAGCTGCATGACGGGCCAATCCGAGTCGGAACCCATGACGATGCCGACCTGCGCCTCGTTAGCGATACCCATCCGTCTCCCCTTTCGCCGACACGCGGGGTGCCGAGTAGATTGATGTTCTACGATCCCATGATGATTTCGGCGGCAGTTCGCGCCAGCGCCGCGACGGCGCCGGGGTCGTCGCCGCACACGTTGACGTGCCCCAATTTGCGGCCGGGCCTAATCTCTTTGCCGTACAGTTCCACCCGCGCGCCGGGCACCGCCGCCAGCGCCTCGGGCAGCGCGTCGCTGAGCGAGGCGCGGGTAGATCCCAGTATGTTCGCCATGACGGTCACCGGGGCCCGCAAGCCGGTCGGGCCCAGGGGAAGGTCCAGCACCGCCCTGATGTGCTGTTCGAATTGACTGGTTTGCGCGCCGTCGATCGTCCAGTGGCCCGAGTTGTGCGGGCGCATTGCCAGCTCGTTCACCAGCACCCCGGCGCCGCCGCGATCCGAAGTCTCAAACATTTCCACGGCCACAATTCCCGTCACCCCCAGCCCCTGCGCGATCGATAATGCAATCTCGCGAGCCCGGGTGGCGACCGCGGGATCCAGGTCGGGAGCGGGCGCGATGACCTCGGCACACACGCCGCCGCGTTGGATCGACTCCACGACGGGGTAGGTGACGGCCTGCCCGCTGGGCCTGCGCGCGACCAGCACGGCGAGTTCGCGCACAAAGTCGACGCGTTCCTCAACCAGCAGCGGGGTCTGCCCGCCGATCCAGTCCGCCACCTCTGCCGGCGCGTTCACGACCCGGACGCCCTTGCCGTCGTATCCACCGCGCGCCGTCTTCACGACCGCGCTGCCGTCGGCGGATTCGGCCAGGAATTGAACGAGTTCCGCCTCCGCCGTTCGCGCGTCGGCAGAAAGCGCACGCCATCGCGGGCAGGGCACGCCCAGCGCCGTCAGCCGCGTGCGCATTTGAATCTTGTCCTGGGCGTACAGCAGCGCCTCCGGCGGCGGCTGCACGGACACTCCTTGCTCGCGCAGGCCCCGCATCTGGTCGTTGTCGACGTGCTCGTGCTCGAAGGTGAGCGCGTCGGCGCCGTCCGTGAGGCGCCGTAGGTCGGCCGCGTCCTTGGCTCCGCCGACGATCGAATCGACAACGACCTGCGCGGTCGCGCCGTCGGGCGCCTCGACTAACGCGCGCAGGTGCACGCCGAGGCGCTGCGCCGCCGGCGCCATCATTCTGGCCAGCTGACCGCCGCCGATTACGGCGAGTATGGGAGTGCTCACGGACACCCAGCCTACCGAACCGCTCGTGCCAGCCGGGAATCTGCTGCCTCGCCGGCCGCGGCCACCCCCGCGAGCACACGCCCCCGGCCCGCAGTCATCCCCGCCAGCACACGCCCGGTCCGCGGCCAGGGGCCCGCGCTGAACCGGCGCCGGGCGCATTAGGCTGGGTGCATGCCCGTGAAAGTCGCGATCCGTAACCACCGAGCTTTTGCCTGGTTCCTGGAGCTAGCGCGGTTCGGCACCGTGGGACTGCTCGCATACGTCGTTGACGTCGGCGTCTTCAATCTGCTGCGGTTCGGGCCCGGCGACCTCTTGGAGGCCAAGCCGCTGACGGCAAAGGTCATTTCGGCGGCAATCGCGACGCTCGTCGCCTGGACGGGCAACCGGTACTGGACGTTCGCCGGCAAACGCACCAAGAATTCCCTCCGGGAGCTTGCGGGATTCGCCATCGTGAACGTGGGCGGCATGGCGATCGCGGTGGCTACGCTGTGGGTGAGCCACTACGTGTTCGGGTTCACGAGCGCGCTGGCGGACAATGTGGCCGCGAATGTCGTGGGGCTGGTGCTCGGAACCATTTTCCGTTACATCGCGTACCGGACGTGGGTCTTCACCGGATCCGAACCGATCGCTTTCGCGCAGAGCGACATCGCGGTGGAACTCGCAGAGCCGCACGCCCCTGTCGCGAAAGTCGCCCCCGCGGCGCGGGGACGCGAAGCATAGGGTCAATATCGGCGGGCTGGGCCGCGGCGGGCTGGGCCGCGCCGATCTAAGCCGCACCGCTCACGGGCGCCCGAACCGCCGCGCGGATCGGCTCAGAGCGTTGCCATGCACCGCTATCGCCCGGCCCGTGGGGAGCACGTCGTCGGGGTTTAGTCCCTTGGGCACACCCGCGAGGAATATCGAGAACACGGCCGGAACCCGCTGCGAAAGCTCCAGGCGGCCGCCGTCGGCGGCCACCAGGTCGCGCGCTAGCCCCAGCCCAAGGCCCGAACCGCCGCCGGATGTAACCTCGCGTTCGAACACGCGCGGGGCGATCTCCGCGGGCACGCCGTCGCCCTCGTCCGAAATCGACACGACGACCGCGCCGGTGGTCTTGCCCGCTGTCGCGCCGACGGTTGTCGTGCCCGCTCCGTGCTTAAGCGAGTTCTCGATGAGGGTGGCCAACACCTGCGCCAGGGCTCCGGGCGTCGCCAGCACCTGGACGTCTGGATCGACTTCCACGGCCAGCCTCCGATCCGCGGCGGCAAAGCTCGAGGCCCACTCGTCTGCCTGTTGGTCGATCACCTCCCGCAGGTGCACGGGCTCGGTCGTCCCGCCCGTGGTCTGCCGCGCCCGCATCCGCAGGTCATCGACGACTCCCGACAGCCGTTCGACTTGCTCAAGCGCCTTGCGGGCCTCTTCCTCGACGTATTCGTCGTCGCTGGCCATCATGATCTCTTCGACGCGCATCGCCAGCGCGGTCAGCGGCGTGCGCAGCTGATGCGAGACGTCGGATGAGAACTGCCGCTCGACCGCCAGACGCGCCGCGAGTCGGTCCGCGCTCCGCGCCAGTTCCTGGGCAACCAGATCGATTTCCTCGACGCCGGTGGGTTCGATTTTGGGCCTCACATGGCCGGACCCAAGGAGCTCGGCCGATGCCGCCAAGTACACCAGCGGGGCGGACAGCCGGTTCGCCTGCCATGCCGCCCACCACAAACCGACCAGCAGCGCCACGATGCTGAGCGCCCCGACCAGCATCACCACCTGGAAGCATCGCCAAAAGAAGTCCCAGTAAGAGGCGGCGAGCACGACGATGGTATTCGAATCGGTGCGCAGCGCGACCTCGACGGTCCGCCCCGACAGGGTCGATCCGGCGGTTACCTGTTCGCCCGCCGCCGTGACCACGACTATCGATACGGCCATTGATCCCGAGGACCCGGTTGCGAACCTATCGAGCAGCGAACTGTCGACGGACTCCCCCCGCTGCACTCGCCCATCGACGATGCGGCCTATTTCCTCCGCGCGAACCTCCAGGCGCCGGTGTTCGACGTCGGAGATCATTCTTGCCCCGAATATCGCAAGCGGCACGCCGAGGAGTACGACGGTCACCACGACCGAAACCATCGTGGCGAGGAGCACTCGTTGCCTCATTGTGCCCGCCCCCGCGCGGCGCGCACCGCGCTGCTAAGAATCACTCAGTCGGTATCTCGAACCGGAAACCCATGCCGCGAACCGTCGAGATGTAGCTCGGAGAATTAGCATCATCGCCCAGCTTGCGGCGCAGCCAAGAGACGTGCATGTCGAGCGTCTTGGTTGACCCGACGGGCTCCGACCCCCACACTTCCCGCATGAGCGTGTCGCGCAGCACAACAGTCCCGGCGTTTTGCACTAGGACCCGCAACAGTTCGAATTCCTTGGATGTGAGGTGCAGCTCGCGCTCGCCCTGGAACGCCCGGTGCGCCGCGACGTCAACCGTCACGTCCTGCCCGCGCAATTCCTCCACATCGATGGCCTCGCCATGCGATCGGCGAAGCAGCGCCCGCACCCTCGCCAGCAGCTCGGCAAGGCGAAACGGCTTGGTCACGTAATCGTCGGCGCCGGCATCCAACCCGACTACGAGGTCAACCTCGTCGGCCCGCGCCGTCAGCACCAAAATGGGTGTCGTGTAGCCCTTGCTACGAATCGCGCGCGCAGCGTCGAGCCCATCCATATCGGGCAGGCCCAGGTCCAGAATCAGAAGGTCGACATCGCCGGCGCCGGCAACGGCTCCTCCGCCGGTCCCCTGCACGTCGACTTCATAGCCTTCCCGCCCCAAGGCGCGGGCCAAAGGTTCGGCAATAGCGGGGTCATCCTCCGCCAGCAACACGCGAGTCATATACCAAATATAGGTCATGAATACGTATTCGGCAGATGACTTTGGGTCGCCAATGTGGTTCGTATGCAATATGAATACCGCGGTGGCCTACGGTATTGGTGTGACCGAATCGCCATCGACGCTGACCCGCCTGGTCACGTGGCCGGACCGCCACCGGGCTCAGTTCGACGCGATCCTGGCTCTCGTCGTCACCGCCTTCTCTTTGCTCGCCGTCGTGAGCAATGCCGCTTCGCTGCCCGCCGATGCCAAAAGCACCTTCACGGACTACGTGATCCCCATTGCTGCAACGCTCGTGATCTGCGTGCCGCTGGCGTTCCGTCGCTCCCACCCGACGCTCGCATCGGCGCTGACCTATTCGGGCGCGCTGGCGCACATGCTCGCCGGCGTTCCCCTAGTGTTCACCGCGGACCTGGCCGTGCCCATGGCGCTGTTTGCGGTCACCGCCTACGGGACCAAACGCGCGTACACGATCGCCGCCATAGGAGCGGGCGCGGGCTCGGTTATGGTCGCCGTGCTGTTCGCCGGGACCGCCGGCTACAGCGCCGCGCTAGCCGTGTTCGTCGCGATATTTGTCGGCCTCATTTTCGCGGCGGTCTTCGCATTCGCCCTGGTGCGGCGCTCCCGACTCGCGGAAATCTCGCAGCTTGCCGCCCGCGCCAAGACTCTGGAGCAAGAACGAGATGCCCAGGCCGTGCAGGCGGCGTCCAACGAACGTACCCGCATCGCCCGGGAAATGCACGACATCATCGCCCACTCGCTCACCGTCCTGATCGCGCAGGCCGACGGCGGCAGGTACGCGGCCGCCGCCGACCCGCAGGCGGCGGTGCGGTCCTTGGAGACGATAGGCGAGGTCGGGCGAGCTGCGCTCGCCGACGTGCGCCGCCTCCTGGGAGTGTTGCGCGACGGGACGCCGGACGAGAGCGCGGCCCCAGGCTCGTTCGCCGCACCCGACGCCACCATGGCGGGGGGCTTGGGCGTGGCACCAACCTCACCGCAGCCGGGCGTCGAGGGGCTCACCGAGCTCATCGAGCAAATGCGCACGGCGCGCCTGCGCGTCTCGTACGCCGTCACCGGTCGGGCGCGCAGGCTTCCCCCCGGAATCGGTCTCATGGCGTACCGGATTTGTCAGGAATCGCTCACTAACGTTCTCAAACACGCCGGCCCCGACCCGGCGGTGTCGGTCCTGGTGGCGTGGGGGGCCTCGTCCATCACTATCGAGGTCAGCGACGACGGCCGCGGCGCCTCGGCGCCCAGCGACGGCGTGGGCCACGGGGTCATCGGGATGCGCGAACGCGCGGCCATGATCGGCGCCAACCTGCAAGCCGGCCCCAAGCCCGGCGGCGGCTACCGCGTCCGCTGCGTCATTCCGGTCCCCACCGAACGCTCCCAACCGCAAAGCGAGGAAATCCCGTCCCTATGAGCACCTCGATCGCAGCCGCCGAGGCCCCCATCCGGGTCGCCGTCGTCGACGACCAGGCACTGGTCCGCGCCGGATTCTCCATGGTCATAGACTCGCAACCCGATATGCGGGTCGTCGCCCAGGCCGACAACGGTGCCACGGCCGTTGCTGAGCTCACGGCGGCGGACGTCGACGTGGTCCTGATGGACGTTCGCATGCCCGGGATGGACGGCCTGAGCGCGACGGGCGAGCTGGTCGCCGCCTGGCACCGGGGCGGCAACGATGCGCGCATTATCGTCCTGACGACGTTCGACGTGGATGAATACGCGATCGACGCGATCGAGCACGGTGCGTCGGGTTTCCTGCTCAAGGACGCACCTCCCGAAGAAATGCTCGCGGCGATCCGCAACGTGCATCGCGGCGATGCCGTGCTGGCTCCCTCGACCACCCGGCGGCTGCTCGACCGCCTGGGGCGGCAACGGCCCGACCTGCCGCCGGCGACCGCGCCGGACCCCCGATTGGGTGACCTCACGGACCGCGAGCGCGAGGTCCTCACGCTGATAGCGCAGGGCCTGACGAATCAGGAAATTGCCGCGCAGCTGGTCGTGGCGGAAGCCACCGTGAAGACGCACATCGGGCGGATCTTGGCGAAACTCGAGGTGCGTGACCGCGTCCAGGCGGTGATCTTCGCCTACGAGGTCGGGCTGGTCGCGCCGGGAGGCAAGTAGCGCGGCAGGCGGCACGGGGCACGGCAGGCGGTACGGGGGCCGGGTTGTACGACCGTGGTCGTACGCCACGATGCTGTGTGCGCCCATAGACCATCCTGTGGACTGATGTGCGGGGTCGATGGCTTCCTTAGGCTCGAACCATAACGTTCTTAAGACCCCAAGGGAGAATGACATGACCGCACCCGCTTCGCTGCGCACGACGCCGACCATAGCCGTCGCCGCCCGGAACCTGACCAAGACCTACGGGCAGGGCGCTGCCCAGGTGCGCGCTCTCGACGGCGTCAATGTCGACTTTGCGGAAGGCCAGTTCACGGCGATCATGGGGCCATCCGGCTCCGGCAAATCGACCCTCATGCACCTGCTCGCGGGCCTGGACACAGCATCCGGCGGCAACGCGTACATTGGCCAAACCGACGTGACACAGCTCACCGACAATCAGCTGACCGAGTTGCGCCGTCACCGCATCGGATTTGTGTTCCAGTCCTTCAACCTACTTCCGATGTTCACCGCCGAGCAGAACATCGTGTTGCCCGTCGAGCTTGCCGGCGGGAAGGTCAACCGCGAGTGGTTCGACACCCTCGTCACCACCCTCGGGTTGGGCAACCGTCTCGGGCACCGGCCCGCGGAACTATCGGGGGGCCAGCAGCAGCGCGTCGCCATCGCCCGCGCGCTCATCGCCCGCCCCGAGGTTATTTTCGCCGACGAGCCCACCGGCAACCTAGATACCCGTGCCGGAATAGAGGTGCTGAGCTTCCTGCGTCAGTCTGTAAGGGAGTTGGGACGGACCATCATCATGGTGACCCACGACCCTTCCGCTGCGTCGTATGCAGACCGTGTGATCTTGCTTGCCGACGGTCGCATTGCTGGCGTCATTGACCAGCCCACGCCCGATTCCGTGCTCGCGGGCCTCGACGCCCTGCGCACCGTGAGCGACGTCGCCACCACCGGGGTGCAGCACTGATGCTACGACTAACGTTGGCGCAAATGCGCCGCTCCATGGGCCGACTCGTCGCGGCCGGCATCGCTATCGCGCTCGGCACGGGGTTTGTCTGCGCGACCCTGTTGGCATCCAACGCTATGACGCGGGCCACCTACGACGCCGTGACCGCAAACTACGGCAAGGCGGACGTGGTTATCACGTCCAATGGCGAAGTCGAACTCAAGGATCTGGACAGGATCGCCAAGCTTCCAGGGGTCTCCGAAGTCGCGCCGGGCGGCACGACGGGGCTGGTCGTCGGGGCCCTAGATTCGGGGGCGTACCTGAACGTCGCCGCCGTCGCGAGCGGCGACTTGGCTCCCTACGAGCTGGAATCGGGGCGCCTGCCGACCGCCAGCGACGAGATCGCCGTGCCCGCTTCCCGCGCGGAAGAGCTCGACGCACAGGTCGGCAAGACCATCACCGTGACGTCCTACGACCAATCGGGCACGGACAGCCGCCAGCTCACAGTTGTCGGACTGGTCAACAACCATGGCGCCGCGTTCCTCGGGCAGGGCGACCTGGGCGTCATGACTCTCACCGGCATCACCGATACGCTCGCTGCCCTGGGTGTTGCTTCGCCCGAAAGCTACGTCGCGTCCGTCATGGAACCGACGCTGGTGAAAATTGCGGATTCCACCAGCCTCGACACGGCAACCACCGAATTAGCCACCGCCCTGCCCAGCGCCACCGTCAAGACCCGTGACCAGGCGGCCAGCGACGCAATGGCCTCATTCTCGGACGGGCAGGACGTGTTCACCGGATTCATCCTGGCTTTCGCCGCACTCGCTATGGTGGTGGCGGGCCTCGTCATCGCCAATACCTTCCAAGTCCTGGTCGCGCAGCGCACCCGGACGCTGGCGCTGTTGCGCTGCACCGGCGCCTCGAAGAGCCAACTGCTCCGATCCGTGCTGACCGAGGGAGCCATTTTGGGCTTGCTGTCCTCGATTGTCGGCGTCGTGCTTGCCACGGGGCTGGTGCAGGCGGCCCTGATGATCATCGGCCGTGTCCAGCATTCGTTCGAGGTTCCCCCCCGGGTGCAAGTCACATGGCCCTCGATCGTGGTGCCCATTGCCATCGGTATCGCAGTCACCGTAGTGGCGTGCTTCGTTCCGGCGCGGGAGGCAACGCGGGTGGCCCCGCTGGCCGCCTTGCGGCCCATGGAGGCGCCGTCGCTGCGCAAGCGCGGCGGGGTTGTGCGGCTGGTCTTGTCGCTGCTGTTCGGCCTGGGCGGTGCGGGTTTGCTCGCTTTGGGCCTTGCCGCGGGCAAGGACCAGGTCGATTACGGCTTGCTGCTGGGCGTCGCCGGTGGCGCCATCTCGTTCTTCGGGGTGGCCCTTGGCGCGGTGTTCTGGCTTCCACCGGCGGCTCGCCTCATGGCCTTTCTTTTGGCCAAGGCCGGGCCCGCCGCCCGCTTGGCGGCCGCGAACGGCGTGCGCAATCCGCGCCGCATCGCCGCCACCAGCACCGCCCTGCTGATCGGCGTCACGCTTGTCACGACCATGTCGGTGGGCGCCGCGAGCGCGCGAGCAACCATGAAAAATACCTTGGACCAGGCATTCCCCTTCGATATCGCGGTCACCCCGTTCGCGGTCAGTTCGGCCGAGGAACCCGGCGCCGCAGACGCGACCGCCGATGCGACGCAGTCGGCCGCGACCAAACAGACCGCCAAGGATCTGCTCGCAACAGTGACGAAGGTCGAGGGCGTCAGCCACGCGGCTATCGCCCGCGCCGCGACCTCGATCACTAGCACGGGGGGTGAGGCCAAGACGGCGACCACCTACATCGTTTCGACCGACCCCGCCACGGATGCGGGACTCGTCTTGCGCGGCACCCGGGATCTGGACAAGGTGAGGCCCGGCACGGTGGTCATGTCATCCGCCATGGCCGAATCCATCGCGGACTCGCTCGCAGAACCCATCAAGACCGGCACATCCCTTCGCCTGGGCGATGCCTCCAACGCGGGGCCCACAGTTACCGTCGCGGTCGTCGATGGGCCCTCCCAATTTGTGGTGGCCGACCCCACCGACATGGACAGGCTCGAGGCCGCACAGCCTTCTGCGGTCACCCGCCTGGTGCTGGCCTCCTTGACCCCGGATGCCGATGCGAGCACCGTCCAGTCGAAAATCCAGGACAATGCCAGCACCGCCGTGCAGGTGACTTCGCCCGCGGCCGAACGCGCCATGTTCGATACCGTCATCAACACGCTGCTCGCGATCATCGTGGGATTGCTTGCGATAGCAGTGGTGATCGCCCTGATCGGTGTCGCAAACACCCTCTCGCTATCGGTGATCGAACGGCGTCGCGAATCCGCGACCCTGCGGGCGATCGGCCTCTCGCGCGGCCAGCTGCGCTGGACGCTAGCGATCGAAGGTTCGTTCATAGCGGCCGTCGGCACCATCTTAGGGGCGTTGCTGGGGCTCGCCTACGGGTGGATCGGTTCGACGATCGTGCTTGGCGCGTTTGCCGAACCCGTCCTCATCGTGCCGTGGCGCGACCTGGGACTCGTGGCGCTCGTGTCGCTGAGCGCAGGCCTGCTTGCGTCGGTTGTGCCGGCGCGCGGCGCGCTGCGCCAGTCCCCCGTGGAGGCGCTGGCAGTCGACTAGGAAACGATGTCACTCATCGCGTGGCGCCTGCTCCGGCTCGGGGTAGGCGCCACGCATACGTCCCGCACTCGTCGTCGCGCGCACCACGCGGGGCAGGAAAAGCAGCACGAGGCTTGCCATCGCCGTCACGAGCAGCATCCCTGACATCAGGTAGGGCAGCGACGAGACCACCGACACCGTGGCCACCAGGACCAACAATTCGAGCGTAATGGCGGGGCCGCGCAGCCATGAGCGACTTTCGAACGCGGCACGGGCGAATGCGCCAAACGCCAATGCGATCCCCGCCGCCGCCACGCTCAGGCCCACGAGCAGGGAGCGTTCGTCGCTATCTGCGCCGATGGCCAGCCACACCCCAACCCCCGCTGCTGCCAGCGCCAGCAGGCCCTGCGCGCCGAAAACGGCCGCGAGCGCTCTGAGCTGCCACGTCGGCCGCTCGCTGGGCACCGTGCTCGGTTGCGCTTCGAGAATCGGTTCGTTGGATGTCATGGTCCTACCGTACCTAAGTCCCTACCGCAGTCGAACAAGCGGCTCAAATGTGACGAAGGCAACACTGGAGGGATCGGGTAGACCTTCCCGATCTCTTGTGATCTGCCGCCAGTCGTGTGAACCTAGATATCGGCTATTTTTACCCTCCGGCAATGCCAGAGCCTCACTTCGTTCACTCTTGGGTCCGAGTTGTGGTCAATAGCGAACCAATCGACGGCTGTCGATCGCGGGAATTGGCCCCGGGATCGACAATTCCGCGGACCGATTCGTGGCATTGTCTGACCGCTTAAGGAGCATGTTCATGGATTGGCGCAATCGCGCTGCGTGTCTGACCGAGGACCCGGAACTGTTTTTCCCCATTGGGAACACCGGCCCGGCCCTGGTGCAGATCGAAGAAGCAAAAAAGGTGTGCAACCGGTGCGAGGTCGTTGACGTGTGCCTCAAGTGGGCCATCGAATCCGGGCAGGACGCGGGGGTATGGGGCGGAATGTCGGAGGACGAGCGCCGCGCCTTCAAGCGCCGCACCGCTCGCGCGCGCCGCGCCGGCTAAAGCCTGTCACTAGTTCCTCAGAGCCGCTGGGTACCGATCGGGTGCCCAGCGGCTCTTTCGTTTTGCGGGCGCGGGAACCGCGCTAGTCGTCGAGCGGAACTTCGAGGTGAACCTCCGTGCCACCGCCCGGGCGGGCGCTCCAACTGATTGTTCCGCGCAGTTCGTTTGCGACAAGCGTGGATACGATCTGCGTACCCAGGCCGCCGCCCGGCCCCGCGTCGCCCATGCCCTGGCCGTCGTCGCTCACTAAGATGTGCATCCCGGCGTTGGTTCGCTCCGCGATGATTTCGACCGTCCCGCCGCCGACGGGGGCCAGCCCGTGCTCAACAGCGTTCGTCACCAATTCGGTCAGAACTAGCGCTAGCGCCGTCGCGGCGTCAGCCGGCACGTGCCCAAACTTGCCGGTGCACACCGTCCGCACGGGCGTGTCAGCGGCGGCCACATCCGCGGCAAGGCGCAGCACTCTGCCCACCATGGCATCGAATTCGACGCGCTCGTCGAGCGCCTGCGACAGCGAGTCGTGCACTAGGGCGATAGTGGCGACGCGGCGCATGGCCTCGTCCAATGCTGCGCGTGCTTCCGGCACCTTCATGCGCCGCGATTGCAGACGCAGCAGGGCGGCCACTGTCTGGAGGTTGTTCTTGACGCGGTGGTGTATCTCGCGAATCGTCGCATCCTTGGTGATCAATTCCCGCTCGCGGCGGCGCAGCTCCGAAACGTCACGACACAACAGCACGGCCCCTATGCGCGCCCCCGACGGCTCGATCAGCGGCACCGCTCGCAGCGAGAGGCAAACCCCGCGCGATTCGATTTCAGCACGCCAGGCGGCCTTGCCGAGCAAAACCAATGGCAACGATTCATCCACCGGCGACTTGTATTCGACGATGTCGGTAACGATCTCGATCAGCGAGTCGCCGACAAGCGGCCCCATGACGCCCAGGCGATGAAAGCAGCTCAGGGCGTTCGGGCTTGCGTACAGCACCTCACCCTCGCCGTTGAGTCGGATCAGCCCGTCGCCAACCCGCGGGGCGCCTCGCCGCGGCCCGGTGGTCCCGTCGGGAAGCGGAAAATCTCCGACGGACACCATGGTGAGCAGGTCGTCGGCCGCCTCGACGTAATTCAGTTCGAGTCTGCTCGGCGTGCGCCCGGACCCGAGGTTGGTCTGGCGCGCCAGGACTGCGATCACCGTGCTGCCCCGCCTAACCGGCACCGTGTCCTCACGCACCGCGTAGGTGCCGAACCAGCGCGGCTCGCGAATCTTGTGGATCTTGCCGGTGGCCATAGTCTCACGCAGAATCTCAACGGATCCTTCTGGCGCGAAGCTGCCCACAATATCGTCGTAATGCACGGTGGCGCCGGTGCTCGGCCGGCACTGCGCGACCGCCATGAAGGCGCCATCCGTCGTGGGCACCCACAGCACCAGATCAGCGAAGGCCAGGTCGGAGATGAGTTGCCAGTCTCCGATGAGAAGATGGAGCCAATCCGCCTGTGCAGGGTCAAGATCGGTGTGAGCGGCGACTAGTTCGCTGATAGTTGACACACAAGTAACCATACGCAGTAGCGGGCAGTCGGCCATAGTCCGGCATAGGCTTAGCGTGAGTGATTTTGCTCAACGTGATTGGAGGATCATGCAGGTCGATGTCGCAACGGCAGTTGCTTACTCAACGTCCGCGGTCGTCAGCGCTCTTTGCGACGAGGACTTCATCACGTTTGTGACTGCCAAGACGGGCGCGACTGTCACCCATATCACCACAACATCTCAGACGAATGGTGCCGCCACGGTGGTGGTCCGTCGCAATTTGCCGACGACGGTCATCCCCGCGCAAGCGCGTGCCTTCGTCGGGTCAAATCTTGAGTTGCGCGAGGTGGACGCGTGGGCTGAGCCCATGCAGGGAGCCGACGGTCCGCGTTACGGAACCATCGCGATCGAGGTCGCGGGAGTCCCCGCCCACGCGAGCGGACACGTGCGCGTGCTTCCCACGGAAGGAGGCTGCAACCTCCGCTACGACCTGACGGTGCGCGCAACTGTGCCGCTGTTCGGGGCCGTCATCGAGCGCCAGGTGGCCGATGGCGTGCGCACCGCGGTGGACGCGCTTTGCGCTGCGCTCGAGGAATGGCTCAAATCGAGATCGGGCGAGTAAGGGAGCTGCGGCGCGTCCGCAGCGAGAATCGTCGCTTTCATGCGCGCAGGCAGGATAACCTTAGTGGTGTTGTGCGGTCCGGCGCATCGTGATGCCTTACTTGGTGGACGCCGGCCGTCCGGTTTTATCTGTGCGCCGCTTTGCGGCCACTGCGATGTTGGCTTTGTCTGGAGTTACCAGACATGCATGGGGGCACGCCCAACGTCTTCGACCGGCACGGTTGTGATCGCACGCGACGAATAGCGACGGACCGGATCACGCCGTTTGAAGGAGCACGATGGAGCAGCGTCCCCCCACGCTCGATGAGGTTGCCATTGCCGCTGGAGTTTCCAGGTCAACGGCGTCACGCGTCATAAACGGCGCTGCTAGGGTCTCCCCCGCCACAAAACGAGCGGTCGAGTATGCCATTGAGCGCCTTGGCTACGTGCCCAACCATGCGGCCCGCTTCCTGGTGATGCGCAAAACGGGTTTCATCGTCCTCATTACGGACCAGGTTTCGCGGCCCACGCACCGCGACATCATCAAATCCGTGATCGACGTTTGTGATGCCGCGGGTCTGTCCGTGGTTCTGAAGCCGGCAAGCGCCGAACCGGAACGCATAGAAAGGCTGCGTCGGACACTACGCCCGGGGTTCGCGGACGGTGTCATCGTTGCAAGCGCGGGGGTCGACGCTAACACCGTAGGCGTTGTGCTCGACTCCGGGCTCCCCAGCGTTTTCATTGGCCGACCCGCCGTCGCGGGCCGTGTCCCCACGTACGCGGGCGTGGATTTCGACGAGGTCGTGCGCCTGGGGCTTGCCCAGTTCGCAGCGCGCGGCGCCACCAGGCCACTTTTGATCGCCGGTCCAACGAGCGATCTCGCCGAACCGTGGGCACGCTTGAGCGCGGCGCAAGGAATCGACGCACTACGCGTCGACGCCACTGGGCTGGGGATCGATGCGGGCTGCACGGCTATCCGTAAGGCCCGCGCCCAGGGGGCGGCCTTCGATGCGGTGTTGACGGAGAACGGTCCGCTCGCTGTGGGAGCGCTGCTTGAGCTTGGCGCGACGCCGCCCGCGGGGGCCGATGCGCAATCGCGACACGCGCGCATCCCGGTGGTGGCATTCGGTGCCGCCGATTTCACGCGGGTTCCGGCCAGCAACCTCGCGGTGGTCGTTCACCCGGCGGCAGACATTGCGCGGTTGGCCGCGACCATGTTGGTTGCGCAGCTCGACAAGGATGCGCAACCGGCCTGCGAATCCGACGAGCCCGGGTCGGCAACCCACCTGGTGACTCCGTGGATCGGCGATCAGGCAGTTTGACCCGCCGACCCACCGCGCGCCGCGCACCGGCCGCTACCGCTACCGCCGCAGGAGTTTACGGGCGATCGCGTTGCCGATGAACTGCACGACCTGGACCATGACGATGATGATGCCGACCGCGACCCAGGTGACGAGGTCGTTGTAGCGCTGATATCCCCACTGAATCGCGAAGGCACCCAACCCGCCGCCGCCAATGATGCCGGCCATGGCCGACATGTCGACGACGCCGACAAACAGGAACGCATACCCCAGCACCAGCGGCCCCAACGCTTCGGGAACCACGACTCGCATCAGCACGTGGAGCCGCGAAGCACCCATGGCGATGCCCGCCTCGATGACTCCAGGGTCCGTGGCGACCAGGTTCTGCTCCACGATCCGCGCGGTCGCGACCGTGCAGACGATCGTCATTGGGAAAATCATCGCCTCGGTGCCAAGCCCGGTCCCCATCACGGCCTGCGTTAGCGGGCGGATCGCGGCCAGGAAGATGATGAAGGGGATGGGGCGGATGAAGTTGATGAGGACGTTGACCAGTGCGTTCACCGGCCGGTTCGCGAAGATTCCGCCCTTGCGCGTGGCGAAGACGATGACGCCCAGGGCCAGCCCCAACAGACCCCCGATCAGGAGCGTGAGCGATACCATCTGCAGCGTCTCTTGGACCGCCTCGATGAGCTTGGGGGTGTACCGGTCCGAATCCCACTGATTGACCATGGGGAGCATTAGTTGCCCGCCTTTCCGGTTGCAGGTGCCGCTTCGTCGCCGTCGCCCAAGTCGCGCACGTCGGCATATTCGCGCAGCCGTTCGATAGCTGCGCGATTTTCGTCCGCGGAGCCTCTGAGCTCCAGGGTGAGAGATCCGAATGGTCGCTCTTCGACTTCGGTAATCGCCCCGTAGACAACGGATGCGGGGACGCCCAAGGCGGACAGGTCGAACGAATCGGTCCCATCTGCGCGCAGGGACACGACGATGAGGCGTCCCGCGTGGCTGCGCCGCAGGCGGTCGGTCACCGCCTCGCTCGGCTTGTCGGCCAGCGCCGAGGCGATGAACCGCCGCGTGGCGGGGTGCTCGGGGCGCGCCAGCACATCGTAGACGGCCCCGCGTTCAACGATTCGACCGCCTTCCATGACCGCAACTTTGTTGCAAAGATGCTGCACCACGCTCATCGAGTGCGTAATGAGCACGATAGTGACCCCCAGTTCGCGGTTGATGCGTCGCAGCAGGTCAAGCACTTCACGCGTGGTTTCGGGATCGAGCGCGCTGGTCGCCTCGTCGGCCAAGAGCACCGCCGGCGAGGTAGCGAGCGCACGGGCGATGCCGACCCGTTGCTTTTGGCCGCCCGAAAGCTGGGTGGGATATCGCTTGGCCTTGTCCGCGATGCCTACAAAGTCGAGCAACTCCGCAACGCGTTCGGCTCGCTTCTTCTTGGGCCATTTCGCGAGTTTGAGCGGATACCCGATGTTGGCCGCCACGGTGCGCGCATTGAAGAGATTGAAGTGTTGAAAGATCATTCCGATATCGCGGCGAATCTCGCGCAGCTCGCCCTGGCCGGCGGCCGTGACATCGCGCCCGTCGACGACGACGCGCCCGCTATCGGGTAGTTCCAGGGCGTTGATGACCCGCACCAGGGTGCTCTTTCCGGCCCCGGAGTAGCCGATAACTCCGTAAACGTCGCCCCGCTCCACATCGAGTGACACATCGTCGACGGCGCGCACCGCACCGCCATTGAACGTCTTGGTGATGCCGCTGAGGGAGATGATGGGGTCGCCGCTCGCGGTGGTCGCTGGATCATTCATCGGGACGCCTTTCATAGGAATTGCGGGGCGAACAACCGATCAGGCTGCTTGCCCCGCAATCTTTGGCAGAAGCTTACTTGTTGGTTAGTTGCGCCTCGGCGTCCGCGAGGTAGGTCGCAAGGTTCGCCGGGGTTTCGTGCACGATCACGGCGGTCCCGCCCGAGTTATCTTGCAGGTCGGCCTCGACGTCGGCCGACTGCGCGATCTCGATGAGCTTGAGGTAGACGGGGTTGTCCGCATCCGCCTCGCGCGCCGCCCAGATGTTGATGAACGGCTTCGCGGAATCGGCGCTCGGGTCGTCCTTGGCGATCGCGTCGCTCGGCTCAAGGCCCGTGTCGGTGACGTAGTCGTTGTTGACGATCGCCGCCGCGATCTGCTTGTCGCCCAGCGACCTGGCCGTCTGGTCGGCGGCCACGGGCGTCACGACGACCTTCGATGCGGCAGTGTCAACGTCATCCGGCGTCGCCACCAGCGCTCCGGTTCCCGACTTCAGCGTGATAAGGCCAGCGGATTGCAAGACGCCGAGCGCGCGCGCCTGGTTGGTGCCGTCGTTGGGAACGGCCACTTGGGCTCCCTGCGGGATTTCGGCAACCGATTTGTACTTCTCCGAGTACAGTCCGAGCGGGTAGATCGCCGTCGACCCGATTGCGGCCAGCTTCTCACCGGATTCGTTGTTGTACTGGGCCAGGAACAAGATGTGCTGGAACTGGTTCAGATCGAGCTGCCCGGCGGCGAGTTGCGGGTTGGGCTGCTGGTAGTCGCTGAAGTCGACCAGGTCGACGTAGATGCCGGCCGCGTTGGCGTCCTTTTCGAAGGTATCCCACTGCGGGCCGCTGGATCCGACGACTCCGATCTTGACCGGGTTATCCTTGCCGCCCTTGTCAGCGTCGCCGGGCGCGGTGAACGTGCCAGCGGCTGCCTCGGTGGTCGTCGTGGTCGCCGCCGAACTCGATGATGTCGATGAGCCAGAGCAGGCCGCGAGAGAAAGTACCGTGGCGGATGCGAGCGCTATGGCCGCAAGTGTTCGGCGAGTGCGTGACATTGAATTCTCCTTGTAGGAATAGCCGGGCAGGATTGGTGGACCTGATCCCGATGTGGTGTTGATTTTCCGACGAGTGCCCCGCGACCCGCGGGGACGGATTGCCTCAAGGTGCAGGCGTGGTGGTGCCCGGGCTGTGTGGTGCCGGGCGGGTTGTTGCTGCGTCACTAGTCACAGCACGGCAACGCCATGACGGGGCACATTCGACAGCAGTGCGCTGTCGCTACGCTCATCGCCGGTGTCGCGCGGCGGGCTCCCCTTGTCATGGGATCAATCTTGCCGCTCGGTCACCGGGATCCCAAGCGCGTCTCACGCCTTGGGATGCGCGACCGGGTCAGCCCGCGGACCCCAACGCCTGCGCCAAGTCCGCAAGCAGGTCGCCCACCGTCTCGATCCCGACGGAAACCCGCACCAGGTCAGCAGGAACTTCGAGCGCGGATCCCACAACGGAGGCGTGAGTCATCGCGTACGGGTACTCGATCAGCGATTCCACGCCGCCAAGCGACTCGGCGAGGGTGAAGACTTTTGTCGATTCAACGATGCGGCGAGCCCGTTCGGGGCTCCCCGCCCGGAACGAGACCATTCCCCCAAAGCCGCTCATCTGTCGCGTCGCGACCTCGTGGTGCGGGTGCGTATCGAGCCCCGGGTAGAGCACCGCCGCGTCGCCCAACTCCGCCACCAAGAAGTCCGCGATCGTTCGCGCGGACGCGCAGTGCCGTTCCATGCGCAGCTCCAGGGTCTTGAGCCCCCGCGCGGTCAGGTACAGGTCAAACGGCCCCTGGTTCCCGCCCACGGCCAACTGCTGGAATCGCAGTTCCTCGCTCAACGATCCGGAGCCCGCCATGCCCTCGCGCCCGCGCGGCAGCGTCGCGCCATCGCGGACCACGACCGCCCCACCGATCACGTCGGAATGTCCGGCGATGTACTTCGTTGTGGAATGGACCACCACATCGGCGCCCGACATCAGTGGGTTCTGCAACGCGGGGGTGGCGAACGTATTGTCGACGACAAGCAGCGCGCCGTGCGCGTGGGCCAGCTCCGAGAGCGCAGCGATATCGCTAATTCCCAGGAGCGGATTCGATGGCGTCTCGACCCACACCGCCTGCGTCTTTCCCGGCACGATCGCGGCCTCGACCGCCTCGAGCGACGCGGTTTGCGCGGGGCTGGCCGCCACGCCCCACTGTCCGAACACTCGCGATATGAGCCGATACGTGCCGCCATACGCATCCACCGGAATGACGATGTGGTCGCCGGGACGCGCGATGGTCCGCAACACCGCGTCCTCGGCCGCTAGCCCGGACGCGAACGCGTGCGCACTCGCGCCACCTTCCAGCGATGCAAGGGTTGCTTCCAGCGACGTGCGCGTAGGGTGCCCCGCACGCCCGTAGTCGTACCCCGCGCGCAGGTCCCCGACCCGTTCCTGGGCATAGGTCGACGACAGGTAGAGGGGCGCAATGACGGCGCCCGTGGTGGGGTCCGGTGCCTGACCGCTGTGTATAGCGCGCGTCGCGAAACCGGCTTCGCGGAACTCGTCCTTATTCGTCACTTGCTTACGCTCCCAGATATCCGAGCAGGTCATGGCGGGTCAGGACACCGACGGGGTTCCCCTCATCGAGCACCAGGACGGCGTCGTGTGTTTGCAAAATCAGTTGCAGGGCAGCTACCGATTCGCTCGATCCGATTTGCTGCAGCGGAGCGGACATGTGGTCGACGACGGGATCGCTGAGCGCGGCCGAGTCGGCGAATACCGCCTCCAGCAGGTCCCGCTCGGTGACCGACCCGACGACCTCCCCCACCACGATCGGCGGCTCCGCGCTTACCACGGGCATCTGCGAGACCCCGTACTCGCGCAAGATATCGATCGCGTCGCGAACCGTTTCGGTGGGGTGCGTGTGCACCAGCGCGGGCAACCCGTCGGCCTTGCCGCGCAACACGCTATCGACGGTCGACTCACCCTGCGCGGGCAAGAACCCGTAGGAACGCATCCACGAATCCGAGAAGATCTTCGACAGGTACCCGCGGCCGCTGTCCGGCAGCAGTACGACGATCACCGCGCGCGCGGCCGCCGCGGGGTCCTGCGATTCCAGGCGTTCCGCCAGTTCCAACGCACCCGCAACCGCCATCCCGGAGGAGCCGCCGACCAGCAGCGCCTCCTCGATCGCGAGACGCCGGGTGATGTCGAAGGAATCCCCATCGGAAACCGCGATCACCTCGTGCGGGACGCGCGGGTCGTAGGCGGCGGGCCAGAAGTCCTCGCCCACGCCCTCAACCAGGTAGGGGCGCCCGGTGCCGCCCGAATAGACCGATCCGCGCGGGTCGATGCCCACGATCCGCACCTCGCCACCGTCCGCCTCGCTGCGGTCCTTCGACACATCCCGCAGAAATCGACCGGTTCCGGTGATCGTGCCGCCCGTGCCAACACCCGCAACGAAGTGGGTAATGCGCCCATCGGTATCCTCCCAAATTTCCGGGCCGGTCGACGCATAGTGGCTGGCGGGGCCCGCCGGATTGGAATACTGGTCGGGCTTGTATGCCCCCGGTATTTCGCGGACAAGACGGTCCGAAACCGAGTAGTACGAGTTTGGGTCGCCGGGCGCGACGGCGGTTGGGGTGATGACGACCTCGGCGCCGTAGGCGCGCAAGACGTCGCGCTTGTCCTGGGAGACCTTATCGGGGCACACGAAGATGCAGTCGTAGCCCTTGCGCTGCGCCACCATGGCTAGCCCGACCCCGGTATTGCCGGAGGTCGGCTCCACGATCGTCCCGCCGGGAAGAAGCTTGCCTGCGGCCTCGGCCTCAGCGATGATTCGCTCCGCGATCCGATCCTTCACGGACCCGCCCGGGTTCATGTATTCGACCTTGGCCAGGATGGTGGCGCTCAGGCCCGCGGTGATCGACCCGAGCCTTACCAGCGGGGTGTGGCCGACCAGCTCGGAGATGTGTGAGGCATATTTCATTGCTCCACCGTAGCGACGACCCGGCCGTAGCGCTAACTGCGGCCGGGTCGTGGACAACGTTTACTTACCGTCGAGTTCGGCCTTGGTGGGCGGATCCGCCCCCGGACGCGAGACGGTGACGGCCGCCGCCTTTGCGCATCGGCTCAGCACGGCCTCCAGCGCATCGCGATCGAGATTGACGAGTTCTCCGTGCTTGCCGGCGCCCAGCGCCCCTGCACCGAGCAGGCCATCGATCAGCGCGCCCATGAAGGTGTCGCCGGCACCGACCGTGTCGACTACCTCGACCTTGACGCCGTCGATCTCGTGGATGTTCTGCCCGTGGACGGCGAGCGCCCCGCTGCCGCCGCGGGTGACGACGACCAGGCTCGGGCCCGAGGCCGCCCACCGCTTGGCCACCGAGAGGTAGTCCTCGCCCGGAGACGACCATTCGAGGTCCTCATCCGAGACCTTGACGACGTCCGAAATCGCCACCAACCGCTCGAACTTGGCCGCCGTGACCTCGGGGACCTCCATGATTGCGGGGCGCGCGTTCGGGTCGTACGAGATCGTTGCCCCCGCCGCGCGGGCCTTGAGGAGGAACTCGTAGATCGCGTCGGCGGCCGGTTCCAGGACCGCGCCGATCGATCCGAGGTGGACGTGCCCTACGCCCTGCGGGCTGTAATCCGCCGGGAAGTTCCACTCGATGTCGAAGATGTACTTCGCTCCCCCATCCGCACCGAGCACGGCGGTGGCGCTGGAAGTGTGGTCGGCGCCCTGCGACTGCGGAACGACCTTCACTCCGGATGCACGCAACCATTCGACGATGCGCTGCCCGGCTTCGTCCGTCCCAATCCACGTCAGCAACTCTGGTTCGTTGCCGAGGCGACCGAGCGTGATCGCGACGTTGGCGGGTGACCCGCCGGGCACGCGGTCCACCGTGCCGTCGAGGCGGTGGACGACATCGATCAGCGCCTCACCGATAATGAGCAATTGGTTGTCCGTCATCGCAGTTTCCCTTCAGCGACCGCGCTGGCCAGCGACGGCGTGAGCGGAAGCCGCGGAATCAGTGTCGCCTGGAACGCGTGATACAGGTCCGGCTTGCCGGGCCACACCAGGGCCGCCGGAACGTTCTTTTCGTCCAGTTCGTGGAACCACGAACCGAGCTTGTGGTCGATCAGGTGCGTATCGACGTAATCCCACCACAATTGGTACGCGTCGGCATACTGTTGCTCGCGTGTACGCTCCCACAGGGCGGCGGCCGCGCCGATGCCTTCGGCGGCCACCCAGTGCATGCGGCCTCGCACGACGGGTTTGCCTTCCCAGTCGGTTGTGTACACGAAACCGGGTTCCCCGTCCACATCCCACCCCTTGTCGACGGCGGCCTGGAACAAGGCGGTCGCCGCACCGAGATAGTCGCCGTGCGGAAGCGACAGCGCATCCAACGACGCCTCGAGGTGGAGCATCAGGCGGGCCCACTCAAGCGAGTGTCCGATGGTGACGCCGTACGGTTTGAATTGGTCGTCGCGCTGGTCGTCGTTGTATTCGAGCTCGGCGTTCCAGTTCACATCGTAGTGTTCGGGAATCTGCCAGTTGTGGGCCTTCGCCTGTTCGATCACGAAGTCAACGACGCGCTGGGCACGCAGCAGCCACTTGTCGTCGCCGGTGACGTCGGCGACGGTGAGCATCGCCTCGACGCCGTGCATGTTGGCGTTGATGCCCCGGTAGGGATCGGGGGTGGAAAAGTCGGTGCTCCACGTGTCGATGAGCTTGCCCGCGGCCTCATCCCAGAAGTACTTTTCGAAGACCTCAATGGCCGCGTCGAGCAGTTCGCGGCCGCCCTCGAGGCCCGCGCGCGTGGCAGAGGTCCCCGCCAGCAACACGAACGCGTGGGCATAGGCCGATTTGTCCGCCTCGGGGGTGCCGTCAGCTGCGACCGAGGAGAACCAGCCGCCGGCGGCCTCGTCCTTGAGAATCCCGGTCAAACCGGCCAGCGCTCCCTGCGCCACAGGCTTGCTCCCGGGGATGCCCAGCAACGTCCCAATGGAGTAGACGTGCACCATGCGGCACGTTATCCACGTGAAAACCGGCTGGTCGACGAGCGGCTGGCCGTCATCCGACAAGACGCTGGCGCCACCGCCGCTGCGCACAACGTTGCGTCCGAAGTCCAGCAAATCGACGCTCTGCTGCTGCAGCCACAGGCGATGACTGGGCAGTTCGTACCACGGTTGCATTGATGTTTACCTCATATCTAGTGATCCAGTGCGGGACGGCAAACGCCCCTATACCTCAAACAACGTTGTCATACCAAACGCTACTACCTTCCCAGACGCCGCTCCCTAACGGAATAGGACCGAAGTGCCCGAAGAAAGTCAACCCGGCGAAATTCGGGCCAAAACGCCTCGCAAAAATAGAATTCCGAGTGCGCTGACTGCCACAGCAGGAACCCCGAGAGCCGTTGCTCGCCCGATGTGCGGATGACTAGGTCCGGATCGGGCTGCCCCTTGGTGTAGAGGTGCGCGGCGATGTCGACGGCGTCGATGTCGGCCGCGACCTGCGCAAGCGTGGCCCCGTGCGCTTCGCGTTCGCGCAACACCGCCCGCACCGCGTCGGCGATTTCATCCCTGCCGCCGTAGCCGACGGCGATGTTGACCTGCATCGGCACATCGAGCCCGGCCGTACTGGTTTCGGCTCGCCGTAGCGCGTCGGCCAGCCCCGCGGGGAGCATGTCGAGTCGGCCCATCACCCGTATCCGCCAGCGCTGGGCGGCCGCCAGGTCCGTCACGGATCCCTCGATGACGGCGAGCAGGTCCTGTAGTTCGTCCGCCGAGCGGCTGAGATTGTCCGTGGACAGCATCCACAGCGTTGCAAGTTGAATGTCCAGTTCCTCGCACCAAGACAAGAACTCCGCTATCTTGTCGGCCCCCCGCTGGTGACCGGTGAGGGCAGGTTCCCCGAACGCCTTCGCCCACCGGCGGTTTCCGTCGAGGATCACCCCGACGTGGCAGGGCCGCCGTGCTTGCGGCAGGCTCGCCAGGATTCTGCGTTCGTAGAGCCCATAAATCGGTCGGGGAAGCCGCAATCGCCGACGCTGTCCGCGCCTGGATCGCAAGGCGTCGATGCCGATGCGGTTCTTGAGCCAACTCACCAATTTAGGTTACCTGAGGTTGTGGCATGCCCCCTTAAGTTACGGTAGCGTAGGTTATTAGGGCATCGCCGCTTCGGCATTTCACCGATCCGGGTCACTAATCGATCGCAGGGAGTGTGTGTGACACCGACCTCAGGGGTCTCCGACCTCAAACCGCGCCTGCGCGGGTGGCTCCACGCAGGCGCTGCGCCACTGGCCCTGGCTGCTGGCATCGTCCTGGTCTGCCTGACACCGACGGTTCCGGGAAAGCTTGCCTCCGCCACATTTGCGCTGGCGTCGGTCATGCTCTTCGCCACCAGCGCCACCTATCACCTCGGCCGCTGGTCCGTGCGTACCAAAGCCGTCCTGCGTCGGCTCGACCACTCCAACATATTTTTGCTCATTGCCGGCACTTATACCCCGTTGGCGGTGCTGCTGCTGGATCGACGCAACTGCATCATTTTGCTGTCAATCGTGTGGGCGGGGGCGATCGCCGGGCTCCTCGCCCGCGTGCTGTGGCTCACCGCGCCGCGGTGGCTCTATGTACCGATCTACGTGGCTCTCGGCTGGGTCGCCGTCGCCTACCTACCGTCCTTTTGGCGAACCGGCGGCCCCGCGGTCGTGTGGTTGGTGGTGGCCGGGGGGCTGGCCTACACGCTTGGCGCCGTCGTCTACGGGTTCAAGAAGCCGAACCCAAGCCCCACCTGGTTCGGATTTCACGAGGTCTTCCACTCCCTGACCTTGGCCGCCTTCGCGTGCCACTGCACGGCCATCATGATCGCCGCCACAACGGTCACGGCGGCCGCCCGCTAATTGCCTGGCCTCGCTCGCCGTCAGGCGGGCCGGACCCGCAAACGCCGCCAGGCCCACACCGAGCCCAGCCCCCTTTTTTTCGCCGTCAGGCGGGCACCACGCGGAACCTGCGGTTGCGCAGGGACGGATTAGCTTCCCGCATCTGGGCTACGGCCGCCGTATCTATATCGATTGTGCGCAGTTGCGGCTGCGCACCGCACGCTAGCCCGACTGCTCCGTCCGGCGTGATCACCTGCGATGCGCCGATGGCACCCTTGCCCGTAAGGCCCACCCCGATCAGGATTGCCACGTTTTCGATCGCTCGGGCGCGCAGGAGTATTTCCCACTGCTCGGCCTTGCCCGGCCCGGGTGCCCATGCGGCGGGAACCACTATCACCTCGGCTCCGGCGTCCACCAAGCGCCTGGCACTTTCTGGAAAGCGCAGGTCATAACAGGCCATAACGCCCACCGAAACGCCAGCAATTTGCACCACCACGGGGTCGTCCTGCGGGTCACCCGCGACCAATCGATCTGATTCGCGGTGCCCGAACGCATCGTAGAGATGGACCTTACGGTAGGTCGCGCGGTCCAGCCCGTCGGGGCCAACTACAACGACTTCGCTCGCGGCCTTTTGCCCAGCAGCGGCAAACGAGGTCACTCCCGCAACAATCCACAGGGCATGTTCTCGCGCAATACTCCGCAGTTCTGCCCTGTAGCGCCCGTCCGGGCCCTGCGCCAGGTCCACCCCGACACCTTGAGGATCGAAGGCGCTCGCGTATTCCGGCAGGATTAGGAGGTCGGCGTTACGTTCCCCGGCGTATCTACCGGCGTCGCGCGCTACTACCGCGTTCGCTCCAGTGTCTGCCCCCGCCTCAATTTGGGCAATCGACACCCTCACGCGTCGGCGTCCTTGCCAACGCGCTCGCTGCCGGAACCGAACGCGACCGCACCGTTCTGGGCGACCGCACCGTTCTGGGCGACCGCACCGCCCCCACCAGGGGCCGCACCACCATCCCCTCCGGAAACCACACCACCCCCACCAGAGGCCACGCCACCATCCCCTCCGGACACAGCAGCACCATCAGGGCGCGGATCCGGGAGCAAGGCGGCCTCGACCATGTGATCAGCGTGCGCGGAATGCTTGATCCTGCGGATCCGCTTGGACAACGACACCATCAGGAAGATAACTACGATGACCATCAGGAAAGTCGCAGCGAACCCGATTAGGCCGGGAGCCACGTCCGTGGATTTCAGATCGTCGCGCAGCACGGGTTCCGGTGACGTCGTGGTGCCGGCGCCTTGTGCCGCCAACACGAAACCGTAGGCGGTGTGAAACATCGCTGCCCTCAATTCGTCGTGGTGTTATCGGGTTCGATGCCGGCTGGCAACAGAAAATCAATGGCAGACTCCGTGTCCTCATATCCCGCGATGGGCGGCTCGCCTTCGCCAGCAGCCGCGGCTTGGAGTTCAGCGTCACTTGCCTCCGGGTCGATGCCGGCGAAAAGGTCAACCTCCGGTATAGAGGCTGGCACACGCGTGGACGCCAACTCGAATTCCTCCCACGGCCAAACCTGCGATTCGAGTTCGCGAGGCACCGCGAAAAAGAATCCCCCCGGATCGATCTGGCTAGCGTGAGCGCGCAGTGCCGCGTCTCGCCGGTTCCGCCACGGGTCGACATCTATGCGTGTTGTTGCGTGGCGTTCCAGGATCGGATGCTCATTTCGCCGATCGATCCAGGGACCGAATGGCGATTCGAGCCCAGCATCAAGCATTGCTTCGTGGAGCGCCAACGAGCGGGCGATGGAGAAGTCGTGGTTGTAGTAGAGCTTGAGGACGCTCCACGCCTCCCCGAGATCGGGTCGGTAATCGGGGTGCGCGGCCAGGATGTACGCCGCAACCGATATTTGGTGGGTGCGGATGTGGTCCGGGTGCGGGTACCCGCCCATGGGGTCGTACGTGGTCATAACGTGGGGGCGGAACGATCGAACCAAACGCACCAGCTCTGGCACCTCGGTGGCCAAGTCACCGGCGGCGAACGATCCCGCGGGCAGCGGTGGTAGGGGGTCGCCTTCGGGCAACCCTGAATCGACGAAACCAAGCCAGACTTGCGAAACCCCGAGCGCCTCGCGCGCCTGCGCCATCTCGCGTTGCCGCAGTTCGCGCATTGCTTCCAGGCCCTTATAGTCCCCGGTGAACGTCGGGTTGAGCACGTCCCCGCGTTCCCCACCCGTGCATGTGACGATGAGGACTTCGGCGGACTCGTCGGAATATTTTGCGGTCGTCGCGGCGCCCTTGGACGATTCGTCGTCGGGGTGCGCGTGAACGGCCATAAGCCTGCGTTGGGGGGCCACTTGTTACCTCCGGAGGATTCAACTCCATCGATTATCGCCGAGGATCGGTGCGGAATGCGGCATGCCAGGGCAAGATGCGACACTGGTAGCGGTAAATCGTGGCGGGCGGAGGATGCATGACAGGCGACGATGTGACACAAATGCTTGACGAGGAGGGCGCAGACACTGCCGGCACCGACGGGCGACGCTCCCTTTCTTTGCAGCAGAAAATCGCGATCGGAGTTGCTTTAGCGCTCGGGTGTGCGGGGGCTGCCTGGGCAGCATTTGGGGACGAGTCCACCTCCGTCGACTCGCAGGTAATTTCGTTTAAGGTGAACAATTCCGAATCCACGACGTTGACCTTCAACGTTACGAAGCCGGAGTCGATGACAGTGCGATGCGAGGTCGAAGCCCTATCCCACTCCTATGTCCAGGTCGGGTTCGTCGCCCTGGATGTAGGCCCCAGCGACGCCGCGCGGCAGATCGTTTCGATCGACATTCCAACGACAGAGACGGCCGTGTCAGCTGTCGTGCGTTCGTGCGAACCCGCGTCTTCGTAGTCGCTAGCCCACCATCGACGGTTACGTTCGACCCCGCTGGTCGAGTTGCCCGCGCAGCGGGCGTATCGAGACCACCCCCGCACCAAAGATTGATCTCGATACACGCCTCCGGCGCACTCGATCAATGAACACAAACCACCGCACTCAGCGACCCCGCTGGTCGAGTTGCCCGCGCAGCGGGCGTATCGAGACCACCCCCGCACCAAAGATTGATCTCGATACACGCCTCCGGCGCACTCGATCAACGAACACAAACCACCGCACTCAGCGACCCCGCTGGTCGAGTTGCCCGCACAGCGGGCGTATCGAGACCACCCCCGCACCAAAGATTGATCTCGATACACGCCCCCGGGCGCACTCGATCAACGAACTATCCCACACCAGGCGACCCTGCTGGTCGAGTTGCCCGCACAGCGGGCGTATCGAGACCACCCCCGCACCAGGCCGACGGGCGACGACACCACACCAGATTGATCTCGATACACGCCTCCGGCGCACTCGATCAACGAACACAAACCACCGCACTCAGCGACCCTGCTGGTCGAGTTGCCCGCACAGCGGGCGTATCGAGACCACCCCCGCACCAAAGATTGATCTCGATACACGCCTCCGGCGCACTCGATCAACGAACACAAACCACCGCACTCAGCGACCCCGCTGGTCGAGTTGCCCGCACAGCGGGCGTATCGAGACCACCCCCGCACCAAAGATTGATCTCGATACACGCCCCCGGGCGCACTCGATCAACGAACTATCCCACACCACGCGACCCCGCTGGTCGAGTTGCCCGCACAGCGGGCGTATCGAGACCACCCCCGCACCAGGCCGACGGGCGACGACACCACACCACCGCGGATCCGCTCGCTAGCGGCCCGCATCCCTTCAGATTCCTCGGCACCGGAGATCATTTGGCCGCCCCGGCGCCACCCGGGGCTTTCCGTTCGATGTATGCTTGTTAGTTCATGCGCTGGAGACTGCGCACCACATCAGGCACCATGAAGGGAGTTGGCTATGGCCGAAAACGCCGGAACCTGGCTAACACAAGACGCGTTCGACAAGTTGAGCGCGGAACTCGAAAACCTACAGGGTCCAGTGCGTGCCGAGATCACTCGCCGCATCGCCGCGGCACGTGAAGAGGGCGACCTGAAGGAGAACGGCGGCTACCACGCGGCACGTGAGGAGCAGGGCAAGAACGAGGCCCGCATCCGAGAGCTCACTGAGAAGCTGCGCACCGCCCAGGTCGGTACGCCTCCCGACGATGGGATCGTCGAACCGGGGATGCTGGTGGATGCGGTCGTTGCTGGCAAGAACCTCACGTTCATCCTGGGTTCACGCGAGATTTCCGAAACGACATCGATTTCCGTGTTTTCTCCGACATCGCCGCTGGGTGCGGCAATCAACGGCAAGAAGGTCGGTGACAAAGTTTCGTATCCGGCGCCGAACGGCAACGAGATCGCGGTCGAGATCGTTTCTGCCAAGCCCTTTACCGGCTGACAACCCGGCAGTTGAGTGACCCGCGGGCGGTGTGACCAATTGGTCCCCGCCCGCTTTGTCGTCCCAGGAGCAACGCGGCGCGTACCCGCAACAGCAGAGCGCAACCGCAGGACCGGCGCGCACCCGCGCCACCAGCACAATTCACCACCCCGCGCTGCCTTCACCGCACAGCGCGCTGCTCAAACCCCAAACCACAGCACGCAAAGGGATGCGCCCGGACGTCAACCGGCCTACGCAGCGCGCGGATCCTCCACTGCGGCCGTCAGCGCCGTGGCGTAAAGGAGCCACCCGGCATAGGGAACCAGCAGCGCCGCTGCAACCCTGTCGCGCCGCGCCAGCACGACGATCTCGGCGATGACCGCGGCATCGAGCGCCGCGATGACGCTCAGCGCGGCGCGCTGACGGCGCCTTCCGAAGAACAGCGGCGTCCAGGCAGCATTCAACGCAAGCTGCGCGGTGTGCAGTATTTTCTCGGTCGCAGTGGCGCTGCGCAGGCCAGCGCCCACATTGGCGAGGTAAAGGAGCCCCCAAGCGGGCCCAAATAGCCACGCGGGCGGCGCCCAGCGCGGCTTATCGAGCCTCGCATAAACGTCCGCCGCGTCAGCGGCCGCAAGCCGCCCAACAGCGGCAGCCCCCGCGACTGTCCCGACGGCCCAGAACCGATGCGCGAGTTTTCCCACGGCTTACCTCCCAGATGGCGGTGTTACACCCCGCTGCCACCGCGCCGATCCCCGGCGCGGTCCTGCCTACAGTACCCGGTAGCCGTGCGCCCGCAACCCGGCCAACAACTCGGCGCAGTGCGCGGGCCCCTTGGTCTCGACCTGGAAAGTGACCTCGACCTCGTCGATCGCCAGATCCGGCCCGGTACGCACGTGGTCGACGTGCATCACATTGCCGCCGTCACGCGCGAGTTCGTCCACAAGCTCCGCCAACGCCCCCGGCCGGTCGATCAACCGCACCCTGAGGTTGAGGTAGCGCCCGGCCGCTGCCAAACCGTGCCGGATCACCCGCAACAGCACGGTCGGATCGACGTTCCCGCCGGACAATACGATGCACACCGGACCTTGGGAGAATCGCTCCGGGTGTGCCAAGAGGGCGGCGACGCCCACAGCTCCCGCTGGTTCGACGACCAGTTTGCTGCGCTCCAACAGATGCAAAAGTGCGCGAGAGATGTCTTCTTCCTCCACTGTCGCGATCTTCGCCGTGCCGACGATGATGTCAAAGGGCACCTGCCCGGGCTCCGAAACAGCGATGCCGTCGGCCATCGTTGTGCTGCCGTGCACCAGTGTGGGTTGGCCCGCGGCAACGGAAGCGGGGTACGCCGCGAAGCGCGCCGCCTGCACGCCGACGACATCAATACCGGCCTGCTGCGGCGACAAATCGATTTCCCTCACGCCGCGCACCAGTCCGGCGACCAATCCACCCCCACCCAGCGGAGCAATGATTGTCCGCACGCCGGGTATCTGGTCCACGATCTCGCGGGCGATGGTGCCCTGCCCCGCGATGATGTCGGGATGGTTGAAGGGATGGATCAGAACTCGTCCTGTATCTTGCGCATCCTGCGCGGCCGCTTGCAGCGCATCGGCCACATTGACCCCGACCAGCTTGACCGTGGCACCGTAGGCCTCGGTTGCGGCCACCTTGGGCAATGCGGCGCCCTCTGGCATGTAGATCGTGGCGTCGATCCCGAGCGCGGCGGCCGCCAAGGCGACTCCCTGCGCATGATTGCCGGCACTTGCGGCGACGACGCCGCGCGCGCGTTGGTCGGCATCCAAACCTTCCATTCGGACGAGCGCCCCGCGAATCTTAAATGAACCGGTTCGTTGCAGATTCTCGCACTTAAGCCACACCTCGGTTCCCGCTAGCTCGCTTAGCGCGCGCGAGTACGCGACCGGCGTGGTCGTGATCCGCCCCGCCAGTATGGCCTGCGCGTCTGCAACGGTGGTCTCGCTCATCGGAGTCTCCGGAAGATCGGTGCCTGGAACATCTCGACAATACCGCCCCGCATGTTTCGTTCGTTTTTTCCTGCCACACTGGAAAGAAATACCCGGTGGAAGGACTGAGCAATGGCATTTGACGATGTGTTTTCGCGTTTGTTTTCGCGACCCGCGCCCATCGCAGTTACGCGCGAGCGGGCACTGCCGGGACGGACGGCTCCAGTCTTGCCCGTCCCCGGGCGCCATGCCGCCCTCGGCACGCCGATAGATGGCCCCTTCCCCGCCGGTACGCAGGTCATCGGCCTGGCGTTGGGATGCTTCTGGGGCGCCGAAAGGGCGCTGTGGGAGCTGCCCGGCGTGTTCACGACGGCCGTCGGGTATCAGGGAGGCTTCACCCCGAATCCGACCTACGAGGAGGTGTGCAGCGGGCTCACCGGGCACGCAGAAACAGTGCGCGTCGCGTACGGCCCCGACCTTGCCACGCGCGACCTGCTTGCCCGCTTCTGGGAACTGCACGACCCGACGCAGGGGTTCCGCCAGGGCAACGACGTGGGGACCCAATATAGGTCGGCGATCTACTGGACCGATGAGGCCCAACGGGATCTGGCTATAGAGACACGCGACGTATTCGCCCCGCGCCTCGCTGCGGCCGGGTTCCCGCCGATCACCACCGAGATCGTGTCGGCTGCTCAGGCCGGCCCGTTCTACCTGGCAGAGGATTACCACCAGCAGTATCTGGTGAAGAATCCGAACGGGTACTGCCCGGTGCACTCGACCGGGGTGTCGTGTTCGTAGGCGGCCAATGCAGGTCCGCGCTCAATGGCGTCGGTTCCTAGCGGCGGTGGCCCTACACCCAACTCGGTGATCCGCTAGTGGCGGCTCGACCGCGCCCCTTCTACGGGAGCGGCTGCCCCTAGCGGCGGCCCGACGTGCCCTTGCCACGAGAGCGGCTGCCCCCGGCACGCCGTCCGCCCGCAGAACCTCTGCCGGTTCCGCGCGCTGATCCGCCACGCGCAGATTCGCCGCGGCCGCCACCGGTGCCCTCTGCCCGCTGTCCGCCTTTGCGGGGCTGTTGCCCACCATCAGCCTGCCCGCCATCCGTTCGCCCACGATCGGCGTTCCCGCCATTCGCCCGCCCCGCATCCCCCCGCGAGCTGCGCGCGCCGCGCCCGCGCACGATCCCCGCCAAGTCGTCGCATAGCGGGTGTGCGGCGCGCCGCGACCACACCAGCCCCACCGATGAGGTTGGTGCATCAATCACCGGCAAGTGGGCGACGTCTTTGCGATGGTACAACCGGGCCAACGACATCGGTACAACCAGCAAACCGGCGGATGCCGCGCACCATTCGATCGCGTCCTTGACCGTCGGCACGTCCAGGAGCGGCCGCCGCCCTCGGATCGTTGACTCGCCCCACACCAGGCCGGTGTCCGGCGGCGTCAGGACCACGTCATCGGATAGATCGGCGAGCACGCATTCATCCAAGACGGTCAACGCGTGATCGACGGGCGCGACCACGACGGTGGCCTCTTCGTACAGTGTTATGGTGTGCCATTGGTCTCCCGGGACCGGCACCCGTACCAGCGCGGCGTTGAATTCACCCGCGCTGAGGCCGCCGACGGCCCTCTCCTGGCTCTCCAAAGAGGCCGACAGCGGGGTCGCGGGAACCAATTCCCGCCACACCCGCTGCCACTTGCCCGGTGTCACCCCGGGTACATACGCAAGTTTGAATGGAGCGCTCAGTGCTTGACCCCGAGCAGGTCCACCACGAACACCAGCGTGTCGGTGCCGCCGATACCGGCCTGCGGCACGCCGCGGGCGCCGTACCCGAATTCCGGTGGGATGGACACCAGCACGCGCGACCCCACCTTCTTGCCCACCAGGGAATCGTCCCATCCCTTGATGACCATGCCGACGCCGATCGGGAAGTCGATGGACGAACCGCGCTTAAACGACGAGTCGAAGATGCCGCCATTCCAGATCTGGCCGTGGTAGTTCACGTCGATCGCATCGCCGGCGTTGATGACCTGCCCGTCCCCTTCGGAAAGAACCTGGACCTGCAGGCCGACGGGCGCATCCGGGGTCGGGAAAGTGAGGGTTGGTTCGTCGCCGAATTGCCCGGAAACGGTAGGTAGTTCTACAGACACGTTTTCTCCTGAGATTGTCGATGCCCACGGTTGCGGGCGGCTAGGAAGCCTATTTGACTAGTTGTTGCGCAAGATGGCGAGCAGGCGCAGGAATTCAAGGTACAACCAGACCAGGGTGACGATCAGCCCAAACGCGGCGGTCCACGCAACGTTCCGCGGCGCACCGGAGCTAATCGCGTTCTGGATCGAGTCGAAATCCGAGATGAGCGACATCGAGGCCAGCCCCACGGCGAACAGCCCGATTCCGATGCCGAGGGGACCGCTGAACATTCCCCATCCGCTCAGTACGCCGGTCCACATGAGAACCAGGTTGATCAGCGAGAACAGCGCGTATCCGGCGATCGCGATCAACAGGAACTTGTTGAACTTGGGAGTAACGCGCACGCGGCCTGACTTGAACAGGAAGAGGCACGCCGCGAAGGTCGCAAAGGTCGCCAGTACCGCCTGCAAGACGATGCCGTCCCACGCCGCGTTGTATGCGGCGGATATGGCACCCAAGAACACGCCCTCGGCGACCGCGTATGCCAGGATCAGCACGGGGCTCGGTTTGCGTTTGAAGGAATTCACCAATCCCAGCACCATGCCGATCACCAGCGCCCCGAGCCAGACGGCGGGCATGGTCTCGGCAATCTGCCAGCCAATGACGGCGGCCACGACCAGTAGTCCGAACACACCGGCCGTCTTCACGATGACGTCGTCGATCGTCAGCCGGTTCGTGTCGAGCGGTGAGGCCGCCGGGGCCTGGTACATCGTGTCGAGCTGGTTCGCATCGATCGTGCTGCCGGCGCCCACCGTCTGATCCGGGAATCGCTGCACGGTCGTGCCCGCGGTAAAGGTCTTGTTGTTACTGAAGATTGGGTTGCTCACTGATGGCTCCTGGTTGGTCGATGATCGGCCAAAGGGACGCGCTTCGGACGCGAACCTTACAGGACACTCTAATGGGTGCCCCTGCATACCGGCTGAGTGGGACGATAGAAGGCATGGATTCGCTCGACGCTCATAGCGAACACGGCTCCGTCGGCCCGCGCAACCCGCTCCAGGCATCTGTCCTGTCGCGCCGGCTGCTCTCGGGCACCGGTTCGAGAAAGCAGGTGTGGCAAGTCGCCCTCTCTGCTTCATCCGCGGATCTGGGCGTGGTCCCGGGCGACAGCATCGGCGTCCTAGTGCCGAACCGCCCCGGGCTGGTCGATGCGGTCTTGGAAGCGCTCGGTATGCACGGGGACGAGGGCTCCCCCGCCCCGCAAGCATCCCTGCGCGAATGGTTGAGGTCCGACCGGGAACTGTCCATCCCCCCCGCGCGCCTGCTGCGGGTGGTGGGCGGGGCCGGCCCCTCCCACCACCGGACCGCACCCGCCGACCCGGCGCAGGGGATCGACCACCTCCCCCGTCCGGACCTGCTTGACATCCTTTCGGACGCCGTCGCCGCAATCGGCTCGGCGGCCGCGATCAAGGCCCTGCGGCCTTTGCGTCCGCGCGCGTATTCCGTGTCGAGCGCCGCCGGACCGGCGCAACTGACCGTCGCCAGGCTCACCGCGGATTGGGCGGGGCGCAAACGGGTGGGGGTAGCCTCGTCGGTGCTCTGCGACGCCCGCAGCGACGACCCGCTGCGCCTGTTCGCGCTGCCCAACCCGGCATTTCACCTGCCCGCGGACGGCCGTCCCCTGATCATGGTCGCGGCCGGGACCGGCGTCGCGCCGTTTCGCGGATTCATCCAACAGTTGGCGGCCGGGGCGCCCACGCGGCGCAGCTGGTTGATGTACGGCGAACGCACGCGCAGCCACGATTTCATTTTCGAGGACGAGTTCCGCGCCTCCCTCGCGGCCGGCATCCTATCCCGCATGACCACCGTTTTCTCGCGCCAGGGCGACCCCGTGCGCTACGTCCACGAGGCGATTGCCCAGCACGGCAGCGACATCGATGATTGGATCCGCGCCGGGGCGCGCGTCTTTGTGTGCGGGTCGCAGGGCGTCGTATCGAATGTGCGCGACGCGCTAGTCGCCGCTATCGGGGCCAGCCGCGGGTGGTCGCCGCTGCGGGCCGAGGCCCTGGTGGCGCAGCTGGAGGCCGACGGCGCCTACCTCGCCGACTCCTTTGGATAGGTGCCTGCGGCGCATGTACCAGATCGCTGCCAGCACCCCGCTGGCAGCGACCGCCGCTCCGGCCACGATCACCGCGTCGGGCACGCCGGCGAGGCCGCTCAGGATCCCTGACTCCATGCGCGCCTGCGCCGACGCCCCGACGATGGAGGGCAGGGCGGCGGTTCCGTCCGTCATCAGCAGCAGTGCGCCCACCGCGATGGTCAACAATCCGGCGACGACCTGCGTCACCGAGTTCTGCCACCCGCCGATCCGGATCATGCGCGGGCGAGCCAGCCAACGCACCTTTTCGACGCGGGTCCATGCGACCGCCATGATCAGCAGCGGGACTATCATTCCCGCCGCGAAGATCGCCAGCACCAGCCCGCCGTACAGGGCGTTCGCGCCCGCGGCGCTGATCGCCAGGATCGCTCCGAGGATCGGGCCGGCGCACACGCCCGCCAGCCCATAGATGGTGCCGAGGAAGAAGACGGCGGCAATCGAGGTGCCGCGCACGGCGTGCCCGGTGTCCACGCCCGGGATCGTGATGCCGCCGACCTGCGCCGCCCCCAGCACCATGACCAGCGCCGCCAGCACCGCCATGACTGCCCCGCGGTGGCTCTGCACCGCCGCGCCGAAGCTGCCCGCCAGGACGCCCATCGGTACCAGCGTCGCCAGGAGCCCGAGGTAGAACACGCCCGTGCGTGACAGCAGCTGGCCCACTCCCATGAACGCGTAGGCGAAGAATGCGGGCAGCAGCATCACCGAACAGGGGCTGACGATCGTGAGCAGGCCCCCAGCGAATGCGGCCGCGAACCCTATCTCCACCTACTGGCCCGCCTGCCCCAACTGCGCCTCGATGACCTGCCGGAAGGTGTCGATCGATTGCGCTCCCGACAGGACCTGGTCGCCCACGACGAAGTACGGCACGGCGGTGACGCCGAGCTGCTGCGCGGTTGCTGTTGCCGCGTCGACCTGCGCGCCCAAGTCCGCACTACCCAGATCGTTGCGGAACGCATCGAGGTCGGGCATCTGCGCCTTTTGCGCGAAGCCGACCAGCTTGTCGGTCGGAAGGTCCGGGTGCCCCGATTGCGGCGCCGCCGCGTAGAGCACCTCCATGAATTCGAGGAAACGGCCCTGCTTCGCGGCCGCCCGCCCCGCGATCGCGGCGGCCCTGGAGTCCTCGCCGAAGAAGACTACATCGTGGAATTCGTAGCGGACCTTGCCCGTCTCGATGTATTCCTTGTAGAGCGTTGGGAAGGTGTCGTTTGCGAAGGCCGCGCAAAACGGGCACCGATAGTCGGCCCATTCGACGATCGTGACCGGGGCGTCCGCCGAGCCGAAAGCCATCGCGTCGCCGTCCTCGGCGCGGGCGACCGTGGCGGCCGTGAGGTTCGCCGCGGCGGTTTGGTCGTCGCTCGCTGCCGCCGTTGCGTCGCTTCCGTCCCCCGCCTGACCGCTCGCCCCGGAAGTCTTGGCGGCGCCTTGGGTCATTTCACCGGCCAGAACCACCGCCAGGAACGCGGCGATCACCCCGAGAATGAGGGCGACGGTCTTCCACCTTCGCACCTGTCGAACCAGGTCTTGAGCCGACACTTCGATACGGGTGGGGGTAATCACGGTTCCACCCTAGTCTCGTCGGCGAAATAGCGCCAAAAGGCCGTGCTGGCGGGGCGGCCCCCGATGCGGGGCGACCCTCAGGTGCGGGGCGGCCCCCGATGCGGGGCGACCCTCAGGTGCGGGGCGGCCCCCGATGCGGGGCGGCCCCAAGTGCGGGGCGACCCCCGGTGGCGCGACCCCCGGTGCGGGGCGCCGTTCTCCACGGCGCGTCGCCGCGCCGCGCGCGGGCGATCGTTGAGCACCCGTGCCCCCAGTGGGATTCGAACCCACACTGGACCGATTTTAAGTCGGTTGCCTCTGCCGATTGGGCTATGGGGGCGACCGCGGATGTCGGGCGCCTGGCGACAGGCACCCGACACGCGGGCCGTGATCTTTGCGAACGGGTCGCGTTCGCAAAGATCGTGTCGAGTTACTTGGCGGGAGCCGCATCCTTGGCGGGCTCGGCGGGAGCCGCATCCTTGGCGGGCTCGGCGGCGGCCGCTGGCTTCGGCTTGGGCGCCGAGGCGACACGGAAGCTGGCACGCGGGTCGGCCGTGGCGCTGAGCGGCAGCAGTTCGCGGCCCAGGAACGTTGCGGACATCCACCCGAACACGATGCGCGTCTTGCGGCTCGGAGTCGGCATCGCCATGACGTGGTAGGCGCGGTGCGCCATCCAGGCCGGCCAGCCCTTTAACTTCACGACGCCGAACAGCACCGCGACGCCCTTGTGCAGGCCCAGCGAGGCGACCGTTCCCAGGTTCTTGTGGCGGTATTCCTTGACGGGACGGGCCGACAGGCTGGCGGCGAGGTTATCGGCCAGGACCTTCGCCTCGCGGATCGCGTGCTGCGCGTTGGGCGGGCAGAACTTGCCCTCGTTGTGCAGGTCGGGGACCGCCGAGCAGTCGCCGGCGCCCCACGCCCCGGGAATCACGTTGCCGTCCTCGTCAACGACCTGCAAGGTCGCGCTCACCGTCAGGCGGCCCAGCTTGTCGGTCGGCAGATCGGATTCGCCGATGACCGGGTTGGCGCGCACCCCAGCGGTCCACACGATCGTGTCGGAATCGAATTCGACACCCGTGGACGTCACAACGTGGCCCTCGATGCAGGACGAAAGGAAGGTCGAAAGGTGAACCTCGATGCCGCGGCGGCGCAGGTTCGCAAGCCCGTATTGCGCCATTTCGAGGGGCAACTCGGGCAGGATCCGGTCGGCACCTTCAATCACGACGAACTTGAGTTCCGACTCATCGATCGAGTCGATGCGACGCACGGCGGCGCGGGCCATGTCTTCGGCCTCGCCCACCGCTTCGATCCCCGCGAAGCCACCACCGATAAAGGTGAAGGTCAGCAACCGCTTGCGCAGGTCGGCGTCCTGCGTGTGCTTCGCGATGAAGATCCGGTCAAGGATTTTGTTGCGCAGGTACAGCGCCTCTTCGACGTGCTTGAAGCCGATTGCCTCCTCGGCCAACCCAGGAATTGGCAGCGTCCGCGCGATCGACCCAAGGCCCACAACCAACTCGTCGTAGGCGATGTCGAAGTCGTCGCCGATGGCCGGCGAAACGGTGACCTTTTTGTCTGCGTGGTTGATTTGCGTGACCTTGGCTTGCACCACCTCCACGCCGCGCAACGCGCGCAGGAACGGGGCCACTACCTCGCGCCCGCCGATGGCCCCCGAACCGACCTCGGGCAAGAACGGCGCGTACGTCATGTAGGGAAGCGCGTCGACCACCGTGATGCGGGCACGGGACCCGAGGCGACGCCGCAGGCGGCGGGCCGAATAAAGACCAACTGAACCACCGCCGAGAACAAGAATTCGGGGCGCACCAGACTTATTAGTCAAAGACGAACTAGACACACGGGTCTCCTGGGAAGAAACGAATCGATTCCATATCAGACTACGCCAGCATGGACTTTGTCAGAAATTGAGAGGGATTGTGACGTCGCTTACGCGGGCAGCGAAACGCCGCCGCGCGACGCCCTGCGGCCGCGCGACTTCGTCACCATTGCGCGCCGCAGCATCGTCAGCGCCGCGCGCCGCTCCTAGTCGACCAGCGACCAGGCGATTCCGTCCAAGATGTCATGCTCGGACGTCAGAACCCGCGACAGGGTGCGGCCCGCACCGGCGACCTCGGCGCACACGCGCGCCACCACCTCGGACCACACCAGCGCCCCGGCGGCGATGACGTCCACGCGCCCGGGATGCATGAAACCCAGCCCGGCCCGGTAGTCGCGGTCCCCGGTGTACAGGGCGCGCGCCGCCTCCTGCACCTGCTCGGGGGTGAGCATTGCGCCGTTGATGCGTGCTGGATCGTACCGGTCCAGCCCCAGGGCCAGCGCCGTTACGGTCGTGATCGACCCGGCCAGGCCCACCAAGGTCTCCGTCCTGCTCAGATCCACGTGCCGGCGTGCCTCGTCCAGGGCGGCCCGCACGTCGGCGCGCGCTCCCTCAAGTTCCGCGGGCGTCGGCGGGTCGGAGCGCATGTGCCGCTCGGTCATCCGCACGCAACCGACATTCATCGACCAGGCCCCCTGCGGGGCATTGTCGCCCAGCACGATTTCCGTCGATCCGCCGCCCAGGTCCACGACCAGGTACGGGCCCGGGTACACCCCACCGAAGACCCCGGTGGCGCCGCGAAACGACAAGGCGGCCTCCTCTTGCCCGGAGATAACCTCGGGGACCACGCCAAGGATCTGCTTGACCCCGTCGAAGAATGCGTCGCGGTTCGAGGCGTCGCGCGTCGCCGATGTGGCAACAAACCGCACCCGCGTCGCGCCCAGTTCGTCGATCCGCGCCTTGTAGGCGCGCGTTTGCGCGAGCGTTCGCTCCAGCGCGACCGGGTCCAGTTGCCCGGTACGGTCGACGCCCTGCCCCAGGCGGACCACGGTCATGGTGCGCTCAAGATCGCGCAGCGTGCTGGTCCGCGGATCGACGTCGGCCACCAGCAACCGGATCGAGTTGGTGCCGCAATCGATGGCCGCGACGCGCGTTGGTTGTTCAGTCATGACGCTCATTTCTAGGTAAGGGGGCTACCATAATCATGCGGATTCCGCGTCGGAGTGCGGGCGCGCCACGCATTGGCACCGGGCGGGGTCGTAGAGCCGGGCCCGGATCGCCATGGCCAGCGCCTCGTCCCCGAGCGGGTTGATGCCGGGGCCGGCGCTAAGCGCGTGCGCGAAAAGAACGTGGAGGCATTTGACCCGGGTGGGCATGCCGCCCGCCGAGATCCCGGCGATTTCGGGGACATCCCCAAGCGCCTCCCGCTCGGCCAGGTAGGCGCGGTGCGCCGCACCGTAGGCTGCGGCCAGGCGCGCATCCGCCTCCAGCCTCGCCGTCATCTCCTTCATCACGCCCGCTGCCTCAAGGGTGCTTGCCGCCGCGGTGAGCGCCGGATGGGTCAGGTAGAACAGCGTCGGGAACGGGGTGCCGTCCGGCAGGCGCGGCGCGGTCTTGACCGCGAGCGGGCGACCGCACGCGCACCGCGCGCTGATCCCGACGATGCCGCGCGGGGTGCGGCCCAACTGCCAGTTCACCTCGGCGATGTCACCGGGGGAAGGGGTGTGGGAGCGCTCGTCCTGCGATGTACTGAGCCGCGATATCGCCAGGCGATCCGCATCGCTCAACGTTGCCGGCGGGAACTGTTCGGTGGTCGTTTCGGGTGCTTGCACCCCACTATTGTGCCTGCATCCGCGCACCGACATTTGCATAACGGACGAGGCCCGCGCCCCCGCCGCACCTGTTTTCCGATTAGTTATTGGTTCGCGGACGGGTCGGCGGCGCTCGCCGATTCGGCACTCACGTTGGAGTTTCCGGCGACCTCGATCGACTCCCAGAGCGTCCCGTACCAGGAGTCTTCCTTGCCGATCGGGAACGTGACCGCCCCCGGCTCGATGGCCTGCCCCGTCTTGGGATTAGTCTCATCGACGACGGTTTGCGGGTCGATCACGCGGTAACGGGTTTCGCCGTCGTAGCCGTAGCTGAGGCGCTCGCGCGCCTGCGCTTCCACGTATTTCTGGTCCGACCAGCGATCAATTTCGGTCTGCAACTGTGAGTTCGTCGATTTCGCCTGCGATAGCTGCTGTTCGAGTTGGCGCGTCTGAGACTGCTGGTCGACGTAACGCATCGCCGTCGGGACCACGACCGCCAGGGCGCCCAACGCCGCAATCGCCATGATGAGCACCCGCACCGAGGTCGGGCCGACCCACCGCAACCGCTCGGGGCGGGGGCGGTCGACGGATACGCGCGGGCTCATGGGTTCGATTTTGCCGCCCGTACCTGGGAATCGAGCTCGCGGCGCGCGGGGGTGACGCCACCTGGTCCCCGCCAACCGCGCCGGCGCGGCGCGCCCGCAACCGTCAGCCCGCGCGCGACGCCCGATACCCGGCCTTCTGCGCGCCAGCGGCAGTCGCGAAGCACTGCTCGGCCTTCGTCACCTTGTAGTAGCGGCCGCCAGGCACGTGGTAGATCATCGAATTCCGGTTCCCCTTGATCGGGGCGGACGACGGGCATGAGCCACCCGCGCGGGGCGCCACGGGAGCCGACGACTTGCTCGATTTGGTCTTCGATTTCTTTCGCTTCTTCGTTGATGTGACCTTCGCGGCGGCGACGGAGAGGGCCGAGCGGTAGGTGCGCTGCCCGGGGCAGCCCGACAAGACGCGCTTCATCGCTGATTTTTCGGCGGCGGTCACCCACAGGTTGTATTTCGCCTTCACGGAAATCTGCCGCGCGACATAGGTGCACCGGTAGGACTTGTTCTTCGGCAGCCAGGTGGCGGCGTCGCCATCGCTCTTTCGCATGTTCGAGGTGTCGTCGACCGCGAGCAAGTTCAGCGGATCGTTCGCGAACGAGAGCCGCGCGCTCGCGGAAATCTGCTGGGCTCCCTTTTGCCAGGCATCGGAGAGCGCGACGATGTGGTCGATCTGCACATCCGCGCTGCGGGGCCCGCGCACGTAGGAGATCCGTTCTTTGGTGTACTTCGAACGCAGCGTGCCCGTCAGCACGATGCAGCCGTGGGTTCCGGCGCGGAAGATGGTCCCCTTCAGGTCGCGGCGCAAGATGTCGTTGCGCGTGTCGCAACCGTTGCGATCGACGTCCGACCACGCCGGACCGAACTTTGTCCTGGCGTAGCCGGTCTTGGGCGCACGCCCCTTGACCGCCAGCGAATCCAGCACTGCGGTGGCGAGCGTGCTGCGCGTGAACACCTTGGAAACGCCCGAACGCGTCGCCTGCGAGGCGGGGGCGCCGACCGCCACCGCGCCCGCGAATAGCGAAAGTGCCACGAAAATTGCCGAGATCTGCCGTTTCCTCACGCTGCCCGAGTGTAGTGCGGCTGCGGGAAGTTATCCACAATGCCGCATAGACTCTTGAAATTTCTCCGCCCATTTGGGACCATTGCGGGTTTCTGTCCACCCACCCTCGCGACTATAGGTTCTGATACTAATGCGCACAAAAGTCGCGAAACGACGCCGACATTTGATCGTGACGGTACCGCAAAGTGCAAATGGGTTGATTATCGCGTTCAATAGCGCCATTCAGGCGCACCTTTCACACAAAAAGGAACACGCCCTTGAACGCAAACCCCGCCCGCCCGCGCCGCCTCGTCGCGGCGATTGCCGCGACGTCCGTGCTGCTTGGTGCACTGGTCGCCGCACCGGCCACATCGGCTAACGCAGCGGATCCCTCGAATTGGCCACTGATCGTGACCCAGATCGTCCCGAACAACGCGGGAACGGATAACTTCGAATACTTCCAGCTCTATAACACCACCGATGCTCCCATTGACCTCGCAACCAGCGGCTACCAGTTGGGGTACTCGTCCAACTACACGCTGCCGGCATCGACCCGCACCGACTACAACCTCACGGTCTCTGGGACAACTACTACCGTCGCTCCGCATTCCTCCCTGGTGCTGTGGAACAAATACAACACAACGCAGCTAGCAATGGACGACCAGAGCTTCCGGGACTTCTGGGCGGCGCAGAACCCCGCTGCGCCGACCGATTACGCCCTGGGATACGTGACCGGGACGAATGGCATTTCCAACAGCGAATCTCGCGGCATCCGCGTCGTCGCCCCCGACAATTCGCAGGTCAGCTACGCGTTCGACGACAACGCCTCGTACGGGGACAACAAGGCCGCCGTGTTCCGGATCCCCGCCAACCCCGCCATCAAGCAACTCGAACTTCTCTACCCGCAGGCGCTCGCCGCCCCCGGCGCGCTCTTTGACGGCCAGCTGGCCGACCGCGACTACACCGCGGGCGCACCCACCAGCGAAAACCTGGACGGCCTGGTCGACACCAACAAGATCTCCGACATGCTCTCTCGCATGCACCTGATGGGAACCGTGCTCGTGGTCAAGAACGGGGCCGTGACCACCGTCTCGAACGGGTTCGCCGACGCCGAAAACGAGGTGCCGAATTCGCGCGACACGCTTTTCGCCACCGCCTCGCTCGAAAAGGCGATGACCGCAACCCTCATCAAGCAACTCATCGACGCGGGCAAGCTCAGCTTCGACGACACCCTCGGCGAGTTCTACCCGCAAGTGCCGTCCGCCGATTCGATCACCATCCGCAACCTCCTGGAGCACACCTCCGGCATCCGGATGCCCGAGATGCCGGTTTACGTCGATGACTCGGACCCCTCGCAAGGCGAGATCGTCCTGGAAACCCAGGAAGAACAGATCGCGCACGCGATCGATTCGATCACGATCGTGAACCAGGGGTCCTGGTCGTACAGCAATGGCAACTACACCATGCTGGCCGCGATCGCCAGCAAGATCGAAAACGAACCGTTCGAAAAGCTGATGCAGGAGCGCGTATTCGCCCCGGCGGGCATGAACGACACCTACTTCTGGGACACCATCCCGGCAGCTAAGCAAGACAGGGTCGCCAAGGAATACAAGTATCAAAACGGCGATTACAGCACCGAGGGTGGCCCCGTAGCGACCGCTTCGTTGCAAAGCACCCTGCTCGGCGCGGGCAACGTGTTCACCACCATCGACGACCTGCTGAAGTTCTACCGCGAATCCAACGGCGGGGCGATCTTGTCACAAGATTCATATGCGGAGCTCAGCAAGTCGAGTTTGCAAAACGGCTACGCAGGCGGCCTGTACCACTACGTGGGCGTCAAGCGCGCGCGCGGCAGCGCCAGCACCGACGTGGCCGGGGGCCGGTACAACTCGTTCGTGTACGGGTCGGAAAACAACGACGACCTGGTGCTGATCCTTTCGAACCAGTCGTACATTTCCGGCAACCCCGCGCCCCTGACGGGCTACGACCAGTTCGCGGAGTCCATCTACCTGGACCTGGTCGCGGACCCAACGATCGACCAGATCGACACCACGGCCCTGACTACCTCGATCGGGCAGGCCCCCACCCTGCCCGCCAAGGTGAATGTCAGTTTCGTTGGCGATGTCAAGGACAAGCAGATCACGGTCGATTGGGACCCGGTTCCCGCGTCCGCGTACGCCCAGGCGGGCACCTACACCGTCACAGGGTCCCTGGTCGGGTTGCATGGGACCGCGGTTGCCACGGTGGTCGTCGCGGCGGCGCCCACGGGCGGCGGCACGCCGGTTGTGCCGGGGACCGGGGGGACGGGGAACTCGTCGGTCACAAAGACACCGGTCAAGGTCAAGTCGCAGTCAATCAAGGTCTCGACCAACGTCGCCGCGCGCAAGGCTGCCAAGCTCAAGCTCGGCAAGAAGTACAAGCTGTCCTTCGCGGTTCCCGCCAAGGCCGCGGGCGCCAAGGTGACCGTGAGCGTGAAGGGGAAGAAGGTCGGTGCCGCAACGGTCAGCGCGAGCGGCGCGGTTCGCGTCACGATCAAGCTCAAGAAGGGACGAGGCCTGCGTGCCGGCAAGGCCTATAGCCTGAAGGTGAAGGTCGCTTCGACGTCCCTGTCCAAGGCGGCATCCGTGTCGAAGAAGGTTCGTATCGTCAAGTAGTCGGCCGGTGGGGGCGGGCGCGGCCGTGGCCGGCCCGCCCCCAACCCGCTCGTCCCAACGTGGGCTTACCCTGTCCTCGTAGGCATCTGGATTAGCGCGATGCTGGGGTTCCGCGGGGACAAGTGATCGGGGCGGTCGTTCGCGTTGATGTCGCTCCCAATCTGCTGCACTGGGCTGTTGAACGAGCGTGCTGAGACGATGAGGCGGTCGAGCCCCGCGCTCCCAAGCTAGGTGAACCGTCCCAGGTTTTGTGCCGCTTCTATGTGGGGAGCGGCTCTTGGGTAAGGGTCGCGTAGTAGGTCGCCTCGTATTCGTTTGGGGTGACCATGCCCAGGTGACCTGTGAAGCCTGCGGTTGTTGTACCAGTCGACCCATCTGGAGGTCGCGTACTCGACGTCTGTGATCGTTTTGTAGGGGCCGGTGTGGAAGACCGTGGTGGGTTACGCATTCGGCTTTGTATAGGCCGTTGATGGTCTCCATCAAGGCGTTATCGTATGCGTCGCCGGCTGACCCGATCGAGGGTGAGATTTGCTCGAACGCGTGGTGGTCGGTGAACACAATAGACGCGTATTGAGACCCGGCGCCTAAATGGTGTGTTAGTTGTCCAGGCTGGATTTGATGGCCTTGTCTGTCTCGTTCCCAAAGTGCCATCCGTAGCGGGATCATCACAAGGTCGACATGTGTGGTGGTATGGGCGCGGCAGGCCACGATCTTTTGGGAGTACACGTCAAGGATGAACGCGACATAAACCCAACCAGCCCATGTGCGCACATAGGTGAAGTCCATCACCCAGGTGTGGTCTGGGCCAGGAGCTGTGAAATTACACGATTGAGCAGGTCACCGGCCCGAATCCCGTCCTTGGACGGGATCGTGGGTGCGAATGGATTTAGCGCGCGTGATACCGGCCAGACCAAGAGCACGCATCGCCCTACCTACCGCGCCACGGGATGCATCGGGCAGCGCGGTACGCCGGATCAGCACGGTCACCTTCCTTCGCCCGTATAAGCCCTGCGCTGTCATTTTGCGGTAGGTCGTGCCATCGGGCAGAGCGCTGGTGGACCACACGCCCTGACGTACTGCGTTATGGACCCGTGCGTCAGCGATGGTCCGAAGCGCCACACGGCCCTGTTTCCAGGCCCGGTAGGTACGCGCAGCGATCTTTCACGCCCTGATCTCGCAGGACCCAGCAGATCGACCAGGGAGCATACCCCTTGGCGCGCATCTGATCGATGAACCCCATCATCAACGGCCCAGGGGGTCGAGTACACCAGCGAAGAAAGACGTCGCTGCTTTCAGAATCGCGACGTCTTCACCAAGCTGCTTGTTCTCAGCCTTCAGGCGCCTAATCTCGGCGTGTTCTTCGCTGGTGCGACCCTCACGGTTCCCAGCGTCGAAGTCGGCTTGCACCACCCACCTACGCAGCGACTCCACACCCACCCGTTCTTGACGAGCAACAGCGGCGATCGCTTGGGCATTCGATGGGTACTCACTACGGTGCTCGCGTACAAGCCGCACCGCTCATTCCCGAACCTCAAGATCAATCTTCTTTGCCATGACAGCCATCCTCTCAACTCACAAGGAAACGGCATCAAACCCAGGACGGTTCACTCTGGGCCTGAAAAGGATGGGCCGGACGAAGCCAATAACTCCACGCCCGGAAAGCGAAGAAAATCCCCATCCGACCACCCGCGACACGCCCGAGCCATCCACACGTTATGGCCTATAACCCGCCGTTCAAGACGATCATCAACGAGGCCGCCGAAGGCAAGAACGCCAAACGGGAACACTCAACATCTTCCGATGTCGCGTGTTCCCGTAAGGATGTTTGGGTGGACGTCGGTGGACTCAAACTAAGTGTGTGGAGCCGGATCGAGCGGCTGAGTTTGGCTTGGGAGCAGGCAAGGACGGCTACCGTCACAGAAGACGGGCTTCCCCTTTTTACCGAACTTGATTTCGTGACCAACCCGAGGAGACGAGCCCGAACCCCTTTGACGACTCAAGAAGTGGACCCAATCCGAACAGCACTCCTCGACTGCGCGAACGTAGCTTTGACCACCGATCAGTTCCAAGACAGTCAGACTGTTGCAGGAAGGAAGGCGAGCTAATAGGAAACGGATCTGCTCTGTCGGTGGTAATCCGTACCATTGAGAGTGTGTCATCCGACACATCCACACCGAGACAAAGGAGTCTTTCATGCGAGTAGCCGCCTACCATTCGATCAACCCCACCGATCCGGATGTCCATCACGTCCACGACAACTGCCCGAGCGGCCAGCAGATCCCGGCTCACAACCGACGATCCGGGACCAACAACTGGCCGCTCTGCAAGCACTGTCGCGACATGTAGCAATAAGGTGGGGCTTCGAGCGTACCTACGCTCGAAGCCCCACCTTAGGTCCCCCTCTCAGCAGCACTGTCAACGGGCCGTACTCGGTTGGCATCCGTTGAATGTCAATCAACATGGGTTTCGCCTGATTCTTAGGGTGGAGATGATCGGGATGGTCGTTCGAGTCGATGTGGCTCCGGATTTGCTGCACTGGGTGGTCGAACGGGCCGGATGTGACGAGGGGACGATCGAGCGTCGTTCTCCCAAGCCAGGAGACTGGACGTCCGGCACACACCAGCCGAACCTGAAGCACTTGGAGAAGTTCGCCAACGATACTCACACCCCGTTTGCTCTTTTGTTCCTCCCGGAACCGCCGGTGGAAAATGTGCCGATTCAAGACATGCGCACGATCGGCAACGTTGAGACGCTCGCTAGGCTGTCGTGGGATGGGTCTCATCGAAGAGCCCACTGACCCAGGAGGCGCTTCGTTGGCTGGTTTCTTCTCTAGATTGTTCAGTAGTGGTAGAACCGACGCCGAACCTGCAACGCGTATCGCGCCCACCGCTGCTACCAACGAACGCGAAATTGCCGTCTCCTTTCATGAAGATCTGGAAGTCTCGGGAGAGGCCTACCACCGCGATGGAATCGGCAGAATCTTCCGGAGTCTTGGGCGTGCTGAAGGCGGAGTCACGATGCAGACCGCGCACCTTATTCCGGAGCCAGAGAACAAGTACGACAGGACTGCCGTCAGAGTCATCGTCATGGGTGAGCAAGTCGGACATGTTCCGCAGGAAGCCAGCGCAGCGATCTTTCGCATCTGCGCAGGGATCGGGCGCGGCAATGTAGCGACTGTTCTCGCCCGCATTTGGGCACGCAACGATGAGGGGACCTGGAGAGCGCGCGTTACCCTCATGTTTTCCGGAGAACGCGAGACGGAGAAAGACTACGCCGCCGAGCGTCTTGAGGCCGAAGCATATTACGCCGAGCGAGAAGCTGAGAGGGAACGGAAAACGGCGGATAGAGCGGCGCGCGAAGCGGAGAAAGAGGCTCGCCGAACTGCTGGAGCTGTTGACGGGCAGTACTGGCCTCTGCTGAAACCATCAATCGCTGAGCTCAAGAGGCAGAAACGCTTCGAAGAAGCCCGCGATTTGTTAGAGCAATGCATTGACGCCGCCGAACGCGAGAGTGTCATTGTGGGGAGCACTCCGGATCCGTGGCCGTCTGAACAAATATCGGTTGTACTTCGTCGCCTCAAGGAGTACTCACAAGAACTCGCATATTTGGAGCGCTACGTGGCCGCATGTGGGGACCGAGATGCCCCGGAGAGTGTCATGGCACGACTGAGCCGGTCACGCCTCTCAGCCGAACGTGACCAGGCGGGCAAGTAGTAGGCTGCCCCCCGGCCTATACGCCACCGTTTGAGAAGGAGTTCTTACTAGAACACGGTGGACATCGCTAGGCTCAAACCGGATCAGTGGAAGCGGATCGAGCGGCTGGGTTTGGCTTGGGAGCATACGAGACCATCCGATGAAGCTTCGTCAGCCATAGCTTAAATCTGCATCCCGCCAGGCAATCTCCAACCCAAGGAGACGCGCCCGAGAATCCCTGACTGATCAGGAAGTAGACACAATCCGAACCGATCTCAGCAATGGAGTGAGCGTTATGTCAATCACCCGTCGGTTCCACCTAGATCGCAGTACTGTATGGGAGCACACCAGAGATTAGGACGCTGTGAGCACGACAGTCAACCTCTTTAGAGACCTTCGTCAGACCGGCTTTGCGGCCTCTGTCGAGCTCATCTCAGAATCATGTAGCGAGCAAGGGAAAGATGGCCGGGAGTTCCCTTTGGGTACCCCCGGCCTCCACTATGCGGCCTTTTCCTCCGACTTTTTCTTTTCGAGACGGCCAAGGACAAAGACTTTAAAGGCGGCCAGAAGATCGTCTCCGCTCTCGAACGCCCTCATCGTGACTGCAAGGTTTGTGCTGCGACCGCGTTCGAGGCCGCTCTGCTTCTTGAGTCGATCTTTTGGAGTCTTGTTGAGCTTGCCATCTGCACCCCGGACTGCTTGTTCGAGCTGTGCATAGGACAGCACGCTCGTGCCATAGTAGCGGCCCGCAGACATGAGCAGGGTGTGTCGAACCCACCCTGCTGGGACAAGCATGAGAGCCTTGCCGTCAGCGACAGGCAAAGTAATCTCTGCTTCCACCCAGGCTCGCTCCTCTGAGCTCCACACCTGCCTGGTAAAGGCACTAACCTGATGCCCACCCTCTGAAAACTGGGGATACCGAGCCAGCATCTGCGCCGTGAAGTGTGCCAGGGCTTCGAACACAATTCGGGTGGTGATGTCCGAAGTAATGTCACAATCGATACCATCGACAAACAGTGGAAGATCCTCGATCTGCTTGAGCACCCCGATCCGAACCAGGGCCTCAACATCCCCGGTAAGAATATCCCAGATCCCGGTACCGACGACATCCGCCCCTCCATGTCCATGAAAGCCGCGACGGGACATACCGAGCCGGGTCTCCCAAGGCTCGACGAATCGCTGCAAAAGCTGCTCTCCGTGACGGAGGCTGGCCGGAGTGCCAGCAAGGATGCTATCGGTGACTTGTGCAGTGAAGGTATCAAGACACCGGAGTGCATGATCCGCAAAAGGCTCTCCGTGTCCTTGCAACCGAATTGCGTGGGGGTCGACATAGAGACGGTTGTCGGCCGAGACCTCGACATCAACGAACGGAACGGGACCAGGAATCCCATAGTAGGTGGTGATAGTGGGCAAAATGCCCTCCTTCCTTGAGAAACAACCCGAGGAAGGAGCGGAGACCCTTTGTCTCCTCAAACTCCGGTAAGCTGGTTATGACCTTCCAAGTCATACCGCACCCTCGGGTCGGTAACGTCCCTGTTTCGTGGCAACGGAGCAGAGACGAAACTACGTAGCAAGCCAAGATAGATTCTCACCTTGCTCTCAGAAGCGCTCCGGTTGCCGCCGGGGCGCTTCTTTTGTGCCTTTCTAAGTATACCACATCTTGAACCCTTGTGTTTACATGTTCACACTGGGCTACTTGACTATGTGTGCTCGTAGGCTAGACTGTAGCCAGGAGGTCAGAGATGTCTGAGGAACAACAGTCGCAAAAGCGCCCGAAGGGAAGAAGCCCGGCGTATCCGGCGATCAGCTTGGAAAAAGCTATCCAGAGGGTTCGGCAACTGTACGCACGGGATAAGCAGTACGAGATCCCCGTAACTTCACTCCCTGAGATATGGGGCTACGCAAGCCTTAACGGGCCTGCGGGCCTCACCATTTCTGCATTAAAAAAGTTCGGTCTCGTCAACGATGAGGGTACCAAAGACGAACGTCGTATCTCTGTGACAGATTCAGCGGTACACATTTTGAATCATCCGAGTTCTGACGCGAGGACCGAGGCGATCAAAGATGCTGCTCTGCTGCCTCCGATTCATCGTGAGATGTGGGAAACGTATGGAGCACACCTACCGTCAGATGCCAACCTTTTGTGGCGCCTCACCCGTGAACAGGGCTTTACTGAAACCGGTGCCAAAGAGTTCATTCGTGAATGGCGCGAAACCATGGAGTTCGCGGAACTCGGCAAGCACGAAGAGGCGGACCCATCATCCCGCACCTCACAGCACATTGGCGACGACGAGAAGCCTCTCCATCAAGACGACCTGGTTGTTCCCGATACGCCCCGTGACTCTTTGGAACGTGAGGTGGTTTCGCCGGTTCAACAGTTCGACACTGAAGCTCGTGACACCGCGCCCGTTCAAAGTTACCCGATTCCCATTGCACTGCATGGACGACCACCAGTTGTAATCAGTGGCGCCTTTCCGCTATCAGCTCCTGAGTGGGCCCAGTTCAAAGCAGTGCTCGACGCAATGCGTCCTGTTCTCGTCAGAGATGAACTTGGCGGAGACGAGTGATTACCACCGATAGCTTTGCACCGAGTACAAGAATGGCCAAGCTCACCACGCCTTCGCGTATGAGATAGGACACACGGCGACACCGCGGTGGCGCAAACCCTCGTTTGCAAGACGCGTGGCAACTAATTAAGGGGTGCCGCCGGGCTCGCTGTTCCATTCGAGATCGCCGAGGATGTAGCGGTCGATCGTCGGGCCGACTGTGCTTGCGACTTGGCCTATTGAGAGCCCTGCGAGCGGAGGCACTTTCAGGACATAGCGGCCGATCACGAGCCCCAGCAGTTGCGACCCGGCCAGCGACACCCGCACCTCCGGATGGTCGGAACCGAGCTGCGGCGCCAGGCGACCGATGAGCTCTTCACTTACAAACCGAAGGAAGATCCGCCGGGATTCCTCGTGTGTGCCCAGCCCCCGGACGAGCCCGATGAACGCCGGCCCCATACCAGGATCCTCCAGTGCGGTAAGGACTGCTAGCAGGTAGCGGGTGCCCGGTGAGCCATCGCCCGCAGTTGAGCGCTCGGCTAGGAGGTTGGGAAAGCCGCGGGAGCGGAAGGTCTCGGCTATCGCGGTGCTGAAGAGGTTCTCTTTGGTGCCGAAGTAGTAGTGCACGAGCTTCGCGTCGACCCCCGCCGCTTCGGCGACCTTGCGGATCGTGGTCGCCTGATAACCGTGCTCTCCAAACTGAGCGGTCGCCGCTTCAAGAATCTGCTCCTTGCCAGCACCACCGTCTGATCTGGGGCCACGACGAGATGTCGCTGGGGCGACCTCCTCGACTGCCGTCACTTCGTCACCCTTTTGATCCACATTCCCCAGAGTACCAGCGAGGCGCCTATTTCATCAGTAGAGGAAATGTCCTATGCTGATTTCATCGAACGATGAAATAGGAGGTGGGGCGATGCGTGCCCTGATCGTGAAGGAGTTCAGAGAGCTGGCGCGTGATCGCCGCACGTTAGCGATGCTGGTCGTGCTGCCGGTGCTATTGCTGGTGATCTTCGGATATGCGGCGAACTTCTCGGTAGACCGGGTATCGGTGATCGTCGTCGGCTCTGAGGCAGAGGCGCTGGGCGATGAGCTCGGCAGCTACGACGTAGCCGTGGATGATCTTGAGATTGTTCGTATCGACCCAGCTATCGGCGCATCGGATGCCGAGCTGTTGCTTCGGGATCAGGAGGCGGACGCGGTGATTGTCGCGGACAGGACCACCGATGCGGATGCACTGCTGTCGGATCGGATGCGTGTGTATGTCGATGGGAGCGGGTTGTTCACGGCTCAGGCTGCGCAGGCCGTGTTCGTGCAGTTGGCTGCGGAGGACGCGCAGAATCGTATCGCTGACGCGCAGGCATCGGTCGATGGGGCGTTGGCCGACGCGGAGCAGGCGGAAGCCGAGCTGAAGGCGTTCGGTGAGGAACTGGCCGAGTTCCAGACGGCATTTCAACAGGCGCTTGCGACAGGCGGGCCGATGCCTGCCGCCCCGACTCCGCCGACGGGCCTGTCGATGCCCGATCTTCCCGAGATCAGTGCGCCGTCGCTCGATCCGGATGAGCTGGTGACAGTGCTGTTCAACCCGGATTTAAAGACCTCGTGGGTGATGGTGCCGGGGCTGATCGGCCTGATCCTGCTGTTCATCGGCGCCCTCATTACCAGCATCGGCCTGGTGCGTGAGCGCGAGACCGGCACTCTGGAACAGCTCGCTGTGATGCCGCTTCGCCCCTCGGCGATCATCGTCGGGAAGATCACGCCCTACTTCCTCCTCGCCCTCATCGATATGGCGGTCGTGACCGCGCTCGGGGTGTGGCTGTTCGGCGTGCCCTTCGTCGGGAGCCTGTGGCTGTTCAGCATCGCCGCGGTCGTGTTCCTATTCGTCGTGCTCGGCATCGGGGTGCTGATTTCATCGGTGTCGCAGAACACAGGGCAGGCGATCCAGATGGCGATCCTCTTCGTCGTCCCGCAGGTGCTGCTCTCGGGCCTGATCTTCCCGCTCGATTCCATGCCTCTCGGGGTGCGCTGGATCGGCTACGTCCTTCCGCTGACCTGGTTCCGGGAGATCGCTCAGGGCGTCATGCTCCGTGACGCGGGCCTCGACAGTCTCTGGCTGCCGCTCGCGATCCTCACCCTCATGGCTGTCGTCGCGTTCGGTGCTGCGACCGCCCGGATGCGGTTCTCCCTCACACACGGAGGTGCCCGCTGATGCTCCCCACCAGTATCCGCCTTGACGATGCCTCCGTCTTCTTCGGCAAACTCCCCGCGGTGGATGGCTTCACGGGTGCTTTCACTCCTGGCACGGTCACCGCTCTCATCGGTGGCGATGGTGCGGGGAAGTCGACACTGCTGAGACTCCTCGCCGGTCGCCTCAGTCTTCACAGCGGCACCAGCGAAGGCTTGCCGGTCGACCGTCGCGATGTCGGCTACCAGCCCGCGGACTCGGGCGTATGGCGCAACCTTTCGGTTGCGGAGAACATCGAGTTCGTCACCCGCACCTACGGCATCGATCCCGAACAGGCTCGTACCCGCTCAGCGGAGCTGTTGGCACTTGCAGGCCTCGATCATGTCACCGGGCGTCTCGCCGGGCGTTTGTCGGGCGGGATGCGGCAGAAACTCGGCGTGGTACTCGCGACCCTGCACCGTCCCGGCCTGGTGCTGCTGGATGAACCGACCACGGGGGTCGATCCCATCAGCCGCGCCGAGCTATGGAGCCTGATCGCCGGTGCCGCCGCAAACGGGGCAACGGTGGTCTTCGCCACGACCTACTTGGACGAAGCAGAACGCGCCAGCAGGCTGTTCCTCCTCGGCGACGGCAAACTGCTCGCCGCCGGTACCCCGGAAGACATCATCGCGCACACGCCCGGCGTCATCTCGCAAGCGCCCGTCGCCCTCGATGTCGCGCGCCGCGAACTCGCCTCAGCACACGCATGGCGGCGCGGCGACACAGTTTTCCGGTGGGAAGCGAATCCTTGCAACGATCGACCTGAAGGGTTCGAGACCGCGCCAGGTAACCTGGAGAACACGAGCATCGCGCTACTACTCGACCAGGACGACGCGCAGCTCGCCTCTATGAGCGTTGCCGATAGACGCATTCTCGAATCTCGGAAGACCACAGGCAGGCCTCTGGTCGAAGCCATCGATGTCGCACGCAGCTACGGCACTTTCAATGCGCTGGGCGGGGTCTCCCTCAGAGTCCTGCCTGGTGAGGTCGTGGGACTTCTCGGCGGCAACGGTGCGGGGAAGACGACGCTGATGCGTATCTTGCTCGGCCTAGAGACGCCCACAACGGGCACCGCGACACTATTCGGCGAGAAGCCCTCCTTGGAGACCCGCCGCCGTATCGGTTACGTCGCCCAGGGCCTCGGCCTCTACCCCTCGTTGTCGGCGATGGAGAACCTGGAGTTCGCGGCATCCGTTCACGGTGTCGCAGTGAACGAGCAAGCCCGCGACTTCGCCCATCCATTCGGTCGCAACCCGATCTCGTCGTTACCGCTGGGCACGAAACGCAGTCTGGCGTATTTCGCTGCAACCCTGCATGATCCCGAGCTGCTGGTGCTGGACGAACCGACCTCCGGCATGGACGCTCTCACCCGCGCCCGCCTCTGGCGCGACCTCCGCGCCGCAGCAGACGACGGGGCCGGCGTCCTCGTCACCACGCACTACATGCAGGAAGCCGCACAGTGCGATCGCCTCGTCATCCTCACCGCAGGCAAGGTAACAGCGGAAGGCACGGTCGCAGAGATCACCTCTCCACATATCTCGCTCACCGTCACAACCGAACACTGGGAGGAAGCGTTCACACTGCTCCGCAAGGCGGGCATTCCGGCACTCCTCGATGGGCGTACGCTCCGCATCCCCGGCGCAGACCACGACGAAACCCTCGCGCTGCTCGCACCGCTACGCGGAGAAGTCACCATCACCGAGAGCACCTCGACACTCGAAGAGACGATGATGATCTCTGCACTGGATCGCGCTTCGACCTGAATGACGAATCATGCCAGCGCTATCCCTCTGGAACTTCCCCTTCCATTTGAGCAAGGTGTGGGAGGAGGTGCGCACCTACCTGTCAGGAGGTGTGAGCACCATGACGACCATCACCCAGATTTCAGGATCGAGCACACAAGACAGAGAAAAGCTCCTCACGGGAGAGGAGCTTCGCGATCTCCTGTGCCGTCTCCACGAACAAGGCCCGGGAGCTTGGAGCCAAGACGCCGCGGTTCCCAAGCTCATGGAGTACGTGTGCGAGAAGTATGCGGCTCTCGCCGTCAAGCACGGGCTCGATCCGTGGGAGGCAGCATCGGCAGCGTTCGATGTGATGCGTACCTGCGCGGCGCGGGAAGCTCGCGATCCCTGGGCAGTGATCACGCATGCGGTGCGAATCACTTGCATTTACGAGGAACGTGCTCAGGGGCTGCTCTGCTCGGTTCACTAGGCCCGCCGCCCACGCTTTGCCGGGTTGCACGACCCGGAGCGTTTCAATACCCGCGCGTTCCCGCTGACAGATGGCCACCCAGCGTTCTCGACCGATCTGATTGACGAAGACGATTCAGCAGAGCGCGACAACACAAAGCTGCTGGTTCACTCGGTGGTTGAGCACACGATCGAACTCGTCATGCTTCTCGGGTGGCCGGGCGATGCAGCACGCCACAGTGTGGAGCGCATTTGCGATTGCCTCGCGGACGCTGGCTCCCCGAATCGGGCATCCGAGGCGCTCCGGCGTGAGCGGCATGTCCGGGCACTCCTCGATGTCTCTGCACACTCGTGGCTCTCGCTCGTGCATGGTCTGCTCGGCAGGCCGGGGCCACAGTGCGCAGTTGTGTCGGGTCGAGGCGTCCTCCTGCGCTTCCTGCTCGGCGAGACAATCCCGACGCTGCTATCGGATGACGATCTTGTTCGGTCGCTCGCTTTCGTGGCTCCCGGAGCCGGGAGGTGATCAGCCATGAGCGGAAAGAAGGGCGCGATCGAACTCGAACGTGCCGTCTCGTCGATCCAGGTCGGAAGACGGCACCGCACCGACCTCGGTGACCTCGAACCTCTGGTGGCCTCGATCAAGCGAGAGGGTCTGCTGCAACCGATCACGGTCACCCCGGATGGTCTCCTGGTGTGCGGGGCGCGGCGGCTCGCTGCGATCAAGCAACTCGGGTGGAAGACCGTGAACGTGTGGGTGCGCTCCGGCATCTCGGATCGGCTCGGGCAGTTGCTCGCGGAGCAGGACGACAATGTGCTTCACAAGCCGCTCACGCTCTTGGAAGCCGCCGCGCTCTACCGGGAACTGAAGGAGGTGCTCGCGCAGGATGCGGCGCAGCGCCAGGCCTTGACCCGGTTCAGTAGCGACCATCAGCCCGGTATAATCGGCGATGCACATCTTGCCTCACCGTCACACGGCACCCTCGGTAGCGCGAGGAAGCAGGCTGCGGCGATGGTGCCGGGCGGGATCTCGTACACAACGTTCGACAAGATCGGCTATCTCGAACGTGTCGCCGCGGACACAGTGCAGCCCGACAAGCTGCGGACCAGGGCTCAGACGGAACTGGATCGGATCAATGTGGGCGGCGCCGTCGACCCGGGCTACTCCCGTATTCGTGCAGATGTCGATGCTCAGTGGCGGGAGCGTCAAGAGGAACTTGAGCGCCTCGCCCGCGAAGCCCTCGAACGGGTACGCGACACGAGTCGGCGGAAGCGGAAGTAGCCCGCTCGCCCGCTTCCGCCGAAGCGGGATCCAAAGACCCCGCTCCCAACGCGAGTATTCGTGCTGATCTGGACAGACCTCACGGACTGGTGGAAACGCTACGACATCGATCAGCTCGCCTCCGAACTCACCGACGCCGAGGTAGAGCTGTTCTTCACTGCGCTCGACGGCAGCAACAAGTTCGCCGACAGGCTCCGCGTAGCACGAGAGCATCCGCAAGGAACCGAGCCAGCACCACGGCACTTGCGAGCACTCTAAGAATGTCGATGCCAACTCAACGGAAGATGGGCAGGGAATCGGAGACAGCCCCGACGTTCCCGGATGCTGCGGAGAAGCCGTGCGCACCTTGCCTCCATGCGCTACTTCCGCACAACGAGCACAGGCCGCAAGATCACGGCCGAACCACGCGTGCGCGAAGAACCCGATATGCAGCGCCTCGTCGCACTCGTTATCCATCTCGCCGAGCAACTCCACGCCGCAGAGACCCAGCAGGCTCAGCATCGCCCGATCGAAACGCGAGAAGATCACCGATCACCAGACCCGAGCTACCGCAAGCCGTTGCGATCGAAGAAGGAACCGAAGAAGAATGACACTCCTCACGCCCATGCCAGAACTTGAGGTCACCACCGTGGCAACGGCGGTGACCTATCAGCGCGTCTCCACCAAGGAACAAGCCTCCAAGGGCGGTCGTGACGAAGGATTCTCGATTCCCGCGCAGCGCGAAGCGAACACCAGGAAGGCCGAAGCGCTTGGCGCTCGTATCGTTGCCGAGTTCGTTGATGCGGGCGAGTCCGCACGCTCGGCAGACCGGCCAGACCTGCAACGCATGCTCGACTACGTCGCCTCGCATCAAGTGACCTACTGCATCGTCCACAAGGTTGATCGCCTCGCTCGCAACCGGCTCGACGATGTCGAGATTCACCGGGCACTCATCAGCGCGGGCGTCACCCTCGTCTCGGCGACTGAGAACATCGATGAGACTCCATCGGGCATGCTGCTGCACGGCATCATGTCGTCGATCGCGGAGTTCTACTCCAAGAACCTCGCAGCGGAAGTCAGCAAAGGCTTGAACCAGAAGTTCCTCACCGGCGGCACTCCCATGCGTGCGCCCATCGGCTATCTCAACGTACGCAAGCGCGACGACCGCGGCCGCGAGTTCCGCACCGTCGAGCTCGACCCCGAACCCGCACCGCTGATCCGCCGGGTGTTTGAGCAATACGCAACCGGTGACCGCACCGTCGTCGATCTGCTCGCCGAAGCCACCGCCCGCGGCCTGACCACGGTGCCGACACCGCAACGCCCGTCCGGACCCGTTGCACGCTCCGGGTTCTTCAAACTGCTCCGCAACCCGTACTACATCGGCATCGTCCGCTACAAAGGAGCCGAACACCCCGGAGCACACGAACCCCTCGTCGACATCGACACCTGGCACGAAGTACAGACCCTCCTCGACTCGCGCAAGATCGCCTCCGAACGCCGCCGCAAACACGACCACTACCTGAAAGGCAGCCTCTTCTGCGGCGCATGCGGATCACGCCTCCAACTCGACTTCCCCAACAACAAGCAAGGCCACCGATACGCCTACTACGTCTGCTCCGGGCGCGCCTCGAAACGCACCACCTGCACCCGCCGCGCAATACCCGTCGGGGTTGCGGAGCAACTCGTCGCCGACTGCTACCAGAGCATCACTATTACCGAAGCGCAATACGCAGGGCTCGCGGCACGAGTCGAGGCTGTATTCGACGAACGGCTCGCCGCGCGAAGCACGGAACTCGCTGAACTGGCCGCGACGCGGAAGCAACTGCAGGGCGAGAGCGACAAGATCCTCGCCGCGCACTTCGCCGACGCCATCGACCTCGATACCCTGAAACGCCACCAAGACCGCATCCGCGCAGGCATCACCGACATCGACCGGCGCATCAACCACGAACACGACCAGAACGAAGGGCCACGATCGCAGATCACGACAGCACTCCGGCTCTTGATCGACTGCGCACGCCTCTACGCACGCACCGACGACCAGGGCCGACGCCTCGTCAACCAAGCGTTCACGACCGGCATCGAGATCAGCGAAGACGAAGAAGCCAGCATCCGACTAGCCGAACCGTTCACCATCGCGGAACTCGCACCAACACATGTCGGGAGTTCTAGTACGTCTTCAATTGTGGAGCATAGGAGATTCGAACTCCTGACCTCTTCGATGCGAACGAAGCGCGCTACCAACTGCGCCAATGCCCCTCAACGACCCGGCAAGCCACCCGGCTTCCCGAACCGCAGATCAGTCTACCAAACTTCGGCGCACACCATCGCACCTAGGTCCCACGACCGCGGATTTATTCGCCGACCGCCCGGCGGCGCTCCAACACTCCGTCAAGAGCCGCGGCGCCCAGGGCCACGTTCCCCTGCTCCAGGGCGATCCGCTCGCGCTCGTAGGCGGGCCGCTGGGCTTCGCTGATCGCCTCGTCATCGGCCCTTGCGGCGTCCCATTCGGCGATCGTGCGCGACGCGCGTTCGATTTCCGCGCTCAGGGGCGCGGGCTCCCAGCGCGGCGCAGCGGCCTTGCGGGTGTAGGTGGGGCGCGGCACGCGCAACGGCAGCGGCACATCTAGTGCGTCGCCGACAACGGGCGTGCGCGCGGGTTCGGCTGATTCCGCCCCGGGCCGGGCGGCCGACGCAGCGTCGGCGGCGGCGCGGCGCGCATCCACCCGCTCCAGGCGTTCCTCGACGGAGGCCCCCCAGTCAAGCTTTGCCGCACCCGCTTCCGCGACCGCCTCGATGCTTCCGGTTGTCTCGCGCGGACGCGCGACGGGAACGGGCCGGCCCACTCGCCTTGTCCCGGGCCGGGCCGCTGCAATGCGGTTGGCCAACTCCGCGCGGCGCGCCATGCGGGCACGCCGCGCGAATTCGGCATCTTGCCGCTGCTGGCGCACGACCGCGCGGCGTCCCATGACAAGAACCGCCGCGATAAGGGCACCGGGAATCAGCAGCGTAAACGGTGAAAGCGAGGTAAGGACGACTACCGGGACAAGCGCCAGCAGCACCACGCCCAGGACCGCTGTCAACACCGCCCGGCGCCGGGCCTGCGCGCGCCGTTCGCGCATGATTTTGGCGCGCGCGCCCGGACGATCGGGTTGGCTCATGATGGTCACCTCGCGATATGTTGCGCTGTCGCTTGCCGGTAGCAGTTGGCGTTGAGTACCGCCACCCGGCCCGATGCAATCGGAAGTGGGCGCGGTTTCGACCCGTTCCCCGCCCGCGATCGCTAGAACCCGCAGATTCTCCGAAAACCGGTCCTCCGTGCGCGCCTGGGCGGCACGCTCGCGTCCCGTCAGGCGTCCGGGGACAAAGTACGCGATCCACACCAGCAAGATGACGAGCGCGACGATACCTGCGGGTGATTTCACACCACTGACGGTAAGCGTTTACGCTTCCGGCGCGCCGCAGCCCGTTCGGCGTGTCCGACGGTCGAATTACAATGCTGTTATTCTGCGTCGGCGTAGCGCGGCGGCCACGCGTCCCAGCGGGGGCCAAATGGGCCCCTGGCAAGCCACTCCTCGCTGTCGATCGCGAACACGATATGGTCGCGCCACTGCCCCGCGATAAACACCAAACGCGGCCTAATTCCCTCGCTCCGCAGCCCCAGCTTCGCCACAACCCGCAGGCTCGCGGCGTTTTCGGGCCGAATGCAGATTTCAATCCGATGCAGCCCGTATTCGCCGAGCAGAAAGTCGATGAGCATGCCGGTTGCCAGCGGCGCGATGCCCCGGCCCGCCACCTCCTGCGAGACCCAGTATCCAATGACGCCGGATAGCTGCGAACCGTATTCCAACGATCCGACCATGATCTGCCCGGCCAGAGCCCCGTCGACCTCCATTGCCAGCGGCACCCCCTCGCCGGCGCGCCCCTGCCGGTTGAGTCGGGCAACGTACCTACCGAAGGTCGGCGCGCACGGCCACCGGCCCGCGTTCGCGTTTCCCGGCGGACGCATGGGTTCCCAGGGCGCTAACCAGGCGATGTTCGCTCCGCGCAGCCGGTCCCACTCGGCCGCATCGCGGCGGCGCAGGGGCCGCAAGACGATGCTCGCCATCGGCGCCCCCGGTGGCAGATCGTGTCGCAGCACCACGGGCCAGCGGCCGGCCACCTCCTATTGCTCCAGCACCAGGCAGTGCAGTTGCTGCCCGCGCGGAACCGTCACCATCTCCTCGGGCACGACCGCGAGCGCATTCGCGGCCGACAGTGCGGCGATGGAGACCGTCTCCAGGTGGTTCGGATCCCCGACCGGCGTCAGTTCGTAGCCGTTGGCGGGCGATCCGGTGATGGACACGGGCACGAATTCGCGTTCGTGGGGCACCGATTGCCACGTGTGCAAAGAACGAGCGCTCAGCGCCGGTCTGTAAATGTCCGCGTATCCTGCGATGGCCCGCAGTGCGGGTCTGACAAACACTTCGAAGGCAATCAAGGCGGATACGGGATCGCCGGGCAGCGCATAGATCGGCACTTGGTGGTCGTCGGGGCCCAGGACCCCGACGCCGTGCAGCCGCCCCGGCCCCATGGCGACCCGGTCGAACCGCACCGTTCCGAGCGGCGCCAGCACATCGCGCAACGTGTCGCGAGGCCCGCTCGACAGCCCGCCGGTGGTCACGATCAGGTCGGCTCGCACCAGTTGGTCTTCCAGGGCCTCGCGCAGCTGGGAGCGGTCGTCGCTGAGCGGTCCGACCTGGATGGCCGTGGCCCCGGCATCTTGCACCGCGACGCGCAGTGCCGGCCCGTTGGCATCGAAGATGCGCGTGTCGTCGCCGTCGTTATCGCGCCGAGTCCGCGTCGCCGCGTGCAGTTCGTCGCCAACGGTGACGATGACCACGCGGGGGCGCGGGTGCACCGTGACGCGAGAAAAGCCGAGGCGCGCGGCAAGCGCGATCTGTCGCTCACCCATGCGGGTACCCGCGGCGATGACCTCCGCGCCTTCCGCCGCTATGGCCGCGTGCGGGATGATGTGCTCGCCCGGCGCGGGTGGGTAGGCGATGCGCACCTTGACGTCGCCGCGATCGGAATATTCGAGGGGAACCACAGCGTCAGCCCCGATGGGAACGGGCGCCCCCGAGGCGATTCGCATGGCCTGCCCAGCCGCAATCCGCGCGGGCAGTGATGTCGCCGACCAAACCTCGTCGACGACGGGCAACGCCACCGGGTTGGCGGGGGTGGCAGCGGCCAGGTCGGCGGACCGTAGCGCGTACCCGTCGCATCCGGAGCGCGCGTAGTGCGGAATATCGGCTGGCGCGACCAGTGGTTCGGCAAGGATGCACCCAACGGCGTCGGTGACGATGACGTCGAGGGGCGGGATCGGGTTAGCGACTCGCAGAACCTCAGCTAGGTGGTCCCCGACACTCCTCACTTCAGGCCCGCCACGTACCCGTGCAACCAGTCACGGAACCCTTCGCCCAAGTCGTCGCGGTCGGCGGCCAGTTGCACCACGGCCTTGAGGTAGTCCAGCTTGTCGCCGGTGTCGTAACGTCGGCCCCGAAACACGACCCCGTAGACCCCGTGCCCGGGCTTTTGTGGGTCGGCGGCGAGTTCGGCGAGCGCGTCCGTGAGCTGTATCTCGCCGCCGCGGCCCGGCGCGGTTTTCTCCAGGACCTCGAAGACCTGCGGGCTGAGCACGTATCGCCCAATGATGGCCAGGTTACTCGGCGCATCCTCGACGGCCGGCTTTTCGACCAGCGCTTCCACCTGCACGACATCGGTCGACGCGATTGGCTCCGTTCCCATCGTCAGGCCGTCGCCGGTCCCAGCAGGTGCCGCAGAAACCTTGGCGCACCCGTAGAGGTGGATCTGTTCGGCCGGTACTTCCAATAGTGCGATAACCGACCCGCCGGTGCGCTCGGCCACCTCGATCATGGCCGGCAAAATGGGGTCGCGCTCATCGATGAGATCATCGCCCAACAGCACGGCGAAGTGCTCGTTGCCGACGTGGTGACGCGCGCACAGCACCGCGTGCCCCAGCCCGCGCGGCTTACCCTGGCGCACAAAGTGGATGTTGGCCAGATCAACCGGCTGGCGAATGGAGGCAAGCCTGCCGGAATCGCCCTTCTTTTCGAGCGCTTCTTCGAGCTCCGGGACGTTGTCAAAGTAGTCTTCGACCGCGCGCTTGGTTCGGCCGGTGATCAGCAGCACGTCATCGAGTCCCGCGCCCGCGGCCTCCTCGACGACGTATTCGATGGCTGGCTTATCGACGACCGGGAGCATTTCCTTCGGAGTTGTCTTGGTCGCGGGCAGGAATCGAGTTCCGAGTCCGGCGACGGGAATCACTGCTTTTTCGATGGTCATATACCCGACGTTATCCCACATTTGACCAATTTCGGGGAACCTCTCAGGCAATCCTAGAGTTTTCTGCCAGAATGGTTACATGACTGGTCAAATCCAGCACCTGCCCGATCTCGGCGGGCTCGAGCCAGAAGACGCAAAGTCGGTTTTGCGCTCCACCATACGCGAACACCGCGCAACGCGTTCGGCCCGCCGCCGAACCGACGCTGGGGACGCCATCGGCATCATCGGATCGCACCTGGCCACCAAGCGTGCTGACAAAACCGTCGCGCTCTACGCTTCGCGCCCGACGGAACCCTCGACGGGGGCGCTTTTAGAGCGCCTCAGCGCCGCCGGCATCCGGGTCCTGTTGCCGGTTCTGGGCGACGGCCTCAAACGCGAGTGGGGCGACTTCAATGGCCTTAGCGACCTGGTCGAACGCGCCCCGGGGCGTCCGCCGGAGCCGTCCGGGCAGGCCTTCGCGATGCAGGAGGTCGCATCCGCGACGCTGGTGCTGGTGCCCGCGCTTTGCGTCGACACGAGCGGCTGCAGGCTGGGGCAGGGCGGCGGCTGGTACGACCGAGTTTTGGAGCACGTCTCACCGGATGCCTTGGTGCTCGCGGTGGTGTTCCCCGATGAGGTATTCAACATCGACGAGTTCCCCGTCCCCCGCGAACCGCACGACGCAATGGTTCACGGCGCACTGACACCCCAGGGTGTCAACATGTTCATCCCATGACGGCGTGTGGCGCCGTAGGCACGCTGCCTACGGCGCCACACCTGCGCTGCCGCGCGACGCGCGCCCGCGAGTTACTGCTGCGGGCGCTGCTGCGAAAGCAGATCGCGGATCTGTTCGAGCAGGACCACGTCCTCGGCCTTCTTCTCTACTTCCTCAACCGTCGGCGTCTTGGCCGCGCGACGCTCAGCGAGCTTATTGAGCGGCAGAACGATCAGGAAGTAAATGGCCAACGCGGTCAGCAGGAAGTTCAGTGCCTGCGTCAGCACGGTCCCCGGCGTGAAGTGGGCCTTGTTTACGGTGAAAGCTGCGACGGCATCGAGATTCGGTTGGCCGAAGATGGCGGCGATCAACGGCGTGATGACGCCCTCGACCAGTGCCGTAACGACCTTGCCGAAGGCGCCACCGATAACGACACCAACTGCCAGGTCAACCACGTTGCCACGTGCGATAAAGTCCTTGAATCCGTTGAGGATGTCTTTCATGGGCGCGCCTTTCCAGAATGCAATATGGGTAACACGTCCCATCTAATCACTTGTTGCTTGTGCCGTCACCATGACCAGCGTCACGCTCGTGAGCGACCCGTATGCTGCGATGGCTGCCGCCTCGGCGGCCTCCACGCCGACCAGCACCGCATCACTCTGGGCGCCAGACGCACCGCCGCCGGTGGCATCCGGCCAGGGAACCACCAATGCGGATCTCGCCAGTATCCGGGCGCCGCCGTCGGCGTCCGCGTCGGGCACCAGCACGTCCACGCGGTCGCCGGGGCGCAGCGACCGCGCCACCCGCGGTTCCGCGACCGCAACCGGCACCGCCTGCCGGCCACCGGCAAGGTAAGGCGCGAGCGCGTCGTCCCCGACCATGTCGGACGCAATCGCATTCCCGCGGGCAATATCGCGCACGGCGCTGCGCCCCGCCACCTCGGCGATCCGCGCGGTAAGCCCCCACCCCGCGTGGAGGGTGCCGCTCACCGACACCTGTTCTAGGTCCGCGGCGGTCAGGGATTGTCCCGCGCTGATGTCGCGCGCCGCGACGACAATCGACCCCACCGGAGCGGGGCGCGGTAGCAGCGCGGCGATGACACCCACCGCCACCAGCACGATCGCCAGGGGCCGCGTGCGGTACAGCCACCACGCGAGCAATTTGCGGCGCAGGTACCACGGCCGCGCAGAAACCTGTTGGGAGCTCATGGGCCCACGATGGCACCGCGAACCCGCATCCGCGCGCCCCGGGAGCGGCTGTGGATAACTTCTCCACGACCTAGTCGTGCGCGGTTGGCTCCCAATGTGGCGGGACCTCGCGCAGAATCTGCGCGGTCAGCCCGTGCTCGGGCAAGCCACCGCTCATTTCGTCCGCACCGCGCTCGTCGGCCGATGCGCCCGCAACGGGGCCATCCTCGCCGCCCGCGCGTTCGACACGCCGCCGAGCGCGCCCGGGAACCCTACCGGCCACGTCGCGCGCCCCCGCTCATTGCGGCAGGTCGGTCACGACGCGGCGAACGGCGGCGGTCAAGGAGGCATCCACCCGCACCGACCGCTTGGTGATTCCAAGCTCCCGGCGCAGTTCGGTCAGCCATTGCTCGAGCGTCCGCACGGCGCCGTCCAGCCCCAACCAGCGCACCAGGTCGTCGAGTTCGTCATCCGTGTACGCGCTCACCGGCAGGCCGCGCCGGATGTTCGGCGCCAGGATTCCGCTCGCCGTCGTCGACACTGCGCTGACCTGCGCCCCGGATTCCGGTTCGGATGCGCCAGCCTGCGCGCTTCCGGCCCCCTCGTCCAGGGAACGCGCATAGTCGGGAAGCTCACGGGCCGCGGTGGGGCGGGCCTCGTCCTCAATGCTGGCGGCAACGATCGGCAGCGCACCCGTTTCGGTGGTCGCGAGCGCCTGCTCCGCCTGACCATCGGCGGCGATGATGTCCTCGACCCACTGGGCGCTGCGTTGGTCCAGGAGGGTTGGCAGCGCACCCGTGACCGGCGCGTCGGACTCGTGGCGACGCTGGGCGATGGAGAGCACGGCCTGCCTGATCCGGTTAGCCTGTCGCTCGGGGTCAAGGAACAACGACACGGACCAAACCTGCATGACGGTCCACCCCAGCCGCTCCAGCCGCGCCGCCCGCTGGCGGTCACGCACCCGCACGCTCGGTTCGGCAACGTAGGCGTCATCGTCGGTAAGGACCGCGACCAAGAACTCGCCCGGGAAGTCGGGGTGCGCGACGGCAAGCGGGATCTTGTCGCCGCCGGGCAGGCCGTATCCGGTTTCCACCAGCAGCCCCGAATTCCACAGCCGCGCCGCCAGGTCGATGACGAGTTGGTTGGGTTGTTCGGCCTGGTCCGCCACGACAACCTCCTGGTCGGAGCTGACGTAGTCGTGCGCAAATTCGAGCAGATCCCCGAGCAGTTTCGCGCCGGGGGCCTTGAGCCGCGACGGATCAAGATCGTGTGCGCCGAACGAACTGACAATCGACAGCCGGTGGCGCACGTCGCCCAGCATCGACAGCAGCAGGGCCTCGCCTCCGCGTTCGCTCATGGGTCCGAATCGGTGCAGCACGCGACCGTGCGGGGTGCGCCCGAACCCGACCGCGAATATCACCGCGTCGCGGGTGACACCCGAAGCCCCGACCAGGTCGGTGATGACGACCGGCTCCGCCCGGCGCGGGTCGAAGAACATCAGCAACGCCGGGTGCCTGCGCACCTGCGCCAGCAACTCGGCACGGATACGCGCCGCGTGCAGCGGGGTCGAGGTGACGATGAGCAACGACTCATCGGGGCGCGACACGGCCTGATCGATTGCAAGTTCGATGACCTTCTCGATCTCGGCCTTGGTCGATTCGACCAGCCCCGTCTCCTCGTTGTGCATGCCGCGACCATCAACGACGCAAAGCGACACCAGCTTCTCCGCCTGCGGCAGCGGGATGGGGCGCAGGACGTCGCCGTACCCGTGGTCAATCAAGAATTGCGTCAAGTTCGGGTCGCGCGGCACCCAATCCCCGGAAAGCGACACCGATGTGAGTACCTCCCCCAGGGCCCCCACGGCGGTGCCCGACGCGCTGCGCCGATCGCCGACGACCATGACCTGGCGGCCCCGCGCCACCGCGCTCAGCGTGGTCTCCACGCTCAGGTGCTGGGCCGCATCGATGATGACCAGATCCACCGTGCGGTGGGGCGGGGTCAGTTGCGGAACTAGCGTTGGGGTGGCGATCAGTACCGGCCGCAGCCTGCGGACCACGTCTCCGTATCGCTCCAGCGCATCGCGCATCGACGCAAGCCGTTCGTCCACAAGCTCCGCGAACAGTTCATCGGACAGCTCCGCGTGCTCCCCCAGTACGTCGTGAATGTGCCCCGCGGCCGCCGCCTTGATCGGCGGCACAAGCAACCGCAGGTGCTCGGCATCGAGCGCCCGGAATCGGGCCGCGAGCGTCTCGATGCGCGCGCCATCGATCTGCGACAGGTACGGGTCGTTCGCCAATATGTCGTTGAAGGCGGTGGTCCACCACGCCAATTCGAGTTCGTCGGCGATCAGATCCAGCGCAACGCCGCGGCGGGCAACGTCTTCGACAAGCGCCTTGACGCCGGACCGATCCAGCATCTCCAGTACTTCGGCGTGCTCCTGAATCTTGTGCAGGGTGTCGACCGGGATGCGCAATTCGGCAAGCGACGACGCCATCTGGGACAGTTCCAATTCGAAGAACGAGTCCGCCCCGCGCCTGCCAAGCAGTTCGTCTAGGACGGCAACGTCTTCGCTGGCCAGCTGGAGGTGTTCGTTGGCGCGCGCAATCCCATTGGGAACACGCGGCCAGCCGCCATCGGGGAATGCGCGATGCCAGCGCTGGCGCTGTTCCTCGACGTTGATCAATTCCGCATGGAGATCCGCCACATGCGTGCCGGGACGAACCAGGTCGTTGGCGTGTTTGAGGAGGCGGCGCCGTTGCGACCACGACATGGATATCCCCTGTTCGGAACGCCACGCCTTCGTTGCGGTCGCCGCGATGAGTTCTTGCGCCGAACGCTCGAAGGCGGCGGGGACAAAGTCGTTCATCAGGGCGCGCAGATCCATCAGGACCGTCACTTGTTCGCGCCACTGCCCCAGCGTCATCGGGGCGGCCACTTGCAGTTCCTCGGTGATCGTGGCGATGTCGTCCCCGACCGCCACCAACAGGTCGTCCAGCAGTCGTTCCACCCGCACTAGCGCGCGGTCGGCGTCGTTTTGCCCCGCGAAGTGCGCGCTGGACCAGGGCGAAGCCGTCGCGTCTGCGGACAGGCCACCATCGGCGCCCAGCTGAATGATGCGTCGCGCCAGTTCCTGCCTATCGGCGGTGCTCAACGACCGCGCCGCGAGCGCGTCGAGGCGCACGCGCGTGCGCGGTCCATCCGTCGCGCTCGATAGCCCCACCAGCGCCTGCAACGCCTCGTAAGCACTGACTCCCCATTCGGGTCGCGGCGCATGCAGCGATTCCATGGTCCGGGTGAGTTCGGTGCGCACCGTCGTCAGTTCGCGGCGGACCTTCGAAACTCGCTGCACGTCGACGGGGTCGGCGTCGTGGGTCATCGCGCCCAGCAGCCGCTGGGACACCCGCGCGCGCCAGTTTTGATCCGGCGGCACGTCAAGGACCAGCTCCTCCAGATCGAGTTCGTGCAAGCGAACCTTGAGCGACGCGGCTGCCCGCCGGTGGCCGGGAACGTACATGACGGAACGACCGATCGCGGACGCCTCGGCCACGACCGCGGCAACTAGTCCCGTGGTGTCGGTACCAAGCGGTGCGTCCACAAAGATGTGACCGCCCGTTGCGAGCGCTTCCAGCACCCGGCGCCCGGAGGGATCTAGGTCCCCCACGCCGCGTTCCAGGTTCGGGTCGACGTCCCTACCGTCAAACGCAGGCAGTTCCACCGCCAACGAGGCCAGGCTCGGGGCGTGTCCGGCCAGGGCCGCGATGAGCTCGTGGTGTTCCAACCCCACCAACTCATCCAGGTCATCGACCAAGGCCTGACCGGGTTGCGTGAACGTGCCGATCAGGCGCCGCTCGGATAGCGTGAAGTCCTCGAAGACGGCGCGTCCCAAAGCGTCGATGCGGTCCAGTGCCGCCCCGGGGTCGAAGCCCTCGGAATCGAAGGTGGCCTGCGCCAGCGACTGCGGGTCCAGCAACGCGCCGCGGGCGCGCAGGGCGCGCGCCACCACCGGGTTGATTTCGATTGTGGGTTCGAGCGTCAGCTCGAAATCGGCTTGGTCCTTGCCGCGCGGCTTGATGCTAATGGGCCTCAGTAGCACTGGCGCGCGCACGGCGACCGGTTGCGATTCGCGATCGTCCCCGGCGTCGGCGGCGCCCGCGGTGTCTGTGACGCGCATCAAGGCGCTCAGATCCTCGAAGTCCGCCTTCGCGGGGTGCCGCTCGGTCCAGTGCGCCACGCCGATGACCAGGTACATGGGCGCGATGCCGAACTTTTCGGACTGTTCTTTGGCCCGCTCCAGGACCAGGCGCAGGTGGCGACGAGCCGACGGCAGCGTCGCAGTGTCGCGGAAGATGTTCGAGAGGCGAGTCGGCCTGCCGGTAAAGAGCTGCGCGACGCCGGAGGGATGCACCCCGGCCAAATCGAGTTTCGCGTCGTCCAATAGGTCGATGTCTCGCAGCGGTGATCCGCCCGACATCTGCACCAGGGCCTCGCGCCAGCGATCCACCGCGATGCGCACCAGTTCGCTCGCCGAACGGGGCCGAACCAGTTCCGGCGCCGCCACCTTTTCGGGCACGATGCGCGGCTGTGCCGGGGCCTCGCGGCGCGCGCTTGAGCCTTCAGTCATGGAGCCGGATGCCTGATCCACTGAGGTTCCTCCCGTTGGACAGGGCGCCCAAGGATAGGGGCACCCGATCTGACGCTAGCCAAGCAGTGAGGCAAATCCGGCCAGGGCACGCCGGAATGTGCAGAAAAACCGGGCGGGGAGTCGAATTGGACCCGGCGCGGGGCACAAAAACGGCGATGCGCACCACGCAGGGGGGCATGTGGTGCGCATCGCCTAGTTGTCGATCATGCCTTGTTTGTCCGCGGTTCGTCAAGGCGAGCGGCGTCGATCACAGCTCATTGCCGGGGCGGCGGGCGCGGCGGCGCTGGCCTCGTCGAAAAAAACTGCGGACTTTTTGCGGGCTATCGGCCCAACAGCAACCCCGTCCGTTTGACACAAACAGCCTTAGACCTGGCCTTTTACTTGTGCGCCCGATTGGATTCGAACCAACGACACCCGCTTTAGGAGAGCGGTGCTCTATCCCCTGAGCTACGGGCGCAGCGCGCGGGCGCGTGCAGATACTACTGTAACGGTTTTCCGCCACGCGGTCATCGCGCACCCTGCGCGCCGCCCGTCCCACCCCTGGAACCCGCGCCCCGTGCCCGCGTTACCCTGGGCCGACGGTGCCACAATGTTCGTATGACGCAAACAGATCCCAGCGCGTTCCCACCCGTCACTGTCAGCCGCCTCGCGCATCGGCGTTTCGTTGGCCGATCCTCTCGCGGCGGCGAGGTCGCCATCGGCGACGCCTCGTTCCCCGACACCTTCACGCCGGGCGAACTACTAAAAGTCGCCCTGGCGGCATGCGCGGGCTTCACCGCGGAATCGGCCGTCACTCGCAGGCTCGGCGACGACGCCGCCATGACGATCGAGGTCGGCGGCGACAAGGACCCCGCGCAAGACCGCTACCCCCGGTTTGCCGAGCGCATCGAACTGGACCTCTCATCGTTGGACCCCGTTGCCCGCGAACGACTCATCACCGTCGTCACCCGTTCGATAGAGCAGGCTTGCACGGTCGCTCGCACGGTGAAGGCAGGCGCGACAATTGACATGCGCGTTGTGGACCCGCGGGACTGACTTCTTCGGGACCACCCAAGCATTGACGAGGGCCGCTTCGCGGCGCGCCCGCTCCGCGCAGCGGAGCGGGCGACCTCGTCCCTTCCTTTAGACCGCGTCCAGTTCCGCGTCGTCGATATCGGTGCGCTTGTTGATGACGAGCACCGGGCACGCCGAGTGGTGCAGAACCGCCTGCGACGTCGAACCGAGCAGCAGCCCCGCGAAGCCTCCCCGGCCACGCGAGCCGAGCACCAGCAGATCCGCGGTCTTCGAGAAACGCGTGAGCAACTCGGCTCCGGTTCCGTCAACCACCACAATTTCCGGTTCGATCCCGGCGATCTCTGCCTTCGCCTTCGCGACGAGCTTCTCGATCCCCGCGCGCACATCCGCGACGATCTGATGCCGATCGATAGCCGCCGGAAGCCAGGCCAAAATCCCCGATCCCGAAGCGATCGGCACGCCACCGACGACGACCAGCTCCGCCCCCCAGTCCTTCGCCGCCTTCATGGCGACCCGCAACGCGACCTGCGAGGTCACCGAACCATCGACCCCGACGACGATGCGCTTTATGGGTCGCAGCGTAACGGCCGGATGGGTGTCCTCTATCGAGTTTTCTTCCAGGCCGCCCCCGATGGGCTGGGCCGACTGCAACGGAACCAAGACGGTGGGACAGTGAGAGTGCGCGGGCAGTGCCGAGGACACGGTGCCGAGCAGGCGTTCGGGTATGCCCGATCCACCGCGCGTGCCGACCACGACCGCCGACGCTTCCTTGCTCGCCTCAATCAGCGCGGCCGCCGCGTCACCCGGCACCACGCTCGCCGACGCCTCGACTCCTTGCGCGATGGCCTCCTCGCGGGCCTGCTCGGCCACCTTCTTCGCACCGGCGGCAATCGCGGCGTCGTCGAGCGCCGCGTATCCCCCGTCGAGCGATGCGACGGTGAAGGACGGCAGAGAGTACGAGCACAGCGCGATGACCTTGGCACCGTTCTTCTTGGCGAGCCTGATCGCCCACGCCAGGGCTACGCGGCTCGCCCGCGACCCGTCAACCCCAATGACAACTGGTTTTACCATGACATGAACCTCCGCTTCGAAGTCGCTGGAGGAGCCACCACCCACCGGCCCCGTCAGTCAACTCTACTCCGGGATTGCGTCAAGGGACGGGAAAAGCCGCCGCCGCAGAGCATGCGAGACGGATTGTCCAGACTACGAGATGCGAATGTAGACGGGGTTCGATTGGTACATAGCGCGAACGTTCACCGACTTGCCGGGACGCGGCGCATCGATGATCTTCCCGCCCCCAACGTAGATCGCGACGTGACCCGGGCTCCACACGATGTCACCCGGCAGAGCGTCCTTCGCGGACACGACCTTGCCCGCATAACGCTGCGCACCCGAGCTACGCGGAAGCGAGATGCCCAGCTTCGCGTAGACGTAGGAGGTGAAGCCTGAACAATCGAACCCGCTGGGCGTTGTCCCGCCGTAGACGTAGGGAACCCCGACGTAACGCTTCGCTATCTCTACCACGGCGGCGCCGCGCTCCGCGGCATCCGAGGTATCGACGACATCGCTCACGTCATCGCTGTCGGAGTCGCTCTTCGCCGACTTCTTGGTCGACTTCTTAGCCGCGGAGTCGCCGTCGGCGGCGTCCTTGGAAGAACTAGGCTCGTCGTCCTGCGCCTGCGCGTCGCTGGCGGAGTCGTCGCCGGAATCCAGTGCGGTCCGCGTCTGCGAACGCGACGCCGTCGCGGTTGCCGTCCGGGCGGTGACGGTGGCCGCAACCTCTTTTTCCTTTTCCGGCTTGGGCGCCTTCTTGACCTTGAGCTCGCTGGCGTCGTCGTCCCACACCACGCTCGATGCGACGGTGACGGGGGTGACAACGGCGGCACCCAATCCGGCCTCTGCGGCGACGGAGTGCGCATCGGCGGTCGCCGTTGTTTGCTCCGCCGCGATCGCACCCGCGGGGCTCACTACCGAACCGACCAGCATTCCCGATGAAGCGATGACTACGGCCGACCCGCGCCCAACCGCGGCGGCCTTTTGGCCTGCGACCTGCGTTGCAATCGACAACGGTGTCACGGGCCGAGCGTCAGAACGGTGGCGCCCACGTTGCGTGTTACTCACAAATGTCTCCTCAGCCGCCGAGGTGAGCTGTCGGGTTCGGGCGGAGAATGCCCGGCGCGGTCCGCATCGCGCGGCCCGCACTTCACCCCAAGATCACTTCCGTGATCGCTGTTGGTTCCCCCGTCCCAGCCGATGATTCTCGCATGAGGCTCCAAGCGGCGGCTGGGTTTGGCGTTCCGCTTGGGTCGCTTGGCGCCGTACGGCCCAAGCCCCTTTAGGTTAGCTCACCTCAAGGTGAATGTCACGGTCAGGTCACGAAGATTTAACCTTTGGTGGGTGCCGACCCGCCCGGCGCTACTCCGCAACGAACACGTGTTTAGCAAGTTCGGCGGCAAGATCCACCACCGAGTCGCTTCCGACCCCGCCCATGACGTACCGATCCTTGGATCGAGTGATCTCGATCGCATTCCCGGGAATCACTCCCACGCCCTCGAATTGGGCTAGCAGTTCCACATCCGGCTGCAACGGTTCGCCGATGCGCTTCACCGTCCTGACGACGGCCTCCCCATCGGCCACCGATCGCAGCGCTTCGTCGAGCGGGATCACGCCATCCCTGAACAGCTCCCGCGTTTTCTCCTCACCGATTTCTTCCAGCCCGGGAATCGGGTTTCCGTAGGGGTCAAAGTGGGGGTGCTCTAGCAGTTCGACCAGGCGGCGCTCAACCAATTCGCTCATCACGTGCTCCCACCGGCACGCCTCTTCGTGCACGTGGGGCCAGTCAAGGCCAATGACGTCTGTGAGCAGCCGCTCGGCGAGCCGATGCTTGCGCATCACCCGCGTCGCCGTTTCGATTCCCAGCGGGGTCAGCTCGAGGTGTCTGTCTCCCGCGACGACGACCAAGCCGTCACGTTCCATGCGGGACACGGTCTGCGAGACGGTGGGACCCGAATGCCCCAGGCGCTCCGCGATACGCGCACGCAAGGGGACAATCCCCTCTTCCGTCAGCTCGTAGATGGTCTTGAGGTACATCTCGGTCGTGTCGATGAGGTCACTCATCGGGGCCTCCTGCTCCTTGCTCCAACACTCGTACTAGCCTATCGCGACCGGTCGGCGCGCACGCCCAGATATCGTGACAACGGACGGCAAGTGGTCATATGCGCGACCGTTTCGCACTATTGTTGTGCCTGTGGCTGCTGAACTAACTATCCCCTCCTCGATCCTTCCCCTTGACGGCCGATTCGGTTCCGGGCCATCGAAGGTGCGCCAGGACCAGGTGAACGCGCTCGCCGCCGCCGGGCTCACGCTGCTGGGCACGTCCCACCGCAAGGCGCCCGTGAAGGACTTGGTCGGCGCGATCCGCGGCGGACTTGCGGATTTCTTCCACCTGCCGGCCGGCTACGAAATCATCCTGGGCAACGGCGGCTCAACGGCTTTCTGGGACGCGGCCACGTTCAGCCTCGTGCGCGAGCGCGCGGCGCACGGAGTTTTTGGAGAGTTCGGCTCGAAATTCGCCGCGGCAACGTCGGCCGCTCCCTTCCTTGCCGATTCGCTGGTTACCGACGGCCCGGCGGGTTGGGTGGCCCTGCCCGCCGCGGATCCGCGCGCGGACGTCTACGCGTGGCCCCACAACGAAACTTCCACCGGAGCGGCCGCCCCCGTGACCCGTTTGGGCGGATCCGACGCGCTCGTCGTCGTTGACGGGACCTCGGCCGCCGGCGGGTTGCCGATAGACATAGCCAACACGGACGTCTACTACTTCGCGCCCCAAAAGAACTTCGGCTCCGATGGCGGCCTGTGGCTCGCGGCAGTATCGCCTGCGGCCATCGAACGCATCGAGGAGATCGCGGCCTCGGGCCGCTGGATCCCGCAGTTCCTCTCGCTCAAGACGGCCCTGGACAATTCGCGGTCCAACCAGACGCTGAATACTCCGGCCATCGCGTCGCTCGTGCTGCTGGCCGACCAGGTGGCCTGGCTCAACGACCGCGGCGGGCTGGATTGGGCGACGCGGCGCACCGCCGAATCGGCGAGCATCCTTTACGCCTGGGCCGAAAGCACGCCCTACACGACGCCTTTCGTGCAGGACCCCACCCACCGATCGAACGTGGTCGGGACGATCGATTTTTCCGACGAGGTCCCCGCCTGCGCGATCTCGGCAATCCTGCGCGGGAACGGAATCGTGGACATCGACCCCTACCGCAAGCTCGGCCGCAATCAGCTGCGGGTGGCGATGTTCCCCGCCGTCGACCCGGACGACGTGCGCCGCCTCACCGAATGCATCGCGTACGTCGCAGAGAGACTGAGCTAGATGCCCTCCAGCGACCCCCGACCCCAAGACGCCGGTTCGTCCGCGCCGCCCGCACCGGCACGGTCCCGGACGGCGCTGCCCGCACGCCGCCGCAACCTGCTGCCATTCTTGATCACCGGAACGCTGGCCTGGGCGGTCGCGGCCATCGTCGTACTGACCCGCGGCACCATGAGCGGGGATAGCTTTCTTTCTTGCTTGACGACCGCGGTGTCGGGCGTGGTAGTCGGCCTGTGTTCGATCGGCTGGGTCCTGGCCGGCCGGCGCAAGTAACACGCCGGCGGTATCGCAATCGCTCAGGGGACGCTTTAGTGCACCCTCGCAGGCCGCCGCGGCGAACCGCGACGGCGGGCCGGCCCGCCTCCCAGTAGGCCCCTGGCCGCACGAACGAAGGCGGGGCGGCACCCGGCTTTAGAACCAGTGCCGCCCCGCCTTCGTGACGTTCGCGACGATTACTACCGCGTCTCGAAGAAGGTGTCGAGTACCGCCAGGTAGGCGAGAGCGACCGGAAGCCACTCGCGCTCGACTCCGTCGCGGTCGACGCGCTTGACCGTGGCGGTCGACAGATCATGCAGCGACGGCACTGCGTGGTCCGCATCCGCGCTGGCCGCCTTCGCCAGGACCTCGCGGGTCGCGAAGCCCTCGATCAGGCTCATGCCGGCGATCACGAAGTATTCGTAACGCAATTCCTCGTCGCGCGGGTGCAGGTTCAGCACGTCGTTGAAAACCACGCGGTAGCGGTCGGCGAGCCGCGCGATGACATCGTTGCGCTCGGTCTGCACCTGCGTGTCCGCGATGCGCGCGCCGTCCGGCAGGTCGGTCAACACCGGTGCCGAGATCATCATCTGCGCGTAGGTCTGCCACTCCGACGGCGCCGTGTAAGCATCGAAGCTGGCCTTGACGCCGCGGCGCACGACCTCCTCAACCAGCGACCGGCGTCCCTGCGGGGTGTCCAGCTTGCCCGCAAATTCCCCGGCTACGTCCTCAACGTGGGCGAAGACCTCGTCCTTGAGAATTTGCTCGGCGAACAGGCTTCCGCGCGCGCCACCCTGCGGCCCGCCCAGCGTTTCGTACAGATCGACCAGGTAGTCAGCCTTCGTCTGCCAGATGCGAAAGACCGACGACCTTGGAACCGACGCGCTGCGAATGAGATCGTCGAAGTGCGAGTCGTTTAGGTCCAGTGTCAGACCCGCGTTCCAGATGCTGCGGCGCCCGGCGTCGATCATTGCTGAACGAACCTCGGCCGCGGACATGCGACGCCGACGTGCAACGGAGTTACCTCGCGTATTCGTCTGCATCTCTTACCCTCCCTTTACATTCGGATTAGGTTCCGGGAAACCCGGGATACCACTTGTGTTAGACACATCGTATCTAATTCAACTGGGAATTCCCTTACAAAAGAACTCATCAAGGTATTTTCACCCGGTAACGTCGAGAGCTTTTCGCCCGCAAACAGCGTTTCACGACCATTATTACCGTGGTCGGCGAACTTATGTCCGGTAACGAACGATCGTCCTTTTTGTCAGCCTACGCACAAAACCCGCGTATCGCACGCCGGGACACGCGAATTCATCCCATGCATTTCCTATGAGTGTTGCCGGACACTTGAAAGCCCCGTTCACGAATGTGAGCGGGGCTTGGCCACGAAAACGGGCTCCTCGGCTTCGGTAAACCTACAGATCGCGCGGATTGTCCGCGCTCTCACCGGTCGGCGGCGACGTTTCGGCCCCCGCAGCACCATCCGTGCCCACCGCGTCATCGGCTACCACCGAATCATCGGCCCCCGCAGCGCCATCCGTGCCCACCGCGTCATCGGTGCCAGACACATCATCGGCGCCCGCCGCCTTATCGGCAGCAGGCGACGTTACAGTCGCGCCTGCACCAGAGGCGTCCAGGCCCCCACGCCCCGACTTCCCGCGAACGGCCTTGCCTCGCGCATTCTTGGCGCGCTTCGACACCGCGCCAGACACTGAATCGATAGGTTTATCGCCGTCCACATTTTTGTGTTCTGGATCACTATCACCGCCCTCGGCGGACTCGGTTCCTACTGCTTCTTCAATGTCGATCGTCAACTCATCAATGAGCGGCGACGGGTCCGCCCACAGCGACGGTACCTGCGGGGTATCCGTCTCCGAATGAGCCCCGCACCCGTGGTCGAGCGAGACCACCCGTCCGTCGTCGGAGGACCATTCATTGGCGCAAACACCAAAAACCTGGCCGAGCGCACCCTGCAGAGGAACCCAGAAGCCGCACGCGTTGCACGGGGCGCTGGCGTGAATGGCGACCGCGGTCGCGGGCCCGCGATCTGACGCGTACCAGCGCGCCGCCGCTTCGTCGCGCCCATCGCGGCTCAGAATGCGGGTCCGCTCCAGGGCCAGTTCCTCTACCGCGACCTCGTCGATGTCGGGATTGCCGCTTCGCTTGTAGCCGGGTTCCAACCGCGGATCGTCCGGGCGGAAGGGAAGCTCATCACCCGGCCCGATATCGCCCGGGCGCAGCCGGTCCGCCCACGGCAGCCACGAGGGTGCGAGCAAGGCGCCGTCGCCCGGGAGCAGCGTCACCTCGCAGATCGTTGCGGTCCGGGATCGCGGCGCCCGCGCAACCACCGTCGCCCAGTGCCACCCGAGGTAGCCCGGCAGCGTGCACGCAAAATTGTGGACGGCCAAGCGCTCGCCGACCATGGCAAACGAAACGTGCTCCCCCACATCGCCCGGCCGGTCGGCCGTTTGCATGGCGGCTTCACGCGCCAGATCTATGCACGCGGCGAGCACCGCGTCTTTCGCGGCTTTACGGCGGGCAGCCACGGGAGCCGTCATCCCTCGATCTCATCGGCGACTCGGCGCAGAACCGCTGCCGTGCGCTCCGCCTGCGCACCCTCGGGGTAGCGCCCCTTGCGCAGACGTGCACCGACCTCGTCGAGCATCTTGATGACGTCTTCGATGATCACCGCCATGTCATCGGGGGACTTGCGGTGCGCCTTGGTAGCACTCGGTGCGGGCGAAAGCAGGGTCACCGTCAGCGCCTGCGGACCCTTGCGCCCGTCCGCGACGGAAAACTCTACGCGTGCACCCTTTTTGAGTGACGTAACCCCATCGGGCAACGCGTTGGCGTGCAAGAACACTCGCGATCCGTCTTCGGATTCAATGAACCCAAAGCCGCGGTCAGCATCGAAGAACTTGACTTTGCCGGTAGGCACGGAGGACCTCACTCATAGAAACGAAACTGTCAGGATTGCCACGGGCACCCAACTCATAGTGTAGGTGCCCAACCTGATCATGCCACCATGGCCGATCAGTGAACGCACCAGTCTACACGCCGCAAACCCCGTAATGGCTTGTCTCCTGGACTCCGGGTACGCTCATATCGTGAACGATTTTAATGAACGTAAAACTTATCTGATTGTTGACGGCGAGAACATCGACGCGACCTTAGGCATGAGCGTGTTGGGGCGCAGGCCAAACCCGGACGAGCGACCCCGCTGGGATCGCGTCGCGGAATTCGCCGCCGAGTTGTGGGAACAGCCGGCAACAAACCTCTTCTTCCTCAACGCGAGTTCCGGGCAGATGCCGCTCAACTTCGTGCAGGCGTTGCTGGCGATGGACTACCGTCCCGTGCCGCTGGCCGGCGACGCCACCGAAAAGGTCGTTGACATCGGTATCCAACGAACCCTCGACGTGTTGGTTGGACGGCCCGCGGATGTGCTCTTGGCCAGCCACGACGGCGACTTCCTGCCGCAACTCGACGCGCTACTCGACCGCGGCCACCGCGTGGGCGTCATCGCGTTCCGTGAGTTCGTGTCCTCCCAACTGGCAGCCCTCTCGGAACGCGGCGTCACGGTTTACGACCTCGAGCACGTAGTGGGCGCGTTCACCACGCAGCTGCCGCGCGTTCGCATCATCCCGCTCGACGAGTTCGACCCGACCATGTTCATCTAGCCCGCCGGGCCGGGATTGGCGCCACAGCACGCTTCGATCGCGCATCCTACAAATTGACAACGAACACCCAACCACCTCCCAGGTAATTATCAGGGGGCAGTTAGATGCTGTGTATATGGCAAGCCCCGAAGCAAAACTCGTAGTCGTCGACGATGAACCCAACATTCGCGAACTGCTCATCACCTCGCTCCGCTTCGCCGGTTTCGAGGTGCACGGAGCGGCGGACGGCAGTTCAGCCCTCCAATTGGTGACAGATCTGCAACCCGATCTGGTCGTGCTGGACGTCATGCTGCCTGACATCGATGGCTTTACCGTCACCCGCCGACTGCGGGAAAAGGGCGTGCATACGCCGGTGCTCTTCCTGACCGCTCGCGACGACACGCAGGACAAGATCAACGGCCTGACTGTCGGCGGCGACGACTACGTCACCAAGCCGTTCAGCCTGGAAGAGGTCGTCGCCCGGATTCGCGCGGTGTTGCGACGCACCAGCCCCGAGGCCCCGGAGGACGACGCCATTTTGCGGTTTGCCGACCTGGCGATGGACGAGGATTCGCACGAGGTGACCCGCGCCGGGCAGATGATTGAGCTGTCGCCCACCGAATTCAAGCTGCTGCGATATCTCATGCTCAATGCTGGTCGCGTCCTATCCAAGGCCCAGATCCTCGACCACGTGTGGGACTACGATTGGGGCGGCGACGCTAACATCGTCGAGTCGTACATTTCCTACTTGCGGCGCAAAATCGACCACGTCAAGACGGAGGACGGCAAGGAGGTCGAGCCGCTCATCCACACCAAGCGCGGTGTCGGATACCTGATGCGCCAACCGGTCAGCCGCTGAGCGGCCCGGATCGGCACACCGACGTGGATTTCCCCGGCACCCCAGGCAAACCCCGCGAGAACGCGGCGGCAACGCCCGCGACCCAGCCTGCCCCACCCGCCGCGCCCGCAGAGGCGAGCGACGGCCTGGCGCGCTTCCAGCCGCAGGCACCGCACAACGAGGCGGCGCCCCCCGGCGCCGGCGCAGCAGGTGAACTACCCGGCGGCGCAGCGACCCCGCAGGGACCCGGACGCGCGGGCGACGCATCGGCCAACGATGCCCCGGAACGGGGTGGCGCAACCGCCGGTTCGACCGTCACGACGCTGCGCCGCGCCTGGGCGCGCGTACCGCTGCGCATTCGCCTCGTCTCGGTTATCACACTGCTGCTGGTGTGCGGCATCGGTGCCGTCGGAACGTTTTCGACGATGCAAATCGAACGACTGCTGCAGCGCCAGATCGACGAGCGGCTCTTCGACAACGCCACCAGCCTGTACAACCGCGGCGAGGTGGCATCACTGGAGGCCGCCACCGGCACCAATCCGCTGCCTACCGACTACTGCTTCGCGCTGGTCATCGGGACGCAACCATCGACCGCCCAGTCGCAGTACCTGTGCGCCAAGAGCAACGTCGCTGCCAACGGCATCCCCTCACTGGACGGTGCGCCGATTTCGACAACGGGCCTGACCACCGCGTTCACGACGCGGGGAATCACGCCTCCGGGCGGCACAAAGCCAACGCTATCGACGCCCACCTGGCGCGTGGTTGGCATTCCTTTGCAGGGAATTTCCGACGCCCACACAGCGGATATGGCGTACGTCGCACTGCCCCTCACCTACGCGGTTCGCACGGGGAACCAGGTCCGCGTGGCCTTTGTGCTGACCACGATGGCAATCGCGCTGGCCGGGGCGGTATTCGGGTACTTTGCGGTGCGCACCTCCCTCAAGCCGCTGCGGCGCATCGAGGCCACCGCCGCGCGAATCGCGGAGGGGGACCTATCGGCGCGCGTGCCGGCGATGCCGCAGAGCACTGAGGTGGGGTCGCTCGGCCATTCGCTCAACGTGATGCTGAGCCAGATCGAGGCCGGGTTCGACGCCCGTGAACGCTCGGAGGCGTCCATGCGCCAGTTCGTTTCGGACGCCAGCCACGAACTGCGCACGCCCCTGGCCACCATCCGCGGCTACGGCGAGCTCTACCACATGGGCGCGCTGACCTCGCAGGAAGCGATGGATGACACCATGCGCAGAATCGAGGACTCATCGCGGCGCATGGGCATGCTGGTCGAGGATCTGCTGGCCCTGGCCCGCCTCGATGAGGGACGAGCGCTCCGCCACGACCCCGTCGATCTTTTCGCGCTAGCGCGCGACGGGGCGATGGACCTTGGCGCCCTGGACGCGACGCGCAGCGTGCGGGTGACCGCATTGGACGGTTCGGACATAGATCCGGGCGACGCCCTCAGCGGCCGCGCCGTCGTCATCGGGGACGAGGACCGCCTGCGCCAGGTCGTGATGAACCTGGTGGGCAACGCCGTGCGGCACACCCCAACCGGCACGGCCGTCGAGCTCGGCGTCGGCACGCGCGGGGACATGGGCGTCATCTTGGTTCGCGACCACGGTCCCGGCGTATCCGCCGATCAGCTCCCGCGCCTCTTCGAGCGGTTCTACCGCGCCGATTCCTCGCGGGACCGGCGTTCGGGCGGGTCCGGCCTGGGACTTTCGATCGTGGCCGCAATTGCTGCATCGCTGGGCGGTTGCGCGGCGGCGTCGAACACCCCCGGTGGCGGGTTGACGATCGAGGTCGAGCTCCCGCTCGCTACTTCTTGAGCTTCGCGCGCAGCCGCACGATTTCGGCTTCCAGGTTCTCGCGTGCCTGCTTCTCCCAGGCCGCGGCACCGGGCGACAAGAAGATACGCTTGCGCCCCTGGATCTTCTCCAGGATTCGCAGCCGCGTGGTTATGTAGTCGTCCTCCGGAATGTCGCAGTACTCGTCGCGGATCGCGGTCATGTAGGCGCGGTACCGCTGCGGTGATTCCGCCAGAACCGCCAGGTCGGCATCGAGCAGCACGTTCGCGTCGCTGTCCTTGGGCCCCGCGCCGCCCGCCTGCTGGTGAACGGCGTGCACCAGTTCCGCGACCCGCTCGATGTTCGCCCCGGGGACGCCAAGCGCCGCAAGCTGCTCGCGCGCCAGGTTGGCGCTGGCCGCCGAATTTTCCCCCGCCCTGTTCTCGTAGGCGGACACCGAGTCCGCGGTGAACACGGCCCCGTGGTACCACGCGGCGAGGCGCACGGCGTTGGCGTCGTGCGCCTCCTGGGCAAGCTCGTCCACCCGCCGCAGGACGTCAATGAGATGGGTGATGCAGTGGTACTTGCGCGAGGGGTCGTCCCACAGCACCAGCAGGTCATGGGCGGTTGCGAGCAACGCCGCGTCGGACACGGTGGCGCCCTCCGCGTGGCATGCGCGCACCCATCCGGTCAAGAGCCACGAGGGTGCCGTGTCGGCGTGTATGGGCATGCCCCAAGCGTTGTCCACCGCGTGCCATATTGCAAACCGCGGTGCCCGAACGGTGGGATAGCGCCCGCAAGAAACGAGGGGTGCCACCCGGCAAACCCGGGTGGCACCCCTCGTGTGTGCAACGTTACGTTGCGGGCCTAGAGGCCGCGGATCAGAATCCGCCGCCGAAGTCCTCACCGCCCGGAGCGGCGGGTGCGGCCTTCTCCGGCTTGTCGGCCACGACGGCCTCGGTGGTCAGGAACAGGGCCGCGATCGACGAAGCGTTCTCCAGCGCGGAGCGGGTGACCTTAACCGGGTCGGTGACGCCTGCGGCGAGCAGGTCCTCGTACTCGCCGGTTGCCGCGTTCAGGCCGTGGTTGGCCGGCAGCGAGCGCACCTTCTCGACGACGACCCCGCCCTCAAGACCGGAGTTGGCGGCGATCTGCTTGAGCGGAGCCTCGATGGCAACCTTCACGATGCGAGCACCAGTTGCCTCGTCGCCCTGGAGTTCAAGGGTTTCGAAAGCAACGTTGCCGGCCTGGATCAGCGCCACGCCACCACCGGCGACGATGCCCTCTTCAGCGGCAGCCTTCGCGTTGCGGATAGCGTCCTCAATGCGGTGCTTGCGCTCCTTGAGCTCGACCTCGGTTGCGGCACCCGCCTTGATGACCGCGACACCACCGGCGAGCTTGGCCAGGCGCTCCTGGAGCTTCTCGCGGTCGTACTCGGAGTCGGACTTCTCGATTTCCGAGCGGATCTGCTTGACACGGCCGGCGATCAGCTCTGCGTCCCCGGCACCCTCAATGATGGTGGTCTCGTCCTTGGTCACGACAACCTTGCGGGCCGATCCCAGCACGTCCAGGCCAACGGTTTCCAGCTTGAGCCCAACGGTTTCGGAGACGACCGTGGCGCCGGTCAGAATCGCGATGTCCTGCAGGATCGCCTTGCGACGGTCGCCGAAGCCAGGAGCCTTGACGGCAACGGACTTGAACGTTCCGCGGATCTTGTTCAGCACCAGGGTTGCCAGGGCCTCACCCTCGACGTCCTCGGCGATGATCAGCAGCGCCTTGCCCTGCTTGATGACCTGGTCCAGCAGCGGCAGCAGGTCCTTGACGTTGGAGATCTTCGACTCGACCAGCAGGATGTACGGGTCTTCCAGAACCGCTTCCTGGCGCTCGGGGTCGGTCTCGAAGTAACGGGCGAGGAAGCCCTTGTCGAAGCGCATACCCTCGGTGAGCTCAAGCTCGAGGCCGAACGTGTTCGACTCCTCGACGGTGATGACGCCTTCCTTCTTGACGGTCTCCATCGCTTGCGCGATCAGGCGACCGATCTCCTCGTCACCGGCCGAAATGGCGGCGGTTGCCGCGATCTCGTCCTGCGATTCGATGTCCTTGGCCAGGGAGTGAAGCTCGCGGGTCACGGCGGCGACTGCCTTCTCGATGCCCTTGCGCAGAGCGATCGGGTTGGCGCCGGAGGCCACGTTACGCAGGCCCTCCTTCACCAGTGCCTGGGCCAGAACGGTTGCGGTCGTGGTGCCGTCACCGGCAACGTCGTCCGTCTTCTTGGCAACCTCTTTGACGAGCTCGGCGCCGATGCGCTCGAACGGGTCCTCGAGGTCAATTTCCTTAGCGATGGATACACCATCGTTGGTGATCGTGGGTGCGCCCCACTTCTTGTCGAGAACGACGTTGCGTCCCTTGGGTCCCAAGGTCACCTTGACGGTGTCGGCGAGCTGGTTGAGCCCACGCTCGATACCGCGACGGGCTTCCTCATCGAAGGCAATGAGTTTTGCCATGGGGAGTGTTCCTCCATTTGTGGCTGGTCGGAGTGATCACCCGGTGCCCGCGACGGACGGCCCGCGCCGCGCGTTCACATCACGCGCGACATCGAACCTCACCGGATGATCGGCAAATCTGTCACTCTCAGTCCAAGAGTGCTAACCCCATTATTGGCACTCTCCACTGGCGAGTGCAAGATGAATGCGCCGATGTCGCTACGCTGTGAGCGTGAAAAGGAGCGTTGGCGCCGCGGACACGCGCAGCCCGTGGCGGCGCGGCGCGCGCGCGATCGGAGTCGCCGTCGTCGTTTCGCTGCTGGGCACGTCTTGCACGCCCGCCGCGCCAACGACCGCGCACATCGCCCTTATCTCCGCCGGGGTCCGAGTCGAACCCGATGGGACGCGCACGGAGATTCCGGCCGGGGAAACGGGGGCGGGGGCCTCGTTGGAAGAAATCCTGTGGCTGGGCGAGGGCACGGTGCCCGGCGCGGGCACGCGCTACGAGGCACTGGCGCGGCGCGCGCTGCTTGATCTACGGGCGCTGACGGTGCCCGTACGCCTGGACGACGGAACGCAGGCGTTCGCCGCTGTTGCAGGCTGGGACCCGAAGTGGCGCTATGTGTGGCCACGCGACGGCGCCTTCGCGGCGGTCGCATTCGCGCAGACGGGGCACCTCGCACAGGCGCGAGGGATCCTGCGGTTCCTCGGCAGCGTGCAGGGGGACGACGGCGCGTTCCAGGCGCGCTACCTGCCCGACGACTCGGGGCGAGTGCCCGATGCGCGCCCGCAGCAGTACGACGCCGCCGGGTGGGCGATGTGGGCCACCGCGATGGTGCGGGCGCAAATCCCCGCCGCGGACGTGGCCGCCTTCGATGCGGAAACAGCGCCCCTATTGCGCCGATCGGTGGGGTACCTGTTGCGCACCACGGTGGACGGGACGCGGCTGCCCCCGGCCTCGCCCGACTATTGGGAGACCCGCTCCCACCGCGTTACCCTCGGTACCGCCGCATCCGCGCTGATGGGGCTGGAGGCCGGGGCCGATCTGGGGATGGTCGCGCCAGGTGTCGTTGCGCGCTACCGCGAGGTGGTTGTCGCAGCCTTCGGCTCCTTCGGATACCCGCGGGATCGCGGGTACCTGGGCAGCATCGGCCAAACCGCGTCCGACGGCGCGACCGCGTTCATCGCCCCGCCGTTCGTGTCGAGCGCACTGCCCGGAGCCACCCAGGCCCGCAAGGACGCCCTCGCCGCGATGATGCGTCCCGCTGGCGGCCTTGCCCCCGGCGGTTCCTGGCGCAACGACGGGATTTCCTGGACCCCCTCGGTGGGTGTGAACGCGCTCAGCGCGGCCTACAACGGCGATCCCGCCGAGGCCTACGCTTGGATCGACTGGATCGGCGCACACCTGACCACGGTAGGCTCTATTCCCGAAAAGGTGCTGGCGGACGGCTCCCCGGCCGCCGTCGCCCCCCTGGGGTGGAGCGACTCGCTGGTGCTGCTGACGCTCATCCGGTTGGAATCGGCGACGCGAGATTCCTAGTTGCGGTAGTCGCTCGCCAGGATCGCGGAGACGGAGCCCGTCAGCGCGGGAACCTTGAGGGTCTTCGATATCCCGAGCGTCTTGGCGACGCTCTTCGCGTTTGCCTCGTCGGCATCGGTCTTGAAGTAGACGACCGACGCGCTGACCGCGTTGCCCTTGTAGTTCGTTGCCGTCAGGCTGGACCATCCCGCGGCCTTCAGTTTGGTCGTTGCGCCCGCGGCCAGGCCCTTTGTGCTGGTCGCGTTCAACACGCGAACGGCCGTCGACTTATCGACGGTTGCCTGCGCGCTAGCGGCGTCGCTGCCCGCTTCGTCGTTGGCCTCGTCCTTCGTGGCGTCCTTGTCCTGGCTTGCATCCGCTGCCGCGTCCTTGCCGGCGTCAGCATCGGTGCTTGCATCCGTTCCGCCCTGGGTTGCGGCGGTCGACGCCGAATCCGTTGCCGCAGACGTCGTTGCGCTCGACGTCACGGTCTGCGACTCGATTCCGACGGTGTCAGCGATCTCTTCCGAGGTCAGTCCCAAGAGCGATGGGCCATAAGTCGCTGCCGCATACCCCAAGCCACCCGCCAGGACCAGGACGATGAGTGCAACGATCCACGCCTTGGCCCGCGACGGTTTGGCGCGATGCGCCCCCTGGGGCCCGCCGTCAACTGAGGCAACGTCAAACTCGTCCGCGGGATATTGGTATTCCTTGGTCACCAGCACAGGTTACCGGTAATTGCCGTGAAGGTGGCGTTAGCGCGCTTCAATTGCGCCGGATTACTGACGAGTTCCCCGCCTCCCGCTGCTCCGTTCACGCTGGCGCGCTTCGCGCATCCTGCGCAAACGCTTTACCAGCAGCGGCTGCGCGGCGAGCGCCGCGGGCGTGTCTATGAGTTTGTTGAGAAGCTGATAGTACTGCGTGGGACTCATTGCGAATTCCGCCGCGATGGCCTGCTCCTTGGCCGCCGCAAACTTCCACCATCCCCGTTCGAATTCGAGGATCGCCATCTCCATTTCGCTGAGGCCAGGCGCCTCGCGGTCGGCTTCGAATTGCGGCTCAGACATGGGTTCCATGGTAACCGCCCGCGGGGCATCTTCCTCCTGGAAACCGGCGTCTGTCAGTTGTGCGTGGGATCGCACGCGCCGCAAAAACACATCGGCCCCCGACCTGTTTTCGCAGGTCAGGGGCCGAATCTCGCGGAGCCGCCTGTCGGGTTCGAACCGACGACCTTTCGCTTACAAGGCGAATGCTCTACCAACTGAGCTAAGGCGGCGCGCGCCCAGACTACCGAAAATCGGTGCCCGAGTCACGTTCGGGTTGGCGGCAGGTCGAAAGCGAGCGGGGCTACGCCCGCACAACCTGCCGCCAACCCCGCGCAAGCGGCTGTCCGTTACGAACCAACGGCCGCGTCCAAGGCGGCCTTGAACGCATCGGCGTCCGTTGGGCTCCCCGCGTACTTCGTGTTGTTGATGATGATCGTCGGGGTGGAGAACGACCCGTCCTCGCCCGCCGCCACGGTGTTTTGCGTGGCCCGCGTGTAATTGTTGATCGTCCAGTCGATGAATTCCCCGCCGACGCTCGCGGCGGCGACGGTGTCGGATACACCGGCTTGCTTAGCGAGGTCCACGATCTCGTCGTCGGTCAGCCCCGACCCGGACTCGTCGGGCTGGTTGTCGTACAGGGTCTGGTTGAAGGCGAGCGCCTTATCCGGCTCGTTTTGCGCAACGTAGGCGAAGGCGCCGGCCGAACGCGAAGAGTAGGCGGTCTTAGATCCCCGCGACAGCATCGACAGCGGGTGAATCACGACGGTGATTTTGCCCGCTTCACGGTACTCGTTAAGGGTCGGATTGTTGGTTTCCTCGAACTTGCCGCACCAGGGGCACAGGAAGTCCGCGTAGACCTCCACGTTGATCGCGCCCTCGTTGGTGGTTCCGGCGATGCCATCCTTGCCGAATGGGATTCCGCCGTTCACACCAGTGGCGACGGTCGGGCCCGCAGCGTCTGCGGAGACAGTGTTTTTCTTGTTGCCATTGACGACGACAACCGCGATGAGCGCGGCCACGAGAATCAGCCCCAAAATGATCGAAAGCAGCGTTATTCGCCGCACGCGCGCTTCCTTCTTGAGTTGTTCGGCGCGCAGCGCCGCGGCCTTGTTCTTCGCCTGCTCACGAAGCTCAGATTTGGATGGCTGATTTGCGGCCATGTTTGCTATCTCCTGCTGGTCGGGTTGCTGCACTCACGATAGGTTGCGCCCCGCGGGGCGGCGCCCTTGGCGCAAGCAATCGTTGGGATCGGACGGATGCTATCGAAATAGCCTGAAAATTTGCCGGGCCTGTGAGCTCCCCTGCCGGAATCTTTGATTATGAACGAGTTCTTCACCACACCAGGTGCGGCGGACCGGGAAATGGCGCCCACACCGGGACATGGCTGCTCACCATCAGCTGCCACAGGATGAAGGTTACCAACGCGCTGACAACCCAGGCCGTGGCCGTCCCCCAACCGCGCGGGATCACCTTGTTGACGACGATTCGCGCACCCAATCGCGTCAGCCCGGTCAGCGGCCCGAACCACATCAAGACGAAGACCACGACGGCCGACCCCAGGAGAACCCATTGATAGGCCTGCGGGTCGCTGTCGGGCCCCGCTCCCACGACCACCTTGTGGTTGTCAAGCATCCACCACGCAAGGCCGCCCGTGGGGAGCAGGCCCGCGATCGTGACCAGGACCGCGGGCACCGCGCCCACGAGCGCGCGGATGGCGAGCCACGGCGCCAGCAGCCCCTGCACAACGCCATCCGAACCCGAGATGCCGCCGCGCGCCTCGCGCCGCGAGTGCACCGAGTCGAACACGACCCCGACCAGCCGGAACACGAGCCAGGCAATCCCAAAGACGATGAGCACGGGCCCCGGCCAGCTGGCGGCGGCCACCAGCAGCGGGACCCCGAGCGCCAGCGTCGCCCAGGTGCGGTGGGCAACGGTGGGGCGCACGTAAAACTCCGCGGGTTCGTCGACCAGGTCCGCGTCCGCCTCGGCGCCGCCGTCGTCGCCCGCGCTCGCGGCGGCGCCCGGGTCGACGGCGGCGAGTCCTGCGGACGCCGCTGCCATCACGCGGGTGTCGCCACCCGCGATCACACCGGGGGCGCTTTGGCCGGCCCCTGGCGGGGCCGCGGCCGCGCCAACGGGAGACGGGGCACTCGTCGGGGAAATGACCGCCGTTGCGGCGCCCGCGTCCACCACGGACGTGGCGGCATCAGCGGGCAAGACCGCGGGATCACCTTGCAACCAGGCCAACCGCAGCTGTTCGACCACTACGCCCGGGGGCGTGCGCTCGTCGGGATGGGGGTTGAGCGCGCCGAGCAGGGCGCGCGCCGTGCGCGGCCCCAGCCCCGCAAGGTCGACCTGCCCGGAGCGGGCCCGCGCCAGGACGGCATCGATCGGCCGCACCCCGAACGGCGGCCTGCCCGTCGCCGCGAACGCAATCATCGCGGCCCAGCCCCACCAGTCCGTCGCCATGGATGGCTCCGCGCCCTCGACCAGTTCGGGGGCCAGGTAGGCGGGGGTCCCCATCACCAGGCCCGTGCGGGTAACGCGCGCGTCCCCGACGGCCTGCGCGATCCCGAAATCGATGAGCACCGGGCCGTGCGCTGAAATCAAGACGTTAGAGGCCTTGAGGTCGCGGTGAATGACGCCGGCGGCGTGCACCGCGGTCAAGGCCTCATAGAGCTGATCGGCGAGGTTGAACAGGTCCTCGGCCCCGAGCTTGCCGCCCGCGTCGATTTCCTCCTCGAGGGTGGGCCCCTCTATCAGCTCGGTGACGATAAACATTTCGTCGCCGTCGGCCTCCGCATCGATCACGCGCGCGACGCCGTGATGACGGATCCGGCTGAGCACCTTGATCTCTCGCTGGAGGCGCTGGCGCGCCTCGGCGTCCGCGATGACAGACGGGTGCAACGTCTTCATCGCAACTTCCATGCCATCCGCATCGCGCGCACGGTAAACCGCACCCATCGCCCCCGACCCCAGCGGCGCAAGGATGCGGTAGCCGCCGATCATGGTCCCGGGCGCCAACCCGACTCGTTCCATGCCAACACATTATCGGTTGTTTGCCGACCGTGAACGGTGGCGTGCCGAATCCGAGTGCGCGCCGGTTGGTGGATCGCCGCCGCGACGCATCCTCCCCGAATCCGTCTCGATTCGTCCGCTACCGCGCTCTCCCACACGCCCCAATCGCCGTTTTTTGGATATGGTGGACCAAACGCCTATCAAGGAGTGGTCCACGCATGGCAAAGCCTCAGCATGATCTGGTCGTTGTAGCAAACAGGCTCCCGGTCGATCTCAGACTCGGCGAGGACGGCAGCGCGACGTGGAAAAGGGCGCCCGGCGGGCTTGTGACCGCGCTGGCACCGCTCATGCAGTCCAACGAGGGCGCCTGGGTCGGCTGGACCGGCACCGCGGACCTAGCAATCGACCCGTTCGACGACGACGGGATCTGGATGGTCCCGGTCTCCTTGTCGGACAAGGAAATCAAGGAATACTACGAGGGGTTTTCGAACGACACCCTGTGGCCTCTTTACCACGACGTGATCGCGGCGCCCGCGTTCCACCGCGAGTGGTGGGAGACCTACAAAGAGGTCAACGAGCACTTCGCATCTATGGCGGACTACGCCGCCGCGGAGGGCGCCACCGTGTGGATTCAAGACTACCAATTGCAACTGGTGCCGCAGCTGCTGCGCGCCGCCCGCCCCGACCTGCGGATCGGGTATTTTCACCACATCCCGTTCCCCCCGCTCGAAATCTACTCGCAGCTGCCCTGGCGCAAGCAGGTGATCGAGGGACTGCTCGGCGCCGACCTGGTGGGTTTCCAACGCAACGGCGACGCGGCAAACTTCCTGCGCTGCGTGCGGCGACTGACGGACCACACCACCTCCGGCCAGCAGATCGACATCGACGATTCCGAAGACCGCCTGGTACGCCGCGCCCGCGCCGCGGCGTTCCCGATCTCCATAGATTCGGGGCGCTTCAACAAGCTGGCCAAGACACCCGAGGTGCGCGCCCGCGCGCAGGCCATCCGCGAAGAGCTTGGCAATCCCGAATGTGTCTTGCTCGGAGTCGATCGCCTCGATTACACCAAGGGCATTTTGCACCGCATCAAGGCCTTCGGCGAGGTACTGCAAATGGAAGAAATCGATCCCGCCAAGGTCACGCTCATCCAGGTGGCGAGCCCGAGCCGTGAAAACGTCGACGCCTACCAGCAGCTGCGCGAAGACGTGGAGATCCAAGTTGGCCGCATCAACGGCGAATTTGGCGGGATTGGGCACGCGGTCATCAACTACCTGCACCATTCCTATCCCATGGAAGAGATGGCGGCCCTGTACCTGGCCGCCGACGTGATGCTGGTCACCTCGCTGCGCGACGGGATGAACCTGGTCGCCAAGGAGTACGTCGCGGCCCGCTCCGACGACCGCGGCGTGCTGGTCCTTTCCGAATTCACGGGCGCGGCCGAAGAACTGCACGGCGCGCTACTGATCAACCCGCACGACATCGAGGGCACCAAGGCGCAGATACTCAAGGCCGTCAAGATGCCGGTCGCGGAGCAGCGCCGTCGCATGCGCCGCCTGCGCCGCCGCGTGCTCACCGACGACGTCGCGAAGTGGTCCAACACCTACCTGGCGACGCTCAGCGACGTTGTCACCAGCCAGCCCGAGCGCGTCGATACCCCGCCATCCGGGACGCTGGGGAGCGACCTGCGTTCCGCTCTAGAAGAATTTTCGGACGAGCGCTCCCCCCTCCTTATCGCATCGGATTTCGATGGCGTGCTGGCGCCGTTGGTGGATGACCCGTCCACGTCGCGGACAGTCCCGCGCGCGCAGCGCGCGCTGCGTCGCCTCGCGGCGTTGCCGCAGTCCCAGGTGTCGCTGGCGCTGGTATCCGGGCGCAGCCTGGAAACGCTGGCACAGCTGAGCGACGCCCCGGTGGGGACCGAGCTGATAGGGTCGCACGGCGCCGAGCGCGGGCGCATCACCGAAGCGGGGCTGGTCCGCGACCAATTGCAGCTCTCCGAAGGCGAACAATCACAACTGCGGCACGTCACCGAGGGCCTGGAAGAGATCGCGGCCCGGCATTCCGGGGTGTGGGTGGAAAAGAAGCCGGCGGCGTCCGTCCTGCACACGCGCATGTCCACCCACGACGGTGCCGAGCAGGCCTCGGCCGCCGCCATCGAGCTCGCCACCAGGCTGGGGCTGCGCCCCCTCGAAGGCAAGAACGTTGTCGAGATCCCCGTCATAGAGTCGACTAAGGGCCGCGGGCTGGACGCGCTGCGCGCCGAACTCGGATCGACCCACGTCCTGTACATGGGCGACGACGTGACCGACGAGCACGCCTTCGCCGTCCTGGGCGACCACGATCTCTCCATCAAGGTCGGTCCGGGGGATTCCATCGCCCGGTACCGGATCGCCGATAGCTCGGCGGCGGCCTTGGTGCTCGAAAGGCTGGCCGGGCTGCTCGCACCGCTGACCAAGCCCAAGGGCAAACCGCGGGCGCGCAAGAGCTGATCGGGTCCGCGGGCAGCTGCCGCCGCAGGTGACATCCGCCACATGCGAGCGGAGAACTCGTCCCATCTATTCCAAATCGTGGGCGGCCGCGCTAGGCTTGTGCATGTCGGGAAAACAACCGATAACAACACAATATCCATCCATTCACAACGGATCGTCCGGCACGTACCTGCCGGTGAAGGGAACGCATCATGGCTTCCGTGACTTTTGATCACGCCACCCGGATCTACCCGGGAACAGACCGCCCCGCGGTCAACGACCTCAACCTCCACATCGAAGACGGCGAGTTTCTGGTCCTAGTTGGCCCGTCCGGCTGCGGTAAATCAACATCGCTGCGCATGCTCGCTGGCCTTGAGGACGTCAATTCGGGTCGCATTTTGATCGGCGACCGCGATGTCACCCACGTACAGCCCAAAGACCGCGACATCGCGATGGTGTTTCAGAACTACGCGCTCTACCCGCACATGACCGTCGCCGAAAACATGGGCTTCGCGCTGAAGATCGCGGGTGTCGACAAGGAAGAAATCAGGAAGCGCGTCGAAGAGGCAGCAAAGATCCTGGACCTGACCGAGTACCTCGGCCGCAAGCCCAAGGCACTGTCCGGAGGCCAGCGACAGCGCGTCGCGATGGGACGCGCGATCGTCCGCCAGCCGCAGGTCTTCCTCATGGACGAGCCGCTGTCAAACCTTGACGCCAAGCTCCGCGTATCAACCCGCACTCAGATCGCATCGCTCCAGCGCCGCCTCGGGGTCACAACCGTCTACGTCACGCACGACCAGACCGAGGCCCTGACCATGGGCGACCGCATCGCGGTCCTCAAGGACGGGTTGCTGCAGCAGGTCGGCACCCCGCGCGAGATGTACGACACCCCGGTCAATGTGTTCGTCGCCGGGTTCATCGGGTCCCCCGCGATGAACATCGGCACTTTCGATGTGGCCGACGATGTCGCCCTGATCGGTGGTGCCCGCGTGCCGCTCCCCCGCTACGTGCTCGGAGAGTTGGCCAACGACGGCACCAAGAAGGTCACGATCGGGTTCCGCCCCGAATCGCTCGACATTGTCCCGCAAGAGGACGCCGGTGCCATCCCGGTCTACGTCAACCTTGTCGAAGAGCTGGGCTCGGACGCATTCGTATACGGTACCCTTGCTTCGGAAACAACCGGCCAGCACGTGGTTCCCCAGGGACAGGAAGTCATTGTCCGAGTGAACCCGCGTGCGGTTCCCGCCAAGGGTTCGGTCATCTACGTGAAGATCCGCTCGGGTCAAGAGCACATCTTCTCGTCCGTCACCGGGGAGCGCATCGCTTCCGCGTGACGCAGGTGGACGCTGGCCGACGTCGCTTTCAGTAATTCGGTCGCAGGCACGCCGTGACCGCTCAGGTCATGGCGTGCCTGCGTTTCACGGCCCGCGCGGGTACCCCCCGCATCCGCGCGGCCGCGATCGGAACATCCGCCGCGCAGCGGCCACCACCAGGAAGGAGATCGGCACGATATGGCAACGGAACTCCAGATCACATCAGCGTCGGCCGACCCCGACCTACTCGATCTGCCGTGGGATGTCGCATTGGCGCAATGGCCCGCGAGTGTGCTGGCCGCGCTGCCTCGGGGTCTGTCGCGGCACGTGGTGCGGTTTGTGCGCATGTCGGGGCGGGTCATTGCGATCAAGGAAATCTCCGACATCGTCGCGCACGGCGAATACGAGCTGCTGCGCAAGCTCGATCGGATGGACGTTCCCAGCGTCGTCCCGCTCGCGGTGATCACCGGGCGGGTGGATGCCGACGGCAATGCGCTCGAGGCCGCGCTGATCACCGAACACCTCCAGTATTCCCTTCCCTACCGCTCGCTGTTCAGCCACATCATGGGCGCGGACACCGCGACCAGGCTGATCGACGCGCTGGCGGTGCTGCTGGTGCGCCTCCACCTTGTCGGCTTCTACTGGGGCGATGTGTCGCTGTCCAACACGCTCTTTCGCCGCGACGCCGAAACATTTGCCGCGTACCTGGTGGACGCGGAGACGGGCGCGCTCTACCCCAAACTCACCATCGGGCAGCGCTCGTACGATGTGGACCTCGCGCGCACCAACATCATCGGCGAATTGATGGATCTGGAATCAGGCGGCGTACTGGACGAGGGCACCGACCTGATCGCCATCGGCGATTCCCTCGTTGAGCGTTACAACGAGCTGTGGGACGCGCTGACCCTCGAAGAGTCCTTTTCAAAGGATGAACGCTGGCGCGTCAACGAGCGGATCGAGCGAGTCCACTCGCTCGGATTCGACGTCGACGAGCTCGCCATGTCCACCGAAGACGGCGGCCGGCGCGTGCGCATCCGCCCCAAGGTCGTCGAGGCCGGTTACCACTCGCGCAGGCTGGCGCAGCTCACCGGCCTGGAGGTGCAGGAGCATCAGGCCCGCCGCCTGCTATCGGATCTGGAGCACTACTGCGCGTTCGGCGAGAATCCGGGCTCCTCCGAGACGAAGCTGGCGCACCAGTGGCTGACCGAGGTCTTCGAACCCACGATCCGGGCCGTCCCCGTGGCGCAACGCGGCAAGCTTCAGCCCGCCCAGCTATTCCACGAGGTTCTTGACCACCGCTGGTTCCTTTCCGAGCAGCAGTCGCGCGACGTCCCGATAATCGAGGCGGCGCGCTCATACGGTCATTCGGTGTTGCCGACCCGCGAGGCGGAGCAGGCGATCTTGGGGCTGACCCCCGAGCAGGCGGCGTCCATGGACGACGAGGCGATCGCCCGCGGTGTGGTGGACGACGACCTTGCCGAGGGCGACCTAGCCCAGCTGGGCCCCGACCTGTAGGGCGGGCGCCGCGCCGCGCGCCTAACCCGCCCCGACAATCGCTATTCGGTGCGCTGCTTCGCCACCTCGTAGAGGGTGATCCCCGCCGCAACGGCGGCGTTCAGGGATTCCACGCTCGCGGCGATGGGAATGGAGACGATCGCGTCGCAGGTCTCGCGCACCAGGCGCGAAAGGCCCTCGCCCTCCGCCCCGACCACGACCACCAGCGGGTCCGCCGCGAACGGAAGCGCCGCGAGCGGCACGTCGCCCCCGGCATCAAGCCCGATGACAAACACGCCGGACTTCTTCAGGTCGTTGAGGGTGCGCACCAGGTTGGTCACCCGGGCGACCGGCACGCGCGCGGCGGCCCCCGCCGAAACCTTCCACGCCGCAACCGTGACCCCCGCCGCGCGCCGCGCGGGAACCAGCACCCCGTGCGCGCCGAATGCCCCGGCGGACCGCAAAACGGCGCCAACATTGCGCGGGTCCGTCACCGAATCGAGTGCCACCAGCAAAGGCGCCTGCGCCTTCGCCTCGGCGCCATCGAGTAGGTCCTCGACATCGCAGTACTCGTAGGGGGCGACCAGGAGGGCGATGCCCTGGTGGGCCGCGCCATCCGTGAGATCCTCAAGGTACTGCCGGGACGTTTCGACGACGCCGAGCCCGCGTTCCGCGCACAGTCGCAGGGCCTCGGTGATCCGGTCGTCGCTTTCCAACCGGTTCGCGATGTACAGGGTGCGCGCCTGCACCCCGGCGCGCAGCGCCTCCAGCACGGGGTTGCGTCCGGCAACGATCTCGCCGTCGATCTCCCGCTGCCGGCGGGCTCGCCGCGCCACCGCAGCGGGTTGTTCCTTCGACTTGTAGGCCTTGTGGTAGGGCCTGTCCTCCGCCTTCGGGGTGGGCCCCTTGCCCTCCAGCGCCCGGCGGCTATTGCCGCCGGATCCCACCTTCGGCGTCTTGGTGTGCTTGCGGACCGCCCCGCGCCGCTGCGAATTGCCCGCCATTATTGTTCCTTCTCGTTGTCCAGCAAAGTCCACCTGGCCCCCGCGGGGCCGTCCTCGACATGAATTCCCGCCGCCGTGAGCACGTCGCGGACCCGGTCGGCGGTCGCGAAGTCGCGCTCGGCGCGCGCCTGCTTCCTGACGGCCAGTTGCGCCTCGACCAGATACCCGAGCGCGTCCATGGCCCGATTGTCCCGCGCGCTGGCCCACTGCGGTGCCCCCGGGTCCAGCCCCAGCACATCCAAGATCGCGCGCACCTGCACCAGCGCCTCGCGCACCCGGGAATCGTCAGCATCAGCCAACGCAGAATTACCGTCGCGCACCAGGTCGTGGACAACGGCCAACGCGGCAGGAACATTGAGATTGTCGTCGAAAGCTCGCACGGCGCGCAGGTCCAACGCGCTGGCGCCGACCTCGTCCTCGCTGACCGTCCCGACTCGTTCGCTGGCGCGTTGCACAAATCCGCTGAATCGCGCCCAGTTAGCGGCCGCATCGTGCAGCGTCTGTTCGGACCATTCGATCATTGAGGAATACTGCGCGCCACCCAGCGCCAACCGCAGCACCGCCGCCTCGTGCTCTCGCAGGATCTCCGTGACGGCCAGCCCGTTACCGAGCGACTTGCCCATCTTCGCTCCGGCCACGGTGACCCACGCCGAGTGCATCCAGTAGCGCGCGAATCCGTCACCGGCAGCGTTGGATTGCGCCATCTCGTTCTCGTGGTGCGGAAAGCGCAGGTCCAGCCCGCCGCCGTGGATATCGAATTCGGGCCCCAGGTAGCGCGTGGCCATTGCGGAGCATTCCAAATGCCACCCGGGCCGCCCCACGCCGAACGGCGTGTGCCAGCTGGCCGTCGCCGGTTCGCCATCCTTCGGCGCCTTCCACAGCGCGAAGTCGCGCGGGTCGCGTTTGGCGGACCCGTCGTCGCCCGCGCCTTCGCCGTCCCCCGCCAGCGTCGCGTCGTCGCGCTGGTTTGTCAGCGACCCGTACTGCGGCCAGGAACCGGTATCGAAGTACACGTTTCCGGGCGTCGTGGTGTAGGCGTGGCCGCGGGCAATCAGCCGCTCCATCAGCTCGATCATCTCGGGGACGTGCCCCGTCGCGTGCGGCTCGTAGGTGGGACGCAGGTTGCCGAGCGCGTCGTAGGCCGCGGTGAAGTACTGCTCGTTGATGTACGCCCACGCCCACCAGGGTTCGCCCGCCCGCGCGGCCTTCGCCAGGATCTTGTCGTCGATATCCGTGACGTTGCGAACCATGGTGACCTTGTTACCCGCGCGGCGCAACCAGCGCACCAAGATGTCGAACGCAACGGCGGAGCGCATATGGCCGATGTGCGGCGGCGACTGCACCGTCGCGCCACAAACGTAGATTCCGACCTGTCCCGCCACGCGTGGGACGAACGGACGGACCGTGCGGGTTGCAGTGTCGAAAAGTTGTAGAGCCACGTTGCAAGGGTACCTTTCCTGGCGGTTCGCGCGCCCGGGCCCGCGTCGCCTAGCCTGAATGTGTCGGCGCGTCCGCGCTGCGGTACACGATCGCCGTCGCTATCGCCGCCGCGCCCTCGGCCCGCCCCGTTAGCCCCAAACCGTCAGTCGTGGTGGCAATCACGGTGACGTCCGCACCCGCCGCCGCCGTGAGTTGCGCTTGCGCCTCGTGGCGCCGCGGGGCGAACTTCGGTCGATTGGCAATGAGCTGGACGCTCACGTTGCCGATTTCAAACCCATTGGCACGGACGAGTTCCGCGCAATGCCGCAGTAGCGTCGCGCCGGAGGCACCGCTCCACCGCGGATCCCCGGTGCCAAATATCGTTCCCAGGTCCCCGATTCCTGCGGCGCTAAGCAGCGCATCGCAGGATGCGTGCGCCACGACGTCGGCGTCGGAGTGCCCGTCTAGTCCGCCGTCATCCGCCCACTTCAGCCCCGCGACCCACAGCGGCCTGCCGCTGCCGGGCGCCGTGAATGCGTGGACATCGACACCGGTGCCCACGCGCGGAATGGCGAAATGCGGGCTCATGTGTCAGGGGCCTACCGGCATATCCCGAAGCGTCAGGAAGCCAGCACCTTGTTAAGCAGTTCCTCCGCGACGCCCTCATCCGTGCGCTCCGCCAACGCGAGCTCGGAGACCAGGATCTGGCGGGCGCGCGCAAGCATCCGCTTCTCGCCGGTCGAAAGCCCCCGGTCGGTGCTGCGACGCGAGAGGTCACGAACCACTTCCGCAACCTTGATGACGTCACCCGACGCAATTTTCTCGACGTTCGCCTTGAAACGCCGCGACCAGTTGGCGGGTTCTTCGCATTCTTGCGCCCGTAACACCTCAAAGACGCGGTCGAGGCCTTCTTGGCCGACGACGTCGCGCACACCGACCAGGTCGATGTTGTCAGCGGGAACCTCGATGGTCAGATCACCCTGGGTGACACGGAGCTTGAGGTAGACCTTGTCCTGCCCACGGATAGTACGCGTCTTGATCTCTTCGATCGTTGCGGCACCGTGATGTGGGTAAACAACGGTCTCGCCAACTGTGAACGTCATGTGCAGATGTCCCCTTTCGCGGATCTCTATTCTATCACGAGGGGAATTTCACACTAAGATGGTCGTTTGGGCCGAAATGCCCGTTCACAACCGTCTTTCAGAACCGTTCGCCAGGGAGTTGTAAGTGCGTACCTCCGGAACCCGTCGCCGCGCGGCGATCATCGCAACCACGATCGCGGGCCTCGTCGCTGTGTCTGCTTGCAGCCCCGTGACAACCGACATGAACTACGCGCCGTCCGACGGGGTGCGCGCGAGCGTGAGCACGGTGACCGGAATCAATCTGCTTGCCGTCGCCAACGACGAGGGCACGCGCGCGAACTTTGTGGGCGCGTTCACCAACTCAGGGAGCGAGTCGGTCAACGTGACTCTGGAGATTCCGACCGGCACCATAGTCGCCGACAAGACCGTTGCCGCCCGCGGGCTCGTTGATTACAACCAGGACACGCCGCTTTCCCTTCAGGACCTGAGCGGGGCCAAGCCCGGCACGTTCTTGACCGCCACGATCAAGGCGGGCGACCAGAGCACGCAGGTGCGGATCCCGGTGCTTGGGCACCGCGAGGAGCAGGGCGTGGACCACTACAACGATCTGGTTCCCAGCGGCGAGTAGCCCGCGGCGGACGTCGCGGGGGCGGCCCGCAGGCGGCCAAGGGGCCGGCCCAACCGCGACGACACCCTCTTTAGCCGAAGCGGCCCGAGATGTAGTCTTCGGTCGCGGCGACCGACGGCGTCGAGAAGATCGTCGAGGTGTTGTCGATTTCGATCAGCTTGCCGGGCTTACCGGTCCCCGCGATATTGAAGAAGGCCGTCCTGTCACTCACGCGGGCGGCCTGCTGCATGTTGTGCGTCACGATCACGATCGTGAAGCGCTCCTTGAGCTCCGTGATCAGATCCTCGATCGCGAGCGTTGAAATCGGGTCCAGCGCCGAGCACGGTTCGTCCATCAGCAACACGTCCGGCTGCACCGCGATCGCGCGGGCGATGCACAGGCGCTGCTGCTGACCGCCCGACAGGGAGGCGCCGGGTCGATCGAGGCGGTCCTTGACCTCGTTCCACAGGTTCGCGCCGCGCAGGGAATGCTCCACGATCTGGTCGGCGTCGGACTTCGAAATCCGCTTGTTGTTGAGCTTGATGCCCGCAAGCACGTTTTCCGCGATCGACATGGTCGGGAACGGATTGGGTCGCTGAAAGACCATCCCGATGTGCCGGCGCACCGCGACCGGGTCGATCCCCGGGCCGTACAGGTCGGTTCCGTCGATCAGCGCCTCGCCGGTCACCCGCGCCCCCGGAATGACCTCATGCATCCGGTTGAGGGTGCGCAAGAACGTCGACTTGCCGCACCCCGACGGCCCGATCAGCGCCGTGACCTGGCGCGGCTCGATAGACATCGTGACGCCCTCGACGGCAAGAAAATCGCCGTAATACACGTTCAGGTCCTTGACATCAATTCTCTTCGACATCTCTTCGTTTCCTATCCGACGGTCCCGATAACGCACACTTGGGTGCGGGGAGGCGGGACTCGTCCATCAAAATTCCTGTAAATTACTTGGCGATCTTCGGCGAGAACTTCTTGGCGATAAAACGGGCCAGCAGGTTGAGCGCCATCACGATGATGATCAGCGTCAATGCGGCCGCCCACGCGCGATCGATGCCGACTCCGCCCTTGGAATACTCGGTGTATGCAAACACCGGCAGGGTCGCCATGCGGCCGGAAAACACGTCGTAATTCACGCGCGTCATCATCCCCACCGCAATGAGCAAGGGAGCGGTTTCACCGATGACCCGCGCGATTGCGAGCATCACGCCGGTGACGATTCCCGCAATCGACGTGCGCAGCACGACCTTGACGATCGTGAGCCACTTCGGCACGCCGAGCGCGTACGCCGCCTCGCGCAGTTCGTTCGGGACGATTCGCAGCATTTCCTCGACGCTGCGGATCACGACCGGAGTCATCAATAGCGCCAGCGCCACCGCGCCCATGACGCCCGCGCGATACGCGGGCCCCGCCACCAGGGTGAAGACCGCGAACGCAAACAGCCCCGCGACGATCGACGGGATTCCGGTCATGACGTCAACGAAGAACGTGATGGCGCGCGACAGCCGCCCACCGTTGCCGTATTCGACCAAATAGATGGCCGTCAGCAGGCCGATGGGCACGGCGATGACCGCAGCGACGAGGGTGATCAGCAAGGTCCCAACGATTGCGTGCGCGGCACCGCCAGAGGTCATTGACCCGAACACGCCAACCATGTCGGTTGTCAGGAACGACCAGCCGAACAGCTTCGCCCCGCGCTCAACCACGATCCACAGCAGTGAAACCAGCGGCACCAACGCGATTGCGAAGGCGATGTAGATCAGCGCCCTAGATAGCCCGTTCGCGAACCGGCGCGAGCGTGAAATGGGCGGAAACGCCAGCGCGGCAGGCAGCGCCTGGTTCTCAGTAAGTGCGCTCATGTCAGTTTGCCCCCGAAAAGTCCTTGCGCCGGGCAATGATGGCCCGTGCGCCCATGTTGACCAGGAAGGTGAATACGAACAGCGCCAACCCGGTCGCGATCAGCACAGACACCGACAGGCCCGAGGCCTCGGGGAATTGCGCGGCGATGTTCGCGGCGATCGTTTGGTGCTGGCCCGGCTTGAGGAGATAGAACGAGTACAGGAATCCCGGGGAAATGACCATCAGCACGGCCATCGTTTCACCGAGAGCCCGGCCAAGGCCCAGCATCGCAGCGGAGATCACACCGGAGCGGCCGAAGGGCAGCACCGCCATCTTGATGAGTTCCCACTTGGTGGCGCCCAGCGCCAACGCCGCCTCCTCGTGCAGCTTTGGGGTTTGCAAGAAGACTTCGCGCGCGACCGCGGTGATGATCGGAAGGATCATCACGGCGAGCACCAGCGACGCCGAGAGCACATTCTTGGCGGGCGCCTGATAATCCGCGAATAGGGGTATGAAGCCAAGGGTCTTCGAAAGCCACGTGAACACCGGGTTCAGCACCGGCAGCAGCCACAGGGCGCCCCACAGCCCGAACACAACCGACGGGATCGCGGCCAGCAGGTCGATCACGTAGGCGAGCGTTTGCGCTACGCGCCGCGGCGCATAGTGCGAAATGAACAGGGCAATCCCGAGAGAGAGCGGCACCGCGAAAACTAGCGCCAGAACGGAAGATAGCAACGTCCCGAACACCAGCGGCCCGATGTAGCCCGCAAGCGACGTGCTCTTGAACCACGAGATCTTTTCGAGATCGCTGGTCTTTGCCGTCAGCGCCGGCCACGCCTCGATGATCAAGAACACCGCTACGGCGGCCAGGACCACGAGGATGAAGATGCCGGCAGCCCGCGACAGGCCGGAAAACAAGACGCTCCCCCACTGGGGCCGTCCTATGGCTTTGATGTCTGAGGTGGCAGGCTCTGCCTTCACCTCGACCGTGGTTGTTGCGGGCCGTTCGGTGAGCACGCGACGCTCCTTGGTTTGTGCCGTCAGATTCATAGTGTTCGCACTCGAGCCCGGCGCGGGATCGGCAGCGGATTCACGCTCCCAATCCCGCACCGGGCTGTCGAATGATCGGCGCTGCTACTAGCCGGCCAACTTGATGGAGTCGATGGCGCTCTGTACTTCGGCGCTCAGCGCCGACGAAATCGGTGCCGATCCGGCGACCGCGGCGTCAGCGGCCCGCGCCTGCCCCTCGGAGCTGGCGACGTAGGTCAGGAAGGCCTTGACGTTGTCGACATCGGCCTGCTTGTCGTAGACCGAGCAAGCGATCTCGTACGAGACGAGAACCAGCGGGTAGGCGCCGGCCTCGGTTGTCTTGCGGTCGAGCTCAACGACCAGGCGGTTTGACGTGGCGTTGGCCGCGCGCGGGGAAGCGTCAACGACCTTGGCAGCGGCCTCGGCCGAGTAGGGAACGTAGTCGTCCCCGACCTTGATCGCTACGGTACCCAGGTCGCCGGCGCGGGAGGCGTCAGCGTAGCCGATCGCGCCCTCGGCACCCGAGACGGTGTCGACCATGCCCTGAGTTTTGGCACCGGACTGGCCGCCATCGATCGGCCACGTCCCGCTGGCCTCATGCGTCCAGGCGCCGTCCGAGGCCTTTTCGAGGTAGTCCGTGAAGTTCTCGGTCGTGCCCGATTCGTCCGAACGGTGGACCGGGATGATGGCGGTCGAGGGAAGCTTCACATCGGGGTTTTGCTCGGCAATTGCCTTGTCATCCCAGGTGGTGATCTCGCCCGCGAAAATCTTCGCGAGGGTCGCCGCGTCGAGGTTCAGGTGCTCGGCGCCCAGCCCGGGCAGGTTGTAGATGACCGCGATCGGGCTCACGTACACGGGAAGTTCCAGGGCCTCGCCGCCGAAGCAACGCTCCTTGGCCGACGCGATCTCCTCATCGGACAGCGCGGCATCCGAGCCCGCAAACTGCACCGCACCCGAGAGGAACTGCTCGCGCCCCGCGCCCGATCCCTGCGGGTCGTAGGTGACCGTCACGCCAGGCTCCTGGTCGTTGAATCCAGCGACCCACCCCTCCATGGCCTTTTCCTGCGACGAAGCGCCGGAGCCTGCCAGCTGGCCCGACAGCGAACCGGCCGCTGCGGAGCTCTGGCCACCGGTGGCGTTCGATGCCGAAGACGATGATTCCGACGAGCTGGAGCATGCTCCGAGCGTCAGGGCGAGGGCACCGACAACGGCTACTCCACCCCAGCGAGAACGACGGTTCAGGTTCACGATAGTGTCCATCCTTTTTAGCAATGTGGGCGTCACATGCCATCAGCGGTTCGCCAACGACAAGTTGCACGCTACGCACCGCGGGTAGCCAGCGGCTTGGCTACAGGTGAACAAAGGGTGAACGATCAAAATACGTTGCGGGACGCCCCTACGCTTCGCTGATATCGGCGAACCGGTAACCCAGACCGCGCACGGTCAGGACCAGCGTTGGTGCGGATGGATCCTGCTCGATCTTGGCGCGGATTCGCTTGACGTGAACGTCCAGCGTCTTGGTGTCGCCAACGTAATCCGACCCCCAGATCCGATCAATGAGTTGCCCCCGCGTGAGCACCCGCCCCGCGTTTCGCATCAGGTACTCGAGCAACTCGAATTCCTTCAACGGGAATGCAACACCCGCACCGCGCACTTCCACCTCGTGCCTATCGATGTTGACTTTCACGGGTCCTATCTCCAGTACGGAGTCCTGATCTTCCGCGGTCGGGGCGCCGTCGTCGCTTGTCGACCTTCGCAGCACGGCGCGCATGCGCGCCAGTAGTTCGCGGAAAGAATAAGGCTTCGTGACGTAGTCGTCGGCGCCTATCTCCAGGCCCACGATCTTGTCGACTTCCGCATCCTTGGCGGTGAGCATGATCACCGGGACGTCGGACTTCTTGCGGATCTCGCGGCACACCTCGGTGCCGGACAGTCCCGGCAGCATCAAATCGAGCAGCACGATGTCTGCTCCCGCGGCCTCGAAAGCGTGCAGTGCGCTCTTTCCGTCGGCCACAGCGGTGACCGCGAACCCTTCGCGTTCCAATTGGTAGGACAGGGATTCGCGGTAGGAATCCTCGTCCTCAACTATTAGCACGCTGGTCATGAAGTGCGTCTCCTATCTGGGAATGTAGCTGGGAGGGGGAAGGCCCGGGGTGTGGCTCCGGAATGAAAAGCGTGAAGGTGGAGCCTTGGCCCGGCACCGACCACACATCGACGCGCCCACCGTGGTCCTGCGCGACGTGTTTGACAATGGCCAATCCCAGGCCGGTCCCGCCGGTGTCCCTGGCCCGGGCCGGATCGGCCCGGTAGAAGCGTTCGAAGATGCGTTCTCGATCCGCGGCACTGAGCCCGATGCCGTGGTCAACGACCTGAATGCCGACCATTCCGGCCTCCGCAGTCACGCCGATGTGAATGGTGCTGCCGGGAGGGGAGTACGCGCTGGCGTTCGCGAGCAGGTTCCGCACGGCGGTCACCAGCAGGTCGTGGTCGCCGTAGACGCGGTGCTCGCTCGGTTCGGGCAGGATGATGGCCTGGTCGCGCCCGCTGGCGACGACCCGCACCGCGTCTGCCGCCTCGCTGACAACCTCATCGACGCTGACCTCCCGCAGATCCATGAGCGCGGCGGCGCCCTGCAGCCGTGAAAGCTCGATGATGTCGTGCACTAGCGCCGCGAGCCGCGTCGCCTCCTGCTGGGTCTTCGCGGCGAACCGCCGCACGGCGACCGGGTCGTCCGCCGCCGCCTCGAGGGTTTCCGCGAGCAGGCTAATCGCCCCGACCGGGGTCTTCAGTTCGTGCGAGACGTTCACGGCGAAGTCCTGCCGAATCTGTTCCATACGCCTGGCGCGCGTGTGGTCCTCGGCGAAGATCACGACGATGTCGTTGGTCAGGTGCGCGATTCGCACCTCGACGGTCTGCTTTTCGGTCCCGGTGCGGGGAAACTCGATTTCCTGATCGATGATGTCGCCCGTCCTGCGGACTTGATCGACGAGTTCCCTCAACTCCGCATGAACCAGGTACTCACCGCGCACCATCCCCATGGCGTATGCCGCGGGGCTCGCCCGCAGGACGACGTCGCCGGGCCCCAGCGCGATCACCGCGGAGCGCAAGACCGACAGCACCCGCACGATCTGGTCGTCGAGTTCCGGTTCAACCGGCGGCTGCACGCGCTGCTGCGCCTTCTCCGACTGCCGGAATGCTATGCCCGCGACCAAGCCCACCGATAGTCCGAGCAGGCCCGCGAGCAGCAATGGCCAGGCCGACCCGTTTGCGATAGTGGTGTCCACCAGCTCAGCCTAGTGGCGGATCGCACCGATGGCGCACGGTATCCATCGGCGTGCAACGAATTCACGATCCGTCCACCAGGAGTTCACCTGGGCGTCCCCCCGCGCACACCTGGTTGGCCGACAATCGGACTAACCAATAATCTGTGCAAGGAGACCGCAGCCACTATGCGCGACATTTTCGAAGCCGAGCTCACCCAGTTGGGCGACAACTTGGTCCAGCTTTCCGAACGGGTCAATACCGCAATTTCGGCGGCCGGCACGGCGCTCTTGACCGCCGACGTGGCGCTCGCGCAGCAAACGATTTCGGAGGACGACGCGATCGACGCGCTGGCGCGCGACACCGATGATCGCGCCGTGCTTCTGCTGGCCCAGCAGGCGCCCGTCGCCACGGACCTGCGCGTGGTCGTCTCGACGCTGCGCATGAGCGCAACCCTCGAGCGGATGGGCGACCTGGCCCAACACATCGCGCAGGTCGCTCGCCGTTCGTATCCCCAATGCGCGATCCCCGAACCGGTGCTTCCCGTCTTCAAGGCGCTGCACCAGTCCTCGGTGTCGCTTGCCGAGCGCCTCACGCGCCTGCTGGAGACGCGGGACTTGCTCGAAGCCAATGCGATCGAACGCGACGACGACATCATCGATGACCTGCACCACGACACTTTTTCTGCCCTGCTCAACCCGAACTGGGCGGGCACCACGCAAGAAACCATAGACATCACTTTGGTGGGGCGGTACTACGAGCGCTTCGGGGACCACGGCGTCTCGATCGCCCGCCGAGTGATTTACCTGGTGACCGGCACGGATATAGCGCACGTCTAGGGTAGGCAAGAACAGGGGTGTGGGTGGCGAACCGGAAAGTTCGCCACCCACACCCCTGTTTTTTGTTGCTCTATGCGGGCCGAGTTCTTACTTCTTGCCCTGGTTGGCGACGGCCTTGATTGCCTCCGCGGCCGCGGCCGGGTCGAGGTACTTGCCGCCAGGGTTGACCGGCTTGAAGTCCTCATCCAGTTCGTAAACCAGCGGGATGCCGGTCGGAATGTTCAGACCGGCGATGTCGTCGTCCGAGATTCCGTCAAGGAACTTCACGATCGCCCGCAGCGAGTTGCCGTGCGCGGCCACCAGGACGGTCTTTCCCGCCTTCAGGTCCCCGAATACTTCTTCTTTGACGTAGGGCAGCGCGCGCTCAAGGACATCCTTGAGGCATTCGGTCCGCACCACGGGAGCGTCCGCGTACCGTGGGTCGGTGTCCTGCGAGAATTCGGAGCCGAGCTCGATTTCGGGCGGCGGGACATCGTACGAGCGACGCCAGAGCTTGAATTGCTCCTCGCCGTACTTCTCCAGCGTTTCGGCCTTGTTCTTACCCTGCAACGCACCGTAGTGACGCTCGTTCAGGCGCCAGTTGCGCTTGACGGGGATCCACAGGCGGTCCGCGGCATCCAACGCCAGGTTGGCGGTGTTCATCGCGCGGCGCAGCAGCGAGGTGTGAACGACGTCGGGCAAAATACCCGCATCCTTCAGCAATTCGCCGCCGTGCTTCGCTTCCTCGCGGCCCTTGTCGGACAGCGCTACGTCAACCCAGCCGGTAAACAGGTTCTTTGCGTTCCATTCGCTCTCGCCGTGGCGGAGCAGCACAAGCGTGTATGTCATGGGATCCATCATGCCGCATCTCGCGCTATTCGTGATGGGCCGACAGGCCTAACTTCCGGCGAATGCACGCCCAGGTGGCGAACCTACGGCTCCGCCGCGCATGCGACTGCCGAAAGGCGAGCTCCCGCCGCCCGCCTGCCGCGCCGCTCGATCGACGAAACGCGGGCGCAAGCGATTATCCAACGCGGGCTTGGGAACGAGCGCTGCGCGCACCGTTGTACAGGGCAAGGGTGCGTTCCGCCATGGATTCCCAGGTGTAGGTCTCCGCATGGCGGCGCGCCGCGGACCCCAAAGCCGCCAGTTGTTCCCTGTCCGCTAGCAGGTTCCGCATCGCCAAGGCCCAGCAGCCCGGGTCGTGGCTACCGACGACCTTGCCCGTGCGGCCATCGACCACCACCGAACTAAGCCCCCCCGCACCCGAGGTGAGCACCGGGGTGGCGCAGGCCTGCGCTTCCAGCGCCACCAGTCCAAACGTTTCGTAGTACGAGGGCACGACGACCAAGTCGGCCGCGCGATAGAAGGCGGCGAGCGTGCGCTGCGCGACGGGATCGTGCCAGATCACCTCGGCTCCCAATCCCAGCTTCTCCACCAGCTTCTTTAGCTTTGTGCGCTCGTTGTGACCGCTCGAGTCCCCGACGATGACGAGGGCCGGCAGGGGCTGCGATTCCAGGCCCGCGGCGATCCAGTCGCGCCACTGCGCGAGCGCCCTCACGACCACGTCGGCGCCCTTGAGCGGCTGAATGCGACCCGCGAACAGGACGACCGGCCGCCCGGGCGCCACACGCCATTCCTCCCGCGGTCGCGTGCGCGGCGCCAATGCCGTGGGGCTGAATGTTCGCACGTCCACGCCCGGCGGGATGACGCTGACGCGACCCGGTTCGGCGCCATACATCGAGATCAAGTCCTGCGCCTCGATTGGCGTCGACGCAATCAGCCGATCGGCTTCGGCAACGACCTGCTCCTCGCCGACGATCCGGCCGACCGGCTCCTTGCTCGCCTTCGGCGCCAAATTCGCGTTCTTCGCGAGGGCAAGTGTGTGCATGGTGTGTATCAACGGCACGGACCACCTGTCTGCCGTCAACCATCCGGCCATTCCAGAGAGCCAGTAGTGCGAGTGAACCGCATCGAACCGGTTGGCGGGCAGCCCCGCCTCGTACCGCAGGACCCCGGCCGTGAACGCACACATCTGTCCGGGCAAATCGCGCTTATCTAAGCCCTCGTAGGGACCTGCATCGATGTTGTGGAGGCGCACCCTGTCGCCGACGAGTTCGGTCGCGTGCAGCTTCGCGCTGGTGCGACGCGTGAAGATGTCGATGTCGACGCCGCGGCGCCCCAATGCCAGAGCAAGCTCGCGCACGTAAACATTCATGCCACCGGCGTCGCCGGTGCCCGGCTGCGCGCTCGGCGACGTGTGCGCGCTGATCATCGCGATTCGCATCGAAATCGATTGTTCCCCTTCAAGCTAGAAGTCTCGTGCGCGGAAGTGGTCCGCCCCCGTGCGATCCGGGCCATCCCCCGCGCTTGCGCGCACCGGCCGGGTTCGCGTGGTTGGCCCTACCGCGGCGCGCCCGCCGCAAGAGGCACGGCGCAATGCGGGCGAGTTCCCGCCCCGGGCACGCGGGGGACAAATGGCCCACGACATTTAGGACAAAGGAGGCGCACCATTGAAGCATGCCCGATTCTTCATCAGCCGGCCACACATTCTCGTTGAGCGCACTGAGCGATCTGTTGAGCGACAAGGACCAAACCCCTGCGGTTTCGGAACAGGAAGCCGCGCAGATCGCCGACGACACAATCGTGTGCTGGTGCAATAACGTTTCCGCTGGTGAAATCCGTCAAGTCCTTGCGGACGGAACCGCGACCGACCTGGAATCCGTCCAGCGATGCACGCGCGCAACCGGCGGCTGCGGCAAGTGCTTGGCAACAGTGACCGCAATAGTCGAATGCGAGCTGCACCGCGCGGGGCGCTGAGCCCGTCCGCGCAGGCCCGCCGCCACCTGACCCCGCCGGACGCGAAAAACGGGCGCCATACGGCCGCCGCACCGCCCCGGCAAGCGCACCAACGAGCACGATCCGCGATCGCGCAACCCCGCGCTCAGTGGGCGTCGAGGTAGGCCTGCTGCATCTCCGCCGAAATGCGCCCGCGCGCCGACACCTGGTAGCCGTTGTCGATGAGCCAGGTGCGCATGTCGGAGGTGTTGTTGCGGCCCTCGACCCGTCCGGCACGCTTGACCGCCTGCCCCTTGTTGACCCGGCCCACCCGGCGCGCGTGGCGAATCCACACAGCGATACTGTCGCGCAGTCGCGCGGCGTTTTCATCATTCAAGTCGATCTCGTAGGCGGTGCCATCTAGCGCAAATGAAACGGAACCGGTGGCCGGGCCGCCGTCGATGTCGTCTTCGAGAACAACCTGCACGCGCTGCGCCATGATATATACCTTCCCCTGAAAACAGTTATCGGCTCGATATTATCAGAATTGCCATTCGCGCAAAGCCCCTAATGCGACATTCAACTTTCCGGATGTGAATCGCGACTTTCCGAATTCGCCTTTTCTTCTTCTAGGCGATCCAACTCGCGCAGGTATTCACGCTCACGCCGATCGGCGCGCATGACGGCACGAATGACAAAGAAGAAAATAGCCCCAACGCCGATAGATGGCGCAACGGTGCTAAAGATTGCCATCGCTGTGCCCATGGGTTCAGCCCTGCTTTCGTGGTACCTAGTTGGCCGGTTTGACCAGCGGGAACAATACGGTTTCGCGGATGCCAAGGCCCGTCAGCGCCATCAGGAGGCGGTCAAGGCCCATTCCCATGCCCCCGCTCGGAGGCATTCCGTATTCCATCGCCGTCAGGAAGTCTTCATCCAGCGCCATGGCCTCGTCGTCACCCGCGGCAGCGGCGCGCGCCTGTGCCTCGAAACGTTGCCGCTGAATGACCGGATCGACCAATTCCGAATAGGCGGTAGCGAGTTCGAATCCGCGCACGTACAGGTCCCACTTTTCGACCAATCCTGGAACAGATCGGTGATCGCGGGTGAGCGGCGACGTTTCCACGGGGAAGTCGCGCACAAATGTCGGCGCGAACAACCCGTCACCGACCCGATTCTCCCACAATTCCTCGACCAGTTTTCCGTGCGAAACCTTCGCGGGATCAATCTTGATCTCGAAGGAATCGGCGAGCTTTAGGAGGTGAGAAACGGATGTTTCTGGGGTGATTTCTTCACCCAACGCTTGCGAAAGAGAACCATACATTGTTATGTGGTCCCATTCGCCGCCCAGCTCGTAGGTCGTCCCGTCTGGAAGCGCTACTTCGGTCGTCCCCAGCGCGTCTTTTGCGGCCTGCTGAACCAGGTCCTGTGTCAGGGTCGCCATGGAGTTGTAGTCGCCATAGGTCTCGTACGCTTCGAGCATTGCAAACTCGGGTGAGTGCGTCGAATCGGCACCCTCGTTGCGGAAATTCCGGTTTATTTCGAAGACGTTGTCAATGCCGCCCACGACGGCCCGCTTGAGGAAGAGCTCCGGGGCGATGCGCAAGTACAGGTCGATATCGAACGCGTTCATGTGCGTGACGAAGGGCCGCGCGGCAGCCCCGCCGTGAATTGTTTGCAGCATCGGCGTTTCGATCTCCAGGAATCCACGCCGCCTAAAGTTGTCGCGCAGCGATTGCACGACGGCGGGGCGCAGGCGCGCCATCTTCCGCGCACCCTCACGCGCGATCAGGTCGACATAGCGTTGCCGAACGCGCGATTCCTCGCTCAGGTCCTTGTGAAGAACGGGCAGGGGGCGCAGCGACTTCGCCGCAATCTGCCAAGAATCCGTCATGATCGACAGTTCCCCGCGCCGGGAACTGATCACGCGGCCGTGCACAAACAGGTGGTCGCCCAGGTCCACCATCGCCTTGAATTCGTCCAGCGAATCCTTACCGACGATCGCCTGCGAAAGCATCGCTTGCAGGCGGTTGCCGGCCCCGTCTTGCAGGGTGACAAAGCACAGCTTGCCGGCGTTTCGCAGGAACACGACGCGCCCCGCGACCCCGGCCTCGTCCGCGGTCTCTTCGCCGGTTTCCAGGTGGCCATACTGCGCGCGGATCTGCTCGATGGTGTGCGTGCGCGGCACCGCGACCGGGTACGCCTGCTTGCCATCGGCCAGCAGGCGATCTCGCTTGTCGCGGCGCACCCGCATCTGCTCGGGCACGTCCTCGCTTTCGTTGGGCGCAGGGTTCTTTTCAGCGTTCGGCTTGGAAGTCACGATGTGATTCTATCTTTCGCACGTGGGGGTCTTGGATTCGGGTGGGGTATATCGCGGCCGGGGCACCCCACGCAGGCCGGATTCTTGGAGCGCGGGCTCACGCTACAAAATCGAGGCCGATATCGACGATCGGGCTCGAATGCGTCAGCGCACCCACGGACAGATAATCGACTCCCGTTAGCGCGACCTCGCGGGCGTTGGCCAGGGTGAGCCCGCCGGTGGCCTCCAACTCGACCCGCCCAGTCGTTTGCTCTTCGGAGCGGATCGCAGCGACGGCCTGGCGCATCGTGGCCACCGGCATGTTGTCCAGGAGCAAGAACCGCGCACCCGCGTCGATCGCCGCGAGTGCCTGCTCGACGGTGTCCGCCTCGACCTGGATATCGACATCGGGTTGGTGTGCGCGAACAAGCGAGATGGCCCGCTCGATGGATCCCGCTGCCGCAATGTGGTTGTCCTTGATCATGGCAACGTCGTAGAGTCCCATGCGCTTATTCGTGCCGCCGCCGGCGCGGACCGCATATTTGTCCAGCTCGCGCATGGTTGGCATGGTCTTGCGGGTATCGAGCACCCGCGCGCCGGTACCCGCGAGCGCGTCGACCCACCGCCGGGTGGCCGTCGCAACCCCGCTGGCCCGCGACAAAATGTTCAAGATCGTGCGTTCCGCGGTCAGCAGCACGCGTACCGGACCCTCCATCCGCACCAGCTCGGTTCCAGCCTCGACGAGGTCCCCGTCCGCCGCCAGCAACTCCACCGCAACCTGCGCCAGACCGAAGCGCGCCTGCACATCCGCGAGCGCGAACTCGATTACTTGCAGGCCTGCGACAACGCTGGGTTCGCGGGCCACGAGCACCGCCTGGGCGCGCTGCGCGGAATCGAAGATTGCGGCGGTTGTCACGTCGCGCCCCGCGGGCGGAACGCCCTGCAGGTTTCCGGTCGCGGCAGGCGCCACGCCCAGGTCCTCGTCCAACGCGTTCCTGGTGAGGTCCTGCAACCAGGAGGGGCGGCACTCGTCCATCATCAACATTCCCTTTGCTAAACGTTAGGTGTGCTCTAGAGGTTGGGGCGCGCCGCTAGCCGGCGCACGCCGCGAGCGTGGAGGTCAGGGGCGCGTCATGCAACTGCAAGGCCCCGTCCGCGGCGAGCGAAAGCACGATGCGACGACCCCACTGCGGGTCGCGCTGCGGGAAGTCCGTGCGAAAGTGCCCCCCACGGGATTCGGCGCGGGCGAGGGCGGCGGCGGTCAGCGCGATCGCCCCGCCCAAAATGTTAGAGGTTTCCCACTCCGCGAACTGCGGATGCGCGACGACGTCCTCGCGGGCGTGCGCGTCGATCGGCACATGGGACAAGGTGCGCAGTGCGGCAGCGAGCGAGTCGCGGCTGCGGACGACACCGGAACCCGCCGTCATGACTCGCTGAATTCGCGACCGCGCGGCACCCGCCACCAGTCCCGAGGACCCCTCGCGGGGCGCGGGGCGCAGGCGCGGCAGTTCCCCGCCATCGATGCGCCGGACGATGTCGGCGGCGGCGCGGCGGGAAAACACCAGGCCCTCCAGCAGTGAGTTGGATGCCAGCCGGTTGGCGCCGTGCACCCCCGTGCAAGCGCACTCGCCCACCGCATACAGCCCGTCGACGCTGGTGCGACCGTTCGTATCCGTTAGGACCCCGCCCGAGTGGAAATGCTGCGCGGGGGCCACCGGGATGAGATCGTTGCCGATGTCGAAACCGGCCTCCCCCAGCCTTTCGCTGATGGTGGGGAACCTGTGCCGCAGGAACGCGGCGCCCAAATGACGGGCGTCCAGCAGCACGTGATCGGCGCCCGTCGCGGACATTGTCCGCACGATCGCGTGCGAGACCACGTCGCGCGGGGCCAATTCCGCGAGCGGGTGCACCGCCGGCATGAAACGGGCCCCGTCCACGTCCAGCAGGTAGGCTCCCTCGCCTCGCACGGCCTCGGAAATGAGCGTCAATTGCCCGCGCGCTCCCGATCCCAGCCACAGTACGGTCGGATGGAATTGCACGAATTCCAAGTCCGCGAGTTTCGCGCCGGCCCGCAGCGCGGCGCCGATCCCGTCCGCCGTTGCCTGGGATGGGTTTGTGGACGAGGTGAACAACTGGCCGATCCCGCCGGTCGCTAAAACAACCGCGCGCGCGTGGATAGCACCGATGCCGTCGCGGGTTCCCTCGCCCACGACGTGCAAAGTCACCCCGCACGCGCGCCCCCGGTCGTCGGTGAGGACGTCGATCATTTGCGCGTGTTCGATCACCTCGATGCCGGGATGGGCCCGCACCTGCTCGATCTGCGCGGCCAACGCCCGGGAGATCTCTGCACCGGTCGCGTCGCCACCGGCGTGGGCGATGCGCGATGCATGGTGCCCGCCCTCCAGGCCGAGCAGCAGTTTCCCGTCATCGCCGCGATCGAAGGCGGCACCGCGAGCGACCAGGTCCGCAATGGCTTGCGGTCCCTCGGTAACAAGGACATCGACCGCATCCGGGTCACACACCCCGACGCCAGCCACCAACGTGTCCTCCAGGTGCGCCGCGGCGGTGTCGCCGGGATCCAGCGCGGCCGCGACCCCGCCCTGCGCCCACACGGTGGAACCCGAGGAAAGCACGGTCTTGGTCAGCAGCACGACCTTCCCGACCCTGCCGCATAGGTCCAGGGCCGTCGTCATTCCGGCGACTCCCGACCCGATTACCACCACGTCCGCATTCGTTATCCATCCCGGCGCGGGTGCGGCCAAGGAGGTCGGCAGGATCAGGCGTTCGCCATCCGCACCGGCAGCGCGGCGCGCCGCGGTGGCGGGCGCCGGAGGCGTCCCCGTTCCGGGTAGCTCAGCGGCGGGAAGCGGGGCACTCGTCCCCGAATTGTTCACTGCATGCCCCCGGGCGCCGCGTTGGGAATCGCGCTGGTGCGCAGCCCCGACCCGGGCGGGGCCTGCCCGGCGTCGGCGCCCGTGTCGGCGATCGCGTTGGCGCCGTCAACGAACACGACCCGCGGCCGGTATGTCCGCGCCTCCTGGTCGGCGAGCGAACCGTACGCAATGATGATCACCACGTCTCCCGGCCGGATCAGGTGCGCGGCCGCGCCGTTGACGGCAACGATCCCGCTGCCCGCCTCACCCGCGATCGCGTACGTCGTCAGGCGGGCGCCGTTCGTCACATCGACGACATCAACCTGCTGCCCGACCAGGATGTCGGCGGCGACCAGGAGGTTCTGGTCGATGGTGATGGATCCCACGTAGTCGAGGTCAGCGTCCGTGACGGTTGCGCGGTGGATTTTGCCCACCATCATGGGGCGTATCAAGGAAGTCAAGGTCATCCTTCTCTCACAGTACCGGGGTGGGGCGCGCCCGGGATCGGGTGCACCCGGTGCCCCAGAATCGGACGCGTGGGCTCCGTCTCGGGCGGCGCTGCGGGGGTGCCCCCGTGGCGGGCAGACCGCCGCGGGCCGTCACCGGCGGGCGGCGCCATTTACCTGCACCAGCTCATTATCCAGCAGCCGCGTTTCCCCGACGCGGGCGGCAACCAGGACGCGCAGCGGCCCCACGTAGTCGTCGGGGACCTCCCCCAGTGTCTCAGGTTCGCGTGCCACCGCATAGTTCACGGTGATCCGGTCGCCTTGCGCGAGCACGTCGCGGGCGGCGCGCGCAATCCGACTCGGCGCGGCTCCTGCGGCGGCCGCCTGCCGCGCGGCCTCCAGGCTGCGCGGCAGGCGCAGCCCCAGATCCCGCTGGGCGGGGGTCAAGTACGCGTTGCGGGAGGAAAGCGCCAGGCCGTCGGGGTCGCGAACGATGTCCGCCGCTTCGATCGACACCGGCATGGCAAGGTCGCGCACCATGGTGCGGATTGCCACGAGTTGCTGCGCGTCCTTTTGCCCAAAGATCGCGTGCGTCGGTGAGGTGAGGTTTAAAAGCTTTGCGACGACGGTGAGCACCCCATCGAAGTGCCCCGGGCGGACCGCGCCCTCCAGTATCGTTCCCAGCGGCCCCGCACTAACGGATACCTGCGGCGGGCCCCCGGGATACATTTCGTCCGCGCTCGGCGCGAACACGACCTCGACGCCCTTGCCGCTGAGCGCCTCGACATCCGCGGCAAGCGTCCGCGGGTAGGAATCGAAGTCCTCACCCGCGCCGAATTGCAGCGGGTTCACGAACACGGTGACGATGACGTGGTCCGCCAGCCCGCGCGCCTTTGCAACCAGGCTCACGTGTCCGGCGTGCAGTGCGCCCATGGTCATCACCACGGCCACGGACCCCGTCATCGCGGCGCGGGCCGCGCGCAGGTCCGACCGCGTGTGCACGACGAGGGGGCGATCGCCTCGCGTGGTCTCGCCGTGCGTCGCTTGCTCGAAGTGGGCAATCATCAATACCCTTCTAACTTTCGCTCGGAGTTGAACCAAGTACATCCAACACGGCCATCAGGCCGCGCTCGCTGAGCCGCCCGGCGCGGAACGCGCGCAGGGCGGTGGACCGCGCCATCGTCAGGTACGCGTCCGCCAAATCCGTATGTTCGCTGGCCCGCATGACGTCCACGTGACCAGCAAGGGTTCCCACGTCCGCACGCACCGCCGGACCCGTGACCGCCAGCATCGGGTCGGCGCCATCGGATGCGTACCGCAACGCCCCCTCCACGCTCGCGTGCACCAGGTGGGACAACAAGGTGCCCGGGTTCTCTATTCCCGCCGCGCGCAACACCTCCGTTGCCTGCGAAACCAGCGTGACTGCGTGGTTAGCCGCGTGCGTCAGCGCCGCGTGGTAGGCGACGCGGGCCCGAGGATCGACGACCACCGGCTCGCCACCCATCTCGACGACCATCGCCTGCGCGATCGGCAGGAACGGGGCGGGCGCCGTTACGGCGAATGAGGTCCCGACCATTCGCCCGATATCGATCGAAGTGCCGGTGAACGTCATCGCGGGGTGGATCGCCAATCCGATCGCGCCCTGCTTGGTGGCGGGTTCCAGGATATCCAGCGCGTGCGCTCCCGACACGTGCACGACGATTTGACCGAGCTGCCACCCGGTCGTCGCGGCCAGTCCCGCAACCAGATCAGCGATCGCGTCATCCGGCACGGCAAGAAGCACCACCTCACAGCGCTCAACCACCTGCTGGGCGCTGAGCAAAGGAACGCCGGGCAGCATCGCTTGCGCGCGCTGGCGCGAATCATCGGATCCGGCATTAATCCCAACGATCGAATGCCCGGCGGCGCGCAGCGCACTACCCAGCACCGGACCGACGCGGCCCGCACCGATGACGCCAACCCCCATGCGCCCCGGTTTCGGTGCGCGCGATTGGACCGATTCCGTCACGCGTCCGCCCCCCTGGGGGCCGGTGCTAGCACGGGCGTTGCGCCCGCATCGGCCGTCCCGGCAAGACCCGCGGCGTATCGCGCCGCGGCATCGCGCAAGCGGGCGGCATCCCCGGCATCGAGGTGATCCACCGCGCTGTCCACCGGGCCGCCAACCATGTGGAACGTCACCGAGGCCACGGACTTGCGCCTGTCAAACATCCCGGCCGTGACCGCCACGGACTGGCAGTGACGCAGCCAGATCACTGCGGCGGAGCGGAGCACTCGTCCGCTGCGAAGGTACGCAACGTCACCATCCAAGAAAACCCCGCGCCGCGCGTAATCCAGTGGATCCCAGCGTCGCACTCGCGCCGGAATCCCCACGAAGGGGTCCGCGGGGTCCGCGCGCCGGCCCAGCATCGCACGCTCCAGTGTCTGCGCGGCCGCACCGGTGAACCATTGATCGTTCAGCGCCGCCAAGAATGCCGCCACCTCCGCGCGCGTTGCCAACGGCAGGAGCTCCACGTCTGACTTTTCCGACCCGTAACCGGCAATCGTTGCCTTGACGTCCCACCAGCCGAAGCAGCGGTGAAGCGGGCCTTGGGTGACCGCGAGCGCGTGAATGCGCTCGACCGGGACGGTCTGGGTGACGTGATCGGTGAGCCCCCGGCTTACGCGGACAGTCGCCGCGCCTGCCGCGCCGCCCGGCATTCGCACCGCAACGTATCCGAAGTTCTTTGCGACCTGCGAATACATGTTCGATCCCAACGCAACGACGAGGCCCACCAGCGCCACCAAGCTCATCCACTTACCGGTTACGACCCCAAACGAAACCGTCGCCACGATCACCAGCAGCGCGACCACCGTGCCGACGCTTGTGGCCGCGCCCGCGATGACGCGGCCGGTGGGGATGGCGACGATCGGGGTCGCGTCGTGGGGGTGCTCGCGCGGTGCGCCCTGGGCAGGAGCGGCGCAGGCGATCTCGTTTCCGGACACGGCAGCATCCTGCGGCAACGGGTCCATTGCCTCAGGCGCAATCGCCGCGGCCGGAGCGTTGACGAGAGTGCGCGCCTGCGGGTCGGCGGGGCGCGGCGCGGGGGCAGCGCCGGGAGCGGGGGCAGCGCCGGGAGCGGGGGCAGCGCCGGGAGCGGGGGCAGCGCCGGGAGCGGGGGTTCCCGGTCGCGATTGCAGCAACTCCTCGCGGAGCTGCTGGGCCCGCGGATGCGAAAAGAACCCGAGTTTGACCTCGGAGTCATCCCCGCCCGCGGTCTCAATGCTAAGTTCGGCCAGGCCCAGGATTCTGGCGCCGAGCGGCCTGCGGATGTCTATCGCTTCGATGCGGTCCAGGACCGCGGTGACGTGGGAGCGGAAAATGATGCCGCTTCGCACGTGCAAAGATCTGTCATCGATCGCGTACTGGTAGCGCCACCACGACAGGTACATGCCGCCAATGATCACCAGCAGCGCCGCGCCTATCGCACCCCACAGGTAGGCGTTGGCCAGCAGGCGCAGAAAGTTCACGTCCTGCCCGCGCCGGGATGCGTCTTCGAAGTAGTCCACGACCTGGCGCACAACGAACGCCGCGATCGCCAGCAAGAATATCCACACCCTGACCAGGGGTGATGCCGAGTGGACCCGATGCCAGACCGGTTCGCTTTGGGGCGGGGACGGCGCGGCTGCCGCGGGTGCCCGATCCGCCGCGCGGGTGGTATCCGTCATAGCTTGAGCATCCGCGCTTCACCCGCCGCCGTCAGGTGATCGCGCAGGGCCGCGGCGCGGGCGGTCGGTATGCCGGATATGCCGCCTTGCGTTTGCGATGAGGCCGTCGCGATTGTGACCGATGACAGCCCTGCCCGCCGCAGCCAGGGTCCCGACGCAACGTTCACCGTCTGTATCCGGCCATAAGGAATGACCGTGAGGGTGCGCAACATGACGCCTTCCCGGATGACCAGGTCGTCCTCGCGGCACATGAACCCGAATGCCCGCACGCGGCGCGGTATCAGCGCCGCGTTGACGAGCGCCAGCGCCACCACACCCCCCGCGATCGCCCAGATCCACCACCGACCGAAGATGATGGCGAAGATCACCGGAATCAGCGCAATCACCAGGAATGCCGCGGCGGCACCGAGTTGCTTTATCGTACGCATCGCTGGTGCCAGCGGCTCCCAGGTCCCCTGCACGTCGAAGGGGTCATGCCTGTTGTCGCTGGCCATGGGCGTCCTCTCCCTGCGTGCCTTCGGGTGGCGGGATTCGCCCGAACCGCTCGGTGATGTAACCGGCCGCCGCAAGAACGGTCGCGCACAGGGCGGCCACCGCGGCGCTCACCAGGCGCGCGCGCTGCGGCTCGATGCCAATGTCGCCCAGCGCGTAGAGGGCCTGCGCGCCGTACCAGCCCGCCAGCATGGCGCCCGCGTGACTGGCGGCCTTTCCCAGCACCACCATGCGCGCGGCCCGCAAGCCGGTTAGGCCCGGGCGGTTGCCGCGCAAGTACGATCGCAGCGTCAGCCCGGCGACTATCACCACCGCCGCCAGCAGGAGTTCGATGCCGGCCACCAGGTACGAAACCGCAGGCAGCCTGATTCCCCGCGCGGCCAACGCCATGAGCAGGGCAAAGGCAACCAATCCGACACCGGCGAACCAGGCCAGTAGGTGCGCGACGCGCGTGGGTTTCATGAAAGCGCCTCGTGGCCCACCGGCCACACCGTGTCCGCGGTCGGGAGCGTGTCGGTCGCGAACCAGTCCAGGGATAGTGCCTTGACCCCGAAACGGTCGGGCGCCAAGGCGGCTAGCTGCTCGATGGTCTGCCCCGATTGCGGGTCAAGCACGGCCGTGGGGTCCAGATGCGCCCACGGGAGCAGCACGAAGGCGCGTTCGTGTGCGCGCGGGTGCGGGATCGAAAGGTCTGGTTCCTCGATCACGAAATCGTCGTAGGCGATGATGTCAATGTCTAGGGTTCGCGGCCCCCATTGCACGTTGCGTTCGCGCCCAAACATCTGCTCGATGGAACTGGTCAGCATCAGCAGATTCGCCGGAGAATGGGTGGTCACGATCGTGATGACGGTGTTGAAATAGTCGGGTTGTTCGACGGGTCCCCCGACCGGCGCGGTCCGCGCCAACGGCCCGACTCCGGTGATCGCAATGTTCGGCAGCATCGAGATTTCGCGAATGGCCTGGCGCAAGGTGCCGGCGGCGTCACCGACGTTCGCGCCCAGCGCCAACACCGCGGGCACCGGCAGGCTCGGCTGGTACGACGAGGCGGTGTGTATGACGGGAGTCGGCGCGCTGACGCTGCGGCGCACGGGCAACGCCTGATCCTCCCGCGCTTGCGAGGGGGCGCCCAAAGGCGCGGGCGTGACCGGATCGATGGGCGAATCGATCGACGAGGCCTCCGCCTCCCGCGCTTGCGAGGGGGCGCCCAAAGGCGCGGGCGTGACCGGATCGATGGGCGAATCGATCGACGAGGCCTCCGCCTCCCGCGCGGCCCGCTGCCCGTCGACGGGGGCGTCGGCGATGGCCACGAGGTCTGCCCGGGTGCGCCGCACCGTGAGCGTCACGTCGTCGAAGGGCACGGGTATCGGCGCGGAGGGCTTGTGGATCGTTATGGTTGCCGTATCGACCGCGTGGTAGCTCAGCACGACCGCGGCGAGGTGGGCCGCGAGCGATTCGATCAAGTCGAAGCGGGTTGCGGCAACCTCGCCGGCCACTCGTTGCGCGATGATTCCGTAGTCGGCGGTCAGTGACAGGTCGTCTCGCATGGCAGCTTGTCGCGTGTCAAGCCCGATTTCGACGTCGACGACGAATTCTTGACCGTCGCGCTTTTCGGATTCCAACACGCCATGGAAGCCGTAGGCCCGGATCCCTGTGATTCGGATCAGGTCGCCCATCGGTTGACTCCTTCATTCTCGGACGCGCCCGCCGGGGATGCGGCACGCCATTGCTCACCTATCGCTACTGCGTCCGCCGTGCTGGCAACATCATGTACCCGCACGCACCACGCGCCCCCTATCGTAGCGAGTGCGCTCACCACAGCTGTCGCCAGATCGCGATCCGCGGGCGGCCGGGCGGCGCCGCCCGGGATCACCTGCGCCAAGAATCGCTTGCGAGACGCCCCCACGAGCACGGGGAACCCCATGTCCCGCAGTTGCTTGAGGTGAGTCAAGAGCGGCCAGTTGCTGGCACCCTGCTTTGCGAATCCAAGGCCCGGATCGATGGCCAGCAGGCCCGTGTCGGCCCCCGCATCGACATAGGCTTCAATGCGGCCGCGGAGCTCGCCTACCACCTCGGAAACCACGTCCTGGTACCTATCGTGCCGATCCATGTGCGGGGAATGAGCCCGCCAGTGCGAGAGGATGTACGGCACGCCCAAATCGGCTACCTGCGATAGCATCCGGTCGTCCGCCAAACCGCCCGACACGTCGTTGATGATCGCGGCGCCCGCCTCAACTGCCGCCGCGGCCACCGCGGATCGCATGGTGTCTATGCTGACCGGCACGCCGTTTTCGGCGAGCCTGCGAACAACCGGGATGACCCGCCGAAGCTCCTCGTCGACGGGAACCCGTTGCGCGCCGGGGCGCGTGGACTCGCCGCCGACATCGATGATGTCGGCTCCGTCCTCGATCATCTCCGTGGCGTGTGCCACGGCGGCCTGCGCGTCGATCCACCTGCCTCCGTCGGAGAACGAATCGGGCGTGACGTTGAGGATGCCCATGATCTTGCAGGGCGCCGGCGCCAAGAGCGCCGCCACCGGGGCTGCTGCGTTATCGGTGGATTCCACCCATCTACTGTAGGTCAGGTCCGGGACCACAACGTGGGATAGGTCACGCTTGAAGTGGACCCGGCGAAATCGGGATGAAAGTCTCACAGTGGACGCAAGCCGCCACACTAACCTCGAACTAATCGAGCGCTACAAGCAACACACCCCAAGGAGACGATCATGGGCAACTACGATGACCTGACACCAGCCGAGCAATCCTGGGCCGTGGCCGACGAGGCACGCGGGTACATTGCCAATGTCGCAATGGATCCACTGGACGTCGATGCCCTTGAAGCGCGCGTGCGCCGCGCCAACCACCTGGTCGAGCCGGCAATCGTGTTGGAACTCATCAGCCTCTTGCGCGAGGCGCGCGCAAACTAATACCGGTGCGTGCCACTGATTAGCGCGCAGTGAGGGCTGGGAGGCCGCCAAGGGGCGACCTCCCAGCCCTCACTGTCTGCAACGGAAAACAAACCCGGCACCGCTCGCGCCTACCCGGCGCCCCACCCGTGCCGCTGGCGGGGCCCGCCGCGTCAACCGGTGGGCGGCTAATGCGGGCGGCTAACGCCCGTGGATGAGTCCCATGACCTCGGCGCGGGTCGCGGGGTTGCGCATTTGCCCACGCACCGCCGAGGTGACCGTCTTAGCCCCGGGCTTGCGGACGCCGCGCATGGACATGCAAAGGTGCTCGCATTCCAGGACGACCGCGACACCGCGGGGGTGCAGGTATTCCACCAGCGCCTCGGCTATTTGCGTGGTCAGCCGCTCCTGGACCTGGGGGCGTTTCGCGTACACGTCCACCAACCGCGCCAGCTTGCTCAACCCGGTCACGCTGCCCTGCTCCGAGGGGATGTACGCAACGTGGGCAACGCCATGAAACGGCACCAGGTGATGCTCGCAGGTCGAATACACCGAAATGTCCTTCACCAGGATCATTTCGTCGTGATCGATATCGAACACGGTCTCCAGCACGTCCGCGGGGCTCTGCCCCAATCCGGCGAAGACCTCTGCGTAGGCGCGGGCGACGCGCTGCGGGGTTTCCCGCAGCCCATCGCGGTCCGGGTCCTCACCGACGGCCAGGAGTATCTCCCGCACGGCGGCGGCGACCCGCTCGGTGTCGACTGCCATCACTTGCCGTCCGGATCCGTGGGCGGCAGGAACGGGTTGCGTCCCTCCTCGGCCGGCTGCTCGTGGGGTTCCGAATCGGAGCTGCCGCCTCCCGCCTCGCCCGGTGCAACGGTTCCGGCGCCCGCGGGCGAATCGGCGGGCCCGGCGGTCACGGTGTTCGCGGCGGGCGTTGCGCCCGCCTGCCCGGCCTCCTGGTGGCGCCGATACGCCTCGAGTACCCGCGCGGGCACCGCCACGGGTCCGCGCTCGGCCGATCGACCCTCGCCCGACGACCAGGGGGCCCGCGGCGGATTCTTCACCACTGGCGCAAAGACCGTGGCGATCTCGGCCTCGCCAAGCGTCTCGCGTTCCAGCAGCTCGGTAACGAGCGTGTCGAGCACGTCGCGGTACCGGATCAGGATGTCGCGCGCTTCGTCGTGGGCATTCTCAACGAGGCGGCGGACCTCGTCATCGATTGTCGTTGCAAGGGCATCGGAATGCGCCGAGCTTCGCCCCATGTCGCGGCCGAAGAACGGTTCGGTCGACTCATCCGACAGTTTGACCGCGCCCACCGCGGCGGACAGCCCCCATTCGGTGACCATTTTGCGCGCCGTGTTGGTCGCCTTTTCGATGTCGTTGGCCGCACCCGTGCTGGGATCGTGGAACACCAGTTCCTCCGCCACACGCCCGCCCATCGCGTACGCCAGTTCGTCGAGTAATTCGTTGCGGGTCTTCGAGTACTTGTCCTCCGTGGGCAAGACCATCGTGTACCCCAGCGCCCGTCCGCGCGGAAGGATCGTCACCTTTGTCACCGGGTCGGCGTAATGCGATGCCGCTGCCACCAGCGCGTGCCCGCCCTCGTGATAGGCCGTCACCAGGAGTTCGTTGGGGTTCATCACCCGGCTGCGCCGCTGCGGGCCCGCGAACACACGATCAATGGCCTCGTCCAGCGCCCGGTCGTCGATCAGGTTCGCACCCGAGCGGGCCGTCAGCAAGGCGGCTTCGTTCAACACGTTCGCCAGGTCGGCACCGGAGAATCCCGGCGTCCGGCGGGCGACGGACTCCAGGTCGAGCCCGGGCACCATGGGCTTGCCCTTTGCGTGGACTTCCAGGATCTTCAAACGCCCCTGCATGTCGGGCGCGTCCACCCCGATCTGGCGGTCGAAACGCCCCGGCCGCAAGAGCGCGGGGTCCAACACGTCGGGGCGGTTCGTCGCCGCGATCAAGATGACGTTCGTGTTGCTATCGAATCCGTCCATTTCGACCAGCAACTGGTTGAGGGTCTGTTCCCTTTCGTCGTGGCCACCGCCCATGCCCGAACCGCGCTGGCGACCGACCGCATCGATCTCGTCCACAAAAATGATCGCGGGTGCGGATTCCTTCGCCTGCTGGAACAGATCGCGAACCCTCGACGCCCCCACGCCGACGAACATCTCGACGAAATCGGATCCGGAAATGGAGAAGAACGGCACGCCCGCTTCGCCTGCTACAGCGCGGGCCAGCAGGGTCTTACCCGTTCCCGGCGGGCCGTACAGCAGCACGCCCTTGGGGATGCGCGCACCGACGGCCTGGAATTTCGCGGGTTCGGCCAGGAACTCCTTGATCTCGCGGAGCTCATCGACCGCCTCGTCGGCGCCCGCCACGTCGGCGAACGTCACCTTCGGCATGTCCTTATCGACGAGCTTGGCGCGCGACTTGCCGAACTTCATCACGTTCGCCCCGCCGCCCTGCATCCGCGACATCAGGAAGTAGAACAGTGCGACCAGGATGATAATCGGGAACAAGAGGGTGAACAACGAACCCCAAATGCTCGTCTGCGGTACCTCGGAGTTGTATCCCTTCGCCGGGTTTGCCGTCGCAACGGCTTGCGCGATCGTGTCCGCCTGGGGCGCCGCGTAGTAGAACTCGACGTTCTTTCCCAGTGCCTTGTTGTCCTTGGTGAACGCCTGGGTGAGCTCCAGTTCAACGCGCTGATCGCCGTCGACGATGGTTGCTCGCTCAACCGTGGTCCCCTTGAGCAGCGTCAGCCCATCGGACGTGTCGATCTGCGCGACCGGCGTGCGCGTGAAGATAGACAACGCGATACCCAAGATGGCAACGCCGAGCAAAATCCACAGGCCCGGACCCGAAAAGAATTTCTTCATAGTGCGCTAGAGGCTACGCCCCTGGCTCCCTTCAATACTCCAAGTAAATTCGAGTTCCCAAACTACCGCGGCAACCCACGGATTTGCTGTGCGATGAGACCGATTTCGCCACGGGCGTGGAACCGCTGGCCTTTCCTGGGGCCGTTACCCGCCGTAAACCTCGGGCTTGAGGGTGCCCACGTAGGGAAGGTTGCGGTACTGCTCGGCGTAATCCAATCCGTATCCGACCACGAATTCATTGGGGATATCGAAGCCGACGTAGCGGACATCCACCTCGACCTTCGCGGCATCGGGTTTCCGCAGCATCGTTGCAATTTCAACGGATTCGGGCCCCCGGCTGCGCAGGTTGGCCACCAACCAAGACAGGGTCAGACCCGAATCGATGATGTCCTCGACCACCAACACGTGGCGGCCGTGTAGGTCGGCGTCCAGGTCCTTGAGGATGCGCACGACCCCGGACGACTTGGTGCCGGAGCCGTACGAGGACACGGCCATCCAGTCCATGCTCACCGGAATAGTCAGGCGGCGTGTGAGATCCGCCACCACCATCACGGCACCCTTGAGGACGCCCACGACCAAGACGTCCTTATCGGCGTAGTCTCGCGAAATATCGGCCGCGATCTCGTCGAGACGCGCATTGATTTGATCGGTTGAGAGCAAAACATGCTCGATGTCGTTGTCCAGAGAACCGTTTGACACGGCCTGACTCCTTCGGTGGTGGTGGTTATTGTCGTGATTACGAGCCGAAACCCGCGTTCGAACGCGTGAACACTAGCGTGCCACAGTCGCGGGCAGCGAAGACACTTCCGGGCAGCGCCACGGGGCCCTGACCGTGCCAGTTTTCGATGAGCTGCGCCAAGGAACGCACGTGGTTGTGAGTCAAAGAACCCGGGCGGGCACCCGCGGCGATGGCCAAAGTCCGCAAGGCACGACCGACGAGCGCCCCGTGCGCCCTTTTCAACTCCGCCGCATCGGCGGTCACCACCGGCATGTCCCCCGCGCCCCCCGCGCCCGGTTCCGACTGCGCGGCGGGGCGGATGCGGGCGGCCGCCGCCGCGCGTTCCACCAGGCGTTGCGCCTCTGCTTCGAGGTAGTCCGCGTCGGCGCGCAGCAGGCTCGCACTGCGGGCCAGCGACCCCGGAACCTCCGCGCCCAGCACGTCGATCAGCGCTGGCATGGCGTGCGCGCGCAGCCGCGAGCGCACGGGGTCACCCGCGGTTCCCGCATTCGTTGGGTCGATCCAGTATTCGATTCCCAAGAATTCGCACGCCTGCTCGGTTTGCCGCCGGGTGATGCCAAGAAAGGGGCGGTGCCACAGGCCGTTGACCGCGCTCATGCCCGCCAACGACCGGGCGCCCGATCCGCGCGCCAGCGAAAGCAGGACGTTTTCCGCCTGGTCGTCCAGGGTGTGACCCAACATGATTGCCGTGGCACCCGCGGCGTCGGCGGCGGCCCGCAGCGCCCGGTAGCGCGCGGTGCGGGCCCGCGCCTCGGGGCCCCCGCCGCCGCCAGCCTGGACCGCGACAGCCTGGACCTCCACGGGCTCTAGACCAAGGTCGGTGCACTGTTGCGCCGCCCGCCGCGCGACCTCGGCGGATCCCGCAAGCAGCCCGTGATCGACGATCACGGCGCCCGCCCGGTACCCGCGGTGATCCGCGGCGTTGCGGGTGGCGGCGGCCAGCGCCAACGAGTCGGCGCCGCCGGAGCACGCGACCAGCACGGTGGATCCTTGCGGCAGCGCCGCCAAATGCGATTCGACTGCCCGGCGGGGGGCGTCCAGTGGTGTCTTGCGTGCCATGACTCAGCTGGGCACTCGCTCGAGCCAGGCAGCGGGGTCTGTTATTTCCGTTGCGGTCGGAAGCGTTTGCGGGCCGCGCCACGCGGCAGCAATGCCATCCCTGCCCCGCGCGGCTTGCACCGCTGAAACAAATGCGGCGCCGCTGCGGTACTGCTCGAGTTTCGCCTCCATGCCCAGCAACCGGGCGATGACCCTGGCCGCGCCGGTGAGGCCATCTCGTCGCTTCTCGAAACCGCGGCGCAGGTCGGCCACCGTGGGAATGAGATCGGGGCCGACCGCATCCATCGTGACGTCGGCGTGCCCCTCCAGCAGCGACATGATCGCGGTCACCTCCGCCAGTTTCACGCGCTGGTGCGGCGAGAGCATCCCCTCCATGAGCCCGCCGCCCGCGGTTCCCCGCACGCTCGAGACCAGCGCCCGCGCGAAGCGAGTAGTCATGATCGCGCCGTGGGCCACGGCCGCGACCCCTTCGATCACTGGATTGGTTGATTCATCCGTATCCGCGGGCCGCGCGGGTGAAGTGATGCCGGCGATCAGAGCGATAAAGTGCTCGACCAGCCAAGGGGCCGCCCGGAACTGGGCCGCGTGGGTCAGTTCGTGCAGGCAGACCCACAGCCGGAAGTCGGTGGGATCGGCGTCCAGCACGCGCTCCGTCGCCGCCATGTTCGGTGCAATGAGGTATAGCCCCGGCCGCGCCCCGTAGGGGTCGAATTGCCCGAGCACCCGGCTCGATAGCAGCGCGAGCATCCCGGCGGCCTCGGCGGTTGCAACCGACCGGGCTGCGGGGCCCGCGGGCGCGCCCGCGCCCAGCAGCGGCGAGGACAGCCGCGACATGGCCGAAGCGTTCCCTCGCGCCCAACCGGCGCGATCCACCACATGCACTGGCGCTCCCGGGCCGCCGCCATCGAGCAGGCCCGACAAACCCGAATACTCGACCGCGGGAGCCCACGCCTTGGCCGCCTGCACCCGCAGGTCATCTGTGAGCGCCTGCATCTCGGTCGCCCGCAGGTGGGGTCCCGGTGGCGCAATGCGCCCCGCCGCCCGCGCGGCCATATTCCAGTCCAACGGCGCAGACCCCCCGCCGCCCCCGCTCATCCGGTGAGCCCCGAAACGAAGTCGTCAATGCGTTTTCTGCTGGCCCAGGTGCTCGGCGATTTATCTGCGATCAAAACGAAATTCAGTGGGCGCTGGGTCTTGGTCTGGACGGTTCCCGCCAACGCCACCACCTTCGGAAGGGTGCCCGTCTTAGCCCGCACGTTGCCGCGAGCTTGTTCGCTCGTCATGCGATCGGCCAATGTCCCGGTCCATCCCGAGATCGGCAGCCCGGCCGCCGCATCGTGGTAGGTGCCGTCGCCCGGGGTCGCGAGCGCCGTCACCGCGGCGAGGAGAGTGCGCGCCGTGACCTTCGAACCGTCCGCCAGCCCCGAGCAGTCCGTCAGGTGCGCCTTTGAAACGTCGATCCCCTGCTCACCCAACGTCGCAAGAACCGCCTTGGTGGCACCGTCGAACGAGGCGGGGAGGCCTCGTTGTATTGCCACGAGCCGTCCCACCACCTCGGTGATCGTATTGTCCGAGTGATCCAGGAAGTAGCTCACGATCTGCTCGATTGGTGCGGAATGCACGCTGCCGAGCTCGGTCGCATCGGCGCCGGCCGTGACGCGCGTCGGGCCGCCGGTGACCGTTATGCCCTTTTCCGCGAGGCGCTTGGCGAATACCTTCGCCGCCTCCAGGTCCGGGTCGTTGTACCGCGGGGCGTATTCGCCTTCCTTCATCCTGCCCGTATCGACGGCGAGCGGCACGACGGGCGCCGCGTAACCCTCTGCGGGCGATTGCGACCACACGCCGTGCGTATTCGAGTCAAAGAGGGACGAGTCGTACCCGACCGTGACCTCCGTATCCCCAGCGGTGGCTAGCTTCTGCGCAACCTGGGTGGCCAGGTCCCCCAATCCGGCGCGACCGTTTATTTCGGTGGGCTTTCCCTTCTTCGCGGACAGCATCATGTCGCCGCCGCCCACGATTACGACCTGCGTGGCACTAGCCTGGACAACCTTGGTCGTAAGCGTGGAGGTCGGGTCAAGCGAGTCGAACGCGGCGACCGCGGTCAGGATTTTTTGGGTCGAGGCCGGCGTCATCGGTTTGTCGATGTTCTTCGCAGCGATGACGTCACCCGTGACCGCGTCGGTGACGACGGCCGCGAAGGACTTGCCCATCGCGTCCTTGTCGTCCGCCAATTTCGCGATGCCTCCGGCGATATCCGCCGTGGTCTTGGGCGTGCTGCTCGTCGCCCCGGTGGGGGCTGCGGCCAGATCCGTGGCTGCAACCGCACCGGGTGGGTCGGGAAATGCGGCGGCCGCGGCGGGCGGCGGATCCGTGGTTAAGTAGCCCGGGACAAGCCCGGTGGCGTCCGCCCAAAGATACGTTCCCGACAGCACCACGACCAGCACAAAGACGGTCGCGCCGAGGCGTCTTTTGCGTTTCCTGCTCGCCATCGTGGTCAAACTTCCTTCGAAGATGCGGGATTCCGGGCGCCTACACGAGTTGCCGCGGGTGCCCAGGGGTTCAAGCGTAGCCTGTTGCATTCAAGCGGGGCCCGCACCCGCCTGCCGCGTCGCGCCCCCTGCTACACGTTTTCGGCGCTGCGCCGCCACACCAACCCGCGCAACGACCACCCCACCGCCACACCAACCCGCGCAACGACCACCCCACCGCCACACCAACCCGCGCAACGACCACCCCACCGCCACACCAACCCACGCAAGTGCGTTGCCATCAGCGCGCTCCAACAGTGGGCGGGCTCTCCCCGGGCGCCGCGCTCAGGCACGCCCACTGCGATCGCCCCCTCGCGCGGGCGCGGACAAGTTGTCTAAGTGGTGTTTCGATTCGTGTTGTTTGCGAAATTTCGGGCATGATTGGGGGATAAATCGGCAACGCGCGGGTCCCTGCGAACCGCGCATTCGGAGGGCGAGCGACCAGTGGCACTTGAGTTTGACGTGACGATAGAGATCCCCAAGGGGCAGCGCAACAAGTACGAGGTTGACCACAAGACCGGCCGCATCCGCCTCGATCGCATGCTCTTCACAGCAACCCGGTACCCGGATGACTACGGGTTCATCGAGGGCACTCTCGGCGAGGATGGGGACCCCCTCGACGCCCTGGTGTTGCTGGAGGAACCGACGTTTCCGGGCTGCCTGATCCGCTGCCGAGCGCTGGGAATGTTCCGGATGCGAGACGAATCCGGGGGCGACGATAAGGTGCTGTGCGTTCCGACCGCCGACCAGCGCGCGGCTTGGCGGCAGGACATTGACGACGTTTCCGACTTCCACCGCCTAGAGGTGCAGCACTTCTTCGAGGTCTATAAGGATCTGGAACCGGGCAAGTCCGTCGAGGGCGCCCACTGGACCGATCGCGCCGAGGCGGAGAAGGAAATCGAGCGCTCCTTCCAACGCGCCATCGATGCCGGGTACTACATCGGGCACGACGAGCGCTGACCGCCCGCGGGGCTTTTAGTTCGGGCGGTGAGCCTAGGCGGCGGAAAGCCTTCGCTTCCCCGCTCGTGCGGTTGTTAGACGCGCCCCGCGTACGGCATGATTCGCGAGTATCGAACCGATGTTATTCGCACCGTCAAACCGGGGCGGGGCGCTTCGATCATTTGCCCACCACCGATGTACATCGCCACGTGCGTGATTGATTGCGGATCGGTGGGGTCGCTGCCCCAGAACAACAGGTCGCCGGCCCGCATGTCCGCCATGTTGATCTTCTTGACCTGGACGTACTGCGAGCGCGAGGTGCGTTGCAGGCTGACGCCCGCGGTGCGCCACGACGTCATCGTCAGACCCGAGCAGTCGTAGGCGTTCGGTCCCGTAGCTCCCCACCCGTAGCTGATTCCGAGCTTGGTCTTGGCGGCCGCCACGGCCGCCTTTCCCTGGGCCGCCGTCGACACGGACGTTCCGGTACCGAGCAGGTCGCCCGAGCCGGAGCCTCCACCCGATCCGGATCCCGACCCGGAACCGCTGCCCGAACCCGAGCCACTGCCCGACCCGGAACCAGACCCACTGCCCGAACCCGAGCCGCTGCCCGACCCGGAACCAGACCCACTGCCCGACCCGGAACCAGACCCACTGCCGGACCCGGAACCACCGCCCGAACCCGAGCCAGACGAGGATCCCGCACCGGTGCCGGATGAAGACGACTTCGCGGAGTCCTTCTTCTTCGCCTTCTTTCTCGCGGCCTTTTCGGCTTTCTCGCGTGCGGCTTGTTCCTCGGCCTGCTGTTGCGCCGCGGCCTGGCGGTCTCGTTCTTCCTTCTCGCGCTTTTCTTGGGCCCGCTGCGCCGCCAACTCGCGCGCGGCCTCTAGTTCGGCCTGCCGCGCTTTCTCCGCTGCGACCGTTGACTGCTGGATCTGCGCCAGTTCAGCGATCAACGAATCGCGCTGAGATTGCGCATTCTCTTGCAGCCGCTGCGCCTGCTCTTGCTGATCTTCGGCGTCCGCGAGCGCGTCCTGCGCGGCCGCCTCCGCGGCTTCTTCTTGCTCGACGGCCTTCAACGCCGATTGCGCCAGCGTTTCCGCAACCACCGTGTCTGCCTGGAACTGTTGGACCGCGCGCTGCGACTTGTCACGCACCAGGTCCTGCGCCGACGCGACCGCGACGGCCTCGTCGAATTCATCGGCATTGAGCAACGCCTGGACGGTGGACGCACCGTACCCAGAACGCGCGGTATCGCGCACTATCTCAACGAGGTTCTTGCGCGATGCCTCGCGCTGCGCATCTGCCTGGTCGCGGCGTTCCTGGGCTTCCTTCGCCGCGTTCTTGGCGTTCTGCAGATCAACGGTAGCTTGGGCGTAGTCCTCCGCCGCCTTAGCGACCGCATCCCACGCATCGTCCACGTTGGAACTCAGTTGCGCGATCTGGGCGTCCAGCGCGGACACCTGGGTCTTGACCGAAGCGCCCTGTTGCTGCAGCGATTCGAGCGATTGGCTCGGATTCGGCACCGCCTGCGCAAGGCCACCCGTCGCGAACATGGCGAAGGCGGCACCGGCCGCCGCCACTGCGACGCGGAGCGAACCGCGGGAACGTCCGTTTTTCCTGTTCGCCATGATTCTCCTGCGGGCCGTGTGTCGAATGGTGATACTCCACCGCCAACTAGGCTATACAACTTTGCTCACTTTGGAAACAGATTCACCACCAGTCACACTAGTAACATCCCGAACCGTACGCTCCGGGAGGCGTTTGCCAGCGCATCGGCTCCGCTCGACCTCCCATTTGCATCCACGCAGGCACCCCGCGCGCGCGACCGCGCCCCGCGGGCGGCCCGCGGGGCGCAAACGCCCAGCAACGCCCCTGCCCACCGCAAACACCGCGGTCCCTCGCGCCGCCGGCAGCAACGAAGCGCGACCCAGTTGCCGACGATTGCAGCCCATTTCGGTTGGCGCACTCCCGGGGGCGGCGGGCCTCGTCCCAAATTACGAGACAAGGGGCTGCGATTTGAGACAGATGGTGGATACAGTCTGCTTGTAGCGCATCGCGTTCGCGCATCTAACCTGGCCCAGCAAGCCCCCTGAACACGGAGAATCACCTCATGAGCAATGCAGACTGGTCGTTCGAGACCAAGCAAGTCCACGCCGGGCAAACGGCAGACCCCACGACCGGTGCGCGGGCGCTACCGATCTACCAGACGACATCGTTCGTGTTCCCCGACGCCGACACCGCCGCCGCGCGCTTCGCGCTGCAAGACCTGGGACCGATCTACACGCGCATCGGCAACCCCACGCAGGACGTCGTCGAAAACCGCGTCGCGGCACTCGAGGGGGGCGTTGGCGCGTTGCTGCTCAGCTCCGGCCAGGCAGCGGAGACGTACGCGTTCCTCAACGTGGCGCAGGCCGGCGACCACATCGTCGCCAGCGCCAGCCTCTACGGCGGCACGTTCAACCTGCTGCGCCACACTCTTCCGCGGCTGGGCATCGAAACCACCTTCGTGACCGACCCGCACAACCCGCAGGAATGGCGCGACGCTATTCGCCCCAACACCAAGGCGCTCTTCGGCGAAACCGTCCCGAACCCGCGCTCGGACGTGCTGGACATCGAAACCATCGCCGCGATCGCTCATGAAGCAGGGGTCCCGCTGATCGTCGACAATACCGTCGCGACCCCGTACCTCCTCAACCCGATCAAGTACGGCGCGGATATTGTGCTTCACTCCGCAACGAAGTGGCTGGGCGGGCACGGCACCTCGATCGGTGGCTTGATCGTTGACTCCGGCAACTTCGACTTTTCGCAGGACCCCGAGAAGTTCCCCGGCTTCAACACCCCCGACCCCAGCTACAACGGCCTGGTATACGCACGCGACCTGGGCGTCAACGGAATCCTGGGGGCCAACCTCGCGTTCGTCCTCAAGGCGCGGGTGCAGCTGCTTCGCGACCTGGGCAGCGCCATCTCCCCCTTCAACGCCTTCCTCATCGCGCAGGGCATCGAAACGCTCTCGCTCCGCGTCGAGCGCCACGTCTCGAACGCGCGCACCGTCGCCGAATGGTTGGAAGCGCGCCCCGACGTGGAACTGGTGAATTACGCATCGTTGCCGTCGAGCCCGTGGCACGCCAACGCCGAAAAGTACACGCCGAAGGGATCGGGTTCGGTCGTCTCGTTCGAAATAGCGGGCGGACTGGAGGCCGGGAAGGCTTTCGTCTCAGCGCTGGAGCTGCACTCCAATGTCGCCAATATCGGCGACGTTCGCTCGCTCGTGATCCACCCGGCATCGACCACCCACAGCCAGTTGACGCCGCAGGAACAGGCCGACGCGGGTGTCACGCCCGGCCTCGTGCGGCTCTCCGTCGGCATCGAGAACATCGCCGACATACTCGCAGACTTGGAGAAGGGATTTGCCGCGGCAGCGGCCCAGGCCTGATCCGCGCAGGTTTCCCCGAACTCGTGGGTGTGACCGTCCGCTGTTGTCCACAGGGCGGTCACACCCGGCGTCTTTTCAGTCCGGACGCGTAGAGTCGGTTATCGATGCACTTTTTGGACAAGACATGAGACGGAACCGACGTGACTCGTTGCGATGACTTCCCCCGCGGGAAGCAGCCGCACCGGCGTAGCGAATTCCCGCTTCCGGTGCCGGTAACCGGTGCCTGGCTTGAGGGAGACCCGGTAGGGCATCGGCAGTTCGCGAACGTAGGTCCCCTGATCCTCGAATCGGGGCTGTCCCTTCCCGACGTCACCGTCGCGTATGAAACCTGGGGACGGCTGAACGATGCGGGCACCAATGCGATCCTGATCCTGCACGCATTGACCGGAGACAGCCACGTCGTTGGGGACGCGGGCGACGGGCACCGCAGCGCCGGTTGGTGGAACGATCTGGTCGGCCCGGGTAAGCCTATCGACACCGACAAGTACTTTGTCGTCGCGCCGAACGTACTGGGCGGATGCCAGGGAACGACGGGCCCCGCCAGCCTCGATCCGTCGGGCAGGCGCTACGGCAGCCGCTTCCCGCGGGTCACGGTCCGCGACCAGGTCGACGCCGAAATCGCGCTCACCACCGCCCTCGGGATCGGCTCGTGGCACTTGGTCATCGGCGGTTCAATGGGTGGTCAGCGCGCGCTCGAATGGGCGCTCCTGGGACCGGCAGCCGGCATCGGCGTCGATGGCATCGCCGTGATCGCCTCATCCGCCCAGTTCACCGGCGACCAAATCGCGTGGTCACACCCGCAATTGGCGGCTATTCGCGGCGACGCGCACTTTCGCGGCGGCGACTACTACGACGCACCCGCGGGCCAGGGGCCACACAATGGCCTGGGGATCGCCCGCCAAATAGCGCATGTCACCTACCGCAGCGCCGAGGAACTGGACACGCGCTTCGCCCGGGTCCCACAGGGAGCGGAAGAACCGTTGCACGGCGGCCGCTTCGCGGTCCAGTCCTACCTGGATCATCACGCGTCGAAGCTGGCATACCGGTTCGATGCCAACAGCTACGTGACCCTCACCGAATCTATGCTCTCGCACGATCTGGGCCGGGATCGCGGCGGGGTCGCGACCGCCCTGCGCTCAATTCGCACCCGGGCACTGATCGTCGGGGTCGATTCGGATCGCCTGTTCCCCTTGGAAGCTTCGCGCACCATGGCGCGCCTGATTCCCGCAGCCGATCCGCTGCGCACCATCCATTCCCCCTACGGACACGACGGGTTCCTGATCGAGTTCGACCAACTCGCCTCCATCGTGAAAGACTTCGAACTGAGCCTCGAAGAACGCACGGCGCCCCATTAGGCGGTGGCCCGTTAGGAGTTGGGAAGTCAGTGAAGACTAATTTCGACGATGCGCGGACAGCCCTGGCAGCCCAGTGGGAGCGCCTCGATGCGTGGCTGTCGGTTTTGGACGAGGTCCCCGCGTGGCAGTCGCGGCCCAGCACTCTACCGGATTGGACCGTTGGGGAACTGGTCGCACACCTGGGTCGCGCGTTCACCGCATTGACGGCGTGCGAGCCGGCACCCGCGGGAACTATCCCCCTGCCCCTCGCCGAATACCTGGGCATGTACCCCACGCGAGCGCATGAAATTTCTCAGGTCACCAAGGCGCTCGCCGCAGATATCGCGGGCGACCCGCTTGCGGCAATCCGCGCAGAGGCGCGCGCCGCTTTCACCGCGCTCGATGCGCTGGCGGGCGCCGCACCGAGCCCGGGGGAACTGGTCGTACAGGCGCGCCGAGCCCCCATCACGCTGCGTGACATGACCATATCGCGCCTGATCGAGATCGTTGTCCACGCCATCGACTTGCAGGATTCGCTGCAGGGCGTCGTCGACTCGCGCGGCGATGCCTGCCCCCTGCTGCCCGCCGCGTTGCAGATCGTTGCCGACGAATTGCTTCGCATCGTCGTCATGCGCGGGGGCTGGAGTGTTTCCGTTCGCGATCCCCGCCTGTGGGTGCAATTGGCGACGGGGCGACGCTCCTACGACACCGACGCGCTGGCACGCGCACTCGAACCACAGTTCACCTCGGATTCGATCCCCGATCTAGGACGAGTTCTTCCCATCCTTTGATTCCGTCCCCGCGGCGCTGCGCGCCCCGCGCGGTTAGGGGTGCCTACTGGAACACCTCGCGCCAGGCCTCGGCGAGCGTCGGCCCGTTCTCGCCGATCCGCCACAAGTTCCAGCCGTCGGCGACCGACAACGAACCCGACACCGCCTTGGCGGCCCTGGTCGGATCGGTGAACGTTTGGCCGCTCGAGGTCGTTATGACCCCGTTAGGGCTGAGCGTCGAGGTGAAGCGATCGCTCGAGTTGGCGCGATTCCATACGAGCGGGACTGCGTCCTCGAGGTACCCGCACAAATCAGCCAGATTGCGCGCTTGGGAAGCGTCGCCGGGGGAACCCGCCGCCGGCTGGGCCCGGTGCGAGCGTTGCAGTGCCTCGACGGTTTTTCCCGTCACGGCGGCCTCGAGCGCGACGGTTTTGACCGCGAGCGAACGCGCGGGCGGGCGATGCGTTCCTTGGGCGGGGCGCGGCAGTGTGGTCCGCGGCAGGGCGCGCCGCGGGGCCGGGTCAACGATGGGGATCTCCGCCGTTATGGCTAGCGGTTCGGCGAGCGCGTAGGTTCGGCCCACGGATATGTGCGCGGTGGGCGCGCCAGACGACGGGACATCCAGGCCCCCGGGGATAGCGATCGGGATCCCCGTGTCCTCATCGATCTCCTCAGTGGGCACCGCCACTGCGCCCGCCGGCTCGACTGCGCCCGCCGGCTCCGCCACGGCCTCCGGTTCGACTGTGCCCGCCGGCTCCGCCACGGCCTCCGGCTCGACTGTGCCCACCGGATCGACTGTGCCCACCGGATCGGCCATGGCCACCGGATCGGCCACGGCCACCGGTTCGACTGTGCCCACCGGTTCGACTACGCCCGCCGGTTCGACTACGCCCGCCGGTTCGACTGCGCCCGCCGGCTCCGCCACGGCCTCCGATTCGACTGTGCCCACCGGTTCGGCCACGGCCACCGGTTCGGCCATGGCCTCTCCCACCGAGCCGACTGCGCCCGCCGGCTCCGCCACGACCTCGGCCGCCCGGTGCGCATCCGCGGAAGCTTGCGGGTGAGAATTGGCCCCGGTCGGGTTCGCGGCGTGCACCGCCCGCGTTACGCGGGCGACGACCTCCGCGGTGATTGGCAACACTTCAAGCGCGCCGGCCTGGGCGCTCAGGAACCGCACTGCGTCGTCGATGTCGTGGGAGGCCGTACCGCACACGATGATGAGCCGCGGCGGTGCCGCCAGTTGGCCGACGGTCCCCACCAACTCGGGATTCTTCGCGTAGAAGCCCGCCAGGTCGCTTTCGAAAGCCTCACGCCCCCCTTGGTACGAGGACGCCATCGCGGACCGCGACCGATACCCGAGCCTGCCGGCAACGCGGATCGCCTCCATGAGGCCGACCAGGTCGACGTGGAAAAGGACCTGCACAACGACCTGCCTGCCCTGCGCATCGAGCGCGACGAGCACCCCGTCATCGGCCGCTTCGTGCCCCTTCGGGACCACCCAGGACAGCACCAACAGGGGCTCGTCGATCAGAACGGCTGCGTGATGAGCCAGGATGCGACGGACCCTCTCTTCAAACTGTCCCGATTCGCTCACCTCTCCCGCTCCCGCCGAACGGCGCGCCAGCAAGCGAAGCGAGCGTGGGACGGCCGCGGCTGGGGCTGCGATCCGAGACTCGTCATAATTGCATGGTAAAGCAGAGTCGAACCGCGCGAAACCGCAAACGACCATTTCGTGGCGAATTACATCAAATTCACCGCAAATACCCGGTAATAGCCGCGGTATAAACGCGAGATTCCGGCTCCTAGCTACCCCGCTCCCCGCGCCCCACCGCGCGGTTCCGCCCATGCGGTGGGGCGCCTGCAACGACCCAGCCCGCATGACCGGACAACGCTCCAGCGCGCGACGGCGACAGGGTTCCAGCCCGCAGTCCCAGCGACTTTCCCCTAGACGCCGTCCGGAGCCGGGGCCTTCTCGCCGCACGCCTGGCGCAGGCCCTTGCGATCGCCGGGATCCAGCGCTTCCAGCATCGCGTCCGTTATCTGGTCGAGGGCCCGCAGCTGGTCGGGGGTCAGCCTGTCGATCACGACGTCGCGCACGCTCGCCACATGCGTAGGGGCCGCCCGCACCACCAGGTCCCACCCGGCATCGGTCAGCGTCGCAAGGGTGACGCGTCGATCTAGTTCGCTGGTTGATCGAACCACCAGACCGCGGTCTTCGAGCCGCCGGATCACGTGCGAAAGGCGAGGCAATGTCGCGCTAGTGCGCGCCGCCAGCACGGTCAGCGGCATGGTGCGCCGATCCGATTCAGAAAGCTGCGCCAAGACGATGTACTCAAAGTGGTTGAGGTTGTGGTCGCGCTGCAACGGCTGGTCGAGCGCGGCAGGGAGCAACTCCGCAATCACTTCGAGTTTTACCCATGTATGAAGCTCTTGCGCGGAGAGCCAACGAACGTCATTCATGACACCATTGTAATTGGTTGTAACAACAACCTAAAGCCCGCGGGGCCCACCCCTACAATCGATCGGCGATGACCTGAGCGAGCGTCTTACCTTGCACCCCGGCCAGGTCAGCCGCCTGGGTACGGCAGGAAAACCCGTCCGCCATGAAAATGTCCCCCTCGCCCGCGGCCCGCAGCGCTGGCAACAGCTCATTCTCCGCGACCTGCACCGATACCTCGTAGTGCCCGTTTTCCATCCCGAAGTTGCCCGCAAGACCACAGCATCCCGACAGCGTCGTGAGCTGCGCTCCCGCATCCTTCAACAGCTTCTCGTCGGGGCCAAAACCCATCACCGAATGGTGGTGGCAGTGAGGCTGCACAATCGCCGTCACATCCGATAGGTCCGGCATGGTCCAGCGGCCTTCCGGGCCGACGGGGGCCGGGGCAGTCAGCAACTCCGCAAGCGTCATGGTCTTGTTGGCGACGGCGACCGCCCGCGGGTCATCCGGGTGCAGTTCGAGCAGATCCGACCGCAGCACGCCCGTGCACGATGGTTCCACGCCGATGATCGGGATTCCGGCGACGGCAAACGGGCCCAGCACCTTGAGCAACTGCTCCTGCTTCTTGCGGGCCCCGGACAGCTGCCCAGTGGAAATCCAGGTAAGACCGCAGCAGGCCTCTCCACCGGGAACGATCACGTCATAGCCGGCCGCGTCCAGCACCCGCAACGCAGCCTTGGCCGTATCGGGAGTCATCGAATCGGAGAACGAATCAGCCCACAACACGACCCTGGGGCGCGCAGCGGCCGCTCCATTCGCGGAAGAAGGCGTGGCGGCGCTGAGGCGGACCTCGTCCTGCTTCCTAACCCACTTCCGAAACGGCTCGGTTGCGAAAGTGGCCATGGCCCGCCGCGGGTCCATACCCCCGACCCTGAGCACCAGCCTTGCGAAGGGACGGAAGCTCAGGAACCAGTTCGCGATCGCCGCCAACGGCGCAAATCCCGAAACCAGGCGCGCCCACCGCGGCAACCATCCCAGCACGTAGTGGTTGACGGGGCGGACCTTGCGCTCGTATTTGCGGTGCAAAACCTCGGCCTTGTAGGCCGCCATGTCAACGCCCGCGGGGCAATCGGATGAGCAGGCCTTGCAGCTCAAGCACAGGTCCAGCGCATCCGCGACCTCGGGGGCGGACCAGCTGCCGGTGATGAGCGAACCGTTGACCAGTTCCTGCAGCACGCGCGCCCGCCCGCGGGTGACATCCTTTTCATCGCGCGTGGCCTGGTAGGACGGGCACATAAACCCGCCCGCACTGAAGTTGTCCGCCCGGCATTTACCCACACCCGTGCAGCGGTGAACGGCCTTGGTGAAGTCGCCGCCGTCGTGCTTGAACGCGAATCCGGTGGTCGGATTGACCGGCTTGGCGTTGGGCCGGCGCAGGTTTGCATCGAGCGGGTCGGGGCGCACAACAACGCCGGGGTTTAGCAGATCGTTGGGGTCGAACAGGCCCTTGAACTGCGCAAATAGATCGATCGCCTGCTGCGAGTACATAGCCGGCAGCAATTCGGAGCGCGCTCTGCCATCGCCGTGCTCACCGGAAAGGGACCCGCCGTGACGCGCCACAAGCGCGGCGGCATCCTCCAAGAACCGGCGGAAAACTGCCGCATTGTCCTCGAGCGGCAGGTTGATCCGAACGTGAATGCAGCCGTCGCCGAAGTGGCCATACGGCACCCCGTCCAGGCCGTATTCCTCCAACAGTCTGTCGAAGTCCCGCAGGTAGGCGCCGAGGTTTTCCGGCAGCACCGCCGCGTCCTCCCAGCCGGGCCACCCCTGGTCGCCCGACGGGGTCCTCCCCGCCAGCCCGGCCCCATCGGCGCGAATGCGCCACATGCGCGTGGCCTCGGGTCCCGCCGGAAAGATCATGGCCTCCTCGGTGCGGGCGACGCGCACCAAGTTCCGGGCGTTTTCCATGGCGTCTTCGGCCGTCTCCCCACCGACCTCTACCATCAACCAGCCGCTGCCCGCGGGCAGCGTCGGCACGGCGTCGCGTCCCTTTGCGCGCTTGATGATGTCGATCAGGCGCGCATCCATGCCCTCGATCGCAAGCGGCTTGCAGGCCAGCAACAGTGGTACATCGTCGGCGGCAAGCGGCATCGACTCGTACCCCAAGACGACCAGCGTGGGGGCGGAGGGGACGGGCACCAGCCGCACGGTGGCCCGCAACATGGTCACAACGGACCCTTCGGTGCCCGCGAGCGCCTTGGCCAGGTTCGACCCGTTTTCGGGAAGTAGGTGTTCGAGCGAATACCCCGAAACCTGGCGCCCAAAGCGCCCCAGTTCGGTCCTGATGAGCGCCAGATTTTCCTGCACCAATTCCGCAAGACCCGCAACGGCGTCCATGCCCTGCCCGTCCGGCCCGACCGTGAAGCGGCGCCCCGTCCCGTCTATCACGTCCAGCTCGATGATGTTGTCGGAAGTCCGCCCGTATGCAACGGCGTGCGGCCCGCAGGCGTTATTGCCGATCATGCCGCCCAGCGTCGCGCGGTTCTGCGTGGACGGGTCGGGCCCGAACCGCAAGCCGTAGGGCGCGGCCGCCTTTTGCAGGTCCGACATGATCACGCCGGGTTCGATGACGGCGGTCTGCGCGACGGGGTCGATGCTGATGATCTTGTTGAGGTGCCGGGAGAAGTCGATGACGACGCCGGGGCCGATCGAATTGCCCGCGATCGATGTCCCTCCGCCGCGGGTTGTGATCGGGATGCCCGCCTCGCGGCACAGTTCCAGGGTGGCGATGACGTCATCGATCGAGGCGGGGATCACAACGACTTCCGGAACCACGCGATAGTTCGAGGCATCAGTCGAATACTCCGCACGTCGCAGATTAGAGGACGAGACCTCCCCCTCCACGCGCGCGCGTAGTCGCTCAACGAGCGGTTCGACGTCGGGGCGGATCGGGCTCGGGGCGTTTGCTGCAGGTGCGGTTGTCACCGTCCTATTGTCCCATCACTGGCGGCGTGCGCCGGGACGTTCGGCTCCGTGCACCCGCGCGTCCGTGCCCCTACTCGGCGGCGGGAGGCGTCTGCCCGGTGCCCGGTTGGAAGGTCTGCCCCGGTCGATACGTCGGCCCCGATTGGGAGCCGTAATCCGGCACGGTCGCTTGCCCGGAAGTGGCGGCGGGTCCCCCGCCCGGCGCCTGCCCGGCTTGCGCCGAGTGAGCAGAATCGGGCAGCCGATCACCGCCTTGGGGCCCAGCTCCCGCCGCCTCATCCAGCACGGATTGGATGGCGTCGGTGGCCGCGGGCCACGCGAGTTCCAACCTGACCTGCGCGGCCGCGTCGTTGTCGTTGCGACCGTCGATCTGTTGGGAGCGCAGGCCCTTGCGGCTACCCGTCTTCGCGTCGTTTCCCTGCACGTTGGTCGCCTGCGAGGTCGTCGTGTCCTCGAATTTGAACCGCGCGTTCGCGTTGCGGTAGTAGTTCCACACGAAGTAATACAGGGCGACGCCCGCCAAGACCGCGAAGATGAATAGGGCGCCCGGCCCGTTCGAGTCATCCGACGTGGAACTCGCGTACACCGTCGCCGCTACCTGCATAATCACAGGAAAAACACCACCCCTCCGCCAATCAGCGTCACAAGCGTCACGGCGGCGGAGAAGAATCCCAGCTTCGCCTTGTTGATGGGAACGGACCCCATCACCGCTCCGGTGCGGCCGTTGACGGCAATATAGTGCAAGAATTCCTTGCCGCTTCCGCGCCTTTCGTAATAGGAATACAGCCAGATCGGCGCGTACATCGAAAGATACCGGGCGCCCTTGACCTTGACTTTCCCGCCGGTCCACTTGACGCCGCGGTCGTACTTTGTCAGGGTCCGCCGCATCAGCGAAGTGCCGATCCCAAAGACCATGCTGCCGACGCGCCAACCGACGTCCTGGACATCCAAATCACGCTTCTCCGAGGTGTACCCGCCCAGGTAATTTGCGTTGTACTCGACTGCCTTCTTCGTGTCGAAGGGCAGCACCGCGTTGATGACGTTCGCCGTGTCCTGCGCGCGGCTCATCCCTGCCCGCTGGCCCGAAGACTCGACCGTTAGATCGTCCACCGTTATGTCGAAATCCCTTGCCACGCGGTAGACGTCCGCGTCGTATCGGGTCTCGGAAGAGTTCTCGCCGGTGCTGACGGTGTATCGCCGCGTCTGCACCTCGCCCTCGCCCGCCATTTCGACATGCGCGTTGACGTCCGCAACCAGGTAGGGCATGTAAACACCCACCACGTTGGCGGCAGAGAACTCCCTCTTGAACCCCTTATGGGCGAAGAACATCCGCTTTTTTGCGAATTGATTGACGAGTTCCACTGCCTGGTCGTGGCTCAGCGAGAACGGCAGCACAGCATCCGGCACGGCCCCATTCGCCACCCTCTGGTTGAGCGAGAGCACGGAACGGCACCAGTGGCACCGTGCCTGCACGTTGGTGGCGGAGTTGATGACGACTTCCGCCCCGCAACCCTGGCACTTGATCGTGACGACATCGGCAGCGTTGGGGTCGATTGCGCCCGCTCCGCGAGCGACATGCATACCCGTCAGCGCGGAGATCTCAGTGTCGTACCCCAGCGCCGCCTCAATGTTGCGCTCGGTCCACTGCGCGCGGCAATAGCGGCAAATCAACACGCCCTTTTGCTGCGAGTAGGCAATATCCGTCGAACCGCACGTCGGGCACTTATCGTGCCCGCCCACCTGCAGGGGAACGCTCATAGACCGAGGACCTTGGCCTTCGCCGCGTCGAAGTCCGCCTGCGTGATCAACCCGGCGTCGAGCATCTGCTTGAACTGCGCGAGCTTGGCTACGGGATCGCCCGCATCGCCGCCGCCGGGAGCGGCCGGCTGGGCAGCGGGCGCTTGCTGCGCCGGCGGAGCGGGGGTCGCAAACGGGCCGGGTGTCGGCTGCGTCGGCTGCTGGATCGAACCCGCCATGCCGCCCGCTGTGCCCGCACCCATACCGAACATCGCCAGGCCCGCACCGCCGCCGGTTTCCCCGGCCGCCTGCACGCCGCGCGCGACGGACTGCTGCAAGAAGGTGTTGCCGCGCTGCCCAGAAAGCGCATCCGCCTTCTTGACATCGGAGAGCAACGCGCGGGTGTCCTCGTCATATTCAATCGCTTGGATAGCGACGCTAATGATCTCCAAACCGCGTTCGGTTCGCCACTTATACCCGTCCTCAACCGCCTGACCCAGCGACTGCGCGAATCCGAGCGCATCGGACTGGATCCGTGTGATCCGGTTTCCCTTGGACGGGTCGTTGGTGTACATCGAAAATGCGGGAGAAAGCGCGCTGACGACCTCGTTAAAGAGCTGCGAAGCCGCGTCGTTGTCGATGTCCGTGAAGTCGAATACGGGACCGTTGGGAACAATGTATGTTGCCGGCACGAAGCGAGTGACGAACAAGACCGGATCGACGATCTTTAGCGTGTACGTGCCGCGGACCAATGCCCCAACCTGCGCGTTGAGGTACGCATCGTCCCAGTAGATTTCCGACTGCGTGCCGAATCGGTTGTTCGGGATTTCCTTGAGGTTGACATAGATTGCCAGCTGCTGAGCCCCCGGCTGCCCGCCAAATTTGAAGCGTTCCCAGGACGTCTTGACCAGAGGGGAAATGAACCCGTCGCCCGCAAAGATGGATTGCGAGTTCTGGTCGTCGCTGGTGAACGTGTAGCCGCCCGGCTCGGCAATGAAGCCACTAATGCGACCCTCCGTGAAGGTGATCAGCCCGTAACCTTCGGGGACCACAATCTTTGAGCCATTCGTGATGATGTTGGACGAACCCTTGGTGTTGGACCCGCGCCCCGCGTTTTGCCCCTGGGGGACTGCCGCGAAAATCGCTGCCGTGGGGGAAAGTCCCGCAGGCGGGGCCAAAAAGTCAAGCCATTGATCTGCAAATGTCCCGCCGATTGCTCCCGCAAACGCTTTGATGAATCCCATTCGTCACTCCCCTAGTCGAGTGGCGCACCCAGCGGGTTCGCCTTTGATCGCGGTTCGAGTCTTAGAGTACTTTGCGAATCCGCAAAGAGCCATGGCTGCGGCTGGGTAATCAGTTAGCAATTACTGAGCGCTCCATGCGTCGTGTCGCGGTCGCACCATGACCGCCTGTACCAGGGCGCCTTCGCCAAAGGAATGCACCGACACCGCGCGGGCAGTGCGGCACGCCCCCGCGAAAAGGGAGGCCCCACTGCCCCGACTTTTGCATTTTCCCTATCGTTGAGTACAGTAGTGGGCGGTCCGCGCGTCACCACGCGTAGGCCACGCCGCCTTAGCTCAGTCGGTAGAGCGATTCACTCGTAATGAATAGGTCACCAGTTCGATTCTGGTAGGCGGCTCCATAGGGGATGCTTGATTTTTCGCGGATTCTTCCGCGATTCCGCGGCAGGTTCTTCGCGACCGTGCTCACATTGTTCACCGTTTTCCTTTTCCGAGGCTACTCCCTGTCGTTCGAGGCGAGCCTAGTCATAAACGGGTTGAACTACTTCGGACAGTTTCGCGTACGACAGCTACGCCACCATTCGCTGTCGCGCTGCGTTTTCTTGCTCCAGCAACCGGCTCCGCATACGTGCTTCGCGCGATTCGCCAACACGGCCTCGCACGACATCATCACGGAACTAATACGCATACGGCCCGAACACAATGGACCCTCAGGTCCGCCCTTCCGGGCAAGCCAAATCAGGCATCATCTACTCGTGTGACAGCCCGTTCGACGCTATTCAGGAAGGACATCAAAGTCAGTATCTTTCAAAGGCGGAGATACAACAATCGAACCCAAAACCCTAATTACGATCCCAGCAGCAATCAAGGAGCAACCCAGGGGGGTAAGGGTCCACCGCATTGTTGTGATCAAAAGATCAACGATGTCAAGACCAGGGTTAATGACCTGGTTCGTGATGCGGTCCTCAGCCAGGCTCGCGAAAACTTTGGGACCATAGACAGCAACAATGGGTCCCAAGACATTCAACGCTATTCCCCAGATGAAGCATCGCCGGACCGCATCATTAATCCTGTGGGGTATCGGAAAATTGCTCACTGATTTCTCCACTTCAGGTGTTCCATTTGCCTGCCGCATAGATAGAAGCAAGTGACGTCGCTTTGAAACGAGCTTTCCCAGCAACGTTCCCCCACGGAACTGCCTTCGTAGTAGCAGTATTACTGAACGCAGATCCCAGATTGTAATACTGCGACCAGGTTCCGAAGACACTGCCGTTGTAGCCACGGTAGTAGCCGTATCCTCGACCGGCGGCACCCTGGTTCGATCCTTCGGTCACAGTGAATGTGTACGCGATTTTGACGCCCCAGTCGACGCCGATGATCGTGTCGCCCTCGTAGGACGGAGACCAAGCGTTGGCCAGAGCAGCCCAAGTTCGAACGTTTGCCTTAGCTGCGGTCGAAGGAATATCTGAACTACTTGTGAGTTCGACAGTGCGCCCGGATTCATCGCTCGATAAGAGAGTGGCACCTAAGTTGTCAGCAATTTCGATTGCGTCTCCGAAGTTTCCAGTTCGTTTGGCGAGCACGATAGTTTCGATGTCTTGGATTGTCATGCCGCTAGGCAACGAGCCATCGGCCTCAGCCAGCACGACGAAAGGGTCAGCATCCCTGTCGTTTACGTTCAAGAGTTTGGACTGTTCCGCTGCTGCAGAGCCGAATTCGGCCGATGGCTCGTAGAAACCCTCAGAATCGGGGTAGAGCACCACGTAGCCGTCACCGTTCAACGGCGGTCGTGCTTCTTGCGTCGAATTTGGTCGGGTATCAGCTGCAGTCGAACTTGTGCTGCCCGCAACGACAATATAAAGGCCAAGCATCACTGCCACTGCGCTTGCTGCAAGTTGCCTTTTGTTCTTCCACACTGATTCCCACATCCTTGTAATCAACAGCGTCACTCAAGTTTTCCTGAGTATACACTGAAGAGACTGAGTCCACTTGGATTGCATCAGTCCTCAACTGCTTAGTCGGTGCGGAGCACCTTCCGAGGCAGTCGGCCGACCCCTCCGGTCCTGCCTTGGGCGTCCAGCGCCCGTCCAGGCTACCCCGGCGCTCCCACTAGCAACCTGCTCCAGTACGACGCATGCCATACCACGGCGCTGAGGCCGATTCTCGCGCAACCTGACGTCTCAGTTTGCTAGAACTGGCCGTGGTATGACACGCGTCCCACCTGCACGGACGGCTGACAGCGGGACCCTCGCGCTACGGAGTCCCTGGCCGACACGCCGGAACCCCGGCGGCAGGACCTACGAGGCTCATCAATCAGGTGCCCGTCCGTGGACGTTCCTCAACACACGGTCTAAGGCGGTGGCGGCTCGTTCGCCATCAACTAGTCGACGAGCAGCTACTGCCCAGACGAACCGGTCAGAGCAGGAAGCTTCGCTTTTTGCCATCAGCGCCGCATAGTCCTGACGATGACGGCGCTGCACCGCACGCGTCAGGCCTGTAAGTGACCATCGCGTGTGTTCCGACGTGGCACGTCCTCGCGCATCGCTCACTGTCACCACCCGCGACCGAGCGCCCCCCTGATCGTGTGCGCGAGCCTTAAAGAAAAGCGAGTGGCGGCCGCGTGCCGCCTTATCGCAGGCCATCAGGTGAGCAGCATAGTGGAGTCGCCGCCCATGCTCACGCCCGTAATCTGACGACGGACCGCCCCCATCGGACACGTCCTTCACCATGTACTGCACGGCCTTGGTCATGTACCAAATCGATTGGACGGTTTTTCCTTCAGCAATCAGCGGATCAGCCTTCACCTGAGTCCCGAAGTGGTAACGCTGCCCGCATGTGTCCACTATGGACGCAGTCCGCGCGATATTCGCTAAGATCGCGGGCATAACGTACTCACCTGCGGGAAGCGCAGGACCGCGTTCACACGGAGCGACCCTCTCGCCTGCCACTCTCGGGCTAGCGCATACGCCATCGACGGTACAATTCGCCGTATTTCCCGGACCACTCGATTCCACAGCCGGCCAATCTGGTAGTTCCAGAACACCGCATCGTCGCAGTCGTCGTCATCCAGATCAAGGGGTAGACCACGCAAAGTCAGCATCCTGTTCTGGATCATGGCTCACACCGCAGCTCACCCTGGCGGCGGGTTTCGCCTGTTCGACGCAGCTTTGGGATCGTCTGAAAGTCGTGGGCATGCCCCGATTATGCGGTCTGTTCCAGGGTTCCTTATTCGGTTCGTTTGTTGCCTTGATGCTGCCTTTGCGGGGCCGACCCATGGGCCAGCCCCGCTAGCTATATTCCCTGGCTTTTACCTTGCGCCCGCGCCTGCAGCGCCTCGGACTGAACCATAAAGTCCTCGGTATCTAGCACCGTGCCCTCAAACTTTTGCTGCAGCATCGCCATGGTACGTGCGACCATTGGCGCCGCGCGCCGCCGTGCGATCATGTGCAACGATGACGGCATCTCTTGGGTTAGCTCCTCAGGGTCTGGTGGAATCCACGACACCTCGTAAACGTGCGGACCGTAGTCACGCCAGTCGACGGTCGCAAGCGCCGGCGGCAAGTCACGGGTTGCCCGTGACCGTTTGATGACGATGGTCCCGTCGTATTCCAAGGTGGTGTAAAGCGCGGTTGTCCCGTCGGAATCCTGATATTCCTGGGCTCGCGGCAACACACTGCGCACGACCTCTTGCACAATCGACATCGGTTGCGGGTCTGGCGAATATAGCCGCAGATCGACCAGTGATTCTGGGTCGGGACGCAAAATCGTTCCCGATTCCTGGATCACGCCACCCCAACAGTGCTTAGCCACGGCCAGCGCCCATTCGCGCAATTCGGCGACGTGTCCCGGTTCAACCTCTGGCAACACGAATATGCTGTGTGGAACACCCAAAAGCCCCAACTGTTGGGCCTCTCGAGGTCCCAACGGCAAAGGCCCCGTAAGGACAATCTCTGGAGTCAACGCGAACTGTGGGTCAACAGGATCGGGCGCCGACATGGCGCCGCGAAAACGCGCGCCCCCGGACATTTTGGGTGCTTGCCGGGAACTTGCGGATTCCTCCGGGGTCACGACCCACTGCGGGCGCTCAAATTTGGCCGAGGCCAGCGCCACAATATTGCGGTGCTCCGGAATGGCGAGGCACGCATGCATCGCCGCTTGCACTGGCAGAACTTCCAACGCTAACGATGTCATAGGACGACGTTAGTCGGGCCATGATGCGGGAGTGTTACGTGCTGCGTTCCATTTTTGTTTCAGATTGCTTTGCGGTCACTCGAACGCGATGAACCATTGTGCTCTGGATCAGCAGGTTGTCCCATCCTTCGGCACAGTGCCACTGACTAAATAGTCGTCAACAACGCCAAGGACGCAGTCGTTGGACATGCCGTAGGCTCCGTGTCCCTCGCCCTCATAGGTGACCAGGATGCCGCCGTCCAGCACCTCGGACAACCCCTGCGCCCACGAATACGGGGTCGCGGGATCGCCCGTCGACCCGATGACCACAATGGGCCCGGTGCCCCGCGCGCTGACGTCGTAGTCACGCTCGATCGGGGAGTAGGGCCAGTCGTAGCAGTCCCACACCCGCTGCACCCACGCATCGCCCAGGGTCGGCGCCGCCCGCATGATCGAGTCGGCTATCTCGGTGCCGCGGGCGAGCGTCAGCGTCGTCTGCGGTTCCAGGCAGCTGATGGCAACAAAGGCCTGCCCCGCGGTCCCATCAAAGGAACCGTCCTCGTTGCGTGATTCGTACGAATCGGAATTGGCAAGGAGTTGCGAACCATTCCGGTCCCGAATCGCCTCCCCGAGCGCGCTGGTGAGCACCGGCCACAGCGATCGTGAATACAGCGGATAGATGATCCCGACAAGCGCACGGCTCTGGGTCAGTTGCCTGTCATCCGCACCGGTCAGTGGCGATTGCGAGACGTCATCGAGCAGGGTCGCGATCTGGGCCAGGCCGTCATCGACGCTTCCGGATAACGGGCACCCGGATTGTTCCAGGCAGTAAGCAACGTATGACTTCAGCGCCGCTTCGAAGCCGGCGGCCTGGTCGATTTCCATTTGCGCCGGGTCCACCCGCGGATCGATCGCGCTGTCTAGCACCATGCGCCCGGCCCGTCCCGGGAAGAGCGCCGCGTAGGTGCTTCCGAGCAGGCTGCCGTACGAGTAGCCCAGATAGTTCAGCTTCTTCTCCCCCAGCGCGCTGCGGATCGCGTCCATGTCGCGGGCAACCGACTGGGTGTCGACGTGGGCCAGCAGGTCCCCCACCGCGGCCTTGCAGGCTTGCGCAAACATGCGGGACGAGGCCCGGGCCTCGTCCATCCCGCTGGCCGTGAAGGGGAAGGACTGCGCCAGGCGGGCGTCCCACCGCTCGTCGGAGTAGCAGCGAATACCGCTGCTCAGACCGGTACCGCGCGGGTCGAAGCCGATCACGTCGTAGGCGTTGAGGGTGTCCTGCCCGAAAATGCGCTTGACGTGGGTCACGAATTCGGTTCCCGATTCGCCTGGTCCGCCGGGGTTGATGAGCAGCGAGCCCTGCGCCTTACGGGCCGCCGGCAGCTTTTTCAACGCGATGGATACCTGGGCGGTGCCCGGGTCCGCCCAGTCGAGCGGCACAGTGATGCTCCCGCACTCGAATGAGCCATCGCAGGTGGACCAGTCGATTGCCTGCCGGTAATACCTGCGCAGATTCTTGGGGATGCTGCGATCGGCTTCCGCGTTCGCCCCCGTTGCCAACTGCCCCTGCCCGCCGTCGCTCGACGTGGGCAGCGAAACCTGCACCTTGTCGTAGGTTGGCGCTGAACACCCAAGATTCGCCAGGATAGCGGTCCCCGCCGCCAGCAAGGCAACGAACTTGCGTCCCACCGCGCTCACCTAGCTCACCCCGCGCCTTGCGGCCCGGCGGCCAGGTGGGAAACGGCAGGCATCGCGATCGCGATCAGCATCGCCTCGACGGCGAGTATTGGCGCCACGTTGCCCTCGATGCGTAGCCTCGCGGTCCGCACTGCGTCGATCGCCGCGACCACGTGCGACGGTTCGGTGCGATTGGCGCAGGCCAGGATCGCGTCTTCGAGCTTTTCGTTTATTGCGGGCACCTCGGCCGATAACTGCGCGACCAGGACGTCGCGCAAGGCCCCTGAGATGTCCGTCAGCATCTGGTCGATCGTGTCCGTCTCGCGGCGCTTGCGGCGGCGCTTCTGGTCGTCTTCTAGCTGGCGCACCTGCGCCCGCACCGCGGGAGGCAGCGTCTTGAGGTCCAGCGCCCCCAGCGTCGCCAGCAGGTGAGCGCGCTCCTTAGATTCAACCTGATCGGCGACCGCGCCGGCTTCCGCCTTCACCGCGGCGATGATTCTGCCGGCGGTTGCGACCGCGCCGGTAACGTCGCTGAGCCGCAGGACCTCTTCCAGCACCGCGTTGCGTTGCGCGAGGATCTGCGGTTCGCGAGCGAATCTGCGCGCGCGACCGATGTGGCTTTGCGCGGCCCGCGCCGCTGTCAACGCAGTTTCGCGGTCGATTCCATCGCGCTTGACGATAAGATCGGCGACGGCCTCGGGGGCAGGAACGCGCAGGCCCACCTGTCGGCAACGCGAACGGATCGTCACCAGAACGTCCAGCGGGCTGGGCGCGCAGAGGATCCAGACGGTGTGCGGTGCCGGTTCCTCGATCGCCTTGAGCAAAACGTTCGTGGTCCGTTCGAGCATGCGGTCAGCGTCTTCGATCATCATGATCCGCCACGGCCCGCTCACGGTCGTGCGCCCGGCTTTCGATACCAGCTCCCGCACCTCATCAATCGTGATCGTGACCTTGTTGGTGCGCATCACCGTTACATCCGGATGCGTCCCGGCCGCGATCGAGCGGCACGACGCGCACGTCCCACACCCGCCGTTGGGGCATTCCAATGCAGCGGCGAAGGCCAGTGCGGCATTCGACCTGCCCGACCCCGGGGGCCCCGTCAGCAACCACGCGTGCGTCATCGACGCGGGATCCCTGACCGCACGCTGCAATTGGGCGACCGCCCCCGGTTGCCCCACCAACTCATCCCAGACGTTGGATTCGCTCACGAATTGACCCATCCCCTCCTGCCGCACTCGGCCATAATCTCCCCATGCACCCGCGCGATGGACATGCTCGCATCAATCACCAGCCAGCGCTGCGGGTCGCTCGCGGCACGTTCCAAGAACGCTGCGCGGATCCGCTCGCGGAACTCAACGGTGGTGCTCTCCATCCGATCGGCATCGCCATTGCTGCGCGCCGCTGCGACGGCGGGGCTCATATCCAGTAACACGGTGAGGGTGGGTTGCAACCCACCCGTCGCCCACCGCGAAAGTGCCTCGACGTCATCGACGGATAGTTTGCGCCCGGCCGCCTGGTACGCGATCGAGGAATCCGCGTACCTATCGGTTACCACGAACGCGCCGCGAGCCAGCGCCGGGCGAATTATCTCAGCGACGTGTTGGGCGCGGTCTGCGGCGAAGATCAGCGCCTCCGCGCGGGCGCTCATGTCGCGTCCGTGCAGCACCATCTGGCGAAGTTGCGTTCCCAGCGCTGTTCCACCGGGCTCGCGGGTTGCGATCACCTCGCGGGCGGTCTGTGCACGCAGGGCGCTCGCCAGCAAGTCGATCTGGGTGGATTTGCCTACCCCGTCGCCTCCTTCAAAGGAGACGAAAATGCCCGCCTCGGGGTCAACAGCAGCGTCTGGATTCACCCCCAAAGCCTAACGGCTCCCCCGGTCGCGCATGCGGCACCCGCCGGGCGTGTGGATAACTAGTCGCCCTCACCCGGATACACGACGCCAAGCGCGGCGCGCGCCCGGTCCAAGACGGTAAGCACCTCGATCGTGTCGCGCCATGGATTGCGGGCGCTTTGAATCTGCCCGGCATCGATGCACCGCGCCACCTCCGCGGCCTCGAACGCCAGCCCCGCGTGTCCGGCCGGGAATCCGGGCGAAATCTCCTTCGTGAGCCCGTCAGGCAGGTGCAGGCGAACCGATGCGGGGCAGTAAAAGTCCCCGGGGACCTCGATCCACGCCTCGCTGCCCGCGATGACCGCCGTCGTCGCCGTTTTCGCCCACAGCGTCGTGTGCAGCGCTGCGACCGCCTTGCCAGGATAGTCAAGGAGTAGCGCGGCCTGCCCGTCCACCCCGGTGTCCGTGAGCTTCCCGGTTGCCTGCATGGACGCGGGCGCCCCGAGAAAATCGTGCGCATAAGCGACCGTGTAAACACCCAAGTCCAGCAACGCCCCGCCAGCGAGCGCGGGGTTGAGAAGACGCCCGTACGGATCGAAATCGAGTCGCTGCCCGTGGTCCGCGATGATCGAAACGATCTCGCCGATCTGTCCCGAGTTGATTATCTCGTGGACCAATGCTGTGGCCGGCAGGAAGCGCGTCCACATCGCCTCCATAGCGAATAGGTCGGAGCGGAGCGCTCGTTCAAAAATCTCCAAGCCCTCGGTCGCGTTGCGCGCAAAGGCTTTCTCCACCAGCACCGGCTTGCCAGCCTCGAGCGCCAGCAGGGCGTGGTCGCGATGGTGCGAGTGGGGGCTCGCAACGTAGATTGCGTCAACGTCGCGGCTCGCAACCAGGTCCTCGTAGCTTGCATAGGCGCGCGGGACGTGAAAGTCGTGCGCGAAGGAACGCGCCTTTTCTTCGCTGCGCGATCCCACCGCCGCAATCTGGGAAACCGTGTGGTGTTGGACCGCGCGCGCAAACATGCGCGCTATGCCTCCGGCGCCCAAAATCCCCCAGCGAATAGCCGGTGCTGTCGAGGGATCCGGCACCGGCGCCCCCTTGTCGAGCGGCCTCGCGGCGGGCAGATCGTCGATGCAGATTGCCATTGTCGTGATCCCTTCGATCGGTCGCTGCGGGCCAGTTCCGGCGCAGCTATACGGCCGTTGCGGTAGCCATGCCGTCGCCAGACACGGAGGCCAGCGCCACAACTATAACGACAACGAACAAGAGGTAGAGCGCGATTGTTAGGTAGCCGATGATCAGGCCCGCGATCGCGAGGCCGCGGCCGGATTCTCCCGTGCGGTTTATCTTGTTCAGCGCGAGATGCCCAAAAACAACCGGCACCGGCCCGAGCCCCAAAACCGCCGTTACCAGCGAGACGATCGCGAACGCGTTGGTGACGCCAGCCGGGGGCTGCGCGTACCCGACCTGCGAATATCCCGACTGGGTATAGCCCGACTGGGTATAGCCCGGTTGAGAGTAGCCGGGCTGAGAGTAGCCGGGCTGAGAGTAGCCGGGCTGAGAGTAGCCGGGCTGAGAGTAGCCGGGCTGCGGGAACTCAGACTGGACCGGCGCGGCGTATGGATTCTTGCCACCAGCGGAGTCGGCCTGCGGCACGGCCCCGCCTTGGTCGTACCTGTATCCGCGGTATGGTTCGTCCACCGCTCTGCCCTCCTTTACCAAGCCGTCCCTCCCAGCCTACCGAGGCTACCGAAGTTACGACGGGCGATCGCCCACTGTGATTACTTCTTTTTCGCCGACGAGTTCCCCGCCCGCCGCGGAGCCCGCGCCGTTCGCTTCGCCGGTCCTTTGGCCCGCTTCTCGGCAAGCAATTCGACCGCTTGGTCAAAGGTTACAGACTCGACGGTCGCATCGCGTGGCAGTGTCCGGTTGGTGACGCCGTCGGTCACGTAGGGCCCGAATCGCCCGTCCTTGATCACGATCGGCTTCTGCGAGGTCGGATCCTGCCCCAACTCCCGCAGCGGCGCGCTGGCGCTCGTGCCGCCTCTTCCCCGCTTGGGTTGCGCGTAGATCGCCAGAGCCTGCTCCAGCGTGATCGTGAACAGTTCCTCCTCCGAACCGATCGTCCGCGAATCGGTTCCCCGCTTCAGGTACGGGCCGTACCGGCCGTTCTGGGCGGTGATTTCGGTGCCGGTCTCGGGATCGGTTCCGACCACACGCGGCAGAGAGAGCAGCTGCAACGCGTCATCGAGTGTCATAGTTTCGATCGATTGCGATTTGAACAGCGAGGCGGTCCTCGGCTTCGGCAACGCCGCGAGCGCCCGTTTCTTCGCGGCCGCGCTCAATCCCTCTTCCAGAACAGGTTCCGGCAGCACCTCGGTCACGTACGGGCCGAACCTTCCCGGCTTCGCCACGATCTCGTGACCGCTGGCCGGGTCGATCCCCAAGATGCGCCCGCCGTCGGCGCCGGCCGCCAGCAGTTCCTTCGCCTTTTCGACGGTGAGTTCATCGGGAGCTATGTCATCGGGAATGGAGGCACGCGGGGGGTTTTCGCCCTCCTTGACGGGCGCCGACAGATCCTCCAAATACGGCCCGTATCGGCCCACCCGCACGCGGATGTCGTTGCCGATCATCACCGAATTGATGTCTTTGGCATCGATATCGCCCAGGTCGGCGACCAAATCGTGCAGGCCGGCGCGGTCGGCCTCGCCGTCCCCCCCGAAGTAAAACTTGGTGAGCCAGGCTACGCGGTCCTCGTTACCGGACGCGATGGCGTCCAGATCGGCCTCCATTTGCGCCGTGAAGTCGTAGTCGACGATCTGCCCAAAGTGCTCTTCAAGCAGCCTCGTCACGGCGAAGGCCAACCAGCTGGGCACCAGCGCCTGCCCGCGATTGGTGACGTAACCGCGATCCTGGATCACAGAGATGGTCGCCGCGTACGTCGACGGTCGCCCGATCCCGCGTTCCTCAAGCGCACGCACCAAGGAAGCCTCGGTGTAACGCGGTGGCGGGGTCGTCGCGTGCCCCTCGGCCGAAAGCTCATCGGCGCTCAGCGCATCACCCTTGGCCATCTGCGGCAGGCGCTTGTCGGCGCTGTCTGCTGCCTTCGAATAACGATCGGCATCGCGCGATTCCTCGTAGGCCGCCAAGAACCCCGGGAACGTCACAACCGTGCCAGAGGCACCGAACGTAGCCACCTGCCCGCCGCCGGCGGCGGTTTCCATCTCGATGCGCACAGTCGCCGTGTTGCCGCGCGCGTCCGCCATCTGGCTGGCGACCGTCCGCTTCCAGATCAGTTCGTAGAGCCGGAATTCCTCGCCCGAAAGCGTGCCCCTGACATCCTGCGGAGTCCTAAACGAATCACCGGCGGGCCGGATGGCCTCGTGCGCCTCCTGCGCCCCCTTGGCCTGCTTGGCGTAAACGCGCGGCGAGGCGGGAACGTAGTCCGCGCCGTACAGTTCGCTGATCTGCTTGCGCGCCGCGTTGACCGCCTGCGTGCTCAGCGCCGACGAGTCGGTGCGCATGTAAGTGATGTAACCGTTTTCGTACAGGGATTGGGCGACTCGCATGGTCTGCCTGGAAGACAGGCGCAGCTTGCGCGATGCCTCCTGTTGCAGGGTCGATGTCGTAAATGGCGCGGCCGGCTTGCGGGTGTACGGCTTGGTCTCCAGGCTCGAAACCGCAGCGGGCCGGCCCTCCAGGGCGGCGACCAATGCGCGGGCGGCGGCCTCGTCCATCGCAATGGCGTCCCGATTCTTGAGCTTTCCCTGATCGTCGAAGTCGCGACCGGTCGCGACCTTCTTGCCGTCAAGGAGCAGCAGCCGCGCCTCGAACGCGTGGCCCGCGTCGGGCCCGGTCAGCGGCGCAAAAACTCCAGCAAGATCCCAATAGCCGGCCGAGATGAAGGCCATGCGTTCGCGCTCGCGCTCGACTACCAAACGAGTCGCGACCGATTGCACGCGCCCCGCACTCAACCCCTGGCGCACCTTGCGCCACAGCACGGGTGAAACCTCGTACCCGTAAAGGCGATCCAGGATCCGCCGCGTCTCTTGCGCATCCACCAGGCGCGCATCGATGCTGCGGGTGTTGCCCAGCGCGCGTTCAATGGCCTCGCGGGTAATCTCGTGAAATACCATCCGGTGCACGGGCACCTTGGGCTTGAGGGCCTCCAAGAGGTGCCACGCGATGGCCTCACCCTCGCGGTCCTCATCGGTCGCGAGGTAGAGTTCGTCGGCGTCCTTGAGCGCCGCCTTGAGTTCGCGGACCTTCTTTTTCTTGTCCGCATACACCTCGTAGTACGGTTCGAACCCGTTCTCGACATCGACGGCGAACTTACCGAACGGCCCCTTCTTCATATCCGCAGGCAAGTCGGAAGGCTGCGGCAGGTCACGGATGTGCCCCACCGACGCCTCGACCTCGTATTCGTCGCCTAGGTACCCCGAAATCGTGCGAGCCTTTGCCGGAGACTCAACGATCACCAGTTTGCGTCCTGCGGACATTCACCACTCCCGTCACGGTTCTGTGCCCCATGAGCCTACGACGTTTTCATGGGGCGCGACGACACACCAGACTACAGACGCTACCAACATTCTCAATTTCATAGGTTGCCCACAGGTTTTGCCAAGGCAATTACTCAGTGATTCATGGAGTATTGACATATGGGATCAACCAACACGAAAACGCAGGCCGCCGCGGGGCAACTTGTCAGGTCAGATGGTAGCGCGGTGCGCGTCCTTGTCGTCGATGACGAACCTAACCTCGCCGAACTCCTCAGTGCCGCGCTGCGGTACGAAGGCTGGGATGTCGCCGTCGCGCTTACGGGCAACGACGCCCTCAAGGGCGCACGCGAATCGCGTCCCGATGTCGTTGTCCTGGACGTCATGCTGCCGGACATGGACGGCCTGACCGTTTTGCGCAAGCTGCGCGAGATCGATTCCAATATGCCCGTGCTCTTCCTCACCGCGCGCGATTCCGTCGAGGACCGCATCGCCGGCCTGACCGCCGGAGGCGACGACTACGTCACCAAACCATTCAGTCTCGAAGAGGTCACCGCCCGCATCCGCGGCCTGCTGCGCCGCTCCGGCCTGGAGACCGCTCAGCCCGAATCACGGATCGTCGTCGGCGACCTCATTTTGAACGAGGACAGCCATGAAGTGTCGCGCGCGGGCGAAGAGGTGCGGCTCACCGCCACCGAGTTTGAATTGCTGCGCTACCTGATGCGCAACGAGAAGCGAGTTGTTTCGAAGGCGCAAATTCTGGACCGGGTCTGGAACTACGACTTCGGCGGGCACGCCAATATCGTCGAGCTGTACATCTCCTACCTGCGCCGCAAGATCGATGCGGGCCGCTCCCCCATGATCCACACGATCCGCGGCGTCGGCTACATTCTCAAGCCCGCGGCCGACGCTCCCACCGGACAGTAAGGTGGGCTCCTTGGCTCGCCTGCGCACCGGCCGCGCCAGGGTGTACGGGGCGCGCGCGCCCCTGCGCACGCAAATCGTCACGCTGGTTGTCGCCCTGCTCGCCGTATTGAGCGCGATTACGACCACCGTGTCGTATTTCTCGTTGCAGTCGACGCTGTACAAGCAGCTCGATACGCAACTGGACATGGTGGCGGGGCGCGCCGCGGGGGTGCGGGGGCCTCGTCCCCCTGATAGCTCCGCCGACTCCCAAACTATGGGCGGACAGGATGGCGCGGGCGCGCCCCAGGACGCGGGCGCGCAAACGGGATCGAGTCCCTCATCGAATACGACGGCCGACGCGAACTCATCCCAGGATGCGACGGTTCCAAGTCCCGGTGACCAGATTCCCAATGCCGTCATCGGCGGCACAATCGTTGTGCGCGTAACCAACGGCGTGGTCAATGACGCCGGATACTTCAACCCGGAGTCGGGCGCATACACCACACTGACCGACAAGCAAATCGCGGCCCTGCAAAAGGTCAGGAGCGACGCATCGGCGCGCTCCGTCAGCGTTCCCGAGCTAGGCACCATGCGCGTTATAGCCCGCACCGATCACGCCGATTCCGTGGTCATCACAGCGATGCCGATGACCCAAATGACAACCACCCTGCGCGATTACCTGGTCGTTTCCGTCGGAGCGAGCACGCTACTTGTGATAGTGGCCGGATTCTTGGGGGCCATCCTGGTGCGCAGGTCGCTGCGCCCCCTAGACCGGATGGCAACGGCCGCGCAGGCGGTATCGAAGATGGAGTTGTCCCGCGGCGAAGTCGATGTGATTCCGCGCGTCCCGGTCCACACCGATGGCGCAACGGAAGTCGATCACGTGGGCACGGCTTTGAACACGATGCTCAGCCACGTCGAAACATCGCTCGCGGCCCGCCACGAATCCGAAATGCAGGTGCGCCAATTCGTTGCCGATGCGAGTCACGAGTTGCGCACCCCGCTCGCCTCCATTCGCGGTTACGCGGAGCTCATCGAACGGTCTCACCAGGAGCTTTCGGCGGAAACGCACCGCTCCATTGACCGTATCCACTCCGAGGCGATACGCATGGGCGGACTGGTCGAGGACATGTTGCTGCTCGCGCGGTTGGACGCCGGGCGGGGGCTGGCGCACGAGCAAGTAGATCTCTCCGCGCTAGCGATCGATGCGATCACGGACGCGCATGCGGCGGGGCGCGACCACGATTGGGTGCTCGATCTTCCTGATGATTCCGCCGTTGAAATACCCGGGGACGAGGCCCGCCTGCGCCAAGTGTTCGCCAATCTCCTGGCGAATGCGCGCGTGCACACTCCGGCGGGGACGCGGGTGACGCTGTCGGTGGCGGCAACCTCCACCGGCGCAACCATTGATGTCTGCGATAACGGTCCGGGCATTTCACCAGAGCTGCTGCCCCGGATTTTCCAGCGCTTCACGCGCGCCGACAGTGCGCGCAGTCGGTCCGGGGGGTCGACCGGCCTGGGCCTCGCGATAGTGGCCGCGATAGTCAAGTCTCACGGCGGCAAGGTCGACGTATCGTCTGGTGACGGTAAGACTTCGTTCAACGTCTGGCTGCCCGGGGCAAGCGCGTAGGTCATCCGGCGGGGGCTGTGGCCGCCCGCCGATCGAGTAGCGCGCACCCTTGCCACCCGCCGATCGAGTAACGCGCACCCTTGCCACCCGCCGATCGAGTAACGCGCACCCTTGCCACCCGCCGATCGAGTAACGCGCACCCTTGCCACCCGCCGATCGAGTAACGCGCACCCTTGCCACCCGCCGATCGAGTAACGCGCACCCTTGCCACCCGCCGATCGAGTAACGCGCACCCTTGCCACCCGCCGATCGAGTAACGCGCACCCTTGCCACCCGCCGATCGAGTAACGCGCACCCTTGCCACCCGCCGATCGAGTAACGCGCACCCTTGCCACCCGCCGATCGAGTAACGCGCACCCTTGCCACCCGCCGATCGAGTAACGCGCACCCTTGCCACCCGCCGATCGAGTAACGCGCACCCTTGCCACCCGCCGATCGAGTAACGCGCACCCTTGCCACCCGCCGATCGAGTAACGCGCACCCTTGCCACCCGCCGATCGAGTAACGCGCACCCTTGCCACCCGCCGATCGAGTAACGCGCAAAGCGCGCGTATCGAGATCACCCCCTGCACCACACCAACCGATCTCGATACACGCCTCGGCGCACTCGATCAACGAACGCCAGCACTCGATCGGTACACACCGCCCCCACAAAAACAGGTGCCGGGCCCCCGAAAACGGTTGCCCGACACCTGCCTGCGCGGCCACACCACCTAGCCGCGCGGACCCCCACTCATTCCAGACGGCATGCCACCACTCATGCCGCCGGGCATTGCGCCGCCCGAGCCGGAGCCGCTTCCGGAGGACGAACCACCCGAAAGGTCTGACAGGGACGACGAAGACTCGTCGTCGTCACTTGTCATTGCCTTCGTCAGGTCCGCCAGGACGATGGTCTCGCCGACCTCAAGGCCGTCCGTGACCTCGGTGAGTTCTGGCCCTACGGCACCAACGGTGACCGTCCGGACGCTCGCCTCGCCATTCGTCACGACCTGAACGCTTGCAGTCGTGCCGTCGCGCGTGATCGCCGAGCTCGGAACGGAAATGACGTCAGCCTTTTGCGCAATGTTGACGGTGAGCGCCGCGGAGGCGCCCTCGTTGAGTCCAGTGGAAGTACTGTCCACCGCGAAGACCACGGAGTACTGTGGCGTTCCGCCGGACGACACATTGGTTATCCCGACGCTCGACACGGTTCCGCTGATCTCGCCGACCCCCGAGGTAGTTCCGGTGAACGTCTGCCCGACCGCCAAGAGCTTCGCGTTAGCAAGCGACACAGTGGCCTCGACCAAGTAGCCATCCGGTCCCAGGATGGTTACGGCCTTGGATGTGTCGCCCGCCGTCACGGAGTCGTCAACAGCCATGCTGATGTCCGCCACGGTCCCACTGATTGGCGCGGTGAGGGTACCGCTCTTTGCCGCCTGCTTCGCGGCGGCAAGTTGAGTGCGGGCCACGGTGATCTGGGCCCTGTCCGCCAGGATCGTTGCCGCGGTGACCGTTGAAGACGTCGACCCCGCCGAGCCTCCGGTTCCCGCCGACGAGGAGGAGCCGCTCATATCGCCCGATCCAGAAGTGCCACCTTGGGTTGCACCGGAGCCGCTCTGGTCCGAGGGCGCCGAGCCTCCGGTCCCCGATTGGCTGCCCGTGCCTGCCGCGCTCTGGTCCGGCATCCCGCCGTTTGCCGTAGAACCACCCGCTTGCGTGCCCGACTGCCCGTTGGAACCAGATTGCCCCTTCGAACCAGCACCACCCGCCGACCCGGACTCGTCCTTCGACCCGGATCCGCTCGATGACCCGGAACTGCCGGAACCACCCGAGGAACCGGAATTGCTACCCGATCCGCTCGAAGACCCGTCCCCGCTGTTGGATGAGCTTTGCTCACTGGCCACCTTCTTGGCGGCGGCGGCGAGCGCGGTGGCCGCATCGTCAAGCGCGGTGACCTTGTTATCGAGGGTCTTTGCCAGCGATTGCAACGTGCTTTGCGCTTCCTGCACGGAAGCCAGGCTGCCCTGCGCCTTCTGTATCGCTTCCTGACAGGTTGCAAGGTATGTGGCGGCGTCCTCGTCGGACGGATCCGTGACGGCAAGGAACGCCGCGCAGGCGCCGGCCGACCCGACGACATCGGAGAGATCGTCGTCCGAGTCTGAGATATCGCCGGAGATGGAATCGTATGCGTCGACCAGGTCCTTTTGCGCCGCCGCCACGGCCGCACTGGCGGTATCGTATGCGGCTTGTGCTGCCTTCAGCTCCGTTTCGGCACTGGTGGACGTATCGGCGACGGTTTGCGCGCTGGCGCTGCTCGCCGCCACGGAACTCGACGTAATGTACACGGCGGATGCCGCGGTAGCGGTGCCCGTACCGGCGGACTTCGATTCCTGCGCGGTGTACGACGCGTTGGTGATGGTTGCGGACGTCGACGAACTGGCATTCGAGGCGGACGTGGTCGACGACGTGCTCGACGTCCCCGATTGCGTCTCCAAATCGGTCGCTAGCTGTGTCTTTGCATCGGATAACGTCTCGCGCGCGTCCTTGATCGTGTCCGCCAATTCGTCCGCATCGAGCTTGGCAAGCGTGTCGCCCGCCTCGACTTCCTGCCCGACGCTCACCTTGATCGAGGCAACGGTTCCATCTGCCGCGAAGGCGGCATCTTTGCGGTTGACCGAGGCCACGGTCCCCGTCACGGCGAGCGTCTGGTTCACGGTGCCCTTCGTGACGGCGGCGGTGCGATACTTCGCCGCGGGCTCGCGGTTCAACGCGTATGCGGTCGTTCCGCCAACTAGCACTGCCGCGACGGCCAGCCCTGCGACGGCGGTCTTGAGCTTGCCGCGTTTACGCCTCGCCATCATTGTTCGCTCCCCTGATCGTCGCTTTGCCCGCTCGAGCCCTGCCCGCGCCCGCCGCCAAATCCACCTGAATTGCAGCCGTCATCACCCTTCTTACTCACCGCGATTGTGGTGGCCGTGACGGTTCCGGTCGAGTCCGATTCGCCCTGGGCGACCATGCAGCTTCCCTTGACAACGTCATCGGCGGTCCCACTAACGTTCTTCGTGATCGTGGTCGAACTCGTGATTGTGAACGAGCGCTCCGTCTCTTGTGAACTTGTCACCCCGGTGCCGCCCGCTGTTCCTTGCCCGGCTGCATCCGACGAATCGGTGGAGTCCGTGGACGCGGTGGCATCGTTGCCGGCAGGCATCGAAGGCATGGTGCTCTTGACCGTGATGGTGTCACCGTCTACTGCTGTTACTTCACCAAAAGCGGCGGAGCCCATCTGGCCGTTTGCTCCGCCCGGACCCGACTGGCCCGAGCCAGTCGCGTCCGATCCGGACGAATCGGCCGGGGGTTGCCCGCCTTGGCCGGTTCCCGATTGGTCCTGCGCCGCTTGACCGGAATCTTGGCCGTCGCTCTGCCCGGGCGGCGCGCCACTCGGCGCGCCGCCCGGTCCCCCGCCGCCCATCATGCCGCCGCCCATCTGGCATTCTCCGTCACTCGCCGCGGAGACTTGGACCGTGGTTGCGGTGAATGTCGAGTTCGCGTCGCTGGTGTCGGCGCCCGCGTCGCTATCCGTTGCGTCCGCCCTCGCAACCACACAGGAGCCGACCGTGATGTCCGCGGCCTTACCCGTCTTCTCGACGGTGAAGGTCGTCCCGTCGTTCCATTGCACGGCCGTCTGGGAGGACGATCCCTGGACTTGTGCGATGGTCCCTGACACCAGCGCGATCTCACCGGACACGCGATCACCAGTATCTTCTTGGGCTGCGCCCGCGGAGGACTGCGCCGCGGCGGAGGGCGCCGCCGTCGTGCTCGAACTTGCGGAGGACGAGCAGCCCGCCAGCACCACCCCGGCGACGGCCGCCAGGCCGAGAATGCCGGTGATGCGCGGCGAGATGAGGATGGATGATTTCATTGCTTTTCCTTTGCGGATCGAAGAATTGCGGTGCGCGGGCCTGCAGCGCATCCGAGGTGGTCGAGAGGGAGGTTCGACAGGTGCGGTACTATTCCGCCCTCAGCGCGTCGATTGGCGCTAGGCGGGCGGCCCGCACCGCGGGGTACACGCCGAAGATGACACCGATGGCGACTGCGATCCCGATCGATCCCACGACCGCCACCGGCGATATCACGACCGATGACCCGAGCAGTGCCGGCAATACCTTGGCCGCCGCGATTCCCAGGAGCGCACCGACGATGCCTCCGCTGAACCCCAGGATTGATGCTTCGACCAGGAACTGCCTGCGAATCGCGCCCGGCGGTGCGCCAAGGGCCTTGCGGAGCCCGATTTCGCGGGTCCTCTCGGTTACGGATACGAGCATGATGTTCATGACCCCGATGCCTCCTACAAGCAGCGAAAGGGCGGCGATTCCGGCCAGCAGAACCGTCAGAGTTCGATACACCGACGTGGCTGTGCTCACCAAAGAATCCTGGGACGAGATGGTGAAGTCGGCGTTGTCCGCGTTGGTGATCGAGTGAAGGTTCAGCAGGAGGTTTGTCGCCTCTTGGTTTGCGGCCGAGATCGTGTCCGTATCGGTGGCCTTGAGATAGATCGTGTTCACGCTTTCGCGCTGGGTCCCGCCGACAATCGTGTCCGCCATCGCGGGCATCGACACGATCGCGATGTCGTCCAGATCGCTCGTAGAGTTCGATCCCTCGGCCGCGAGCACGCCAACAACGTTGAAATCGGCTCCTGCAATGGTCGCGGTCTGCCCGACCACGTAGGTCGTGCCGAACAGCTCTTCCGCCGCGGACGGGCCGAGGACGACTTCGTTGGTGGAATCGGGATCGACGAACGAGCCGATGGAGACCGTACGTGATCGCACCGTCAGCCAGTCATCCGTCACGCCCGTAACCGTGGTCGTCCAGTTGGTGTCGCCCGCGGTGACCGATTCCGACGATGTCTTTTCCGCGGCTACCGCCGCGACATCCGGAACCGCAACGCTGGAGGCCATCGCATCCGCATCCGACACCGTGAGGGTCGCCCCCGTGCCGAATCCTCCCCGCACGCCCGAACTATCGGTACTTGACCCGGGAGTGACGATGAGCAGGTTGGAGCCCAGCGAAGAAATCTGCTCGCTAACGTCCTTCTGCGTCCCCAAACCCAATCCGACGGTCAGGATGACCGCGGCGATTCCAATCAGGATTCCCAGCACGGTGAGTAGCGATCGCATGGCGTGTGACCGTATGGCGTGCCAGGCGGTCGACGTAGTTTCTGCCCAATTCATCGCGCACCCGCCTTGGAAAGGCTGAGTTCCTCGACCAGCCCATCGCGCATATGGATCTGACGCTCGGCGCGCTCCGCGACTTCCACCTCGTGGGTGATCAACACAATCGTTCTTCCTTGCTCGTGCAGGTCGTCGAACAGCGCCAACACGTCGTTGGTAGAAGTTGAATCGAGGTTTCCGGTCGGCTCGTCGGCAAGCAATAGTGCAGGCTCCCCGACCAATGCGCGGGCCACCGCGACTCGTTGCTGCTGGCCGCCGGACATCTCACCGGGCCGGTTTGCGGCCTTGTCGCCAAGGCCGACGCGCTCCAACGCGCGCAGCGCCCGCCGATGCCTTTCGGCCCGCGGCACGCCGCGATACACCAGGGGAAGCTCCACGTTGCGCTGCGCGCTCAGGGAGGGAAGGAGGTGGAACTGCTGGAACACGAAACCAATCTCCTCGTTGCGCAGCAGCGCTAAATCGGTCTCGTCCAGGTCGGCCACGACGTGCCCCGCCAACCGATACTCGCCGGCGGTGAGCACATCGAGGCATCCCAGGATGTTCATAAGCGTTGACTTGCCGGAGCCGGACGGGCCGGTGATAGCGACGTAATCGCCGCGGTTGACGGTGACGTCCACCCCGCGCATCGCTTCGAACTCGATGCTGCCGCTGCGGTAAGTCTTGCGGCCACCGACGAGTTCGATGACGGGCTGTGAGTCAGGGGGCGTGGTACCGGCCCGCGGCGATTGTGTGTTGGCCATCAGTTGCCGCCCTGACCGCCGCCGAACCCGGAAGGAGGACCCCCCTGGCCGCCGCCGCCTGAGGGCGGCGTGAAGTCACCGCCTGCGGGGAATCCACTCATTTCCCCGCTGTCGCCCGAGCCGCTTTGCGAGCTGTTGCCCGTGCCCGAGAACGGCTGATATTGCACCGTATCGCCTTCGCTCAGGCCCGAGGTGATCTCGACCATATTTCCGGACGTCTCCCCGGTTTCGACGGTGGTTGCGGTGGTCGTTGTTCCGTCGGCACCAACCAGTTCGACCGTTGAGGCACCATCACTGGTCGTGACGGCGGCGGATGGAATTGCCAGCACGTCGGTACGGCGTTCGTAGATGATCTCGATGTCGACGCTCACCCCGTCGTAGATGCCCTCCGGGCTGCCCGTAACGGCAATGGTGACCGGGTAGGCGATTGCACCCGATGACGTGCTGGGGATCTTTCCGACCTCGCTGACGATTCCGTAGAGCGTGTCGGTTAGGTCATCCGACGTCATCTGCACCTGCAAGCCGGTCTTTATGTTCCGTATATCGGATTCGGAAACGGTGGTCGAAACTTCCCAATCATCGGTTCCAACGATTGTGATCGTTCCCGACGTCGTGGACGCCGCAGCGGATTGCGAGCTTGCACCCGACGTCGTGCCGCCCTGCGACCCCGAGCCGGACGTGCCGCTCGCCGCGGAAGAGGTCGATGACGACGTGCCGGTCACTACGTCCCCGACCTCGAGGTCCACCGCCGTCACAAGTCCCGCCACGGTCGATTTCAAGACCTTGTCGCTCATCGCGGCCTTGGCTTCCTTGTACGCCTTCTTCGCAATCTTGAGCGCAGACTTGGTGGCGCTGATTCGCGCGTCGGTCAGATCCGTTCCATCGTCATCGGCCTTCGCGGATTGGTAGTCGGCAAGCGCCGAGAGGTAGGTGACTTTTGCCGCCAGCTTCGCTTCGGTCAGTTGCGTGGTGTCGATCAGGGCGAGCTTTTGCCCCTTCTTGACCGTGTCTCCTTCGCTCACGTACACCTTTGTCACGGTGCCGGACGCTTCAAAGGCGGCGTCCTGCGTGACGGCCGGGGTGAGGGTCCCCGATGCCGTAACCGATTTCTCCATCGTCGTGGTCGCCGCGGTCGCGGTGGTCGTACGGGCGGCCGGTGCCGCTTCGCTTCGGTTTCCGCGCATCACGAAATAGGTCACTGCCAGCGCCGCGACCACCACAACGGCGATCAACGGCACCAGCCATTTCCACGTGGGTTTGCCCCGCAACCGCGCAACTAGCTTCATCTTTAACTTCCTCAAAGTGTCAGCAGTGTCCATCACTGTCGTCACTACGCTAGGAACCGGACTTGAAGAACTTCTTTTGCGCGCCTGTGCCCAACCTGTGCAAATTTCTGGCAACGTTGTCGGGACGATCGGATCGCCCACCGCACGCGCGCAACAAGTAGGGTTTGAGTGAGGGCGTCGTACTTATTCGCGCGGCGCGCGTTGTCATCACCCAGCAAGAACTAAGAGACGAGGACCAAGTGGCCGATCAGCCAGCTCCGATTGATGTCACGACGACTTCCGTGTGGGCGCAGTTGCAAACTCACGCGGCGGAATCCAAGCCCGATTTGCGCGCATGGTTCGATAAAGACCCCGATCGCGCTGAGCGTTTCACGTTGCAGGCCGCGGACCTAACCGTCGACCTGTCCAAGAACCTCATCGAGGATCAGACCGTCGAGTTGCTGGTGAAGCTGGCCGAGCAGGTGAATCTGGCCGAACGCTTCGAGGCGATGCTGAGCGGTCAACACATCAACGTCACCGAGGATCGCGCGGTCCTGCACACGGCGCTGCGCCGTCCCGCGGGCCAGGAACCCGAACTGGTCGTCGACGGCCAGGACGTTGATAGGGACGTGCACGACGTGCTCGATGCCATCGCCACCTTCGCGAATAAGGTGCGCGACGGCCGGTGGGTCGGCGTCACGGGCAAGCCCGTCAAGACGGTCGTGAACATTGGCATCGGCGGCTCCGATTTGGGACCGGTCATGGTTTACGAGGCCCTCAAGCCGTACGTCCAAGAGGGCCTAGAGGTGCGGTTTGTTTCGAACATCGACCCGGCGGACGTCTACGAGAAGACCGCGGGCCTGGACCCCGAAACCACGCTTTTCATCGTTGCATCCAAAACCTTCACGACCCTGGAAACTCTGACCAACGCGCGCCTCGCGCGCGCCTGGCTGTGGGAGCAGCTGTCCGCACGCGGCATCATCGACGACTCCGACGAGGCGCGCACGGACGCCGTCTCGAAGCACTTTGTCGCGGTCTCGACGGCACTGGATAAGGTCGAGGCATTCGGGATCGACCCGACCAACGCTTTCGGTTTCTGGGATTGGGTCGGCGGCCGCTATTCCGTCGATTCCGCTATCGGCACCTCGGTTGCTATTGCGATTGGCCCCGACCGGTTCGCCGAGTTCCTCGGCGGTTTCCACGCGATTGACCAGCACACGCGCACCACGCCGTTCGCGCAGAACGTGCCGGTCCTCATGGGCCTGCTCAACGTGTGGTACACGAACTTCCTCGGCGCGCACACGCACGCGGTGCTTCCGTACGCGCAGTACCTGCACCGGTTCCCCGCCTACTTGCAGCAGTTGACGATGGAATCTAATGGCAAGTCCGTGCGGTGGGACGGCACCCCCGTCACCACCGAAACGGGCGAGGTCTTTTGGGGCGAGCCCGGCACCAACGGCCAGCACGCCTTCTACCAGCTCATCCACCAGGGGACGCGCTTGATCCCGGCGGACTTCATCGCGGTGGCCAATCCCGCGCGCGCCCTCCAAGACGGCGGAACCGATGTCCACGCGCTGTTCCTGGCCAACTACTTCGCGCAGACCAAGGCCCTGGCCTTCGGGAAGACCGCCGACGAGGTGCGCGCGGAGGGCACCCCCGAGAGCATCGTTCCGGCCCGCGTTTTCAGCGGCAACCGGCCCTCGACCTCGATCTTGGCGCCCGCGCTCACGCCCGCGGTCGTCGGCCAGCTGATCGCACTGTACGAACACATCACCTTTGTGCAAGGCATCGTGTGGGGCATCGACTCGTTCGACCAGTGGGGGGTCGAACTCGGAAAGAAACTGGCCCTCGAAATCGCGCCAGCGGTGACCGGTGATGGCCTGGCGTTGGCCGATCAGGACCCCTCGACGCGCTTGCTGATAACCAAATACTTGCAGATGCGCACGAACTAGAGGCGCGGCGGTGGCGGCCCCGGCGACAAGCCGGGGCCGCCACTGCCTTCCACCCATTAGTTTGCTACACGCAAGATCCCGTCAACGAATGCGGCGCGGATTTCAGGCAGCAACCTCGCGGTCAACGAATCGGCGGGCTCCGCGACGATCGCGGCGATCGCGGCGATGAGTTGCCCGATGGACAACGCCCCGTCACATGCGCCCAAAAGCCCCGCGAATTCGCCGGAGACGTTGACGTGATGGCACAGTCCGGAACCCTGGCGGACCATGATCACGGCCGGGTCCGCATCCCCCGGGCGGTAATACCGTTCCTCGGTGACATCATCGGCGACCACGAACCGGGTGTTGACCAGGTCAGCGGGGTTTTCGGCCAGCCACGTGCGCGCCGCCACGCCGCGTTCGATGGTCTCCCCGAGGGGTTGAATGACCTGCCCCCCATGCTCGACTATCGATTTCCATGTCTCCCGCGGCGAGGCGGGGCGATGCAAGACGGCGAACCCCATCGCGACGGAGGCGACTCCGCGCACCTCGAAGTCCTCGATGTAGTCTGCGTATGCCCGCTCCCAGCCGTTGGTGTCACGGTCGCGCGTCAGCCCCCCATCGCGCAACCACGTCTCCGCGTATTGCGCAGGATCGAGTTCCTCCCGGCGGACCAACCAGGCATCCAGATCCTCCGGTACCCACGACCCCAGACGCTCCCGCCACGCGGGCCCTTTCGGCCCGAACTGCTCCCAATTGACAAGCAGTTGCGCAATTCCGCCGGGCCGAAGATGCGCCCCGGCTTCGCCGATCACCGCCTCGACCAGCGCGTCGCCCTGCATGCCGCCGTCGCGATACTCGTAATCGGGTATGTCGCGCGATGCGCGCGGGGTTATCACGAACGGAGGGTTGGACACGATGAGGTCGAACGACTGGCCCGCGACGGGTTCAAACAGCGACCCCGCACGCAGTTCCACGTTGTCGATGCCGTTGAGGGCAAGGTTGAACGCGGCGAAACGGAGCGCTCGTTCTGAAATATCGGTGGCAACGACCCGGTCGCAGTGCCGCGCTGCGTGCATCGCCTGGATTCCACAACCCGTGCCCATGTCTAACGCGAGCGCGACGCGGGCGCGAACCGTCAAGGCGGCCAGCGTCAGCGATGCGCCGCCCGCACCCAAAACGTGGTCGGCCGCGAGCGCTCGACCGGTTTGGATCTCGGAGAGGTCAGACGCGAGCCACCAGTCGATCGGCCCGGCGCTATCGACGGCGCTGTACGGGCGAAGATCGAGGCCCGCCACCCATCGCAGCCCATCGCCGCTCGGTTCCGCCAATCCCAGCGACGTCGCCCCGTCCTCCTGGCATGCGGGCAGTGCGGCGCGAAGTTCGCCCGGGGTCACGGCGTCGCCCAGCATGAAAAGGCGGACCAGGGTCGCCAGTGGCCCGTTGGCGGCCCGCGCAACCCGCAGCGCCGGCACCGTTTGCTCGCGGCTCAGCGCCGCGGCCGCCACGGGGCCCAGCAGCGCTTCGACCGCGGCGACGGTGTAGTTGGCGTTCGAGAGGTCGGCGCGCAGGTCGCGCAGGGCCAGGTCATCGATGCTCAGCGGTGGTGTAGACATGGTTTCTACCCTAGGGCGTTGCGCGCGCCGGCGGGCCAGCGTGAGCACTCGCCGCGCGGTGACAACGCTGTCAGGGTACTGTGGAGCTAGTCAACCGGTTTGACTAAGTCGCGACCGGGCGGCGACAGCGAAGTCGTTGCCCGCGCATAGGAAACCACAGTGCGGTTGTTCAGCGTCGAGCGGCCGCAACAACGGAAGGCAAGGAAGTGAATCCACGGAAACTCAGCGCGATCTTGTGTTCGTTCGCGCTCTTCGCAACTGTGTCCGTCACGGCGGTAGTCGCGGGCAACAGCGCGTCCGCGCAGCCCGCGGCCGCCGCCGCGGCACCCGCAAGGACTGCGGGCGGGACGCTTGCCGCTGCCGCCGCGGGCGCCACGCAGGACGACGTGTACGCGGCCATGAAGCGAGATCTCAGCCTGTCCAAGAAACAAGCCAAGAAGCGGATCAAGTTCGAGGCCAAGGCCATCAAGGTCGAAAAGAAGCTGCGCAAGAAGCTCGGCGGCAAGTTCTCAAGCCTGTGGATCACCAAGAAGGGGACCATCGCCGCCACGGTGACCTCGAAGAAGGCCGCGAAGAAGGCGAAGAAGCTCGGCGTGCAGAAGGTAAAGATTGTCGCGACGACCGTCAAGAAGCTTGAGAAGAAGGCGACGAAACTGCGCAAGACCCCGCGATCGATCAGCAGCAAGGTCACGTCGTGGTGGGTAGATCCGGTCACGAATAAGATCGTCATTCAGGCGAAGTCGAAGGCAGCGGCCAACTCGGCGGCAAAGAGCGCGGGCCTCAAGGCCGGGCAATTCGCGGTCGAGGTTTCCCAGGATTCCATAGTGCCCGTGCGCGATTACTGGGGCGGTGACCCGCTCAGCGGTTGCACCCTCGCGTTCGCGGTCGAGGGCGGTTTTGTCACCGCGGGGCACTGCGCGGTCGAGGGGCCCGGCCACGTTCTCAAGACAGAACTCAATGGCACGCAGATCGGAACCGTTGTGGCGCAGCAGTTCGGTGGCGGCATCGATGCAGCTTACGCACGCAATGAGAACGGTTGGACCGGACGCGGCAAAGTTACGCACTGGAACGGCGGCGGCGCCGTCGACATCAATGGCTCATCCGAGGCGCCCATTGGGTCGCACCTATGCAAAGCGGGACGAACCACGAAGTGGACCTGCGGCTACGTGTTGAAGAAGAACGTGACGCTGAACTACAACAACGGCGCCAACCCCGTTGTCGCCACGGAGACTTCGGCATGCGCCTTAGGCGGGGACTCCGGGGGCGCCTACGTTTGGAACGATCAGGCGCAGGGAATCACCTCGGGATCGAACCTCGACATGAATAACTGCCGCTCGTGGTTCCAACCGATCAATACGATCTTGCAAAAGTGGAACCTCAAACTACTTGTCGGCGGCGGTACGTCGAGCGGCACGCAGGTCGCGTCCATCCAGGGCTGGCAGAACAAGTGCATTGACGTTCCCAACTCGGAGTTCGTCAACGGCAAGAAGGTGCAGATTTGGGACTGCAATGGCACCAACGCGCAGCGAATCGAGTTCCGGAGCGACGGCAGCTTGCGCGTCGGCGGAAAGTGCCTGGACGCCGAGGGCTGGGGCACGGGTAACGGCACCAAGGTCCAGTTGTGGGACTGCACGGGCGGCGCCAACCAGCAGTGGACCCTCAACTCAGCGAAGGATCTGGTCAACAAGCACGCCAATAAGTGCGTCGACGTTCAAGATTGGGGCAAGAACAACGGTGCAAAGCTGCAATTGTGGCAGTGCTCCGGGACGGCCAACCAGAAGTGGTGGAAGAAGTAAATTAGCATGAGCGCATGCGTTCAGTGATCCGCGGAATCGGGTGGGCCGGCCTCGTCGGTGGCGTCATCGCCGAATGGGCCGGTCCGCCCGATCGATCGTATATCCCGTTCATCGTCATCGGCGCGGCGCTGATTATCGCGAGTACGCAACGCCGTCGCCGCGAGGAGACGGACTACACGGCCGCCATGCTGGCCTCCGCGGGGTACAAAGATCCCGACGAGTCCCTGCCTGCGGGAGTCGAGTCCGCGACAAAGCCTAGGTCGCGCGGCGGCATCGGCTTCTTGGTGTTCCTGATTGTCTTGGGCGCAATACTCTGGCCCATACGCGCGGACATAGTCGAGCACTTCGGCGATTCGACCGGTGCGACCAGCCCCTGGGACTCATCGCAGGACCCCTTCGGCTTTCAGGTCGACGACTAGGCGCACTTCATCTGCAGCACGCCGCGCCCCGGTGGCCGCGAAATGGTAACGTTATAGACGCCGAGTCTGACAACGCTGCCAGGCACGGTTTTCCGTGATGTCAAGGAGGACATTGGTGGCTCCCGTCTTTGCTAGCAAGTCAAGAAGCAGACTCACCGCACTCGTTAGCGCAACGTTGCTTGCCCTCGGGTCCGCGACCGTCATTGGCCCGTCGACCGCGGATGCCGCCGACGGCGCGGTCGCATTCTGGTTGACGGACACGAACAACTCCTGGGGCTCACGCATGGAGCACAAGCCGGACCTCGCGTGGTCGTCCAGCGCCGGCGGCGCCAATGCGACGATTGAGTTGGACGCGTCCCAGACGTACCAGTCGATTGCCGGGTTCGGCGCTTCCCTCACGGACACCTCGAGCTACAACGTGTCGACGCTGTCTTCCACCAATCAAGAAAAGTGGTTCACGGACCTGTTTTCGCGCAGCACCTCATCCAGCGAAGGCATAGGACTCTCCTGGCTGCGGCAGCCGCTCGGCGCGTCCGACTACATCGCGCCGCAGGGTCGCAGTACGGTCGCAGCAACCGGGTCGCTGTTCTACACCTACCAGGACAATCAAAGCAATGGCGTGGACGTCGGCGCCGATAATCGCTCGATCGACATGGTCAACCGCGCACTGGCAAAGAACTCCGGGATCACCGTGATGGGGACGCCGTGGTCGGCGCCGGGTTGGATGAGACAGAACAATTCCATTTTGGGCAATATCGGCGGACGCCTCAAATCCGACCAGGAAGATGCGTATGCAACGTATCTCACCGAGGTGGTCAAGCAGTATGCGGCGCGTGGAATCACGCTGTCCTACATATCCCTGCAAAATGAGCCCGAATTCGCTCCCGCCTACCCGGGCATGAAGATGGACGCATCGCAGCAGGCATCGGTGGCGAAAAAGACTGCCGCGAAGCTGGCGCAGGCCGGACTGTCGACAAAAATTCTTGGCTGGGATCACAACTGGGACAACACCAGCTACCCCTCGACGGTTCTGGCGCAGTCTGGCGACGCGGTGGCGGGCACGGCATGGCACTGCTATGTGTTCAAAGACGGAGTGAGCGCTTCAGCGCAGACCACCGTGCACAACCAGTATCCGAACAAGGACATCTTCTTCACGGAGTGCTCGGGAACCGAAACGGGGGACGCGGCGAAGGACTTCTCCGACACCGTCTGGTATCACATGGAAAACTACGCGATTCCGGCGTTGCGCAACTGGTCGCGGTCGCTGTCATTCTGGAATCTGGCGCTCAATTCCTCGCATGGCCCGTTCCCCACCGGATACCGGGTATGCGTCCCCGAGGGATCGAACAACGAGAACGACTCGAATTGCTCGGGCATCACCACGGTCAAGTCCGACGGCAACTACACGCGCAACGCCGGCTACTACGTCCTGGGGCACTTCTCCAAGTTCGTGGTTCCGGGGGCGGTGCGCATCAAATCCTCCGAAACCACCAGTTCGGTATCCAACGTGGCCTTCAAGAATCCGGACGGCACCTACGCCGTGGTCGTCCACAACGGTGGAGGTGCGCAAAGCGTCAAGGTCACGTTCGAAGGAAAGTCGTTCGTGGAAAACCTGCAGGAAAATGCGATCGCTACCTTCACCTGGGGAACACCGACGGCCGTCGAGCCCGCCGACCCTGTCGTAAACGAGGCGGATGGGCCCACCGGAGCCATCATCAATGTGGCCGACGGAGCGGGGTCGGGCAAGTGCCTTGACCTGAGCTCCGGATCCGAGACCAAGGCGAACGGAACGGCGATCCAGCTGTATGAATGCAACGGCACGCCAAAGGGGCAGCGATTCCAGCATCGCAACGACGACAAGACGATACGCATCCGCGGCAAGTGCGTGACGACTGCCGCCGACACCGTCGGATCCGTAGCGCAGTTGTACGACTGCGATGCCAGCCGCACCAAGACCTGGACGGTGGCGGGCAATGCAATCAAGTCGCCGAGCGGCCTGTGCTTGGCGGTGCCGGGGGACTCGTCCAATAACTTCACCCAACTGCAGTTGAGCGCATGCTCTACCGCCGCGAGCGGACAAAGGTGGCTGCTTGCGAACCGTTCCACGGTCGGTACCACCTCGATCGCGAGCGGTAAGGCATCGAACAAGTGCCTGGGGATCGGCCAGACCGCGGCGGTCGGAGTGAACGTCGAATCGGTGGCATGCGCCAGCGCGACGAAAATCGACCGGGCTGCGGATGATTCGTTGCGGATCGGCGGACTGTGCGTTGCCTACCGCGCCAGCGATTCCAACACCGCCGCGGCGGATGGGGCCAAGCTATTCCTCACGCAATGCACGGGCCAGTCCGCCCAGAAGTGGGATTTCACCGCGTCCCGGGCGGTGCAACTCGCCGGAACGGAACAGTGCCTCGACCTGACTGATGGCAACGTCACCTCGAACGTGCAGCTGCAAACCTGGACGTGTGATACCACAAACCCCAACCAGCGGTGGGACATTTCCAGCGAATCCACCGGCGGCGGTAACGACACCGGAGGCGGCAACGACACCGGCGGGGGTAACGACACCGGCGGGGGTAACGACACCGGAGGCGGCAGCAACACCGGCGGCGGCAGCAACACCGGCGGCGGCAGCAACACCGGCGGCGGCAGCAACACCGGAGGCGGCAGCAACACCGGCGGCGGCAGCAACACCGGCGGCGGCAGCAACACCGGAGGCGGCAGCAACACCGGAGGCGGCAACGACACCGGCGGGGGTAGCGCCGGAAGCCAATCGTCGACGCTGACAGCGACGCTCATGACGGGCGGGACGGCCGATGCCGCCTCGTGGAAATCTGGCAGCTACACGATCACCGCGGCCGGGCTCGCCAACGTGGTGGCGCGGACGGGCGTGCTTACCGTTTACGTAGCCGACGGCTTCGAGCCGGCAACCGGATCCGTTCTTGCAACCATCGCCGGCACGAAGGTGACCCGCACGCTGCACGGCGGAGCAGCCACCTTCTCGATGCCCAAGCGGTTCCAGGCAGTGGCGGTGCCAATAACCCTGACGTATCGTCCGGTCCAAGGCGCATCCGTGGTGGCCCGCGCCACTGCCACATTCGCCCCGGCCAGGTCCGCGATCAAGAAGGTGAAGATCACCACCGGCGCCCGCACCAAGAAGACGATCCGCGTTCGCAAGGCGGCGGTCCTCCGTGTTGGAGTCTCAGCGCCAGCAGGCGTTGCGGTGACGGGAACCGTCACGCTGCGCGTGGGCAAGAAGAAGCTGGGCTCGGCGAAAGTGCGTAAGAGCGCCGGGTCGTATTCGGCAAAGGTAAGGATCAAGGCAGGCAAGAACCGCAAAACCGGGCGGATCACGGCCACCTATTCCGGAAATTCCGCGCTCAAGAGTGCAACGAAGAAGCTGACCGTCAAGGTCAAGAGGTAAGCGTGCCGGGCGGACCGCCAGCGTACCCGTCCCCGCCGACACGAGTGTGAATCCGCGCGCCTTCTTCGTTGAAGATGCTGATTATCTGCGCCTGCTTGCCGCCGGCCGCGCTTATGGAATGCGGTACTGAGGTATCGAATTCGGCGGCTTCCCCGCGCAGCAACGTGATGGAGTTGCCGCCGAGCCGCACCAGGACTCGCCCCGCCAGCACGTACAGCCACTCGTAGCCCGAATGAGTGCGCAAGGCGGGCGGGTCCCTGCGTGCCAGCAGGGTGATCTTGGCGGTCTGGATGGGTGATCCCGGCCCCGCCAGGGGCGTGATAATCGCTCCTGGCGCGCGGATGATCGCGCGGCGCACCCGCGGATCGGGGGTCGGCCCCGCCAGCAGATCGTCGATCTTGACATGCAAGTGCCGCGAAATCGGTACCAGCAGTTCGAGGGTCGCCTGCCGCTTGCCGGCCTCGAGTCTGGAGATTGTTGAGGACGAGATCCCCGTCTCCCGCGATAAGTCTTCCAGAGTTAGCCCCCGAGACCTGCGCGCAGCTCGCAAGCGCGGGCCTACGGATTCCAAGGCATCCATGCGATTCTCCTTGCCGTTTTGGCAAACATTCTTGCACCGAAGCGGAAGCTGCCGCCACCATGAACGGATGACACATCATCACTCACGCACGCGGTCGCAACACGGGGGCGGCCATCCAACGCCGCCGCAGGACCCCGAAGGACGCGCCGGGCGCACCACCGCGGGTTCCACCACGGGCTCCACTAGCGAGACCACCGGCGATACCACCGCGAACACCACCGCCGGCCCCGGCCACCCGGACCCGACGGACGCCACCCCAATAGATCCCGCCGCCTACTGGGAGCGGCGCTACGCTTCCGCATCCGGGGCCATGTGGTCCGGGCGGGTGAACGCCCAACTGCAACAAATCGCATCCAACCTCACCCCGGGAACGGCCCTCGACCTGGGCTGCGGCGAGGGCGGCGACGTGCTGTGGCTGGCTAATAACGGTTGGCGAGCGACCGGAATCGATATCTCGGAGACGGCGCTGGCGCGGGCGCGCAAGCGCGCACGCGCCGCGGGACTTGCGTCATCGGCAACATTCATTGCGCTCGACCTTTCGCGGTTGGGCAAGGCGACCTTACCCGCATCCGCATTCGACCTGGTCACCGCGAGCTTCCTACATTCGCCGGTCGAACTTGAACGAATCAGCATCCTGCGCGCGGGCGCGGACCTTGTGGCTCCCGGCGGGCACCTACTCATCACCACGCACGCTGCTCCCCCGCCGTGGTCGCGCTCCGCGCACGGCGACCATCACCACCGCTTAGTGCCGCCGCAGACCGAGGCCGAAATGCTGTCCCTCGCGGACGACGAGTGGGAGACGCTCCTGGTCGAGTCGCGCGTGCGCGCGGCGACCGGCCCCAACGGAGAGCTAGCCGAGCTCGAGGACGGAATACTGCTCTTTCGTCGTAACGGTTGATGTCGGGGAGGCGGGCCTCGTCCGTCGGTCCTTGAGAAACGAGCCGGACGGAAATTACATGCACGGGAATATATCTGCGGGCGGCGGCGCTACACCCTGATGTGAAAAGGATCGGCTTCTTATCGTTCGGCCACTGGCACCCGCGCACCCTCACTCGCACCGCGAGCGATGTCCTGCACCAATCGGTTGACCTGGCCGTTGCCGCCGAGGAACTCGGCATAGACGGGGCGTATTTCCGCGTCCACCACTTCGCGCGCCAACTCGCCTCGCCCTTCCCGCTCTTGACCGCGGTGGGGATGCGCACTTCGCGCATCGAAATCGGCACCGGCGTCATCGACATGCGGTACGAAAACCCGCTCTACATGGCGGAAACGGCCGCCTCCGCCGATCTGTTGAGCGGCGAACGCCTGCAATTGGGCATTTCGCGAGGATCGCCCGAAACTGTCATCGACGGGTACAAGGTCTTCGGTAACATCCCGCCCGCGGGCACCACGGACGCCGAAATGGCAGCCCGGCATACCGAGGCATTCCTTGCCGCGATCGAGGGCGCGAAGCTGGCGCAATCCGACCCAGCCCGCACCGGAGTCAGCGGTCGAGTCGCGATCGAACCTCGCTCGGAGACTCTGCGCGAACGCATCTGGTGGGGGTCCGGTACGCGCGGATCCGCGATCAAGACCGCAGAGCAGGGGATGAACCTGATGAGTTCAACCCTGCTAACTGAGGACACTGGCGTGCCGTTCGATGAACTCCAGGCCGAACAGATTCGCATGTATCGCGAGGCATTCGCCGCGGGCGGCTGGGGTAGAGAGCCACGCGTGTCCGTATCGCGCTCTGTCACACCGTTGGTCTCCGAGCAGGATCGGCAGTATTTCGGGCATCGCAGCGCGCAGGATTCCGAACAGGTCGGCTACATCGACCCGCTCACGATCGCGCGGTTCGGCAAGTCGTATATCGGCGAACCGGACAAAATCGCCGAAGAGCTTGCCAACGACAAGGCCGTACAGGCCGCCGACACGGTCCTGGTTACCGTTCCGAACCAGCGGGGTGTCGATTACAACGCTGCGTTGCTTGAAAACATCGTCAAGCATGTGGCACCCGCTGCCGGGTGGCGGTAGGGGTCGGGCGCTAGCTAACCCTTAAGAACCACCCGAACAGAAGTGGTCCAGCGGTTTTGCGGGCGCGGCCTAGCTCCGCGCCCGCAAAACCGACAGGATCGGTAAGTGGTCGCTCGCGGTCGGTGCCGGCGGCGCATTCACAGTCCGGCACTGCACGACCTCGATTTCGGGTCCGGCAAAGACCCCATCGATCCGCGAGTGCGGTGCCGCCGCGGGGAACGTCGGGGCGGCCGCGCCCCCGGCATCGGCCGCGCACACCGCGCCAGCATCTATAAGACCCGCACCGGTGAACGCCGACCAGGTTGCCGACCCCGGCCCTTCGTTGAAGTCGCCCGTGATCACGGTGACGGGGCGCTCGTTCGCAGTATTTTTCAACAGAGTCCGGACGTGGCGCGCACGCTCAACCGGATCGAGCGACAGGTGAACAACCACCACGCGCACGCCGCGAACCCACACCATGGCCGCGCCGCGCAGGATCGGGATTGCCGGGCGCTGACGCGCGCCCCAGACGCGGAACCGCAGCGCAGAGCCGCGCCCGCAATCGATGCCGTCGCGCACCAGAATCGCCGCGGTTCTGGCACCCCGACCGCGCACTACCACGCGCATTCCGGTCGCCCGCGCAAGCGCACGCAGGCGCCCCCGATACAGCCAGCGCGGAGGTTCTTGCAGCGCCAGAACGTCGGGGTCACACGCGCGCACAACCTGCGCAACCCCCGCAGGGTCCATGGATAGGTGCTTGACGTTATAAGTCAGCAGGCGCAACGGATCGGGGTATTTCACAGTTCCCTACGGAACCCGTGCAGTCCATTCGGCATCACGGAACTTGGTGTCGACCAGTTCCGCGGTCCGCGCCGATTCTTCTTGGGTCAGTTCGCTTTCAACAGTGGTGTAGCGGTTCTTGAACGTGTCCAAGAACCGGCCGATCACCTGGTCGCGCGGCAGGTGCGTCTGGGACCGCACTGGGTCGACGCGCTTGTTCGCGCTCTTAGTCCCCTTGTCCGATAGCTTTTCGCGCCCGATCCGCAACACCTGCAGCATCTTGTCGGCGTCAATGTCGTAGGCCATCGTGACGTGGTGCAGCACCGCCCCCGGCCCGCCTGCGCGCGGGGCGAAGCGCTTTTGCGCCGCACCGGCGATCTTTCCCTGGGGCGAGGCGATATCGTTCAGGCCCGCGTACCTGGCCTGCACGCCCACGGACGCCAGCGCCTCCAACACCCAGTCGTCCAAGAAGGCATAGGACTGCTCAAAACTCATACCGTCGACCAGGGATGCCGGCACGACAAGGGAAAACGTAATGCAGTTGTTCGCTTCCATGAACATCGCGCCGCCGCCTGAGACCCGCCGCACAATATCGACGTCCAAGTCGCGGGCGGCCGCATCATCGACCTCGTTGCGCAGCGATTGGAAGGAGCCGATCACCACCGCCGCCGAATCCCACTGCCAAAAGCGCAGCGTCGGGCCGCGCAGCCCGGCGGCGGTTTGCTCGCCCAAGACCTGGTCCAATGCCGCGTGCCAGGCGGGATGACGCACCCCGGTGTCCAGGTATTCGAACGTGTGGTCGTGCCATCCGCTCGAGTGCCCCAGGGCCCGCCGCACGGCCATCGCCACCGCGTGCGCGTCGAAACCGACCATGGTGATCGGCACACCAAACGAAGCATCTTGTTCCGCCCGGGCGATCGCGTCCGTGATCGCGGCGGCAAGCGTCCCCGCCGGCGCGTGTGCGGGTTGACCCACCAGCGCCCTATCGATGATCGCCAGCGCCTCGTCGGGATCTAGGAAAAAATCGCCGCTGACGTGCACCTCCGTGAGATGGTCGTCCTCAACTTCCAGGTCAACCGCGACCAGTTTCTCGCCCGGGACCTTGAATTCTCCACGCATGGGTACGACATTACCCGCTGTTTACCGCGAAAAGGTGTGCCACGATGGTGCGCAATGACCAGTGCTGCCGACGTGCTTGCAACCCTTATGTCCCGCGTGGGTGATCACGGGCAGGTTCGCCATACCCACCGCATCCCGGGTCGCGGTGCGGTACACGAAGACTGGCCCGCGTGGGCCAATCCCAGCCTGGTCACCGCCTATCGGGGCGCGGGTGTCGAGCGCCCGTGGGGGCATCAGGTGCGCGGCGCCGAAGCGGTATGGAACCGCCAGCACACGGTGCTGGGGACGTCTACCGGTTCCGGCAAATCGTTGTCCTACTGGCTGCCTATCGTCACGCGAGTGGTTGACGGCAAGCGGGCGCTCGATGCGGGAAAGATCGGCGGGGATTCGCGGGCAACGGCGATCTATCTTGCTCCCACCAAGGCGCTGGCCGCGGACCAATTACAGTCGTTGCTGGGGTTGCTGGGCCGCGCCGCTTTGCGCGATGTGACTGCCGACACCTGCGACGGCGACACCCCCAAGGAAGTGCGCGACTGGGTACGCGCCCATACGGACATTGTGCTGACCAACCCCGACTTTTTGCACTACACGCTGCTGCCCGGTCACGAGCGCTGGGTGCGGCTGTTGCGCTCCTTGCAGTACGTCGTGATCGACGAGGCCCACTACTACCGCGGTTTGCTCGGGGCGCACTTGGCACTGATTCTGCGCAGACTCATGCGCCTTCGCGCCCACTATGCGCGCCCCGGTTCGCCGCCGCTGACCGTCGTCGTTGCGAGCGCAACAATCGCCGACCCTTCGCAGTTCATGCAATCGCTTGTGGGAATGCGCGATGCACCGATCGCGGTAATTGATAGGGACGAGGCCCCCGTCGGCGAGCGACTGTTTGTCCTGTGGCAACCGCCGCGCTTGGAGGATGTGCGTGCCGATGCCTTCGATTCCGCGGCGCTGCTGGACGATGACGTGGACGATTCGGACCTTGCTGGCGCGCTGTCTCCCGAGGCCACCGACGCGCGCCGCTCCGTGGTGACCGAGGCTGGAATCATCACCGGTCAGCTGGCGCATGCCGGTGCGCGCTTGTTGACGTTCACGCGGTCGCGGCGCGGCGCTGAAACCGTTGCGGCCGTGGCACGCGACCAGGTTGGTTCGGCGCGCGTGGCCGCCTACCGAGGCGGGTATCTTCCCGAGGAACGGAGGGCCTTAGAAAAGTCGATTTCCCGGGGAAGCCTGCGGGCGCTCGCCACGACCAATGCGCTGGAGTTGGGGATCGACATTGCGGGCCTCGACGCGGTCGTGATCGCCGGATGGCCGGGTTCGCGGGCGTCTGTGTGGCAGCAGGGCGGGCGCGCGGGGCGGGCGGGGAGTTCGGGGTTGGTCATTCTTATTGCCCGCCAGGACCCGTTGGACATGTACCTCGTCGACCATCCGCCCGCGCTGTTCGACGCGAGCGTGGAGGCAAGCATCATCGATCCCGCCAACAAGTATGTGTTGGCGCCGCACGTGTGCGCGGCGGCGGCCGAGTTGCCGTTGGACGACGCGGGCCTGGCGTACCTGGGCGAGGGCGCCGCGGACCTTGCCCGGGAGCTGGCAGACGCCGGATTCCTACGCCAACGCGGCTCCCGCTGGTTTTGGGGACGGCACGAATCAGCGTCTGCGCTGACTGACCTGCGCGGTTCGGGCGCGGGAACGGTCACGATTCTGGACGGCGAATCCGGGGTGGTCATTGGCACCCAGGATGCGACGGGGGCGGATTCTGCGCTACACGCGGGAGCGATCTACACCCATCAAGGCGCGACATTTGAAGTCACCGCATATGACCCACAGGACCTTCTTGCCGTTGTTTCGCGTGCGGACGTTCATTTCCACACGTGGTCGAGGTCCGTCACCAGCACGGAGATCATTGCCGCCCGGATGCAGACGGCCTGGGGCAATGGCGCCGTGCGGTGGGGCTTTGGAGATGTTGCCGTAAGTTCTCAGGTTGTCGAGTTCGAACGCAAGAACAATGCCGACAACGTATCGTTGGGGCGATTTGGGCTGACCTTGCCCGTGCGCCGTCTGGAGACCTGCGCCGTGTGGTGGTCGGTGTCGGGCGACGTCTTGGAGCAGGTCGGCCTGGCGCGGGCGGAAATCCCCGGCGCCTTGCACGCGGCCGAGCACGCCGCGATCGGCCTGCTGCCCCTGTTCGCCACCTGCGACCGCTCGGATATTGGTGGGCTGTCGACTGCGTGGCACGAGCAAACCGACCGGGCGACAGTCTTTGTGCATGACGGTGCGCCCGGCGGCGCCGGATTCGCTGAGCGAGGCTACCGGGTGGCACAAACATGGCTGGAACGCACCCTAGCCGTGATCGATTCGTGCCCGTGCCGCGCGGGGTGCCCGGCGTGCGTGCAGTCCCCCAAGTGTGGCAACGGGAATCACCCGCTCGATAAGGCGAGCGCCGTTCGCTTCTTGCGCGCGGTGCTCTCTCACGCGCCGCTAGCGGAGAATAATGTCCTATGAGAACCTTCGCACGGATTATCCAGGCACTCCTCAAGGAGTCCTCCGCCCGCAGGAACCGCCAAGCTCGGACAGGCAAGCCCGCCCGCACCGCAGGAACCTCCACCCCTACCACGGGCAAGCTCGCCGGCTCCGCGGGTGGGAGCACCGGTTCCGCCGCTTCTGCACAAACTGGTGCGGCTACGAACGGGGACCAGGCGAGGACGTCGACCCCGCGACCGCAGTCCCGGCCAAAGCCCGCAGCGACGGCGGACTATCCGGGCGACTACACCGGAAGCATCACGGCTCAGTATGCGCCCAACCTCGATGGGGACGCCGATCCCGGAGAAATCGTGTGGACATGGGTGCCGTTCGAGGAGGATTATTCCCAGGGCAAGGACCGCCCGGTGCTAGTTATCGGGACCGATGGCGAGTGGATGCTGGCCCTGATGCTCACAAGCAAGGATCACACGCGCGACCTGGAGCGTGAAGCGAGGTACGGCAGGCGCTGGATGGACATCGGGACAGGTCCGTGGGACAAGGCGGGCCGCCCATCCGAGGTGCGCCTGGACCGCATCATTCGCGTCGACCCGAACGCAATCCGGCGCGAGGGCGCAATCGTCGCCAAGAGTCTCTACGACGCGATCACGGCCGCGCTCTAACCTCCCCCGCTGCTTCCTGGGGCCCTGCCCGCGCCGATCCGGCGGGCCCACCCGGGTCAAGACGCACGATCACGGAAGCCACTCCCGCGGCATCAACGTCGCAGCTTCCCACCACCCCCTTGGCGCGCTCGACGACCTCGGTTGCCACTTGGCACGGGGGAAATCTGTCGCTTTGCGCTGCGGTCGCCGCTGCCACCGCGGCGATATCTGCGACCCCCTGCACCCGCACCCGTTCAATATGATTCCCAATCACCATCGCGAGCACCGAGCCCAGCGCCACACCAATTGCGACAATCGCGGCCATCACCGAAGTCATTGCGTCATCACCTGGCCTTCCGAAAACGTCACAGGGAAACCCCCACCAAGTGCGCCTCCGTCGGCGCGCTCTGCCTTGCTGACATCGCAAGACCCCGCCAAGGCCCCGGGACAGACCTGGACACCTCGACGCTCACCCACCCGTTGGATTCGGAAATCGAGGCGCGGGCCTCGTCCCCCGCAATTCTCGCCACTAACTGCGCCGCACCGTCTTTGTCCCCCAATGCCGCCTGCCGCGCTGCAACCGCCGCTGCCCGCTCAATGCCCACCCGCTGTACCCCGACCTGCACCACCGCAATCATGAGCGTCAACACCACGACGACAACGGGTAGCGCCACGGCAACCTCTACCGTGGCGCTACCTCGCTGCCCCGCCACGGCGGCACCCACCTGCACCGGCGCTCCACCAGCGTTGCCAACCAAACGCATGCTCACACGCTCAAGGCCGACTTGATAATCCCCTCGAGCAAACCCCGGACCGAATCCGATTTGAGGACCACGATCAACAACCCCGCGAACCCTGCGGCCGCAATCGTCGCAATGGCGTATTCGGCCGTGGCAAGCCCCGCGTCGCCGCATCGACGCATCTGATTGCCGACCTTGGCCACGTGCGCGCGGCACCGCGCCGAGATGCCTACCGGCACGGTGTCGTGAATCGCACTTTCGTGATGAACAAACGTAGCGGTCGAGGTGCGAGTCGCATCGCTGGCCCGATCCGGCCGGTCCCCGTGAGCCCCCGGCGAAATTGTCTGAAGCATGTCCTGAATCCCTTCTTCGTAGCGTCAATGTGCACGTTCACCGGGCCTCTTCGCGACCCGATAGATGAGATATTCCAGGAGCCTGGCCCACTTCGATGTACCCGCACGGCCATGTGGATAACTTCTCGCGGGTGTGCCCGCTACTAAGCCGTGCGCCAAAGAATCCGACCCAGCGGTCGCCGAACCGCGCAGCAGACCCGCTCGCGCGCCCAATGCTCGCGCGGTTGGCGCCAGTTCACAGGGCGGCCTTGTGCTCTCCAAGCGGTTGCCCATGCAGTGGGTTTTCTTCGTGATCGATGCCCAGGTGTTCCTTGCCCGGTTGAAAGCTCAGCAGGCGCAGCGCATTGGCCACGACCAGCAGGGTGGAGCCTTCGTGAATCAGCACGACCAGGCCGATGTTGAGCCCACTGAAGGTCATGACGATCAGGAATGCGACAACCAGCATGCTGGCTGCGAGGTTCTGCGCGATGATCCGGCTCGTGGCCCGGCTGAGCCTGACACTGAACGGGACGCGGCCCAGGTCGTCGCTCATCAGCGCAATGTCGCAGGTTTCGAGCGCTACCGTCGAGCCGGCGGCACCCATGGCGATGGCCACGTCTGCTTTGGCCATCGCGGGGGCATCATTCACCCCGTCCCCGACCATCGCGATTGGCCGGTACCGTTCACGCAGCATTCCGATCTGGGTGACCTTGTCTTCGGGCAGAAGGTCGCCGAAAGCAGCGTCGACGCCAACCTCGCGCGCCACGGCTTCGACGACAGGCCGGTTGTCGCCGGAGATCATAATCATCTGCCCGACGCCGGCCTCGCGCAGCGCCTCCATGACCTGGATCGACTCAAGCCGCGCCCGGTCCATCACCCCCACCAGGCCTAGGAACTCGCCGTCGAAACGTACGATCATGCTGGTCTGACCATCGTCTTGGGTCTGCCGGTAGCTGTCTTGGAGTTCGGCCGGTAGCCCCAACCCTTGTTCGCTGAACATGCGCAGGTTGCCGACTTGCACGGGTCGGCCGTCGACGGTAGCGGTTAGGCCTCGTCCCGTCACGGCGTGCAGGTCGGCGGCCGTCACTTCCCGGCCCGGGGGAATCCGGCTGCCAAGATCGCGGACAATCGCCGCCGCCAGCGGGTGGTCGCTCAGGGACTCGACAGCAACAAGCACCGGGACAAGCGCTTCGCCCGCAGGCCCGGAAGCCGGCTTCACCGTCGTCACACTGGGCGTGCCCCACGTGAGGGTCCCGGTCTTGTCGAAGGCGATGGCTTTGACGCGGCCGAGAGTTTCGAGCGGCGCGCCACCCTTGACGAGCACACCAGCGCGTGCCGCCCGGGCAATGCCTGCCAGCACCGCGGCCGGGGTGGCGATGGCTAGGGCGCACGGGCTAGCGGCGACCAGCACGGTCATCGCCAAATAGAACGCGTCCGCGAAATCGTTGCCGCAGCCCAGCCACGAGACGAACAGCGTGACCAACACGCCGAGGATGACCGCGGGTACGTACCAGCGCTGAAACCTGTCGATGAACAACTGGGTGGGTGAAGCAGCCTGATCGGTGCTGGTCACCAGTTCGACCACCCTGCTGAGGGTCGAGTCGGCGGCCGTCGCACTTACCCGGATTTCCAGCGCGCCGCTGCCATTGACGGTGCCCGCGAACACCTTATTCGCAGCGGGGACGGCGTCGGCGCTTCGCGTGGCCAACTCCGGGTCAGCCACCGGCGCCTTCTCCACCGGAATGGATTCGCCCGTCACGGCGGATTGATCGACCGCGGATCTTCCCGAAATCACGAATCCATCGGCGGAAATCCTTGAGTTCGGGCGCACAATCACGACGTCGCCGACGCGCAGGTCATCGACCGGCACCTCGACGGTTTCTGCGTCGCCCCGGCGCACCAGCGCCGTGCGCGGCGCAAGTTGCGCGAGCGATTCAATCGACCGGCTCGCCCGGCCCATGGCGTAAGCCTCCAATGCGTGCCCCAAGGAGAATAGGAACAGCAATACCGCTCCCTCGCCCCACTTCCCGATCGCGCCGGCGCCGATGGCGGCGACCAGCATCAGGAAATCGACCTCGAACTTGCCCCGCAGGGTCGAGGCGATCGCCTCCTTGAAGGTGAAGAATCCCCCGAAAAAGTACGTTGCGAGGAAGAACGCCAGCGACACCCACTGCGCGGGCACGTGCATGACGTACTCACAGACCATCCCGGCCGCGTATGCGACTCCCGCGGCGATCGCGAACCACAACTCGATGTTGGAAGCTCCGTGCTCGTGGCGATCCGGCTTGCTTGCTGAAGAAGTATCCATAATCACGACTATACATCACGACATTCTGATATGTGCATATCTTGTTGCGGGGGCCTTGTTATAGAATGATTCTCATGAAGCAAAATCTGCCTGCCGCGAGCAGATCCGCTCTCGGCGAGGAGGACGCGCAGTATCTAGCCGAGGTCATGCGCGCCTTGGCCTCGCCGCTGCGGTTGCGGATTCTAAGCTGCCTACTCGAAGGGCCCGCGACGGTCAGTGAGTTGTGCGAGCGGTTGGGCTCGGCGCAGGCTGCCGTGTCGAATCACCTGCGCCTGCTGCGCCACCTCAATCTCGTGGTCGGGGTCCGACACGGACGGAACGTCTGCTATCGGCTCTTCGATGAGCACGTGAACGACCTGCTGAACCAGGCCATCGGCCACGCATCTCACCTACCCGACCGAAGTTCAGAGTGACCCCTGGGTCCGGCGGTTGCCCCTGGCTTCGAGAGCGAGACGTGAGCGGGCGAGCAGAACCCGCGGGCCGCTGGGACGCGTGATCGATGCCTTCAAGAAAGGCCCCCTGCTGGGCGCGCCGCACCCCTCTTAGCGGCCCGCCTGCGCTGTCACAGGCGCGTGATTGAATGGGTATATGACAGCGAGACAACCAATGTGGGCGCCGG